>JADKDN010000027.1 GCA_016718345.1 Flavobacterium sp. | reverse complement strand
ATATATTCTTTCATTCTCATCCCAAAGCAAAGCGTTCTTCCCTTTTACCTGTAAAAGAAATCCAATGGTCTGATGTTGGGTATAAGGATGCCAACTGTATAATGCGTCTTTTTTCTGAAAGAGTCATTTAATAACTATTTAAATTATAAGTTTTCTTAACAGGTTTTCCTAAATAAATCAGCACATTATTGAACTACATTTTGGTCAAAATAGGGTTCGTTATCAATCCTTCCGAATACAGTTTACCTTTTGTTTTTTAAAATAATTTACTCCCAGAAGCCCGACGCGTACTTCCTGAAAATAATTCCTGCTACTTCAATCTTTCTATTCTTTAAAGCTTCAAAAGTTAACAAAGCGTGATTGATACCCCGGGATAATGTCTAGAGACAAACAACCACCTTAAGGTATTTTAACTCAAATCTATTATAGAATCGGTATCAATGATGGAACCAAAAATCACCTGCGCTCTCTGCAACTAAATGATTGGCTGTTATAGGTTCCTGTATTTTTTTTATATCCAGAACAATTCCGTCAAGCGTTGCGGCATAATACGGGCTTGCGGGCGTATTTAATGCATAAGCATTTGGATGAAATTGAGACTTCTTGTTTGAAACAAGAGCTTTTATTTGATCTGCAACAGAATCACCCTCAAATCAATCAAATGTTCTTAGCTCGCCAATCTGCTTCTAAAGCCCAGTCACTATGGCAGATGCAACTGTTTTACCTACATCAGTTCCTATTCCAGTAATGAATATTTTCATTTGTTATAAAATTTTAAACGATGCATTCTTATAATGCGTCAAGATTAAAAAACAAAAGTACTCAACAACTGCAACACTTCAAATTTCTTTCAATTGTAACTCATGCAAACAAAAACGCAAGCGTTCACCATATCCCTGGGACCGTTGGGGAAAAATTGGCGTTACATCAAATCCTTTTTCTTGGAGGTTTTAGAATAGATCTTACTTTCTAATTTCCTGGAATTATTGAAGATTGAATTGCTGATTTGCTCCTGATAAATAGTGGTTTTATACCTAACAAGCTTTTTTGATTGGAAATGAACTATATTTTTCTTTAAAGTTGTAATTGCGTTTTTTTCTTTTTCTAAATGTTGATATGCAATAAGATAGTAGCAACAGAATAAGGTGAAAGTCTGTTGTATAAATAAAACTTCTGCAAAATTGACCAAATAATTTTAAATCTTCATACCTAAAACCTTCAGCTTCCATGACAACCTAATCTTTTCCAAAAGTCTTAATCTGGCAAAATTTTATCCTGTAGCTAAACTTCGAATTCTCCCTCACCTTTCTCCTAAAAAACTCCTAAAGCGTGTGCTTCATCAACTACTAAATGACAGCAATATTTTCAAACAATTGGAACCAATTCTTCCAAATCTGGCGAATCACCATCCATAGAAAAAACACTTTCGGTAGCAATACTTACCTCTAATTTCCTGTTTTAACTTTTTTGACTGTGTTTTTTAACTCTGTTAGTCATTGTGCTGAAATCTTATACGCCTTGGCATTACTCATTTGAATTCCGTCACGGATTCAGGCGTGACATATGGCAACGTAAGAATAACATTTGCGTGTGATACTGGAACTAAAAAATCCGACATTAGCATCGTAACCTGAATTGAATGTCAGTGCCGATTCTGACGAATGGAAACCATCGAGCAGATCTTTCTGCTTCTTACACCAATTTTGGCGGTTTCCGGAAAGTAATCGAGGAACCTGTCGCGCCATTTGAATAATTGCAATGTCTATCAAATACCGATGCGTTTCTTGGAAATATAGGCTCTGAATTGGCTAGAAACCTAAATAATCATTTATGAAAAATCAATTAAATCATTAGATAGCTTAATTCCTTAAGGCTGAATTGTCTTTCTCGCTGTTGGAGTTTTTGAGATAATGATTTTGGAAATTTTTTCATCTATCAAAAATAAAAAAAGCCAAACAAAAATGCTTGGCTTTAGTACTTTATTTCAAATTGTTTTAATCTACTAAAACAATCACTTTATTGTCTTTCATTTCAATAGTTCCAGAATTGATATCAAGAGTGTAATTTTGATCGTTAACTTGTTGAATGTTATTTTACAATCTCTTTCTCTAATTTAAAACTTTGAGCTTAATTTTTAATGAACCTTGCTTTAAAGGTTGAAACTATTGGAGCATGGAATTTCAAAATTTGAAAACTCCCACTCCAGGCAAAGAAACCGAAGTAACTACGCCTCAAAATAATTTAGCTTCTGGTGATACAATTTTCTAAAATCCTTTTTTATGGTTAGAAGTCTGAATTTACAGTTTCAATTCTGAACACTGCCAACTGGAACAAAATACTGATTTAAGCTTCTAGCACTTTTTTCTCCGCCTCGGAAATAGCGTCTTATTAGTTCCTTTAAGGTTGAAAGCAGCTGCAGGTAAATGAATTAATCACCGTCGATAATCATGTTAAACCCCTTTGATAGTATCTTTAATATCCACCAAAACTCCCGAGTTCCTGTAAACTGTTCTTACATGGAAGGTTGAGACAAGAAACATCACGACGATTTCTTGATACGCAACTTATCTCTTCTCCAGATAATTCTTCCATACCTAAAGATCACGATGAAGACTTGTACATTGTCTGTATTTTTGAGAAGAATCTCTTTTACTCTTTGTGCGCAATTATAGTGCTCATCACCTAAAAAATATGAGGAGTCAAAATACTTGAAGTAGAATCCAGTGCGATCCACCGCTGGATAAATACCACTGTAATAACTCAGCAATTTTACGAGACAATACTGTTGTTGCATCTAAGTGAGTAAAGTTGTTGCTGGCGCCGGGTCAGTTAAGTCATCCGCTGGAACGTATACCGCTTGTGCAAGTATTAGAACCTTTATTTGTAGATGTAATACGCTCTTGCATAGCACCCATCTCAGTTGCTAATGTTGGCTGACACCCCTACCGCAGATGGCACACGACCTAAAAAAGTGCCGACACCTCAAGAATGCTTGGGTAAACCCCAAAGATATTACCACCGAAGAACCACATCTTTACCTTGATCAGAACCAGCTCCATCACGGAAATATTCAGCGATAGATAATCCGAAAGTGCTACACGTGCACGAGCTCTGGTGGCTCGAGTTCATTTGTCCAAAGACGAAAGTTGCTTTTGAATCTCTCAATCCAAGTTTATCCACTTTTGACAAATCCCAGCCTCCATTCTCCATAAAGTCATCAACTCTTCACCATTTTAATAATTCCTGACTCTAACATCTCATAAGTGCGTCATTCCCTTACGCCTTCTTTCACCTACTCCAGCGAATACTGAAAGTCCACCGTGACCTTTGCAATATTATTAATTAACTCTTGAATTAATACGGTTTTTCCAACCCCAGCACCACCAAACAAACCAATTTTCCCTCCTTTGCATAAGGCTCGAAATCAAATCAATTACTTTAATACCAGTAAATAACTTCTGATGAAGTAGATAGTCTTCAAATTTGAGCTGGTCTGTGAATGGACAAACCATTTTCTTCAGTTTTTGGTAATTCACCTAAACCGTCCATCGCATCTCCAATTACATTAAATAATCGACCATATACATCAGGCAATCAATTTGGCATTTGAATTGGATTCCAGTTCCAACTACTTCATATCCTCTACTCAAACCGTCAGTTGAATCCATCGGAAATAGTACGAACGGTGTTTTCAAATTTTAATGCGATTGTACTTATGAAGTACTAATAAAGTACCGTCTTTTTTATTGATTTCTAACGAATCATAAATTTTTTGGAAGTTCAACATCAACGTGGGTTGAATACAACGTCTACTACTGGGCCAATGATTTGAGCAACTTTCCTATTACTTTTGACATACTTATGTATTTATTAAATAGCTATTTAGGTTTATAAAAACATCTCGATTAATCTTATCAAACTGATGCTTTTTTCAGAGTGCAAAGATAATTTTTTAAAATAAAAAATCAATACAATTCAAATAAAAAATATAGAAATTTTAAAACACTATTAACAACTTATTATTTTAACTCTTTTGCAAACAAAAAAAGCCATTTGATAACAAATGTATTTTTAAATATTTCCAATAAAATATTATTGCTATTGAAGCTGGAAATAATATTCTATAATTACCTAAATCAACTCCTTTTTAAGTTTGAACCATATTTAACATTAATAGCTTTAATGAATTCATTTTGCAATTAATGCATATCCTCTTGGACTAGGCTGGCTCCATCAGAGTGAAAATGCACCCCAGTTACATTGTTGATCTTAATGTGAAACCATTTGAGGTTAAACCTGTAGTTGCGACAGCTGTTAGCAATTTAATAGCATCCACAAAGCTAAGTCTTTTGATTCAGCCAATGATTTAATGATTGCATTGTAAGAATCGGTGCTGTTTTTAATTCTTCAATTTCTGACGACACCAAAACGTATTTATCCTCTATTGGATAAGTAATTCCTTCTTTAGCACACTAGCAAGCTTGTGGTAAAATAGGCAAGAGCACCTTTTTTAGTAGTTCAAGGAATAAGGTCCCCTGTTTTAGTGTTAGCGTTTTTGTATGTTCTCCTAAAAATGTTTTAAATTAACTTGCTGATTACCTAATTTGAGCCTAAAGGTAATATTTGCACCCATATCACTTAGGACAAGGGTAGGATTAAGGTCCGCTTAGTTTGGAGTGCCAGAAAGACAATTGATTCACTTTTGTCGAAAGCGAACTGTTCTTAAACCTTAAAGATTATTATTTGATGAATTGACGACTGCAAAATTCTATCTGGCAAATAGAACCAGGCCATATAAAATTTTATAATCTCCTTTGGTCTTATGTCACGCAAAAGAACGGATTTAGTAGGAGTTGGATTTGGTTCGTGAGTAGCTTTAAAATAATTGGGATTAACGGTTTTACAGGAATTGTTGTAAATTGAGGAATTGTTGTAACGTAAGGAATATTACCAACCACACCTTTTGCTCCATTTGAAGTTAAAGTATTAACTAGTGTTGAATATGCAAAACTAAAAGTTGTTGTTGGAGTAATTGCATCTAATGCTGGATCACCACCTGCTAATGCATAACCCAATACATCATTGTTTCCTATCCATAAAGAAAAAAATGTTGGTGATTGCGCCATTGCATCCTCAATAACAGATTTATTAGGACTAGAAGCAATTCTAACAAAGTAAGGATTCGCCGTAGGAGGAACTGCTCCTAAACCAGCTGGTTTCCGTAACCATTAAAAATAAGGTGAAAACTCTTTGCTCCAGGAACTCCCATATTATTATATAGTCCACCTGTATTTGGGGCAAATGTTTCTGTGGTTGAACATCCAGAAACCGAACTAGGATCACATCCATCAAAAAACAATCGATAGTTAAAAAGTTGGATTTGCTGCACCTCCAAATAATAGTCCTCATATTATCGGCCATGAAAGGTATTTTAAATTCCCCACCGCCAACTTAGCAAATTGTTGTGCTAAAATATTGTGTATATTGACCCTTTTGCCCATCTTTAAAAAGTGTTCCATCACTAAATCCTGCTGTTAATGAATTTCCTAAAGCTACAGATATTTAGAAAAATCTGCTGTTCCTGAAGTTAATGGCAATCCGTCAGATGAATTTAAACAACAACTGTTTCCCATCATCGTTATTACATGCTAAGGCTACTGGATCAATAGTAACCATTTTATATTTTTTATCCTAATAGTATTTTTATATATTTTATTTAATAAAATCAAGGTGTAATAGTCCGGAAACAAAATATTGTTGCTTAATAGCACCTGCACCTAGTACTTGTTGGTATTCTTTCCCTCCAAGATTGGCTGCACCTATTTTAAGAGTCGATTTCAATTTTGGGATGCCATAATTTACCTGGAGCGTCTAAAAACCGTAGCCTCATCAATCATTCCATCAGCAAAGGTTGATTCCCACATATATTCGCTGTTCCATCTTGCGCTAATGTTGAGATCCAAAATTAGCAAACAATTTGTCATTGCTTATAGAAGCTTTAACTCTGTGTTTTGGTGTGTTAAATCCTGCTTCAAAATCCTTGGGTCTTTTGATTGATCAAATCAATTTGCATAATTGTAGTTAGCACCAAACTCAAAATCTTTGTAGACTTTCTAGAAACTCCAAATCCAAAACCTAACAATTTATTTCTATATCGGTATTCGTATACAATTGAAATGCTCTAAAATTACTATTGGCTAAAGCATGTAGTGTTTGAACCGGGCAGACTTGTTGGTTGTGTAAAATCAAAAGTCTCACTAGCGTTCCATATAATGGAGCAACCACGTTAATATTACCAAGGAAATCATTATAAATATTATAGTATCCATTAATACCATATGAAAATCCTTTTAATTGACCTCTGTAACCTAAATCAAATGCTTTAACCGTTTCTGGTTTAACATAACCCACATTGGTTTTTTAATAAAGTCTAGCTGCACCCGGAAGATTTGAAAGGTTTCTCATTAAAATGCACCAAAATCTTGAATTTATGTAGGCCGTGTAGGAATTAAATAAGCTTTTGTCCGTTCATTACTTGCAGTTGTTCCTCCTGCAAAAAATTGTCCAGTTGCAGTGCAGATACTGGTAATATTTCAGAGTATCTATCGAATTGTCGGGTGCTGAACCTAACAATACTGCATTTCCAATATTAAATCCAATATATTGATCCTGTGTGGTTGGATTTCTAAAACCTGTTTCGAAAACACTCTAAAATTATGATTCTTTTCGGCACCGGCTGAATAAACTGCTGATACTCTTGTGAAAATTCTATCAAAATTTTTAGACTTGTCATAACGAACCGATCCTGTCAATTTTAATCGATCTTCCATCAATTTTTCTGAACTTGAGTATACGCTCCATAATCTGTGTAGTTAATTTGACTATTGGCGTCTGTATAATACGTCCTCCTGAATTTATCTCCATACAAACGATAAGAACCTCCAACTTGAATTTCGCAAATTTCACTAGTTCTTTAAATTATAATTTGCATCTGAATGCCAGATTCTTGAATTGTCCTGAAGTCTAGATCCTGTAAGCACATCTGGATCGGCTATTACTTTATTAAAAGCAGCTTTAAATTCAGGTGTTCCTGGCAAGAATCTTCCTGTATCTGCCACACCTCTTGCTGTAGCATGAGCTTGAGCAGGAGTTGCTCCTCCCAAAGTAGACTGAACATAAGCTCCAGCATATTCACCAAACCAAGTTTTATCATCTTTCCATTGTCTATTTACGTTCAAAGCTGTAAAAGTCATGTCGTGCCAGCTACCGCGTCTTCAGTTGTTGTGTACCCTCTAACAAAGAATTTTTTACTTCCAATTTAATTTGTGCTGTTGCATTCTAAAATTATTTGGTAATATCTGTTAGCACCTTGGTAAACGGTGTTCCCAGTTCCAAATTTACTTTGCCAAATAATTTCAGTATCATTCTTCCAAGGTTTAAAATGTAATGAAAAATCTACTTTAGCATTTTTTACCTTGGTATCTGTAAAGTCCGTTTTCATTATAACCTGTTCTGCTTACATTATAATTTGGCAAGATATTGTTAAATGCTACAAACTGCGATTCTGTTATTTTACCTGCATTTCAACAACCCTTTTGCAACTCCATTAGATTAGTAGTTGCCTCATCTCCATATACATTATTCCGTTATAATTGTGATAACTTCTATCAAGCCTACATTATTAACTAAATCTTTATCTCTATAGTCAGTAGCAAACCAATTGTTTCTTTCATGAAAAGTAAAGTTGGCTTTTGGCTTATAAAATAAGGTGTAGAAACGCTTTTGCTACTCTTACTCCATAGTCATAATACTCGTTATTACCTGCAACTTTTTTGCTCGTTTGACCGTATTTGGCATAGGCCATGTAACCCCTTGGTTTGAAAATGGGCTTGATTGTTCATAAATAAAATACCATTAAATGCATTACACCACTTAAAGCAGAGGATGCCCGGTAGCAACTCAACATTTTGAACATCTATTTCGAAACTCCAATTAAATTACCTAAAACCAAGGGTTTAATAATGGAGAAGAATTGTCCATTCCGTCAACTAACTGCATAAAACGTGTATTGGCTAAGTAGCAAAACCTCTTGTATTAATTGATTTAAAAGATATACTACTGGTATTCATATACCTCTTTTAAGTTTTCTAAACCATCATAGAAAGTTGGAGAAGCAGTTTTTTAATTTCTTAATCCCCATTCGTTCAGTAGTCACAGGAGATTCTTTAATTCTCTCTGGTGTTCTTGAAGCCGAAACCACAATTTCATCAAGCAAAGTCCTTTCGTCAACAAGTGCTATCGAAACATTTTGGTTGTTTGTTTTAACTTCTACGTTTGAACCATACCCCACACTAGTTACTTCTATGGTAAAAGGAGGTTTTTTGATATCGACAATTGAGATTTTCCATCAGAATCAGAGATTGTTTCCGCTGAATCCCCAAGAATTTTAATGTTGGCTCGTGATGGGTTGTTTCTTTGTATCAGTTACAACTCCTGTAATTGTTGTTTGAGCATAGGATTCACGCACATTTTAAAACAATGACAAATAAATAAATACATTTCATTGGTTTATATTTTTTGGTTTATGATACCAAAGTACAACTTCTTTTTGATATTAATAAAAAAGAGTAATTATATTTCATATATATTAATTTAATGATTGATTATTTATTTATTTGATATACACTTTTATTTAAACTTTATTCATTATTTTTATAAAATCGTAAAAAAATACTCATGTTGCCTATAAAAGTTGTGACTTTAGAAAAATCATAAGAAAAAGCGAGATTCTCAAATCTCGCTTTTACTTCTTAAAATATCTATTTATTCTACCGTGACCGATTTTATAGATTTCTTGGCTTAGTCAACATTACAACCTCATCACGGCAATATGGTAGGATAGCAATTGTAATGGAATTGTTTGTTAATAATGGAGACAATGCATCTGAAGTATCTGGAATTTTCAATGATATAATCTGGCTAATTCACGAACTTGAACATCTCCTTTGTAACTACAGCAATAATTTTTCCAGCTTCTAGATTTAATTCCTCAATGTTACTCACTACTTTGTCGTAGTGACCTTGTTTAGTGCAATTACTATTACCGGCATGTGCCCGCAATTAAAGCACCGAATTGGACGTGTTTCATTTCTGCTGCAGGATAACCTTCGGCATGAATATAGGATATTTCTTTTAGTTTTAAAGCGCCTTCTAATGCTACTGGAAAATTGTATCCTCTTCCTAGGTACAAACAGTTTGGCGCATCCTTAAATTTTGCAGCTATTTCTTTAGCCTTATCATTAGTCAATAATGCTTCAGCCACTTTTTCGGGAATAATTTCCAATTCTTGTAAATATCTGGGAAATCTGAATTTGAGAGCTGTTCCTTTTGCTTTAGCTAAACGCAAAGCAATCTGTTAAAACTGTAATCTGTAGTGAATACTTTGGTAGAAGCAACTCCAATTTCTGGACCTAGCGTGAGTGTAGGCCCCTGCGTGAGTTTCTCTTGAAATAGAAGATCCTACAACAATACAAACCCAAAAACAAATGCTCCTTTTCTTTGGCTAATTTAATTGCCGCTAGGAGAATCTGCTGTTTCTCCGGATTGAGAAATGGCAATAACTACATCATTTTTATTGATAATAGGATTTCTATATCTGAACTCAGATGCATACTCAACTCTACTGGTATTCTTTGTAAACTCTTCAATGATATACTCAGCAACTAAACGCGTGCCATGAAGTTCCACAACAATAATTAGTATTCTATCAGCATTTAAGAATTTTTCTAATTATCTTCAACGCCAGCCATTTGAATAAGCCCCCTGATTCGCATCGCAATCTTCCTCTGTAGGAAGTATCTTTAATAACATTAGGCTGCTCACAAATTTCTTTCAACATGGAATGGTCGTAACCTCCTTTTTCAATCTGTTCTAAATTCATTTGTAATTCTTGAACATAATGATCTACCAAGGTATCATCTTTAATTTTTCTTATTTTCAGGGTTTGTGCAATCTTACAATTGCCATTTCTTCATCCTCAAGATAGATTGCGTTTGAAGTATATTCAATGAACGGTGATGCATCTGAAGCGATAAAATATTCATCTTCTCCAACGCCTATTGCTAATGGACTTCCTAGTCTAGCAACAACAATTTCGTCAGGATTCTGTTTGTCAAATACACATATTGCATAGGCTCCAACAACTTGATTTAAGCTACCTGGAACCGCTTTTCCTAGCTTTAATTTTTCTTTTTTCTGAACTTCCTCAATTAAATTCACTAAAACTTCATTATCCGTATCTGAATGAAAAATATAACCTCTTTTTATCAATTCCTTTTTTAATGGCTCATAATTTTCAATAATTCCGTTATGAATTATAGCTAAGTTCCCAGAATTAGACAAATGTGGATGAGTTAACATCATTTGAACACCATGAGTTGCCCGACGTGTATGACCCCATTCCTATTGTGCCGTTTATGGTAATCTTTTGAAATATTTTCTAAATCTGAAACCTTTCCTTTGTTTTGAATGTTTTAAATCTTTAACGTCATATAACATTAATCCAGCACTATTATAACCTCTGTACTCTAATCTGGTTAAGTCCCTTAATTATTATTGATAAGCTTCTATTCCCTATATATCCTACTATTCCACACATAATTTTCTAATTAATTTGGATTTTGTATAATAAATTTCAAACTTTAATCTTTTTTCTTCAGGCACAGTTGAATTACCGCTTATATAATTAGTCCCCAATGGATTCATGACTGAAGCCGTTGGTATTCTTACTATCTTCCAGAATACACTGGGCTTGCTATTTTTTATAAACTTACATCGTTTATATTTTCTGTAACAACTAATAGCTCTAATTGGACGTTAGCTAACTGTATCACTTTTTGACTAGGTTCCTGATATGATTTGTCAATTTTATCTTGTATTGAATCCCTTTTTTATCTGACCCAATTTTAATTATTCCTCCGTGCACATATTTGTTATATTTTTGAGCAGATCGGGTTGTAATGTCTGATGAGTAGTCCGCTAATGATTTCTTATTGTTGGACTGTACAAATAAATTTATCTAGCTGTCTAATATATTACTATTATCGATGGTAAAAGTGAGAAGCGTCATTTATCAATAATTTCTCGCTCTGAGTTGTTCCAACTAACTAACTCCAAACAAATTAAGATTACAGCCATCGAACCCTCTCCACTTTTCAAATATAATTTTGTATCAGCCTTCTAGAAACTATTTGCGAGCTAACAGCATTTATGTACTCAGGCAAATAATCGCTTTGAAACAAATTTACACAATCTCCAGTTAAATTGAGCGCTATAGTTTTATTAACCTTGGTGGAATTAGAACTTGAGGTATTCTCTTTGTAATAAACTGTCACCGTACCCCCTTTTTTTAAAATTCATCATAACCAATTGTGTAGTAGTTGTGCTAGACTTTTCTACTTTGAAATACAAGCCTCTAAAATACTCTTTAAATACATCATTCGTAACTAACTTCATTTGATGCCGCTGAGGAAAAATTTTGTTCTTGAAAAATTCTTATCTAAACTCAACCTCAACTAGGTGCAGAGCGAGTTGTGACTAATTTCGAATCACTATCTTTTGTGTCTTCTCTGGTCTCTTTCCGCGAAAAAAAAATTTTCATTTCTCGCTACGTGAAGTACTAGCGCTTAAAAGTTGCCCCTTGTTTGAGTCAAAGGGCTATTTTGATTGGAACAGCTTGTTCATCTTAAGAATTCGTCGATATCTCCTCAGTGAATATCCTGATTCATAAACCCTCAGTCTAAGCTTAGATGGATTAAGCTTAGATCCCGAAGGTCCATATATTGAGTCTAACTCATATTTCCCAGTTACACCATCATCCTCAAAACCAACCTTTGTACTATAATAGGGAATTTTTAAAATTACACTATCAATTACTGGTGCTAAAGCTAAATCACTTGTAGGATTTACACTGGCTAATTGTACTTGAGTTACAAAATTGGCATCAGTAGTAGTCCCAAAGCTGGATTGTTGTATATACCCAAAGCGTTTACACTAAGATTATTAGACCATACTGCTCCCGTGCACTGATTAATGCAAGCACTTGTTTTGACTCTGGTTTCAACGAAAAATTATTATCGCTAACTATATCTGTACCTACTTCATTAAACCCTAAATCACATGAAGAGGACTACAAGAGATAAAACGATTAAAAATACTTTTATAAAACACTGTTAGTTCATGCTTTAATTTAAATTTCACTTACAGTAATTCGCTTTTGTAAAAATTGGTATACAAACTCCGCGAATTTATCTTTCGGAGCGAAAAGGTAAAAAGGTTTTCCCCGATGTCTCTATAAATTTTGTTAAACTGAGAGAGGTTATCAGAAGCAATAATTAAGGCATCTGAATGCATGATACTTGCTTTAATAATATTCTCATAATTTGGTGTTTCCAAATGAGAAATAACTTCTAGCGGAATGTTATCAACTTCACTTTGTTAATCATTTCAATGTCTAAATTCCTCAAAGATTGACTGTATACTGAAGTTACAATTTTAGTATTTGCAAACAATGCTTCATCCTTGTAGTAGTGCTTCATGTATATCGGCAACATTGCGGCCATCCAACCATGAACATGAATGATGTCTGGACCTAATCAATTTTTTTAACGGTTTCAATCACGCCTTTTGCAAAGAAAATAGCTCGTTCATCGTTGTCTGGATACAAAATCCCTTCTTCGTCTGTAAACGTTGCTTTTCTTTGAAATACTCATCATTATCTATAAAATATACTGAATCCGTTCTTTTGGTATTGAAGCTACTTTTATAATTAAAGGCATATCTAAATCGTTGACAACTAAATTCATGCCCGAAAATCGAATTACTTATGCAATTGATGCCTTCTTTCATTAATATTGCCATATCTGGGCATAAAAATGCGTATTTGCCCACCTTGATCATTGATCATTTTTGGGACATCATAAGACATCAAAGAAACCTCATTTTCAGCTAGATAGGGCACCACTTCAGATGATACGTACAATATCCTCTTTTCCTCCATATTGTAATTCACTTTACTTATTGTCAACAAAAACAGTGCAAATTTACAAAATTTTATGGAGTTATTAACTAAAATCTTAAGTTTGCACCTACATTTCAATAGTAAAGATATGTTGGTTTTTAAAAAAAAAGTCGATTTAGTAGCGGCCCATTTTAAAACGATTTCAACTCAAGAAACCAGCATTGGCTAGTGCCAACAATGGGAGCACTGCACCAAGGACACCTATCTTACTAAAGAATCCATTCGAACAACGACATTACCGTTATTAGTATTTTCGTTAATCCAACCCAATTTAATAATTCAGAAGATTTACTGAACTATCCCAGAACTCAAGAAAACGATATTGAAAAAATCAAGACTGTATCAGAGAATATTATACTCTATGCACCCACTGTTGAGGATGTCTATGAAGAGAAAACCGTATCGCAACACTTTGATTTTGATGGATTAGAAAATCAGATGGAGGGTAAATTTAGACCCGGGCATTTTGATGGAGGGAACTATTGTAAAACGTCTTTTCGAAATCGTAAAAAACCAACGAATGCTTATTTTGGAGAAAAGATTTTCAACAGCTGCAAATCATAAAAAAAATGGTTTCAAAACTTAACATCCCTGTCAAAATCATAGGCTGTCCTATTCTCAGAGAATCAAATGGCCTAGCAATGAGTTCGAGAAACGAACGCTTATCTGAAAAAGACAAACAATTTGCTAGCATTATCTACAAAACCATTTCAAAAGCAAAAATGCAGTTTAAAACAAAAAGTGCATCAATGATATCCAAATGGGTTAATAACCAATTTAAAAATATTCCTGATTTTGAATTGGAATATTTTCAAATTGCTGACGAAGCCACATTACTACCTTGTATTAGAAAAAATAAAAGCAAACAATACCGAGCTTTTATAGCCGTTTATATTAACAAAGTACGACTAATTGACACCATATCTTTAAATTAATTACTTTTGACCAATACAAATTGATGCTCTGAATCAATACAATAATCTTATAATCTCTTGAGAAAAAAATTGGAAAATGGCTTTCTATTCTTCTACCTATTCTATTAGGGGGTATTTTTTAATTGTATATACCTATGAAAAATTTACGCCAGAGCAAATTCTTGAAATAAAAAGGATACTTTAAAAATGCCGATTATTCCTATATTTATATTGGTCTAGTAATTGCTTTTAGGAAACGCCTCTAGAGCCTATCGTTGGAAATATGTGTTAGAACACATGGGGTATACCACATCATTCTACAATAACTTTTATGGCTGTAAATATCAGTTATCTACTCAATTTAACTGTACCAAAATCAGGAGAAATTTCAAGGGCTTTAATTTAAAAAATACGAGAACATTCCCTTTGACAAAGGTTTTGGATCTATAGTTGCAGAGAGAATTATAGATATGTTTGTGCTTTTGCTATTTATGCTATTATTGTCTTTTTTACAATTTGATATTGTAAAATCTTTTATATTAGATAAACTTCCATTATTTAAAAATAATACTGTATGGTTCAATCTGTCTTCTTACAGGCATTGTAATTATTTTGGTTTATCTATTTTCCAATGCAAAATGGGTTCAAACTGTGAACTAAAATTTTCAGGATTAAAAGAAGGTTTGCTTAGCATTTTTCACATGAAAAAAGATGTTCTATTTAATGCATACTGCCTTCATTTGGTTTTCCTATCTTTTTACTTTTTACATTACTCTTTTTGTGATTCCAGAGACAAGTTCATTAGGAATTGGAGCAATCGCTTCCGCATTTGTAGTGGGCAGTATTGCTATTTCATTCACAAATAGTGGTTTTGGTTCTTATCCTTTTCTTTTATCCAAAATATTATTATTTTACTCTGTTGCTGAAACGGCAGGCAATGCTTTTGGCTGGATTGTTTGGTCATCACAAATGTTATTGGTGGTGATTCTCGGGCTACTCTCTTTTTTATTTTTACCAGTTTTTAATCGAAGCAAATAATTCATTATATTGCTAGTCTATTTTTTGACTATTACTTAACCACCAATTCTATAAAAATGAAAAGACTGTTTTTACTGTTTTTGTGTATTCAATCTGCGACTGTTTTCCCTCAAAAAACCACAGAAGTTTTGTCTTCATCAAGACTAAAAGAAGACAGAGAAATAACCATTTACGTTCCTGCTTCCTAGAAAAAATGCTGGTAAAAGTTATCCTTTATTAGTGTTACTAGACGGCGATTATTTATTTGACCCATTTCAAAGGCGCTTAAGTTACGGAACCTACTGGGATGATTTACCTGAAATGATTATTGTGGAATTAGTCAAAATAAAATAACGAACGTGAAGCCGATTGCACTGTTGACGAAACAACTGGCTTACCAGCAGAAAAAGGTGAAAAATTCTTTGAATTTATCGGATTAGAACTTGTTCCTTATATTCAAAAAAAATACAGAACAAGTCCATTTCGAATCGTTGCAGGGCATGATATTACGGCGGGATTTCTGAATCTTTCTCTTAAAGACCAACTCTCTCTTTAGCGGTTATATTTCACTTAGCCCAGAACTGGCTCCAGGAATGGAAGAACAAATCCCAGAAAGATTAGCATTAATCGATCAACAAATTTTTTATTACCAATCTACCGCAGACGGTGACGTAAAAAAAATGCAAAAGCGCATAAGAGCCCTCGATAACGAAGCAAAAGCAATAAATAAACCTACACTGAATTATAAGTTTGATGATTTTAAGGGCTCAACCCATTATTCATTAGTTTTACATTCTATTCCTAATGCTTTGTACCAATTCTTTGCTGTGTATCAACCCATATCAAATAACGAGTTCACTGAAAAAATCGCTACTTTACCTTCGGGATATGTAGACTATTTGAGCAATAAATATGATATTTTAGAAAAAACACTTAATCTAAAAACACCCATTCGAATTAACGATTTTAAGGCTATTGAAGCTGCATTCTTAAAAACAAAGCTTATCCTGAATTTGAAAAACTAGCTGAGTTAGCCCGAAAAATTACCCAAAATCAATGTTAGCTGACTATCAGTTAGGGTTAATGTATGAGAAAACAGATGATTTAAAAAAGCTATTAAATCCTATCAAAATGCATTTCAAAAGAGGAAATTGGAGATTTAACCAAAGACATGATGCTGAACAAAGCTGAGGAATTGAAAGGGAAATTACCCTCAAAAGATCAAAAATCTAAAGAAATTGTTGAACCCGTGATTGAAGAACCTAAAGAAGAAAAAAAAGCGGAGTAGCAACAATTTAAAAGTTCTTAACAATAGGGGTCAACTGTTTTTTAATAATCACATCAAAACCTCTTTAATTTAATGTCTTTTCTAATAAGAATCAAATAATTTGTTATATTGCTGATGTTTTTTTATGAGTATTTAACAAATACAAATAAAGTATGGAAGAAAATATTTTTGTTCCTATCACTTCTATTTTGGGTTTATACTTATTCTCAGGTAACAAAAATCATGTATCCCTCTTTCAAATTAGGCGAAAAAAGAGAGGTTATTATTGGGCTTCCCGAATCATATGAAAAAAATCCTGACAAAAAATATCCACTAATTCTTTTGCTTGATGGCGATTATTTATTTGATCCTTTCCATGGAGAATTATGTTATGGTGCTTTTTGGGATGATTATCCAGAGGTTATTCTCGTTGGTATAAGCCAAAACAAAAATGACGAACGTGAATCCGACTCAACAGTTGGAGAAACCGATGGACTTCCTATTGATCAAGGAAGTGCTTTTTTTGAATTCGTAGGAGTTGAATTAATCCCTTATCTTCAGGAAAAATATAGAATTGCACCTTTTAAAGTTATTGCGGGTCACGATACAACGGCTGGATTTTTAAACTTTTTTTTATATAAAGAGCAACCTCTATTTGATGGCTATATTTCTATGAGTCCAGCATTAGTTAACGGAATGAAAATAAGAATTCCGAGCGATTAAATTCCCATTAACAAACCTATTTTCTATTATCAATCTACTGCAGATGGGGATGTAAAAAGAATGCAAACGAATAAAGGAATTAGATAGTGCCATAAAAGTTATTCCAAATACCAAATTAAATTATCTGTTTAATGACTTTAAAGATGAAAATCACTATTCTTTAGTTTCGCACTCTATTCCTAATGCTTTACGCCAATTTTTCTCAGTATATAGTCCAATTTCAACCAAAGAATTTTTAAATAAAATTGCCAAAATGCCCTCTGGTTACGTAGATTATCTAACCAATAAATACGAAACTATGAGAAAATCCTTAGGGATTAAAATGATTATTCGAATTAACGATTTTAGAGCAATAGAGGCCGCTATATTAAAGAATAAATCCTATGATGAATTTGGAAAATTAGCCGAACTAGCCAAACGAGATTATCCAACATCCATGTTGAGTGATTATTATTTAGCACTAATGTACGAGAAAAAAGGCGATGTGACAAAAGCTGTAAAATCATATCGAGATGCCTTTACGAAAGTAGAAATAAGAGATTTTAATCAAAGATATGATGCTAGAAAAGCAGACGAACTCAAACACCAGTAAATCTTTTATGTCAAAAATAAAAACTTCTTTTGTCAAAATTGTGGTGCCCAATATTCTAAATGGCAAGGACAATGCAATTCGTGTAAAGAATGGAATACCATAGTTGAAGAAATCATTCAAAAAGAAGAAAAATCAACTTGGAAAATTGCCAGTTCAGAAACCAAAAAAATATCCAAACCACTAAAAGTTACAGAAATCGATTCGACACAAGAAGTCAGAATGGATACGCGTGACGGAGAGCTGAATCGTGTCTTAGGAGGAGGAATCGTCCCTGGCTCATTAATTCTTTTAGGTGGCGAACCTGGGATTGGTAAAAGTACTTTATTGCTGCAAATTTCGCTAAAGTTACCTTACAAAACCCTTTATGTTTCAGGGGAAGAAAGTCAGAAACAAATCAAAATGAGGGCTGAAAGAATCACCTCAAACACTGACAATTGTTATATTCTTACCGAAACTAAGACGCAAAACATTTTTAGACAAATTCAAGAAATTGAACCCGAAATTGTAATCATCGATTCCATTCAAACCTTACATACCGAATATATTGAGGCCTCTCCAGGGAGTATTTCACAAATTCGAGAGACTACCGCCGAATTAATAAAGTTTGCCAAAGAGACGAATGTGCCCGTAATCTTAATTGGTCATATTACTAAAGACGGAACTATTGCGGGTCCAAAAATTTTGGAACACATGGTGGATACTGTTTTACAATTTGAAGGCGATAGAAATCATGTGTATCGTATTTTACGTTCTTTAAAAAACCGGTTTGGATCTACTTCAGAATTGGGAATTTATGAGATGCTTGGTAGTGGTTTGAGAGAAGTTTCAAATCCATCAGAAATACTAATTTCTCACAAAGATGTAACGCTGTCAGGAACTGCTATAGCCTCAACCTTAGAAGGAATGCGCCCATTAATGATTGAAATTCAAGCCTTAGTTAGCACTGCGGTTTATGGTACTCCTCAACGAAGCACCACTGGATATAATGCAAAGAGGCTCAACATGATTTTGGCAGTTCTTGAAAAGCGCGCTGGATTTAGATTGGTACCAAAGACGTTTTCTTGAACATCACTGGCGGAATTTCTATTGATGATCCTGCGATTGATTTGGCGGTTGTTGCGGCAATTTTATCCTCAAACGAAGACATTCCTATTGGCGAAGGCTACTGTTTTGCTGGAGAAGTAGGGCTTTCTGGCGAAATTCGTCCTGTAAATCGTGTTGACCAACGAATTCAAGAAGCTGAAAAATTGGGCTTTTCTACTATTTTTGTATCCAAATACAATAAGATAAGATTTCATTGAAAAACTGTTTATCAAAGTCAAACTTGTTTCCAAAATTGAAGATGTTGCAAGTGAATTGTTTGAATAAAAAAACCAACCTCTAGATTATTAAACTAAATTTATGAGAACCAAAAAACAAAAAATCATTCTAATCGCTAAAATTGTTAGTGCTTTTTTTGTGCTTCTTGTAATTGGAGTCTTTATCTTTCGTGATGCACTTTTACAAAAAACCATTGTAGAAATATCCCATAAAATGGATAGGGATTACAACAGTTCATTTTCAATTAAAAAAGCACACTTTGAAGGTATTACTGGAATTGAAATGAATGATATAATTCTGGTTCCTAAACAAATGGATACCTTATTCAGAATTGAAAAAATAAAAACGCACATCAGTTTTTGGAATTTGCTCACAGGAACCATTCAAATTGAAAGTTTACAGGCTAAAAACGGATTCATACAATTGGTTAAAAATGAAAAAGGCAAAAACTTTGATGCTTTTTTACCAAAAAAGAAAGATTCAAACGAAACAAACGAAAAAACAAATTATGCTAAACTAGCCTATAAATTACTCAATAGAGCGTTAAACTTGGTTCCTACCCGATGAATTTGGAAAATCTCTCCTTGAGGATGAACGATATGGGTAAAAAAAGCAACGTAAGACTTGAATAAATTAAACCTAATTGACAAAAACCTTGAGTCATCCATTCTTGTTCAAACCAATACTTTTACACAAAATTGGAGAATAAAAGGAATAGCCGACCCGAGAAATAAACAGACAGATATCCAATTTTAACATCGATACCGGAAAATAAAAGTACCTTACTTTGACGAACGCTATAATATAAAAGCCAGTTTCGATTCCATACGCTTCAAAGTTTCTAATATGGATATGGACAGTGGAGAATTACATTTAGACGGATTTACCTCTATTTCCAATTTCACCATCAACCACCCTAAAATTGCCAGTAAAGATGTTGTAATCAAAAATGCGAATTTCAACTATGATTTACTTTTTGGAGAAAATTTTATTGCAATTGACAGCAGTTCTACAGTACAATTGAACAAGATTAAATTCAATCCTTATGTTTCTTATAACAATGAAACGGATAAATTTATACCTTAAAAATTGCTATTCCAAAGATGAAAGCACAAGATTTTATCACTTCACTTCCCGACGGTCTTTTTACTCATTTTGAAGGAATGGAAGCAACGGGGAATTTCAATTACAACTTGAATTTTGTATTTAATAAAAACAAACCAAATGCTATTGTTTTTGACAGTAAACTCAATAAAGAAAATTTAAAAATCACCAAATACGGAGAAGCCAATCTCAACAAATTAAACGGCGAATTTATATATCGCGCAATCATTAAAGGAATTCCTCAAAGACCAATTCTAGTAGGGGCTGCAAATCCAAATTATACTCCATTAAATCAAATTTCTCCTTACCTAAGAAAATCAGTATTAACAACCGAAGATCCTTCCTTCTTCTCTCATAGAGGATTTATAAACGAAGCTTTCAAACAATCGATTGTGAAAAACATTCGAACTAAAAAATTCGCTCGTGGAGGAAGCACGATTAGTATGCAATTAATAAAAATGCCTTCTAACTAGAGAAAAACATTATCTCGAAAACTAGAAGAAATTCTATTAGTTTACATTATGGAGAACAATAGAATAGTCAGCAAAGAACGAATGCTCGAAGTCTATTTTAACATCATCGAATGTACCAAACGTATATGGGATTGGAGAAGCATCAACCTTCTATTTTGAAAAAAGTCCATCTGAATTGACCTTAAACGAGTGTATATATCTAGCCAATATTATTCCTAGCCCAAAAAAATTCATGTATCAATTTAATAGCGAAGGAAATCTAAAATCATTTGCCATAAACAGAGACCGATTACTTAAAAATATAATGATGCGCCGCGGCATCATTGTTCCTGATGATACTTTATCAAATGCCTAATTCAAGTGACAGGTGTCGTAGAAATCATTTATCAAAACTAAAGTTTTAGACACCATCAAAATTGACTCTACTTCCATCGAAGAATTTGATTTTTAATTCTATTGTCTTATGAAAACATCTGTATTCACAATACTCGGATTGCTATTTATAGCGAACATCGCCTTTGCACAAAAACCAATTTTTACCTCTGCAAAAGTGAAAGCGGCAACAGTGTATTTTAATTCTGTTGAACTTTCTCAAACAACATCTGTTTTGCTTCCAAAAGGAACTAGCGAAATTGTAGTAAAAAATGTAGCAGACTATTTGAATGAAAACACCGTTCAAATTGGTGCACCAGCAAGTGTAACGGTGCTTTCTGTGCAGTTTACTACTAATTACATATCAGAATATGAATTAAACGAAAATAATCCCACTATTAAAAAAGTGCGTGACAGCATAAATTTGGTAAAAAAGGAAATACAAAGAGTCGAAAATGCAAGAGATTCAGAAGCTAAAGCCATCGAATTATTAGATAAAAATCAGCAAATTTCTGGCGCAAATTCCGGTCTAAATGTAGCCGAATTGATAAAAATGGTGGATTACTACAAACTCAAACGAACCGAAATAAGTAATGCTTATGATGCTTTAGACGAAAAGGCCATTAAACTTAATGAGCTTCTAGTTAAATTAAATTCTAGACTAGAAATCAACACCAAAAACGAAGAAAAAACCTCAAAAGGCAAATTGATCCTTCAAGTAATGAATGAAGTGGCGGGAACTGTAGACTTGGACATAAATTACATCAGTAATAATGCGTCTTGGAATCCTTTTTATGATTTGCGCGCCAGTAGCATTTTAGAGCCTATTAACATGATGTATAAAGCTCAAGTCATTCAAAACACTGGCATTGATTGGAAAAAAGTAAAACTGACTCTTTCTAGTGGAAATCCAAATCAGAACAATCAAGCACCAACCGTGAATCTTGGTTTCTAAAAATACAAATAAACAATGTTTAATGAAGTAGTTAAGAATGGTTATGAACCAAGAAAAAGAAAGAGAAGCAAAAAGCTGAAGTTCTTAGATGACAAATCAATTTATGCAGAATCATCTTCTGTTTCCAATTACACCACTGTTGCAGAAAACCAACTCAACATTTCTTTGATATTGATATTCCTTATGATATTTGTCCAACGGAAAAGGGCATAGTGTAGCTTTAAAAGAAACAAGAGTTACCAGCAACCTATAAATATTATGCTCCAAGAATTGAAAATGAAGCTTTTTTAGTAGCAGAAATAAACGACTATTCAAAATACAATTTACTACAAGGCGAAGCAAATATTATTTTTAAGGCATGTATGTTGGTAAAACTTACATCAATCCCAATCAAACTTCTGACACCCTTAATTTGAGTATGGGAAGAGACAAGAAAATTTCCATCAAACGAGAAAAAGTGGTAGATAAATCGGGAACGAAATTCTCTCTTCAAAAAAGAACAGATTTTACCTGCTGACATCACGGTAAGAAATAACAAAAAGAAGGCGTTCAAATGTTGCTAAAAGACCAATATCCTCTGAGCCCTGAAAAAAGAAATTGAAGTGGAATTACTAGAAAGTGATAAGGCAAAAAATAAATGCAGAAACTGAATTCTAACTTGGGACATAGATTTAAAACCAAATGAAACAAAGAAAATCAGAATAAGTTATAGGTAAAATATCCAAAAGATAAAATTATTGGGAATTTATAAAAACTTTAAAATTAGTTATTTACATTCTTTGTGAAATGGTTTTATATCTTTATAGTTCTAAATCATTAGACTATGAAAACCATTTTCCCTTTTGTTGTTTCTCTTGTCTTTCATTTTACCTATTCGCAAACCATCGGATTAACCTCCTTTGCGACCGGCTTTACCAATCCTATCGAAATCGCGCATCCAAATAACGATAGCCGATTATTTATAGTAGAACAAGGAGGCAAAATAAAAATTGTAAACCCCGATGGTACAACCAACCCGACACCTTTTCTTACGCTAACCACTTCCACGATATCTACAGGAGGAGAAAGAGGTTTGTTGGGTCTAGCTTTTCATCCCAATTATGCTTCAAATGGTTATTTCTATGTCAACTATACCAATACCACTGGAAATACTGTTATAGCAAGATATTCCGTTTCTTCAGACCCTAATGTTGCTGATGCTGCTAGCAGTACTATTCTACTAACTATAAATCAACCTTTTGCCAATCATAATGGAGGATGCATAAAATTTACTCCTGATGGATATTTTTATACATTGTAATGGGTGATGGAGAAAGTGCTGGCGACCCTGGCAAAGAGCTCAAAATCCCAATGAATTACTTGGAAAATGCTCTGATAGATGTAGATGCTTCCTCTCTTACGGTATTCCTCCTACTAATCCATATGCAGGCTCGTTATGTGAAAATGAAATTTGGAAGATGGGACTGAGGAATCCATGGAAATTTTCTTTGATACGGTGAGCAATAATCTATGGATTGCCGATGTGGGTCAAAATCAAAATGAAGAAATCAACAAAGTTAGCTCAACTGCGCTGATGTTAATTACGGTTGGAATTGTTGGTGAGGGAAATAGCGTTTATTCCAGTTGTTCAACACTTCCAATAACCTACACTTTCCTGTAGCACAATACGCTCATAGTCTAGGTTGCTCCATTACAGGAGGCTATGTTTACAACGGCTCTATGTATCCCAATTTTGAGGGGAACTACTTTTTGCAGATTATTGTAGCAGTAAAATAGGCATCTTAAATTCTTCTTATGATCCATTGCTTACCCACAGCTTATACAGGGAGTAGATTCACCTCCCTTTGGCGAAGATAAAAACGGGGAACTTTACATTGCCGCTTTCTGGGAATGAAACTATTTATAAAAATATTGATAACACACTTTCGTTAATGTCTTTACTAAATCAAATGTCGTAGTATATCCAAATCCTGTCGCTATCGAATTTTTTATACAACCCAACAGCCTTTCACTTTCCTGTAATTGTTACTTTGATCTCCGATGGTACTGAAAATTTTTCGGAAAGAATTTTTCATCAAATTCGAAATCCATTCCAACAACTTCATTACAAAGTGGGATGTATTTTATTAGTATTAAAGACAAAAATGGAAACTATTCCAATTCCAAACTCATCGTTCATTAATCCAATTAAGGTCACATCAGGAATGGCGCTTTGTACGTTGTTAATTTTTTTAGTATCGTTTCAGACAAAACAACATTTATAGAGTCTATATTTTCCTGTAACTGCGTCAAATTGGTTGCGCCAATGATGTTACTAGTCACAAAAGGTTGTTGATTGACAAAAGCCAAAGCCATTTGAGTCAATGACAAACCATTTTGATTGGCAATTTCTTGATAAAGTCTAGTGGCTTGAGTACACTGCGCACTATTATACCTAGAAAACTGAGGAAACAAACTAAGCCTGGCTTTAGGATGGCTCTCGCCTGATAAAAATTTACCGGATAATACCCCAAAAGCTAAGGGAGAATAAGCAAGTAAACCTACATTTTCTCTCATTGCAATTTCCGCCGAACCATTTTCAAAAAGTCGGTTAAGTAGAGAAAGAGGGAATTGTCCATCATTTCTAACCGATTGATATTGTTGACTTTAATATCTTTTATAATCCTAGGGTCTCGCTTTTGCTCCTCTAAATGACGTGCAAATTTTTCGAAATCTTACATTACAAATGTATGAAAACTAAAGGATTAATCATAACAAAATCTCAATTTATTGTTCAATAAATGAACTAGTTATTGAAACTTATCAAGACTATTTCAGAAGTTTAATTATTACTACTTTCTTTACTACCTCATCCAATAATCAAAGGTTCTACCTGTTCAATCTTTTAGGCTCGTGTATTGGCAGAACTTCTTCTACTGATATAAACTCATTTTCAAGCTTATTCAGGTCCTTTCTTTATCTTTTGTAATAATCTAGCACTTTGTCTATAACTCTTTCCTGTAATGAGTTGTATATCCTTTGGGTAGATACATATTCTCTTTTTTTCCATTTTCATACATTATCTATGCCTTTGACTAGGCTTTGAGTATGAAACCCTAGTTCAGTTTAACTAAAAATCGGATAAAATAAGTCATATTTGTTTTGGTTCAGAAGCAATTATTGAACTGGTTCATTGACAAATATGACTGTTTTGGACATTTATGTCTATTAATGACACTTGAAAATTTAGCAAAAGAATTAAAACTAAAATTTGTTCTCAAATCAATCGAAAGATGTTGCAACAAAGGTGATGATTGAGGGAATTGTTCACTGATTTATAAACAAATTTTGAAGTTATGGCTAGACAGAAAGGCATAATTAAATTGAAAGGTACTATCGGAGATATTACTTTTTACAAAACGCAAGATGGTCACTTGGCAAGAGAAAAAGGCGGAATTGACGCTAGTAGAATTGCAAGTGATCCAGCGTTTCAAAGAACTCGTGAGAATGGCTCCGAGTTTGGTAGAGCTGGAAAGGCAGGAAAAATGCTTAGAACGGCTTTACGACCATTGCTTTTAAATTCTGCGGATAGTAGAATGGTTAGTCGTTTGACACAAGCGATGGTTAAAGTTATTCAAGCGGACACAGTTAGTGAACGTGGTTTGCGTAATGTAATTGATGGAGAAGCTGAATTGTTATTTGGTTTTGAATTCAATATTCGTGGTAAGCTTGGAACCACTTTGTTTGCTCCGTTTGTGGCCACTATTGACCGAGTAGCTGGTGAAATTACTGTGGATTTAGCATCATTTATTCCTGCGAATATGATTGCTGCTCCAAGTGGAACTACTCACTACAAAATCATTTCTGGTGGAGCTGAGATTGATTTTGAAGCTGAAACTTATGTGGTAGCTACTTCAGAAACAGCAATTTTACCTTGGGATGGAACTGCTACTGCTCCAATTAACCAAGTGAATGCAGTTACTGCTAACTCAACTAAGCCATTGTTTTTGGCTTTAGGTGTTGAGTTCTATCAAGAGATTAATGGGCAAATGTATCCGTTGAAAAATGGTGCTTTTAATCCATTAGCGATTGCGAAAGTTGATAGTGGTGTGTAATGGTCTTATTGCTCACTAGAACTTATTTCCCTGATGGAACAAATGGTAAACTCGAATGCGATGGCAAATTAATTTGTAACACAATTGAATTGCCGTGGAAGATGAACGAAACGAAGGTTTCCTGCATTCCGGAAGGGAAATATTTTATTAGAAAGCGATATAGTGCAAAATATAAATGGCATTTGGAATTGGTGGATGTGCCGAATAGAAAGTTTATTCTTTTTCATCCTGCCAATAATGCTCAAAAGGAATTGCAAGGCTGTATTGCTCCTGTTACTAAACTTTCTGGTCCAGGGCTTGGTTTGATGTCTCGAATAGCTTTTACTAAGCTGAAAGACATTGTTTATAAAGCTTTGGACAATAAAGAAAGTGTCGAATTAATTGTTCAATAGGTTATTTCCGGAAATGACAAAAAGTAGATTATGAATAAAATTGTAGAGAGAGCGAGGCTCCCACACCAAAGTTTTTTAAAGTGCTTCGAACTATTGGATTGGTATTGGCTACTGTTGGTACTGCTGTTTTAACTGCACCAGTTTCTCTGCCAGTAATTGTGACAACCGTTGGTGGTTATGTAGCTGTTGCTGGTGGTGTTATTTCAGCAGTTAGTCAGTTGACTGTTGAGAAGAATGAACAGCCACAGTAATTCAACTTTAGTGGGAACTGCCGAGGTACTTTTTTGAGTATAGTACCGAATTTGAACTCAGAAGATTTGATTAAGACAGTGATTTTAGCAACTGTTGGAGCTGTGGTGAGTTTTTCAATTTCGGTGTTGCTCAAATACCTCTGTAAGAAGCACAAAAAATAAGTTTAACCTAGTTGTGGTGACCTTTGGGTTAAATAGAATTGAAAGCCCAAACCTAACGGAATGGGCTTTTATATTTAATAATAACTGTTATGATACAAAACAAAATAGATTATATCAAAAGAGGTGCTTTTGACGAATTATACACACCAAAAGAAGCTATAGAGTGCATTCTTCCTTATATTCCTGATACTGTTAAAGTTATATGGGAATGCACCGCTATTGAGAATAGTGAAATAGTCACTGTTTTAAAAGCTAATGGTTTTGAAGTAATTAAATCACATATAAAAGATGGTTTGGACTTTTTTGAATACGAACCTCAGCATTATGATTTGATTATAACCAATCCTCCTTATTCTTTTAAAGATCAATTCTTGAAAAGAGCATTTGAATTCGACAAACCTTTTATGATGTTGCTCCCTATAACAACTCTGGAAGGCAAAAAGCGAAGCAAAATGTTCCAGCAGCACAAAGTCCAGATTTTGATACCGAGTAAACGCTTTAATTTCATCAAAGAAAAAAAAGGAAGTTGGTTTCAAACATCTTGGTTTACTTGGAAATTAAATTTAAAAAACGATTTAATTTTTATGAATGTATAAAAAAATTAAAGTGTCAGCTAAAAACTAGGCATTTACTAAACTTCTCAAATTGATTGAGTATCACCTCAACCACTACAACTTCTGAATTATACCAATACAAATCGTTGTATTTTGCATAATCTAATGCTTTTGCTCTGCTATCAAAAGCTCCAAAGAAAACTCTTGATGCTTTTGACTTCCAACTATCGGTTTGAAATAATAGGAATATACTCATAGAATTGATTTTAAGGATTATAAATAAATTATCTATTACAATAACGGTGCACAATAACTCTACCATATCGTTGATTAAATTGATGTTTTCGTGAAATTGTTTTTCTTTTGCTCCAAAAGTTTTAGAGCTTCAACATGTTTCAAATGTGCTTCGTGTTCTTCCATCAAGAGCTTTGACTTTTGAAAAACTCTCTTTTTTGAAATCAGGAAGGCGTAAAAAGAAATTACAGAACCTACTAAATGCTGGTGCCAGAATTTGATTTGCCAAAGCTGTATGCAATCAAAAAAATTTTCGCAGTCAGTTCATTTTCAAAAATGATAACGAAACTGTTTATAAATGGCTCTTTTTGTGGCTTTCCGCTGTTCATCCCTTTGTTAAGTAGGAATAAATGCGGTTTGTTGTAAATGGTGTCTTCTTGGTGGGTTTTAATGATGAAATTCATAACATTCGGCTTTTAAAAATTAGGTTTTCTTCTAATTTTCTGTTGAGTTTCTGATGAATACAGGTATGCCTCGCTACGCTCCGCATCATAAATTTTTCAAAAGAAAAAAAAGAAAAAAAGAAAGCCATTCGTCCAAGTGGAAGGTTTCAAAAAAACAAGTTTTTCAGAAAAAAATACTACCCGATACGTGATTGGAAATGCGGCAATCAGAATTGAAATATTTTGAAACTTTTGGGTGGAGATTTTTTCTGAAACCCGCAGGGCTTGAACTTGCTTTTTTGTAAACCTGGAACTTATCTTTGCTCTCCTTTTTTTATTTTTTTTTTTGAAATTTTCAATCTTAGCATCAGTCTGTTTAATCGGATTTTATCTGAAGTATTGAAGTTGATTTGAAAGATAGTCGTCTTTGGAAGGGTATCAAATTTTTGGATGGATGAAAAAACCAAATAGAAAATAAAAATGCTTTTCATCCGGCCTAAGATTTGATACTCTTTCTTGGATTTGATTTTTGAGGATGCTTAATCGTCTTCTGAAATAGGAGTTTTCAATTTAATTGGATGTTGTGTTGAAAATGGGAAGCATCTTCAAAAAACAATGCATTATACTTCCGAGTGCGATGTGGCAGTAGCGCAAGTAAGGGTATCATTTTTTATTTGCTTATTGGGATGTTTCTGATTGCTTTAGTGGAAAAGCTGATGCCTGAAATTCAGTTGGCAGTCGTAGTGTTCAGTATGCAGCAGATTATCTTAAAAAACGTTATGGCATCAGCTTTTCCGCTGAGCAATTACTATGGGTTTTCTGGCAAATAAAAAATGATACTCTTACTGGGTTTTTTGGTTTTGTGGGTGTAAAATGGCTTTTACCATCGGGAAATTAACTGAAATTGTTAAGCCATTTTTAATACTTACAAAAGCAATGCAAATACTACCGATTTATGTGTAAAGTTGATAAAAACAGTTACCGTGAACGTTCTTGAAAGCAAGTATAACCGTAAAGTTTCCGATGAAATGGCGAACGTTGTTAAAGACAGTGGCGAAGGACGGTGTTTTTTGTAGCTGGGTGATGCGAGGGAGCAATGAAAAAAGTTGTCCTGGAGCCACTGGCAAGCGCGTTGGGTGAGCGGCTTTTTTACATAATGTTATTATAGTGCATCCGAGATTTTGATTAGTAGCAGGATAGTTCTTTATGCACTATAATGCCACATTATGTAAAGAAGCTTTGGGAAAAAAATTACTGGCATGAGTTGCGAAGCGTACGCGTTTTTGTTTTGTGCGTTGGGCAAGCTCTTTGGCTGATGGCGTGCAGGATTTTTCAATTTACATATTATTTTCTTGCCATCAGGCAAAGTGTGCTGATGAGCGTTGGAACAAAAACCATGACAGTAATTTTTTTTTGGAGCGTTGGGAAAGGAGGCAAAGAATACCTAAAAAGTTAATTTAACACTAAACGAAAAGTGTTCTAGTTTATTTAGAAATGAAATTATCGAAATGAAGCAAACAAAGAATTGGAGAGGAATAATTGACTAGAACAATTTTTGTGCAGGCAAATTGTATAATGTTTTATAGAATTATACTATATCTTTCCCAAAGAAAGTATCAGAACTTTTTGTTATTTCTTGCAGAAAATCGATTTCATTATTTTAGAAAATTTAAGAACACCAAAATTGTTATATAATTTCATTTTAGATTAATTTGATTTGGCGTATAAGGTTTGCTTAGTTTTAATATAATACCAAAATAAACGTGATTCTATTATTTTTTAACTAATAACTATTTCTACTTCAGAATGTCTAATAACTAGCTGCCCATTATAAAATAATAAGTCTATATCAGTACTTAAAAGATACTTTGGTGTTTGGTCAGAAAATTTAGGAAAGAATAATTTGTTTTCAACTTTTTCTAAAGATTAGTCCGTAACAAAAGCAAACCCATTTTTCTATATTCTCCTTTTCTTTATCTCTCTTTGCTAGTTCTTGCTTTTTCTTCTAAGTATTTGTAGTGCCCTCAAATTCATCACTCTTTAAAAATTTTTCTTCTAAAGCCTTGGCTTATTTTCATTATTATATGGAAATAATACTTTTTTCTTTAATATTATCAAAATCTATACTTCTGCTTAGCTTGTTTGAGTTTAGGAATATCTTTACAAATACCTTTTTCAATTGGATATAAATTACCGGTTTTGTAAGTAAAAAATCTTCATCTCTCTGTACAGGTTTGAAAAATAAATAAATCATTTCTTAAATGTAGAATACCGTGTCTTGTTTTATAAAGTTTACCAAAAGGGTTCCCAACAGCTTCTATACGAGAGATAATTTCATTATCGTTTAGATTCCATCCTTTTTTTGCATCTAAATTTCGGAAAGTTTACTCTACTATATAAATTTCTATTATTTGGTAATTCTTTAGAAACAGACTTATAATATTCAACAAAATTCTGCTCAACGTTTTCTAAAAATAAACACATGTGTAAGTGCTTTTGATTTAAAATCTGATGCGTGCCAAATCAATAATTCTAATTGCAATTTATTATCTTCAAAATACCTTCTTAAAGCTCTTCCGTTTAAACTCTTAAAATGTATTCATGGTTATATATCCAAGTATACCATTTGGAGCTAAATTTCATAACCTATCTGAAAGAATGGGAATATACAAATCAGGATTACTGTTGAATATACTTCCCAAAGTTTTCTGACATTTTCTTTTGCTAAATCATCAAGATTACGAGCTGATACATAGGTGGATTTCCCAACTATAATTTTGAATCCTTGAAAATCATTAATGACTTGACCAATTAAATATTAAAGTATCACCTTGATGAATATTAAAATGAAATTGTTCAATATCTTCACCTTGATAAAGTTTCAAAAGGCTTAATAATAATTTACTTGGTAACTGAGTATTCTTGTATATCTAAACCAAAAATTTGATTTTGAAAAATAAATTGATAACTATTTCCTGTTTCGCCTTTTTTCTTCCTTTGCAGCAGTATATAAAACTACTACAACCACATGAAATATCTGCAATTTTAGCATCTATAAGTCTATCAACCTAATTTTCTGAAAAGTTTGTGAATAATATATGAACGAATTTCTGAAGGTGTATAAATTGCACCATTTACAATTCTATCAGATGGAGAAATAACAAATTCAAAAAGTTCAATTAAATCTTCAAGGTCAAATTTTAAAATTTCTTCATTAACTATTGGAAACAAAGTCATTTAGATTGGAATACTCAACAGTGTTTTCTCTAAAATTTGATATTGGATTAAAAAGTATTATTATTAATTCTTAAATTATTGACTTTTATAAAAGTGGAAACAATAAGTCTATCTACTTCTAATGGAAGAGTAGAGTATGATTTTAAAAATTTTAAGACTTGTTGTTTCATCAATTATTGATTTGTTTTTAAATAACTAAGATAGATAGTAAATTCCTCTGCTAATTCACTGTGAATTATTCTTTTAAATCATTTTTTTATTTTAATGTTTTCGGGATTATGAATTGCAACACGTAATTTTTCTAATCTATTAAGAATCTCATTAAGTTTCCATATTATTCTAAATCTAAAGTAAGACCCAATTTTAATTTACCAAACATATAATTTGCTTCCTTAGAAGTAGGCTTTGCAACAATTGGAACCATCTTTATCTCTTTCAAATGCACATTAAAATCAATATTACATGGGTTCAATAATGTCCTTCATCACCGATTTTAAATGTTACATAGGAGCAACAATAAACCAAATTGCTGTAATCAGTTTCTAGTGCCGGATTCTTTGGAAAATGGCTTAAAATGGTCAATATGAAAGGTGCTTTTACCACCAAACCAAAAATCTCTACAATCTGTATATCCACATTTTGAATTAAAATCTTCTGCTAAATATTTTAAAACTTCTAATACTTGCTAAGTTTTTGTACAAGTTCTCTGGGTGTAAGTTCTCTAAATTTAATTCGTCGCCATCTTCATCCAACTTTTTAAGAAGTTCATCTAATACCTTACCAAGTACACTCTCTAATTTTTCTCGAATTAGAAAACGATTTGAATTCAGATGGTATTATGTTTTGTGCATCGATCGACTTTTCTAAAAATCATCAAGTTCAATACTTTTCACCATATCAAACTGCATTTCCGTTTTTCCTAACTTCCAATTAATCTCAGCTAATTCACTTTGAGCACTTTCAATTCTTTGATTTGTAATGTTCAATCTGTTTAACAAGTCTATCTGTAAATTTAACTTTTGCTTTGTATCTTCAATTTCAGTAGTCATAAGACTTTTGTAAAACTAAACTTAACATTTTCACTGTCACTAAACCGTCTTGATCTTTGCTGTTAATACAAAACATGGAAACCTATTTTAATAGAAAGAAAATCTTCCAACCTCAGTTCTTACACCATTATAAGTGAACATTATAACCTAAAGCACCAATATTTCATTGAGCAAAAATCACAAACGATTAACATCAGGATTGATTTTAATTATTTTATCAATCATTTCCTTACTTCACCTAAAGGTAATTGTGTGATAACTTCAAAATATTGTTACTATTAGTGTCATCAATATAATTCAGTTTTCAATTTGTTCTCGATCTTCATCGATATAAAGCAATCTGTATGCATAATCTTTTATTTATTATATTTAATTGGGAAAGTTATCCTCGATCCAAAACCAACTTCCGGATATAGAAGTTGAATATTACCATCGTTTTCATTGACAATGGATTTAATTAGCCACATTCCAAGTCCTGTTCCTTCTTCCTCACCTGTATACAGATTTCTTCTTGTTGTAAATAAAGGCTCAAAAATCTTTTCAGGCTCAGTTATGTCTTTTGAAAGTCCTTATCCATTGTCGCTATAGTCAATAACTATATTCTTTTTTCATTTTGATTTATTTTAACTTAATTTGTCTTGGCCGATTTTCTGGAGATTATAAAAGCATCTATTGAATTAACTAACAAAATTATTAAAATACTGTCTAAGTCAATTTCAAAACCCTCATATTTAATTTTCAACTTCTGAAAGATCAATAACTTATTCCTTTTCATTTAATACTGTAAGCCAATTATTCTTATAATTTGTGAAATATGGTTTAAAAATGAAAGTTGTCTTCTTGTCCTTTGTCTTTTCTTGTTGCTCCTAATGAGAAATTTAGCCAGTTTTGATTTTAACATCTTGAAGTTTAATACGTTCAATTAGTTTGAAAGGATTTTTTCTATCTTCAATATTTTCGTAATCACTTTCAATAATTTTATCTGCAAGAAGATTTTTTCAGACGTATCTGTTTCCTAACAGCTAACATGTCATTTCAATTTCATTTAACTCATGACTAAAAGATGCAAGAACAATACCATCATTTCCAATGCTCTTGAGCATTTTTTGGTCTTCTTTTAATTTTCTATTTCTTCTTTTCTGTTCTAATTCACTAGCTAGAATTTCTTTCCTTTCCGATCTTCGGTTTCTAGAACTACTGCTGTCATTTAATGGAGTTGGGTTATTTGCTGACGCTTCTTTTTAGCTCTACTTTTTGGCTAATATTTCATTTTGAGTTTTTCAGCTTTTTCTATCTCTTT
>JADKDN010000026.1 GCA_016718345.1 Flavobacterium sp. | reverse complement strand
AATATTTTTCAAACAATACTATTTTTTCACCACTTCTGTCAGTACCGGAAAAGATATCGCTGTTTCTTTGGCAATGTCTAACAAGGTAGTATCAAAAATATCAGCAAACTTTGGGTTCGTTTTGTTGGCAAACAAACTCGATATAAACCGGGATTGGTTTGCAAACGTGCTGTATTCTCGTTTAGTTGCATGAGCAACATTTCGTAATCGTTGGAGTCGTAACTTTTAGAGCTTCTTCCCCAATTGTCTGCTTTTTTAATCTTTAGTGTCTATCTGTTTTACTTCATGAACAAACTTATCGTTCAAAAATTTCTCTACAAGAATACTTGGGTGATAATTTTAAATTCGTTTCCGTCATTTCCTAAACCATAATTGGCACAAACGCTTTTCAGGTCGTCTATTAAGGGTTTGGGTTTGCTTCAAATTGCAATGTTTTGGTCATTCTCTAGTGTAGATATTTAGTTTTTATTATTAATCAGATTAACGACTAATTTAATCATCATATCTTTTTCATCCGACTTGCTCTCGGCAATCATGATGGTGATGGCTACTAAGGCATTATCCCCTATCCGTTTGCTGCCATTTTTGTTCAATAGTTTGTTGTTCATGTCTAAAAAATAGATGAACAATCCGGCTGCTATACGTTTGTTCCCATCGGAAAACGAATGGTTTTTCACCACAAAATATAATAAGTTGTTGCCTTTCTCTTCAATCGTTGGATATAAATCAGTACCGTCAAAAGTCTGGTAAATGGTTTCCAAAGAGCTTTGAAACGATTGATCTTTTCGTTCCCAAATAAATTACCGGCTTTTTGAAAATCTCTCCAAACTCTTATTTGTTTGATAGCTTCCTCATAACTGAGTTTTTGAATTGTATCTTCTACTGTTGATGTATCAATCGTTAATTTTGATGATCATACTTGTCTAAGGTTTCTAGTGCATAAGCGTATTGCTCAATAACACCTAATATTCCTTTAGCTTCAGATGATGTCAAGGCTTCAATATTTCCTGCATTGGAAGCCAATTTTATGGCTTGTTGCAAGTCGGAATAATTTTATAATTGAGCTCAAATAATCGTTTTTCATTCAAGGCGTACCCTTTTACCAAATAATCTTCGTTGCGTTGCCCATTGACGGGTGGGTTCCTTGTTTCGATTTTACACGGTAACCAATGGAGATTATTACATCGAGGTTGTACATTTTGTGAACGTTGAATACTACGAGTTCCTTCTTTGAACTACGACAATCCTTAATAGTTGACTCTTGATTTAATTCTTCTTCAATGTAAATACTTTTAATATTGCATATTTACATTAAGAATGGAAGTTTTGAATAATTCGCTCATTTGTTTTTGTGAAAGCCAAACTGTTTCTTGCTCAAATAAAATTGTACTTCGGTTTGATTTCTTGTGTTTAAATATTCTATTTTGGTTTTCCATTACTACTCTACCGTAAAAATTCATTCATATATTCTTTGACAATCATTCCGTTAATGCGCTTTGTAGCAGCCGCATCAAGAGGAATGTTGTTTTTGTTTTTGAAGCTGGTCAATTACTAATCGCATCATCATCCGGTCTACAAAACTTTCATTTTCCAGCAATTTTGAGTTTTGCAATATTTGTAAATCCACTGCGCCTAAACTTGTAAGTCCTCAAACAATTTACTTTCGCTATCGGTTAACGGGTCTTTTCCATCAAACGCTTGTGTAAGCGGGCATATTTTCGTCATTATCATATTTGGCTCGTAGTAATTGGTTTTTACGTTCCAATTCTTTGGCTTCCAATAGATTTTCTCTAAAGCATTGATATTCGCCTCCATACTTCCTTGGTAACTTCATTCAAATTTTTCTTTGATCAAGCGTTCCAATTCTTCTTTTAGCGAAATAAATAGCGGATCTTTTGTTCAAAATTACCACCAAGCATTTCACGAGTTTTTTTGTAGCGTGGTTTTTCAATTGATCGGTTAAAACCATCTCTTCCTCTCAACCTTTACAAAAGCAAATAACACATCTTCCAATGCAATGTTCAATAAGTTAGAAGTATCAACATTGCTTTGCAAAAAGCTTCTTTTGTATTAATTAATGCCAAATGATTATTGGCTTCTCTTGACAATACCGTTGGTTTATGAAAATCCAATTTTCTAATAAAACTTTAATTGGCCTGACAAGCGAATTAGATTATATAAACTCTTAGCATTATTCGAAGCTTGTAATTTGAAGCATCAAATTTTATCTTGAATCTGTTAATTTGTTGTGAAAAGATTTCCATTTTGTGTGTTGTAATGAAATAACACCTCTTTTATTTCTTGAATTTCGGCATTGATTTCTTCTTGGATTTGAACAAATTAGGAATAATGTTCCATCTCATCACCCAACTCTGATTGGCAATTCATTGAAATAATCTTGATTGGTTTTGTCAAATTCTTTCTGAATATCGGCAAATCAACTACATAACCATATTTGAAATCTTTATACGTTCGATTAACACGAGTTAAGGGTTTGTAATAATTATGTGATTTAATAACTCTTCCTATGTATAATTTTTTTCAATCTTGGAGCATCAAAACCTGCAAGTAACATATTGAAAACAAAAAGTAAATCGATAGTTGCCATCTTTAAATTGATCGATCTCGTTTTTTCGTTCGTCTTTAGTTCTAATGTCTTCGCAGGATTACAGCAGCAGTTTTCACGCTTGCTTTCGTACTTTTATTGTTGCCATAACTAGTTCTAGGTTCATTTGCTAGAGGTAAATGTCTTCAAAGCTTGTTTTTTCAGCATACTTATTTGAAAATTTCATAAAGACTTTTGCTTGTTCCGACGAGTCACACAACCCACCATTGCGCCAATAGTGTTGTCATTCGTTGCAATGCGAGCTTTCTTAAATCTTGTACTATGTAGTCAAGCATTGGTTCTACAAACTTGTGGTGTGCATAAACTATTTTCTTATCGCCATTGCCTTTTAGAATATCTATCTCCTCTAAAGCCTCCTTTATGGTGAGTTGATAATTAGTTTCAATTTCTTCACGAATCAATCGCAATGTATAACCATCAGCAATTGAAGAATTGTAATAATATTTGTGTATATAGCCCCCAAATAAAGATTTTGAATTATAATCAGTTCCTAAAAAGAGGCGTTCCGGTTAGTCCTATTTTAATAGCATTTTGGATCAGATTCATTTAATTAGCTAAGAAACTTCCTTTTGGATTGTAACTTCTATGTACTTCATCTAAAAAGTAAAACGTTGAATATTTAAATTATAATCACTGTTGCGAACAACATCAGGATCATCTTGAAATTTTTGAATATTTATAATAATTTCAGCTTTCCCGCAATTTATGGATTACACTAGTAGATTTTATATCTTTTGCAAATTTCTTTACTACTAATTTCTGTACCACCAATCCCCTACTTTTAAATTCTTTTTAGCTGATTGTATCAATAAATCCAATCAATCAACAATAAAATAAAATTTTGGAATTATTTTTTTTTGGTGAAAATAATTAGTCAAATATTTTACGTTGTAATACGCTAAGGCTGTTTTACCACTTCCTTGAGTATGCCAAATGATTCCTTTTTTAATTCCTTCCTCAAGTTTAGCTTCAATTGCTTTGGTTGCAAATAGTTGGGGATAGCGCATGATATGCTTTTCTAATCCTTTACTGCTTTTATAAAACGATACTGTATTGCAACATAAACTTTAAACGCTCTCGCTGCAACAATGAGTTGCAAATTCTATTCGTTGGAGAATTTGGGTTTTTATTTGTAATAAACTCTTCTGAGTTTTTAATTCCGACTAAGTTATTATCTTTTAATACCTTAATTTCAGTTATATCATCAATTGAATAAAGTAATTGATTAAAGTCAAAAGTTGCCTCTTCTCTAAAAAAATTGAAGCTAGGCTTTTTATAAGAAGCGGTAGCATAAAAAGCACCTTGCAACATAGACGTTGATTCATTATCATATTCCATGTTGTTAGGAGAAATCATCAATTGGGTAAGATTCACAAACTTCCGAAACTTTTATTTTGAAAACGAGTCCCAATGCGCTTGTGTTCATAAGCATATCCATCAAGATTATTTGGTTTCTTAACTTCAATAAAAACCAAAGGCATACCATTAATTAATAAAATAACATCTGGGCGAAACTCATCCTCATCTTTTTTATAAGTCAACTCAGTTATGACGTGAAATGAATTATTATCAAAATTTTCAAAGTCAATTAAACGAATTCCTGATTGATCTATCAATTTCTCGTAAAAAGCTTTTCCTAAATCTTCATTCTCTAATGTCAAAACAACTTCATTATAAAAACGAGAAGTGTCACCACTATTAAATTCTGGATTTAACCTTTTAATGCTTTCATTAAAAATATCGGTAAAAATATTGGTGGATTCATCCCAACTTACAGTAGATAATGGTAAATACTCATAACCCAATCGCATTAAATGCAATATGGTAGGTATTTTAACTCTAGAATCTTCGTTGAAAGTCATTAAGTTTTATTAGGTCTTCCAAACTTAACAATAAAGTTTCACTTTACACAATTGACATTAGGTATTTAAATTGAAGCATAAAATTGTGACTATTTTTATTCTTTATTCGTCTCGTTACTTTCATTTTTAAATTAACTATTTGTAATTTTAAATGTAATTCTTAATAAGACATTTTATGGAAAATATTGAATTAACTAGAAAGAACTTTACGATTTATTTTGATCAAGCTCCTCTATTCAAACTATCGACTTTAAATTCAAAATTGATGTTCTATCATTTTACAAATACTTCGTCTGATAATAAAGTAGTTTACCCTAAAGTAAAAAATCACAATTGCTTTAATTACTATTGTTGAATTAAAGAATTAAACCTCTTCATCCAAAAGCCAATTTGTTGCTATCTTTAAACAAGACTTTCAAGAGCAATCCTGAAAGTTTCAAAGAACCATTCAACGTAAGTTTTTACAACAAAGACAATGTAGCTCCAATGCCCAAAAAAACTACAAGACTGGTATCTGTTATCCTACGCTGATTTTATCAAGAACTGGGTAACTCAAAATAAAACTCAGTCTATCGCAAGAAGGAGTGGAAAGAGTATTTCAGGAGCGAGGCTGCCAAACTCAACGCTATAAAATCCCAAATTGACACCACCGACAAAGTTATTGATGCTATGTTGTATGCCCAGTGGGTTGAGTGATGAGGAAATTAGTATTGTGGAGCAGTCGTAGCAAGTTTTAATCAAAGATTCAATTTTTTCTTAGTTCTTGATCTGCTATGAATTCGTGTTTGGATACAATTTCAGGATGGTTCGTCTTTTGCATTTCATGTACATATTCGTTATAGAGTCTTTCATACCGTTCTGCTTTTTTTTTTTGTGCCATGATTTGAGGGTCGTTCATTTCTCTATATCCTTTCTATCAATTAGCCAAACTAAACCTTTGATAATGGAAGTTGTTAAAAATATCATTACAAATTCAAATAGTTTAACGAATTTAATCCACAAATAGCAGACAATAATTCCTATGATAATGAGTATTACAGCGATTAGTATTGAGAGTGTCATCGGTTTAATTCATTTTTCTATTCAACCATTTTCTACACGGTTTTTCAATTCCATAATAAGTAATGGAAGAAATACCAATGACAAGCCCTAAAAATAAGAGACTTGACCAAAGACCTGAAAGAAATGGAATTTGGCGCATCTCCCCTTCTTTAAAAGTTATTCCAACAAGTTTGAGTAAAATCGCCTGCAAAAAGAGCATCAATCCATGAACCATGTATATCGAATACGAAATATCTCCCAAATACTGCAACGGTTTTTGAGCACACAACAGAGCCAATTTTCCTTCATTTGAACTGAAGCACAAAACCAAAAGTACAAAAGTGGAATATAGACTAAATCATTCCATCCTAAATGCATACTCACCAAGAGTACTAGGATTGTTACTAAAGCGATGGTATCTCCAGTAAACAAATGCACTATTTTTCTTTTGAATAAGCAACATAGGTTAGCATTCCTATCATAAATCTGGCTATACCTCTCAAATAGCCTAATCGTAAGTAACGTCTAAATCATGATTTAAATTTGGAATCGTAGGTACAAAAGGATTGATTCTTGGCAAAAAATATACAATAGCACAATAAAGGATAACAACCATTACTCCAATGATAATGGCACCTAAGCGCTTATTCTTTGCCAAAAGAAGTGCTAAAAAAGGAAATACCATATAGGCCCACCATTCTGCACTGATACTCCAAGCGGGAACATTCCAAGTAAAAATATCATGAACACCACAAGCATGAAGCATGAATAGATTGGTTACATCCCATTTGGATTATAAATCCGACTAGAAATAGAATCCGTTGCATTTGATAACGAATAAAATAAAACAACAGAGGCGATCAAAGTAAATAAGTGTAACGGATACAAACGAGCAAATCGCGCCTTGATAAAAGTCCAAAAAGTATGCTGTTGAATAGAATTGGTAAAACTAGCTCCATACACATGCAACATGATAAATCCACTCATGATAAAGAACAAATCGACCATCAAATAGCATTTTCGAAGTAACATCGTTAGCTCTTGGGTAACGAACAAAACTAAAATCTCATTAAAATGAAATAGGACTACAGCCATCGCCGCAAAGCCTCTTAGCGGTGTGAGATTAGGAATATTCAACTCCATTCTTTAGATTATGCGCTTTCATAAATACATATTTACGTAAATAAATGGCTAATTAACAAGCCAATATACAAATAAATCAAGAAAATCTGTATATAAAAATAATCGACTGACTAAGAGTATTTAACGAAAGAATAATTAGTGATAAATTATTTTCTATTGTTTTTTATAATAAATTTTCTTAGTTTTATAAAAAATAACTGTCTTCATTTTTTAATTAAGATCTTTATAAATGGCATTGAAAGACAAGCTAATTTCTCTTTTGGACGAAGCTAATAAAGCGCGTATTTATAAGCTTGATTATAGTATTGAATTAGCTAAAGAGGTCTCATCTAGCTGTAATGATTCTGCTTTAAACGACATAAAAGCCAAAGCACTTTCTCAACTTTCATTGTACCACATGATTATTGGTGATAATGAAACAGCTCTTCTACATGCCCAAAAAAGCATGGAATTGTTCGAAGCATTAAATGACGAAAAAGGAATTGCCGATGCCAAGTACAGTATTGCAGGGGTATATTACAAAACAGACAATTATCATATAGGTCTTGTTTTCTTAATAGATGCTTTAAATATTTATAAGAAGTTTAACGATTATTATAATATTTCCCGTTGCGAAAAATCATTAGGAACCGTTTATGAATATTCTGACGATCAAAAGAGTGCTGTTCAAGCCTATGAAAATGCCATTGCTGCCGCAAAAAAAATCAATGATTTAAATCTAGAGTCCAATGCTTACAACAATTTATCTGGGGTTTACATCAAACAACAAAAAATTGAATTAGCAAGCACAATAATAGAAAAATCAATTGCTATAAAACAAGAAACAGGAGATGTTAGAGGATTAGCATTTGCAAAATACGGTAGAGCTAAAGTCTTATTAGCATTACAAAAACACCAAGAATCCGAAATCGAGTTTGAAGAGTCCATTTGCCATTCACACTCAAATGGAGAACGCTTAGGTTTAGCAATGTGTTTTTCACAAAATGGCAAAACTCTACCTCGCCATGAACCGTCTAGAAAATGCTAAAAAAAGATTAAGCGATGCATTAGCCTTGACAGAGCAATACAATATTTCTATCATTAAGTTCAAATGCTATTATCTATTATATCGAATTTACAAACAAGAAAAAAATGAAACTGCCGCATTAGATTATTTAGAGCATTATCTTAACGAAAAAGAGCATGTGATCAACACCCAAACTCTAAAAGTAATTGATAGTTATGATATGCTTGTGCAAATGAAAACAATGCAAAAAGAAGCTCAGTTGCAAAAAGAAAAGGCAGAAATGATCGAAAAGAACAATAGAGCTGAAGAAGCAGCAAGGGTGCGGCAAGAATTTCTTTCGACGATGAGTCATGAAATTAGAACTCCTTTAAATGCGATTACAACCATTGTTTCTATGCTGAGTGAACGTTATAATGACGAGGATACAAAACTCATAAATTCATTAAAATTTTCGTCGAACTTACTAATGTGGATTATCAATGATATACTCGATTTTACCAAATTAGATTTAGGTAAAATGATGTTAGAATTTCACCCTGTTTCCTTAAAAGAATTATTGGAAAATATTTGGAAATCCTATGATTATCAAGCACAAGAGAAAGGATTACGATTTAAGTTTCACTGTGGTATTTCTAATGAAGCTATGTATCTTGTTGACCAAACCCGACTTACTCAGATATTAGGAAACTTAGTGAGTAATGCTATAAAATTTACAAAAAAAGGAACTGTGGACCTTGTTGTCGAAGTAACTAAAAAAGGAAAACAATATGATGTATTGACCTTTAAAGTAACTGATACAGGTGAAGGAATTGAAAGCAAGGACTTAGTTAAAATATTTGAAAGTTTTTCTCAAATAAAAAATACAATAACACGAAAACAAGGTGGAACTGGATTAGGCTTAGCTATTGTAAAAAATCTTGTAAAATTGCACAAAAGCGAAATCAAAGTTACGAGCGAAATTGGAAAAGGGACTACTTTTTGGTTCGAATTGAAACTCAAAAAAGGCATAAATCACATTCAGAATAAACAAGAAGTAGTAACAGAAAGTTTAGAAGATAAAAGTGTACTACTGGCAGAAGACAATGCTATTAATGCTCAAATTGCAATTCGATTGTTGAGTAGATGGGGCATTGTAACAGACCATGCCAAGAATGGTAAAGAAGCTGTTGAAAAAGCCAAAAATCAACCCTATGATTTTATCTTAATGGACATTCACATGCCCGAAATGGATGGTTTTGAAGCTACAGCGATTATTAGAAATGGAAACTCATCCAATAAAAATATTCCTATCTATGCGCTAACTGCTGACATTTCTGCTAAAGATAATAACGGATACAACAACTTTTTTAATGGATTTCTACTGAAACCACTAGAAATTGACAAACTACACAAAGCACTAATAACACCTAATACAACTTTACCTGAACACAATTTATAAAACTATTAAAATGAAAAAAGACATCCTCTATGAAAATGTCTTTTTTACCAATCTAATTGTTATAGACTACAAAGTTGCCATATCAATTACAAATCGATACCTTACGTCTCCTTTCAACATACGATCATAAGCAGCATGAATATCTTTAATATCAATAATTTCAATTTCTGATACGATGTTATTTGCAGCGCAGTAGTCAAGCATTTCTTGAGTCTCAGGCAAGCCACCAATGAGTGAACCCACCAAGCTTTTTCTACCTCCTATTAAACTAAAAGCATGCAAATCATAAGGTGTTGGTGGTACTCCAACGCATATATGTATACCATTAGTTTTTAAAAGCGATAAGTACATGTTAATATCATGTGGAGCAGAAACGGTATCTAAAATAAAATCGAAAGAACCAACTACATTAGCCAGTTGAGTAGCATCCTTTGTAACCACGAAATGGTGTGCTCCCAATTCTTTAGCATCAGCTTCCTTGGTTGGAGAAGTACTAAGAACTGTAACCTCAGCTCCAAAAGCGACACCAAATTTTACTGCCATATGTCCTAAACCACCCAATCCCAAAACCGCTAGTTTATGCCCTTTACCAACTTTCCCATGGCGTAAGGGTGAATAAGTAGTGATACCTGCGCATAATAATGGAGCTGCTGCTGCTAATGATAATTTATCAGAAATGTGCAACACAAAATCTTCGTGTACAACTATGGTATTCGAATAACCACCATATGTAGGCGTTTTTTTGTCTTGCTCCAAACTGTTATAGGTACCTGTCATTCCGTTGAGGCAAAATTGTTCTAATCCGTCCTGACAATTCTCACAAGTCCTGCAAGAATCAACCAAACATCCTGTTCCTGCTAGGTCTCCAACTTTAAACTTTTTTACATGTCCTCCAACCTTTATGACTTTTCCAACAATTTCGTGACCTGGAACCATTGGAAAAATTCCTTCGCCCCAATCATTTTTAATTTGGTGTAAGTCACTGTGGCAAACGCCACAAAATTGAATATCAAATTGCACATCGTGGGGCCCTACTTCACGTCTTTCAAAAGACCAAGGTTTTAAATCTGATTGAGCATTTTGAGCTGCATATCCTTTTGTTGCTATCATAACTAATAATTTTGACTAAAGTTACTCTATTAAGGTGTCTCTAACTATATCATTATTGTTAAATAAATTATAATGTAAAAATCATATGCTATGGTATAGATGTACAACAAAAGAGAAAAGTGAAAAAACTAATCTACTTTTTAAAAATCAGCTCCTCTCCCGAAGTATTCCTTAAAATTAATTTGCCATTTGATAACTCATAAGAAGAGGTGCTTTGAAGTATTTTGATAAAATCCATTTCTTTATTTTGTGTTTGACACATTTTTCGGGTGGTGGCTATCTTAGTAAATCGCAACACTTCTTTTCAAAAATACGCTTCCCGCTCATACCGTTACAACCAGCAAATCCGTAAAAATGATTGCTCTTGGTATTAATTTCAAGTCTCGGAAACCCCATACTAAAATCATCATTACCAATAGGTTTACGATTCATAGTTTCTAAAATCCATGTATCGTGTAATCGAGCATCGGTAATGTATTCTCCACAACCTTTATAAGTTATAAAAATGGGTGCAGTACCTAATTTTAATTCAACCTCAACTGTGTAGGGCGATAACACACCTGTCATACTATCTTTACAATCGTTCTGAATAATCTGGATATTCATCTGACCAGATTCGGTTACAATACGATACCTTTTTACATTTGCATCCTGTCCTGTTATTGGGGCTACTAAAGGAGCATTAAAAGTCTGAATTTTTGAAGTAAAATAAGAAAATTGAAATCCACTATGACTAATTTTTAAACTCCAAAAAGGCTCATTGCCCGCTGCTCTAAAATAGATTATCTGATCTTGATTTAGGGCTTGTCGACTGCTAGACACTATATCTGTAGGTTCTTTGACGGTAGAAGTAGTTTTAGCTGCATTGCATCCTAATACAATCCAAGGTAATATCACAAATAAAAAAGCTGCTTTCATAAAAATTCAAAAATAGATTTCAATGGGTTAAATGTATTAAACTTTAAGCAAAATTTCGAGATAAGGCTCTTTTTTTACTATCAAAACATATATTAATTTTTACATAAAAAAAGAAAATCAATTAATCTTATTGTTTTTGTTTATTTATTGTAAAATATTCAAGATTAAACATTCAGGAGTAACAAATTGTTAATAAATATATTTATTCGTTGAATTATTAATTGATTAATACTTATATATTTGACGCTGCTTTTAACTAAAACCAGTAATATTATTATGAAAAACAAATTACTTTCTATTGCATTACTTACTATTACAAGCTTTACATTTGCCCAAGGTGGTAAAACTTTGTGGAAATCTACAGTTAAAAAAAATCGATGCTGTTACTTATGAAAATAAGAAAAACATCAAGAATCCGCAATTATTTGAATTGGATGTCAATTATTTAAAACAAGCTCTTTCAAGTTCACCAAAACGATTTGCTAACGGAACAAAGTCGAGTGTAACTATTTTATTCCCCGTTACTAATGGTCAATTTGAAAATTTTAGAATTCAAGAGTCTTCCAATATGGATCCTGAATTAGCGGCTAAATATCCTGAAATTAAATCGTATGTTGGACAAGGAATTGAAAATCCGAATTCAATTCTTTACTTCAGTTTATCTCCACTAGGTCTTTACAGTATGATGATTAGACCTGATCAAACCGCTGTTTTATCGAACCTTATACCAAAGATTTGAGCAGTTATAGTGTATATACTTCATCAGATAAAATAGCCTCTTTAAGTAAATTTGAATGTAAAGTTATAGCTACTGCGCACAAAGATTTAGATAAAAGTCTGGCTGCAAGACCGAATGCTGATGATGGTAAATTAAGGAATTTTCGATTAGCACTATCAGTAACAGGAGAGTATACTTCGTATTTTGGAGGAACAAAAGCCTTGGCTTTGGCTGCAATAAACAATTCCATGACTCGTGTCAATGGTGTCTTTGAAAAGATTTTGGAGTACATATGAATCTTATTAGCAATAATGATTTAGTAATTTATACCAGTGCCTCATCTGACCCATACTCTGCAGCAAGTACAGGTGCAAATGGAGCTTGGAATCAAGAATTACAAACCACACTAACTAATGTTATTGGAAGTGCAAATTATGATATTGGTCATCTATTTGGAGCCTCTGGTGGTGGTGGAAATGCAGGTTGTATTGGTTGCGTTTGTAAAATCCAACTACTTCTGCTCCTCTAGGAAAAGGAAGCGGATTTACTTCTCCTGGTGATGGAATTCCATCAGGAGATAATTTTGATATTGACTATGTAGCACACGAAATGAGACACCAGTTTGGAGGAAATCACACTTTTACCCACAGTAATGAAGGAACTGGAGTTCAAATGGAACCAGGAAGTGGATCTACTATAATGGGATACGCCGGAATAACTAATTTAGATGTTCAGCCCCATTCCGATCCTTATTTCCATGCTATCAGCATTCAACAAGTAACAAATTATATTAAAACTACGACCTGTCAAACCACAACAGTTACAGGAAATGCTATTCCAACTGCTAATGCTGGCTTGGATTATACTATACCTAAAAGTACACCATTTATGTTAACAGGTGTAGGGACAGATGCAAACGGAGATGTGCTGACGTACAACTGGGAACAAATGAATTCTCAAAGTACTGCAGCGGCACCAAGTGCTACTAAAACAACAGGAGTAAATTACAGATCGTATAACCCTACCACCTCACCTATTAGATATTTTCCTAAAATGTCATCAATACTATCAGGAGCGACAACCACAGCAGGGTCTGAAATTACAGTAGAAGCTCTATCTTCAGTGGCACGTACTTTAAATTTTAGATTGACTGTTCGAGATAACCGTGCCGGTGGACCAGCAAACAATAGCGATGATACAGTTATTACAGTAAATGGAACTGCTGGACCTTTTACAGTTAGTTCTCCAAACACAGCAGTTTCTTATGTGGGAAATTCTACGCAAACGGTAACTTGGAGTGTAGCAGGAACTACGGCTAATGGTGTAAATTATGCCAATGTAGACATTTTGTTGTCTACCAATGCAGGAAGTACTTGGACTACTTTATTGGCAGCAACGCCTAATGACGGAACACAAGCTATTACCATTCCTAATACACCGGGAACACAAAAAAGAATTATGGTAAAAGGAACCAATCATATTTTCTTTGACGTTTCTAATGCTAACTTTACTATTACTGCTGCGGCTACAGACACTACAGCTCCAACAGCTCCTACTAGTCTGACTGCTTCAGGAACTACACAAACTACAACTAATCTGTCATGGACAGCTTCAACAGATAATGTTGGAGTAACTGGATATGATGTGTATCAAGGAGCTACTTTAAAAGGCTCAACAACCACTGCTACTACTTTTGCAGTGAGTGGATTAAGCGCTTCTACTGCTTACACTTTTTCTGTAAAGGCGAAAGATGCTGCTGGAAATATTTCTGCTTCAAGCAATACTGTAAATGTTACTACATTAACACCAGCTGATACTACAGCTCCATCGGCTCCAACTAGTCTAACAGCTTCTGGAACTACTGAAACTAGCACTAATTTATCATGGACAGCTTCAACAGATAATGTTGCAGTAACTGGCTATGATGTGTATCAAGATTCAAGTTTGATTGGTGCAACTACTAGTGCAACTACCTTTGCAGTGAGTGGGTTAAGCGCTTCAACTGCTTACACTTTTTCTGTAAAAGCCAAAGAGCTGCAGGAAATATTTCGCTTCAAGCAATACTGTAAATACCACATTAACACCTAGCTGATACTACAGCCCCCCGCCCGCTAGTTTCAACAGCCTTCTGGAACACCAAACAGCAACAATTTTCATGGCAGCTTCAACAGATAATGTGAGTAACTGGATATGATGTGTATCAGGATCCAGCCTTGATTGGCCCAACAACGACCGCTACTACCTTTGCGTGGTGGATTAAGCGCTTAACTGCTTACACTTTTTCTGTAAAAGCCAAAGATGCTGCAGGAAACATATCTACAGCAAGTAACGTGGTTATGTAACTATTAACGCTGCCTCTGGAGGTGGTGCTACTGATTTATTATTCTCTGAATACATCGAAGGTTCTTCATTTAACAAGGCTTTAGAAATTGCTAACAATACAGGAAGTACAGTTGATTTATCTATTTATACGGTAAAAAAACAAACTAATGGAGCAGGTTCATGGAGCACTGGTCTTGCATTATCTGGTAATTTAAATAATGGTGCTAAATTTGTAATTGTCCATAGTTCAATTGCCTTAGCATGTTACAATACAGCGTCAGCCAATATATCTACTGCTGCCAATGAAATGACTTTTAATGGTAATGATGCCGTTGGATTATTCAAAAATGGTGTTTTAATTGATATCATTGGAACCTTTAATGGAGGAACGGCTAACTTTGCTATAGATGTAACTATCAGAAGAAAATCGACAATAACTTCTCCTAATACTACCTTCAACCTTTCAACGGAATGGGATTCATATGCAATAGACAGTTGTGGTGATTTAGGCAGTCGAAATACCAATAATGCTAAAGGAATTACAAACAATATCAACGATATTAAAATGTATCCAAACCCTGTAAAAGGGGATGTATTGAACATCTCATTAGCAGATAATTCAAATTATAGAATCATCAGCATATTAGGTCAAGAAATTGCTAAAGGAAAAATTGAAAATGGAATAATTTCTATTTCAAACATTACTAAAGGTATATTTGTTAGAAATTTCTACCGATGGAAAACCAATAATTAAACGTTTTATCAAACAATAAAAATTTCAATAAATTTTAAACAGTTGCAGGAATTTCTTGCAACTGTTTTTTTATTCTAAAAATTTATACCAATTTCAAAAAAAGATACGTTAAAGTTGGAAATCTTATTTCAATTCTAATAAAGCAATCATATATTTGGTGTTGAATTATAAAGAATTTGCTTAAATTTGTCAAAATAATATGATTATATCATAAAATAAGTATTTCTACACTACTAAAGACTACCATATCTCTAATATGTCAAAAAAAGTAAATAGTTTTCATGATTTAGGTGGCTTTGTATTTTATACAAATAAAGATTTTGAATTTGATAATGAATCAAATGTAGAAGAAACAGTAGCAAATAATCAACAACGACTTGAAGCTCATTTAGATAAAAAAAACAGAGGCGGAAAAGTAGCAACAATAATTAAAGGCTTTCAAGGGAATGAGGAAGATTTAAAAACATTGGGGAAAATGTTGAAAACCAAATGTGGTGTTGGAGGTTCTGTAAAGGATAATGAAATTATCATTCAAGGAAACTTTAGAGATAAAATCATGGAAATTTTAAAATCAGAAGGATATTCTATAAAACGTGTAGGAGGATAAAATAAGTAACCAAAAAACATAAATTAACAAACAGACAAATACAATGATAAAATCATCAGAATTGATACTAAACCCAGATGGAAGTGTGTATCATTTAAACCTAAAACCAGAACATATTGCTAATGATATCATCTTTGTAGGGGATCAAAATAGAGTCGAAAAAATAACACAATTCTTTGATAGCATTGAATTCTCTACTCAAAAACGTGAGTTTAAAACACAAACAGGATATTATAAAGGAAAAAGAATAACTGTAATGTCAACAGGTATAGGTCCTGATAACATTGATATTACAATGAATGAATTAGATGCCTTAGTAAATATCGATTTAGAAACACGTCAGCCAAAAGAAAAATTAACCTCTTTGAACATTGTCCGCATTGGAACTTCAGGTTCATTGCAAGAAGATATTCCTGTGGATAGTTTTGTGATGGGGCAATATGGACTAGGCTTAGATAATATGCTTCGCTCCTACCTAATTGATGATATTACCGAAAACGATATGGAAGATGCTTTCATTAAGCATACAAATTGGGATTTACGAAAAGGTAAACCGTATATCATTGCTTGCTCAAAAGTTTTAGAGAAAAAATTTGATAGTGACCAAATGCACAAGGGAATTACTGGAACTGCTGGAGGATTTTATGGTCCACAAGGAAGAGTTTTGCGTCTTGACATTCAAGATCCAAGTTTAAACAGTAAAATGGATAATTTCAAATTCAATACTGTCAGAATGTCAAATCTTGAGATGGAAACTTCAGCCATTTATGGTTTAGGTAAACTTTTAGGACACAACTGCTTATCATTAAATGCAATTATTGCAAATCGGGCAAACGGAACTTTCAGTGAAGATCCCTACAAAGCAGTTGACAAATTAATAGCATATGCTTTAGATAAATTGGCGGAATAAAATAATTTGGTTTTACTAAAAACTGAGCTTTTTTTTAGGATAAAATGGGGCATTTAAGTAACAACAATTAATGTCCCATTTTTTGTTTCTACATGAATAGTATTAATTTAAAAAAAAAACTTCAAATGAATTTGATACTAGAAACCAATAGACTTATGCTTCGTCCTTTAAAATTATCGGATGCACAAGACTTATTTGCGATGGATAAAAATCCAGAGGTACATAAATATCTTTGGCAAAATCCGTCAAAAACTATTCAAGAAAGTATTCAAATAATCGAATATGTTCGTAATCAATACAAGAGCAACAAAATTGGTCGATTTGCTACGATTTTAAAAGATACCAACGAGTTCATTGGTTGGACTGGAATAAAGTTTGTAACCGAACAACCTGAAAACGGCAATATCAATTTTTATGATTATGGATACCGATTAAGTGAAAAATTCTGGGGCAAAGGATATGCAACTGAAGCGTCAATTGCATGGCTAGACTATGGATTTAAGCAAATGAAAATTGAAAAAATGAATGCTTACACCCACGCTGAAAACCAAGCTTCCAATCATATTCTTGAAAAAATTGGCATGAGTTTAATTGAAAAATACTTGGATCAGTCAAATACATTTTGGAATTGGTGGTTGATGGAAAATAATACATCATCTTTCATATTTTAATTAGCTATGATTACATTCAAGACACAATGAAATACTAATAGTGGCTGTATTGGTAAATTTTAGTTGTATCTTTACCTATAATATAAAATTTTAAAATATGAAAAAGATAATAATGATTTTAACTTTTGTGTCCTTAATGGTATCTTGTAAAAACACTGACAAACAGGTTGTAGTTGAAAACGATGTGCGCCAAGCAACAATTGACTCCATGAAAGCAGTGGCTGAAAAACAACGTATCATTGACTCCATGACTATCGTGAATCAAAATGTACAAAAGCAAAAAGAAGTAGTCGTAGTTCATGACAATCAACCTTGCAACTCAACTCCACAAAGAAAAAATGGAGTGGAGCTGACAAAGAGCTGTAATTGGTGCTGGAGTTGGTGCTATAACAGGTGCTGCCATCAGCAAGAAAAAAAAAGGTGAAGGCGCTATTATTGGTGGTTTGGCTGGTGCAGGAGTTGGTGCTGGAACTGGAGCAATACTAGATGATAAAAAGAAAATTAAAACATGTAAGTTTTTTTCAAGCGAGTTGACATCAATTATGGTATCAACTCGTTTTTTTTGTGGCTATAATTCTTGTATCAGATTTTACAGAAATAGATTTTTTTACAAAACATATTTACTAAAAAAACGTTTCTATACCAAAAGGTTAAACTAAATCCAAAATCAACACACAAACCCAATAATTATTGATAAAAAAAGTACTTTTGCAGAACGTATAAAAATGCGCTATTCGCCTTTTAGGTCAAGATGATAAACCCAAAGTATATTTCTATACAAAAAATTAAGCAACAGCTTCAGGTAAAAAAACCTTGGGACGATGTTATCATTTTTGCTCTTAATTTTTTAATTGCTGTTCCTGTTTTCATTATAATTCATCAGAATACAATCAATCCAAATTGGTATTTTAATTTAGATAGAATTTTTCTATTTCTCCTAATTTTAGTGATAATTCAATTGGTTTTAAGAGTCTTAAGAACCGTTATAATTGTTTGTATTGCTTTATATTTGATTGCTTTACTGTTCGGAAGCTTCTCTGGTAGATATGGATTTTCGAGTGTATTTGAAGATTACAGGTATATGATTTATTCCATGTCAGACAGTCCGAATCCTCAAGATATTATCATTTCAAAATTACTTCCGTTTCCTAACAAATCTAAAATTATTAATGCCATTGAATTTGAAAACAAACGGATTAGAGACTTTTCATTATGGGCAACAACAAAAAATTTTAGAGAGATAAAAGGATATTCAAAATACCGAACCATAATTCAATGTTTTGCTGTTTTTAAAGAAATTAATAGTCGTTGGAACTATGTTAATGACCCCAAAGGAAAAGAATATATTGCTGATGCTACCGAATCGCTAACCTATTTATCAGGTGATTGTGATGATCATTCTGTACTAATGGCTGCTTGTATCAAATCCATTGGTGGTACACCTCGTTTAATTCATACTGGTGGACATATTTATCCCGAAATTGCAATAGGTGATGCTGCAGATATGGAAACCATTAATTATTTAATCAAAAAAGTGCTTTTTGTAAAAGAAAGTGAAGGGAAAAAATTGCATTACCACATCGATGAAAGGGGAATGATTTGGCTAAATTTGGATTATACAGCTACGTATCCTGGTGGCCCTTTTATGTCTGAAGAAATTCTTGGAGCTTTGACTTTAGACTAGTTTACCAATCAATTTCTGAAATTCCCTTTTCAGCTAGATAGGCATTGGTTTTACTAAAATGTTTATTGCCAAACCATTTCCCTTGATTAGCACTCATAGGAGATGGATGACCGCATTCTAAAACCAAATGTTTGCTTCTATCAATTTTTGCACCTTTTTTTTGAGCAAAACTTCCCCAAAGTAAAAAAACTATATTTTGCTTTTCATTTGAAATTATTTCAATGACAGCATCAGTAAAAGTATTCCATAGCAAATGCTTGTGACTATTGGGTTTGTCCTTTCTTACTGTTAATGAAGCATTTAAAAGAAGAACTCCTTGCCTAGCCCACCGTTCTAAATTTCCTGATGATGGCATAAAAAGAACTCCCAAATCATCATTCAATTCTCTATAAATATTCCGCAAAGAAGGAGGAATTTTCACTCCATCATTCACAGAAAAACACAACCCATTAGCTTCTCCAACTCCATGATAGGGATCCTGACCAATGATAACTACCTTTAAATTAGCAACGGAACAATAATTGAAAGCTGCAAAAATTAATTCTTTAGGAGGATAACAAATAGTATTTTGATATTCCTCATTAACCTCTTTTTCCAATTGTAGAAAATACGATTTTTTAAATTCATCCGAAAGTATTTTCTGCCATGAAGAATCTATTGTGCTAAACATACTATAATTTTATCCAAAAATATGAAATTCTATTCCATTAAGACTTTGAACCTTTGTAACTTTGAGCTTTGATTTAAAAAAATGATTTCGATAACGGATAAAACGCTTCAAGATTTACAATTTTCAACTGTATTAGGGACTATTTCCTCTATTTGCAATACGGATATAGGCAAACAAAAAGCACTTGAGATTGTTCCTTTTAAAACTAAGGAAAGTCTAATGACTGCTTTGTTGCAAACTTCAGAATATCTCTCGTCATTCCAGAATAATAATGCTATTCCTAACCATGGTTTTGATGCGATAACCTATGAAATAAAATTATTAGGCATCGAAGACAGCTTTCTAGAAGTTGGAAGTTTCAGGAAAATTGCTGCGATTTCAGAAACTAGCAACCTACTGATTCAGTTTTTCAAAAAGTTTGAAGAATATTATCCATATTTAAATGCTAAGACTTCACAGATTGAATATACTAAAGAAATCATCAAACTCATTGACGAAGTAGTTGATAAATATGGAGAAATTAAAGACAATGCTTCTCCTGATTTACTGAATATTAGAAGAGATATGAATCTAGTACGAGGCAAAGTCAATCAAAGCTTTGGAATGGCGTTAACGCAATATAATAGCCTTGGATATCTAGATGATATTAAAGAAAGTTTCGTTCAAAACAGACGCGTTTTAGCTGTTCTTGCCATGTACCGTAAAAAGGTTAAGGGCTCTATCCTTGGAAGTTCAAAAACGGGAAGCATTGCTTACATTGAACCAGAAACTACATTGCGATATTCAAGGGAGTTAAGCAATTTGGAATATGAAGAAAAAGAAGAAATAACAAGAATACTGAACAATTAACGAATGTGATTCGGCATTTTTTGCCTCTAATTAGTAGCTATCAAGAACTTTTGAGCGATATTGATGTAATTGCTGCAAAAGCGAAATACGCTACTAGAATTAATGGTATTCTACCTCAAATTACTGAGGAAAGAAGGCTTTATTTTAAAGACGCATACCACCCAATTTTATATCAAAATAATAAACAAAAAAACGAAATTACTCATCCCCAAACTATAGAATTACATAACGAAAATAGAATAATTGTAATCTCAGGTCCCAATGCTGGTGGAAAGACTATATCCTTGAAAACTGTAGGACTATTACAATTAATGTTGCAATCTGGTATACTTATTCCCGTTCATGAACGAAGCGAAACATTCTTATTTGACAGAATTTTAACTGATATTGGAGACAATCAATCTATTGAAAATCATTTAAGTACATACAGTTACCGATTAAAAAATATGAACTATTTTTTGAAGAAATGTAACAATAAAACACTTTTTTTAATCGATGAATTTGGTACAGGTTCTGATCCAGAATTAGGAGGTGCTTTGGCAGAAATTTTCTTAGAAGTATTCTATCACAGAGAAGCTTTTGGAATAATTACTACACATTATTCCAATTTGAAAATATTGGCTAACGAACTACCTTTTGCGACCAATGCCAACATGCTTTTTAACGAAAAATCGCTTGAACCAATGTATAAATTGGCTTTAGGTCAAGCAGGTAGTTCATTCACTTTTGAAGTGGCTCAAAAAAATGGAATCCCTTTTGGATTGATTAACCGTGCCAAAAAGAAAATTGAAGTAGGAAAAGTGCGTTTTGATAAAACTATTGCTACACTTCAAAAAGAGCGTTCCAAAATGGAGAAAACTTCTCAAACTCTTAAAGAAGAAGAATCAAAAGCGCGAGAAGAAAGTAAAAAAATGGAGAGCATCAATGTGAAAATCAAACAAAAACTAGAAAGCTATCAAGAGTTGTATGACAGCAACCAAAAGATGATTTACATAGGTCAAAAAATAGAAGATTTAGCTGCTAAATATTTTAATACCAAAAATAAGAAAGAGTTACTTGCAGAATTTCTTAAGATAATCGAAATAGAAAATTCCAAGCGAACTAAAAACAATAGTAAAGAAGCAAAAATACAAGCCCAAAAGAAAAAGAAATCGTTCAAGAAATTCAAGTGAAAGTTGAAGAAATTAGAGTTGCAAAAAGAGAAAAAATCAAAGCTAATTTAATTGTAGAGAAACCGAAACCCATTCTTAAAGTAGGAGATCGTGTAAGAATGTTTGACGGAAAAGCAGTGGGAGTATTGATAAAATTGAAAAAAGTAAAGCTATTGTAAATTATGGTGTTTTACATCGACTGTAAACATTGAAGCATTAGAATTAGTTGAAGCAAAAAAGAATTAATAAACACATCATTTTAGTGATTAATTGAAGTAAAATATTGAAAATTATGCTTGACCTTCCTAAAAACAAAAAAATTATTCTTTTTGATGGAGTATGCAATTTGTGTGATTCACTACTTCAGTTTGTGATACGCCATGATAAAAAAGATGTCTTTCGTTTTGTAGCTTTACAATCTAATCTAGGACAAGAAATTGTTAATCATATTGGTATTCAGAATAAAAATATAGACAGTGTTATTTTATACGTTCCGGGAGTAGCTTATTATTATAAATCTTCTGCAGCACTAGAAATTGCAAGAGAACTCGGAGGTTTTTTTTCATCTTGGAACAGTTTTCAAAATCATTCCTACTGTTTTGCGAAACTATATATATGACTATGTTGCTAAGAATCGTTACTCTTGGTATGGTAAAAAAGCGAGTTGTATGATACCAACACCAGAACTAAAATCAAAGTTTTTAGAATAAAAAAACTCCTTAATTACTTAAGGAGTTTTTTAAACCAATAAATCAGTGATTATTGTTTGATTATTTTTTTTGTAAAACTACCTGCATCCGATGTAACACTCATCATGTAAACTCCAGTTGCCAATTCAGCAACATTTACTTGTGCTTGTGATACTTTATTAAATCCTCTTTGCATTACTACTCTACCATTTAAATCTTTAATGGCAATTGTGCTAATTAAATTATTTGCAGAAGAAATAGAAAGTAAATCTTTAGTAGGATTTGGCGAAACTGTAAATTTATTAGCTACAAATTCATTAGTTGAAAGTACAGAAGTAAGTTCAATTGTATCTAAAAATAATATTGTATCTGTTTCACCTGCATCAGAATTATTATGGAAACCAAAATGATAAGTTCCATCAGCTGGAGCTGTCCAAGATGCCGAATTGTCGGTATAGAAAAGATCTTCAGTTAGCGTAAAAGTGTCGATTAATGTTGTTTGAGCAATACTTGATTGATCATCACCAACTTTAAGCTCTAACTTCATTTCTGATGGAGCTGTCTCTGAATACAATCTAGTTTTGAATTTAATAGTTACTTGTTCTCCAGCTTTCAAACTTATAGCTCTAGAATAGCCCCACTCGTCTGATGCTTCAGTAGTACTATTAAAGGTGTACAATGCAGTTCCTGCACCACCATCTGCATAAGTATCTAACGGGGCATCATATTGAGTTGTGTCAAAAAGTGAAAAAAAACGAAATCCATCTCTTCCATTATCTTCAAAATCAGTTGTGTAAGGTAATATTTTTGCTAAATATCCAGCAAATGGCCCTTGGTATTCACTTTGAGTACTTCCACAGTTTGCACGAACATAATATCTAAAGTTAGAAGAAGCTGGTAAACCTGAAATTGTCGCAGGAACGTATGCTAAAGAACCAGCTGGAACAGACACTATAGTTCCGGTTCCTGGAGCTGCGTTAAAATCAGTACTCCAATCAACGTCATAATTCGCTGGAGCTCCAATAGCAGGATCCCAATATAAATTAACTGAAGTTGTAGTATAGCTATCTGGACTGTAGAAATCTCCTACTCCAGGTCTAACACAATCTTGAGCAACAAATTCAAAAGTAAAGCTAAATTTTAATGCTGACCAATAATTATCCCATTGGATATAGTAAGTTGTTCCAGCTGCTACGGGAACAGTCAATGAAGAAAGATAATTGGCATCATCAACATCATCATTATAATCAATACATGTTAAAGTTGCGCAAACACCACTAAAAACAGATAATCTAGTGTCGTCACTGTTGGTAGTTCCATCATTAACTGGCAAGTCTGATGAAATAGTAATTTCCCCATTTGAAGCTGGTGTGTATTTAAACCAAATTGCTTTCATAGCGGCTCCAGCATCATTTGTTGTACCACCTAGGCAAGGATTTGAATATGTACCTGTAATTGCTGGACAAGTTTTAGTCCCATTTGAAGTTATGTTTGTTGCATTAGCACAAGTGGTTTGTGCAAAAACACTAACACTCGAAATTAACAGAATACATGAAAGTAATAGTTTTTTCATAATTTTATTTTGAGTTTAATTTGAATAAGTAGCAAATATATATATAATTTTCGTTTTTACTTCATTTTTATGAATTTCAAAAAGTTAAAAAATTATTAATCGATAAATAAATCAATAATTTTTTACTATCTTTTCAATTGTACATCATAAATACCTCATGATAAATATCATAGTTTGTAACTAACTACAAAACTAACTTTGACCTTATTTTAAAAACAGTACTATGAAAACTATTTCTCTTTATTCATGGGAAAACGGATCATTCATAATGATTGTCGTTTTTGGATTGGTCATCATAGGTATTATAGGTGCGGTACTATTGATGATGAATTCAGGAAAAAAGTAATAAAACCACAAGTTTTTACTTTCAAACTATTACTCTTCCTTTTCCCATTTTCCAACTACTGATGTTGCCAGAGCATTTCCTAATACATTTGTGGCACTACGAAACATGTCACAAAAATGATCAATGGGAAGAATCAAAGCTATACCTTCAACTGGTATTTTAAACATTCCACAAGTAGCCGCAACAACAACCAAGCTGGCTCTTGGAACACCTGCAATACCTTTGCTAGTAAGCATCAATACAAAAAGCATTGTTAGCTGGGTTGGAAAATCCAAAGGAATTCCATAAGCTTGAGCTATAAAAATACTAGCAAAAGTCATATACATCATACTACCATCAAGATTAAAAGAATATCCCAAAGGCAACATAAAAGAAACTATTTTGTCTTTAACTCCAAAACGTTCCAATTCTTCAGTTAATTTAGGAAAAACAGCCTCTGAACTTGTTGTTCCGAAAGCAATAATTAGAGGACTGACAATATGTTTTAACAAGGTCAGAATTCTCTGTCTCAAAAAAACGATTCCTACAAGAATCAGAAAAACCCATAACGTAGTAATTCCTACTAAAAATGAACCAAAGAATTTAGCATACGTCAATAACAATTCATTTAAATCACGAATAGCAAAAACGCCTGCTATTGCTCCAAAAAACTCCCATTGGGGCAAACTTCATCACATAATTTACCATTTTCAAAATAATGTGCGAGGTTTTATCTAAGGCATTAATCACTGGTTTTGCAAAATCTCCAATTGAGGCTGCTGCCAATCCAAAAAAGATAGAAAAAATAACAATTTGTAATATCTCATTCGTTGCCATTGCTTCCACAATACTTTTAGGGATAATATGCTCAACAAAGTTTTGAGCTGAGAATCCATGCGTTTTTTCTACCACTTCAGAAGCTGTTGTGGCATCAATGGTATTTAATTGAAGTCCAACTCCAGGTTCCAAAACATTTACCCAAAACATTCCTATGAGTAATGAAATAAAAGAAGCTGAAAAGAACCAAGCTAATGCCTTACCTCCTATTCGTCCAACCGCTTTTATGTCTCCTAATTTTGCAATACCAACTACCAAAGTCGTAAATACCAATGGAGCTATAATCATTTGTACCAAGCGAATAAAAATGGTGGCAAGCATTTTTATTTTGTCACTAAACGCTTTCGCTATTGCTACATCATAATTGTTGTGAACGAATATCCCTAAAGCCGCACCCAGCAACATAGCAAAAGTATTTGAACTGTGAGGTTCCCTAAAAAGGAAGTTTTTTTTGGTTCGGTCATGTTTGCAGTGTTCAGCATATAGTGTTCGTTTTGTGGTTTGAACTAAACACTAAATACTATTTAGCATAGGTTTTGTTTATCAAATAAAAATCGGCTAGAACAATGGCTGCCATCGCTTCAACAATGGGTACCGCACGTGGAACTACACATGGATCGTGTCTTCCTTTTCCAGTTTGTTCTACGATATTTCCTTGATTATCTAATACGTCTTGTTTTTGAATTAAAGTAGCTACTGGCTTAAATGCAACGCGAAAATATATATCCATTCCGTTTGAAATTCCACCCTGAATTCCACCAGAAAGATTGGTCTTTGTTGTTCCGTCTGGATTATACAAATCATTATGTTCGCTGCCTTTCATTTTGGCACCACAAAATCCACTACCGTATTCAAAACCTTTAACAGCATTTATAGACAACATCGCTTTTCCTAACTCTGCATGCAATTTATCAAAAACAGGTTCTCCAAGACCAACAGGCACATTTTGAATGACACAAGTTACAGTTCCTCCAACAGTATCACCTTGCTTTCTAATTTCACGGATATGCTCTTCCATTTTTGCAGCTGCATCTTCATCAGGGCAACGAACAGGATTACTTTCAATTTTAGAAAAATCCAATTCTTGATACGGTTTCTCAACAAAAATTTCTCCTACAGAAGACACAAATGCGTGAATCTTAACCTCTTTCAATACTTGTTTAGCAATTGCACCTGCTACTACTCTACTGGCTGTTTCGCGAGCAGAACTTCTTCCTCCTCCACGATAATCACGAAGTCCATATTTTTTTTCGTAAACATAATCCGCATGACTTGGACGATAGGTATCTTTTATATGAGAGTAATCATCCGATTTTTGATTGGTATTTGGAATCACAAAACCTATAGGAGTTCCAGTAGTTTTACCTTGAAAAATCCCTGAGAGAAATTGTACTTCATCATTTTTCTTTTCGCTGAGTTACTATCGCCGACTGTCCGGGTTTTCTTCTAGACATTTCATATTGAATATTTTCTAAATCAAGAGTTATTCCAGCTGGGCAACCGTCAATGATTCCTCCTAAAGCCTCGCCATGTGATTCACCAAAAGTGGTAATTTTGAAAAGTGTTCCGTAACTATTTCCTGCCATTGTATTTTAATTTTAAACAAAAGTACCATTTTAGTTTAAGGTTTAAAAACATAATTTTTAAACTTTTAATATAACAGTTGAAAGTACTTTTATTAAATGATTTTAAAGTTCCCTTTTATCATTAGTTGAAGTTTAATAATTTTATTGAGTTTTATACGTTATCTTTGTCAAAACAAATTTTTATTATATGAAAAAACTTATTTTATCAGCTGTTATGCTACTTGGTTTAGCATTAAGCACTCAAGCACAAGAAATTTCAAAAAACGCTCTAGGACTTCGTTTAGGCGATAGCGATGGTTTCGGTGGAGAAATATCCTATCAAAGAGGACTATCCAGCGATAATCGATTGGAATTAGATTTAGGCTGGAGAAATAGCAATAATGTTGACGCATTTAAATTAACTGGTTTATACCAGTGGGTTTGGAATATTGACGGCGGCTTTAACTGGTATGCTGGTGTAGGTGGTGGATTAGGTAGCTGGAATCAAGATTACAAAGGGTATAGTGATAGTGGAACTTTTGTTTTTGCTGCTGGTGATATTGGAATTGAATACTTGTTTGATATTCCTTTGCAACTATCTTTGGATTTTCGTCCAGAATTTTATTTTAATTCTGATAAATACCGTTCAGACAACCTTGGATCTGATATTGCTTTAGGCAAAAGATATCGTTTTAACTAGTCAGATTATTAATAAATATCAAAGAATCCTGTTTTTTTTCACAGAAACAGGATTTTTTATTTTTTAGAATGTATATTTGTAATTGTAAACATTTATCTCTTATGAAAAAATTAATTATAGCAATACTTCTTTTTATTTGTTCGTTCAATAGTAGTGAAGCACAAGAAATTGCAAAAAATGCAATCGGAATTCGCGTAGGCAGTTTTGATAGTTTTGTTGGAGAGCTAGCCTACCAAAGAGGGCTATCTGATATTGATAGATTAGAATTTAATTTAGGTTATAAAAAAAGTACTGAAGATATTGACTCTTTTAAATTCACCTCTTTATATCAATGGGTTTGGTATATCGATAAAAGATTTTATTGGTTTTTAGGTGCTGGAGGTGGATTAGGTTTTTGGACTAACGATTCTAAAGATGATGTTTATAATGGAGAATTTATTTTTGCTACAGGTGACATAGGAATAGAATATTCATTTTGCGACACTCCAATCACTCTAGCTTTGGATTATCGACCTGAAATGAATTTTAGTGACTTTAAGGAAAATAACAAAGATAATTTCAGGGCAAACGCTGCATTGAGCATCAAATTTAGATTTTAATTAATCTCTATCTGTTTCTTGGAGTTGATTTTTACTATTGTATAGGGGTATACAAATTGTTCCTCTGATAATAGGGTGTTATCTTCATAAATAACTTCTTCGGTTTGTATAATTATTTTATCAGGAGTTTCTTTAATGTTTTTTATAATCACGTTGTATCCATAAGATTTCTTTTCTCCTGCATTTAGAATAACAAAATTGCAACTTTGAATGTCTTCTTGACTAATTTTTTTTCTCAAATTACTATCATTCAAAAGCATTTTTATTTCTTTAGCTTCATTTAAAATTTCAAAAAAACGAATAGTTGCTCCTCCATCTTTTTGTTGCGTTAAAACTTCATACAATGGTTTGTAGGCTAGCTTTGATTTTGAACCACAAGATAATAGTAGCATAGCAATCAAAAAACAAAATCCTATTTTTAATTTTTTACAATTCATTAGTTAGTTATTAAATCTATTCTTTTGATATGGAATTCTTCTTTGAATTGGCTATAGCTTTGTGATATAAATCTTCATAAAGAGGCAGAATTTTTTTTATATCAAATTGTTTTGCGGTTTCAAAAGCATTTTCCTTGAACTGTTTCAAAACACTATTCTCTTTTAATATTTTTAGTGCATTTGAAGCCATTTCATCAATATTCCCAACATCACTCAAATAACCAGAAACAGCATTCAAATTTACTTCTGGCAATCCTCCAGAATTGCTTGAAATTACAGGAACGCTCCAAGCCATGGCTTCTAGTGCTGCCAATCCGAAACTTTCTGTTTCTGACGGCAATAAAAATAAATCGGAATAACTTAGTATTCTATCAATTTCATTACTGTTTCCTAAAAAAATCACTTTATCCGCAATTCCTAACTCATTACATAAATTCTCAGCTCTTTCTTTTTCTGGCCCGTCACCTACCATCAATAATTTAGCTGAAATAGATTGTTGAATTTTGTAAAAAATTTTAATCACATCAGGAATTCGTTTTACTTTCCTAAAATTACTAATGTGAGTTATAATTCGCTCATTTTGACTAGCCAAAACGGAACGATAGCATGGAATATCAGCTTCTATTTTATGATTTTCTAATTCTATAAAATTCGGAATTACAACTACTTCTTTTTTAATATCAAATAACTTTAAAGTATCTTCTTTAAGGCTTTGTGAAACAGACGTCACAACATCGGATTTATTGATACTAAAAGTTACTGCAGGTTTGTAAAAAGGATGATTTCCAACCAAAGTAATATCAGTACCATGTAGAGTTGTTACCATAGGAATTTTGATGCCTTCATCTTTCAACATTTGTTTGGCCATATAACCCGCATAAGCATGTGGAATGGCATAATGTACGTGAAGTAATTCTATCTTGTACAATTTAACCATATCGACCAATTTACTCGATAGAGCTAGTTCATAAGGTTGATAATGAAATAATGGATATTCTGGAACATTTACCTCATGATAATGCACATTAGCATTCAATAATGCTAAACGAACAGGCTGACTGTAGGTAATAAAATGAATTTCATGCCCTCGTCTTGCTAATTCAAGACCAAGTTCAGTTGCAACAACACCACTTCCTCCAAAAGTTGGATAACAAACAATTGCTATTTTCATGTAGATTTTTTAGTGAAAACGAAATTAGGAAAATCAAAATGTAATTTAGGAAAACTTACGTTAAATATTTATCTCACTATAGCCTCATAAATTACCTTCTGAATATCTTCCCGAATATTTTCTTTTGACAATTTGTTTACTGTAGCTTCTGGAAATGTTCTATTGGATAAAAAAACATAAACAATTTCAGTTTCTGGGTCTGCCCAAGTCATCGTTCCTGTAAAACCAGTATGTCCAAAACTTGTTAGAGATGCACAACCACAAGTAGGTCCAGCTGTACCAGGTTGTTGCGGTTTATCAAAACCTATACCTCTTCTATTGCCTTCTGCACAGAAATAACAGGTATTAAAATCGGTAAACGTTTTTTCAGAAAAATAACGTCTTCCTCCGTAGCTTCCTTTTTGAAGATACATTTGCATCATTTTAGCAACATCCATTGCGTTTGAAAAAATTCCGGCATGACCAGCAACTCCTCCCTCCATTGCGGCTTCCATGTCATGAACATAGCCTTGTAAAACTTGGTAACGAAAATAAGTATCCATTTCCGTTGGAGGAATAATGTATTTATTAAATTTATTCAACGGATTATAAGTTGTATTATTCATTCCTATAGAACTATAAAAATTCTCTTGAACCAAAACATCTAGTTTTTTACCAGTAACTCTCTCCAAATAATCTCTAAGTATAATAAACGTGAAATCACTGTATTTATATTCTTTTTTTGGCAATAATTTACTTTCAATAATTTTTTTCATAATAGTATCATGATAATCATTTCTTATGAAAAGACTATCAGCTACTTTTTTTGAAAATTGTTCATTAAAAACTTTGCTGTAATACTTTGAAGAAGGTTTTTTAAAATCATCCAAAGTTTCTTGATAAAAAGGCATCCACGCCTGAAAACGAGCATAATGCGACAATAGCTCTTTGAAGTTAATATTTTTTTTGTCAGAAGAATCAAAAATAGGCAACATCGTTCCTAAAGTGGTTTCCATTGAAATCTTTTGTTGATTATACTGTTGCATCACATTAGGAAGAGTAGCTACTATTTTTGTTAGAGAAGCAATGTCGTAAATATCAGAATTAACTACTTTGACCTTATTTTCATACGTATGATAGCCGTATGATTTTTGGTAAATTACTTTGCCTTTTCTTGACACAAGTACTTGTATTCCTGGTGTCATTTTATTTGCAATAGCATAATTCGCAAAATTGTCAATTTTAGATAAAGTTTCTGATTTCATTCCCACATTTTCGGGAGTTGCAAATCCCAAACGATCTAATTTTTCTGTGGTTAAGCCATCATTTTCTGCAAAGTTTGAATTTATAGAAACTGGTAATTTCCCTTTGGCATCAATAGCACCAAATAATAATTCTGCTGAAACAGTTTGAGCAATATCACTATTTTGATACGTAACAACAAGTCCTTCAATTTCATCAAAAGTAGGAATCGTTAATAAGGAATAAGGTTTGGTAAAAACATCTAAAATAACAACGTTATTCTTTGCTATTTCTTGAAGCCATAGTAACTCGGTTTCCGTAAAATCGTATTTTTTCCAAGCTTTATCTGATTTGTGAAAACCAACAATTACGGTATTAAATTCTTTTAGTTTTACATTTAAACTGTCTATATTTTCATCGAAGACTTCCGTTATTTCTGTATATTTTTTTAGCGTTGAAACAAATGAACTGTTTACATCATCTCCTAATTTCACATAGGCAATTTTGTTGTTCTCTAAATTTTTAATCGGTAAAATTTGGTCCTTATTTTTTAAAACTGTGATGGCGTTCTCATACAATTCATATTGCAAAGCATCATTTTCTGGACCGTTTAAATCTTTATAAATATTAGAAGTGACTATTGGTTTATAATCATTCAAACCTACCTTATATTTGTATTTAAAGATTTTTTTCACAGAATAAGCTAATCGTTCTTCACTAATGATACTATCCTGATAGGCTATACATATTTTCTCTTTGGCAATAGGTACATTTTCAGCACAAAGTAAAATATCATTTCCAGCCAAGAAACGCCTCTAAATCAATTTGTCCTGGGTCTCTAAAATTCTTGGCCGCTTTCATATTCAAAGCATCAGTAAATATTAATCCTTTAAATTGAAGTTGCATTTTCAGCACATCGGTAATAATGTTATGAGAGACAGATGAGGGAATATTTTCTCTTGGCTCTAAACTAGGAACGTTTAAATGTGCTACCATTACAGAAGCTAAGCCCTCATCAAATAATTTTTTGTAAGGATATAACTCGACATCATTCAAACGCTCTTTTGAAAAATTGATAGTAGGTAACGCTGCATGCGAATCAATTTCGGTATCGCCATGACCTGGAAAATGTTTTCCAGTTGCCAACAAATTCAAACTTTGATATCCTTTCATCAAAGCTAATGCGCTTTCAGCAACATTTTCTTTATTTTCTCCAAAAGATCGAAATCCTATTATAGGATTTTTAGGATTGGTGTTAATATCTAGAACAGGAGCAAAATTAAAATGAACACCAATTCTTTTACTTTGCTCACCCATTTGAGCTCCCACTTTTTCAAGAAGTTTTTTATCACGAATCGCTCCTAATGTCATATTCCAAGGATATCTGTAAGTTGAATCCAATCGCATACTCAATCCCCACTCGGCGTCAATACCTATCAAAAGTGGTACTTTAGATTTTTGTTGAAAATGATTCGTGAGTTTAGCCTGACGAACTGGACTCCTTGAAAAAAAATAAGCCCACCAATTTTATGATCTTGTATCAATTTGTCAATCATATTGGTATGAGCCGAATCTTTATTAGAATAAGCAGAAATCATAAACAATTGACCTATTCTCTCCTCAAAAGTTAGTTTATTGTAGACACTATCAACCCATTTTTTTTGAATGTCAGAATCATAGCCATACCTATCATCAAGAGGTTTGGGCGGTACAACAACAACTTCTTGTGGTGGAGATGGAACAACAACTTTTTTACTGACACAGCCAACAGCAAAAACGAATAGGCAAATCAATAAAAATAGTCTTGAAACGGTATTTTTCATTCAGGTATTTTTGGTTAAAAGAAACGACTGTGCCAGCTTTCTCCTGCAGGCACTTCCCAGTTTGTGTTCCAATCTTCTATTGTATTTACTAGATTGTTGAACACAATAGTTTTTTCAGTAACGGCTTTGTCTTTGGCCATTTTTTTGAAATCAAGAAGGGATTTGTGAGCTATATGTTCTCCAAGTTTGAACGTAACATTCATTTTATCTAGCAAATCAACATCATATTTTTTTTCTAAATTTTGAATAAACTGAACTGAAGCATCAATAGAACAACCCGTAGCATTTTGAACTTCTTGATTTACTGCGATAATTATAAAACGATTGTATTTTAATTGATAGGAAGCTTCAAGAGCAGTTCCATGTGCCGACCAGTTTTGTAAAAAAGCTTGCAAATCAGTTTCAATCTCAGCACACTCTTGATCTGAGAATTTTCTATTCGACTGGTATATCCAAATTTTGGATTCTAGTGGCAAACTTTCAAAAGGTACAAACATGGGATTTTAGATTTTTGATTCTGGATTTGTGAATTTAGATTTTACAATCTATTTACAAATCTTGAGCATTGGCAATTAATTCGGCGATGTCCATCACTTTGATTTCGCCTTCTTTTTCTTTATTTTTTATACCATCGGTCATCATCGTATTACAAAACGGACAGCCGGCAGCAATAATATCAGGTTGTGTTTCAAGTGCGTCTTCTGTTCTTTGAATATTAATCTCTTTATTCCCAGACTCAGCATCTTTGAACATTTGGGCACCACCTGCTCCACAACATAAACCATTGGCTCGTGAGCGTTTCATTTCTACTAATTCAGAATCTAATTTCTGAATTAATTCTCTTGGAGCTTCATAAATAGCATTGGCTCTGCCTAAATAACACGGATCGTGAAACGTAATTCTTTTCCCTTTGAATTGACCGCCTTCAATAGTTAATCGACCTGAGGCTAACAATGATTTTAAAAATTCAGTATGATGAATCACTTCATAGGTTCCTCCTAATTCTGGATATTCATTCTTTAAAGTATTAAAACAATGTGGGCAAGCAGTAACAATCTTCTTGGCTTCATAGGCATTCAAGACTTCTATATTCATCATGGCTTGCATTTGAAACAAAAATTCATTTCCTGCTCTTTTTGCTGGGTCTCCGGTGCAACTTTCTTCAGTACCAAGCACCGCAAAGGAAACATTCGCTCGATTTAGAATTCGAACAAAAGCCTTCGTTATTTTTTTAGCTCTATCATCAAAACTTCCTGCGCATCCTACCCAAAATAGAACCTCAGGTTGCTTTCCTTCTGCCATCATTTCTGCCATTGTAGGCACATTCAATACTTCTGACATAATTTTTTTCAAGTTTAAAGTTTCAAAAACTGAAATTTAAATTTTACTCGTTCTCCCAATTCAATCGATCTTGCTGATTGTATTGCCATGGAGCACCATTGTTTTCTATATTGGTCATCATCGCATTCAATGACATGGGTGCCGCACTTTGTTCCATAACTAAATACCGTCGCATGTCCATAATAATTGATAATGGACTAATATTTACTGGACATTCTTCAACACAAGCATTGCATGATGTACACGCCCAAAGTTCTTCAGGAGTGATATAATCGTTCAATAGTGATTTAGTATCAGGTACAAAAACTCCTTTATTGGAATCGATATTTTTACCGACCTCTTCCAGACGATCTCTTGTATCCATCATGATTTTTCGTGGGGACAACTTTTTACCCGTAAGATTTGCAGGGCATGAGGAAGTACATCTACCACATTCGGTACAGGTATAAGCATTCAGCAATTGCACCCAATTTAAATCGTGAACATCGCTCGCCCCAAACTTTGATGGAACAGCACTTTCATCGACTGGAGCTGTGGCAAATGGATCGGCGTTGGGATCCATCATCAATTTTACTTCTTTTGTAACAGATGCCAAATTATCAAATCTTCCTTTTGAATTTAAATCGGCATAATACGTATTTGGGAATGCTAATAAAATATGTAAGTGTTTTGAAAAATATAAATAATTCAGGAAAATTAAAATCCCAGTAATGTGTATCCACCAGAACAATCTTTCCATCATCATTACTGTCGATTCTCCAACTCCGTTGAATAGTGGTTCAATAAATTGTGAAATTGGAAATGCCCCAGCACGTTCATAATGTCCAAAATCTAACAATTGTAAATGATAATCTGCTGCATTCATCAACAGAAACAGGGACATCAAAACAATTTCAAAATAGAGAATGTAATTTGCATCACTTTTGGGCCATCCTTTTAAATCAGAACTAACGAATCGATGAAGCTTTATTATGTTTCTTCTTATTAGAAATAAAACAACAGCAACTAAAACTAAAACTGCTAGAATTTCAAATGACCCGATTAGAACGTCATACAAAGTTCCTAAAAAAGAAAATATTCGATGTGTACCAAAAAGACCATCAATAATAATCTCTAAAACTTCAATATTTATAATTACAAAACCAACATATACAAAAAAATGTAATATTCCCGCAATGGGTCTTTTGACCATTTTTGACTGACCTAAGGCAATCATAGCCATATTTGACCATCGCTGTTTTGCATTATCTGAGCGGTTAATATCCCGACCTAACTTAATGTTGCGTATTATTTTTTTTACATTGATAGTAAAAAAACCAATACCCAAACCGAGAATAATTGCAAATAAAATATTTGGTAAATAATCCATTTTTAATGTGTTTTAGCCTTTGTTATACTATCCTTGACTGGTGAAACATAAGGTTTGTTTTTCTTACCAAAAAGTGAAACATTTACATATCGTGTTGGATTTAGTCTCACATCTTGAAGTAACAACTCTAATTCTTTTGAAGTTTTGCTGAAGTTGACATATAGCTCATCATCTTTCATCAATTTTCCAAATGTTCCTTTTCCAGACTGAACATCTGCCATAATTCCGTTTACTTTTGCCAACGTACTCTCTAGTGTTTTCATGGTTTTTGCAATATTTGCTTTAGACAATGAATCCGAAATTTTAGAAAAATCACTAGACACTTTATTGAAATTTGTAACAATTCCTCCTATTTTTTGTTTGTTGTCATCTAAAATTGAATTCACATTTTTAGTTGCAACAGAAAAACCAGCTAAAGTTTCATTCAAATTAGCAATACTACTTTTTAAATTCTCTCTTGTTTTAGCATCGAGTACTTTATTCATATTGGTTAAAAGAGAATCCATGCTTACTGTCATTTTCTCTACTTTTTCTTGTAGAGGAGTTAACTTTTCAGCAACAAGATCTGTCAATCCTGCCTTAACACCACCTTGTAGAAAAGAACCTGATTCGGCTAAAGATTTATCATTTAAATTAGGTATGATTTGTATTTGCTTTCCTCCTATTAATCCTGGCTCATATATATTAACAATGCTGGTTTTTGAAATAGGAAAATCGTTTTGATTTGAAGTTCAACAACCAATTTCCCTGTGCCATTTTGAAGTTGAATGCTACTTACTTTCCCTACAACCAATCCGTTGATGGTTACAGGTGCTGATGACGCTAATCCTTCGACATTATTATATTCTACATAAAAGGTTTTGTAGCTCGTAAACAAATCTCTTCCTTTAAGGAAACTATATCCCCAAATGAATAATAAAATGGAGGCTATAACTAATATGGCGGTTTTTATTTCTCGTGTTATTTTCAAAATTTTTATGATTTAAAACAAAATTAGACTAATTTATTTGAACTAAAGTTTATTTAATGCTTCTTGGATACTTATTTTTTTTCCGTCTTTAAAAGCAATTAAGTAAGCCGAATCAAATCCTTTGGACTTAGCTTCCTCAAGATTTCGTTTTGCAGTTGCATAATCAGAAGTCTCTCCATAAGTATATTTATAAAAAGTACCATTATCGGTATTTACATCAACATTTTTAAGTCCTTTGAAATTGCTAGGTATTAACTCAATCTTCTTTCCTACAGCAGCAATTTGAACTTTAAAAATGATACCTGTACTTTCTTTTTTAATCTCAGGCGTTTTAACAACTGGTGGCTCAATTATTTTATTTTGCTTGGTAAATGTTGAAGAGTCTTTAGTGGGTTTTTCTACTACTCGTTTGGATGGTTTGTCTATTGGTTCATTATTACCTGTTCCAAAATATTCTTTTTTATAACTAATTATTGCATCAGCTATAGCTTCGGCCACTTGCATCTGTCCTTCTTCGGAATCTAACAAAGCACCGTCTTTTGGATTGGATATAAACCCTGTTTCTATTAAAACTCTTGGCATATAGGCTTTGTGCAAAACCATAAATGGTGCTTGCTTCACGCCTCTACTTTTTCTATTCAATCCAGATGTGAATTGATCTTGAATTTTACTAGCTAAAGAAATACTATTTTCTAAATATTCTTCTTGCATTAGAGTCATTCCTATCATTGAACTCGGGTTATTGGGATCAAAACCTTCGTATTTTTGCTTGTAGTCTTTCTCCAATGTTATAACGGCATTCTCACTTTTTGCTACTGCAAGGTTGGATGCGTTTTTATTCAAACCCATTACATAGGTTTCGGTACCATCAGCAGCAGCATTTTTATTTGCATTGCAATGAATAGAAACAAATATATTAGCATCGGCTCTATTAGCAATGTTTGAACGTTCAACTAATTCAATAAAAACGTCTGTCTTTCTAGTGTAAATTACATCAATATTTGGATTTGCCTCAAGAATTTTTCCCACTTTTAAAACAATAGCAAGTGAAATATTTTTTTCAATATGACCGTTATATACTGCCCCAAAATCATGGGCTCCATGACCTGCATCTAGTGCTACTTTAAATTTTGAACTTGACTGAGCGTATGAATGAAATGCAATTGAAAAGAAAAGAAAAGTTATAGTTAATTTAATTTTTAGCGCTGTATTCATCCTACTTTAAAAGTTAATTTTATTAAAAATGGTATATTTTAAATTTTTTTAAATAGTTACTTTTGACGAAAAATAAATATGTAAGTTTGGCTCGTCAAAAATTAAGCCATATTTTTACAAAAATAGCATTTAAACCTTTGCGGACAAACTTATTTAATATCGTTTTATTAGCATTTTTCCTAACAATAGGATATGTCAAAATTTATTCGCAGGAATTAGGAACCAAAACCACTTCTATACCTATCAAGAAACAGACAGATGCTGAATTAGTTACTAAAGACGGAGCTACAATTGCTGATACCATAAAAACGGATAGTATACTACCTAAAAAACAAATCCTAGAAAGTAAAATAAAATACAAGGCTGAAAAATATGCTAAAATTGATCAAAAGAAAAAGCTAATTACGCTTTATGATAAAGCAGAATTGTATTATCAGGATATTGAATTGAAATCGGGAATTATTGTTTTTGATTATGAAAAAAATGAAGTTTATGCAGGTAGAATAAAAGATTCCGCAGGTGTCTACACACAATTCCCTAATTTTAAACAAGGATCTAACATTGTTGAACCGGATTCCATTCGTTTTAATTATAAAACTAAGAAAGCTTTAATTTGGAATTCTAGAACTGACCAAGGGGATATCAAAATAAAGGCTGAAATTTCAAAACGAGTAAATGATTCTGTTTATTTCCTAAAAGGAGCCCGATTTACTACTTCAAAAGATGTTGATGACCCAGAATATTATTTCAAGACCAGTAAAGTAAAATACGTGCCAGGAAAAAAGGTGGTTACAGGTCTAACCAATATGGTTATTGCTGATGTACCCACACCTCTAGCGCTTCCGTTTGCTTTTTTTCCAATGACAGAAGAAAGTCAGTCAGGCGTAATCATTCCTACTTTTAACGATACTCGAACAAGAGGATATTCTTTGCAAAATGGTGGATATTACTTTGCGCTGAGCAAGTATTTTGATTTGGCAACACTTGGGGATTATTACACTAACGGAAGTTATGCGCTACGATTTGAAAGTAATTATGCTAAAAGATATAAATTTAGAGGTAACGTTAATGTGCGTTTTGAAAATCTAATAGAAAGCGAAAGAGGTTTTCCTGATTATTCTAAAACCAATATTTACAATATTCAATGGTCGCATTCGCAAGATTCTAAATCCAATCCGAATTCTCGATTTTCTGCATCCGTAAATATGGGAAGTAGCAAATATTTTCAACGTTCTGTTAATCAAATTAATGCAGGTTCTAGTTTAAATAATACATTAAGTTCTTCTATTTCTTATTCTAAGACTTTTAATTCTGTTCCACAAGTCAATTTATCATTGACTGCAACTCATTCTCAAAACACACAAACTGAGAAAATAGACATGACTTTACCAACGCTACAAATGAGCGTTGACCGTGTTTTTCCATTTGCTCCAAAAGACGGAATTAAGAAAGGCTTCTTTAAAAATATCAACCTCCAATATAATTTGAGAGGAGAAAATAGAATAGCTACAACTGATTCATTATTCTTTAAACCTCAAATGTTTGATGATGCAAAAGTAGGATTGCAACACAGTATTCCTTTAAGTACTAATTTTAAAGTTTTTAAGTACTTTAGCGCTACTACCTCCTTAAATTATGAAGAGGTTTGGTACCTACAAACTATTAAAAAATCTTTTGACCCTCTTGTAAATAAAGACGTAAATACCATAGTAAAGGGCTTTGATGCATTTAGAACTTATTCGTTTTCATCAAGTCTTGGGACAACAATTTATGGAACATTTAATTTGGGAGAGAAAAATAAAATACAATCTATTCGCCATGTGATGCGTCCTTCTGTTTCTTACAGTCAAACTCCAAGTTTTTCAAAATATTATGACACTTACGCTGCTGACGGTTCCGGAACTATGGTTAAAGAATACACTCGATTTGAAGGAGGAATCTTTGGTTCACCTGGTAGAAGCAACTCAAATAACGTTGGATTTAGTTTAAGCAATACTTTTGAAGCCAAAGTAACAGATAAAGATTCGACAAAAACAGAACCAAAAAAATCATGCTTTTGAATAATTTAAATTTCTCAACTAGTTATGATATCGCATCCGACTCATTGAGATGGTCTCCACTTAGAGTAAGTGGCGGAACACAATTATTTAAAAATAAGATGAATGTCAATTTTGGTATGACACTGAATCCTTATGCGCTAAATAATGCAGGAAAAGTTATCAACACATTTAATATTGATAATGGAGGAAGCCTTTTTAGAATGACAAGTGCCAACATGACTTTAAACTATTCCCTTTCTAGTACCGATGGAGATGACAAGAAAAAAGTAAATAAGCAAGGCCAACGGAATGGTGGTCGTGACGATGATTTGTTTGGATCTAATACTGATTTTAGTGACAGAAGAGAAAGTCAATTTGGAACCGATGATGAGGAAGAAGACAGCTTCAAAGGATTTTACAACGCTGATATACCTTGGGATTTAACTTTTGGTTATCAATTGACCTACACCAATGCTAGCAGAGAAAATAAAATTACAGGCAATTCCTTAATGGTTTCTATGAATACTGGTTTGACACCTAAATGGAAGGTGGGTGTATCTACAGGGTACGATTTTGTTCAAAAAGGAGTTACTTTTACACAATTCCGATTTGAAAGAGATTTAATGAGTTGGAGAATGGATTTTAACTGGACACCATTTGGAACAAATGCTTATTGGAGTTTCTTTATTGGAATAAAATCAGGAGTACTAAGTGACATAAAATGGGAAAAACGTAATAATAGATTTTAAAAAAATAGTTATGACAAAAAAATAATCTTTACCACCGATGCCCCAGCACCAATAGGCCCCTATAATCAAGCTATACTTATAGGAAACACCTTATATACTTCAGGACAAATTGCATTAAACCCAAAAACGATGGAATTGGTTCTTGATGATATCGAAACTGAAACCAAACAAGTAATGGAAAATCTAAAAGCGGTCCTAATTGCGGCAGGAATGACATTTGAGAATGTAGTTAAAACTACTATTTTCATTGCAGACATGAATGATTTCGCTAAAATTAATTCAGTATATGGAACCTATTTTAACGAAGAAACCGCCCCAGCACGTGAAACGGTTCAAGTGGCTTGTTTGCCAAAAAATGTAAATATTGAAATTTCAATGATAGCGATTCAGTAGTGAATCGTAAACTGAATTCTCTTATTTATTTAAAATATGGTATTGAATTAATCCATCAATTGGTCTACGTAAAACGTTTCCTAATTTCAAACCATGTTTTGTTAAAACTATTTGTAATTCATCTTTGAGATAGAATGCTATTGATCCTATGAAATGAATTGGGACTTGTTTGCAATTTTCGTACTGTTTGATGTAGTTTTCAACGAAATCTTCCATTGCAGCAAAAATTATCTTCTTGCAAAACTCGGTTTCTTTATTTTCTATTAAAAACTTAGCAAAGGTGGCTAAATAAGCATTGGGATTGGGCTCTTTGTACAAATTGTTTTTAATAAAATCAGCATCCAGATTATAGGTGCTTTCAAATTTTAACGCCAAGTCTTTAGGCATTTTGTTAAAATAATATCCTCTAATCAATTGACGTCCAAATTGGTTACCACTACAATCATCCATAGCTATGTAGCCTAATGATTGTACTTTTTGATGCAACATAGAACCATCAAAATAACTACAGTTTGAACCAGTTCCTAAAATACATACTATCGCTTTCTCATCTTTAGGGGTTGTTGCATATACCGCTGCATAGGTGTCCTCGTGAACAGAAATGAGTGCTTTAGGGAAATATTCTTTAAAAACTTCAGACAAAAAAGTTCTCATCCTGTCAGTTCCACAACCTGCACCATAGAAAAATAAATGTGATACTTTATTTTTATTATGAGAAATATCAAACTTATCATTAAGACGATTAATAATTTCTTCTTTATCCAAAACTTCAGGATTTAGACCTAAAGTTTGAGCTGTAAACAAGACTTTACCGTCTTTATCAATTGAAATCCAATCTGCCTTTGTGGAACCACTATCTACTAATAATTTCATTTTATGTTAAGATTATTATGTTTAGGATTAAGGAACTTTCTTAAACCGAATATTTTTTGTTGTCAATTGTTTTTAACTTAATCTTTTAGAGTTTTATTTTAGAAAAAATGGACTAAAACTCAACTAAGAGATACTAAAAATCCCGTATCTTCTACGGGATTTTAGTACTTTAAATTATTTTAAACCTGCAATATGCACAGATAAATCAATCAATTTACTAGAATATCCGTACTCATTATCGTACCAAGATACCAATTTGAAGAAAGTTGAATTCAAACCAATCCCTGCAGTAGCATCAATGATTGAAGTTCTTTTATCAGAAATAAAATCTTGAGAAACCACTGCATCTTCAGTGAATCCTAAAATACCTTTCAAAGAAGTTTCAGAAGCATTTTTCAATACAGCCATAATTTCTTCGTATGAAGTTTCTTTAGCCACTTTTACAGTCAAATCTACTACAGAAACGTCAGCAGTAGGAACACGGAAAGACATTCCTGTTAATTTTCCATTCAAAGAAGGAATTACTTTTCCAACCGCTTTTGCAGCTCCAGTCGAAGAAGGAATAATATTAATTGCAGCTGCACGTCCACCTCTCCAGTCTTTTCTTGAAGGTCCGTCAGCAGTCATTTGAGTTGAAGTTGTTGCGTGAACTGTAGTCATTAAACCTTCAACAATTCCGAAATTATCGTGAATTACCTTTGCCAAAGGAGCCAAACAGTTTGTAGTACAAGAAGCATTTGAAACTACTAAATCAGAAGCTTTTGCAGTTTCGTGGTTTACTCCCATTACAAACATTGGAGCATCAGCCGATGGCGCAGAAATGATTACTTTTTTTGCACCACCTTTGATGTGTTCGTTAGCTGTTTCGATAGTTGTGAAAATACCTGTACATTCTGCAACAACATCTACATCAACTTCATTCCATTTTAAGTCAGCTGGGTTTCTTTCTGCAGTAATACGAATGTTTCTTCCGTTTACATACAATTTACCCTCTTTAACCTCAACAGTTCCATTAAAACGACCGTGAACTGAATCATATTTTAATAAGTAAGCCAAGTGATCTACGTCTAATAAATCATTGATAGCTACTACTTCTACGTTATCTCTGTTGAAAGATTCTCTGAAAACGATTCTTCCAATACGTCCAAATCCGTTAATTCCTAATTTTACTTTTGACATTTCTTTTAAATTTAATTTTGTTTATGGTTGTTTTCTTTTTTTTTAAATAAACACTAAATTAATGTTTATGAGACTATATTGACATGATATCAGATACACGAAGTAACTCACGATCTATTTCATAATGACCATTTATTGCTTGCTCCAATTGAGTTAATATAACTTTATCATTCAATAAACCTACCATGAAATTTGATTTTCCTTCTAGGAGTGATTCCACCGCTTTAACTCCTAAACGACTCGCTAAAACTCTGTCGAAACACGAAGGAGCTCCACCACGTTGCATGTGACCTAGTACAGAAACTCTAACTTCATATTCTGGTAAATTGGCTTCAACGTAATCTTTCAATTCAAATACGCTTTTTCCAATTTTATCTCCTTCAGCGATAACTACAATACTTGAGGATTTTCCAGCAGCCTTACTTTTCTTGAGTGATTCCAAAAGTCTTTCTAAACCTAAATCTTCCTCTGGTATAAGAATTTCCTCAGCACCAGCTCCAATTCCAGCATTTAGTGCAATATGACCTGCGTCACGCCCCATAACTTCAACTAGAAAAAGTCGGTTGTGTGAGCTAGCAGTATCTCTAATTTTGTCAATTACATCGACAACGGTATTTAAAGCGGTATCATACCCTAAAGTATGACTTGTTCCAAAAATATCATTATCTATTGTTCCTGGAATCCCCATAACTGGGAAATTATATTCTTTATTGAAAACCTCAGCACCAGTAAAACTTCCATCTCCTCCTATAACAACCAAACCATCAACTCCAATTTGAGATAAATTATCAAAAGCTTTTTTACGACCTTCAACAGTCATAAACTCTTTTGATCGAGCCGATTTCAGAATTGTTCCTCCTTTGTTAACTATATTGTGAACACTACGAGGCCCCATTTCTTTAAAATCCCCTTCAATCATCCCTTGATACCCTCTGTAAACTCCAACACACTCTATTTTGTGGAAAGCACAGGTTCTAACTACTGAACGAATAGCGGCATTCATACCAGGTGAATCTCCTCCTGATGTAAGTACTCCTATTTTTTTTATAACTTTTGACATTTTTTTAAATTAAAATGTAAATTTAACAAACATCTCTAATATTAAAGATAGAGTTTTTGATATTTTGTTTACTAATACTAATTTCAAACGTTTTTGTTGATAAGTTTTTATTATGTTGATTTATTTTTTGGTCATATTTTATTTAAAATAAAATTTTAAATACCCTATAAATATCAAATGTGTAAATTTTAGTTTGACAAATACTCTAATCTTCATTTGACGGTATTGCGTCTTTATTGACTTTTAAAGGTTCCGTTTTTTTCTTGCCTTTTCCCTTAATATTAATATAATCAGGAAGCATGTTTGAGTCCTCAACATCTCCAGAAGACTTAGGTGCTTTTTCTATTTTTTGGTTTTTAAAAATTTTTTCAACCAACTGCTTAAAGGTATCAAAATCAACCTCATACGAAACACCTATTCCTTGTGTATATCCTATTCCTTGACCTATATAACTTATGTCATTTTCTCTGTTAAAGCCTCTTAGATACAAACTTCCATCTTCATTAACTCTATATTGAATTTCGACATCACCTACAATGGCTGATTCATTAATTCCTCCAACTGGCACACCCACTTTTCCATTTATAGAAATTCTTTCGTTAATTTTTGTGGATACGGTAACTCCCACTCTACCCTCAGTTTCCATGCCGGGTCTCTTGTCCGCAGAAACAATATTTACACCAACAGAAATTTTGGCTTCATCGTCATTAAAAATATTTCCAAATACATCCCCAAATTTTTCATACAAATTATTGGTTACACTTGATTGAGTTAGTCCGTCTACGCTAAGAAAACTTCCCGTTGCTAAGAGAATCAAGGCTTGTTTTTGTCGAACATCTTTATCGTCCAATTTGGTTTGAATTTCCGATTTTAAAACTGAATTTACAGTGGGAAAATCAATATTAAAATCTGGTTCAGGATTACTTAAATTTCCTTTCAAACCAATCACTACTTCTACAGGAACTTTTTTGTTTAATGATGAGGATGCATTGTCTAGGAGAACAGCAGGATTGGCGCTGGTTTCATATATGGCATCTATATTTAAAATGGCTCGCAATGGGTCTCCTTCCCATACTACAGTTCCTCCTTTTTTGATATCAAATTTTTTGTTGATTAAACCACCATATTTAAAATTGTAAGTTCCTTCATAAGCCTGAAAATCACCCCACATATTGAATTTTCCCAAAGTATTTATTTTAAATAACAACGAGCCAAATCCCTTTCCTTTCATCCCATGACCTGAATTTCTATCGAGAATAACTTCTACCTCTGCATTGGGATTGATATCAAAATCAAACTCTAATTCCAATCCATTGTAATTTCTATTTTGTGATTTAATTCCATTTTTTAGATTGTATTTTTCTGAGGAAGTAACAAAATGTATGGCTCCATTTGTACTTGTCGATTCGGAATCATTTATAGGAATTTTCATGAAAGTTCCTTTTTCTGATTTTGCCACAACCTTAATAAACAATCCATTTGTAGGTCCTTTAATCGTTGCATATCCATCAATAAAAGCCGTACCAAAATAGGCAGCATCTTCACTATCTTTTGTATCTAGAGCCAGTAGTCTATTGGAATTGATATTTAAATCCAACCTCCAATCACCAAAATTTTTATGTTCAATACTCCCGTTTAATCTTCCTTCAGTTTCATATTTTATATCTTTTACCAAAGCATTTCTAATCAAAAACTTTTTTTCGGTAACGTCAACTACAGTATTATTTGCAATATCATAATTGGTATTGAGATAAGGAATTCCTAGTCCAGCATCACTCACAAACAATCGCCCATTAATTTCAAGCTCATCGATATTTCCGCCAATACTTGTTCTTCCTGATGCAAAACCTCTTATGTTAGACAAAACGTCTCCTCCGAGAGGGTTCAAAATTCCTAAATTGAATTTTTCAAGATTGACATCCAAATCCAAGTTGGTTTTTTCGTCAACTATTTCAATTGATCCCTTCGTGGAAAAAGATTCAACGTTTTCATTTTCTAAAACACAATTTAAATTAAATTTTTTGAAGCTATTATCTCCATCAATATCAAGATTTAATTTACCTAAATCTATAGCATTAATATTCAAACTATCAATGCTTACTGAAGCTACTGGTTGATAGATTGCATTTGTTTGCTTTAAATTTATACCACCATTTAATCTTCCGTTTATGATGAATTTATCAGTAGTGGGTAAAACCTTGCCTAACTCTACATTTTGAAAATCTAACTTTATGTCTTTGTTCTTTAAATCTTTCAATTGTCCTACCAACTCCATTTTTTGATTCTCATGAGACATTATTATACTCTCAATTGAGAAGTTTTTGAGCGATTTATCAAAGACTATTTTATTGTTGGCATTTTCAGCTTCATTTAAAAACCAGAGATAATCTTTGAACTTTAATTCTGATTTCTTAATTCCTATAACATTCTTGCCTTCTTTGTTAATAGTATGGTATAAATTAAGATTGTAATAATCTTGCTTTTGGTTTCCTCCTTTAAATTCTGATCGTAAAAACAGAGTGTCCTTTGTGGTAATATTAATTAAACTAAAATCCTGAATTTTATAATGCTTGGTATTAATACTATCCATCTGGATATACGTATTGTAAAGAGGATTTTTATTATCAATATTCAAATCAATGTTATGAAAGGAATTACTGTAGGCATCAATTTCAGGGGAATTAAAATTAAATTTAAACTCGTCATTATCAGAATTAATTGTTCCTTTAAATGCTGTATTTTTACCTATGGCTATACCGGGAAAGAAAACTTCTATGATTTTATTGTAAATTTTAAAGTCAAATTTCAAAAATTGACCTTTGCTAATTGTGTTCGGCCTGTAATTAGCGTAAAGACTACCCAACGAATTCTCAACTATTTTACGCAACTGATTAACTCTATATTTTCCGACAATTTTCCCTTCTATGATATCTGGCGAATTAATTGTGATTGTTCGTAACTTAGTATCATCAAAACTAGAATTTATGGTAAAATCATCAAAATAGTAAGTGTCTTTATTGTTTTGATAGGACGTTTGATTGATGTATACATTGCCTTTCAAATTATCTAAATTATTTCCAGAAACATTCATTTTTATGTCTCCTTTGAATACAGCAATTGAATCATTTTTAATAAAATTCAACTTCTTCAAATTGGCATAATCTATTTCTGTATGAAAATCATAAGCAATGTCTTTTTTACCTAAATTGACTAAACCATCAAAGTCCATAAATAAATTGGGGTCATTTACAAAAAATTTCCCTTTGAAAATAGGATTTTTAAAGCTACCGTCTACGATAATTTTTGTGTAATTATAACCTTTGTAGTTTAGCTTATAGATATCACCTGAAAAGGCAGTATTCAAATTTTTCTGTTTAAATCCTTTACCATCAACATCGATATTTAGAGATACTTTACCTAAATCTTTTTTATTCAAAAATGAGCCTATATTGAACTGTTCTAATATTATGTTTCCTTTGTATGAAGCATTGTCAATATTGTTGATATTATTCATTGTCAAATCGGATTGGACATTTCCCAATGCGGTACTCATATAAAAATCAGCAATTATATAAGTGGTAGTTACTTCTGATTTTCCCCTCAAATTGAATTGTCCTATTTTTTCGAGAGAAGACGGAAGCTTTTTTCCTAAAATATTGGGAAGCAAACGAATAAGGTTCTTGTAATTTGATTCTACTTTACTGAAATTTCCTTTCATATAAAAATGCTGATCGTTTTTTCCGAAAAGATTTTTAAAATTTACATCCCCAAAAATCTGTGATTTTTTACCGTCTGTTAGTGCTAATTTTTTTACGAAAAGATTGTTTAAAGTGCCTGAAATATGACCTTTAAGATCAAAAAGTTGATTTTTACCTAGCTCTTTGTAAAAAAACCAAATATCATCTGTTGCTAGTTTTGCTTCTTCTAATTGAATGTCAAAGTGCACTTTATTGTTAAAATCGGCAAAATCTTTTCTTTCATAAAATAAGCCTACATCGCCTTTTAAAAAAGAATGATTAGTTAATACATTCAATTGCTTTAAAAGGATATTCTTTTTGGTATAAGTAAATTGGGATGATAAATCTTTAACAAACAACCCACGATGGTCAAGAAAAGACATTCTTTCTATTTTTGTAGTAACATCGGGTCCATAAATTTTAAAGTCACTAACCAATGCATTCAGTTTACTAAAATCAACATCTTTAGGGACTTCACGATTTTCATCGGTAAGTATAAAATGACTATCGGCTAGATAAACCTTATTTGCTGTTAGCAAAAAACTTTTTGGTAGATGGTTTTCCAGAATCAAAAGCAGCTAATGAATTTATCTAGATTGGTGTCTTTTTCCCCTTTGTACGTTTTCATATTCAGCAACAGCTGATCTAATCGTATGTCACCAAAAATTAAGTCTCCTGAAATTAGTTTATTGAAATCTAAAATATTGGTATTTATCCTATTGGCATAAATTAATGTATCCTTTTTGTAATCTTTAATAAGGACTTTTTTTAATTTGACACCTCCAAAAACAGTAATGCTAACTTGTTCAATAGTGATATCTGTACCATAACTTTTATTAATTTCGTCAGTAACATATTGGGCAATCTTTGTTTGAACAAAAGGCATTGTAAGCGCAATAGCAAGTACTAATAAAAAGAGGATTAGTCCAAGAATAGAACGAAGTACTATTTTTTTAATTTTTTTGATACGATGTACTATTTAAATTTTAGTTGAAATTATATTTAACGTTAAGAAAGAGCAGCACTTTAAATAAAATTTCTTTAATTTTGGCATCGCTGTAAAAATAAAATTTTTAAATCGGTTTATCAAATATAAATCAAAAATCGTGCTCATTTATGCAACAACAAGCAGTTTTTATACTTGCTATCGAAAGTTCTTGTGATGATACCGCAGCGGCTGTATTACAAAACGATAAAGTTTTATCAAATGTTGTTGCCAATCAGCTCATTCACAATGAATATGGAGGTATTGTTCCTGAACTCGCTTCGCGGGCACATCAACAGAATATTGTACCCGTAATTGATGCGGCTCTTCGAAGAGCTAATGTAAAAAAAGAACAACTTTCAGCCATTGCATTTACACAAGGTCCTGGTTTAATGGGGTCACTCCTTGTTGGAAGTTCGTTTGCAAAATCATTAGCACTCGCTTTAAATATTCCATTGATTGCTGTAAACCATATGCAAGCTCATATTTTGGCTCATTTTATTGATGAAGAAGGATTTGATAAACCAAGTTTCCCTTTTTTAGCTTTAACTATTTCTGGTGGACATACACAAATTGTTAAAGTGAATGATTTTTTTGATATGGAAATCATTGGAGAAACGACCGATGATGCTGTTGGAGAAGCTTTTGATAAAAGTGCCAAAATACTGGGGTTGCCTTATCCTGGAGGTCCATTAATCGACAAAAATGCACAACTTGGAAATCCGAAAACATATACATTTACTAAACCTAAAGTTCCGGGATTGGATTTTAGTTTTTCTGGTTTAAAAACAGCCATTCTGTATTTTTTTCAAAAAGAAACCCAAAAGAATCCTGATTTTATTCAAGACAACATAAATGATATTTGCGCTTCTATCCAACATACCATAATTGAAATTTTGATAGATAAATTAAAATTAGCAGTAGCTGAAACAGGAATCAACCAAATAGCAATTGGCGGTGGAGTTTCGGCTAATTCTGGCATTAGGCGTACATTAAAAGAGGGCGAGCAAAAATACGGCTGGAAAACTTTTATCCCTAAATTTGAATACACAACTGACAA
>JADKDN010000025.1 GCA_016718345.1 Flavobacterium sp. | reverse complement strand
CTTCTCTGGTAACTCTAGGATTATTCAACCAAATATCTGCACCTTCTTTTAATTGACGCGATAGTTTCAATTCATGACCCGTCAAGACCGCCATATTTTTGATATTCTTACTGATGTGAGTTAGATTATCAAAATTATGAATAGCACCAAAGTCCATAGGGTAGGGCTTTCCAGCAAAAATAATCTGAACAGGCTTATCGGTGTTAGACAATAACTTAATGAAACGATTGTAATCTCTGGTTATCAAATCAGGTCTTTTATATTCAGCAAATCGTCTCGCCCAAACGATAGTTAGAATTTTTGGGTCGAACAACTTCCCTGTTTGGTCGGCAACAACATCAAATAATTTAGATTTTAATCTCGTTTTTCTTTTGATTAATGCTTCTCTATCATTATTTTGCAGCGCCTCATCTAACCAAGCATCAGCCCAATACTTTTTGTTTTGTGCATTGGTAACGTGCGTTATTGGGCAAATTCCAGAGAAATCTTTCCACATATCTCTAGAAACCTCTCCATGTAGTTTTGAAACACCGTTAGCATAATGACTCAATCGTAATCCTACCAAAGTATGATTGAAGGTATTATCATAGATTCCTGTTATTTCTCTAACTTTTTCTAAAGGAATTCCATCAAAGAAACTCAATGAATGAAGTAAATTGATGTCATGTTTTTCGTTACCTGCTTCTTCAGGAGTGTGTGTAGTAAAGACCATTTTTTTCTTGATAGCTTCTACATCATTGTATTTGTTGTATAAATGAAACACACAAGATAAAGCATGAGCTTCGTTTAGATGATAAATATCGGGATCGTAATCTAATGCATCCAATAATTTAGCACCGCCCAATCCCAATACCATGGTTTGCGCTATTTTTGCAATTGGATCTGAATCGTATAATTTGAAAGTAGTTGACTTAGCTAAATAATCATTCTCAGGCAAATCTGTTGAAAGGAAAAACATAGGAACAGTGCCAAATGTTTTTGGGTTTAGATAATAAGCTGTTACCCAAACATCGTGATTATTAATTTTTATGGTAAACTTAATATTTGTTTCTTCTAGAAAATGATAGATCTTCTCTTGAAAAAGAACGCCCATCGATAAGTCTTCTTTTCTGTACTGATCATAATATCCTTTTTTCCAAAGAATACCAATTCCAATAAGATTTTGTTTTAAGTCATAGGCACTTCTCATGTGAGAACCCGCCAAAAAACCTAATCCTCCAGAATATATTTTTAAAGATTGATCGATTGCAAATTCCATCGAAAAATACGCTGCAGGCTTGCTGTATTTTTTGTTAAATGCATAAGGATGTTTGTATTTTTCTGGCAGTTTTTTACTCATTTTTACTAAATTTTAAGGTTAACTTACAAACAAATTTAAAATATAATATTAATTTTAAACTAGTGAAAACATGAAAAATAGATAAAAAACAGTCTTTTTTTGCAAAAAAATCTACTACCTCGTTGTAGTAAAGTAAGATTTGTTTTATAAAAAAAAAGAACCTACAAAAAGAAGGTTCTTTAACATAACATTTAAATATAGATTTTGACTTTAGTCTTCGTTTTTTTGTCCCATCATCATCAGAAAAGCTTTCAAAAAGTCGTCAATTTCCCCATTCATAACCCCTTCAACATTACTGGATTCATAGCCAGTTCGTACATCTTTGACTAGTTTGTAGGGATGCATTACATAATTTCTAATTTGCGAACCCCATTCAATTTTCATTTTTCCAGCTTCAATATCAGCTCTTTGCTCTTGTTGTTTTTTTAATTCAATTTCGTACAATTGAGAACGTAGCATTTGCATAGCACGTTGTCTGTTGTCTTGTTGGGAACGTGTCTCCGAACATTGAATTTGGATACCAGTAGGTTTGTGCACCAATTGAACTTTGGTTTCTACTTTATTTACATTTTGTCCACCTGCACCACTAGAGCGCGAGGTCGTAATTTCTATATCGGCAGGATTAATTTCAATTTCAATACTATCATCCACCAACGGATAAACATATACAGAAGCAAATGAAGTATGCCGTTTAGCATTACTATCAAAAGGAGAAATTCGAACCAAACGATGTACACCATTTTCACCTTTTAAATAGCCAAAAGCATAATCGCCTTCAAATTCTAAAGTAACGGTTTTTATTCCAGCAACATCACCTTCCTGATAATTGAGTTCCCGAATTTTATACCCTGAACTTTCAGCCCACATCAAATACATACGCATCAGCATTGAAGCCCAATCGCAACTTTCTGTACCGCCAGCTCCAGCAGTAATTTGTAAAACTGCACTTAGATTGTCTCCTTCATCAGACAACATATTCTTGAATTCAATGGCTTCGATGTGCGCATTAGTAATTCGATAGTGTTCGTCTAGCTCTTCTGTAGTAAGTTCACCTTCTTTGTAGAATTCAAATGCTAATTGCAATTCGTCAGTCATTTCGACTGCTTTATTGTAATCTTCTACCCATTTTTTCTTAGAACGAAGATTTTTGATGTAGATTTCTGCTTCTTTGGCATTATTCCAAAAATCTGGTGCTAGTGTTTTTTCTTCTTCGTTAGTTATTTCAATTAATTTGGCATCAACGTCAAAGATACCTCCTCAACGCACCTAGGCGTTCTACAATACCTTTTATTTGTTCGGTAGTTGTCATAAATAATGTAATTTTGTGCCACAAAAATAAGACATAGTTTTTAGAATATGGAAATTAATTTAGTTAGCGATACTGTTACCAAACCTTCAGAAGAAATGTTACGTTATATGTTCAATGCCAAAGTGGGGGATGACGTCTACAAACAAGATCCAACTGTCATTGAATTAGAATCTAAAGTTGCTACAATGTTTGGTATGGAAGCAGCTTTATTTTTTCCTTCTGGGACTATGGCGAATCAAACGGCAATTAAATTGCATACGCAACCTGGAGAACAATTAATCGCTGATAAATGGGCTCATGTATACAATTATGAGGGCGGCGGAGCTTCTTTTAATAGTGGTGTTTCTTGTTGTTTATTAGATGGGAATCGTGGAATGATAACTGCTGAACAAGTAGCAGGTGCCATTAATGATCCTGAATTTTATCACAGTCCATTAACGAGTTTGGTTTGTGTTGAAAATACAACTAATAAAGGGGGAGGAGCTTGTTATGATTTTGAAGAATTTAAGCGTATCAAGAAAGTTTGTGATGCTCATAATTTAAAATTTCATTTGGACGGTGCTCGAATTTGGAATGCTTTGGTTGCCACCAATGACAATCCTGAAGAATATGGACGAGTATTCGATACGATTTCTGTTTGCTTGTCAAAAGGATTAGGAGCACCAATTGGTTCACTTTTAGTCTCTGATGCCAAGACCATTCATCGTGCCTTGCGAATTCGAAAAATTTTAGGTGGAGGAATGCGACAAGTGGGCTATTTAGCTGCAGCTGGTATTTATGCATTAGACAACAATATCATTAGATTGGCTGACGATCATCGAAGAGCTAAAGAACTAGGGGATTTACTTTCTAGATTGCCTTGGATTATAAGAGTTGAACCTGTTGAAACCAATATCTTGATATTTTCATTAAAGGAAGGATTAGATGAAAATCTATTTATTGAAAAATTAAAAGAACGTAATATACATATCAGTTCTATGGGACACGGAAAATTACGAATGGTAACCCATTTAGATTATAGAGAAGTGATGCATAGTTACGTTTTAGAAACTTTTGAGAGGATTGTCGTGAAATAATTCATGACATTTTTTAGAGTAACTTTCAATAAGGAGTCATTGCTTTGTTCATCAATTAAAACGGTATCTAAACGTTTTTTTGTGTCTTCTATTTTTTGTTGGGTTTCTTTAAGTTTTCCCATCATTCCCATTAAATCCATAATATTAATTTAAAATTGAATGGTAAAATTACTATATTGCAAGATAATATTCAATTAAATTTTTAATGCAAAACAGATTAATCTTAAACAGTCTTTATGTTATTTTTGCATGCACACCTATTATGACAAAAGCACAGCAAATGACAAAAAAAATACCAGCACCAATTGCCAAAATTATTCCAACTACTTTAGAGAAACATGGCGATGTGAGAATAGACAATTATTTTTGGCTCAATGACAGAGAGAATCCTGAAGTAATCGATTATCTCAATAAAGAGAATGAATATTATAATACTTTAACTGCCGATTCTAAACAATTTCAAAAAGAATTGTTTGATGAAATGAAAGCGCGTATCAAAGAAGATGATGAATCCGTTCCTTATTTATACAATGGATATTACTACATTACTCGTTTCGAAAAAGGAAATGATTATCCTATCTATTCCAGAAAAAAAGGAAGTCTTGATTCCAAAGAAGAAATTATGTTCAACTGTAATGAAATGGCTAAGGGTCACAAATACTTTCAGTTAAGTGGTCTTAGTATCAGTATGGACAATCAATTTGCCACATTTGCATTAGATACTGTTGGGAGACGAATTTATACTTTACAGGTTAAAAACTTGGTAACGGGAGAAATTCTGTCAGATAAAATTCTAAATACATCAGGAAATTCTACTTGGGCAAATGATAATAAGACCATTTTTTACACTAAACAAGATCCAAAAACCTTACGCTCCGATAAAGTGTACAAACATAAATTAGGAAATGATGCTTCAAAAGATGAATTGGTTTATTTCGAGAAAGACGATACTTTCAATGTTTCTGTTTCCAAAGAAAAGTCAAAAAAATACATTGTTATTGAATCATCAAGCACTTTGACTACCGAGTCTAGAATTCTCCCAGCTGATAGTCCAGATAGTGAATTCAAAATTTTTCAAAAAAGAATACGCGGTATCGAATACAGCATTTCTCACTATGGAGATAGTTTCTATATTTTGACTAACAAGGATAAAGCAATCAATTTTAAATTGATGAAAACTTCAGAAACTAAAACTTCCAAAGAAAATTGGACTGATTTGATTCCGCATAGAAAAGATGTATTGATTGAAGATATAGAAATTTTTAAAAATTATATAGTTATTTCTGAGCGCAGTAATGGTTTAAACAAAATTCGAATTAGACCTTGGAGTGGAACAGGGGAGTACTACTTGCCTTTTGAAAGTGAGACCTATACAGCCTATACTTCTACCAATGTAGATTTTGATACAGAAATTTTAAGATATGGCTATCAGTCTCTTGCCACACCGTCATCGGTTATTGATTTTAATATGAAAACCAAGACCAAAGAAATTAAAAAAGAGCAACAAGTTTTGGGAGGAAAATTTGATAAAAATAATTACGTAGAAGAGCGAATCTGGGCCACGGCAACTGATGGAACAAAAGTGCCAATCTCTATGGTTTACAGAAAAGAAATTAAAAAAGACGGTATCAATCCATTACTACTTTATGCATATGGTTCGTATGGAATTTCAATGGATCCTTACTTCTCCTCAACACGATTATCTCTTTTAGACAGAGGGTTTATATTTGCAATTGCCCATATTAGAGGAGGTGAAGATTTAGGAAGGCAATGGTATGAAGATGGTAAATTATTAAAAAAGAAAAACACTTTTACCGATTTTATTGATTGTTCAAAGTATGTAATCGAACAAAACTATACATCCCCAAAACACCTGTATGCCGAAGGTGGTTCCGCTGGAGGCTTGCTCATGGGCGCTATAGTAAATATGGCACCGGAATTATACAACGGAGTAATTGCACAAGTTCCTTTTGTAGACGTCATGACGACCATGCTTGATGACAGCATTCCATTGACAACGGGCGAATATGATGAATGGGGAAATCCAAATGTTAAAAAGTATTATGATTATATGAAATCATATTCTCCGTACGATAATGTAAAGCCTCAAGCATATCCTAATATGTATGTTTCGACAGGATTGCACGACTCGCAGGTACAATATTGGGAACCAGCTAAATGGGTGGCAAAATTAAGGATGTTGAAAACAAATGATAACTTACTTTTTTTAAATACAAATATGGATGCTGGTCACGGAGGCGCATCAGGGCGGTTTGAAGCGCTTAAGGAATTAGCAAAAGAATTTAGTTTTTTAGTAGATTTAGAAAGAATTAAAGCGAATTAGAATTTTTTTTGTTAAATTTGCAAGGTTTTGAGGTCAGTACTTTTTAAAAATGATGCCTTGATTAACTATTTTTTTATGAAAGAAGAAATAAAAGCCTACAATAATGTCTTGGAATTAATTGGTAATACACCACTTATTAAACTCAACAGAGTTACCGAAAATTTAGAAGGTAACTTTTATGCAAAAGTGGAAGCGTTTAATCCAGGTCATTCAACTAAAGATAGAATTGCATTATTTATATTAGAAGAAGCTGAACGAAAAGGCATTCTTACACCAGGCGATACTATCATAGAAACCACATCCGGAAATACAGGTTTTAGTTTAGCCATGGTAAGCATTATAAAAGGGTATAATTGCATCTTGGCAGTTAGTTCAAAATCCTCAAAAGATAAAATAGACATGCTTCGAAGTCTTGGAGCTAAAGTATACGTTTGCCCTGCTCATGTTTCTGCAGATGATGAAAGATCGTATTACAGCGTTGCAAAACGTTTACACGAAGAGACAAAGGGTTCTGTTTACATTAATCAATATTTTAATCAATTAAATATTGATGCTCATTATAAGTCTACTGGTCCAGAAATTTGGAAACAAACTGGAGGTAAAATTACACATTTAGTAGCTTGTAGTGGAACTGGAGGAACAATATCTGGGACGGCTAAATATTTAAAAGAGCAAAATCCAAACATTAGAATTTTAGGTGTTGACGCTTTTGGTTCGGTTTTGAAAAAATATCACGAAACCAAAGAGTTTGATAATAATGAGATTTATCCATACAGAATAGAAGGTTTAGGTAAGAATTTAATTCCAACTGCCACTGATTTTGATGTCATAGATTACTTTATGAAAGTGACAGATGAGGAAAGTGCTCATAGCACAAGAGAAATAGTAAAAAAAGAAGGCCTTTTTGTAGGATATACTTCTGGTGCAGTTTTGCAAGCAATTAAACAATATGCAGCAGAAGGTGAATTTGATAAAAACAGTAATGTAATTGCCATATTTCCAGATCATGGTTCACGATACATGAGTAAAGTATTTAGTGATGATTGGATGAATGAACAAGGATTTTTTGATAGTATCAATGCAGAAGAAGCTCAAAAAATTGAATTTATAAAATAATAAGTTCGAAATAAATAAAAAACGGGAAAAACAGTAGTTCTTCCCGTTTTTTTTATGCCTAGTTTTTATTGTTCTTCTTGTTGTTTTATTTTTTCAATTAAATTCTGCTGAAAATCTTTCATGCCATCTTCACCAACAACTGCATATATGTAGATAGTAAATACTAAATATATTGAACTCAAAATAATTCCAATGATAGCCAATATTTTTCCAGTATTCAAATTAGAATAACCTCCGTAAACTTCGGGATTTTCGTTATACAGCTTTAGGTCTTTTTGAGCCAAAATAAGTGCAACAATTCCTAAAATCAGACCAATTATTCCCCAACAACAGCAGGTTAATATGGAACATATTCCTAAGATAAGTACAGCAGTTGCATTGGGTAGTTTTTGTTTTTCCATGTGTGAATAGTATTTAAAAGTTAGTCATTTTGTATAGGTATGAGATTATCATAATTACCGCATTGATGATTGCTAGGCTTACGATTATTTTATGATAATTTTTGCTTTTATCAATAAAATGCAAACCCAATACTGCAAAAAATAGAATTGTTGTAAAAATAGCAGGAAACATATGAAAAGCAGCACCGAATTCTCCTTTTAAAATTAACAACAAAGCTCTTTGTGCTCCACAACCTAAACACTCTACACCAAAGAGTTTTTTGTTAACACAAGGAATCATATATTTTTCGATATCCAAAACGAGACGTATTTAATATACAATTTTACAAAAAAATATTGACAAAAATAAGGTGTATGATGTTTTAAAGTTTGTTACTTTTGAAACTTAAATAGGCTAAACATGAAAAGATTCTTGATTCCAGTGATGATTGTTGCGATTGTAGTTGCATTATATGAACAAAGTTCAAATGAAAGCAATGTGTATGTAACTGTAACAGCAATAGCAGTCTTTATGTTTGGAATGATGCAATTAAGTGCAAAAACACCTAGTAAAAATCAAGATAAAGAAGATCAAGATGTTTAATAAAGGGGATAAGGTTTCTGTTTTAGACGAAGCAATAAATGGAATTGTACTATCTGTTCAAAATAATGAAGTTAGCATAGAAACTGATGATGGTTTTGTGATGAAATTTACAAATAAAGAATTGGTTAAAATTCAGAATGCTAATGATTTAAAAGAGATTACTAAGAGTATTGATTTTAATCAAATTAAAAAAGAAAAAGAAATAGTAAAATCAAGAAGCTTCGTAAAAGAGAAGAAAATAAAAGGCGAAATTCCTCCTCCTGAATTTGATTTACACATAGAAAAACTTGTTCCTAATTATAAAAGAATGAGCAATTATGATATTCTCACGCTACAAACTGAAACTGCAAAACGACACATAGAATTTGCTATAAGAAATAGAATTCCTAAAATTGTTTTTATTCACGGTGTAGGAGAAGGAATTCTCAAAGCCGAGCTTGATTTTTTATTAGGTCGTTATGACCAAATACACTTTCAAGATGCTAACTATCAAAAATATGGTTTAGGAGCTACTGAAGTTTTTATAAAACAAAACAGCAAATAATTAGTTTGGTAGTAAAAGTTCTCCGTACAAAATATCATCTCCGTAATAAAAAGAGCTGTTACCTCTCTTAAAGGTCACATTTTTTAGTCTGATGGTATGTAAGAAACCACCCGAAGTTGTGTTTACAATCTCAATAGTGCCCTCAGTTGCAATCCATTCTTCTTTTACGGTTGGAGTAGTTGGACTCGATGTGCCACAAAAATAATCTACAAGAGATGTTGGCAGAGATTCATTATACAATCTATAAACAAGTTTGTTTGATGTATTGCCAATTGGTCGAGTTACGATACCAGAATTCTGAATTAAATCTGCATCAGGATTTTCAATTACTAAACTTTCAATTCCATTAGCTCTAGCATTATAAATTTTTGTGTTTTCGGAACAACTCGCCAATAATGTAGGGTCAAAGCTAAGAGGTAAGGCAGTAGCATTAGTTAAATAATCTCCATAAACGAAAGCTTCGTATTTAATATCGGTTCCATCAGGTTTAGAGAAAACAATATTTTTAAAAACAATATAATGATTGTATTTAACTATTTTGCGTTGTCCTGTTGTAGCATCCGGATTAGAATAGCGAGCAGTAGTTGTAATTTCTATTGTACCTGAAGTAGCAACCCATTCTTCTACAGCAACAGGAGTTATAGGACCCGCAATTATGCAAATATTATCTGCAGAAACTTTTCCATTATAAAATCTATATTTTAAACTTACATTTCCTGTAATCTGTATTTTTTTTGGTGAACCTGAATCAGTTTCGTCATTTGTAAAAGCATTTAGGGAGGAAGGAATATTCATGAATAAGGATTCTTCATCCTTTAATTTATATATAATTTCACCACAAGAATTTGCCGTTACGTCATCAAAGTTGATGGTTTCAACTGCCACATTTCCATCATCACAAGCATTCAGGAAGATTAAAAAAAGGAATAATTGCAGTATTTTTTTCATAAGTAGATTTTTATCAGGATTTCCTTTGTCTTTCGCTTTGCTAACTTTGATTGTTTAATGAACGAACAAAAATAGTATTTTAATTTACAATTTACCAATCAAATTCAGTTCCAAAAGCATTGCTAAAATTTATAACTTTGCATCAATGAAAAAAGTATATCTCGATAGTGCCTCAACCACACAAATTAGAACAGAAGTTATTCAAGAAATGACAAAAGTTCTAGTTGAAGATTATGGAAACCCCTCTTCAACTCACAGTTTTGGTAGAAATGCAAAGAATATTTTAGAGCTTTCTAGAAAAGCTATTGCTAAACAGCTTAATTGCTCTTCACAAGAAATTATTTTTACCTCTTGTGGAACAGAGTCCAATAATTGGATACTACGTTCTGCAGTTAAAGACTTAAAAGTAAAAAGAATCATTACTAGTAAAATAGAACACCATGCTGTTCTGCATACAGTTGAAGCTTTGCAAAATGAATACAACATTCAGGTTGATTATGTAGCACTTAAATCTGATGGTGAGATTGATATCACTGATTTGGTTGAATTACTCTCTCAGGAAAAGAAAACTTTGGTGAGCTTGATGCATGTTAATAACGAGATTGGAACCGTCTTAGACATAGAAAGAGTGGGACGTATTTGTCAACAATATAATGCTCTATTTCACTCTGATACAGTACAATCGGTTGGAAAAACTAAACTAGATTTACAAGTAATTTCCATTGATTTTATTGTAGCAAGTGCACATAAATTTCATGGTCCCAAAGGAGTTGGATTTGCTTTTGTGAGAAGAAGGTCGGGTCTAAGACCGCTTTTTTTTGGAGGAGAACAAGAAAAAGGATTAAGACCTGGTACCGAAGGAGTGCATCAAATTGCTGGAATGGCGAAAGCTTTCGAACTTTCATATCATAATTTAGAGGCTGATACAAAACACATTTCAGAATTAAAAGCCTATCTAATTGGGCAACTCGAAATTGAATTTCCAAAATATAAAATTAATGGAAATCAAGAGGGTTTTTATACAGTTTTGAATATACAATTACCCTTCTCAGAGGATAAAACAGCGATGATTTTATTTCATTTGGATATGAAAGGGATTGCGGTTTCTCGGGGAAGTGCTTGTCAATCAGGTAGCATTAGTCCTTCGCATGTATTAGAAGAAATTCTTCCAAAAGAAGAGGTAAATAAGCCTAGTTTGCGAATTTCTTTTAGTCATTATAATTCTAAAGAAGATATAGATTATTTAATTAGTTGTCTAAAAACAATTTGATTTATTGCTTTTATATACCGTTTTTACGGTAGATTTTCACATAAATTTTACAGACAACGTGCCTATTTCTTTGCTTTTTCCTTTTCCTGTTTTTTAAAATAACCTCTAAACAAGAAGTTGTGTTTTAAAGCCTCTAAATCTTGATTTAAAAGTTTACTTGCTTCATTAATGTTAGTTATGGTTGTATCTATTTTTTTGACGAGATTGGGATTGTTGGATAGATAATTTATGGCACCCTTTCCGTCTTTTGCATTCAGAATAGTTTCGTTAAGGTTAGAAACTACTTTATCGATTCCTGCACTTGTTTTGTGAAGATTGACAATTATATCTTTTATTTTATTGGCAACAGCAGAGTCGTTAAGAACCCCAATTACATTTTCTTTTTTATTCAAAGAATTGATTATCAAGTTTAAATTGTCAACAGTTTTTGAAGTTCCTTGAGTTGTTACTTTCAAATTATTTAATGTTTGTTTCAAATCGTCACTCATTATGGTGTCATTAAGCAATAGTCCAAAAGTACCTTTGCCTTGCTTGATTTTTTTGGTTATCTCCAACAAGTCTGAAGTTAGAAGAGCGGCATTTTTATTGGTTACATTGAGTGTATTTAAAATATCGTCGGTACGAACCCTATTCAATGATTGGATTGCATCACCGGGTTCAACAGATGAAGCATTTGAATTTCCTGGTATGATATTAATAATCATATTACCAACCAAACCGTCAGAGCTTATTGTAGCTACAGCATTTCTTTTAATATGAGGAAATATACTTTCATCGATAATCATATCTACTTTTATTACGGTATCGTTTATCATTTCAATGTTGCGAACCGTACCAACATTTATTCCAGAGTAACGAACATTATTTCCGAGTTGCAGTCCGTTTACGTTGTTGAAAATAGCTGTAAGATGGTTTGTTTTTCCGAACATCTTTTGCTTATCGCCAATGAAATAAATGCTGAGTATAAATAGGATTAATCCAATGATGACAAATAATCCTAGTTGTATTTTTTGTGAGATTGTTTTTTCCATTGTAACTATTATTTAAAAAAGGCTTGAACTTTTGGATCATCAGAATTTGATAATTCTTCAAATGTACCTTCAGCGTAATTAATTCCATCTACCAACAAAATCATTCTATTTGAAATCATCCTTGCACAATCAACATCGTGTGTGATAATTAGTGAAGAAGTGTTGTATTTTTTTTGAATTGACATCATCAACAATAAAATTTCTTTTGAAGTGATTGGGTCTAAACCTGTTGTAGGTTCGTCATATAAAATGATTTTAGGAAGCAAAATTAGTGTTCGTGCAAGAGCTATTCTACGCTTCATTCCACCAGAAAGTTCAGAAGGCATCAAATTTAAGGCATGCCCTAGACCCACATTTTCGAGTGCTTCCATAACAAGAGGAGTGGTATCTTTTATCTTTCCAAATTTTTTAGTGTGACGTCTCAATGGAAACTCCAAATTTTCGCGTACTGACATGGAATCGTACAGTGCACTACCTTGAAACAAAAATCCAACTTCTGTTCTCAACTCGTCTAATTCTTCATGTTTAAGTTGGCCTATGTTTTTGTCCATAACCACAATTGATCCACTGTCAGGCTCTTCTAATCCAATTAAACATTTTATCATTACTGATTTTCCTGAACCTGATTTTCCCATAATGATTAAATTTTCCCCTTCATTTAAATGCATATTAAATCCAGCTAAAACATGATTGTCACCATAGCTCTTTTTTAGATCTTTGATTTCGATGACTGGTTTTTTATTTGAAATTTTAGTTTCCATTTAAACTTCATAAAAAATATTAGTGACAAAAACGGCTACGAAGTCTATTATAAAAAGCAACATAGAAGTAAAAACAACTGCTGAATTGGCAGCCAATCCAACACCAGCTGTTCCTTTTTTACAGTAATAACCTTTGTAGCAACCAACCAATCCTATAGCAAATCCAAAGAAAAAGTTTTAATAGTAGTAGGTATCAAATCGCTAAATTCTAGACTGTTAAATACTTGATTGAAATACAATAAAAAAGAAACATTTCCTTTAATATTTTCGACAAGTGCAGAACCATATATGGCAATCGCATCTCCAAAAAAAACTAAAATTGGCAACATAAGTGTGGTAGCCAAGATTCGAGTAACTACCAAATATTTAAATGGATTTGTACCAGAAACTTCCATCGCATCAATTTGTTCTGTAACTCTCATAGAACCCAGTTCAGCTCCAATACCAGAACCAATTCTTCCTGCACAAATTAAAGCAGTTATTATGGGACCAATTTCTCTAATAATGGAAATACTTACCATCGAAGGCATCCAAGAAACAGCACCAAATTCTAAAAGTGTAGGTCTTGATTGAAGAGTAAAAACCAGTCCAATGATAAAACCAGTAACGGCTACAAGTAGAAGTGAACGATTACCCATATTGTAACATTGACGTAGAAATTCTCTAAACTCAAATGGAGATTTGGTAGCTTCTTTAAAAAATCGACCAGCAAAAAAGGAAAGTTCGCCAACTTGTATAAGGAAGATTTTAAATAATTCAATACTTTTAAAAATACTATTCATAACCGAGATGAATTATTTTTAAGCCTAAACGTTATATCAAATATACAAAATTATCTGCTTTTTTTACTGTTTTATTTTGCCTTATGCATTGTGAATTTATTTCCAAATACGAAAGTTTAGCCTAAACTTTTTGTTTGTACTAAAGTTCTCCAATCAATAAAAAGTAAGGAACAAATTAAAAATAAACCAATACATAAACTGGTCATTGATTGCCATGAAACTGCTCCATGAAGCAGCTGATCAACATTTTCAGTTCCATACTTACCCATATATATAAGTACTGTATCGCTCGTAAATTTACCAATAAAAAAAGCAGGAATGATGTATATAGGTTTTAGATTTGCCATACCTGCAGCCACAAAAAGAGGAGTTGTGGGCAGTGGTAATAAAGAGTAAGCAACAATGATTAATTGACTTTTCCAGCCTTTATTTTTAAGAATTTTACCCAAAAATTGTACATCTTCGTTTTTCGATGGTTTAAAGATTTTACCTGCAATTAGTGGAATGTATAAAGTGAGAATGTACCTGCCTAAAATAGAGCCAGCAACTCCAATAGTAATAACCAACCAAATGTTTAAATCAAACATTATTTGCATAAAAATCATTATTGTAAAAGCAGGAGGAAAGGGAAATGGAACCACATCAAAAATAAATGCGCCCAAGAATACTAATACATATTTCCACCACATGGTTTTTCTACAAATTAAGTTGGACTATTTATGAGAAAAAATAGCTTATCTAAAGATACGGAATTAAAAAGAAAAAAAAGAAATTAAATTAACAAATATGAGTTTGGAATCATTAGAAAGACAAATTGTATTTTTATTAAAATTCGTCTTCTATATTTTTTTTAAATAAAATAAATATCACTAAATTTAGTGATTGTGCAAAAGTTTTCAAAAGATTAAATTTGGAAACCTAAATTAAATTTAAAGTTTAGTTAAGTATCGATGGATGATGCATGTCAAATATATGAGCAGAAAATAAAAAAAGCCAAAGAAAAAGTTGGTCTTTTAAAAAGTGAATTGTCCGAAGTCAAGAATAAATTGAAAGTAAATCGAAAAAATTCAGAACTTTTACATGAATTCAAAAAGATAAGTATCAAAATCTCAAAAGCCACATATGAACTTGAACATAATCAATCAATTTTAAAAATTAGAAATGAATTGATTAATAGTAATGATAAATCTTAAATATATGAATAATTCTTGTCAAATTTATGAGCAACAAGTTAGTAAAGCAAAAGAAACTGTGGCGGTTCTTGAGGATAAGTTGCGCGAAGTGAGATTGAAAATTCAAAAAAGTAACAAAGCAGAATATTTACAAGAGTTGAGGAAAATTACTCTAGATATGACTATTACTCTAAATGAGTTGGAACATTGTCAATACAATCTTGAACAATGCATCAAGCAAAACAAAAAGGTTAAAGAAAAATAATCAAGTTCAAAGATTTGATAAAAAGGATTTAGAATTTTTTCTGAATCCTTTTTTTTGTTCAATTCATTTACTGTAAAATCCAAGAAATTATCAAACAATCAACAAAATATAACATAAAATTAAGTCCTAAAATTATATATAACTTATAATTTTAAATACTTTTGCAATCCTAATCCAAAATTTATTTCAAATGAAATCGAACATGTTCGAATGTAAAAATGTTTCAACCATGACAAAAAAAATTCTTTTAGTACTTTCTGTTATTTTAGTTTTAATTTCTTGTAACAAAGCAGGCGAAAACGAGTATATTGTTACTGGAACAATTAAAGGTATTGATAATGGTAAAACTGTAACTCTTGAAGTTCAAGATGAAAAAACAGGACAATTAAAGGCCGTAGATACTGTCAAAATTGAAAATGGTAAGTTTGTTTTTAAAGGTTCTGCAAAAGAGCCCGAATTGTATTTAGTTCAAGTAGAAAAAGTACAAGGAAAAGTTCCTTTTATATTAGAAAATGGCGATATCGAAATGACTATTAACAAGGATAGTGTTGCTATTACCAAAGTTTCAGGTACCTATAATAATGATGAACTTACTAGCTACAAGGAAAATGGAATGAAAATTCAAAAGAAAATGATGAAATTCCAGGAAGATAATATGGCTAAAATGAATCAGGCACAACAAAAAAATGATACTATTGTCATGAATTCATTGAGAAAAGAATACAGCAAGTTTCAGGAAGAATTTGCAAAACAATCAGAAGATTACATCAAGACACATCCAAAAGCGTTTATCTCTGCTTTAATCATTGAAGGAATGTTCAATCAAATGATTCCAGATGTTAAAAAAATTAATCAATATTATACTGCTCTGGATAAATCGTTAAAAGATACAAAGCACGGAAAATCAATAAAAACCAAGTTAGACAAATTTTTAAAACCTGTTGCTGCTGTTGAAGTAGGTTCTGTTGCTCCAGATTTTACTGCACCCGATCCAAATGGTAAACCAATATCATTAAAACAAAGTTTAGGAAAAGTTACCATAATCGATTTTTGGGCTTCGTGGTGTAATCCATGTAGAATGGAAAATCCAGGTAATGTAGCTTTATATAATGAGTTTCATTCAAAAGGGCTTAATATAATAGGAGTTTCTCTTGATAAGGACGCTGCAAAATGGAAAGAAGCTATTGCTAAAGATAAATTGACATGGCCTCAAATTTCAAATTTGAAAGATTTTGAAGACCCGATTGCTGTTTCTTATAATGTTAATCAAATTCCATCAACATTCATCTTAGATGCTTCAGGTAAAGTGATTGCCAAAGATTTAAGAGGTCCAGCTTTGAAAGCAAAAATTGCTGAACTTTTAGGAAAATAATTCTGCTATATCATGCTGATAAAAAAATCTCCTTCAAGGAGATTTTTTTATTGTATTCAATACCAAAGGCTTAAATTTTGTGTTGTAAATTAAGTGATAAATAGTTTGGTAACACCAAAACAGTTTTTATATTTGCAACCGCTAATGAGAACATCAATTGATGTTAAATAGATAGGAGGGGAGATACTCAAGCGGCCAACGAGGGCAGACTGTAAATCTGCTGTGTGAACTTCGCAGGTTCGAATCCTGCTCTCCCCACAAAAAAAGTCCCGATACAACATCGGGACTTTTTTGTATAATGAATTTGAATTTCTAATCATTCATAGAAATTAAAAACTCTTCATTGTTTCTAGTTTTCTTGAAGCGATCATTTATAAAATCCATTGCTTCAACAGGGTTCATATCTGAAAGGTATTTTCTCATAATCCACATGCGTTGCAAAGTTTTCTCATCAAGTAGTAAATCATCTCTTCGTGTGCTTGATGATGTTAAATCAATGGCAGGAAAAATACGTTTATTGGCAATTTTTCTATCCAACTGTAGTTCCATATTTCCAGTTCCTTTGAATTCTTCGAAAATTACTTCATCCATTTTAGAACCAGTTTCTGTTAATGCAGTAGCAATGATACTCAATGAACCTCCATTTTCAACATTACGAGCGGCACCAAAGAATCGTTTTGGTTTTTGAAGTGCATTAGCATCTACACCACCACTCAAGACTTTTCCTGAAGCAGGTTGAACAGTATTATAAGCTCTAGCCAAACGTGTAATTGAGTCTAAAAGAATTACTACATCGTGACCACATTCTACTAATCTTTTTGCTTTTTCTAATACAATATTTGCAATTTTCACATGTTCCTGAGGTTCTCTGTCAAAAGTTGAAGCGATAACTTCACCACGAACACTGCGTTGCATATCTGTAACTTCTTCAGGACGTTCGTCAATTAACAGCACGATTAAATACACTTCAGGGTGGTTTGCAGCAATTGCATTAGCAATGTCTTTTAGTAACATGGTTTTTCCCGTTTTAGGCTGAGCTACAATCATACCTCTTTGCCCTTTACCAATTGGAGAAAATAAATCAATAATTCGAGTAGAAACCGAACTTCCTTTTTCAGCCAATCTAAATTTTTCAGTAGGAAAAACTGGTGTTAGATGCTCAAATGAAACCCTGTCACGAACTACTTGAGGGTCATGACCGTTGATTTTTAAAACACGCACTAAAGGAAAAAATTTCTCACCTTCTTTAGGTGGACGAACAACACCTTTAACAGTGTCGCCAGTTTTTAAACCAAATAGTCGTATTTGAGAAGTTGATAAATAAATATCATCTGGAGAGGCTAAATAATTATAATCGGATGAACGCAAAAAACCGTACCCATCTGGCATCATTTCTAGAACACCTTCACTTTCAATAATTCCATCAAACTCAAAATCAGAATCTCTAAAATTATTTTTTTTGTTTTTAAAATTGGGATTTTGATTTCCGTTAGAATTATTTTGATTCGGATTTCCGTTTCCGTTTTGATTATTTTTGTGAAGTTGATTCGGATTAATCTTTTTTTCAGGAAGTTTATTTTCAGTTAAAGCTATTTCTTCGGCTACTGGGCTTTCTTTAATTTCATTTTTTTCAACTGATTCCGAAGGAGCAGGAGCTTTTTCTAATTGTGTTGCAATCTTTTTTTCGTAATCTGATTTTTTGAACTTTACAGCTTTTGGTTTAGCTGGTTTTTCAGAAGAATTATTAGTTTCAGTTGTCGTTTCTTCTACTATTGGGTTACTGCTTGGTATTGATTCATCAACGTTAGAAAACAATGTTTCAGAAGATTTTTTTTGATTGGAGGCTTTTTTTTCGGGAACAATCCGGACTCTTTTAGGTTTATCTTCGCTAGTCTTCGGTTGCTCTTTTTTATCAGAATCGCTATTTTGAGTTGCGTTTTGATGGTCTAAAATGTGTTGAATTAAAGCTTCTTTTTTTACGCCATTAACCTTTATAGTTGTGGCTAATTTAGCTATTTCTTGAAGCTCAGAAAGCTTCATTTCTTTTAATACAGAAATATCAAACATGAATGTTATTTGAATTTAGTTGATTTGGAATACGATATAAATGAGTAGTGTATTTTATTCTTTGGAACTATTCGTAAAATGAAGTACTTACGTTTTTGTTATGCAATAATACGAATAAAAATTAATCATACAATAGTATTTATAAAAAAGAAAATATATTTTTGCATCAGAATAATTGGTTATATGATTCAGAGAATACAAACAGTTTACTTGATTTTTGTTTTGGTGCTAAGTGGAGTTTTGCCTTTTGTTTTTCGTTTGTGGACGTTAAATAATGGTAAAGATTTCTACTTTATGGAAAATCAATTATACACAATTTTGTTTGGTCTAAGTACTTCTATGTCATTATTGAGTATATTATTTTATAAAAAGAGAGAACATCAATTTGTTATTAACAGATTGAACATCATATTGAATTTAATTTTATTAGGATTATTTGTATATCATTCACTAAATTTATCTGGAGAAGCGTTAGTTTCTGAGAAGGGTATTGGGATGTTTCTACCTATTATTTCTATCGTTTTTTTAGTTTTGGCTAACAAGGCTATTAAAAAGGATGAAGATCTCGTAAAATCTGTGGATCGATTGAGATAAACCTATAAACTTAGTTTATTAGTGCGAAGAGAAGCCCGAACAATGTTCGGGTTTTTTTTGTTTAAAAAAGTATTGATTTATCAGAAAAATCACTAAATTTAGTGATATGAATCCTGTTAAATTTAGGTTAAGTTTGTTAAACAAATATCCACAATGAAAGAAAAGATAAAAGTGTATTTAGCAGACGACCATCAAATGCTAATTGAAGGTATGAAGGCAGTTATAAAAACAAATGCCGATTTTGAAGTTGTGGGATTTTCATTAAATGGAGTTAACCTAATTGATAATGCAATTGAAGCCAAAACGGATATCCTAGTAATGGATATCAATATGCCCGAAAAAGATGGCTTACAAGTATTGAAAGAGTTATCAAAATCAAAATGTTTTTAAAGTTATCATTCTTTCAAGTTATGATGATTTAAAATTAGTTCGCGAGGTTATAGAATTAGGTGCAAAAGGCTATTTAACTAAGCAATGTGTCGCTGAAAGTATTGTTGAAGCACTACATGAAGTTCAAAATGGAGAAGAATATTTCTGTAGAACCATGAGAGAGAAAATATTTGAATCTTTCTCTCAAGAAGATGAAAATAATGACATAGAAATCATCCCTACAGCAAGTTTGACTGAGAGAGAACTAGTAATCATAAAGCTTATTGCTCTTGAATACAGTGGAAAAAAAATAAGTGAAAAACTGTTTATAAGTACTAATACTGTTGAGACACATCGTAAAAATCTATTGAAAAAACTGAAAGTAAAAGGTTCTATAGGTTTGGTTAAATATGCTATTAAAAATAATTTAATATAAAGAATACCCATGTTTTTTGAAGTTTCGGACAATTCTTTAAATAGATTCTTACTAAGCTAATTGATTCTATTTTAGTATTTTTAATATACAAGCAGTAAATCTTTATGATTAAAAAGCTTTTTATTTTTTTCTTGTTTTACATGCTAAATCTTTTTAGCAATCCTTGTTTTGCTCAAGAGAAAACACTTACACAAAAACAAATATCAGCGCTTGCAAAAGAAGCAAATGAATTATTCAAAGCGGGTAAGTATGAACAATCATTACTAAAAACTCGATTTGTTTTACGGCAAGCAATTGCAATTAATGATGATTATTTAATAGCTTGTTGTTACAAGATAATAGCCTCAAATGTTGATGAGCTAAATCAGTTTGAAAAAGCACTTTTTTATTATAAGAAGAGTTTGGTTTACGCAAATAAGACTAACAATGATGCCATAAAAAATAAACTAAATAATAACCTTGCAAATATATATTGTTTTGATAAAAAACAGTTTAAAACAGGTATCGATTACTATAAAAAATCAATTGAGTATGGCAAAAGAGTAAAAGATACAGGCGGTATAGTGTTTACAACCCTCAATATGACGTGGGCATATTTTGAAAATAATCGATTCGATGAAGGCTTTCCTTATTTGACTTTTGTAAATACATATCACAAAAAATATGGAGATGAATCGACTGTAATTGTTTTAATATGCTTAATGCAATGTATTACAACTACATAAATGACAATGAAAAAGCTAATTTTTACTTTTCGAGAGCAAAAGAGTTAGGGCAAAAAGGAAATGAAAAGTCGGATTTGTCGTTTGCTTGTCAGGAATATTCAAAGTTTTTAGTAAAAATAGGAAAGTATAAAGAAGCCTATGAAAATCTTGCAATTTATTCCAAAATTAACGATGAGCTATACAATGAAGAAATACTTACAACTGTTAATGCAGCAGGAATAAATCTTGAGTTGGATGAAACTAAGAGAGACTTAAAAAGAGTAGAAACTGGATATAAACAAAAACAATTTTTACTACAAGCAAGAGCCTCTAAAAAGCAAAAAATATTATTAATAATTATTGGGTTATGTATTTTGACGGCTATTTTACTTTATTTTTTCTTTCAAAACTCTAAGCTAAAACAAAAAAATAAATTCAATAAAATACAAAGTCAACTACAGAAAAAAATCATAAATGCTACAATTGATGGACAAGAATTAGAGCGAAAAAAAATAGCCGCTTTTTTGCATGATAATATCAGTGCAAAATTATCATCTGCCGGTTTGCATTTATTTGCTTTTTCGGCTACTAAAAATATTGAAGCAGAAGAGATTACAAAAGCCACCTTGATTCTTAAAGATGTTCATGACGAAATCAGAAATCTTTCGCACGAGTTATTGCCAACACTTTTAGCAAAATTTGGTTTATTTTATGCGATTCAAGATTTGTGTGAAAAAAACTCAAATGCAATAACACAGTTCGAATATTCTAGCAATGTTGATCTAACAAAGCGCTATAATGAAGATTATGAGACTAAAATTTATTTTATCATTACCGAACTCTTTAATAACATCGTAAAACATAGTCAAGCAAGTAAAGTAAAAATAGGTCTGATAGACGAAAAAGAAGAGCTTATCATTACTATTGAAGATAATGGAGTTGGCTTTGCAACCAATAGATTTAAAAAGAATGAAGGTTTCGGGTTAACTCAAATTCGTGCTAGAATATCCAACATGAAAGGGAATATAACAATTAATTCATCTCCAAATTCAGGAACATTTGTTCAAATAAAAATACCTACTAAAGAAAAAAATTAAACTCGTTTTTCGATTTCAATAATTTCTAAATCGCTAATTTTTTCACCATCAATACTAAATCGGAGCATGGTTCTAACTTGGTGAAATCCACTTTTACCTGCTGCTCCGGGATTCATGTGCAATATGTTTAGTTTTTTATCAAACTGAACTTTCAGTATGTGCGAATGTCCACAGATGAATAATTTAGGAGGATTAGTCATTAATTCTTGTCGAATTGCAGGATGATATTTCCCGGGATAGCCACCAATGTGCGTAATCCAAACATCTACATTTTCACAAAAAAATCTATTGTGTAATGGAAATTCCAATCGAGCCTTGTCATGGTCAATGTTTCCAAAAACAGCGCGAAGTGGTTTTCTTTTTTTTATGGTGTCAGTCACAACTAAATCTCCAATATCTCCTGCATGCCAAACTTCATCTGCTTGGTCTACATATTTTAATATAGTATCATCAATGTGGCTATGGGTATCAGAAAGCAGTAGAATTTTTTTCATACAAGAAACACTCAATTTTTACTGTAAAAATAAGCATTAACATTACAAATTCAAATTAACATTTTGTTGTATTTTGAAAATCAAAAATTATGTATTAATAAGTATCTTTGTGACATCAAAATAAACTTTCTTGCGCTACTTCATCAAATTTTCTTACAACGGAACAAACTATCACGGTTGGCAGTACCAACCCAATGCACTTTCGGTACAAGAAACGCTTAGCAAAGCACTTTCGGTTGTGCTGAGTTCTGATATTAATTTAATGGGAGCAGGTCGCACAGATACCGGAGTTCATGCTAAAGAAATGTTTGCGCATTTTGATATCGACAATCTAATCGATACTCATAGCTGCATTCATAAACTCAATTCGTATTTACCGAAAGACATTTCAATTCATGATATTATTCTTGTTCATGATGATGCACACGCCCGATTTGATGCTCAAAAGCGAACCTACGAATACCACATCAACACTTTTAAAGACGTTTTTTTAGAAAATTTAAGTTGGTATTATCATAAAGAATTAGATATTAATTCTATGAATCATGCTAGTAAAATATTACTGCAACACTATGATTTTGAATGTTTTTCAAAAGTAAATACAGATGTTAATACATTTAATTGTAAAATTTTTGAAGCATATTGGAAAAAAGAAAATACTAATTTGATTTTTACCATATCTGCAGACAGGTTTCTCAGAAATATGGTTCGAGCGATAGTTGGAACACTAATCAATGTTGGATTACATAAAATAACTGTAGAAGATTTTAATACCATTATTGAAAATAAAAACAGAAGTGATGCAGGATTTTCAGTTCCGGCTCATGGATTATATTTGACCAAAATTGAATATGATTTTTTATAAATAATGAAGCTATTTCAAGCACTAAGATGAAAGCAAAAGCATTTGATACCAAAATATTTAAACGAATATTAGAATACACCAAGCCCTATCAATGGAGATTTAATGGTGTAATTCTATTTGCTATTTCACTCTCTGTATTTGCAGCGGTACGTCCTTATTTGTTGAAACAAACAGTCGATGGTTACATCAAAACGCATGATGCACAAGGATTATTGTTTTATGTAACGATGATGGGAATTGTGCTGTTATTGGAGGTTTTCTCTCAATTTTACTTTGTGTTTTGGGCAAACTGGCTGGGTCAAGATATTGTAAAAGATATTCGAATTAAACTTTTCAAACACATGTTGAGTTTTCGAATGAAACACTACGATAATGCTCCTGTTGGACAATTAGTGACGCGTTCTGTTTCAGATATTGAAGCGATTGCGAGAATTTTTAGTCAAGGACTTTTTATGATAATAAGTGATTTGATGAAGATGATCGTAGTAATGGGGTTTATGTTTTATATGAATTGGAAACTAACTTGGATTGTAATTATAGCCATGCCTATTTTAGTTTTTGTTACGAGAATATTTCAACGTAAGATGCAAGTCGCTTTTGAAGAAGTTCGAACACAAATTGCCAATATGAACACTTTTGTGCAAGAGCGAGTTACCGGTATAAAAATAGTTCAACTCTTTAATCGTGAAGATATCGAAGCTGAAAAATTTAGTGAAATCAATCAAAAACACAATAAAGCTTGGATAAAAACCATCCTGTACAACTCCATTTTTTTTCCGATAGCAGATATTATTTCATCACTTACTTTAGGATTCGTCGTACTTTATGGAGGAATTAAGATTTTAAACGGTGATCATTTCACAACCTTTGGGGATTTATTTTCATATACTATGTTCATAGGAATGCTTTTTAATCCGTTACGACAAATTGCAGATAAATTCAACGAGATGCAAATGGGAATGATTGCCGCCAATCGTGTTTTTGATATTTTAGATACCAAAGATCAAATTCAAGATACAGGAATTATTGAAGCGCCTATATTTAAAGGAGATATTCAATTTAGAGGTGTTCATTTTAGTTATATCGACAACGAAGAAGTGATAAAAGGAATAGATTTAGAAGTACAATCTGGTCAAACTATTGCTATTGTTGGAGCTACAGGAGCGGGGAAGTCAACTATAATTAACTTATTGAATCGTTTTTATGAAATAAGCAAAGGTGCCATTTGCATTGACGGACATAATATTAATGACTACAGTCTGGGTTCTATACGCAAGCAAATCGCTGTAGTTTTGCAAGATGTATTTCTCTTCGCTGATACAATCCTAAATAACATAACGTTAAACAATTCAGAAATTTCCAGAGAAGAAGTAATTCAGGCAGCAAAAAAATTGGAGTTCATGAATTCATAATGAGTTTACCAGAAAACTATGACTATAATGTAAAAGAGAGAGGAGTGATGCTCTCTTCTGGACAGCGTCAATTGATTGCTTTTTTAAGGGCCTATGTTAGTAATCCAAGTATTTTGATTTTAGATGAGGCTACATCTTCAATCGATACCTATTCTGAGGAACTGATTCAAAGTGCCACCGAAAAAATTACTAAAGGAAGAACCTCAATAGTTATTGCTCATCGTTTAGCAACTATTGTAAATGCTGATAAAATTGTTGTAATGGATAAAGGATTGATTGTTGAACAAGGTTCACATCTTGAATTGTTAAACATTGAAGGTGGATTTTATAAAAATTTGTATTACTCACAGTTCTTAGTTGAAAACAATTCCTAATTCAAAATTCAACAATTAAATAATATTGCTTATTTTCGCAGTCGAATTAAAAATTTGTTTAGCAACAAGATAATTAATTGTAATTTTTTACAACTTAAATAATTAAAAATGAAATACGATATTATAGTTTTAGGAAGTGGTCCAGGCGGTTATGTAACTGCTATTCGTGCCTCTCAATTAGGCTTTAAAGTAGCCGTGATTGAAAAAGAAAATTTGGGTGGAGTTTGTTTAAATTGGGGTTGTATTCCCACTAAAGCCTTACTTAAATCTGCTCAAGTTTTTGATTACCTAAAACATGCATCTGATTATGGTTTAAGTATTGCCGCTTTTGACAAAGATTTTAATGCTGTAATCTCCAGAAGTAGAAGCGTTGCTGACGGAATGAGCAAAGGGGTTCAATTTCTAATGAAAAAAAATAAGATTGATGTTATTGATGGTTTTGGTAAACTAAAACCAGGCAAAAAAATAGATGTTAAAAAAGCTGATGGAACTGTTACCGAGTTTAATGCTGATCATATTATTATAGCAACTGGAGCGCGTTCTCGTGAGCTTCCAAATTTACCTCAAGATGGAGTAAAGGTAATAGGATATCGTCAAGCGATGACTTTACCAACTCAACCAAAGTCAATGATAGTTGTTGGTTCTGGAGCTATAGGATTAGAGTTCGCACATTTCTACAACGCTATGGGAACAGATGTTACTATTGTAGAATTTTTACCTAATATCGTTCCTTTAGAAGATGAAGATATTTCCAAACAAATGGAACGTTCCATGAAAAAAGCTGGAGTTAAAATTATGACCAGTTCTTCTGTAGAAAAAATTGACACTTCTGGTAGTGGAGTAAAAGCATTTGTAAAAACTGCCAAAGGCGAAGAAATTCTTGAGGCAGATATTGTTCTTTCTGCAGTTGGAATCAAAACAAATATTGAAAATATTGGTTTAGAAGAAGTTGGTATCGCTACCGATAGAGATAAAATTTTAGTAAACGATTTCTACCAAACAAATATTCCAGGCTATTATGCCATTGGAGATGTCGTTCCAGGATCAGCATTAGCTCACGTAGCTTCGGCTGAAGGAATTACTTGTGTAGAAAAATAGCAGGATTGCATGTTCATCCTATAGATTACGGAAATATTCCAGGATGTACCTATGCAACCCTGAAATAGCCTCTGTTGGTTTAACAGAAAAACAAGCTAAAGAAAAGGATATGAACTAAAAATTGGGAAATTCCCATTTTCAGCATCAGGAAAAGCTAAAGCAGCTGGAACTCCTGATGGTTTTGTGAAAGTAATTTTTGATGCCAAATACGGTGAATGGTTGGGCTGTCACATGATTGGTGCTGGAGTAACCGATATGATTGCTGAAGCTGTTGTAGCGCGTAAACTAGAAACTACTGGTCACGAAATATTAAAAGCAATCCATCCACATCCAACTATGAGCGAGGCTGTTATGGAAGCTGTTGCAGATGCTTATGGGGAAGTAATTCATTTATAAAAGTTAGGTTAATAAAAGAGAGAGACTGTTCAAATGAACAGCCTCTCTCTTTTTATTTTGTGATATGTAGGTTATTCTTGGTTGCTTACTTTTCTGTAAGGATACGCATTAAAAATGTGTCTTTTTGCAAATCTACTTGGTGATTCAGCGTTAACCATCTTGATATATACAGCTTTTGGGACACTTATAAATTCATATGCACTTCCATTAGAAAAATTTATAGACAATCTAATATTCTCATATTTATAATCCGTAATAGTTGAATTTGCAATAGTCTCATTAAATTCTGGTAATCCATTTTTAATAGTCTCTGGATTTATACTTACCAGAAAATGATAGGCTTCAATAATTTCTTTACTTTTTTGCTCAGCTTCCAATAATCCAGCTTCATCACCTTGAAATTTATCAGGATGACTTTCTTTCATGGCATTTCGATAGATAGTTTTTAAGTCTTTTAGTGCTACAGTTTTATCTACGTTCAGCAGCTTGCGGTATTCAACAATTTTTTTCATAAACAAGGGTAACTTATTGTCTTTTAGTATTTAAATATGTGATGTAATTTTGAAATTCCAAATTTTTTGCAAATGTACATTAATTAAAAAGAGTTTCGCTACTTTTTTTATAAAGTATAAAAATTTGATTTTTCAAGCTCAAATATTGCATTTTATGCAATATATCAATTAATTCATTACATTTGTCTAACTAAAATTTACAGAAATGATGAAAAGCCTGTTTTTCACATGGGTCATTCTTGTGCACGTTTGTTTCTTACAGTCAAGTGGTAATTAATGAATTGGATGCAGATACACCATCGACAGATTCACATGAATTTATCGAATTAAAATCGACAACTCCTTTTTTTCCGCTTGATGGATATACCCTTGTTTTTTTTAATAGTGGAACATCTGGTACATCTAATTTAAGTTATTATGCAGCTGATTTGGATGGATTGATTACAGACGGAAATGGGATTATTCTTTTAGGTAATTTACAAGTAGTTCCATCAGCTTCCTATATTATACCTCAAACCACTATTCAAAACGGGCCCGACGCTGTGGCAATTTATTTAGGTGACGCAGTAGATTTTCCAAATAATACAGCTGGAAATACTACTAATTTAATTCATGCATTTGTATACAGCAATGGCCCAACAACTAAAGCTACTACATTAATGACAGATTTAGGTGTTGCTGTTAGTTATAATGAAAATGTAAACAGTTTAGCAGCTTCCCAATCTTTCCAAAGAAAAACAGATGGAACTTATGAAGTTAAGACCCCAACTCCAAGAGCCAATAACGATGGTTCAGGAATTATTTATAATGGAATAACTACGTCTTTTAGTCCTTCTGGTGCAGTTACTGAAGGACAAAGTATGACGATTACTTTTAAAACAGATACAGCCGTTGCCTCTGATTTGAGTTTTTCAATAACTTTAAATAATGGAGCTTTTAAGGCTTCTGATTACTCAGGAAATTTAAATATTACCATTCCATCAGGTTCCAATACTGCATCAACAGTAATTCAGTTGCTGAATGACGGTGTAAATGAAGGTGATGAAGAGATGATGGTCAAAGTAGGAACAGTTCCCTCTAATTATATTGTTTTAAATAATAGTACTATTATCAGAGTTAATGATATTAATTTTGAGGTACTATCGTTTGGAACACCAGCAAGTCCCACATACGGGAATATTGCTAGTACGGCTCCAATTGGTTATTATAGTTCTATTGAAGGATTATCTGGAACTGCTCTTAAACAAGCATTACAAAATATTATTGCAAATCCATCAATTGTTAGAGCACATACCTATGGAGATGTATATACTATATTAAATAAAGCCGATCAAAATCCTGCAAACAGTAATCAGGTATGGCTAATTTATACAGAACAACCTCGTTCAAAAGTTGATTTACAATCAGGAAATAGTATTGTAGGAAAATGGAATAGGGAACATATTTATCCACAATCAAGAGGTAATTATGGCGATTTATACAATTTGCCTCCAGCAGGAATTAACAAATGGACCTTATCAAGCGCTGATGACATTGGTGCTGGACTATCTGATGCGCATCATCTAAGAGCTGCTGATGGACAAGAAAATTCTTCCAGAAACAATAGAAATTATGGAGTTGATTATAACGGACCTACAGGAAATCCTGGGACATGGAGAGGTGATGTGGCTCGAGCTGTTTTTTATATGGCGGTCAGATATAATGGATTGAACGTGGTTAATGGAAATCCTAGTGAAAATATTATTGGACAGATTGGCGATTTAACAACATTGTTAAGTTGGAATAAATTAGACAAATCTGATGATTTCGAAATGAACAGAAATAATTACATCTACACTTGGCAAATGAATAGAAATCCATTTATTGATTATCCTGATTTAGCCGATTATATCTGGGGAGCAAAAGTAGGTGAGAAATGGTATTCAACTTTATCTACAACTAATTTTTCAAAATCTAAAATTGGAATTTATCCAAATCCTGCTAAAAATTATATTACCGTGTTGGGTACTATGAGTTCAGGTACAATTGAAATTTATACTATTGCTGGAGCTAAACTATATGAGAATCAATTCAAAGGAGAAACTCAATTAAATATTAATTTATCCGCAGGAGTTTATTTGGCAAGAATTACTTCTGATACAATTACTGAAATTAAGAAATTAGTTATCGAATAGCTTTTCTCTTCATATACTAAATAGCCATTACATTATAAAACCTATGTAATGGCTATTTTATTTAAATGAAATACTTAATTTTGAATATGAATACTTTTGAATCTCCAAAACCCAATACTTTTAAAAATACGTTTTGTGTATTTAGAGAAACAACTCTAGAAGAAGTGACCGAAAAAAAAGTTGATTATGTAAGTAAATCTGGGAGTAGCTATTATTATACACCATTTGGAATGTACAGATTATCGAATCATCGGGGTAGATTAGCAAATAGTAAATGGAGATTAGAACCAATGATACCAGAAACCACTTCAAAAATGAAATTAGGATTTGCCTTATGGACAGATTTTTATCCAGATAATACTTCGGAAGAGTTGTATTATATAGAAGTAAATTTTGATATAAGAACTGTAAATTATCAACATAAAAATAATCCTGAATACAATCAAAGGGCTATTCTAAGAACTAGTTTTGAAACCACTAAAAAAATTAAACAAATTCGGAATGTATTAAATTTAACTTCTTGGGCTAAACATTTTGATTATACCGAATTAGATGATTTAAGAAAACAAATAATAACAGAATTAATAGATACTAACAAGACTTTAGAGGATATAAAAAGAAGTTTACATGAGCAGAAATAACGAAAAAAACATCAAAAAGCACAACGATAAGTTACATAAAGCTCAAAACAAAATTAAAAATGCTAAAATTCTTCGTAAAGAAAAATTGAAAGCCATTAGTAAGAAATTTAATGATGATACTATTTAATATTGACAATATGATAAGTAATAAGTTTACAGTTTTAAAGAATAGCGTTCAGGAAATTATTGATTTAATTGCCAACAAACAAAATAAAGAGGCTAACAATAAATTATTAGAGGTAAGTGAATTGTTAGATGAGCTACTAGATTTTTCTGATGCAGATGAGGACTTAATTGAGATAAGTAAATATCAAGTTTTATTGAATCAGTTGCATCAAAAAATCAATGCATAAAAAAAACACCAAAAATTCTAATTGTAAATAGAATTCTTGATGCCTTTCGGTATAAGATGAATTATTTCTTAATTAACCCTAAATCGACTAAACGTTCGTGAAGAAATTCTCCAGATGTAATGTCTTCATACAATTTTGGATTTTTTTCGTCAATACAATTTTCTAGACAATTCAAAGGCATATCACTTACTGGATGCATAAAAAATGGAATTGAAAAGCGTGATGTTCCCCACAATTCTCTTGGTGGATTTACTACTCTATGAATAGTCGATTTCAATTTGTTATTCGTATGACGTGAAAGCATATCTCCCACATTAATAACTACTTCATCGGGTGCAGCAATAGCATCAATCCAATCTCCATTATGATTTTGAACTTGTAATCCTTTGCCTTGAGATCCCATTAAAAGAGTAATTAAGTTTATATCTCCATGAGCTGCAGCTCTAACTGCACCATCCTTAGGTTCATCAGTTATTGGAGGATAATGAATAGGACGCAAAATACTATTTCCATCTTTAATAAAATTATCAAAATAAAATTCATCTAATCCTAAATAGATGGCTAGAGCTCTTAAAACATAAACTCCAGTTTTTTCAAGCATTTGATATGCTTCTTTCCCAACTACATTAAATTTTGGCAATTCTTCAACTTGAACGTTGTCTGGATAAACATCTTTGTATTTGGAATTTTCAGAAACATATTGACCAAAATGCCAAAATTCTTTCAAATCCCCAGCCGATCGTCCCTTAGCGTGTTATTTACCAAAAGAGATATACCCTCTTTGTCCACCGATTCTTGGAATTTCATACTTTCCTTTTACTTCAAGAGGAAGATTGAAAAAATTTCTAACTTCTTCATAAAGTTCATCTACTAACTTGTCATCTAAAAAATGACCTTTTAATGCTACGAAGCCAATATCTTCGTATGCTTTTCCGATTTCATTTACAAATTTTTGTTTACGTTTCGGGTCATCCGAAAGGAAATCACGCAAGTCTACACTTGGAATGTTTTGCATACTACAATTTTATTGTTAATAACTTAAAGGTTGTAAAGCCTTGTCACCACAAAAGTAAATAATAAACTCTATTGAAATTTTGAAAAGTTTTCAACAGTGTAAAAAAAGGAAACATTTTAAGTACAAACTGTTATTTTTTTATACTTTTGGTGAAGCTAACATTAGAGACACAGTACAGATAATGAATTTTGAAAGGAAAAATCTAACCGATAATCAATTATTAGATTTATATAAAAGGTTACTCAAACCTAGACTTATTGAAGAAAAAATGCTCGTTCTAATTCGTCAGGGAAAGGTTTCAAAATGGTTTTCTGGAATTGGTCAGGAAGCAATCTCAGTTGGCGTGACGGCAGTTTTAGATAAAGACGAATATATTTTACCAATGCACCGAAATTTAGGTGTATTTACAGGTAGAGATATTCCACTAAATAGGCTTTTTTCTCAATGGCAAGGAAAAGCCAATGGTTTTACAAAAGGAAGAGACCGTAGTTTTCATTTTGGAACACAAGAATATAAAATTATTGGTATGATTTCGCATCTTGGACCACAATTAGGAGTTGCAGATGGGATCGCATTAGCTAATAAATTAAAGAAAAACGGAAAAGTAACTGCTGTTTTTACCGGGGAAGGTGCTACAAGTGAGGGAGATTTTCACGAAGCATTGAATATAGCTGCCGTTTGGGATTTACCAGTTCTATTTGTAATAGAAAATAACGGTTACGGCCTTTCAACACCCACAAACGAACAATATCGCTGCGAAAATCTGGCCGATAAAGGAGTAGGCTACGGTATGGAAAGTCATATTATTGATGGAAATAATATCCTCGAAGTTTTTGAAGAATTAACCGAAATAGTGAATTCAATACGGAAAAAACCACGTCCAATTTTAATCGAATTTAAAACTTTTAGAATGCGTGGACATGAAGAGGCGAGTGGTACTAAATATGTTCCTAAGGAATTAATGGAAATGTGGGCAGAAAAAGACCCTGTGGATACTTACCGAAGGTATTTGATAAAGCAAAATATACTTACAGCAGAGCAAGATGAATTATGGAAAGAAGAAATTAAAAAGGAGATAGAAGATAATTTATTAATTGCCAACACCGAAGCTGAAATTAAAGCAAGCTATGAAAATGAATTGAACGATGTTTATAAACCCTATTATTTTGAAGAATATATTCCTTCAGAAAAAGTAGAAAATATACGATTTATTGACGCTATTTCTCAGGCACTAAGACAGTCCATGCAAAAACACCAAAATTCAGTAATTTTAGGGCAAGACATCGCTGAATATGGAGGCGCTTTTAAGATAACGGAGGGTTTTGTTGATGAATTTGGAAAAGAAAGAGTAATTAATACACCAATTTGTGAAAGCGCTGTAGTTTCTGCTGGAATGGGTTTATCCATCAATGGGTATAAAGCTATTGTTGAAATGCAATTCGCTGATTTTGTGTCAACAGGTTTTAATCCGATTGTAAATTTAGTAGCAAAAACGCATTATAGATGGAACGAAAAGGCTGACGTTGTAATCAGAATGCCTTGTGGAGGAGGAACTCAAGCAGGGCCTTTTCATTCTCAAACAAATGAAGCATGGTTTACCAAAACACCAGGGCTTAAAGTAGTTTATCCTGCTTTTCCATTTGATGCAAAAGGGTTGTTAACCACGGCGATAAATGATCCTAATCCAGTTCTTTTTTTCGAACACAAACAATTATATAGAAGTATTTCACAAGAGGTGCCTACGGACTATTACACCATACCATTTGGAAAAGCAACACTAATAAAACAAGGAAATCAAATTACCATAATAACTTTTGGAGCAGCAGTACATTGGGCATTGGAAACCTTAGAGAATAATCCCGAAATATCAGCAGATGTAATAGATTTAAGAACATTACAACCTTTAGATAAGGAAACTATTTATACTTCCGTCAAGAAAACAAATAAAGCAATAATACTTCATGAAGATAGTTTATTTGGTGGGATAGCAAGTGATATTTCTGCTATGATTATGGAAGATTGTTTTGAATACCTAGACGGACCGGTTAAACGTGTTGCAAGCTTAGATTCTCCAATTCCTTTTACAAAAGCACTTGAAGATCAATATCTGCCTAAAGGCAGATTCGAAAAAGAATTAATTGAATTAATTAAATATTAATACTTTTTATTATTCCCTTCGATAGTCATAATTTCCATTTATCCATAACTCAGAGTTGTAAATGTTAATTTATAATTTTATGTGTATTATCCTCTTCAAATCGAGTATTTTATAGTTTTTTTTTTCGTAATATTGTTTTTTTTAAATTAAAAATCAATTTGAATAAGATTTTTGATTGAAAAGCTATTTCTTAACAATTTGATTTGGAGTATTTTATTTGTTATTTATAATACTATATATTCTGCATTATCTCAGATTAATTTGATTTAGTTCTAGCAAAATAATTTTTAAAGTGTGCAAAATTTACTAAATTGAGCCCAAATTTTTACTATTAAACAAAATACCTCAAGTAATGCAAAAATGTAATAAGTCTTTAGTTCTTGCAACTTTAATAACACTATTTTCATCTATATGTATTTATTCTCAAAATCTCATTGTTAATGGCGATTTTGAGAGTGGTGGTAATGGGGTTGGTTTCATTACAGATGGAGCAGGTTATTCAGAGCTTTTAGCTCCTTTTTCAGGGACAACAGTTTCAGGAAATTTTGCTTTAGCTACCAATCCAATATCAGTTAATTCCTCTATATTTATCAACGCAGGAGATCATACCACAGGGTCAGGAAAAATGTTGATTGTAGATGGAAATACAACAGCAGGCTCGCCTCGATTTTGGAAGGCAGGCAATGCTGGATCAGGTATTTGTGGATTGACTATTGGTACTTCTTATACTTTTAGTTATTGGGTAAAATCAATTTCAACTACGGTCACTAACGCATCCACGCAGGCAGGTATAGGTATTTCTTTTACTGGAGCAGGAAGCATTGTTCCAACTCCTTTTAGTTCAGTTGTTCCATTGCCTGCTTCGGGATGGAAGCAAGTGGTTTATACTTTTAAAGCAACTGCAACCTGTGTTTCTATTGAACTTTGGAATAATAATGTAAATGCAACAGGGAATGACTTTGCAGTTGATGATTTTTCCCTAACAGGGCCACAACCTTTATCATTAAACTATACATCACAGAGTCCTACTTGTCCTGGTTTATCAAATGGGTCTATATCAGGTTTTGGAATAGGAGGTGTTTTACCTTATGCCAATTATACTTTGACAGGGATTATTCCTGTAGTTGCATCTATTACAAACAGTACAGGAATATTTACAGGCTTAAGTGCTGGAACCTATAGTCTTTCTATAAAAGATGCGGTTAATACGGTTATCACGCAAAACAACATTGTTTTAACGACACCGACTGATTTAACAGTCAGTTCAGGAGTGACAAATTGTTCATCAACATCAACAGCTTTATCAGTAAGCGTAGGCTCTTCGGGTTATACTTGGACAGCATCCCCTTCGGATCCGACTTTAACTACACCAAATGTTTCAAATCCAACTGTCAGTCCAACACAGACAACAATTTATACAGTAACTTCTAGTTCTGTAATTACTAATGATGAATTAATATATAATGGTGATTTTTCATTAGGGAATGTTGGATTTAGTACTGATTATAAGTATTTGGTAGTTTCACCAGGAGCTCAGGGGCGTTACGGAATTACAACCAATGCAAATAGTTATTGGAGTGGTTTTCAACCATGCGTAGAACGTTTATCTCCTGGTGTAGGAAAAATGATGGTGGCTGACGGTTCAATTGTGAATGGGGGGAACGACAGGGTTTGGTGTCAAACAGTTGCTGTAAAGCCAGGTCAGAATTATGTTTTTTAGTTATTGGTCAGAATCTATTCAATCGGGCAACATTGGCAAATATAGAAGTTCTTATTAACGGAGTTTCTATTGCACCTCCTGCCTCTACAGGAGGAGTTTGTAATTGGTTAAAGAAGACGATCAATTGGAGTTCTGGTGTAAGTACTACAGCTGAAATTTGTATATATGATAGAAGTATCATTTCAGCAGGAAATGACTTTGCTATTGATGATATATCATTTAAAGAATCCTCAGCTACTTGTAATTTATCTAAGTCTGTTACCGTTACTATTCCAAACCCAATAAACTTAATAATTACAAATCCATCATTTGTTTGTTCACCTGGATCGGTAGATATTACACAGCCTTCTATTACAGCAGGTAGCACTACTGGAACAGTAATTTCATATTGGAGAGATGCAGCTGGGACAGTTCCATTACTTAATCCAAACAGCATAACATTATCTGGTACATACTACATTAAAAGCACAATTGCTCCATGTTCAGTTATCAAGCCAGTTGTTGTTGATATTCTTACAAACAACACCATAAGTTTGTCTTCTGGTGTAGGAACTAACGCTCAAACTGTGAGTATTAATACACCTATTACTACTATTACGTATAACACTACAGGAGCCACAGGAGCTACGTTCTTAGGGCTTCCATCAGGAGTTAATGGTGTTTGGTCAGCCAATACAGTGACGATTTCAGGAACTCCATCTGTTTCGGTAGGGTCTCCCTATAGTTACACAGTAACCTTAACTGGGGGGTGTGGAATTATCAGTACAACAGGAACTATTTCTGTGAATCCTAATAACACCATAAGTTTATCATCTGCTGTAGGAACTAATGCCCAAACGGTTTGTATCAATGCACCTATTACCACTATTACGTACACTACTACAGAAATACAGGGCCACGTTCTTAGGGGCTTCCATCAGGGGTTAATGGCGTTTGGTCAGCCAATACAGTGACAATTTCAGGAACTCCATCTGTTTCGGTAGGGTCTCCCTATACTTACACAGTAACCTTAACTGGAGGTGCAGGAACAATCAGTACAACAGGAACAATTTCTGTGAATCTCAATAATACCGTAAGTCTATCTTCTGCTGTAGCATCCGATGCTCAGACTGTTTGTATCAATGCACCTATTGCCAATATTACGTATACCACTACAGGAGCCACAGGAGCCACGTTCTTAGGGCTTCCATCAGGGGTTAATGGTGTTTGGTCGGCCAATACAGTAACAATTTCAGGAACTCCATCTGTTTCGGTAGGGTCTCCCTATAGTTACACAGTAACCTTAACTGGGGGGTGTGGAACTGTAAGTACAACAGGAACTATTTCAGTGGATTCTAATAACACCATAAGTTTGTCTTCTGCTGTTGGAACAAATGCTCAGACTGTTTGTATCAATGCACCTATTGCCAATATTACGTATACCACTACAGGAGCCACAGGAGCCACGTTCTTAGGGCTTCCATCAGGGGTTAATGGTGTTTGGTCAGCCAATACAGTGACGATTTCAGGAACTCCATCTGTTTCGGTAGGGTCTCCCTATACTTACACAGTAACCTTAACTGGGGGTGTGGAACTGTAAGTACAACAGGAACTATTTCAGTGAATCCTAACAACACCATAAGTTTATCATCTGCTGTAGGAACTAATGCCCAAACGGTTTGTATCAATGCACCTATTACCACTATTACGTACACTACTACAGGAGCCACAGGAGCCACGTTCTTAGGGCTTCCATCAGGGGTTAATGGTGTTTGGTCAGCCAATACAGTGACAATTTCAGGAACTCCATCTGTTTCGGTAGGGTCTCCCTATACTTACACAGTAACCTTAACTGGGGGGTGTGGAATTATCAGTACAACAGGAACTATTTCTATTAATTCTGCTATTTTAGCTCCTTTAAGTGGAGGAGATGTAACAGAATGTGGGTTGAGTCCCATACAAACATTAACAGCAACTTCAACGGCTCCAACAGGATCAACTTTGGTTTGGTATGATGCAGCTACAGGTGGTAGTGTTGTAGCTTCACCAACATTGAATAGCATTGGAACAGTAACCTACTATTCAGAATCGGTAAATTCAGCAACTAATTGTTCAAGTTCAACAAGAACACCTGTTATATTAACTATTAATGCAGCACCAATTCAACCAATAAGTGGAGGGGATATTACAGAATGTGAAGTTAGTCCCATACAAACTTTAACGGCAACTGCTACGGCTCCAACAGGATCAACTTTGGTTTGGTACGATGCTGCTACAGGTGGTAGTATTATAGCTTCACCAACATTAAATAGTATTGGAACAGTAACCTACTATGCAGAATCGGTAAATTCTACAACTAATTGTCCAAGTTTGACACGTATTGCAGTTACTTTAACCATCAATCCTTTACCACTTTCTCTAACCAGTGTAGGGATATTACAGTGTGAATTGAGTCCTATACAGACATTAACAGCAACTTCAACGGCTCCAACAGGATCAACTTTGGTTTGGTATGATGCAGCTACAGGTGGTAGTGTTGTAGCTTCACCAACATTGAATAGCATTGGAACAGTAACCTACTATTCAGAATCGGTAAATTCGCAACTAATTGTTCAAGTTCAACAAGAACACCTGTTATATTAACTATTAATGCAGCACCAATTCAACCAATAAGTGGAGGATATTACAGAATGTGAAGTTAGTCCCATACAAACTTTAACGGCAACTGCTACGGCTCCAACAGGATCAACTTTGGTTTGGTACGATGCTGCTACAGGTGGTAGTATTATAGCTTCACCAACATTAAATAGTATTGGAACAGTAACCTACTATGCAGAATCGGTAAATTCTACAACTAATTGTCCAAGTTTGACACGTATTGCAGTTACTTTAACCATCAATCCTTTACCACTTTCACCAACCAGTGTAGGGGATATTACAGAGTGTGAATTGAGTCCTATACAGACATTAACAGCAGGAGCTACTGCTCCATTAGGTTCAACGGTGGTTTGGTATGATGCAGCTACGGGTGGTAGTGTTGTAGCTTCACCAACATTGAATAGCATTGGAACAGTAACCTACTATTCAGAATCGGTAAATTCAGCAACTAATTGTTCAAGTTCAACAAGAACACCTGTTATATTAACTATTAATGCAGCACCAATTCAACCAATAAGTGGAGGGGATATTACAGAATGTGAAGTTAGTCCCATACAAACTTTAACGGCAACTGCTACGGCTCCAACAGGATCAACTTTGGTTTGGTACGATGCTGCTACAGGTGGTATATTATAGCTTCACCAACATTAAATAGTATTGGAACAGTAACCTACTATGCAGAATCGGTAAATTCTACAACTAATTGTCCAAGTTTGACACGTATTGCAGTTACTTTAACCATCAATCCTTTACCACTTTCACCAACCAGTGTAGGGGATATTACAGAGTGTGAATTGAGTCCTATACAGACATTAACAGCAACTTCAACGGCTCCATTAGGTTCAACGGTGGTTTGGTATGATGCAGCTACGGTGGTAGTGTTGTAGCTTCACCAACATTGGATAGCATTGGAACAGTAACCTACTATTCAGAATCGGTAAATTCAGGCAACTAATTGTTCAAGTTCAACAAGAACACCTGTTATATTAACTATTAATGCAGCACCAATTCAACCAATAAGTGGAGGATATTACAGAATGTGAAGTTAGTCCCATACAAACTTTAACGGCAACTGCTACGGCTCCAACAGGATCAACTTTGGTTTGGTACGATGCTGCTACAGGTGGTAGTATTATAGCTTCACCAACATTAAATAGTATTGGAACAGTAACCTACTATGCAGAATCGGTAAATTCTACAACTAATTGTCCAAGTTTGACACGTATCTGCAGTTACTTTAACCATCAATCCTTTACCACTTTCACCAACCAGTGTAGGGGATATTACAGAGTGTGAATTGAGTCCTATACAGACATTAACAGCAACTTCAACGGCTCCAACAGGATCAACTTTGGTTTGGTATGATGCAGCTACAGGTGGTAGTGTTGTAGCTTCACCAACATTGAATAGCATTGGAACAGTAACCTACTATTCAGAATCGGTAAATTCAGCAACTAATTGTTCAAGTTCAACAAGAACACCTGTTATATTAACGATATCTAAAGCTCCAATAGCTGGAACTGTAACAGGAAATCAAGAAATATGTACAGCTCTGACCACCTCGTTCAAAACAGATTCATTAGAATCAGGAGTATGGAGTTCCTCAGATGTATTGATAGCTACAGTAGACTCTTCAACAGGAGTAGTTACAGGAGTAGGAGCAGGCACAGCTACAATCACTTATACTGTTGTTGGTACAGGCGGTTGTTTGGATGCTAAAGCTACTCGTACCGTAACGGTTACAGCAGCACCAGTAGTAGGAACTTTGAGTGGTACCCAAGCTATATGTGTAGGTTTGACAACTACTTTTTCATCAACTACATTAGGAGGTACATGGAGTTCTTCAGATGTATCTGTTGCCACAATAGATTCCTCTACAGGTTTGATAACAGGAGTTGGTGCGGGAGTAGCAACGATGACGTATAATGTAACAGGAACAGGAGGTTGTTCCGATGTTAGCGATATTCGTACAGTAACAGTAACAGCAGCACCAAATGCAGGAACCTTAGATGGAGTTCAAAATATATGTGCAGCATTAACTACGACATTCACAACAGATTCATTAGAATCAGGAGTATGGAGTTCCTCAGATGCCTTGATAGCTACGGTAGATTCTTCAACAGGAGTAGTTACAGGAGTAGGAGCAGGCACAGCTACAATCACTTATACCGTTGCCGGTACAGGCGGTTGTTTTGATGCTAAAGCTACACGTACAGTAACAGTAACAGCAGCACCTGTAGCAGGAACTTTGAGTGGAACACAAGCCATATGTGAAGGCTTGACGACCACTTTTTCATCAACTACATTAGGAGGTACATGGAGTTCCTCAGATGTTTCTGTAGCTACAATAGATTCATCCACAGGTTTGGTAACTGGAGTCGGTGCAGGAACGGCTTCAATGGTATATACAGTTGAAGGAAATGGTGGTTGTAGTAATGTTAGTGATGCTCTAGCTATTACTGTAAATGCAAATGATACTCCTCTATTTACTTCTGTTCCACCTGTGTGCTATGGAGCTACTATCTCAGTGTTACCAACAACATCAGATAATGGAATTACTGGAACTTGGTCTCCAACTTTAAATAATACCAAGACAACAACATATAAATTTACTCCAACTCTAGGTTTGTGTGCTGTGCCAACCACACTTGAGATTGTTGTTTTACCTTTGCCAATAATTACTGCTACTCCTAGTTTGAAAGAAATATGTTCGAATACTTCTCCAAATATTGAGCTAAAAAGCGATATTTCTGGAACTACATTTGATTGGACAGTTGTGCAAACTAACATAACAGGTGCTACAAATAGTTCGGGTGATAGCATAAACCAAACATTATCAGCAGTTAGTAATGACAAAGGTGAGGCATTATATACAATTACTCCAACTGCAAATGGTTGTCAAGGAGCATCTATAACAGCTAAAATAATTGTCAATCCTATACCAACGGTATCAACTACTGGTAACGAACCAATTTGTTCAGGAAATACCACAAATATTTCTTTAACTGGAACTGTTATTGGAACAACTTTCAGTTGGAATGCGGTTTCTAATAAAGTTTTAGGCGCTTTTTCTTCAACTGGAAGTAAAATTGTACAAACATTAAAAACAGCTACTAATGTTCAAGGTTCTGTTGATTATTCGATAGTACCATTAAGTAATGGTTGTATTGGTTCACCAACTTTAATAACGGTTGTGGTTAATCCGGTTCCAGAGGTTTTTGGTTCTTCAAAAACTACCATCTGTAGTGGAGATTCAACAAATATTATTTTATCTCCGAGTATAGTGGGAACACAATTTGATTGGACAGTCAGTCAAGATGGTGTTACAGGAGCTTCTTTAGGAACAGGAGATTTAATACAACAAACTTTAGTTGCTGGAAAAACTTTAGGAAGTGCAACCTACACTATAACCCCAACAGTTGGAGGATGTAGTGGGACGTCTATTAAAATTAAAATAAATGTTAATCCTTCTCCAATGCCTGAAATAGAAGATGGAATTATTTGTGTTACATCAGATACAGGTGAAACATTAAAATCATATTTATTAGATACTCAACTAAGTAACAGTACTTATGATTTTAAATGGTACTTTGATGATGAAGAAATTGTAGGTGCTTCACAAAATAAATATGAAGCAACAGATACTGGAGTTTATTCAGTAATTGTTACAAACACTATTACTAGTTGTGTTTCCGATGAAAAGAAAGTTACTGTTATTCCAAATTATCCTGCAGATTCGTTCACTGTAGCAGTGAGTGATGCATTTACCCAAAACGCTACAATAACTGTAACGGTTCAAGGTGGAACTGGACCATATTTTTACCAATTAGACAATGGATTAGCACAGGCTTCAACTGTATTTACCAATGTAAGCTCAGGAGAACACACAATAACTGTAACTGATGAACAAGGTTGTACTTCAGAATCTCAAAAAATCACTATAATCGATTATCCAAAATATTTTACACCAAATGGAGATGGTTATAATGATAAATGGAATATTGGAGGTTTAACAAATACAAATATTGATATTTATGATCGTTATGGAAAATTAATAAAACAGATTAATACTTCTAGTTTGGGTTGGGATGGAACATATAATGGTCAACTATTACCAGCTACAGATTATTGGTTCACCATAGAATATATTGAGCCAAATACTAATAACACTAAAATATTCAAATCTCATTTTTCTTTGAAACGCTAATTAGAAATTTGAAACAAAAGTAAAAACCGATTACATAAAAAAAGTAATCGGTTTTTTATTTCTATCAACTTTGATTTACCCAAAATTTACAGTAATTGTATTTTATTGGACTAATTCATTTTATAAACTTTTCAACACTATTACGATTTCGTAAAAGGTTGTAAAGTAACGGATGTTTTTTCAAATAAAAATTACATAAATTTAATGCTTTATTACAATTAAAAGAAAAAACATATTTTTAATATATTTATTTTTAATTTTTCATAAATTATAGAAATAATAATTTCATTATAAAATGTAAAAAATATTCGTTATCGCCTTGTTGATATAAACTTAACCTTTTATTATGCAGTCTAATTTTTTTCGATTTATTTTCTCTTCAAACAAAGTTCTTAATAAACTAGTACTGTTTTGTTTTCTTATTTCAATAAACAGTTATGCACAAAATTTGCTAGTGGGAAATAACAACAACCCAGGATTTGAAGGTACTGGTGGTTTTCAGGCTAATGGTTTTACTAATATTTCTCCAGGAACGAGTGGTACAAGTTCACCAGGGAACTATGCACTGACAGGTGATTCTGGCCCTATGAACCTTACAAGTTTTAAAAGTGTGACCCCTCATTCAGGCACAAAAATGATGGTTGTTGATGCAAATAACCAAATTTTTTGGCAAGGTAATCCAAACATACAATTGGTTGGAGGTACGACATATACTTTTTCTTATTGGGTCATAAATGTTAATAAAAATGGTACTAGTAATCCAGCGTTTCCAAATCCAGTCATAAATTTTGCTGCTGTAGATCAATGTGGTTGTACTCCTATTTTAAAATCGGGAAGTGCTACTGTAAATAATGGAACATGGCAACAAGTGATATACGAATTTACACCAAGTGGTACGGGTTCAAAATGGGTACGTTTTGAGTTATCTACACCAAGTGCTACTGCAAATGGAAATGACTTTGCTATTGATGACATTTCTTTAACAGCGCCACCACAACCATTAACCATTTCTAATTCATTAGTAAATCCAAGTTGTCCAACATCAGCGGATGGAGTTATTGTAGCTTATCCTAATGGAGGAGTTGCTCCTTTTACTTATACTCTAGCTGGAACTTCATCAGCTACAAATTCTACCGGTATATTTCAGGGACTTGCGTCAGGTTCCTATACTGTTTCAGTAACTGATTCAAATACACCCCCAACTACAAAACCCACGGGCACGATTACTGTTGTAAATCCAGCAGATATTACTTTATCAGCTACCCCAACGGGATGTATTTTGGCAGGAACAGCTATTACTCTAACGGCAGCTAATGGTGGAGCTACTTATGGTTGGTCAGCTTCAACAGGTATTCCAATTATAGATACAGATAATGTTGCAAATGTTACTCCATTGGTCACTACTACTTATACTGTTACGTCAACGACTGTTTCCCCAACAACCAATGCTAATTTAATAGGAAATCCTAGTTTTGAAAATGGTACTTCTGGTTTTTATTCGGATTACACCTATTCTACTACTAACACAAGTGGAGCCCAATTTGCTTATGGAATTGTTAAAAATGCTAATACTTGGTTTAGTGGTTTTATTAGCGGTCCTGATCGCAGTGGTTCAGGATTTATGCTTGTTGCTGATGGAGCAACGAGTCCTAATAGTGTTATTTGGTCGCAAACAGTTCCAGTTGAAACGAGTAAATCGTATACATTTTCTTTTTGGGTACAAGCTTTGGTGGCAAATAGTCCAGCTCAGTTTCAGGTACTTATTAATGGTTCACCAATCACAATTTCACCAATATCACCAACTAATGGAGGAAGTGCTGGATGGAATCAAATTTCAGGTATATGGAACTCAGGCGTAGCCACAATAGCTACAATAAAAATTATTGATACTAATATTGCTTCTGCTGGTAATGATTTTGCATTAGATGATATTTCATTCAGTGCACCTACCTCAAAATCTTGTAATTTATCAACCCAAATTACTGTTAGTATTGGAGGTAGTACTCCAATAACTACTTTTTCGTATACTACTCCAATCTGTAAAAATGCCACAAATCCTTCACCAACTGGCGTATTAGGATTTGTTACTGGAGGTACTTATTCCGATGACAATGCTACGGGCTTGTTATCTATTAATTCTTCAACAGGGGTCATTAATTTATCGGCTTCAGCTAGCGGAACTTATATCATAAGATATTCAGTTGCTGCAAATCCTAGTATTTGTCAGTTAGCTGGATCTTCAACGACAACGATTACGATAAATAATGTTCCTTCAGTCACAGCTAGTCCAAATGGTAGATGAGCTGGTACAGTGACACTTGGGGCTACATCTAGTTCAGGAATTATTAATTGGTATGCTAATTCAACTGGAGGCTCTTCTCTAGGTACAGGTACATCCTTTACAACTCCAAGCATTTCAGCTGACACCGCCTATTGGATTGATGCAACAGATAATGGCTGTACCACCACTACTAGAACTTCAGTTTTGGCTAGTGTAGAATCATTCCCATCAGTTACAACTAGTCCAAATGCTAGATGTGGAACCGGTACAGTGATATTAGGAGCAACTGCTAGTTCAGGAACTATTAATTGGTATGCAGCTTCAACAGGTGGTTCATCTTTAAGTACTGGTACTTCATTTACAACTCCAAGTATATCAACAACAACTACTTATTGGGTAGATGCAACTAATAATGGTTGCACTACACCAACTAGAACATCAGTCTTAGCAACAATTAACCCACTACCCACTATCACATCTACAACCCCAGGGAGTCGATGTGGAACTGGTACAGTGACACTGGGAGCAACGTCTAGTTCAGGCATAATTAATTGGTATGCAGCTTCAACAGGAGGATCTTCCCTTGGAACAGGCACTTCATTTACCACACCGAGTATTTCCAGCACTACTACCTATTGGGTAGAAGCAGTTGATGGTTCTTGTATTTCTTCCACACGAACTTCAGTTGAGGCTTCAGTTGTATCGAGTGCGCCATTGCCAACAGTAGCACCCGTAGAGTACTGTCAAGGCAGTTCGGCAGTAGCATTGACCGCGACACCTTTATCAGGAGCCACCTTAAATTGGTACGGAACCAATGCGACAGGCGGCACAGCCTCCTCAGTAGCTCCAATACCTTCAACAACTACAGTTGGGAATACCACTTATTATGTAAGTCAAACAGTAGGTTCTTGTGAGAGCGCACGAGCCTCTATAGTGGTAAAAGTAGTAGGCAATACAGGGGGTAAAGTTGGGTTATTTTGTGATAATGTAAATTCTACTACCACCTCAGTTGCTTTAGATTGGAGTAATCCCGTTGGTTGGGCAGGCTATACCTATTCGTACTCCATCGCTGGATACTTTTTGGTGACAGGAACGCACATTGCACCTTCTACATTTTGATGTTCCAGTTTCAACTCCAGGAACATCAGTAACTTTTACCATATCATCAGTGCTAGGTCTTCCCTGTGCTCCAGCAGAGACAGTTACTTGTTTTTCTAAATGTTCGACAACAGTAGCCCCGAATTTTGCTATAATTCCAGCTATTTGTTCAGGAGCTACCCAGTTCCAACATTAGCCACGACTTCACCAAACAATGCAATAACAGGGAGTTGGTCTCCATCAACAATAGACAATACGACAAGTCAATCCTATGTATTTACGCCAGACCCAACTAGTTTCCCTTGTGCGGGCAAACAAACTTTAAAATGTAACGGTGAACTCCAAAAGTGACACCCACATTTACAGGGATTCCCAGTAGTTTTTGTGCCAAGGCGCTAGCCTTTCCATCTTGCCAACGACTTCAAGCAACAGTATAACAGGCCCTGAGTCCTTCATCAGTAGATACGTCAATAGTAGGAACAACAACATACACCTTTACTCCAACTACAGGTTTATGTGCAGTCTCCAACTCTGTTACGATAACTATTAATCCAAATGTGACGCCAATTTTTTCATCCGTAGGACCTATTTGTTCTGGAACGACTTTGTCAGCTTTGCCTACAACATCAACGAACACAATAACAGGAACCTGGTCACCGGCTTTAAACAATGCGGCTACCACTACTTATACTTTTACACCAACAGCAGGTCAGTGTGCTACTACCAACACCTTAACTATTACGGTAAATCCAAAAGTCATTCCAAGCTTTGCACCAGTAAACCCTATTTGTTCAGGAGATGTTCTAAATGCGCTACCTACCACTTCAACTAATGCAATAACAGGAACTTGGTCTCCCGCTTTGAACAATACAACCACAACAACCTATACTTTCACACCAACTGCAGGATTGTGTGCTAACACAGCAACATTAATTATAACGGTGAATCAAAAAGTAGTTCCAGCGTTTGCACCAGTAGCCCCTATTTGTTCTGGAGGCACTTTGTCAGCTTTACCCACAACTTCTACTAATGGGATAATAGGAAGTTGGACACCAGCTTTAAACAATACCGCTACAACGACTTATACCTTTACACCCAATGCAGGTCAGTGTGCCACTACGACCACTTTAAGTATTACTGTAAATCCGATTGTAACCCCAAGCTTTTCAGCGGTGGGGCCTATTTGTTTCGGAACTACTTTATCGGCTTTACCTACAACGTCTACTAATGCCATAACAGGAGCATGGTCACCAGCTTTAAACAATACCGCTACGACTACTTATACTTTTACTCCAACGGCAGGTCAGTGTGCGACTACCAACACCTTAATCATTACGGTAAATCCCAAAATTACCCCAAGCTTCGCATCAGTAGCCCCTATTTGTTCAGGAGATACCTTAAATGCGCTACCCACTACTTCAACTAACGCAATAACAGGAACTTGGTCACCGGCTTTAAACAATACTGCTACGACTACTTATACTTTTACACCAACGGCAGGCTTATGTGCTACCACCGCAGTAGTAACTATAGTAGTGAATCAAAAAGCAGTTCCAGCATTTGCATCAGTAGCCTCTATTTGTTCAGGAAGTACCTTGTCAGCCTTACCCACAATCTCTACCAATGGAATAACAGGAAGTTGGTCTCCAGCATTAGACAATACAGCTACAACACCTTATACTTTCACGCCAACAGCAGGCTTATGCGCTACTACAGCAGTAGTAACCATAACAGTGAATCAAAAAGCAGTTCCAACTTTTACAGCAGTAGCTCCTATTTGTTCGGGAGCAACCTTATCAGCCTTACCCACAACGTCAAGTAATGGAATAGCAGGAACTTGGACACCAGCATTGAATAATACAACTACGACTACTTATACTTTTACACCCAACATAGGACAGTGTGCTACCACCACCACCTTAACTATTACGGTAAATCCAGTTACGACACCTACATTTAGTTCGATAGGACCGCTATGTTCAGGAACAATAATTAGCCTACCCACAACCTCTATTAATGGAATAGAGAAGTTGGTCGCCGCTTTAACCCATCGACTACCACCGCACCTATACCTTTACGACAGGAACAGGACAATGTGCTACGACTACTAAATTGACCATAACAATAATTGCTTTACCAATAGCTACCGCCACCCCAAAAGATTCTTCCCTTTGTTCAGATACTGCTACATCCATTAGTTTATCAAGTAATACTACAGGTACTACCTACCTTTGGAATGTAGTTCAAACCAATGTAACAGGAAGTAACAGGTTCAGGCGATACCATTGTACAAACATTAAAAACAGCAGTGGAAACAAATCAGGAGAAGCGGTATATTCCATTACTCCAACAGCCAATGGATGTCGAGATTACAAATACTAGCCACGGTAACAGTAAATCCTATTCCCGACGTTACTGCCAACCCCTCACCAGCAACAGTCTGTTCAGGTGAGCGTACCGCAATTGTTTTAAGCAGTAAAGTAGCAGGAACGACATTTAGTTGGACAACAGAACCCTTAGCAGTTATTGGCTCTTTCCCAGATACAGGAAGTACGATTGCTCAAACATTAGTAACCAACAGTGTTATACCAGGCACAGTAGATTATACCATAACCCCAACAGCCGCTACTTGTGTATTACCTATCACAGTAACTGTAACAGTAAATCCAACGCCAGAAGTTTTTTTTGGTTCAGGAGGAACAATTATTTGTAGTGGAGAATCGACAAAATTATTCTATCACCAAAATTTTAGGAACAGACTTTGCATGGACAGTAGTACAAGATGGAGTAACAGGTAAGACGGAGGTGGTAGTAATACCATAGACCAAGTTCTTGAAGCGGGCACTACAGTAGGTACAGCATATACCATAACGCCAATCTTGAATGGTTGCAAAGGAAACCCAATTACTATAGTCATTACCGTAAATCCATCGCCTCAACCGGTTTTAGAAGACGGTATTATTTGTGTACAAGAAGCCACAGGTACAACCTACAAGAATTATCTATTGGATACAGGTTTAAGTGATTCACTTTATGATTTTAATTGGTTTAAGGAATCCGTGAAAATTAGTGGAGCTTCAGAAAGCACCTATGAAGCTACAGCAGAAGGACTTTATTCGGTAATCGCTACCAATACTATAACCAGTTGTGTTTCACAGGAAGTATATGCAGGTAATCCAAAATTATCCGGATTATCATTAACAACAGGAGTGACCGATGCCTTTACACCAGAAGCAACCATATCAGTGGATGTTTGGGAGGTACAGGTCTTTCTTGTGCCGATTAGACGATGAATGAAGTAAGAGTTCCAATGTATTTGTAGGAGTGAGTAGTGGTGTACACAAGGTGTGGGTTGAAGATGGACAAGGTGTACCAATTTGTCGAGAGAGTAACAGTGATAGATTATCAAGATATTTTACCCCAAATGGAGATGGATTTAATGACAGTTGGAATGTAGTAGGATTAAATGATCGACCAGAGGCTAAAATTTATATCTTCGATGATGGATTATTAAAACAAATCAATACCATAGAGAGGGATGGAATGGAACTTTTAATGGCTGAACTTCGAGCAACAGATTACTGGTTTACCATTGAGTATCTTGAGAATAATAGTACTAAAGTATTCAAAGCCCATTTCGCTTTGAAGAGATGATACTATAGATAGATAAAAAATATTAAGAAGGCTTTCATTTTTTGAAAGCCTTTTTTGTAGACAACAAGGTAATAAATCGCTTAAAAAAGTGATTACTTGTATTTATTCTTTAAGTATTTTTTATATTTGATACAATCAATTGACTTGATAAAAAATATAATGAGTAAAAAATCTACACGAGCCATCTGGAAAGTTATATCGGCATCCTCAATGGGAACCATGATAGAATGGTATGATTTTTATATTTTTGGGAGTTTAGCAGTTGTAATTTCAACTAAATTTTTCCCATCAGAAAATCCAGCAGCTGCATTTTTATCCACATTAGCAACATTTGCTGCAGGATTTGTAGTACGACCATTTGGAGCCCTTTTCTTTGGAAGATTAGGTGATTTAATAGGAAGAAAATATACTTTCATGGTCACATTATTATTAATGGGAGGAGCAACTTTTCTAATAGGCTGTATTCCTAGCTATGAAACCATAGGTTTTTTTGCACCATTATTGGTGTTAATTCTACGATTATTACAGGGTTTAGCTCTTGGTGGAGAATATGGTGTGTAACAATTTATGTAGCAGAACATTCGCCAGTAGGTGAGCGAGGATATTGGACCTCTTGGATACAAACTACAGCAACAGTAGGTTTATTTATTTCTCTCATGGTGATTTTAGCAACAAAAAACGTTCTTACACCAGAAGAATTTGATTCATGGGGATGGAGAGGTACCTTTTTGGGTTTCAATACTAATGGTTATAATTTCGACTTTAATTAGAAAAGAATATGGAAGAATCACCAGTATTTTCTAAAGCAAAAAAAGAAGGAAATACGAGTCTAAATCCATTAAAAGAAAGTTTTGGAAATCGTTATAATTTAAAATTTGTTTTATTGGCTCTATTTGGAGCAACCATGGGACAGGGTGTAGTTTGGTATACCGGACAATTCTATGCAATGAATTTCATGAAAACAGTAACACATATTGAATCATCTCAAGTAGATGAATTGCTAGGGATTGCATTAATATTAGGAACCCCATTTTTTGTGTTTTTTGGGTGGCTGAGTGATAAAATAGGCAGAAAATACATAATGATGGCAGGGATGCTTTTAGCTATTTTATTGTATAGACCAATATACAAATCAATGTATGAAACAGTGAATGTAAAAAATAAAATAGTTTCTAAAATTGAGGAAAATATTCCAACAAGTGCTGATTTCAAAAAAAAGGAAGCCTATTTTGTTACCACAACTGGTATGAGGACGGAACAAAATCATCTAAAACTTTTACAACTCAATTAGGTAGCGGAAAAGTAAAAACAGATTCCGTTAAAACAACCATCAATATTAATGCGAGTGATAAGTGGTGGTTAATAGTAATGGTATTCATTCAAGTACTATTTGTGACAATGGTTTATGAATTCCATTGCGGCTTTTCTTGTAGAAATGTTTCCAGCTAGAATTCGCTATACCTCAATGTCATTGCCTTATCACATTGGAAATGGAATTTTTGGAGGCCTACTTCCTGCTATTTCTACTTATTTGGTTATTAATGGTCAAGAAGCTGGCGATGTAGAGTTTTATCTTGAAGGGTTATGGTATCCTATAATTATTGCATCAGTAAGTTTAGTTATAGGGATGATTTACATTGATAATACTAATAAAAATAAACATATATAAACTGTATGAACCAATTAAAAAGAAGTTTAGGTATGATTTGGATAGCACTTGCTGCTGCTGCTGCCTATTTTTGTATTTTTGAATTTGGATTACCAAAATTAACATCAGGAAAACAGGAAGACTTGGTATTTGGAATTATCATACTTTTTATACTAACTCCTCTGATAGTTATTGGATTAGGTACATTTGGTTATTATGCCCTAATGGGTGATTATGATAAAAAAAATAAATAATATTTTACTATGAGTTATTACAAAATAGATAATCTTGAACAATATTTCAAGCATTACAATAAATCCATCCGTGAACCTAGAAAGTTTTGGGGCAAAATTGCAGAAGAAAATTTCACATGGTATCAACAATGGGATAAAGTTGTAGAATTTAACATGGGCGAGGCCGAAATAAAATGGTTTACTGAGGCTAAGGTTAATATTGTGAAAAATGCTATTGATAGACATTTAGCAAGACGTGGAAATAAAACTGCAATTATTTTTGAGCCTAATGACCCAAAAGAGGAAGCACAACACATTTCGTACAACGAATTGTATGTAAAAGTTGCAAAAATGGCAAATGTGCTTAGAGAGCAAGGTATTCAGAAGGGAGATAGAGTTTGTATCTATTTACCTATGATACCCGAATTAGCAGTTTCTGTGTTGGCTTGTGCTAGAATTGGAGCTATTCATTCTGTTGTTTTTGCTGGATTTTCTTCCTCAGCCGTGGCAGCAAGAATAAATGATAGTGAATGTAAATTAGTCATTACATCAGATGGTGGTTATAGAGGAAATAAATCTATAGACTTAAAAGGAATTATTGATGAAGCATTAGAAAAATGTCCGTGCGTGACGAAAGTCTTGGTTGCAAAAAGAACTAATACTTCTATTACTATGAAGTCAGGACGTGATCAATGGTTGCAGCCACTTTTAGATGAAGCTTCAGATAATAATGTTGCAGAAATCATGGATGCCGAAGATCCATTATTTATTCTCTATACATCAGGTTCAACAGGAAAGCCTAAAGGGATGGTTCATACCACTGCTGGCTATATGGTATATACTGCTTATACTTTTAAAAATGTTTTTAATTATGAAGAAAATGATATTTTTTGGTGTACAGCTGATATTGGTTGGATTACTGGACATTCTTATATATTGTATGGGCCTTTGCTAAATGGAGCAACAACAGTGATTTTTGAAGGAGTTCCTTCCTATCCTGATTTTAGCCGTTTCTGGGAAATTATTGAAAAACATAAAGTAACACAATTTTACACCGCTCCAACAGCCATCAGAGCATTAGCAAAAGAAAACTTAGAATTTGTACAAAAATATCCTTTAGCGACTTTAAAAGTGATTGGTTCTGTTGGAGAGCCTATTAATGAAGAAGCTTGGCACTGGTATAATGATCACGTAGGAGGGAAGCGATGCCCAGTTGTTGATACTTGGTGGCAAACCGAAACAGGAGGCATCATGATTTCGCCTATTGCTTTTGTTACTCCAACCAAACCAACATATGCTTCGTTGCCATTACCAGGAATTCAACCCGTATTGATGGATGAAAAACGAAATGAAATAGAGGGCAATCAAGTTACGGGAAGTTTGTGCATTAAATTTCCATGGCCAGGAATTGCGAGAACTATTTGGGGAGACCATAAACGCTACAAGGAAACCTATTTTAGCACTTTCCCTGGTAAATATTTCACTGGTGACGGAGCCTTACGAGATGAAGTAGGTTATTATAGAATTACAGGTAGAGTAGATGATGTGGTTATTGTTTCAGGTCATAATCTTGGAACTGCTCCAATTGAAGACGCGATTAATGAACATCCGGCAATTGCTGAGAGTGCTATTGTTGGTTTTCCTCATGATATTAAAGGAAATGCTTTGTATGGTTTTGTAATACTCAAAGAATCAGGTGAGTATCGCGACAGAGATAACTTGAGTAAAGAGATTAATCAACTAATTTCTGATCACATCGGACCAATTGCTAAACTTGATAAAATTCAATTTGTTTCTGGTTTACCAAAAACAAGGTCTGGAAAGATAATGCGTAGAATTTTACGTAAAATTGCTGAAGGTGATTTCTCAAATTTTGGAGATACATCCACACTTTTGAATCCTGAAATTGTTGATGAAATTAAAGAAGGTAGAGTGTAATACATTACTAAAAATATGAAAGAGGGAATAACATTTGTGTTCCCTCTTTATAACGTTTGTTTTTATATAACTTTTGATAATTAAGCTTATAAAAAAATTGTCTCCAGCACCAAAAGTATAATTAAAAGGTAATTCCCAGTCTAGATTTTAATTTTAGAAATAATAATGCAATGGTATAGGCATCTTCGGCAGATGAATGTCTATCACTTTTTACTACTTTAAATCGTGAACATAAATCATCTATCGAGAATTGTTTATCAGATATATCCATAAGCTTACGATACATAATCTCTATGTCAAGGGCTTCATTTTTCATCCGACCACAATCCATACGTTCTAATGCTTCGTTTATCATATCTACATCAAAATGTATTCTATGCCCAACTAAAACGGCATTTCCAATATATTCTATAAATGCCTGTAATGCTTCACGTTCACCTAATTTTGGTTGTTTACTCTCAATTATAAATTCATTTGGTAATCCATTGTCATGTAAAAATTTATATTGTAAAAGAACAACTTCAAAAGTATCGCCAATAATAATACTATCGTTTATTACTGCAATTGCTCCAAATGATAGAATTACATCTTTTGTAGGGTTTAATCCAGTTGTTTCGGTACTTAGAATTACATATCTAGTAGGTTTTTTTTCAAATTTTGAGAGATAATTTTTCCAAAATTCAGGATATTCTTTGTTAATATTTTTAATCCAGTCTAACATGGCTATGAAAATTGAGTCAATTGGAAAGTATCTTTTAATCAATTCTTCTAATTCTCTCATTGGAGCTAAAGCATTCTTTAAAATTTCTTTATCCGCTTTTGATAACTCATCTAAATTAATATATTGACCATTACTATCATTTTTCAATCCTTCAAGGGTTCTATACTTAGAAAGCGTCAGAAAGGCATCAGCACAGTTCAGATATATTTCAGAATGTTTTGTATCAACAATTGCTAATTGTTTGAAACGCAAATAGGTATTATTGATTCCACGAATGTTGTGACTTATTGTAAACAATCGAGCGCCATCAATTAGTGGCATCAACGCTCACAATTTAATATCAAATTTGTTTTTATTTATTCCTTCTTCTTCAAGATTAAACTTTTTGAAGAAACTAAGTGGTGGCGGTTTTCTCAAAGCGTCATTTCCTAAATAATCAAAAAACAGCTTGTTTTTAAAGGCGTTTTTGAAAATAGTATCTGTAATTGCTTCTTCAATTTTTTCTTCGCCAAAAGCTATTTCATAATCAAAAAATACACTGCTAATTTCATTGCTAACTTCTCCTGGAGTATTTATCCAATTATTATATTGTTTTATCCAGTCAGTCAATGATTTACACCAATGTAAATTACTTGAAATATGACCGTTTTGACAGGGTAAATATCCTACTTTTTCTAAGGTTTCGACAGCTTTTTTGGCGAGATTTATAAAATAATCTTTTACATCTCGGTACTTATCTGCTGCAACATCTTCGAAAACCAATATACTGTCTTGGTCAGTAATTAATAATTGTTCTTTTCTACCTTGGCTACCAATACTTAACCAAGCAAATCGTGCAGGGGGAGAGCCTAAATCTAAGATTGCCAATTCAACGGAACGTTTTATTAATGCTAAATTGATTTCGCCAGCTATGTTAGTTAAGTGTAACAAGGGTATATTTTTAGCTATAGAAGTTTGAATTAAATCAGATAGTTTCGCTCTAACTTTCTTTAAATCTTTTACATCTTGTGAGCGCTTGATTTCTTTGATTAAAATTCCGGGGTTACTTGCTTGAGCCACTACCAAGTCGTGTTCAGAAATCACTCCTTTTATTTCTGATTTTTCCGAACCGTCTTGTGTAACACAAAGATGACTAACATTATATCGTAGTAATAATAATTGTGCTTCAGCGAGAGAAACATTTTCAGGAACTGTAATAACAGGAGAGGACATAATTTTATCAATTGGAGAACTAATTGAATTTCTACCTGTGGCAATCTTTGATCTCATGTCAGTATCGGTAACAATTCCAATAGGAAAGTTTTTGTCAATAATAAGAGCATTGTCAAGTAAATTATCAGTCATGAGTTGAGCAACATCTTTTATTGGCGATGATGCGGCAACTTTTAGAGGAGTTCTATTGTATGATAGTGACTGAAAATATTGAATTTCAGAAGGTTTTGAAGCCAAAACAACGTTGTCTGATAGTAATTTTCCTTTATTTTCTCTATCATTCGGATTTGCAGTGTTACTAGCAAAACTTTCTAAAAGAAAGTTTAAAACTTCACCATTTTGAGCGACAAATGGGCGAAAAGTAGCAATCGGTATAGCATAAACAACGCTTTCTTCTCTAGCTTTGGCCGTCATCATGTAATTGTTTTTTGCGAAGAAAGGGCGTAAACCAAAAACATCACCTTCAATACATTTATTCAAAAGTGTTTCCTCAGCATCAGCAATTACTGATAAATTGATAACCCCTGACGCTACGACATAAAAACTATCATGCAAAGGATCGTCAATTTGAAATAAAGTTTTATTTTTTTCTAAATTTAAAACACGAATGCTCAAAGCAACTAAAGTTAATTCCTGAAAGGAAAGAATATTAAAAGGTGGATATTCCTTTAAAAAGTCAGCGATTCGTTCTGTGATGGCGTTCATAATGATTCAATTACTTAATAGAAAAGAATTTTTCATTTGAATTAAGATATAATGCAAAAATAGAAAACGATTTGCTGAATGGAGTACTATTTGCAAAAAAGTAATGAGCAATTGATTAACATTTTTTCAATTTAAAAATTGTAAATTTTATTTTACATAATATAAATTATAATTCAAATTTTTAAAATTTTTACTTTACTAATTTTTGCTAAAAAATACGATTTCATTTATGATTATGTAATTCTTTAATTAGCTTACTGTGAAACAATTCTTATTAATAATTGAGTTGTCAACATTAGTATAAAAGATTGTTAAAAACTTATTCATGCAATTCTTAGGATTTATTCTTACAATGAAACTAAATATTGTAGTATAATTTTTATAAAATTAAAATAAGAATGTATTTAATCGATAAAAAAAGGAATTTTAACATTTTCGTCGATAAAATTTACATTTAATCTTATAAATTTGTCAAGTGTGATTATGAACCCAAATTCATTAATCGGACACTATAAAATTAATTACGTTTAAAACTTAACCTACTAATAAGTTATGAAGAAATTTTTTATTTTTCTTGGAGTTCTTCTATTTCATTTTGGTAACGCTCAAACAACAAATGTTACTTATAAACCTACTACTCTAAATTTTTCTAATCCGGAAAGAGGTTTTTATAAACATACATCAGCACATTCAGGGACGTATCAGCTTCTGAATCAGTCTTCACTTACTAATTATAGAGTAACTAGCGGTATAACTCTGATTTACAGAGCTTTTCCACTTGATGATTATATTAATTCTCCAATATCGGATAGCTATTTAGCTAATATGCAAAAAGATTTTAATGCTATTAGAAATGCAGGATTAAAATGCATAATTCGTTTGACCTATTCAGACGATCAGGATGCCACACCAAGAGATGCATCAAAAGCTACAATTTTATCACACCTTCAACAATTAAAACCAGTATTGCAAGCCAATGAAGATGTTATTAGTGTTATGCAGGCAGGTTTTATAGGTTCATGGGGGGAATGGTATTATACTAGTCAAGCTGAATTTGGAGGTTATGGATATAATCAAACAAATTTAACTGCAACAAATATTGCCAACAGAAAAGAAGTTGTTGAAGCCATTTTAAGTGCATTACCTAAAAGTAGAATGATACAAATTAGAACTCCTACATTTAAACAAGGCTTGTATTCAAAAACTGCTCTAACCACTACACAGGCTTTTTCAGAATCTAGTTTAGCTAGAATTGGTCATCACAATGATTGTTTTTTGGCTAGTTCAAGTGATTTTGGAACCTATGATAATGTTTCTACTCAATATCCATATTTAGAACAGGATACAAAATTTGTTCCAATGGGAGGAGAAACATGTGCTTTAAATTCTCCTAGAACAGATTGTACAACAGCTGTGGCTGAAATGACAAAATTTCATTGGTCTTTTCTAAACATAGATTATTATCCTGCTGTAATTGATGGTTTCGAAACTAATAATTGTTTTGAAACTGTTCAAAAAAACTTGGGATATCGATTCGAGTTGACTTCAGCAACATTTCCTCAATCGGTTAGTTTAGGAACAACTCTTCCTTTAACAATTAAGTTAAAGAACACTGGTTTTGCTTCTCCGTTTAACGAAAGAAATGCATACATAGTATTGAAGAATACCACTACAAATCAGGTTTTTCCAATTTTAATGAATGCTGATGTTAGAAATTTGGTTGGAACAGGAGAATTAACAATCACTGAAAATTTACAACTACCATTAAATTTAACAACAGGTAATTACAAAATGTATTTGCACATGCCAGACTTGTCTTCTTCATTAGCAAAAAAGCCTGAATATGCTATTCGTTTTGCCAATGAAAATGTTTGGGATAGTACTACTGGTTACAATGATTTAAAATATACACTAAATGTTGTAAGTGGTACAACTTTAGGTACTGCTGATCATTCTAAACTTAACATGACCATTTATCCAGTTCCTGCTAATAATGAGCTTGCTATTGAATTACAAAACATACAAGACTATAAAATCAATGTTATAAATTCGATTGGTCAAAAAGTAAAAGTTTCAAGCGTTTTAGACAAAGATAAAATGATTATTGAAACCAATAGTTTAAGTAATGGTTTGTATTTTATAGAATTTATAAAGGATTCGTTTTCTGATGTACGAAAAGTTATTATAAAACATTAAAAAAATGTCTAAAAAAAGGTGTTACAAAACTTAGTAACACCTTTTTTACATCCTCTATTTTCTAATTCTTCTTTTCAAATTATGTTTTATACCTACTTGAAGGGAATTGGAATAATATTTCTCCTGATTAAAGAGCTCCATATTGAGAGTTAATGCGGTAAAATCAAATATTTGGTAACTAATTATTCCTGAAAATCTTTCAAAATGATCGCTAAAAGTGTCTAAGAAATATCCAGCTTCAATTCGGGAATGAAAGTTTGTAGTACCAAATTCCCAACCTAATCCAGCTCCACCATACAAACGCTCTTTAATCATCCAATAAGGATAACCGTTCGATAAATCTTTTGTTCCATAGGAAACTTGACTTTCTACAAAAGGAATTAGTTTTGATTTTTTGACTTCACCATCATTCAACATCATTCTCAAAGTCAATGCTCCATCCATAGCATCTCCAGATTCTTCTATAACTGTATCCCCATTTTCTAGTTGTGTATAGGTTTTTCTTGCTTTAAAACGGTTAGGATTAATTATTGGAGTTATAGTATCTCTAGAGAGTAATCCTTTTGTATAATAATTACCTTCAAATGAAAGGGTTGTATTTATTTTTTTGAATAAATAAAATTCGTTATACAAATTCAATTTCATTTGATACATTTTTTGATTAAGTCCAGATGCAGTTTCTACAGGCATCAGGTTAAAATCTGCTGATTTATAATTAGTATTTTTTGTATAATTTATACCTGAACCAAACTGAAAGTAAGGATTTGTTTTTGATCTACCTCTACTCTAGCACTTGACCAATATTGAGGTTTTTCGTCTTTTACAGCCGAGGTAAACTTATATTGTATCCCCATTGTTGAATTGTCCTTGTTGGCATCATATTCTTTATCCCCAAGCTCAAGTTTATAATACTTATCATAACTTACTGATAAACCATGAAGGCTTCCTTTTTTATTGTAAAAATTATAGGATAACAAATTCTTAATAGTTGTTGGATCATTTTGATTGGTTTCAACAAAACTATTTATATCAATAAAGTCCCCTTTTGCTAAACGGCTTTCCTTTATTAATTTTTTCAAAACATTAGGATAAAACAACGCTGAGTGATTTGCGATTAAATCTTGTTGAAGCTCATCTTCTTCATAAACTACATCTTTGTTGAGTGTTTTTCTTAATTCTTCTTTTTCAGGTGTTTCAGGGAGTGAATTTGCTAATACCCATGCTTCTTTAAATTTTCCTTGTTCATGGTATACAGAGCTCATTAACACTTTTGCAGCATAATCATCTGGATGAGTAGCAATGTATTTTAAATATTCTGCCTCCAATAATTTTGTTTTACCAGAATCGATATACCAGTTCATCTTGGTCACAAAATCAATTTCATTGCTGTATGGTGACCATTCAATGGCTTTTTTGTATTCAGCATTATCCGCAAATAACCAAATTATAGGGGTTGCAAGTTCTTTTAAATTATCATCAGGTTTTTTATCTTTTAATTCCGCCAAAGCTTCATCAGGATAATAATTTAATAAATGTCGAATGTAGTTTCTATAATTTTCTGGAGTGTTCTCGAGTGTGTATAATGTTTTTAATACATTCTTTATTTTATCTTTATATTCATCAGTGTCAAAATTCACATAATAGCTCTTCAGTAATTCTTTATCGTTAGGATTAACTTTGATTTGTTCGGACATCCATTTTTCTTTCATTTCGTCTGTCGTATAGCCTATAACTTTATCCAACTCTCCTGAATACATAATGTTGTTAGGATTTGGATTTTTTGAAACATGATTTTCATACATTTCCCATACTTCATTTGCTTTATTTTCCCATGACATGAATTTAGCATATTTGTTCCAAAGTACCGAATCTATAACTGAATTAGACAACAATTTTGTTTTCAATTCATCCATTTTTAATTTTAATTTTTCATCAGAATCATCATTCCAAATAGCGCCACTAATAAAGTTTTTAACTGATGTATTGTACTTTGCAAAATCAGCCTTAACAAACAAATTTATAGCCTCAATTTTTACTCTATCAGCTGGTTTTTTATAATATAAATCGACTGATGTTAAGCTAGGCTTGTTGCTGTAAACAGAAAATAAAAATCCATCCATGAATGGAGTTTTAGCAAATAAAACTTTTTGACTTTTTAATTGCTGTTCAATCTTTTCTGTATTTGTATTGCTACCATAAAGAAACCAATATTGTTTTTCATCGTCTGGATTAATTTCTTTAACAGTGTATAATCCATATTCTGATTTGTGATTGTAACGTGATGCTCTCCAATCGTTAACAATAGCTCCACCATCGTTACCATTTACAAAACGCATTTGAGGAAAGGCAGTGGTTACTTGCTTTATGTAATTTCTAAATTCGGGGAACATGGCCTTATTGGAACCCTTGGTTTTTCTCCAACCATAATTCAAACTGTTTCTCAAACTATATCCTCCTGAGGTTTTGTCTGCTCTATCGGGAATTTGATAGACGTCATCAGGATGAACAAAGTGTGTCCATATTCCAGTGTATAAATACAGCGATTGGATAGTAAACTTCTCGTCATCTTTAAAATAGAAACCACTAGATATTCTAGGATAATCAAAAATATTTTTTTCAAAAGGATCAAAATCAAATTCTCGATTACCTCCATCTTTTAAATTACCTAAGTATAAACTACAAATATATTTGATGGATGGCATTGCTTTCTTTAGTTCAACAAGCCCCATTTTATCAATATCATTTGATGGAGGAACATAGGTAGATGGAAGTTTTCCGAAATTACTAATTTCCCATTTTTTCTTTACCGTTCCCATTGAAGTGGCTATAAATTTTGGATTTTTCCAATCTTCTTTCAGCAAAGAAACGTGATTATAACCATGAAATGCAAGCTCATGACCGTTTTTAGCAACATCTTTTACTAACCAATCCGGTAGAGGTTCTACTCTATCTTTAGTTTTAATTTTCTTTAAATTCCATTGATCTAAAGTAAATGGAGGAACAATCTTATTTCTATAATCAAATGTAAGCATTGCAGCGTATGGAATTTTGAATTCTTTAGCCAAAGCACGCATATCAGGCCACCAGACTTTTTCTACAAAATCTGATGTGGTATAATTCATTTCAGATTTTATTGGTTCAGCAAGTATTTCATATTGTGGAGCTGGAAAATCATCTAAAAAAATGGTAGCTGTATTGGCAATTGGATATGGTATTCCCTCTAGCCCTTTGAGAACTCCAGCAAATAATAATCCACGATCCATTTTACTAAAATCACCTGAAGTATTGTATAAAATGACCTTTCCATTTCCTATTAAATTTTCAATGATTGTGGGTTGTTGAACATCGTTTGATGCTGTTGCCAATATTTTAATTTTAGTTGAAAAATTTTCTTTTGAAAACCCAAATAATTTTGAGTTGGATAAGTATGTTCTATCTTTCAAACCAGGTAAAACGGGAGTGTTGAAATAGTATCCAGCTGCATTTGTATTAACAGCATATTCAGCTTCAGGCTTGAATCCTAATAAATAAGCCATTCTTTTATCTTCACTAGCAAATGGTATAAATAGAGTTCCCCCATTTGCTACGAAATCTAATAATACTGGTATTGAGGCATTGTTAAGCTTTTTTGTATCATAAACAACAAAAACTCTTGTTGTTGGAGCTATTTTCAATACACCATTCCAAGTATTTATTGACATGGAATGAAAAGGCATTTTGGTATAATCGCATGCTTTTTTTATTTCATTATGATAGAGCGCACTAAACTTGGCATTAGGATCATAAATGAATTCTACGACGGGTTGTGAACTCAATCCAGGTAGCGAATATCTTTTAAAAGCTTTTTGGCCTAGATTATCGTTTTTGGAATTGAATAAATCAATGCTTTGTAATTCAGTCCAATCATCTAGTCCTTCACAACTGAATAAAGTAACTGACAGTAGTATTGCCAATAGGTATGATAGGTATGTATTTGATATTATTTTTTTCATTTCTAAAAAATTAAATCAGAAATTTTACTTTCTCGAGGTTCGTTTACAATTTCATACACTTTTAAAACTTCCGTTTCATAAAAAAGTTTGACCGTTCTTTTACGACTTCTTAAAAGTTTGATTGTATGTACCAATTTGTCTTGAATAAATTTATTTTCTGCAAAAGTATTTTTTTCATCTGCATGACTTTTTTTAAGTACAAAAACCAAAACACTTTTTGATAGAGAATATTCTGGATTCTTAACTAAAAAATTGGGTTCTTTTCTGTGAGCAGTGTTAATAGAATCAATCCTAGGATAGTCTTTCATGAAAAAATCATAATTCATAAAAAAATGGGAATTGTTACTAATTACCTGTGTTGCAGGGTCGTTAACAATGCAATATGAATTCTTGAAAAAAGTTCTTGAAATCAGATCATATGCATGTAAAATATCTTTGGGTGTTTGTTCAGAAACAGTTAAAGAGTTTATATTTTTTTGTTGATAAAAAATAGCTGCATAAAGCATTCCTCCGATAACTAAGCTAACTGTAATTGGACTAAATTTTTCAAATTTGTAAAATACTAAATTAAAAATTCGAATTACTACTGCTGCATTCAAACCGATAATTATTGGTATAAAAACAGAAATTGAATTATTTACTAAATCAATATCTAACCATTCACTTTTAATGAAAGTTAGAAGAATGAGAAAATTGAAGTAGAGATAAAAAATTATTGAGGCTCTCCAATTTTCTTTTTTAAAAATAGCTAAAACCAGCACCAAAGAACAACCTATTGTAGTACTCCATTGTGCATATCTTATAATTTCACTGTAGGGTAAAATTAATTGAGGGACATAAGTGTATGAACTTACCGAAAGTAAATTATTTTGAAGGTATTCTACAATGTCAGCCCTATGATAATAACAAGCATAGCTGTATATTGCAAATAATACTAACAAAGCAACTAGGTATGCTAGTAATCCTAATAAATTGTATAATTTATATTTCTTTTTAGTCAGTACTATTCCAATAATTAGGAAAGGTGGAACTAATATGCAAAGTGTAAATAAATCAGTAAGACCTATTGTTATAAAAAGGAAAAGATTGCAAAGCCAATAACTTAATTTTCCTAATTTGCTGAGGCTTGGGTTGACATAAAAAACGAAAGCAGGCAATGCAAAGGTCAGCGCTAAAAAAGTTGGGTTTCCTTTCAACAAAAAATACACATTCAACGGAGTTAATACATAAACTAATCCAAAAAAGAGTGCTGCAATTGTTGGAGCAAGAAATTTTGATAGTGTCACATTGCGAATAACCCAAAAGATAATAATTGATAAAAGTGTTGACTCCAAGATTGCTATAACTTGGAGAGCAATAGTTGGACTAACATCAGTAATTTTGCCATAAAAATTTACTATTGCCAATTCAGCATCAGTAGATAATTCATAGGTAAACCAGAACTGATTGTCAAATTGAATTACTTTAAATAAATCATAAATCCAAGCATCAGAGAGCGAATAATTATCGTAGATGATAAAATAATATCTACTAAAAAAAGTAATACCTCCAATTAAAACAGTTAGTAATAATATAAAAGTATTGTCACTTTTTTGACTTTTTTTATTTTTATCTAGAGAAAACCAAAACCAAAATGATTTTTTATTTTCAATATTTCTCAACAAGTTCAAAAGCGATGTTTTAATTTTTGTATTGAAGTACTCACGGGGTCTTTTGAGGTTTGCAATACCTATTACATCCATAATCATCAGAATTGTAAAAACAAAAAAACAATTGAATAAGTTGTAGGCATTTAACTCAACAAGAATAAATATTACAATGACCATTACACTACCGTAACGAAACCAATTTTTTACTATAAAGTCTAAAAAATTAACATGGTTCTTAACGTTGATGAATTTTCTATTCAAGTAGAATAAAAAAAGTAATATAAGACAGAGTCTTATAAAACCTAATAGTATTGAACTTGTTAAAAAAGTCATCATAGAGCTTACTATTTAAAATTGGGTATAGACTGTAAATCTATATTCCCAATAAAATATTCAAAATCAGAGTTCTTAATACGGTTTTCAACCTGTTTTGCTAACCTAGGTGTGTTGGCATATTCTATCAACAGTATAGGTTCATTGTAGATTGTATGAATGGACTGCAATCGATTCATCAAAGCTTCATATTGGGATTTCTCCCTCAAGCTGTATTTTTTTGTTTAAAACTATAATCGGTTGCAATAGACTCGATTGCAATAGCATCAACATAATTTGTTGTTTCAGCAATTAAATCTAATCCTGCATTTTGAATAAAAGATTTGTTCGGATATTTTTCTTTTATCATTTTTAATAAATTAACTATTGCTGTTTTTTGTTCTTTTTGAGGTCCATGGATGGTAAAGTTATCAAAATTATCAAGAAATAAACCATCGTACCCTTTTGCAAAAAGTTCATCTACCAGAATCATTAAAATCTCAATCGTTTTTTTTGAGTTTAAATCAAGATAATAACTATCCCATATTTTATTTTTCCCTAAGGTATTATTTTTTAAAATTGAATAATGAGGCGCATTTTTATTTACCTCACCCAAACTGATATAGGCAAATACTTTCTCGTTTTGAGATTTTAGCACTCTAATATTGCTGGGTAAATAATGTTTGGATTCTAGAATAATGTATTTATAATTTTTTACCAATTCTGGTTTCATTTTTCCATAACAAACTAAAACGGTATTTTTTTCATATCGCTTTGAACAGAATTAATAAATAAAAATAAAAAGGAAATAAAAAATAGAGGTTTAATACGCTGCATAATAATAATAATCTAAACTCTTGAAATAATTGATATTTGCTCTTAAAGTCAAAATTGTGAAGATACCTGCACCACAGAGCATTCCAACAACGCTGTATTCGTAAGCAAAAAATCGACTTAAAACAAAACCCAAAGATATATTAATTATACAAGCATAAATAATGGCTTTCAAAGGTTTTAAAGTTTGACCTAATGTAAATAAATACAATGAGTTTAACATTCCCCAAGCCAATAAAACATAACCAATGCCCCCGATAACACTAACTTTAATACTTAATCTTACTAGTGTTTCTTTAAACTGACCTTGAAATCCCCATGGAGCATTTATAATGTAATAAATAAACACAAACGCTAATGCACTAGTCGCAAATAATAAAAGTACTTGTTGCCAATACATTTTACGCAACTGATTATTAAACACTTCAGGGGTTTTATGATCGGTAATTTTCTGACCTATATCAATAAATCTTGTAAACGATGCTATACTATATTCTAAAACTCCAGCTAATAATAAAAAAACTAAAATAGCTAAATCCATCCCTAATTCATAATTTTTTTCAAAATAAACTAAAAAAGGTAAGCTTCCGTTGATTCCTGATGACCAAGCCATTATTCTATCGATAAAAATAAAAACGTAGATAAATACACCATAAAAGAAAAACTGATAATTATGATATAATAATACGGGTGCTTTTATCTTATTTCCGCTTATTGATTTTTTGTTTTTAGTTAAATTGTGAAAGTAAATAACCAAAAATAGTTTAGCAATGATAACTGTAATTCCAATTCCTATCCAATGTGTTGCAAATATCAATAAAGATGTAGTTTCTTTTAAGTAAATAGCTACTGCAGTACCAATAAATATAGAAAAAGTAATTACCCAACGTTGTTTAATAGTATGTAAAGGAGCCAATACTAGTAATAGCAATCCAATGAAGAAAGCGTATGCAAAGACTACAAATAGAATCTCGTAGGGATAAATATGAAAAAATAAATTAATTAAAAATATAGAAGTTAAGACGAAGAAAATTGATAAAATTCCTTTTTTTAATAAATAGTTAATCGTTTTATTGGTCATTAGGTAATCTTCATAATTCCAATAAAAGGATGCTTGTCTTCCTATGACTTGCACGAATCCACCAGTAGAAACCAAGCCTACAACTACACCTAAAACCACAGCTGTAGATTGAATTTCATTAAAACCCACATAGGTCCATAGTGAATATCCAAACAAAATGATTGCAGCGATTTGTATTAATACAGGCAGCAGGTGAAAAATTCCTAAGGAGTAATATTGAGCAAAAATTTTAGCTTTTACTCTAAGGTAATCAGAAATTTGAATTGTTTTGGGTTGAGTAGCCTCGGCTTCAAGTTCTTTAGCATTCTTTGCACCAATGTAATACTTATCGGTGGTTAGTTCATAAAAAACTAATTCTGCCAATTCTTGAATGGACGGAAAACCATAATCCGACATGGTGTCTTTTTCACGAATACCTAATGATTCTATTGTAGCAGCAACAACTTGGCTACTTACGGGTTTACCGATTTTGTCTTTAGTATTTTCTATTAAAGACTTAATGTTTCTGTAGTGATTTTCCATAGTAGATTGGGGGTTCTATTTTTGGTTAAATAATATAAAAAATCTATGATGCTTCCATCGCTTCTTCTCGCTGTAATTGAGTATTTAAGTAAATTGGTTCTTGAACTTCTTTGTTAACAATATATTCGTATGCAACTTCGTATTCTTTTATAAATTTATCGATAGTAAAATTATCAACAACTTTCTTACGAGCATTAGCACCCATTTGTTTTCTTAAAGATTCATCTTGCAATAAAGCAACAACACTTTGTCCTAATGCCTCAAAATCTTTTGGTTTACAAATAAATCCACATTTCTCGTCCAAAGCTTCTGTTACTCCTCCTACATCAGTTGCAACAACTGGAATACCGCAACTCATAGATTCTAAAACGGTGTAAGGAAACCCTTCAGATATTGAAGTTAAAATAGAAATATCTCCTTCGCAGAAAAGTTGATGTGGTTTATCATGATAACCTGCTAATGAGAAATTATCTTGAAGTCCAAGTTTTTCAATAAGCGCCATACATTCTTGTGTATATTCAGGAACAGCGTTATTATCACCATAAACCAAATATTTAACGTTTGGAATAGATCTTTTTGCTACTTCACATGATTTAATCATTGTGATAATATCTTTCAATTCAAATATTCTTGCAGCAGCTACAACTGTAGGAACTCCTTCTAAATGTGCAGGTTTAGAACCAGGAACAAAAAGATCAGCATCGATACCATTGTAAATAACATCTATTTTATTAGGATTGGCTCCATACATTTTTTCCCACGACATGTTAAATTTATTTACCGATAAAATAAGATCTGATTTATAGTAAACAACTTTAGTAATGCATTCAGAAAATTTAATTAATAAATTTTTCAAGAAGAAAGAATATTCAGAAGAATTAATTGCAATCAATCTTTCTCTGATAAAAACTCCATGCTCTGTTGCTATAATTGGCGTTCCGTATTTGTATTTCAAAACTAATGCTGGAATAACTGGAAAACCTGACAAAGTTAAATGTGAAACATCAACTTTAGGAACATCAATAGAAATTGGTATTAAAAAACGATAAATCCAACGCATACCAACTGTAAAATCATACAAAGTAGCCTCATAATGATTATCTTTTGCTATGATAGCTGTTACAGTTTCACAAAAAGCTTTCCATACAGCAACGCTTTTCATTGTTTTTTTGTAATCATGCTTTTGAAAAAATTGCCACATGTCAAATATGGTATCATCAATTTCTTCGGCATGAACATTAGTATCGTAAATATTGCTTAGTAATCTTTTGAATATTGGAACAAATTTTTCTACAATTTCAGCTTCGTCATTTTGTTCTTTTCTATTTACTGTTTTGTAGAATTTTTTTCCGTAACTCAATAATTCTTGTGGCTCTAAAGGAGACCATAATGGAACTTGAATAACATTTTTTACATTTTCGCTCAATTCATATTTTGATTTTTGTTCAAAATCAGCATTAATTGAATACAATGTATAATTTACATTTTTTACTTTATTGCATAACATGTGTGCCCAAGTTGAAACACCGCCGCCATTAAAAGGATAGGTGCCTTCTAATATTAACATCACATCGTATTTGTCTTTTATTTTCATAAAGTATTCCTTTGTAATTGGCTTTTATGGGGCCAGTTTGTTTAACATTTTTATTTTTTAGCTGGTGGCATTTCTAAAAAAAACAATATTATTTTTTTTAATTTCAAACTAACTTAAAATCATTTCAAAACATCTACAATTGTTGTTCTATAACCTGATTCTTTTACAAAGGTATTTTGTCTTTATTTAATAAAAAAAAAAAGCACGTGAAATCTGTTGTAAACACTGATAATCTCGATGAAATACACAATTTGCACCGATAAAAGACTGACTGAAAAAACGTTAAAAAAAAAGAGGGAAAGTACATCGATAAAATGATGTATTTCATCGAGTTGAAAAAAATCAAAACAGTTTTTCTCTGAATTTTTTTCCAATAAGTAAAATTAATTTCAATTTGTAATCTTCAATAAGCCATTCTCGATAATTTTTACTGCAATGGCTTAAACAATTTGAATACCGTTTCATTCTTGATTCGATATCATCATGGAGTTCTTTGGCAAGTTGTTTTGCTTCATACAAATCCTCAGCATTTTCAACACACATAGAAGCATGTTGCTCTAGTGATTTTTCAACAACTACTTTTGAACGAAGATTTCGTGCAATGGCAAGTTTGTGCTCTTCATCGACGTCAAAACTAACATCAGGAGTTTTACTAAATTTTGCTCGTAAATCTGGAGGCATCTCATATTTAAAATGCATTTCTATCTCAATGTCGTCACGTAAATTTTCCAAATAAAATTCAGGGGATTTAAAGATGTGTTGCCAGTCTACAGGTTCACTCCAAAGACCAAATCGAGCGGCATTATTGCCTAAATCAATGACTATAAATTGGTCTTTATTAGGGAGTTTTCTTGAGCCTCTTCCTATCATTTGATAGTACAATGTCAATGATTTTGTAGCCCTATTTAAAATGATACTTTCTACTGTTGGTTCATCAAAACCTGTTGTTAAAATTCCAACTGAAGTCAATATGGCATCGGGAGTTTTTTTAAACCAAGATAAGATTTGCCTTCGATCTTCAGGGCTACTTGTATTGTCCAAATGACGTATTGGGAAACCCGCTTCTCGAAAGGTGTCATACACATACAAAGACGTATTGATCCCGTTATTAAAAATTAGAGTTTTTTTGCCCAATGATTTTTCTGTATAAGCATGCAATAATTTTTCTTGCATCGCCATATTAGAATATAAATCATCAGATGATTTAACTGTATAATCTCCGTTTATACCCACTTTTAAAGAAGTTAATCCAACATTATAACTGTATGTTGTTGCTTTTGCTAAAAAACCATTTTCAATCAATGAAGAGATTGTATCTCCAACAATTAATTCGTCATAATTTTGGTTCATAGGCAATTTTATATTGGAACTTAGCGGAGTAGCAGTTACACCCAATATAAAAGCATTTTTAAAAGAGCTTAATAATTTCCGAAAAGAATTATAATGTGCCTCATCAATAATTACCAAACCAATGTTGTCTAGATGAAGTTTTTTATCATTAATTCTATTTTTTAAGGTTTCTACCATTGCTACAAAGCAAGAGTAATCATTTTGATCTGGAAGTTCTTTTACCTTACTATTGATAATTTTATTTTTAACTTCAAATGTTTTGAGCATTCTTGAAGTTTGCTTACAAAGCTCAATTCGATGTGTCAAAACCACAACTTTCTTATTGTGTTTTGATAAATAACGTCTTACAATTTCAGAAAAAATAACTGTTTTACCACCACCAGTGGGCAATTGATAAAGAAGATGATAATTACTAGGGGCATTATCCAAACGCTCAAAAATAGCATTTATATCACCTTGCTGGTAACCATAAAGCTGTTTTTTATCTTCTATTTCTAGTTCTAAATTTTTTTGAGACATACTGCATTTTCAATTTTGCAAAAGTACATCTAAAAAAGGGTATTTATGAAATTTATACAAGAATTAATATTCAAAACGCTCAATGATTGCATTGAACTCATATTGATTAATCCAGTTTAGTTCTGTTGTTTTATTGGCAATGGCTCCTACTCTATTTTTAAAAGTATCCAAATTATTTTTTTCAATCATGTATTGTATAGCTTGTTCAAAGGAATTAAGCATACTTTTATAAAACGAATCTTGCTTGATATATTTTTCTGCTGAGTAGGTTTGTGCAATTTCTATGGAATAAAGCATTATATCTGCTACAATAAATGAATCTACTCCAAGTGTATTAAAATGTTTGATAATTTTTTGTGCTGTTGAACGCCTTAACTTTGGTTTTTTTCCTCTAACAGGAAAATATTCATTCGAAATTTTGATTTTAGCTTCTTGAAATAATTTATCTTCTTTTGGATTGAATACAAAATTATAATATACTTTTACATCATTAAACTTATCATATAACTCAATAATTTGCTCCTCTAATTGTTCTTTGTTAAGGATGTCAAAATATTTTTTTAAATCACGTTTACTCATAATCTATTGAATTTTGTATAAAAGTAAATTGTTTTTGTGTATATTAATCAATGATTATAATTAATTTTGCACTCAAATTAATAACATACAATGACAAAAATTTTCAAATTTACAGCAATTTCAGAGGGAATTTCTTATATTGTGTTACTCATAAACATGCTTTTTATAAAACCATCACATATCGATTTGTATAAGTCATTGTTATTCCCTATCGGTATGACTCACGGTATACTTTTTATGGCTTATATTTATTTGGCATTTATCATTAAAGACAAACAAAATTGGTCTTTTAAAGATTTATTTTTTGTCATACTAGGTTCAATTGTACCGTTTGGAACCTTTTATGTAGAAAAAAAATATGTTGTAAATGAATAAATTTTTAGAAAAAATATTTTATTGGTGTTATCCTTTGTTCAAAAAATGGGGGTTTCACGACACGTTGGCTTCCTATTTGAGCCTTTTGGTTAATATTTTACGTCTTTGGTTTTTTTCATACATAATATATATAATCTTCAGATTCATTTTAGTCAGTTTAATGGAAATTGTGGCTAAAAAAACCAAGACAAAATTTGATGATTTATTAATTACAAATAAAACCACAAAATATATTTCGTACCTTATACCATTAGTATTTGTATACAAATCGGTACCGATAATATTAAATGACTTTGTGTATTGGGAATCTATATTTGGCAAATTGATAGGTATTTATATTGTTTTGTTAGTTTTATGGATAGTTCGTACTATATTCAACGCATTTCGGGACTATTTAAAACAGAATCCAGTATATAGCGACAAACCCATAGACAGCTACATTCAAGTAATCATGATTATTTTATGGATGATTGGTATTACTGTCATGATTTCAGAATTATTTGAAATAAAACCCAATACTTTGTTTACTACTATTGGAGCTGTCTCGGCAATTATCATTTTAATTTTTAGAGATACCATTTTAGGATTTGTAGCCAGCGTTCAAGTTTCTCTAAACGATATGGTTAGAATTGGAGATTGGATTACATTTGAAAAATTTGGTGCTGACGGAGATGTAATTGAAATCAATCTTGCTACCGTAAAAGTTAGAAATTTTGATAATACAACAACTACTATTCCCACCTATAGTATGATTGCTGACTCTTTTAGGAACTGGCGAGGAATGTTAAATTCTGATGGAAGGCGAATTAAAAGACACATACTCATCAAAGCAAAAAGTATCAAATTTCTCAGTGATGAGGAAGTTCAGAGCATGAAAAATATTCAACTGATACGTTCTTATATTGAAAGTCGACAAGCTGAGATACACAAATACAATACAATTAATGATGTTGATAAATCGTTACCTATCAATGGAAGAAATTTGACCAATTTTGGATTGTTTAGAAAATATATCACTCAGTACCTTCAAAATTATCCTGGTCTAAACAAGGAAATGATATTATTGTGTAGACAATTACAGCCTACAGCTCAGGGAATTCCCTTAGAGATCTATGCTTTTACCAAAGATAAACGCTTTGAAAATTACGAATACATAATGTCTGATATATTTGACCACATATTTGCTTCTGTTACATTTTTTGATTTAGAAATTTTTGAATTACCATCAGAAAAAAAACAATAGTTCCTACAAACTAAACATTGTTTTTTATTTACTGCGACAATTTTATGATTTTCAGTAATTTACATGTTTTTATTTTGAATAAATTTATGTAAAAAGAGCTTTTTATAGCTATTGAAAAGTCAAAATTATTCGACAACATCTATTTGAAATATATTTTACAACAAAAAAGGAAACTTATTTTGCATTAACTGCAATATTTATTCTTATCAGTATCAATAATTTAAAAATGCCTATTGTTGATAAAAACATTGTATTTTTAAACTAAAATCTTATATTTGCAAAATATCTGTCAAAATTATAGACTTATTATTCGCACTAATTCAAAAAAACTATGAAAAAAAGTTTACTATTATTAACTTTTAGCTTACTTGCAATAACAAATGGTATTGCACAAGAGAAAGATAAAAAAGAGATTTCAAATGATGCAAATGATGCCAAAATTGTAAAAAATACCTACAATAAATGGACTGTTGAAGTAATTGCTGGTCAAAGCAAAGGGATTAAGCCATACAGCGATGGTTATTTCTCCAGCAACCCTGAGCATTATTTTGGCACTTTCAAATTCAATAACTTTGGAGCAGGTGTACGTTACATGTTTAGCCCTAAATTTGGAATTAAATTAGATTTCAACTCTGATTTATTACAAAATTCTAATGGTTCTGAGAGTTTTGACTTTAAAATGCAACAATACAGAATAAGTGTTCAAGGGGTCATAAATTCAGCAAGGCTTTTCAATATTGAAAAAGAACTAGGAAGATTTAATTTTTTGATTCATGGTGGACTACAAGTATCTCAACGAACACCTAAAAATGAAAATTTATATAACAAGACTACAAAATTATATGATATCTCAAATCCATGGTATAATCATACAGAAGATGATGGAGGTGTAGTCATTGGTATTTCTCCAGAATTTAGAGTCTTTAAAGACTTTTCTGTCATAGTAGATTATAGCATGTTCTTAAATTTCAGACAGCATTATACTTGGAATGGTGTTCAGGCTGATCGTGCGCTTTACAACTTGACTGGACAAATGTCAAACATCTCTGTAGGTCTAACTTATTCATTTGGTAAAGATGATTTACATGGTGATTGGGCAATAATAACAAGCAAAGAAATGGAGGCACTTGATGCTCTTGACAAGAAAATTGGAGAGTTAGAAGCCATGATGAATGATGTTGATAAAGACGGAGTTCCCGATTATTTAGATGTAGAAAATAATTCTATTGCAGGTGTTGCAGTTGATACTAAAGGTAGAATGATTGATATTAACAAAAATGGTGTGCCAGATGAGTTAGAGAAATATCTAGCTAATTCATATATTGATAAATCAGAGATTAATAATACAATTGAAGGTGCAAATTCTGAGTTAATCAAAAAATTAATTAATGAAGGTTATGTAGCTGCTTATTTTGAATTCAATGTTGTAAAACCAACGGATATGTCTTCTGATGGAATTGGTTATGTTTTAAATTATTTGAGAGCAAATCCTACCGCTTCTGTTGATATTGTTGGTCATGCTGATGAAATAGGAAGAACTAAATACAATGAGAAGTTAGCTACGAACAGAGCAAATGCTGTTAAGGATATTTTAATAAAATCTGGAATAAACCCATATAGATTGAATGTAATTCCTGGTGGTATCGATAAGTCTGTAGATCCAAAATCTCCAGAAGCAAGAAGATTGGTAAGAAAAGTTACTTTCAAAATAAAATATAATAAGATACTAAGTATTCTTAAAAAACAAAGCCTCTGATTATCAGAGGCTTTTCTTTTTATATTCTCTTACTATTTTTAGTAAACTATAATGTGTAGCTATTTACACTTCAAATTGTTTTAATGTATTTGTAATAATAGAAACACAATCCAATAATTGTTCTTCGTTCATTACTAATGGTGGTGCAAAGCGAATGATATTGCCATGAGTAGGTTTAGCCAAAAGCCCATTGTCTCTCAGTGCTAAACATATTTTCCAAGCCGTATCACTATCTTCAGTATCATTGATTACAACGGCATTAAGTAGTCCTTTTCCTCGAACCAAACTAGCTATTGAACTTGTTTTGATATATTCGTTTAATTTACTTCTAAATAATTTACCAAGTGTACGTGCGTTTTGTGCTAAACGCTCTTCTTCAACCACTTTAAGCGCAGCCATAGCAACAGCAGCAGCGACAGGATTCCCTCCAAAAGTTGAGCCGTGCTGACCAGGCTTGATTACATTCATAATCGAGTCATTTGCTAAAACTGCAGATACTGGGTAGGCACCTCCTGACAATGCTTTACCAAGAATTAAAATATCAGGAGTAGCATAAGAACTGGCTTGTCTTTCACAATGTCCTTCACATGAACAATTACCACAAACAGCTAATAAAGAACCTGTTCTGGCAATTCCTGTTTGAATCTCATCGGCTATAAAAAGAACTTTATGTTTATTGCATAATTCTTTTGCTAACATCATGTAATCATCATCTGGAGTATAAACTCCCGCTTCTCCTTGAATAGGTTCAACTAGAAATCCTGCTATATTCGTTGTAGATTGCAAAACTTTTTCCAATGCATCAATCGAATTATATGGAATCTTGATAAATCCTTCTGTATATGGTCCAAAATTTTTACGTGCATTTTCATCATTAGAAAACGAGATTATGGTTGTTGTTCTACCGTGAAAATTTCCATCACAAACAATAATTTTTGCCTCATGTTCAGCTATTCCTTTTATCTCATAAGCCCATTTACGAGCTAATTTTAATGCGGTTTCAACAGCTTCAGCCCCCGTATTCATGGGTAAAACTTTGTCGAAACCAAAATATTTAGTCAAATATTCTTCATAAGGCCCCAATTGATCGTTATAAAAAGCACGTGAAGTAAGTGTGAGTGTTTGTGCCTGTTTAACCATGGCATTAACAATTTTTGGATGACAATGACCTTGGTTGACCGCAGAATAAGCCGATAAAAAATCATAATATTTCTTTTCATCAACATCCCACACATGAACCCCTTCGCCCCTACTCAAAACTACAGGTAATGGATGATAATTATGAGCACCATATTTGTTTTCTAAATCTATTAGAAACTGGGACTTTGCTTTTTCGATTACTGACATTGTAATTATTTTAAAATTTATAAATACAATTCCTACTTGTAGAGAGAAATCACCTATTTTTCACCAAAATTAATGAATATTATCTATGATTTTTATTCAAACAACTCTTTATTTTAAGAATAAAACATAATTATTTTTGATATTTATACTAACGAAAATAAGACATATTCAATTAATTGCTCCATATTGTATCATATTGTTAATTCTTGATAAAATGTAGATAACTTAAAGAAAATCTACCTTTTTATATTCATATCTTTACGTAAATTTGTAAAAAAGATTACAATGAAAAAGACATTTTTATTTTTTACCCTGTTTGTATTCGCCTTTCTATTGTCTTGTGATTCCAAAGATAATGACGATTCCCAATCTACTAATTTTTTAAAAGCCACTATAAATGGCATAGAAGTTATCTTTGATATTATCAAAGTTGAAAGAAAATTTTATTCAGAAGATGGTGGATATTATGAATTAGAAATTACAGCATCGAAAAGTGGTGATGCATCTAAAATTTTAAATTTTACTATTGAAGATCAGGTAACAGGAACGGAAACTTGTTATTTTTTTCAGTATACGGATAACGAAGTTTATTATTCAATTGATCCAAGCAGTATAGACACTTCCTTAATTCTTGATATTACAGAGAATGTATCTAATAAAATTAAAGGAACATTCTCAGGTACTATACCTGAATATGAAGGTAGTGGTTCAGTTGAAGTTTCAGGAGGTAGTTTCGATATAGTATATCAAATCAAATAAAAATGAAAAAAATACTATCTTTCATTATAATTTTAGCATCTGTGACTTTTCTTTCATGCGATTCGAGTAAATCCAAGGACGTAAACGGTAACATCAAAGCAAAAGTTAAGGAAATTTTCTGACGGTAGAAAATAAAGATAGTTCAGCTACAAATGGAAAAGCTCCCTAAAAATTAATCGTAACATTAACAATTAGTGGGATCAACTAAAGGATCATAATTCAGTTAGCCGAAAAAGAAATAGGAACTGAAATTAATCGTGTTATCATTTTATGTCGGGAGATTTGATCCTCGGACAATCCCAATAAATTGGAACGATTATCATTGTAAGAAGATTTCGATAAAGGATAAATTTAGTATTGACATCACCCGAAAACTCTGAAAATACTTTAAAAGGGAGTTTTTCGGGTAAACTTTAAACTTAATAATTTAAGGTCATCTTGTCTCAGAAGGAAGTTTTGATATAAAATACTAGTTCCTTAAACCAATCACAAGTAACAATTTTTTTTTTGAAAATCATTTAGTCTCAATTAAATGATTCAATTTCTTTTGTGTAGTGTAGACAATTTCTAAAAAAACATCTTACTTTTATACCTTTCTATTAACAATCAATTCTATACTAGTGTCAAAAGATCAGATTATCAATAGCATCAGTTCATTAAAGAAGCACTCTTGTTTGAATTATGGTATAAAAACAAAAACAGAAGCTTTTACAGAAAAATTATTCTACACCTTGTTTGATTCCAATGCTCCATTAGATGAAAGCATAGATGAAATTGAAAAACAGTTCAAAGAAATAGCATCAATAGCTTGCAACAAAACAAACATATTGTGTGATACCGTTTGGGAAAAATTTCTTGAAAAATTGCCAAAAGTTCTCGAAAAATTAAATCAAGACGCAGCTTATATTTTACAAAATGACCCCGCTTCAAATGCCATTGAAGAAATTTATTTAGCCTATCCAGGATTTTATGCTATCGCAATTTATAGATTAAGTCACGAGCTCTACCTGCTTGATTTACTGTTGTTTTCAAGATTAATGAGTGAATATGCACATCGAATAACTGGAACCGATATTCATGCTGGTGCAACCATTGCTTCTCCTTTTTTTATTGACCATGCTACAGGAATTGTTATAGGCGAAACTACCGTCATAGAAAAAAATGTAAAAATATACCAAGGTGTTACTCTAGGAGCTTTGAGCGTTAGTAAAGACATGAAAAATTCCAAAAGACATCCTACAGTGGAAAAAAATGTGTGTATTTATGCTAATGCCACTATATTAGGAGGACAGACAACCATTGGAAAAAATAGTATTATTGGTGGAAATACTTGGATTACGAAATCAATTCCTTCAAACTCTGTTGTAACCAATACGACCATTACAGAAGTAAAAATAAAAGAATTATAAGAGCATGAAGCCTAAGAAATTATTAGACTTGGTAGGAAACACTCCTCTAATGGAAAGCACTACTTTGGTTAAAAATAAAAATGTAAAACTTTTATTGAAATTAGAAGGAAATAATCCTGGTGGAAGTGTTAAAGATCGTGCTGCCTATAACATGATTGCATCGGCTATAGAGAGAGGTGATATTAAAAAAGGAGATAAACTCATCGAGGCTACTAGCGGAAATACAGGAATTGCTCTAGCTATGATTGCCAAATTGTTCAACATAGAAATTGAATTAGTCCTTCCCGAAGACGCTACAAAAGAGGGTACACAAACCATGCAAGCCTACGGAGCTAAAGTGATTTTAACTCCAGCAAAAGAAGGAATCATTGGCTCTAGAGATTATGCCGATAAAAAAGTAGCTGAAGGAGGTTATTTGATGTTAAATCAATTTGCAAATGACGATAACTGGAAAGCACACTACAAAACTACCGGGCCCGAAATATGGAACGACACAGAAGGAACTGTAACTCATTTTGTTTCAGCAATGGGGACCACGGGAACAATAATGGGCACATCGACCTATTTAAAAGAAAAAAATCCAAACATTCAAATCGTTGGAGCACAGCCCAGTGATGGCTCACAAATTCCAGGTATTAGAAAATGGCCACAAGAATATTTACCTAAAATTTTGATGCTTCAAAAGTGGATACTATTATTGAAGTTAGCGAACAAGAAGCTCGTGAAATGACCAAACGTCTAGCTCGTGAGGAAGGTGTTTTTGCTGGAATGAGCAGTGGTGGTTCGGTTGCAGCGGCACTCAAAATTGCGAACAAAATTGAATCTGGGGTTATTGTAGCCATTATTTGTGATCGTGGTGACAGGTATTTATCTTCAGATTTGTTTGATTGATACTGCTTTAATTACTAAAAAAATAGTGCCTTTTTCTATACTAATCTTATACAGTTTCTAAAAAAATTTTTATGCAAATCGACTTTTTACAATGGATGGGCTATGTTGCCTCCGTACTGATAATGGTTTCCATGATGATGAATTCCATCATCAAATTTAGATGGATTAATCTTGTTGGTGCTCTGTCATTTTCCACCTACGGATTTTTGATACACGCCTATCCTGTGGGCATTCTCAATGGAATAATTGTGTTGGTAGATGTATATTATTTGATAAATATTTATTCCAAAAAAGAAACCTTTGAAATTCTCGAAATCAATTCTGAAAGTGAATATCTCAAATTGTTTTTAAAATTCCATGATGCTCGAATTCAAAAAATACTCCCCGGATTTCAATACAGTCCAGATCGAAATACCGTAAGCTTTTTTATTTTAAGAAACACAGCAGTAGCGGGAATGTTTCTGGCACATCGCGAAAACGAAACGGTGCTTCATGTGGGCTTAGACTATGTACTTCCCGAATACAAGGATTTTAAAAACGGCAAATACGTCTACTTCAAACTGAAACAAAAGTTTATCGATGCAGGCTACACCAGCGTGGTAGCAAAGGGAAACAATCAAAACTATTTTAAATACCTCAAAAATTAGGCTTTAAAAGAAGTTCATATTTGAAAAGAGCTATTCATACAAAGGAACTGTAAATTAATTTTAAACATTTAAAGTTAATTTTTCTAAAAAAGTTTCATTGATTTCTTGCAAAAATTATTTCAAAATGAAGTTTTTTACAAAAAATCTGAAGTTTCAAAAGTGATAGATCTTAATTTGCCTTTTCAAATACTTAGTATCACAACACTATAAATAAATCACATAGTCAATAAAAACAAATTAGCACCAGAGCACCGTGAAGAAATACTTAACATTTTACAAACACGATTTGAGAAAAACAAAAACCGTCATGCCTCATTAGAGTGGTCTAAAATACAAGCAAAACTAGAAAAACAACCTGAAAAACTGTGGTCACTCTACCAAATGGAACTTACAGGCGGCGAACCAGATTGTGTTGGTTATGATGCAAAAACGGGAGACTATATTTTCTATGATTGTGCAGCAGAAAGTCCCAAAGAACGAAGAAGCCTTTGCTACGATCGCCAAGCACTAAATGCCAGAAAAGAAAATAAACCAAAAGATTGTGTTATGGATATGGCAGTCGCTATGGGTATCGAACTCCTAACCGAAGAACAATACCGAGAACTGCAAGAACTCGGAAATTTTGATACCAAAACCTCAAGTTGGTTACAAACTCCGGAAACGATTCGGAAATTAGGAGGTGCTATTTTTGGAGATTTTCGTTACAATCACGTTTTTATTTACCACAATGGCGCTGAATCCTATTACGCTGCTAGAGGTTTTCGTGGCTGTTTGAAAGTATAATTAGAAAAGCTTCAACTGCAAAAAAGGAAACACGAATCAAACAGTTTATCAAATCAAAAATTCGTTGCTCTCCGTTTAAATTTGTGGCATCCGTGTTCCAATCTTAGTAGATTATTATATAAAAAAAGACTGCCTATCAGCAGTCTTTTGAATTTTTAAAATGGTGGTTAAGCCATGAACAAGGCGTGCTTGTTGTAATTGTACAATACCAAATCATAAGGAACTAGTTTTGGTGCGACTTTCTCTGAAGTTGCCTTAAACGTAATATGATTGTGTTTTCTAAATAGATAAATTTCTTTTAAACAATTAGACAAACTCTGGTGGATGGCAGTTGTAAAAGTTGGCAACTGCTTGTCCCCTACTAATAAATCAACTTGATAGTTCGAACTGCTTTTCGATAAATTGTTTCCAATGATTCTTATAGTGAATGTGGTAGGAACTCCTTTTTGTTCCCCTTGATACTGTACTATCATAATAATTAAATTAAATGTGGTTAGATAAAATGATGCCTCAACTTTGCAGTTGTTGAATTCTTTAATAAAAGTATTAAAAAAAGTGAAACTTCTAAAATAATTATGTCGAAATTAAGAATTTAATATAAAACGAAGCTTCTGAAAAGTTCGATAATGCAAATCTTATTCGATTGGGAAAAATTTTATTTACTAGTTTTAATTATTATTTATTTAAATATTTTCTATTTTTTTTAAACTTTTTTTATAAAAAATAGTACTTTTACTTTATTATATTTATTTTTTTTTATAAAATTGCATCATTAACCTAACTAAAAAAGTAAAATGAAAAAATTAGTATTATCAGCTATTGGATTGTTGTTTGTTTTTTCATGCCAAAAAGAAGAAACAGAAGTGACAAGTACTTCCTCAACACCATTGGCAAGAAGAAGTTGTGCTTCGCAAGATGTTTTGGATAGACAACTGAGAGAAGATCCTAGCCTTGCTATTCGTATGAATAAAATCGAAGCATTTACAGAAACTGCCATTAGACAAAAAAGATTAGTCAACGGAAAAATTGTGATTCCAGTAATCGTAAATGTACTTCAACGAACTTCTGAAACAAAACTTTCTGATGCTCAAATTCAGACTCAAATAGATGTCCTAAATAAAGATTTTAATGGAACGAACTCAGAGTATGCCTCAGGAATACCAGCTGAGTTCAATGGACTGAAAGCAAATGTCGGAATTTCATTTGAATTAGTCAATATCATCAGAAAATCAACAACAAAAACGTCATGGGGCACCAGAGACACTATGAAAAAATCAAAACAAGGAGGAATAGATCCTACGTCTCCTAGTAATACACTGAATCTTTGGGCTTGTACTATTGGCGGAGGAATACTAGGATATGCTCAATTCCCAGGAGGGTCATTGTCTACTGATGGTGTTGTTATTGATACAAAATATTTTGGGTTGTCAAGTGCAGCAAGTTATCCTTATAACTTAGGTAGAACCGCTACTCATGAGGTTGGTCACTGGATGAATTTACGACATATATGGGGCGATGCTTCGTGTGGAAATGATCAAGTTGCTGACACACCAGTTCATAAAACAGCTAATTATGGAGCACCAGTGTATCCTTATCCGAGCGCATGTTTACCAGCACACAACGAAATGACAATGAATTACATGGATTATACCGATGATAGGGGTATGTATATGTTCACATTAGGTCAAAAAAATAGAATGGCTGCTATCTTTGTTTCAGGAGGTTCAAGATCAGGTTTTGGATTGTAAAGCTTTAGAAATTAAATTTATAGTAAAGACTCGCTAAGTGTAGCGAGTCTTTTTTTTATATTTTTGTAAAAAAAACAATGATTACATCAAAAGTTATAGCGGCGGGTATCTTAAAAGCAATAGGTCTATTGTCTGTTATTGTATTATTAGTTTACGTTGTGTATCAAATTAGCACAGTTTTGATTTACTTGCTAACAGCCTTTATACTAACGCTAATTGGGAATCCTATTTTATCCTTTTTCAAAAAAAGATTAAAACTAAATAATACACTAGCCTCTATTTTAACTTTACTCCTCTTTGTTTTGGTTTTAACTGGCTTCATAATGATGTTTATACCTCTTGTATCCTCACAAAGTCAAAGTTTATCATTACTCAACACTCATGAAATTGAAAAAAACAGTATAGAACTCATCAATCAAATTGCTCTCTTTCTTGAAAATCACAATATAAATTCTACTAATTTATTAAAAGAAATTAATCTTTCATCAAGGATTGATTTTGGATTTATTCCAAATTTTTTAAATATTCTTTTAGAAACTCTAAGTAGTTTTGGAATTGGATTAGCCTCTGTTTTATTTATTACCTTTTTTTTCTTGAAAGATCAAAATATTTTTTTAGAAAATGCCAAAAAGCTTATTACTAACAGCCAAAAAGATAAAATTTTGAATTCTATTCAAAAAATAAATTATTTCCTATCAAGGTATTTTATAGGATTACTTATACAGTTGTTTGTTGTTTTTATTTTATACTTTATAGTTTTACTTATTTTGGGATTCATTACGCTTTTATCATAGCATTTATTTGTGCTATTTTAAATATTATACCTTATGTTGGACCTATCATTGGAACATTTTTAGCTACTGTTTTAACGATGATTGACTCAATAGGAAATGATTTTCAAACTGAAATTTTACCAACAACAATCTATGTCTTGATAGGATTTTGCATAGTTCAAATTATCGATAACAATATCAGTCAACCATTAATTTTTTCCAAAAGTGTTAGTTCGCATCCGTTAGAAATATTTCTAGTTGTTATAGTAAGTGGTTTTCTTTTCGGAATACTTGGAATGATTGTGGCTATACCTCTATTGACAGTATAAAAGTAATTGGAAAAGAGTTTTTGCCTGAAAATAAAATCATCCAATTATTTACAAGAAACATCTAATTTCTACTATTATTTTTGAATTCTAATTAAAATTATGGATTCATATTCATTTAAACGTTAAAATATAGATTTTAATCGCTTTTATCAAATTTTTCACAATTTGAGTTAAAAATTTACCTAATTTTGTACCCAAAATATGACATATTTCTATGTCGTTGGTATGAGTAAATTGATATTAAAACAGTTTTAAAATATTTATAGTCCATTAAACTGTTAATTGACATAATCTTATAAAATCACTATAATTAGTGATTGCAGTTATGGTTAATTAGCTGTATTTTTGTTGTTATTATTTTAGGTCAAAATTTCTAAATTAATAACAACATTTAATTTTCCATTTAATACTATACTATTTGGAAGATAACCCATATAAAATGATAAAAAGAATATTTCATATATTAGTGTTATTTTGTGCTACGGCTGGTTTTTCACAAGCTATAACTGTAGATACAAACACCTATACTGTTCCACAGCTTGTTTCTGAAATATTGATAAACTCACCTTGTCTCCAAACAACAAATATAAGTTGGAGTACTGGATCAAATTTTGGTTCTAGTAATGGTATAGGTTATTTTGAATCTACAAATCCTAATTTTCCAATTCAAAAAGGTGTCATTTTAAGTACTGGAAATGTTAGCGATGCAGCAGGGCCAAACACAACAATTCAAAATGGAGGAAATGCTGGCTGGCCGGGAGATAGTGATTTAGAGAATACAATGGCTGCAGCTGGGATTTCGTTTAGCTCAACAAATGCTACCACATTAGAATTTGATTTTATACCAATTTCTACAAACTTTAGTTTTGATTTCTTGTTTGCTTCAGAGGAATATGGGAATTCTCAATGTAATTACTCAGATGCTTTTGCCTACCTATTGACAAATACAGTGACAGGAGTTACTACAAATTTAGCGGTTGTACCATCAACAAATACACCAATTTCAGTATTTACTGTTCGAGATTCTGCCTACCTTGGACTTTGTACTTCAAATAATAGTCAGTATTTTGATAATTATTATGGAGGTGCCCTTGCTTCTCAAGCAGCAACTAATTTTAATGGTAATACAATCAAAATGACTGCTTCAGCTGTACTTATTCCAAATGTGAAATACCATATGAAGTTAGTCATAGCAGATAGACTTAATTATGAGTTCGATTCAGCAATATTTTTATCGTCACAAAGTTTTAATTTGAGTCAGGATGTATTAGGTCCTGACTTAACCATTGCTAACAAAACTGCAATTTGTGCTGGAAGTACAGGTCCTGATTTAAATACTAATTTAGACCCTGCAGTTTATACATTCGAATGGAGAAAAGGGTCTAATATTTTAGTAGGACAAACAGGTCCTACTTTGAGTGGAATTACAGCAGGGACGTATTCCGTTACATACACAAATTTTATTAATGTTTGTCAACCAATTACAGATACAATAATAATTGAAAACTATCCTGCAATTAATAGTGGCGCTCCAAATAATATTTATAAATGCGATTCTGGTCAAGCTAGCTATGACTATAACTTAGATTCAAATACAGCAGTTTTATTAACTGGCTCAGGAAGTCCAGCAACACCTTTTGAAGTTTCTTATCATTCATCTTTACCTGATGCTGAGGATGCAATAAATTCACTTCCTCTAATCTATAATAGTCCTGAGGATGTTACAATATATACAAGACTTGAGAATCAGAATACAAAATGTTTAATTGTTAAAACGTTTAAATTACTTACCACCCCAAAACCAGTAGCAAATAAGCCAAAGGATATCTTACAATGCTCCACTACACCAACGACCAATTTTAATTTAAATTCAACAAAGATAGAAATATTAAATGGCCAATCATCTGTTTTTAATGTTGTTACATATCATAAATCCCAAAACGAAGCAGATGTAGGAGTTGGAATTTTAAACGGAAATTCTTTTTTGTCCACCGGACAAATTATTTATACTAGGGTACAAAATAGAGATGATGCAAGTTGTTATAATACTACTAATTTTAATTTAATTGTAGATATTATACCTAAATTAGATACTATAAATCCAAAATTTGTATGTAACCCATTTACATTAAGGCCTTTAACTTATGGAAATTACTATGATGCTCCACTTGGGAAAGGGAAACAGTATCTTGCTGGTGAACAAATTGACGAAAATTCTATAGACCCATTAAACAATGTAAAAACTTTATACATATACGACCCAAATATTATTTGTAAACCTGTTCCACAAAATCAGTTTACAATAACATTTGTAGATTTAACTAAAATAACTCCTAAAGACGGAACTTATTGTAGCAATATTGGATTCTCATTACCTGCTTTATCTTATGGCAAATATTTCACTGAACCTGATGGAAAAGGTACTGAGCTTCCGTCAGGGGCAGTAATAAAAACACCTCAAACTATTTATACTTACTTTAGATCCAAGGATGACCCAACTTGTATTACATTTTCAAGTTTCAATGTTAGTATAATTGATGCTCCAGTCATACCACCACTTCAAAATGTCTATGATTGTGCTTCATACACTTTGCCGCCGTTGAGTGTAGGAAAATATTATGATCAACCAAATGGACTTGGTAACGTTATAGCTCCAGGAACAGTAATCACTACCACACAAACTATACATGTATATGAGGAAACCGGAACTTCACCAAATTGTTTTGATTCAAAATCATTTAAAGTTTTTATTGGTGAGTTTCCAAAACCAGAAAATAAATTTGAATGCATAAAAAAAATATTACCCCCTTTGGAAGTTGGTAAATATTTTACTGGACCAGATGGTACTGGTGCAGAAGTTCTTGCTGGTACAGAAATAAATGTAAGCACAACCCTTTACATTTATGTACCTGCTGATCCCTCAACTAATTGCCCTAAAATTGACTTTCCATTTGTTATAACAATCATTTTACCACCATTATCGAATCCAAATGATGAAACTATTACATATTGTGGTAGCTACAAATTGCTACCTATTGTAAATGGTAATTATTACACAGGTTTTGGAGGAACAGGGACTTTATTAAACGTAGGCTATGAAGTAAAAAAAACACAAACAATATTTATTTACACAAGTATAGGTTCTTGTAAAAATCAAATTCCCTTTACTATAAAAATTAACAAAGTACCTATAGTTGACAATAGAGCCGACATAGAACTTTGTGGGGGTGAAGACTATGTTTTGACTCCTATGTCTACTGGCTCTCAAGGAAATTACTACGGAGGACCAGGTGGAACCGTAGAATTATTAAAAGCTGGTGATGTAATTAAAACAACTAAAACTATATGGATATACGCTCAACTAATTCAGATCCACCATGTCCCGTTGAGAATTATTTTACTATCAATTTTACTCCAAGAGTAGATGTTTTGAATCCTTAGGTTGTTTGTGAACAATACATACTACCTCCTTGAGTAGCGGAAATTATTACACTGGTCCCGGAGCAACTGGGCAAATTCTCAACACAGGAGATATTATATTGACTAGTCAAAAAATTTACATCTATAATATTTTCAATAACAGAAATGGTCCTTGTATTGACGAAAGTAGTTTTTTTGTTACTGTTGCCAAGCCTATTTTATTCACCCCGCCAAATCCCAGAATATTGTGTGATGAAGATGGAATTAATGATGGAGAAACAAACATAGTGTCCACTACCTTAACAGAAGACATACTTTCTGGATTACCATTGCCACCATCAGATTATAATGTTGATTATTTTGATAATTCAACAGATGCCTCTCTTGGTACAAATCCTATTTTTAAATTAAAATCACAAAAAATATTTTTTAGGATATACAACAAAGCAACTCCCACTTGCTTTAGCGATATAGGAAACGTGGATGTCGTTGTGAGTAAAATTCCCGAACCAAATCCTAAAGGCGGATTTATTTGTGTTGACAAAAATATCCCATTCATCATTAATAGCGATTTATCTACTGCTAACTATACATTTGAATGGTACAATAATAACGCCTCTACATTAATGCCATCAGAAACTAGCAATTCAATTTCTGTAACAATTCCTGATACCTATGGCGTAAAAGCAACAGACAATATTTCCAATTGTTCATCAAAAATAATTGCAGTAGATGTGATTGGTTCTAGTGCTCCAATAAACATAAGCTTTACCTCTAGCGAAGCTTTTGAGGATAATCAAATGGTTACTGTTATTGCAACAGGAAATGGTGGTGATTATGAATATCAGTTAGATTTCGGTCCTTTTCAAGACAGTCCAAACTTCACTAACATCCCGCCTGGAGAACATATTTTTACCGTAAGAGATAAAAATGGATGTGGTTCAACAACTAAATCAATTACATTAATTAACTATCCAAAATATTTCACTCCTAACTCAGATGGATATAACGAAACATGGAATATCATTGGTCTTGAAAGACAAGCTAGTTCTATCGTATATATCTATGATAGGTATGGAAAATTATTAAAGCAGATTAAACCCTCAGGGTTTGGTTGGGATGGAACTTATAATGGTCGTCAACTCCCCTCTTCAGATTATTGGTTCAACGTATTATATGAAGAAAATGGAGTTACGAGAGAATTTAAAAGTCACTTTTCTCTAAAAAGATAATCCAAAAATTATGGTTTTAAATAAGATTTCATAATTGAATCGTAAGCTATTAAATACTGATATACAAAACTTTATCATCAAATATTGATAAAGAAATAGCACA
>JADKDN010000024.1 GCA_016718345.1 Flavobacterium sp. | reverse complement strand
TCTCCTCTACTTTTTTGTATTAAAATTTATCAAATGTTTAATTGCCTTTTCTGTTCGAATTAAAAGATCATTTTCTAATCTCCAATTCAAATGTATTATTACCATTTGTTTTTGTTAGCATTACAGAAGACTTCTCCTCTAAATCACTCCCCCACAAGTAGATTTGGAATTAAAGATGGTTATTAAATCATTCCCCTCTTATTTGAAGATAAGAAGAGCCAATATCATAACCAGTCCACGTTATTTAAATTTATCAATATTAAATTAATCCGCAATCTTTTTCATCGTCGCTTTCATAATTTCTTTTGTATATGAATTTCCCATCTGCATACGAATAAAATTGTCTGTACTCAAACCTATAATCGGGCCCTTCAGGTTGTTTAATAAGATATTTTGGAGTTTAGATGCAATCCAATCCATTGTTTCTTGTTTTGTAGCTTCTTGTGACATGGCTTTTGAAACTAGTAGAAGGCAAAAGATAATTATAAAGTATAGTTTTTCATTGATTTGATTATTTAAAAGGGATGCCTACTCACATTTTTTTGGGTGTGCTTTCGGCATAACCCACCATTCAGTTTTCAATAAAGCCAACCCTTAAAGTTTGTTATTGTCTGCGGCTGATTATTTCCATAAGCTGTACCAACATCTCGGTGTGCCTGAATATATAATTTTTCAATTTCAACTTCGGACGACCACTGCTTCATTTGGAAACTCCCAATCTCTTATTTCTAGACTGTTCAACTTTGCTTTTATTTCTTTCAAAAAATAGCATCAATTTCTGTATAGCATGCTTCAGACCTAGGTACAACCATCAGGAACTTACTTACTTCCTTTGCACCAGCCAAATTTTGGTTTCCTTGCCAAGTTATTTTTGCTTTGGTGATTAAATCTTTACATTCAAGGTTGACGTTTTTTAGCCTTATGCGTTTTATTTCCGCAATAACTTTATCGAAACACTCTTCATTAGCATCGGGAATAGAAGCAAGGTATACTGCAAGCGATTCGTTCAAATTGTCTTGCTCTTCAAGGCGATTGCTTTTTTATAAACAATGGAACAATTCCTAGCATAGTATTCAACAATTTTCTTCTTCCCTTTTTCCAAGGAATAGTTTTATGTCCTTATTTGATATTGATCTAAAAGCTGTTAAAAATGACTCATTTCAGATTTACCCGAACCTTTGATCAATATACTTTCGCTTGCTAATATATTTTTATTGAAAGCATCAATCAAATATAAATTCAAATCAAACTCAGTTAATACAAATACTGGAGCATTGGCCACTACTTTTTGATTTGAAATAGTCGGGTTTACAACTAATTGGAACTGATTGGTTTCTTCTGAATTCCCAATACCATTTTTGTAATAATCCCAGTCATTTTTATTCTTAATGGTTGCAATAGAATTTGTAGGAATGGGATTTGGTAAGTCGTCCGGTATAACGGTCGCAATTGTTATTCTAAATACATCGTTATTTTTAGTCTCTTTGTCATCTTGTGTAAATGCAACATTGACAAAAAAACAAAATGTTAATTATGGTGAAATATGTTTTCATACTAGATTAATGTTTATTTATCATCAATTACAATCCATGCCTCCCCAAGTCCCTTTGTATAGACCTTTGGATTTAGATTTTGTATGGCGGTTTGTTTAACTTTTTCTAAAATTTGCATGAAAGATCTAGCATCTTGTGCTTTTGGTTTTCATCTAACATAGGAATTCTAGCTTGTTCAACAAAAATTTGACTCTCTGTCATATCGCTAATAATAAGTATTCTACCTTGAACGTTCTTTGGCAAGCCAATCATCAATTATCTCATTCAATTCTTTGTCTTCATACTCCTCTTCAAAATCAACAGATGCATTGTCTGTTCTATAAAACCTTAAAACAACTTCTCTGCCATTTACAAACATATCGTCAAAATGTGCTTGAAGTGTTTGGCAAAAATCTGTCATCATTGAGTAGTTATTCTCTTTTAAGAGGGATTCTAAAGTTAGATTAATGGAACTTTCACCTACAATTTCTACCCCAGCAATTTGCTTATTAGTGTAAGCGTCTAATCCTTTTAAGGTGATTATAAGATTTGATCGAGGACCGTTATTTTAATGTAGAAATCAAGGTCTAGGATTATATCACTTTTTGCAGCTCTTTGTATTTATCAATTGGAGCTTCAAATATTGGAGATTTGCTTTTGCCTGTTACTAAACTTAATTCAACATCATTTTCGATATTACCTTTCATAACATTCTCCATATCTTTTAGAGGGAAACCCTCTTTTGCATATGGGTATTAATCAAAGATACAATCAGTCTAAGTTCTCGATCTTCTTGAAAAGCGACTCTATAATCTGGAACCATATTACGACCATTGTCAGTATCAATTTGGGTCTTAAAACCTTTTTGTTGCAATAAATTTCACTTGGTTTTATCATTAATGTTGGCTTTTTGGGTTTCTGTGAAATGCAGAAAATGGTAAAAGAAACACCAAAAGAATAAACGTATTTTTTTCATAGTCAATTTGAGTTTAAAATCCAGTAGTTAATTTTTTTAGCATGTCCCATTTTTTTCCATGTACGCCTTTAACCCTCTGTGGTTAACGACAACATAGACGCCAATTTTCATTTTTCCAGCAACTTTAACACGATCATTGGGTTGAATTGAGCCATCGCCACTTAGCGTAACAAATTGATTATAGGCACCATTTTTCTCAAAGAAATTATTAAAAAAGGCCTTCTCTCTTACTTTCAAAGTAACGTCGTTGATGATAGGATTTGACGGGCAACCTGCATTTCCCATAGAAATACCTTTAAACAAAATGGCATCAACTGCTTTCAATTTTGCTGTATTGATGGCTTCAAATTGACTCATTCCATAAGACCAAATTTTTAACTGGATAGAGCCATCATTAGCGGCGGACCCAAGGCATTCAATTTCCGGTAGATTGATAAACTGTTCTCCGGGAACAAGAAAAAATTAATATGTTATTACACAATAAATTAGATATCTCATATTTAGTATTTTTATATTTTAGAAACTTACTTTAACTCCAAAACTAATCCTCGCTTTTAAAAACGAATCAGACAATTCTGTCCATTTAATTACATTACCTGAATTATCCTCTAACTTTAGTTCCTTTTCGTTTTCTTGATAGTAAGTTGGAAGATTTAAAAGATTTTTTGAAAGAGTTATGGAAAAGTCTCTATCAAGTTTCTTTTTTGATAAGCATGCCTGGCTGAAGAGTTTTAAAGCCATGAATTTTCGAAATCTAGTTGTTCCACTATTTCCTGTTTCTGCATCTTCATTATAGTTACTAGACTTCGCTCTAATGGCTCCTACATAACTTTCTTTAGTACTTCCAGATTTGGTTTGAATTCTCTCATAAACAAAAAATCTTTCCCCTCTATAAACATTTTCTTTACTTCCTACCTTTGCACTTAGGGGTGAAGTTGAGTATATTCCAGATTCCTGAGCAGCATATACATCTTTATTTTTACGTTCTGAATCATATATCGCACCTGATGGTAGATACTTCATTAATTTATCATATAATTCCTCGTCTGACAGGTACTCTTCATTTTTAGATAATTCTACCTTTTGTGTGCCTGAAAATGAGTCAAATTCTTTTTGGGAAACAAAATCAAATTCAAAATTATGATTTTCAAAAGCCTTTATTTTTTGATTCTTTATAGCATAATTATCATTTTCATAAAGCCACATTTCATAAAACTCATTTTTAACTGTTTCGTCGTATTTAAATCTATAAGTGAATACCTGACCATATGCAACATATCCCCTTAGTATTCTTGGAGTTTTATAGTTATCAATACTCTCTGTTGAAACTTTATTTTGTGTTTTTGTAAGAGCTCCTATTATTTTTACTGCCCCAGAAGCTATTGATTTGGCTTTTTCAGCTTTCTTATCTATACGATCATAGTATTCGGTCGGTAGTTATAATTTCATTGACTTTGATTATTGTTAGATAAGAATGTTCAATTAATCGTTCACCAGCATCTTCAACCATGGTTAAGCCTCGGCTACTGTTCTGGCTTATTTTAACATCATTATCAGAAGCATTGTACTTGCCTTTCGCCAACAGTTTTTTGTAGAAAACATACCATCGTTACCACGATTCCACCAAAAAGATAACAATTTGCTACCAACTTTATTTCTACTTAAAAGCGATGAAACTTCATATTGGGTTATCCTTTCGCCAATGTACTTAATTTCTACATTTAAAGGGTTGAAATCGATATTGTTAGGAAACTAGATTTGAATCTACTTTCAACTCCTTGCTCTTTCATTCCAGTAATGTATTGTCTTTCGTCATCGATAACAATCACAGACATACTTTTTCGCTGGGCAAATAGCGTTGTTGAGCACAAAAATATAAATGTGTATAATAGTTTTCTCATTGATTTAATAAGTCATTATTTTGAAGAAAAAATGATAAACCTGAGCAATCAAGCTGAGTGAAACGATTATTTAAATCATTAAAATCAGCTTTTTCTGATGCTGAAGTTGTAGTACAAGCTTTGGCGAGATCATTGAGTTTTTTCACTTGAGCTTTAATCAATTCGCAGTCTGCTTTAGATATGTTTGATGGGTTCCTATTTATTCTGTTGGCAGTGGTTTCCACCGTTGTTTTTGTGTTCCAAACTTCCACATGGATCAAGGATCTCTGGTAGAACTTCTATAACAGCACTGATTGATTTACAAAAAATACGAAAATCAATGTGAAAATTAAGTTTTGATAGTTTTGTTTTTCATTGTTTGCAAAATTAATAGTACCCCCTACTCTCTTTTTTTAAGCCGTTTTTTGGGCTAGTCCGGCTGTTGCTATTTTAGATCGCCCTGTTTTATCTTTGATAAGCAATGGATAATCGAAACATTGGGTTATAGGTATCATAGAGCGTTTGAATGCCTAGCTTCAAGTTTTTCTTTTTTAGACCTCCTTCAAACATGAAAGCTGGACTAAGAAAAGACTCATAATTGATTCCTGCACCTACAGAAACAAAAGGGGTGGCGTTTTGAGTATTATTATTTTGGTAGGTGAACTTTGGCAGTAGCCATAAAGATGAGTATTTGTCTCCAAATTGAGGTATGAAAAAATCTGTTGATCCTTCTACTCCAAAAGCAATTTTAGATTTAACAAAATATAAATAACTAATAGATAAAAAACCACCTTTATCAATAATCATCTCTTTAGGATTTGCTATGGGTTTATAAGGTGCGAAAGAAACACCACCACCTAATGAAATTTTACTTTTTTTATTCCCAAAATTACTTTGAGCCAGACCCAGTTGGGATATAAAACATATTAGTATTATATTCTTAATCATATTTATGTAAAAAATTAATCCAGTCCTACTCTTTATTTTAAGCCACTTTTTCGGTTTAGTTCTGGCTTAAGAAATCTTATTTAAAATGTATTTTTCTTCTGCGAGCAACAGCAATCCGCTCACCATTAAACATCAATACTTGCCTAACGCCACGGTTGCTTTCTATCTGTTTTATATATTCTGGATTTACCAAGTGCTTACGACTTACTCTAAGAAAGCCCTCCAACCTTTCTTGGTGTCGGAGCAAGGTTGAACTCAAATCACCTTCTTCCCATCCACCAGATGGAATTCTGTAGTTGATATCTCCTCTCAGAAAGAGGATGTCTCGGGATTTGGTAGTTTTATGGGCATCATGATTTATATTATTTTTATTAATTTTTGGCTTTTGAGTCGTCAAAACTAGGAGGTTTTCAGGTAGGGAGTTCAGTACCCCATGTGGGGTATTTTAAAATTTTCAAACTGCTTGATTTTGAGCATTTATGAAGTACTTTGCCTCCGTTTGATAATTATTGTAGACCTTTAAAAATGGGCTTTTTACCTCAAGTAAATGCTCAGCATTCCAAGGATAGATAAATAATTGATTCCGTAGGCCATAACTATGTATCACTTGTCTGTAGGCTATGAAACCCATATGTTCGTAAAATGGTAAAAGGTGATGTTCACATTCCATCAGTGCCAATTATGACCCTTCTAATAAGGCTTGTTTATATATTTGAGTTACCAGCAGGTACGCTGCCCGGCTGTTTCTGTATTGAGGTAAAACTGCCAGGCGATCCGTCAGTCCAATCTTAGACCTCGAAATAGGCCTACCTATTCCCCAATAGTCTTCTATTTCATGACTATAGTTTACAAACAAACATCTCACAGTGCCAATAACTTGGTCGTCTTTTTCCACAAAGAGGACGGTGGCGTTTTCATCTATTTCTTCTTGATTATCAAAGAGATAGTCTTTGCCGAGTTCTTCAAAGTTTACTTTGAGGCGTAATTGTCTCACGGCTTCATACTCGGCTGGGTTTTGGCAGTTTTACTATCATGGTCTTAAATCAGTTTACCGGTAATAATCCAATCAAAATGGTATTGGCGTAAAAGCCAAGTCGCTTTAGTGGCTCCATCAATATTTGAGCCTGATGCAGTTCGGAGAAATTTTCGTTGGCCAATGCATCCATAATCTGGTCGCCATGGGGTAACTCCCATGCATATGCACTTGCGTGAAGAACTGTTCTTTTTGTTAATATAAATCAGCCTCAGCCAAAAGTTCTTTTATAACTGGAGCAACAAAGTTTCCTATGTTTTCTAATATGGCTGTCGCTCCAAGTCTTTCAAGCGGTTTGGTTCGGCAATATTGCCCTCTGGTAAGACCACCAAAGTTCTACTACAAAAGGAATTTCTCCGGTCTGACTCCCCCATTCCTTGGTCTTTTTCGGCCAATTTGTAGTGCATTTCTTCTTCGTAGCCAAAGTTTATCAAAAAGCCTCGTAGGTCTTTGTAAGCACGGGTGTCTGGATGACTCGCCATAGCCAAAGTAGTTTGTACCCTTTGGGTCAGGTGATATTGAACCTGCAAATACCTGATGTATTGCTCTATCTCCAGGCCATTCCAAAGCTTATCTGTAGGCTTGTCGGCAAACAAAATGTTTGCATTTTTACTTTGCGTTGAGCGACTCCATAAATGAAGTCTGTAATGCGTACGGTAAGTTTTTACTTTGAGAGAGGTTTCCATTTCTTAAATGTTTAGAATTGAATAATCGTATGGGTGAAACCATTACGATTTGATGATTCAAAATTCTAAATTTTAAGATTGACTTTTTAGGCGTCATATACCCTTTTGATCAGGTATTTTTAAGGGTGTTTTTCACGTGTTAGCCATTCAAAACCTCAATTAACTCTGTCACGTGCGAGATTTTCAGTTTTTTGGTAGATATTTTTCTGTGGTTTTACGGTATGGTAACTTAAAAAAAACTTTTCGGCTATTTCATGATTATTTAATCCTTTACATATTTGGTGACATATTTCGATCTCTCTTTCGCTCAATTTATTTTTAGCAGCAAAGTCATCTTTTATATTATTAACCGTGTCTCCTTCAATAATCAAAAAGGCTTTTTCTCCCTTTAGTACATTATTGATACCACTAATTAATACCAATGGTTCACTATCCTTCAATAAATACCCGTCCATTCCGTATTCTTTGCTTTGCTTTAAAAACACCGCATGTTCATACATGGTGAGTATTATTATTTTGAGGTTTGGATAATCCATCTTGATTTTTTTTCCTAAATCAAGTCCATTTACACCGCTACGATTAATATCAAGCAATAATAGATTGGGGTTCTGAGTCTGTATGGCTACATTGATTTCATTAATGCTTTTGAAAGGACCAAAACCTCAAAAAGCTCCTTGCTTTAATATTAATTCCTTCAGACCCAAACCAAAGAGTTGGTGGTCATCAATTATCAAGATTTTTGAATTAGGCATAGGGTAACTCCAATATTACAGTAGTTTCGTTTTATTTGAATCAAAATTAAGCACTCCTCCAATGTTTTTGGCCTGGCATACATATTTTTAATCCTAGACCCTGAGTAGAACTACTAATATCGAAACCTTTTCCGTTGTCTTCTACCATCAGGGTTAATTCGGACTCGTTTTGTATTAACTGAATCAAAACCTTACTCGCTTTACTATGTTTTTGTATATTTTGGATAATCTCAGTTAAAATTCTATAAATATTTAGTGTCACAGAGGATCTAGATTTAGGCTTTTATATCTTCTATGAATTCAAATTTAATATGCTCGGTATTATTGTTTCTTACCAACTCCCCGGATAGAATCTATAAGGCCAACTTGTT
>JADKDN010000023.1 GCA_016718345.1 Flavobacterium sp. | reverse complement strand
ACCAAAGTATCAGTGTAATGTCAAGTCCTTCTCCGATAACATCATTTTCAATTCTTAGCTGGGTTTGATTTCTCAGGTCTTCCATTAAACCAGCCAACACAATTATTAATCCGTATCCGGAATCTATTGCACGGTTGATTACTGCATTAAAATTTTGGGTTTTCCCTGCCTGAACACTACCAACTACTAATCCTTTGACATAAAATTCCTCTCTTGATTTTGGGTCTCCCATTTTTTCAAGAATCTCAAGACTTGTCTTTTTTGTTTCTTCAATTACTTTTTCGGAACGACCCGCATTTTCAAGTAAAGTGAAATATCTGTCGCTGTAATTCCAACAGTTTTTTAACTCCTCTTTTCTTTCTGCTGTTAGCCATGTTCTGAATCCTTTTTGGAAAGTGAATTGCTCGGGTCAATGTCAATTGGGTTAACAGACAAATACTGATTCTTGGCAGTGTCAAAATAATTTTTCAAAGTCACTTCATCAATTTCAGGATAACCATACACTTTGATTACTGCTATTATTGAATCTTGAATTTCTGGTAGAAGATTTAGAAAATAAGCTGGAGACAAGGAATTACTCTGTGAATATTCTTTTGTCTTGCTAGCAATGATTTTGATAATGATGTCTATGTATTTATTCTCCATGAAATTTATTTTAATAGTTGAATGACTTCTTGTGGCAATGAACTTTCCCGTAAATCCAAGATTTGGAAGTATCTCATTTTTATCAATTCAGATGATAAACCGCTTTCTATGAGTTCGTTCACACAGGTAATTAAATCTTTCAAAGACAATCCGTCTTTCTCTTCAACTCCAATAAATGCTTTCTCCTCATGAGTTTGCCTGATTTCATTAATTCTTGTATTTATCATTCGAATGACTAGATTCAATTTGTAAGCTGCTCTTTTTCAATTCACTCATTAATGATTTGAGTAGTGGAAAACTGTTGTTCACTTCCAGCAATGTTCCTTTGTTGCTTGATTTTCTCTCAAAGAGTTGCACATTATCTTCTTTACGATTTGATGAAAATCTCCTGATGCCTCTATTGAAGAATTCTCTCTCTGCCTGAGTTTTTAATTCTTCAATATATTTTTCAAAAGCTACTTTCAAATCGTGTGGAATTTCAATTTGAGATTTAGCAACATTCAGATGCAACAAATGGTCAACGCTGTTACCAATATCAACACGAAGTCTTGCCAATTGAAGCCGTGGTGCTTTCTTGATTAAACCATTCCAGCCGCCAAAGTGGATTAGTCTGTCTGCTCTGTAAATGTATATTCCTTCCATGTCCATCAGACTTCGATTTTTTGTAGTCCAAAGTGAAATGCTTTGGCTTTCATCAATACTTCTGGATGGCAGCACGAATCCTTCAATTTTTATTGTGTCAGTGCTGAAATGCTTTTGTTTGAATTCTATTGGACGGAAATCTGTTATTGTTGTTGGAAATGGATTGAAAGGTGCAATCAGATTGTTGTTGATTCTAATCTTTAAGGGACTTACTTTTCGTTCCATATACCTATGAAATACCAGCGATAAATAGTCAGAAGTAACTTCTGTAATCTGTTTCTTTAATGCAGATTGCCTATTATCCTTTTCAAGATAATTTTCAAACTTGTAAAGACCACTCCAAACAACAATTGTATTCGCATCAAAATGTTCAAAACGATTCAAATGACCTTCACTCAGTGAATGATATTGTTGAATGAGTTTGGCAATCTCTTCCTGTGTGTTTACGATTAATCTCCACTTGCCAACTTGTTTCAAATAGTTTACATCCCAAGTTCTTCCACTAAAATTAATAGATCCTTTTTTTCTTGATAATACTGTGAAGGATCTCGTTTGTGAAAAGGAAGCAGTCTTCATTCCTAATCCAAATCTTCCAAGGTCAGAAACATTTCTTTCTTTTTCGGGTGAATTACTAGGAAACTGCATATTTGCTTTAAGAGCTTCCTCATCCATTCCATTACCATTATCAGCAATGAACAAAGTGAAAGGCTCTTGCTCCATCTTAATTAGCACTTCAATTATGTTAGCATTTGCTGAAACTGAATTATCCATCAAGTCAGCTAATGAAGATTCCAAACTGTAACCCTGCTCTGCAATTGACTTTATTAGATATTCAGGATTTGGTTCTGCAACTTCGGACTGTATGTTTTTATTTTCAATCATTAATTCAGCAAGTTGATTTTCAGTTACACTCCAACTTATCTGAATTGTAGTGTAAATATTTGTTTTAGTTTAAGTTTTTCTGCAGAGTTATGAATGAAAATTAAATTTACTTTTTAACTGATGTTGGAACCAACACAAAGAAAGTAATTATCACCTTCACTTTTTGCTACTTTCGATATGTATTTTTAATCTCGTTCATCCAAAAACAAAATTCCTTGTCTATTAATGTGCCGGGACAACTTAGATTGAATTTCAGCTAAGAGTTGTTGTCGAATTCTAAATATAGATTTTCTATTTTTTGATTTACCAAGTTTAGTTAGCGTAAAAAACTGACGAAAATCTATAACTATGCAATAATTCTTTTTATCAAAAGTAAATGAAGGCGGAAATATAAATAGCTTCATTAGTATAAAGGTTTTGGAAAATTCTTTAGGAACTAAAATTCCTCTAACAATCTATGAAATACTATTTTTCCTTGCACCGTGTCGCATAGAGGTGTAACATTAAGCCACATCTTTTTCCACGAAGTAATAATTTCTGCTTTCTTCCCTTTGTTGCTCAAAATTGTGTCAAGCAAATTTTCATATTCAGCATCTAACTTTTTATTGGAAATTTGAATTACAGTTCCTGAATAATGCATGGGTTCAATCTCATCTGAAATTAGGAGTTTTTTATTGATGCTATTAACAGACTCCAAATTTTTTAAGCAGTTGAGACTTTGAGTTTTTTTGCAGAAGAAACAATTGAATTATTTAAGGTGCTTTCAAGAGTATCAGCAAAAACAATATTTAAAGCGTTATAGCTACTTTTAATTTTTTCCTCGGCACTTTGACTTTCAAACGCTTTTCCAGAATAGCTTAACCCAAGTTTGTTTAGCAGATAGTTTGCGTTATCAGACCAGCTTGTAAATTTGTTGTAAGAGCTAAATATTTCTTCTAAAGTTTTATCTGCAGAAATATGAACTTTATTCTCCCAATTAATCAAATAACTGTATGCTGGAAATTTGGAAATTAAAAATTCTATTTTTGCTAAACAATCCTACTATATTATCATCAAAATCATCTGTTAAACTACCATCTAGTTTAAAAAAATCAGACTTTACTGCTGACAAAAAAGAAATGGGTTTTCTATCTTTTAAATCATTCTCAAATATTTCTTTTTCAATTAATATTTTATCACTCTTGTTTTGATGCCTACTCCAATAAATAACCAAATAAGGATAATTGTCTGTTGAAATAATGCGTTTGATAACCGGGATAAGTTTCGCTTTTAAAACTTTATCATTTTGCACACCATCATCTATTAAGTTTATGTCAAGAAATAGAACTCTGATATCGTTGTGATTTTTTCCTTCTTCTGGGAGATAATTAAAGTCGCCTGAAAAATATGTGAATGGTATTTGTTGTTTAGAAAACACATTCATCAAAGGAGCAGCCTGACTTATTTGGTCATCAATAATTGCAACCCTTCCGTTAAGTGGTAAATTCATAGTTGATTTTTATTTTTAAATGCTAAAACTATAGTAGCTCCTTTTTAAATTCATTTGGCAATTCAAAATCACCACTATCTGGAAAAATTAGTCTGCCATTTTTGAGCCTCCATAATTTCATTTTGCAATATATGTAACCCTAACCCCATACCGCCCGGCTTTGCAGTAACAAATGGTTCTGTAATATCATCTGTTGGAATTAAGAAACCAGTTCCATTGTCTGCGATAACCAAATTCAAATATTTATCTTCTTCAACTAAATTGACAAACAATTTTTTGAAAACATTTCTTTTTTTCTGCTGCCTTAAATCCTCTTTGGTCAAGCCAGAAAATAGAATTGTCAATCAAATTCATAATTGTTCCAATAACTAAATTTTTGCAGCTTTTAATTTCGGTTTGCCTTTGAAATTCTTATATTCTTTTAGAACTTCTATTTTATGAGAAGCAAGTCTAAACTCAGTATTAAATAGAGCTTGGTCAATTACTTGAGAAATATTTTCAGATGTCTGACTTGATTTTCTAATTATTTCTGCATACCCATCAATTAGTGATGATAAGTGTTTGACAAGACTTAAAACTCTTTCAGAAGCCTTTTCTGATTTTAAAACTTTTTCAACTTCGTAAATTATTTTTTCAACTTCATGGACCACAACAGACATACTTAATCCTGCTCCAGCAGCTTTGAGCAAATTATTACTTATTGTTTTGTAATCACTTTCAATTTTGGTGAAGTACTTAATGATTTGGTCTCTAACATCATCAGGTTTTACTTTTCGTTCAGCATAATTTTTTGCTTCACTTAAAGTTGACATTACCGGCGAAGACTTAGGTGTTGGTCCATATTTCTCACGAACCTTTTGTTTATCTTGATAGCGAAGTGTTTCTATAATTTCTCAAGGAATGCAAAATCGCAGCTCTAAATGCTTGTATGCCTCGTTCTCAAGAAATCCTTCTATTTGTCTTTTCAATTAAGTCTGAACTGTCTTTTCTGGTGATAGAAATTGCAGATAGTAAAATATTGTTGCTAACTCTTTTTGTGTTGGTTTACTCTCCTTAAGTCAAGTCCTAACCAATCGTTTTCCGGTTCTCCGTAATCATAAACTCTAAGTTTATCTCTGAATACTTTTACACCGCCATTTGTACAAGATATTTTTTAAAACCCGTTTTATCTGAAACTCCTAATTTTAAAACGAAAGGGTCTTCTGTCAAAAAATATATCCTTCAAAAGTTACTGAACCAATTTTGTATTTACCTAAGTTTATTATGTCGCCTGTTTTTTTGTCCCCAGTATCTTCTACATATTTTAATGTTCTGAATTGGTCTATGAGCAAATCTTTAATATTTATTGGTCTTGGAAAAAGTTTAGTCATACTTGCCCAAGGAGTAAAATCATAACTGAATTCAGTTATTGAACTTCCTTCCATTGTAATTTCAAATCGAAAAGAGTGAATAGTCCTTTATCTTCCACTTCAATGACCCCTAAACCATTCTGGTTTATCTAGTATGCTGTATGAAGGTTTAAACGAATCATTGACATCAAAAGGTGATGCCAATGCAAGTAATTGAACGACTAACTTCTCTTGCAATTGCTCTTTCCCATTTTTTTCTGGGTCAGCTATCAATATGTTAGTTCCAGTTTTTCCATTTTTAAAATACTTGGAGTTGTTCGTTCAATAATTGTTATTGGTACATCTTCTAGATATTTGTAATTGTCAAAATCTCTCCAATCAATTTTTACATAAACCTCCTTTGTGTTTGCTGACTTGGTTGTCATTTCAATAACATTACCCAGCTTACTCCAAATCGTCCAATCCCTTTTTCAGCAATTGGTAGTCTATCGTACTTAGGAGAAACTTCCAGTTTATTTATCTTTGAGTTTTAAAATCGCTTCTGGTTCAAGCCAAACATTTTCAACTGTATCAGCACTCATACCATAGCCATCATCTTCAATTATTATAACTCCGTTCTTGGGGTCATCTACATTCTCCATGTAGATAGTTACAACATTAGCATCAGCATCGTAAAATTTTTCACTAACTCTACCAATGCAGTACTTTGGTTTTTATAAGCTGGTCGCCCTAACTGCAAAAGCAGTCTTGCCCTCGGCTTAAATCGAACAGGGGTTTCCTTGTCCTTGTTTGATTTTATTATTTCTTTGGACATAATAATTTTTTCGTTAGTTTGGGCAATTGCAAAAGCCATAAGAGGAGGAACGGCATTCCCAATTTGTTTTAAAAGCTGCTGTTCTTCCACCTTCAAAAAATAATCGTCTGGAAACGATTGGATTCTTGCTGCTTCACGAACTGAAATAGAACGAACCTGTTTCTTGTCAGGATAAATGTAATAGTGGCCGTCCTTCGCAATGTGAGCAACTACAGTATGAGAGTGACCAGTTGGGTCAACTACTTTATAACGGTCAAGAAATGCTAAAACATTTTTATGGGTTTGTAATCGATATGGTAGTTCGTCATATTTCAACCGTTGCTTTCCATTCAACCATTTATCAATTGCGATGCAATAAATTTCCAAATCTCTTTCGTTGTGTCGTCTTGTAATGTGTTGCGTAACGAAGTCAACTCCATTTCTCGTTCCTGTTCTTTTAAGATATTCGTTAATTGGTTTTGTGTAATTCGCAATATGTAATTCTTCTCCTGGTTTTAATTTCGGCAAGTCGAAGAATAAATCTTTTTTTGTCTCCCATTTATTTACTACTGTTTCAAGTTCTGGAAAATCGAATTTCTTTTTTCCTCTTTGTCCGATAATGATAACTCTTCTTCTTTTTTGCAGCACTCCATATTCCTCTGCATTCAAGACGGTAGGCTCTGCAACTGAATAACCAATTGATTCAAAAAGTTGCATCATTTCATTCAGATATTTTTTGTTTCCGGCTGTGAGTAATCCTAAAACATTTTCAAACACAAAATATTTCGGTTTGTAACGAATAAGAAATTGAGCATAATAGCGAAATAAAAAATTTCTTTTGTCGCCTTCCATTCTGTTAGGGTCTCGGCTTCTGCCTACAAGTGAATAGGCCTGACAAGGCGGACCACCGATTATTAAATCAACTTTTTTTGAATCAAGTTCTTCGTCAATCTGTTTGAAAATATTTCCAATAGTCTTAGCTGAAATTTCATCATTGATAACTGAATCAATTATCCCGTCAGGAATAATTTTCCAAAGTACTTCCCTGGAAATTTCGTTTTGCAGATAAGAGAAATAGGTTTTTACTTTTTTGTGTTGACTGAGATAATGATATGCCAAACGGGTTTTCAAAGTATCACATGCCTCTTTGCTCATTTCAACATGAGCAACTGGATGAAAACCTTCACGAATGAATCCTTCTGAAAGTCCGCCTGCACCAGCGAATAGATCTATATATGTGAGTTTACTCATGCTAAATTAGCCAGTGATATTTTGTTAAGTCGTATCAATATTTTGTTGAGCGATCTCTTTAGGTTTATCCCTTTAGTTCACATTCAAAATACTAAAGGTCTTCCAACCTTTTTCTTGTAGTTTCAAAGGTTATCTTTGTCAAGTTGTTTATTCCGATATATTTTTGTAGCCACCACTCAGTCCTTGTTTTAGGCACTACAAAGTATTTGCAGTTTATGTGACCATGCCAAAAGCATCCATTAACAAAGATTACAGTCCTGTATTTCGGTAGTACTATATCTGGTTTTCCGGGTAGTTTCTTATCATGAAGCCTGTATCTGAATCCATGACTAAA
>JADKDN010000022.1 GCA_016718345.1 Flavobacterium sp. | reverse complement strand
TTTGAATTTGTAATTTGTGAGAACACAGTTGTTGTGAATAGTAATAATAGTAGTGTTTTTTTTCATGTTGAATAATTGTATTAACCCCTAAAACTCAACTCACAAACCCTATAATAACTATAGCATTTGGTTTGGGAATTGTATATAATGGGTGCGTTAAGTTCGTTTTTCATAAAAGTCACATAATTATACACGGTGCGAACAGAGATCCCGAGTCTTTGAGAAAGGTTCTCCGAATTTCCTGCGCTACCTGTGATTAGCAGGTCGTGTAATTTTATGATGACTCTTATATCCAAATCTGCCTACAATTTTAACACTTAGGTCTGCAACCAGAATGCACTGTTTAATATTTTATTAACAGTTCATTAGGGCTTACAAGCCTTAGTAGCGTTCAAACTTAAAAGGATAAAATAGCATCTCCTTACGGGAAACCGTAAAGAGGAAGTTTTTTTATTCTCTCTTAGTTTTTTAGATGGTATTGTGGTATAAATTGGAGTAGCTGCGGGTAAATTTTCCAAAGCTATCGGGCTAAGTCTAATGCAGCTTATGCAAGGAGCAACAAGTAAATAAAGCGAAGAAGCGCCAAAACGAATACGATAATAACTATAGCCGCTATAAGTAATTTGAAGATGTGCTTTTGGGGCATTTTCATTTGGGAGTTTGTATTTTTAAATCATTTACAATAGTAAACATTAAGTCTGCAACCAAAATGCACTTTATAAATTTGTCAAGGCAGCCTAGTGATGGGTCCTACTTTCAGTAGCACAACCCCTAGTGCTCAATGATTTCAAGCAATCCATAATCTCCATTGATAGTTAGTAATTCCTTTCTTGAACCGTAAAATCATCATAGAGCATAAAAAAGGTAATCATTTTCAAATCCTTGTCGGAGTTCAATAAGGTATAGACATGGGTAATGCTATAAAAGAGCGTAGTACCCTTCTTAACAACAATGACATTTGAAAAGGAACGAGGACAGTAGCTGTCAGGATTGTTTAAATTGTCTTCCAAATACTTTTTGACGGCATTTTCTGCCTTGCTTTGTGTTGAATGCGTACAAGAATTCAAACAAAATGCCAGCACGACAAATGAGATTCCAATTTTTCATGATTTATTGGTAAATAGTTTTTCGTTAATGCAAAACTGGCAGACAATGAAGTAGGATAAATTTTCTTAGATTCTTTTAGTGCCTCCTCATAGGAAGGAAAGCGACCTAAAAATTGTCTACTCAAAAAAGTAGGGAGGTAGCTGCAGCCCTCCACATGAACAACATGAAATTCATGGTGTAGTTTGAAAGTAGTGACATAATAGATTTTCATTAGTGGTGGTATTAATTCTGGTTCGTTTCAAAAGTAATACCAAGAGAAAAGCCATCCTTACGGAAAACCGTAAAGCCCATTACAAAGTTTAAAATAATGGGAAAGTGAGCAAATTATTGAAAGTAACATATAGTGGATAGGTGTAAAGAATTTCCCAACCTAGGTGTAGATAAAATCCGTTGGATTCCGTTTAAATCGGTTTCATCCGTGTTCTAATGCTAACCGATGCGAAACTATAGTGTACCAGCAATCAAATCAACCCCAAGTCTTTAGCTAAAGCAATGAGATGCACATTATTATTGGCTTTGAAGTAAATTTTCAATTTGTTAATGCGTTTTTCTATACTACTAGTACCATTGGGAATAATGGCGTCTTTTTTAAACGTTTGAGCTATTTCATCTTGAGTCAAACCACTTGCTAAAGCACCCAATAACTGGATGTCGTAGGCTTCTATCTCAAGGAGTCTTTTACCCGTCAGTTGATGAGCCAGTTCCGAAGAGAGCGGTTTATCCTCGTTACGATACACTATTTCTATAATTTTTTGAAGTTCGGGGATACTATTTCTCCCTTTCATGACATAACCGTCTACCCCAAGGGTATCAATAAGCGATCGAATGCGATACGATTTATCTTCAATAGAAAAAACAATCACTTTAAGATTAGGGTGTTCCTTTTTGAGAGCAGCAATCAACTCTTCTCCTGATTTTAGTTTGCTCTCCCGATGATCGGTTATAAAGGATAAATCGGTAATAATAGCTCAAAAGGCTGTTGTTCCAATGCTGCTTTTTTTTGATTTTTAAGAAGGCTTCATCGCGTACTTAGCATTTTCAATTTTTTTCTCTTGAATTTCCAATGCTTCTAATGCCTGTACTACAGCAATATTAATGCTGTCCAAATCTTCAGCTACAATGACTTTTAAACATAATGACTACTCAGTTTATAATGGGATGCAAACTTTTTACTCTGAATCCTTTTTTACTTGCATTGTCAAAAGTAAGAGTTCCGTTAATGTCAGAATACGGTTTTCCCATTTTGAAGTCCATTTTTTAAAATTAGTGCATCAGAGGCAATGCCACCACCATTATCTGAATACTCTATCTCTAGATATTTTTTGTTTTTTTTAAACGAAATCACTACCAAACTGCATTGACTATGTTTTTTCATGTTGACCAACAGTTCGTTTATGGTTCGGTAAAGAACAATTTTTTTAGAGTTATCCAAAGTCATCAATAGTGAAGGATCTAAGCCATTAACCAAAACGTTGATTGAAGTACTACTGTAACTCGAAATAACTTCTTTTAAATAGGGTACAAAGTTAGACGGTATCAATTGAACTATTTTCTTTCGAAATATTTCGAGTTCTTGAATAAATGGTATCTAGAGTTTGGACCAGGTTTTCTTTATTTTTTCAGTAGACAGGTCTTGCGTATCGGCATAGGTCATGACCTGAAAAACATCATTAGTAAATTCGTCATACAATTTTAGCAATTCTAGTTTCAGTAGTGTAGGAGGTAAGCAGCTTTTCTCTCTTGTGCTTGGATTGGATTAAAAGTAAAGCAGGATAACCAAAAAAAAGAGAAAGTAAACTCAAGGAAAGGACTATGTTTTTGTTGTGAGTTCGTTCCTCTTCTAGTTTGAGATTGGTGTTTTCTTCATTGACTTTTGAAGCGTCATATCTGATTTTAGCAAATTGATTTTTCGCAATTTGTTTCACTTTTGTCAGGCTATCATTGAGACGAACGTAAATAAGAGAATATTTTTTTAGTTCATTTCCACTGCTATTTTTTATAATTTGATTTAATGTTTCCAAACGATCCTCAGCACTATTAATTTTGGTAGCTTTTTCATAGGCAACAATGGCATACTCTTTTGCTAATGCACTATTGATAGGTTCATAATATTCTGCAAGATGAAATAACTGGCTATAGTACTAAAATCGTTATTAATTTTTTCGAATTTAAGGGATTGCTTTAAATACTCGAGACTGGACGGATGACCAATTTGACGGTAGACATTGCCAAGGTTACACAAAAGAAGAGCTTGCGTATTGGGATAATTGAGAATTTCTTTTTGCTTTAAAGCTTCAGATAAAAGGGCAATAGCTTTTTTAAACTCCTTTTTCTCACTATAAGCAACCGCTATATTATTTTTAATATTGATTCGGATTATAGCATCTTTCGCAATACTTAGCGATAATTGGTAATACTTAATGGCTTCTTCAAAATCGTAAAGATTCTGAAAATTTGTAGCTAGTATACTGTAAATAGTTATTTTATACTCGATATGAGTATCTTTTGGAAGTATTTGATAGCCTCGGTTGCCGATGCTTCACTACCTACAATATCAGATTGGACTTGTTGCATGGTCGCCATTTGCATCAGCGAATAAATAATTTTATTGTGGTCATTCAGTGCCTCCCCAAGCAATTTAGCTTTAGAGTAATAATAGAAAGCCTTACTATAATCTTCTTGTTTATACAACAGTTCTGCCTTATCATAAAGCCTGTAGAACTCTTCTGTGATTTTTGAGGTAGTAGTAGTCTCTTCTTCTTTTTTACAGGAGAACAGGAGAACAACTACTATAAATAGTAAAGTAAAAATCGGGAAATGGAACTTTTTGAGTATCATTTCCCGAAAATAATAAAATTAATTAAATCTCACAGATTATCTTTAATCCAAATTCAATTAGGGCTTTGGTTTTGCAGTGTACGTCTTCAAACTAAATTGGACTTTTGCTAAGAGAGTATTTAGTTAATAATTCAAAGATAAAAGATTTTTTTGATTAGTTAGTAATTTTGATTTTTGGTACTCATTTCTGCGATTCATAATTGCAATTTTCTTTAATCGTTCACGTTCTTTTAAAATCAATTCACCTCTTCCAAAATAGACATCTGCTGGTGTTAGGTTGTTTAATGATTCATGATAACGTTCATTGTTGTAACGATAAACAAACTTTTCTAAAGCAGCTTCTAATTCTTCTGGAGCGAAGTAATTATCAAGTTTCACAACGTTTTTCATGGTTCTGTGATAGCGTTCAATTTTTCCCTGTGTTTGCGGATGATTGGGTCTGCCGTGTACTTGTTGCATTTGATAATTGTCTTTTAAATACGATTTTAATTCGCTTGCAATGTAGCACGAGCCATTGTCGGACAAGAGTTTAGGCTTTTGTTTAGTCATCAATTTTGCTTTTTTAATGGCTGTATCAACCGTTCTTTTTACATCATCGGCTTTCATGTTAGAGCAAAGCTCCCAATGTACGATATATCGGCTGTAATCATCCAAAACCGTACTGAGGTAATACCAACCCCAACCCAAGATTTTAAAGTAGGTAAAATCGGTTTGCCACATTTGATGTACGAAGCCTGTTTTATCTTTAAATTCATCAGCTGCACTCAGGAAAATATGAGATGGAGCTGTGATTAATCCTCTTGAATTTAGGATTCGATAAACACTGGATTCGGAGATGAAAATTTGTTGTTCATCGGTCATTTTATAAGCTAATTCTCGAGAAGATAAATCAGGATAATCCAACGCTAATTTTACAACCAGATTCTTCTGTTCTTGCGGAATGCTGTTCCATTGCCTATTGGATGCTCGTTTGGTTGGAAGCAAACCATCAACACCATTTTCGCTATATGCATGATACCAATTGTAAAACGTGCTTTTGTTGATTCCAATCTCACGAAGTGTTCGGTTTACGCCAATTTCAGAACGTGTAACCATGTGAATGATTTCTTGTTTTTCGGATACTGTAAGTCGCATATATTTCTTAAACTTTTCAGTTAATCCAGCATGTCCAAGCTTTTTTTTACAATATCGTAGCGTAATACCAAATCGGCAATCATGACTTTTAATTGTTGGTTTTCTTTCTTGAGTTCTGCTACTTCATCACTGGTAGCTTCTCTTGTGGTATCGCCTGCTAAACGCTTTTTTCCAGCTTCTAAAAACTCTTTATTCCATTTGTAAAACTGAGATTCATTAATGGAATACTTTCGGCATAATTCTGCAACTGACATTTCTGCACGTAAAGCTTCCATTACAATTTGGATTTTCTGTTCGGAACTAAAGATTCTTCGTGTATTTCTGCGAATGTCTTTGATGAAGTTTTCGGCTGTTTTTTCTTTGGTGCTTTCATGATAATTCAAATTTAAAGATTTTGAAAACACTCTCTTAGTTTTAACCTAAATTAGTCCACTTTTTGCTGACGATATACATGTAAGTTTATAACTAGTATATAGTAAGTTTATAGTAACTATATAGTAACTTATATACAATATAAGTATAAATAAAGCAACAACCAAACTAGCTAACTTGGTTGGTATACCGTACTCAAAAACGCTAAATAAACCAGTTGAAACAACCTTAGAATAATAAAGACTTTAGGCAAAATTTAAATTTTAAACAAAAAAAAGCCCCTATAACAGGGGCTACTTCTTCTAAATAAAGTGGAGATAGAAGATTTAACTGAACTTTTGAACAAAAAACTAATCAAAATACAAAAGTTATTTCCCCAATTCGAGAATATGTTTTATTATCAATAATTTTCATTTTTTGAGTTTATCCTAACGATTTTTAATTATAATTTTTCCTTTTATTTTAATTTTCATATTTGAATTTGTATTTCAATATTAGCTAGTTACTATCGAAAGACTTTATATTTTATTTTAAAATTTAAATGCTATATAAATTCTAAATACTTTATAATTACTTTTGGGGCATTCAACTTAAATAAATATAAATTATGAAAAAAATTTTAATGCTAACTTTATTAGTAACTTCTTTGTATAACTATGGCTCAAAAAACTAAAATCGAAAGTGGAGATTTTATAATTTTTTAGCAGGTGTAAATCAAGTAAAGCGTAGAATTTGACTATTCAAATTTAAAGTTAATGAAGGAAAATTTAACTGAAGAACAATATGTTGCTAACAGAACAACCGAATTAAATGAGAAAAAAGGAGTTGGTGATATTTGGAAAAGAAATGGCAAGGAAGTAAAGAAATGATTTGGAATCCAAAATTTCTAGAATTAATTAATGTTGTAAGTTCAAAAGAAAAAAACTAATATTTCATTTCAAGAAAATCTTTCATCTGCAAATATACTTTAATTGTTGAAGTTGTTTGGATTTATCCGGGTTGGGATGCAGGAGTTATGAAGCAACCTGCAAAAGTAACAACAAATTTAAAAATTGTTGAAACTGCAAATAAATCAAATGTTTTAGTAGTTATGTCAAGTGAAAATGCTCCAGGAACATGAGGGGAAATAATTATAAGTAATGAAAAACAGAATTGGTGTAGAAGGTTTTGCAAAAAAACAGCTAAAACCTTAGCTAAAATTATTGCTAAGCAAATCAAGTAAATGAATTAAACAATAAAAATGGAAACTAAAATTGCCCCATTTTTATTGTTGTTTTCTAAGTTTAACAGATGTGCCATGTTTTTAATAACATTGTCATGTTTTTTAACAAAAGGATTTTCTTGATCCCAAACATAACCTGCTAATACAGCACAAATTTTTTCTTTAACATCTGGGTTTTCTGGATGATGAAAGAAAAGAGTTTGTAAATTTCCAGTATACCATTCTTTAACGTAGGTAGTAAATACACCAATACCACTTTTCATATATTCTGTGAATTCTATTTCCCAGTTTACGTTTTTCCCATTTAATTCTTTATAGATTAATTTTGCAGCTAACATGATTCAGTAGCAAATGCAACTCCAGAAGAGAAAACAGGGTCTAAGAATTCTGAACTACTTCCTGTTAAGGCAAACCTTCTCCATACATTTTTTCACTGAACGCGAATAATTTTCAAGTTTTACAGGTTCAAATAAGAATTCAACATCGCCAAATCTTTTAATGTAATAATCTGATAACTGAATTGCATTTCTTAGTGCCTCAGCATTATTATGATCTGACAAAGAATTAACAAAAGAAGTTGGTCCTACTACACCTAAACTCGTATTTCCATTAGAAAACGGAATAACCCATAACCAAACTTCGGTTTCTAAAATATC
>JADKDN010000021.1 GCA_016718345.1 Flavobacterium sp. | reverse complement strand
GTTATGATTATTACTCTGCCTCCATCTTCTTTTGATAGCAATATTTTTTTCCATCGGTTAATTCTGCCATTTCATTAATACCAATCACCTTGTCTTCTGTAAGGTCCTTCAAGCTTGTTAGTTTTGATTTACCAATACCCATTTATTATTATGAAAGTAAAATAACCAACAGGCACTTTTTGCTCTGCAGTTAACTTTTCATTTCTTGCAAAATTTCTATTTACATGCCATTGAAATAAATATTGATTATTATAAACCATTAATCTTTGATTTTCAGGCTTCCATACTGTGGGCTTGAATTGATAATAGAAATCTAAAACAGGTAACGATCCTTGTGATGTGTGCCGCAAAAGGACATTTAGGGTTGTTTGTATTATCAAACACATACCATTTTTGTTCACAGGATGGATTTGATACATGGTTGTATTAAATCTGTTGTCTTTAATAATCCAATTTCCCATTCTCCCGCAGTTGGTCTTTGCATAGGATTATGAAGGCCGTCAATAAATGCTTTATCAAATAATGCTTTTAGATAAGGACCAGTTATTGTGTACGGTAATTTTGTTATATCTGACCAATATCTATCCCATTTTTAACTTGATTCATTTTTGGCCTATTTGACTTATCGGTAGGGTGCTCAATAAACAGTGCTTTCTCACCCATGCTTAATAAATCATCTTTTTCAGTGTCTAAGTCATGGACTTTACCTCCTTTTAAAGGATGCCTATGTAACAAGTACATATAGACCAAACACGCTAATGCATGCAGGTCAGTCAATCGATTTGGTAGTTTTCCTATTGGGGTCTGTTTTAGTGAAGTGCTTTGTGGCTAACACTTCAGGGGCAATAAAATCGGCAGTCCCAATAACCTCAGCTGGAAATAATCCGGGAACAACTAACCCATCTAAATCTATCATACACGCAGAACCTGTAGTTGGGTCAACCAAAACATTATTGTAAGACAAATCAGAATGAGATAATCCCATTTGATGCATCTTTTTAACACCCCTTGCAAGGTTTACACATACCTGAAAATAATTGAGCCATTTGCCTAACTCACTTTGGTCTATACTTAAAGGGAATTGTTTGTTTCTGAATTTAGAACCTGCAAACCATTTCCCGTTTTTTTCTTCCCCTTTTATTAAATCATTTGTTGAATAGCCTTTTTTAAGAAAAAATTTAGGTTTATAAATTGGGACTATCAAACCCAGTTCTATCATTTGACTCTATTATATCTATAGGCCACCTATAAATTTCATCTAAATAATACTGACCACCATCTTTTGTTTTGTATTCTTTTAAATATTTTGTAACAATATTTTTTAATCTTTCTTTTTGATTAAAATCCTGTTTTTCTTTAAAAATTGCTACTACATATTTTTTATCGGGACTAAAATAAACGTTTTTAGCAGTACCACTTTTGGGTTCGCCATTATCAACATATTGATAAGTGTTTCCGTTAATAATTGATTTTACTGTTATTGTATCCATTGATTCTTTTTAAAAACTATTGCTAAGGTTCTATCATCATGATTTCCCGGACTCCAAAAATCCATCCAGGCAGAAAGTTGACAGGCAATTTCTTTATTTTCCATAGTGAATTCCACTCTTTATTTATCTTCATTTTTTCCTTCTAAATCTTCAAAAAATTCTTTCCATTTTCTATTTTCTCCAGATTAGCTTCTACAACAAATTTAGGATCATAAATACCATCAGTCATTAAAATTAAATAAGAAAAATCTTCAATAAATTTAAACCCAAAACTGGTGGCAAATTTATCGCTACTGAAAATTTCAGGCATCGTTATAAAACAGTACCTCCCACCAAATTCACCTACATCTAGCCAATTCATCAGTTTAAACTCTGTCTTTCTTTATTTAATAACCCAATTGGGCAATCACCCACACCAAATGGCAAAATAGCATATCCAAAATTCATATTTTTTAAACAAAGCGAAAATTAAGGTGCTATGAAAATCTTTTAATTGTGCATCCCTTTCAGTAGCAAATTCCTCTATTTTTGTGAACTGTAAAGGCTGCTTTGCCCAGATTGTTGTATAGAAATAATTTTAACTCTTTTTGTACTTCATGCATTGGATTAATTCCTTTGTTTTGCTTTTCAATTCAACGGTATCTTTGATTCATCATTAACTAACTTCACTATTGAGAATAGTGGTTCACTTTAGGTATTTCTTCTTGTTTTTTTATTTCGATAGATTATTCGTCTCATTTGAAATAAGTTGATATTTCTTAACAATTCTCGTCAATTTCTTTTAGAACCTCATCATTTTAAATTTTCACTAAAAAAATTCAACAATTCCGTCACAGCAATTTTAGAACCTTCCCTTGATAATTTTGCGCTTCCAGCACCATCTGCAGCACAAATGACACTCCAACCTGTATTTTCAAAATCTTTAAAGGCAAAATCATCATCTCTAAATGACCCTACATTTGCATGACTTCGTCCTCTTTTAGAAGCAACTACAATATGTTTATCTCCTAAGGCTTAAAGACTTCTGTATTATCAGGTTTCCAATAATTCTTTTTTTTCCATTCTTCATCTTTGCTTTCATCGCTTGGTATGTTTTTCCATAGGATTTAGGGTCAGCATTAACTACTAAAGAAATTATCTTTTCATTAGGTTCAGAATCCTCTGCTTCGCCAGCAATTCTAAATTTCATCTTCACTTTTAAGTCTCCTGCTTTGAGTAGGGATGCCTTTTATTGTTTCTAACTCGTTGTTATATGCTAAACCAAATTCTTCTAACCCTTCAAATTCGGTGTAAATTAAATTGTTCAACCCTAACTTTATCAAAACCCAAGTTGGCTTCATAAGGCTTACCGACAGTAGCATTAGGTATTATTATGTAGCCTCAATAATATCTTGAATTCTTATTTTTATTATCCATTTATCCATCATCATTTTTGATTTTCTTGTATCTGATTCACTGCGACTATATTGGATTCGTCTTTAACAAATTCCTCAAATAAAGTTATTCTTTCTCAGTTGCATCCAGCAATATTTTTGAGTAAATAAAGAATTGTATGTATTGTTTTATCTATCATGTAAATTGACTTTTTGCCTTGAGTTCTATTGACATCAAATCCGCCTTCTCCCGTTCCATATTTTCCCTGACTACCGCACCAGGGGCAAGTACTTATTTCTTCATCCCCAATGCAATGAATTTTTGTGCAACTGCACACCGCCAGCCCAAATTGATTACCGCAACAGGGACAAGCGGGTGCACCAATTAATTCATCGCTGTTTACTTTAAATTGTTGCTGATTATCACATAACTCAAAATATAAGATTGTCGACTTGAAACCTCCTACCAACCTATATGACAGGGTTTCTAATTCTAACCCCGCCAATTCAGATGGGTTTAAAACTTTTCTATATTTCATTAAATAAGGTCGTTTTGTATTTTGGCATTTTGCTGCCAACACCACAAAATTATTATCAACATATTGTTTTTGTGTTGTTTTTTTGAAAATCAATTTTAGAAATAGTATCTCCATCAATTTTGCCAATTCAAAACCTGATTGATTATTTTCAACACTAATACTACTTGTTTTAATAGAATCAGTAACCCATTTAAAAAACTTTTTATAATCTTCGGAGTTTGAATTTTCAAAATGTAATACATTTTCTGTTAATTCTCAAGTAACACCTTAGTATCTGTTTCATCGCCAAATGAAATGGCCACCATATTGGCGGTTCGTTGCCAATTTTGTTTCCATTCCGTAATAGCTATTTTGTGTCATCAGTTGGCACCCCATCAGTAAATAAATATACAATTGGCTTCCAGTCGCCCTTTTGTTCCATTGTCGTTTTTATAATGTTCTTTCGCAATTCAAACATTAAATGACCAAGGCCTTTGCTTAAAGATGTACCGCCACCAACAGGAAATTTCGGTGGATAAAAACTAACAACTTCCTGCAAAGGCACTAATGTTTTTGCCTGTCCTGCAAAAACGATAATTGAAATCCAAACAGTTTCGATGGCATAAGGGTCAGTTTTTATGGCTTTTATTATAGTTGCCATTCCTTCTTCTACCTGTTGGATTTGTTCTCCAACCATAGATTCGGAAACATCAATGAGAAAATAAATTGGTAGTCGTCTGCTCATGGTAAATGATTTATTAGTTTATTCCATCGTATAGCTTCTGAAACATTATTGTCATTTGTTTTTGACCTCAATAATGGTTTAAAATTTATACGATATGCATTATTGGTTGTAACGACATAAAGAAAAATTTTCTTTGCTGAAGACTTTTTGTGCCCCAAATAGATTTGGTGAAGTTGCCGCGCCAATTGCGGCACCCGTTAAAAGATTGCTGCTGCATTTTTGCCACCAATCAATCTACCTGTTAATGCTCCAATTAATGTATTAGGAAGAGAAATAGTTCTATTTGTTGTTCCTTCAAAAATTTCTACTTCACATTTTTTAATATGTGAAATATGATACAAATCAACTTTGCTTTTGAAAATTCTAAAAAAAGCAACTTTTTTCTGAGGGGCATCATAACAAATAGCCCAAATAAGATCCCCGCTTATATATGTATCAGTTGTATTGAAATTAATTTTCAATAATTTGTTGCTGACCCAGTTAGCAATCATTTTTACAAAAAGTAAAAAATGAGTATTGCAAAAATTAGGAGCCATATAATTATTGATCCTGCCAATATTATGTTGTTAAGGATAAAATAATATTCTATGTATTTTATATAACTAAATGGACATCTTGTGGAGGCGGAGGGAAGTGATACACTTTCACCCAGTGCCTTGACTTTTCCACCTGTTCAATTGTTTCGAAACCCATTTAAAAATTGTTTGATCGTGTGGCTATCAGCATTATCCAAATGGACTACATTGTCTGATAATTGTTTTAGTAATTCTTCATCTTTAATATAGCCTGCTGCACAACTAACTATTGCTCCAAAATTTAAAGACTTAATTTTGGGCACCGCATTAATAAAATCTTCTTTGTCGTTCGGAGAACCTTTGGTAAATAAAAACAACAATGGTTTCCAATCTCCTTTTTGATTGTTTATTTCCTTTGATAATATCACGGGTTGCATTATCGTATAAAGGTTTAAAAGCCCTTCGGTATGTCTTGGACCACTTTGCGGACAAGTAATTTCGGGTAATTGAAATGATGAGACTTCAGTTAAGGGAATTAGCTCCTGTTCTACTCTATCAAAAGTTATTATGGAAAGCCAAACTGTGTCCAATGCCATAGGGTCTGACCGTAATGCATTTCCCTAAGGCTGCTCAAGGCATTATTTAGCTCTTATCGGATAGGTTCGCCGTACATACCACCTGAAGTGTCAAGCAATAAATAAACTGGTAATCTTCTCATATTTTTGCAAAAATTAATTTTTATATCGAAAAGCAAATTTTTATTTTGATCTAGTAATCCCTTAGATTCTTTTCCATGAATATGGAAAACCAGATTTATTTATTGGTAACTAGTTTTGAGTTCCACAAGTTGGACACTTATTAGTACTTCTAGGAAAAGAAATCCCATTCATAATTGTTTCTACATTTTTACAGCAGACTTGTAGTACTGTAAATATTGCTGTTTTTAATAGGTTTAAAATCATAGTTATAATTTTATTTGTTAATCAGAAATGGCATAGCCACAGGAACTACACTTATAAAGTTTTTACCTTTAACTCCTTGGTAATCTTCTTCAGCTAAATAATAATTTGGGTTCTCTATACCACAACCCGGACATTTTTAGGGCTCTTAAAAAAAATAATGAATCTTAAGAAGCTTATAATCCGACTCATAAATTTTGGATTAATTTTTTGTTTACTCTAAAAAGTTTTCAGCATCCCTACTATACAACGATATTTAATTCTGCTGGCGGTGGTGGCAGCTCATTAAGACCTTGCACTTCTTTTCCAGTATCCTCAACTCTCAAGAAGATACCCTATTGAAGCAGTTGCCCAGAGAAAAAATTTACCAATACTTGAACTGTCAGCAGTATCAAGACTTACTACATTTTCAGTGATCTGCTAATATACCAGTGTCTGCTCCACTCCCGGCTGCGCAAGCCACAGTAAAGGCGGTTTTGCGTTTTTAAATTCAGCTAAACCACTTTGCCAATCATCAGTCGGTATGCCATCCGTCATAATAAAAACCAGAGGCTTCCAGTCACCTTTTTGCTCTGGGGTAGTTTTTGCTACTTCAGTATCTATTTTATTGGCCACCAACTTTAATGCATCACCTAAAGCAGTTACACCCGTAGCCCTAATATCTACCATTTGGAATGAGGCTAAATCAGTTAATGGAATAATTTGTTGTGCTGCACTATCAAAAGTAATTACGCTGATAAATGCTGTTTCAATAGCTTGTGGATTTTGGCGTAAAGAACTAATCATCACTTGTACACCATTTTTAACAGCTTCAATCGGTTCACCACTCATAGAACCCGAAGTGTCTAATAATAAATAAACTGGTAATCTTCTCATTTTATAAATAGTTAAAGGTTGCTGTACTAATTGTTTATCCTTTCATTGACCCTGAAGGGTCTAATAAAAGAAAGACGGGTAATATTTGCGTATTGCTTTTTTAATTCAGCAAAGAAGCTAAGTTGTCAGGAAACTTTTTTGATTTACTTTTTAAATTCAACAAAGATTTTTTTCAATAGAATCAATTTTCCCGTCACCTTTTATTTTGTTAAAAAGCCATTCAGCTTCTTTATCATCAATTTCCTATGGTGAACTTTCATCTTCAAGTAAATAACTTGAAATCGCTTTAATGAATAATGATTCCCAGCCTGCATCATTGGCTTTTACCAGAAACAGCGTTGTTCAAGTCAAATAGAAACTCAGCTTCTGCGAATCAATTTTTCCATCGGCATATAATGCTGTTTCAAGTTCTTTGACTTCGGCTGCGTCAATAATGCCATCAGCAAGTAATTCTTTTTTAATTGTTCTAAACTTTTCATGTTGTTTTTAGTTTAATTGTTAATAATTATTTTTTCCAAAAGCCGCTAAGAAATAAGTTGAGTAAAGATGAGCCGATTTTTCTTTCTACTCCTTGTTTGGAAGTAGGCAATCCAGTCTTACGGGTAAATCGTTGTTTCGCACCTGTAATTCCTAATGCTCTCTTCCAAGAGAATGAAAAGCCAAATTTTCTCATAAATATATTCTATTTAAACACAATGAGAACATTTGCTATGGCCACACTTAGAACAAGTGTGAGATCCGCTATTTAAATTATTGCATTTGCAACATTTCCAGCCACTCTCCGGATGTCCTGGGGGGCCTTCAAATGAGTTTTGTGAATCGAAAAATTTTCTAAATAATTGTAGTAGAATTTTCATTTTATTTTGATTTAGAAGTTACAGTTCTATTGCAAGACAATCTTCAACTGATGAGTTTGACAATCATATTGGGTTCCATTACAATTGAGGAAGAGCATTCTATTTGTATTGTTAGATGCGTCAAATAACAAATAAAACGGCAACCTTCAAGTGTTAGTTAGATTTGTTTAGTTATGAATAAACGTAATTCTTCAGGATTTCTACAAAACTGTCATAGGGATAAGGATCACCGATTGCTCTGAACTTCCAGGTTTCATCTTTTCGATACAACTCAGCAAAAACCATTGAACACATACCATTAAAACTAGCGTCACCCGACAAGTTGTATTTTGCAATTTCTTTGCCTTTGTTGTCAACTGCCCTAATAAAAGCATTCTCAACCATTCCAAAATGTTGATTATTTTCTTTCCCTTTATAGATTGCAACAACAAAAAGTATTTTTTGATACTTTTTGTCAAGGGATTCTAGTTTTACAATAATTTGTTCATCGTCTCCGTCACCTGCTCCTGTACGATTATCTCCTGTTAGCCAAATATGTCCTGATGAATGTTTTTGTGAATTAAAAAAAATGATGTCGCCACCCTTTAGGCTTTGGCCAAGGTTTGCGACTTTGCCATTTGCATCAAGTAGGAAGGCAATAGCGTCTAAATCATATTCCTCCCCCTTTCCCCACCTAATAAACCGCCAAGAAAGCCGCCTGATTTATTTTGACGAACGTCCCATCCTAATCCCCATAGTTACAGAAGATAAATCGAAACTTTCGCCTTGGTCGTTTTTACGTAAGTCAATTGTCTGACCTTTGGTTAAATTAATTGCCATGTTAGTTTGGTTTTAAAATGATTAACTATATTTTGATAAAAAGTCTTGTAAACCTCCTTTCATCCCAATGCCAACAGCTTCGAATTTCCATTCTCCATTCTTTTTATAAATCCTGCCAAATTCAACAGCAGTTTCAATTGAGAAATCTTCCTCAAGCTCGTAGTTAAGGATATCTAAATTTGAACTTGAGTCAAATATTCTGACAAATGAATTACGAACCTGTCCAAAATTTTGCTTCCTATTTTCTGCATCATGAATTGTTACAACTATACAAATTTCTGTAGCATTGGAATCTATTTTTGACAAGTCAACTTTGACTTGCTCATCGTCTCCATCTCCATCACCTGTGAGATTATCTCCTGTATGTTCAACAGCCCCATCAGGAGTTTTGAGGTTATTATAGAATACGAAATGTTGGTCAGAGAGTATTTTTTTGTTTTCTCCTAAGACAAAGACAGATGCGTCTAGGTCAAAATCCGCTCCTGTTGTTGTACTATTTGTATCCCAACCTAAGCCAATTGTAAATTTAGGGGCATTGATAACTTCTCTTTGCCCTTTTTGTAGGTTTATAGCCATAATATATATTTTAAGGTTTATTTTATTATTTGTCCTTTATAATATTTGGATACAAAAAAAGCCAGATCTTCCTTGTAGCCAATTCGGAAGCTTCAAGCTTCCATTTACCATCTTTTTCTAAGTCTACCAAAGATTCAACAGCAGTTTCAATAGAAGTCTTCACCTAATTCATACTTTGCTATTTCTTTTCCTGTAGAATCATCTACAATTCGGATATAAGAATCTCT
>JADKDN010000020.1 GCA_016718345.1 Flavobacterium sp. | reverse complement strand
ATCGTTCGTTTTGAAAACACTGGAAATTATGCTGCTCAAAACATTGTAGTGGAAGACGTTATAGACACAAATGTATATGATGTTGCGTCTTTAGTACCCATGAGTTCTAGCCATCCTTTTTACACCATTAAAAAAAGTGGCTATGGGATACAAACAGCTGTTCATTTTATTTTCGAAAATATTAATCTTCCTTTTGCGAGTGGTTCTAACACAGGATATATTGCATTTAAAATAAAAACAAGGCATCCTTATTTTGATTTTACGCAAAGTATTTGGAACAAAAAAGCAAATATTTACTTTGATTACAATTACCCAATTAAAACCAATATGGTTTCAACGTCCATGAAAACATTGTCCTCACAAGATTTTACTGCTGCTAAAAAAAATGCCTTTTATCCTAATCCAGCAAATGATAAAATATACTTTAATCAAGAACAAAAATCAGTTACCGTCTTCACTATAGAAGGGAAAAAAAAAAAATAGCTTTAAAGAATAAAGAAATGGATATTTCTGAATTGCCAAAAGGGGTTTATCTCCTTCAAATACAAACTTTAGAAAACACCTTGATTACTCAGAAATTAATCAAAAATTAATTCGAAAATTATATTTATTATTTTCTTTTAAAACACCTTTTTTAATATTTAGATCCATAATAAAATAGTATATTAATAGATAGACTATTGTTTTTTTCTGCACTTCATAGAGAATTTAGGTTTTGTATCGATAAAACATCTTGAGTTATTAACAATTTTATAATTTCACACCCTTATTAATCAATACTTTAAAAAAGTCATGAAAAAAAGTACCCCATTTTTTATCACTTTGCTTTTACTGTTACTAACTCAAACGGTAATATGTCAAAACCTAGTTATCAATGAAATTGTAACATCAAACACAACTATTAACCAAGACGAAGATGGCAGCTACCAAGATTGGGTTGAACTTCGAAACAATAGTGCTTCAGCTATTAATTTAACAGGATTTGGTTTAACAGATGATGCAACCTTACCTTACAAATGGACATTTCCAAATGTTAGTATTGGTGCGGGTCAATATTTGTTAGTATGGTGCTCTGACAAAAATAAAACTGTCCCAGGAAGTCCGCTTCACACTAATTTCAAAATCAGTTCTTCAGGAGAGGCAATTACACTAACAAATGCTTCTGGCGTAACATTAGATGTTGTTCCTGCTACTGTTATTTTACAAAATTTATCTTATGGACGCTTGCCTAACGGAACTGGTTCTTTTAAATTTTTTAATGTCGTAACTCCTGCTGCTGCGAACGGAACAGTTGGATATACTGAAGCTTTAAGTCCTCCAACGTTTTCTAAAGAATCTGGATTTTTAACTGCTGGTTTTAATTTAACCCTTTCTACATCAGTTCCAGGCGCAACTATTTTATATACTTTAGACGGATCTGAACCTCAATCCTCAAATTTAGGTGGAACTACTTATAGTTATAAAAAATAATATGCAGAAACATCCTGGACAAACAACAGGTTCTTTATTGACAAAAAACTTTAAAACTTTTCAATATAGTGCTCCTTTAGCTATTGTTGACCGTTCCAGTCAACCAAACAAAATAGCAAGTATTTCAAGTACTTATTCTTTTAACCCTACATACATTCCTGCAACTCCTATTTACAAAGGAACTGTTGTTAGAGCAAAATTAATTAAACCAGGTGCTTTAGATAGTCAAACGGAAACTAGTACATATTATATTTCTCCTCTTGGGAGCTAACAGATTTTCATTACCCATAGTGTCTTTAAGTCTTGATGAAGATAAATTATTCGATTACACCAACGGAATATATGTTGCAGGAAAAGACTTTGATACTTGGAGAACTGCTAATCCAACTGAAGAACCTGATTATGTCGAAAACGATAATGGTAATTATTGCAGAAAAGGAAGGGAAAATGAAAAAGAGCAAATATGACCTACTTTGTGAATGGTTTGCCTGTTATGAATACTGATATTGGAATTAGAATTCATGGAGGATCGACACGTGCATTCGAAAGCAAATCTTTAAATCTATATGCCCGTTCTGATTATGGCTCTAGCACAATAGATTATAAATTTTTCAACAGTAAATCAGATGACAAATTTGAAAGTTTAGTATTAAGGAATTCTGGCGGTGATTTTAGAAATACCATGTTTAGAGATGCCTTGAATCATAAGTTGATAAAATCATTAAACTGCATTACTGAATCATACCAACCAACTGTTACTTTTGTAAATGGAGAATTTTAGGGAATTTTAAATATTCGCGAACGCTATGACGATAACTATTTTAAGAGAACTTTTAACATAGATAAAATCGATTTGGATTATCTGGAAGATAGAGGGCGTGCCTCTGATGAAAATGTTTCATATGGTGATGATATTGATTATCAAAATATGATAAATTATATTACAAATAATAGTTTAGCAACTGAAGCCAACTATAATTATATTAAAACCAGACTAGACCCTGAAAGTTTTAGTGATTATCACATAGCTAACATTTATCTGGAAAATGGAGATTGGCCGGGAATCAACATCAAATTTTGGAGAAAAAGAACTTCCGGCTTTGTTCCCAATGCTCCATACGGTCATGATGGAAGATGGCGTTGGGCTATCCATGATATGGATGATACCTTTGGATCCTACTTCGATGATGTTACTACAAACACCTTAGCATTAGCAACAGCTACAAATGGACCAACATATCCGAATCCTGCTTGGTCAACACTAATTCTGCGAAAATTATTAGAAAACACTTCATACAAAAATGATTTTATCAATCGTTTTGCTGATTTAATGAATACAACTTTCCTGCCCTCAAGAGTTATTGCTACCATTGATGAAATGAAAAGTGTAATCTATCCAACGATTCCCGAACATATTTCCAGATGGAAATCTCCAGCTAATATAGACGATTATGATTGGCATATTGGTTTCGAGAAAAATTTTGCAACAGAAAGACCAGCAGCTCAAAGAAATCATATTCGTACTAAATTTGGAATTGCCTCCAATATAAATGCAACATTAAATGTATCAAATCCGAGTCATGGATACATAAAATTGAATACCATTGAAATTAAAGCAGGAACAGACGGAATCACTTCAAATCCTTATCCCTGGACAGGAGTTTATTTTTCTAACATTCCTGTTAAATTAAAAGCAATTGCTAATCCGGGATTTGTGTTTAGTCATTGGACTGGAGCTTCATCAAGCACAAATGCTGAAATTACTGTAACTTCTACCGCAAACTTCAACATTACTGCGGTGTTTGTTGCCGAAACGATAGCCACTAGTCAACCTATTTACTACTGGATGGTGAATTCAACAATTGCAAATAACTTGCCACTTGAAACCTTAAATACTACCTATAAAACTGGTACGCCAGATGGTGTAATTCAATATCAATCGTGTTTAGTAGGGTATCCTTTTGTCTCAACTGATGTTGCAAATTGGAGAAAAGCATCAATGGAAAGAAGAAATAGTCCAACCGATATCAATTACATCCCATTAGCGAATGTTAATTTGCCATTTGCTACAAGTGATATGAAAGGCTTACAAATAAAAGAACCTTTGCAAAAAAGTGATGGTTTGGGTAATACTTTAGACAATACAATGATTTTTAATATTCCTACTGATGGATATAAGGATATTAAATTTTCATTTGCTGCGATTAACGAATTAACGAATGCTACAGCTATAATTCTCGATTACTCTTTAAACTCAGGAACTCCTATTTGGCAAGTAACTTGCATCTTGCTCCTAATTGACAAATTTTTATCAATTATTTAATTTTGATTTATCTTCCATTTCATGGACTAATAACAATCCTAATTTAAAAATTCGTTTACGATTTACTGGAGCCAATATGACTGTAGATAATGGCAATAGGATTACGTTCAACAATATTGCTGTTCATGGGACAAAAACCACTTTATCTGTTAACCAAAAAGAAGCGCTTCAGTTTTCAGTATTTCCAAATCCCTTCTCTGATATAGTGAATGTTGTAGGCTTAAATCAAGCAGAAAATGTTTCTTATAAATTGTTCACAATTGATGGTAAATTAATTAAAAATGGTAAAACAGAAAGTAGCAAAGTTGATTTAAATGATATTTCTAAAGGTGTTTATCTCTTGCAATTGTCCTTCGACGGAAAGATAGAAACCAAAAAAATAATTAAAAAATAACAGTGTGTTTTTACCTGTTTTTGGAAAAGAGGCGATTACGAATCGTCTCTTTTTTTTATTCAATTTTAGCTGCTGTTCATCGGATAAATTAGTTATGTGGCGATAAAATTTAGTGTTGGATTTTTCATTTCATAATTTTGGTTATATAACCTAATTTCTGTATGAAAATTAATACTTATTTTCCTGTTTTATTTTTATTTTTCGCCTTATCAAATCCTGTTTTTTCACAAAGTCTTGTCATAAATGAGATTATGACTTCAAACTCTAATTCCATCAAGGATGAAGACAATAGTTATCAGGATTGGATAGAATTATATAATTCAAGTTCTACATCTGTAAACTTACTTGGTTACGGATTATCAGACGATCCATTAATATTATACAAATGGACTTTCCCAAACGTTACACTTGCTTCGGGGCAATATTTAATCGTATGGGCTTCTGATAAAAATAAAACTTTAGTTGGAGGTCAACTGCACACCAACTTCAAAATTAGTTCTACAGGAGAAACTATTTTACTAACCAATACTTCTGGAGTAACTATAAGTACTGTGCCACCTGTAAATTTACAAACTGATATTTCTTATGGAAAATATCCAAATGGAACAGGTCCTTATGCTTATTTTGGGACTCCCACACCCAATGCGGCAAATTTAAGTGCTGGTTTTTCTGAAATTTTAAATCCACCTGTTTTCTCACAAGCTTCCGGTTTCTTGACCTCTGGATTTAGTTTAACACTATCTTCTCCAGATCCTGGAACGACTATTCTATATACTCTAGATGGTTCTGAACCAGATGAAAACAACCTATCAGGTACAACTTACAACTACAAAAACCAATACCCAAAACTACCAGGGCAAGCTTTCGGACCTTTCTTATACAATTCCTTTCAGACATTACAATATACCGCGCCAATTGCAGTAGCTGATCGATCCTCACAGCCTAACAAACTTTCTGTAATGTCCACCACTTATGATTTTACACCTCCTTATTTTCCAAATGGTCCAATTTATAAAGGAAATATTATAAGAGCTAAAGTTATAAAGCCTGGTGCGTTACCAAGTAAAGTAGTTTCTAGAAATTATTTTATTACACCTTCAGGATCGAATAAATATTCTCTTCCTGTGCTTTCATTAAGTTTTGATGAAAATGACTTGTACGATTATGAAGATGGAATTGCAGTTGCTGGAATAGACTTCGATAATTGGAGAATAGCAAACCCAACAAAAATTCCTTCAAGGGAAATTGGGAATTTTGAGAGAGATGGAATTGCCAATGAGCGAAAAGCTAACATGCACTATTTTGTTAATGGTCAGGAAAAAATAAACCAAGATGTCGGTATTCGAATTAGAGGCGCATTTTCAAGAACTTATCCTAGTAAATCTTGGAATATTGCCGCGCGTTCAGATTTTGGGGATGATAATTTATCGTATAAGTTTTTTTCTGACGAACCGTATACGAGTTATGAAAGATTGAGTGCTAAGAGTGGTGGTAGTGATTTTTACAACACCATGTTTAGAGACGCATTGAATCACCAATTGGTTAAAGATTTGAGAATGGAAACCGAATCTTTTCAGCCAATGGTTGTGTTCATGAACGGAGAATATTGGGGGCTTCTCAACATGCGAGAAAAATACGATAACAATTACTTTAAACAGGTCTATAATATTGATGAAGTCGATTTATTAGAAAACCAAGGTGCTGTACAAGAGGGAGATGCAGTTGATTATAATAACATGTACTCCTATATTTCAAGTAACAGCTTTACTAATGATGCTAATTATGCCTATATTCAAACACGAATGGATACGGATAATTTTATAGACTATTTTGTCACTAATATTTTTGCTCAAAACGATGACTGGCCGGGAAACAATATAGTTTATTGGAGAAAAAGAACGACAGGTTTTGTTGCAAATGCCCTTATGGCCATGATGGAAGATGGCGTTGGGCCATTCATGATATGGATAGTACCTTAGACGAACCTGACCATGATTCATTAGCTGATGCAACTTCAACAACAGGCACAAGTCCGAATCCGCCATGGTCTACACTAATTCTTAGAAAGTTATTAGAAAACAATACATTTAAAAATGATTTTATCAATCGGTTTGCCGATTTGATGAATACAAACTTTCTTTCCTCTAGAGTTATTGCTAAACAAAATGAAATTGCTGCCATCATAGCACCCGAAATGCCAGATCAATATTTCAGATGGAAAGCACCTCTGAATAATGGCGATTGGCAATACCACTTAAATAAACAAAAAGATTTCGCCAATCAAAGACCTGCTTTTCAAAGAGATGATATTCGTACTAAATTTGGAATTTCATCAAATATAAATGCAAGTTTAAATGTGTCAAATTATGATCATGGATATATTAAAATAAGTACTATTGATATTAAAGATGGAACTCCAGGAATTTCTGGCAATCCTTATCCATGGACTGGTATTTACTTTAAAGGAATTCCGTTGAAACTAAAAGCAATTGCAAAGCCTGGTTATGTTTTCAGTAATTGGTCTGGTGCTTCAACCAGTACAGACTCAGAAATCACAATTACACCCAATGGAAATTTTTCAATAACAGCCGTTTTTATTCCTGTTGTCAATGAAACTATTGTACCTATGTATTTCTGGATGATGAATGGATCAATTGTTAATGGGGCTCAACTAACTTCTTTAAATTCTACATATGAATTGGCTTCAGATGGAGTTATCCAATACCAATCTTGTCTTTCGGGATATCCCTATGCTTCAGGAAATCCTAATTATGGAAAAGCTTCAATGGAGAGAAGAAATAATCCAACTCCTTTGAATTATAGACCCGAAGTCAATAGTAACTTGACTTATGCATCAAGTGATATGAGAGGTTTACAAATTAAACAGCCTTTCCAAAATGGAGGAAGAGAAAATATTTTATATTATAATTTCTCAACGGCTGGTTACAAAAAAATTAAGTTCTCATTTGCAGCTGTAGATGAGGGTGCGGCGAATGGAATTTTGATAGATTATTCTGTAAACTCAGGAACTCCTATTTGGATTACTTCTGGCTTAGCTACTTCTTCTTTGAGTCTAACATCAAGCTATCAATTATTTTCTATTGATTTTTCATCTATAACGATGGTTGATGACAATCCTAACTTTAAAATTAGATTTAGATTTACAGGATCAAACATGACCGCCGATACAGGGGTTAGAGTTACATTTAACAATATTGCTGTTGAAGGTGTAAAATTACCTTTGTCTTATAAATCTCCAAATATATTTACTGTTGGGACAGCTATAACAAATCTTGTTCCTTCTACAACTGAGATTGTTAGCAGTTATAGTGTGTCGCCAAATTTACCAGTCGGATTGAGTTTAAACACTTCAACAGGAATAATTTCTGGAACTCCAACCGTTGCCTCATTAACGTCGATTTACACTGTAAATGGTGTTTCCGGTTCGGGTAATCTTTCCTATGGAATTTCAATAATTGTAAATGATTTGCCTCCAAATAATCTAAGTTATACTTCTCCAAATGTATTTACTAAAAATATTGCGATTACTCCTTTGAGTCCGTCTGTCTCTGGTGGTGCGGTGGTGAGTTATTCTATTGCTCCTGCTTTGCCTTCAGGATTGAGTTTTGATACTGCTTCTGGGGTGATTTCAGGAACGCCTTCGGTGATTTCGGGTAGTTCCACGTATACTGTAACGGCTGTGAATTCGGGTGGGTCGACTTCTTTTGGAGTAATGATTACCGTGAATGATAGTGCGCCTGCTTTGCTTTCGTATTCTTCTCCGAATGTGTTTACTAAAGATGTTGCAATCACTCCTTTGAGTCCGTCTATCTCTGGTGGTGCGGTGGTGAGTTATTCTATTGCGCCTGCTTTGCCTTTTGGATTGAGTTTTGATACTGCTTCTGGGGTGATTTCAGGAACGCCTTCGGTGATTTCGGGTAGTTCCACGTATACTGTAACGGCTGTGAATTCAGGTGGGTCAACTTCTTTTGGTGTTGTGATTACCGTGAATGATAGTGCGCCTGCTTTGCTTTCGTATTCTTCTCCGAATGTGTTTACTAAAGATGTTGCAATTACTCCTTTGAGTCCGTCTATCTCTGGTGGTGCGGTGGTGAGTTATTCTATTGCGCCTGCTTTGCCTTCAGGATTGAGTTTTGATACTGTTTCGGGTGTGATTTCGGGAACGCCTTCGGTGATTTCTGGTAGTTCCACGTATACCGTAACAGCTTCCAATTCGGGTGGGTCAACTTCTTTTGGAGTGGTGATTACCGTGAATGATAGTACGCCTGCTTTGCTTTCGTATTCTTCTCCGAATGTGTTTACTAAAGATGTTGCAATCACTCCTTTGAGTCCTTCGGTTTCTGGGGGTGTGGTGGTGAGTTATAGCGTTTCCCCTGCTTTGCCTTTAGGATTGAGTTTTGATACTGTTTCTGGTGTGATTTCCTGGAACGCCTTCGGTGATTTCGGTGTTCCACTTACTGTAACGCTGCCAATTCAGGTGGGTCCACTTCTTTTGGAGTGGTGATTACCGTGAATGATAGTACGCCTGCTTTGCTTTCGTATTCTTCTCCGAATGTGTTTACTAAAGATGTTGCAATCACTCCTTTGAGTCCGACTGTTTCTGGTGGTGCGGTGGTGAGTTATTCTATTGCGCCTGCTTTGCCTTCAGGATTGAGTTTTGATACTGCTTCTGGGGTGATTTCAGGAACGCCTTCGGTGATTTCGGGTAGTTCCACTTATATAGTGACAGCTTTGAATTCGGGTGGATCGACTTCTTTTGGTGTCGTGATTACCGTGAATGATAGTACGCCTGCTTTGCTTTCGTATTCTTCTCCGAATGTGTTTACTAAAGATGTTGCAATCACTCCTTTGAGTCCGACTGTTTCTGGTGGTGCGGTGGTGAGTTATTCTATTGCGCCTGCTTTGCCTTCAGGATTGAGTTTTGATACTG
>JADKDN010000019.1 GCA_016718345.1 Flavobacterium sp. | reverse complement strand
TAATTAACAATAATATCAATTTCAAACCAGCTTCTTGAAATACTCTAGCTTACTAACATTTTAGGTTTGATATGTTTTTTCCTTCAATAATTATCTTTAAATCTTTTGTGTTTATATAACAATTTCGCTACATCTAAATAATTGATTTTGTTTTCAATTAATGAATCTGCGACATCTTTTGCTATATATTCACCAACAAAAGTGTGTTTTTATTGTTTATTATTGAATTCCTAAATTCATTTATTTGATTAATTATTATGCTCAAATTAGAATTTCAAGTGTTTTCTTAGCTATACAATAAAACGTTTGATCATTGATTTGTATAACAGCGTCATAAGGCTTTCTTGTTACTATCAATAGTAATTTCAGACTTTATAAGTTCTTGTAAATTAGAGAAGGCTTCGTGGTATAAAATCATTATCCTTATACATAGTGTTCAATATTTATTAATGTTCATTGACAATGAATGTTCAAATATAATGAACATAATATTAACAAAAAAATTATTCTATGAAAAAAACAACTTCAAATGTATTTAATATTAAAAAGGCAAGGAGGGTAAGGTAATTTGGGATAAAAGATTTTATTTTTTTATAAAATAAAAAACGGATTTAAGTGGCTTTTTAGAGCAAAATGAACTGCTACTTTATTATTTTGCATTGATATGGTCTTATGTTACCCGATTGTTTGAAAAGAAAAAAAAATAAAATGTTTGTTGTGTTTTTGGGTTACCCTGCCTACCCTATGAAAATGATGTAAATTAGAAACAAATAGAAAAAGGAGAAATGAAACCTTAGTCACTGATTAAATTTGATTTTTAGTTAATCTTCGACTACTTTGTTCTGTATCACTTCTTCCCAAGTGTTTTCTATTAAAGCGTACACTGCTATTCCTTTCTTTTTTAATCTAGAAAGTTGTGTTTTTTAATGCTTTGCCTAATTTGTTTATTGTTGCCATCATTCAAGTTTATTTTTGCTCTTTCAGCTAATTTAGCTGCTATTTGAGAAGCATTTAAAAAATATTGCTTTTCTCTTTCGCAAGGTTCAAACCACGTTAAAAGCAATTCTTCTTCTGGACTGTGTAATTGGTATTGTTCGTTATTTGCTGAAATTGCTTTAATTTCTTCCTGGTCAAACCAAAATCTAAAACCACTTTTGAAAAGAAACAACGCTTGTGAAAATGCCATATTAATATCTACATTGTGCTGGTATTTTATGCCTTCCAACTCAAAACAAAGAAACCTTCTGCTTCCTGTACTATCGTTTAAGAACTGTGCTGTATTGACACTTCCGGCAAATGATGCCCGTCTTGGCATTGTTTCGTTGTTGTGTCCGTAGGCTTTTCTCATTCTGATTTGGGTTTTCGTTATGATTTCTTTGAGTGATCCAATTTCAGAACGGTTTAGGTTTTCTAATTCGTCCAAGTTGATTAACATACATTCCGAAAGCTGCACCAATGTATCTTTGTTGTTTGGGTTTATGGTTCCTGAAAATAGATATTCTTTCAAAGGTTTTGGAACAAGCTTTTCAACCCACGTTGTTTTTCCTAATCCTTGTTTGCCACTAAAGACAATAACCGTGTGATTAATTACTTTATCATCGAGTACACAACCAACCATTGCGACTAACCATTTTTTGAAACATTGCTGCCAAAGGTCTTGTTTTGTTGTGATTGTGTTGGCTAATTCTGTAATATAATCGGTCTTTTCATCATAAGAAGGTAAATTGAAAAAGTAATCTTCAAATGGATTGAACAGCACACAAAAATCAGAATAAAGCAAGTTTCGTAATGATGATAAGTTTGTTTTAATTCGACCTTTTAAACATTCTCGAAGCATTGAATTTTCTATAAAATCATTCATTACATTCCACTTCTTTTTACCGAAATACTGAAACTCTAACTTCCCTGAAACGATATTATGCCGAAATACATATCTTGTTGATAAAAACAGTTCTAAACGGTCAATTTGGGTTGGTTTTGGTTTGTCTTCGTCGTCTTCATCATCTAAAATAGTTGTTGGTTTTTGTGTTTTTGATGTTGGATTTTTAGGAGCTTCATATTTCTCATTTTTACCAAACTCGTGAATGTTTCCGTAAGCACTATTGACAGCTTGTGTTACTTCTTTTTCATCATAGCCAAAATCGGTTAAAATATATCCCAAAGCATCGTTTAATGCAACTCCTTTTCGGTTTAGGTTACAGGCTAATTGATGTACAAATACGTTGCGACTACCATTCACAAATTGCACTTTTTTTTCGGTAAAATTTACGCAATGGTTGTAGATTGCATCGCTATTAATAACAATTGTTGGCTCTGGTCTTTTAAACTCCCTCTCGATGTTAGCTTTAGGTTCTTTTTCTTGTTCTGTAACACTAAATATTTTGCGTTTTCGTTGTAATAAATTTTCATCCCATAAGAATAAAAAGCATAACCTCGTTAAATCTTTGCCCGATTTGTCTATTTCTAATTTTAAAATATCCTCATAAAGAGCTTGAACCTTTAGGAACGTTTCTTTATGTTCGGTTTTTGTGAATTTATTTTAACTAGAATTTTTAATCCGTTTCCTGATGGACTTATGAAACTGGCATAAGTAAATTCACTTTGATTGGCTAAATGCTTTGCATTTTGCAAATCGTTTGTACTTAATTTGTCGATGTCCAGAATGATACAACTTGAATAATTCGCTAGGAATTCCAATTTTCGACCTCCAACAAACTTTCCCGAAGGTGTGAATGCTGGAAGTGATTTTTTGGCTTTATTGTAGGCTTCTGTTTTGTTTTCGGCAAGTGATTTTCGCAAGTAAATTATGCCCGGTCGGTACTTTCCTGTTTTGATTTCTTCTAAAATTGTTGAAATTGTTTTGTGTTCAACAACTTCGTTGAAATTCTTGAAAATTGTTACCATAGTTTAAAGTTGATAGTTGTTTGGAGGCAGTTGTTGGTTCTCGTTTTTGTGAGTTTTGCAATCGCAAAACTCACAAGTTCCGTTGCAGCTGCTCATACTATCTTCCTTTAAAAGATTTGTTGTAATGCTCCGTAAGGAGCTTTTCAACATCGGAAAGTTTGTAGTAGATTTTGTTTCCTACTTGACTGAATGAAATTTTGCCTTCGTCTCTCCAGGTTTGAGCTGTACGTTTTGAAATTTTCATCAGTAAAAGGAATTCTTGATTGTCTAAAAAGGTTTCCTTCTTTGGGTCTGCCTTGATAGAAAGTTGGGATTGAATTGTGTCTAATTTTGTCATTAGATCTGTGAACTGGTCTTTTGTGAAGATAATTGCATCCATTTTTAAAAGTTTTAAATTGTTATGGTGCAAATGGAGAAGTAGTAAAAAAGTCTTTTAGTCCCCACTTGGTCTTATGGGACTAATTTTGTTTTAAGCGATTTGTCGATGTTCAAGTCTTTTTTGGAATTTCGGACGTTTTATCCTCTTTGGAAGGTTCTTAGGATTGTTTTGACTGTTAGGGGACTTATTTCTTTACCCTCCTTTTCAAGATGAATTTACAATCCAATCTGCTATATCGTTTGTGTTTTCGTCAATATAAGGTTTGCCATTTATTAAAAAGTTCGCGATTTGTTGGTAAAACATATCTACTAATTGGTTTAGATTTCCATTGAATTTTAAGTTTTGTTTGGATTTGGGATGCTTAATTTTTGTTTTGATCTTCTTCAATTCAGCTTTGTATTTTTTGTAAGGCATAAATATTCTATTTCTTTGGTGCATTGTTCATCATAAAACGGTGTTTTTGATTGATAAATTCAATATTAGCTTGTTGGTATTCAAACATTTCTTTAGTCAATAACAATATTTTTTATTGTCATCATTGATTTTTTCTAAGTGCTTTTTTATCTCATAAAATGAAAAATATCGGTCTTCACTTTCGGCATTAATGAATTTTTTGGAGTTTTTGCAACTGGTTCTTTTACTCTCAAAGATTGCAGCTCTGTTCGTTTTTTCTCGATTAAAAGTACAATTTATTGTATCTACTCATAGCTGTTTTGGAACTGAAAAAGGCTTCATTATTGGCTAATAATTTTTCGAGTTTACATATCCATATTTCCGGGTTCTTCACCTGGTTGAATTGATAATCGATAAATGCAGGAAATTGGGATTGTTTGAGTTCTAGAATTTTTGCAATTAAAGCATTGCAATAGTTTTGAATGTTGATTTTGTCTTCAACGATTATATCAAATAAAGGATTTTTGGCTTGTGCCGAAGGCACTGCCAATAATTCTACAAACTCTGCGGTTTGCATATTTTGATCCTTTGAATTCAAATTGTAGTATGTCTTTTTTGGTATTCATTTAGTATTGAAAGGTAATTAAAAGCGGTTTTAAATTGGTTGCTTTTTGGAAGTCCTAGTGTTTTCAACTAGAGTTCGTTTATCACTCGTTTCGAATGCTTTAAAAATTACTTGTTTACTTTGATGTAAAGTTATAAAATAAAAAAAATCCTTGTTAAAATTTCAAATGAGTTATTTAAACTTTTATTTTCCCTTATTTTACAATTTTTAGTTACGAAGGTCAAAGTTGTTTTAATTTGGGTAAATTTTACCCTCGTTGTTTTTTAAAAAATATAATTGTCAACTGCTTTGTCCAATTCTTCGCTGATGATTTTGGCATAAACTTGAGTTGTGCTGATGTCTCTGGTCCATAAGTTTAGAAACGTGCTCAATTCTCATTCCATTATTTAAAGCATTTGTTGCAAAACTGTGTCTTGATAAATGGAAAGAAAGGTCGAAAGGGAGTTTTATTTTTTCCCCAATTTTTTAGATGCCAATTTGCCAATTTATTGAAAGCTGCTGTTTGAAAATAACGTTTTGCTTCGCTGTTCAAATAGCCTTCTTTGTCCATAATAATCGGAAAGATAAAATCATCGTGATTGGCATTTACTTTTTTGTATTTTTCTAGAATATCTATAGCCACTTTTCCAATTTTGAACTGGTGTACTCTTCCAGTTTTACGAATGTGTTTGTTGATTTTATGTTCAGCTTCATTGTAATTGGAATATTGCATTTCGATAACATCACTAAAACGCAATCCTCCGGCATAAATAGAGAAAAGGAATAAATCTCTCCACATCATCGCTTTTTTGCCTTCTATGAGCTTTAATTGGGTTAAATCTTCAATCTGTTTTTGTTTAGAAATAATCTTTTAGAAGAACTGATTTTAAGGTTATTTTGCTAAACGGAAACATAGTTTCGGGAATTACTTCTTCACAATAGCATCCCTGAATATGGTATCCCAGAACAATTATGGAAAGGCGTTGCGTTGTATCTCCGTTTCTAAAATATCTCCTAAATGAAATTTATAGTCGTTTAATAGTGCTACGGTAATTTCATCAAAATACACATCCTTTGTTCCCATATATTTTTCAAATTTATCAACCTGAGAAGTGTATGCTCTGTAAGTGGAATAAGAAACAGTACTTTTGATTTTCTCTAATCTCTTTCTGGCATATTCAAAAAAAGTTTGGCACTTCTTTTCCCTTTATGGCTTCTTTTAGTTTTTTGATGGAAACCGTTTTTACCTTTCTTTCCATATCCGCAACCTGACCTTCAGCATCTGCAATTTTTTGAGATAATGCAGCATTCATCCTCGCACTGTTGGGATGGTTCTTTTTTACTTTCTGCTTTACTTCATCCCACTCGTTCTCTTTGAGCTTCACTCCAGCAGTGATAAATTTCGTTTTTCTATCTTTTATAATTCGAATGTACAAAGGGCTGTGTCCGGTTTGGTCTGCCTGATGTGTTCTTAAAATTAGTTTAATTGATGCCATAGTGTTAGGAAATTAGAAATGTTGTACTATATTTGTAAAGCAATGCAAACGAGTGAAAGTATTGTAAATACTGGGTTTTCAATTGGGTGCATCGTGATACGAAGGTACAACATTGGGTACAACAAAACAAGTATTTCGTTGCTTTTTTATGCTTAAAATTGCATTGTTCATTTTTATAAAGTCAATGAATACAACACTTTAAGTGCAAATGGGAGGGTTGAATGAAAAGTTGTAGATAACTTGTATATATGCGCTACAAACCTTCTTATATACACCCATATTTAGGTTGCTTAAGGAAAGTTTGTTTCATATCTATCCCAAATATAAATAAATTAACCCTACGTTTCAATCGTCTTACAAGCCAAAACTCACTTACCCTCTAACCAATTTTTAAAATCATAAAAATTTTGTGGAGAAACGCCATGACCTATCGGGTATTCTTTATACGTAGTGGCAATGCCCAAAGTATCTAAAATAGGTTTTGCCTTTCTCGCCCAGCTAACAGGAATCACTTGGTCTACCGTGCCATGTGAAGCAAATATTTTTAGGTTGGAGAAGTTGTTTTTCAGGTAATCATCCGTTAAAAGATCCAAATTCAGGTAGCCACTCATTGCCACTACACGCTGTACTTTTTCAGGATAGGAAAGTGCCACTGCATAGCTCAAAATGGTGCCTTGGCTAAATCCAATTAGGGTTACATTGTTCGGGTCTACAGGGTAATTCGCCACAACTTCGTCAATGAAACGAGAGATTACATCTCGGGAAGTTCTCGCTTCATCGTTATCAGAAAATTTATTTTCATCCGCATCAAAATTAATAGAGTACCAAGCATAGCTTCCGTATTGTAAACTATAAGGCGCACGAGCGGAGATAACATAATAGTGGTCTGGCAACTCACTAGCAAATGAAAATAAATCTTCTTCATTGCTACCATAGCCGTGCAATAACAACAATAAAGGATTTTTTAGCTAACTTTAGTTTTGGTTCTCTAACCAAATGGTGCAATGCTAAATTCATACGGATTAGGATATATTTTTAAACGTTTTTTGGAACAATTCACCCAACAAAGGCAGGGTTTTGTTTCGCCTTTTATGGCGCTAAAAATACCATAAGTCCACAGTACAGATACAAAAATCCACATCGTGGCCGATATCATTATACTATCAAAATTGCTAATAATCAAGCCCAGTGAAATAAACGTAATAGATAGTCCCAGCGCCTGACGAATATGAAATGAAGCAAATGGGCTCTTGGTGTCTGAATTCATCGACATTGCAATTAATACTCCAATAATTAGGATGTAGCTCGTGATAGCTGCTGATTTTCCTTCTTCAATTTTGTGATTCATTTTATCCTAAAATTAGTTTTCCTTTATTAAAATCCATACGCTTTCCCCTTCATTTTAATCCCTAAGAATGCAGAATTTTAGATTTGGACAGGATGTTTTCTTTAGTAAACATCCAAGTTCCATCGGGAGTAAAAAAAGCTAAGATTGGCAATTTCGCCTTCATCAATAGGAGCGCTTTCAATGCCAAAGATTGATTTTCCGGTGGTTAATTTTTCGATACAAATTTCTAAAGGTAAAACGGTATTCAAAGCTCCAAAGGCACTTTCCAAACCAATGGTTCCATTTTTTGCCAAATCGAATTCCATTTTTTTATGTTCAATATCTATGGGATTGTGATCGGAAGTAATTAAATCAATCGTTCCGTCTTTTACTCCCTTGAGTAATGTTTTTCTATCGCTTTCTGTTCGTAGTGGTGGCGAAACTTTATACCTACTATCAAATCCATCCAAGAGGTCATCAGTCAAAACCAAATGATGAACAGCTACACTACAACTCACTTGCAATCCTTTGGCTTTGGCTTTTCTGATAAGTGCAACAGATTGCGCCGTAGAAATGGTGGGGATATGCAATTTTCCTCCTGTGTATTCTAGTAAAAATAGGTTTCGAGCCACTTCTATTTCTTCTGCTAAAGAGGGAATTCCCTTTAATCCTAATCGTGTGGAAACAATGCCTTCATTGACCACACCATTGCCTTTTATGTCAGGATTTTGACAAAAAGCAAGTACCAATCCATCAAAATCTTGGGTATATTGTAGCGCGATTTTTAGCAAATTTGGATTGTCAATATTTTTATTATAATCCCCAAAAGCAATCGCTCCAGCATTTTTCATATCAAATAGTTCGGCTAAATCTTTGCCTTGGCTTTCTTTTGTTAAAGCGCCAATGGGAAACAATTGAGTGGCAGCCTCTTTCGCCTTCGATTTTACAAAATTAATCTGAGACTGATTGTCAATAATCGGGTAGGAGTTGGGTTGTAAGGCAATAGCTGTAAAACCACTTTTTGCAGCCACAGTCAAACCATTTATGATGGTTTCTCGTTCCTCAAAACCAGGTTCACCAAGAGAAACACTAGAGTCAAACCAACCCTGTGAAACATGAAGATTTTCCAGATGTACTTCATTATAATTCCCCGTGTTTTCAATCTTTGAGTCAATTTTTGAAAGGAGACCATTTTCAATCTGTATATCGACTTTTTGATTGTGAAAAGGGCTTTTTGAATCAATAACTGTCGCGTTTCGGATGATTAGTTTCATTTTACAAATTTTTGTATGAATACTTCAATGACTAAAAATAATAAGGTAAGAATGACAAACCATTTCCACAGTTCCGTATCGGTTCGATTGGTTTGTAAGGTGGTGAAAATAGTGTCAATTGTCTCTGATGTTGTGTAGTCAGACAATATACTTTCGTCAGTTGGAACTACATTACTTTCGGTTCTATTGTAATTAAAACTGATATTTTTCAATATTTCATTTTGTTTGTAAACCTCAAAATTCCCCGCCTGTTGAGGATAATCATTACAAGAGAATTTTACTTTATTGTTTAAAATTTGTTGAACTGGAATGAAACTTTCCTCTTTGTTTTTAATAGATACAATTTCATCTTTTTCTAATAATACATCAATCAAAATGGGATTGTTTTCTCCAATGGTTAATGCCGATATTCCGGTTTTTTGAATGCTCTGCGCCATATTGTAAAAAGTAGGAACGACCAGAGGCGAATTGATGAAGTTTGAATTGGTTTTATTAAGTGCCGCCGAAAATACGTAGACCGAAGCAATTTGATTTTGTACCGAAGTGAGAAAAACACTTTGGTCTTCATAACTTAAAATCGCTGGATTGGAACTATTTATAACGAAGGAAGATTTGGTACTTGGATATTGAAAATTGGTAATTTGTTTCTCAAAAACAGAGGAATACAAAGGGTTGTTGAAAGCAATTTTAGTAATTAATTTTTCGGTTTTCTGTAAAGATTTGAATTGAATGTTGCCAAAATTGGATAGAAAACGGCTATTATTCGATGGGCTATTTTCATTGGAAGGAATAAAAACAAGATTGCCGCCTTTCTCTACAAATGATTTTAAAGTGGTTTGTAATGCTTGAGGAATTTCTTTGAGTTCATTCAACACAATAGCGTCTTGTTTGTCAAGAACATTATAATCTAGACTTTCTAAAGTATAATTGTTGTAATTGAATTCGTCTTTGGTGTAGATTCGAGATAGAAAAACACTTTTTTCGCTTTCGCCAATGCTTAAAACATTTATTTTTTCAGGTTTTGAAATGCTAAAGAAAAGCGTGTTGTCATACTCCAAACCACTTTCAGTAATGGTAACATAGCCATGAAAATTTTCCTTTGGAATGGTGAAATCGATTATTTTTTTGTTGGATTCCATTTTGACCAAAGTTTTGGCAATGAGCTTTCCATTGTTATACAGCGCAATTGGAACTTCTTTGAAATCTTTGCCATAGCCTGATAATGCTACACTAATCTGATAAAAATTATCTAAGGTTTGCTTGATGAAAACACGATCAACTGCGATATTATTTTTTTGTTCTGCTTTCGGAACGATAAAGAAGGTATTGAAGTCTTTGTCAATACTCTTCAATTGTTTGGATTCTAAACCCACAGCATCAGAAATAATAACCACATCTTTATTGAAAGCCGATTTGTGCGATTTTATTTTTGCCATAGCACTTTCTAGCTGAAAAGGAGATGGGCTGTATTTCAAGTTTTGCAGATTGGAACGAATCGATTTGATGTCCGTATTCCAAAAGGTTTCAGAATTGGTTATCAATGAAAAATTTTGATTTTCAGGAGTGTGTTCTAATAAATCTTCAACAGCTCTTTTCAATAGTTCGCCTTTTTGTCCTTTGGCTTGCATGCTAAACGAATTGTCCAATATAATGTACATTTCATTGTTGCTGTTTTTACTGTCTTTACTTTCAAAAAAGGTTGGGCAAAAGCCAAAACAATACAAGTTAAAAGCAATAAACGAGTGGCTAGCAGTAGCCATTTTTTGATTGTAGCACTTTTTCGGGTTTGTACGGAAAGTTCTTTTAAAAGCTTGACATTGGTAAAGTATTCTTTTTTGAAACGTCGCAATTGAAACAAATGAACCAGAATAGGAATAACCAGTAAAAAAAGAAAGTAAAGGATTTCTGGGTGTTTGAATTGCATTTCAAATTGAATTTGTCAAAAATACTACTTTTTATTATTTTGAGGCTTTAATTTTTCGATTTTAAATCATAAAAAATATGTGCAAAAGATGCTCATAATATAGAACGGGTACCACTTTAAAACCTTATTTTTGTGACTCATCTATTTATAAAAAATGAAAAAACACCTTTTAAGTTGTATTGCTTTACTAAGTGCTGCTAGTATTTGTGCACAAGAAAACAGTACTAATTTAATTATAGGAACCTATACCAATTCTTGCGAGAGTAAGGGGATTTACGTCTATGATTTTAATGTTCAAACCGCCGAAGTTAAACTCAAAGCTACTTCTGAGAAGGGTATCAATCCCAGTTATTTGACTGTCTCAGAGGAGGCAAAATATATCTATTCCGTAAATGAAAACAGTCTAAAAAAGTATGATTAGTGCTTTTGCTTTAGATAGCAAATCTGGAGCGATGCAATTGCTAAATCAGCAAGACGCCAAAGGAGCCGATCCATGTTACATCATCAATGACAACAAGAATGTGATTACTGCTGCCTATTCTGGTGGAAGCATTTCTGTTTTTGGAAAAGAATCGGATGGAGGTATTACGCCAGCGAAGCAAGTGATTCTACATAAAGGCAAGAGCATCAATACACAACGACAAGAAAGTTCTCATGTGCACATGGTGCAATTTTCGCCTGATAAAAAGTTTGTTTTGGCCAATGATTTAGGAACGGACAAAATTTACATTTACAAGTATAACCCCAATGCAGAGGCAAAAATATTGGAAATAAAAGATAGTATTTCCGTTAAGGCTGGAAGTGGTCCTCGCCATTTGACCTTTAGTAAAGATGGAAAATATGCTTATTTATTGCAGGAATTAGACGGAGGTTTAACCGTTTTTAGGTATAAAAAAGGGACTTTAAAAAAGATTCAAGAAACTCAAGTCGTCGATACAGATTTTAAAGGACAAATAGGCGCAGCCGATATCCATATTTCTCCAAACGGAAAGTTTGTATATGCCACAAATCGTGGAACTGCTAATACTATTTCTTGTTTTGAAATACAAAAAGATGGACATTTGAAATTGGTGGAAACTAGTGCTACTTTAGGCAAAGGACCAAGAAATTTTGTGATTGATCCTACAGGGAAATTTCTGTTAATAGCACATCAATACTCAAATGATGTGGTAATTTTTAAAATAGATTCAACTACAGGAAAACTAACCGATTCTGGAAAGAGAATTGAATTGTGTGCTCCAGTTTGCTTAGTATTTACTAAAATGTAATCCATTGTTTACTTCAATTTCACAATTTGCAATAACTGAACACTGACCACTGCTCACTGAACACTACTTCTTATCCTTACGTTTCTTATCCCTCGTTTTTAGCATGTTTCTATTTACAGAACCATGAGTTTTCTTTTTGGTTTTGGAGGAATGTCCAAGATTAACTTTGGTGTTCTTTTTCGCTTTTTCATGAAAGGCGCCATCACCGTCTAGTTTTGGTTTTTTCATTAAGAATTTAATCGGCTGCTTGTCTTTTTCAGGACCAATTAATTTTATAGAGATTTCTACTTCTTCTGGAAAAGGTTCTATATCTAGTTCCATATTCATCAAAACTTCGGCTTCTATTTTAAATTCCTCTTCTCTTGGTGTAAAGAAACTTATAGCTGTTCCTGTAGCATCGGCTCTACCAGTTCTACCAATTCTATGCATGTACAATTCGGGGTATTCAGGAATTTCAAAATTGATAACATGGGTAATATCCGAAATATCCAACCCTCTAGCCATGATATCTGTGGTGATAATACCGCGTAAATTGCCTTCTTGAAATGAAGCCATCGTGCTCAATCGGTAATTCTGTGATTTGTTGGAGTGAATGACTCCAAATTGCCCTTCAAAATCCTCTTCTATGCTCTCGTGTAGCATGTCGGATATCTTTTGTTGTTCACAAAAATCAACACACGGCTCATGTCTTCGTTGTTTGTCAACAAATGTTTGAGCAGATTTATTTTGGTATTGAAGTTAGGAACAGCATACGTAATTTGAGTAATATTCTCTAATGGTGTTCCCGATGCTGCCAAACTTACTTCTTCTGGAAAATCAAAAAAGTCATTCAAAACAGCATCTACTTCATCGGTCATGGTGGCAGAAAAAAGAATGTTTTGACGTTTAGGACGCATCATGGCAAGTACAGAGGTCAACTGCGCTCGGAAACCCAAATTCAGCATTTCGTCAAATTCATCAATGACTAATTTTGAAGTTTCATCAAAGCGGATCACGTTATCTAGAGCCAAGTCCATCGTTCTTCCTGGCGTACCTACTAAAATATCAATACCTTGATAGACTGCTGTTTTTTGAGTGTTGATGTTCACTCCTCCATAAATTCCTAAGGTTCTAACGGACATGTATTTTGTCAGTTTTTCAACCTCTTCTACAACCTGCACCACAAGCTCTCTCGTTGGCACAAGAATCACAATTTTTGGAGTGTGAGTAGGACTAAATTTATAGAGTTTCAATAAAGGCAATAAATAAGCAAAGGTTTTACCGTTCCTGTTTGCGCAATTCCCATCATGTCACGCCCCGACATAATTACAGAAAATGATTTTTCCTGAATAGGAGTAGGGTCGTAAATCCTAATTCGTCAATAGCTTTCTGTAGGGATTTTGGTAGATTGAATTGCTCAAAAGTGCTCATTTGCTTAAATTTTGTGCAAAGATAGGTTATTTCAAATTAATGAAAATAAGCGTTCCAAATAAGCACCTAAAGCCACTAAGCATGTTCTTTTCAAATCGAGCAATCACTTCTTGATAATACTTGAAAGTAGTTTGGGCGATAGATTCCCAACTGAATATTTTCAAAACGCGTTCACGACCCTCTTTTCCCATTTTTGTAGCCAATGCTTCATCGTCTAAAAGCAGGTTAATTTTAGCCGCAAATTCTTTTTGAAAAGCTTCAGGATGCGCTGGATTGAAATCGGTTCTTGAGATACTTTGCAAGGGAACCAAATATCCAGTTTTTCCCTCCACAATGATTTCTGGGATTCCGCCTACATGGCTTCCTACTACGGGAGTTTCACAAGACATGGCTTCTAGATTGATAATCCCGAAAGGTTCGTAAAGCGAAGGACAAGCAAATACTCGCGCATGACTGTACAATATTTTCACTTTATCACGAGGAAGCATTTCAGAAATCAAGATAACTCCGTCTCTTTCTTTGCGCAAATCGGCAATCAAAGCTTCCGTTTCTTCTGCAATTTCTTTAGTATCGGGAGCGCCAGCGCACAATACGATTTGCGAATTTTTATTAAAATATTTTGCTGCGGAAATCAGTTGCGAAATTCCTTTTTGGCGGGTAATACGACCTACAAAGAGCACAAAAGGAATATCTGGATTGATGCCATATTCTAATAGTAAATCCGTATCAAAAGTAGGTTGGTAGAATTCAGGATCAATACCATTGTGAATCACTGTTACTTTTTCAGGCTGCACACCATAGGCTTCAATAACATCCTGTTTCATCTGCTCGCTTACGGCAATAACTCCGTCGGCTATGCTATAGGCTGTTTGTTCAATCCAACGGGACAGAAAGTAGCCATTACCCAACTGTTCTACTTTCCAAGGGCGATGGGTTTCTAAGCTGTGTGTAGTTAAAATTAAAGGAACTTGCAACAATTCTCGGGTAAATACACCCGCTAAATGACTGTACCAAGTGTGACAATGTATAATGTCCGCGTCAGGTGTTGCCTGAGCCATCTCGACATTGCGGCTAAGGTTGTGAAACATTTTGATGTGAGGGTTGTTATTGTCTGCCAACGAACTCAAGCAAGAGTCAATACCCACAACATGCATGCTGGCTTCATTTACCATTTGATTCCCAAAACATCGCACTTCGAGTTGCCCAAGTTTGGCTAATTCTTGACTTAAAAAATCAATATGTACTCCAGCTCCACCATATATGTTTGGTGGAAATTCATTGGTAAAAAGTGCAATTTTCATGTGTTGAGTTTTTTTGGTATAGTATTAGAAAACCAAATTTAACAAAAATATTCAGCACTCCTAGAAAAAGCGTGTTGTCATTTGAATTTTTTTAAAGGGCATTCCTCGTTTATCTTGGTTTCGATTTCATTAAATTGTTTGTCCAAAAGTGAGCAAGTTGTGGTCTGGGTCAAGTATTGAAAATTCCTTTTGTCCCCAGGGTTTTAGTTTCAAATGACCATTGGGATGTATGTCTGTTCCGTTTTTTACAAACGTTTGAAACAGTTCGTCAATAGCATTGGTTCGAATGTAAACCTGCCCATAATTTTCAGTAGGATCTAGAGTGGTAAACTCAAAAAAGTGAATTTGTATTTCTTCTTTTTCCAACATCAAATAACCATCAAAGTCAGCACTTCCAAATTCTTGAAAACCAAGTTTTTGAATGTAAAAATTCCTAGTGTTATTTTTGTTACGCATGGGCAGTTTGGGATGGATAGCGGTTAGCATATTGATTGTGATTTAGTTTGGTATATATGAATCATAAATTTCCACAAAATTAGTCTTTCAAGGTGAAATTAAAATTGATTGCAATCAAGAAATTAGATAATTCTGGCTCTAACTCTGCTCAGAGTTTCGGGAGTCATACCTAAATAGGAAGCAATATGCATTTGAGGAAAGCGATTCATCCAATCGGGATGTTCTGCTAACAGACTAGCATAGCGTTCATCAGGACTTTTAGTTTGGATTGAGGTAAGGCGTGAAGTTGGAATACTCAAATTGGCCAACAACCCATTTAATAGTTTAAAATTGGGATACCTGTCCATAAGTTCATGAATGTCTCTCAAAGTTATCAAAGCAACTTCTGATGGCTCAAAAGCTTCAATGTTATTTCTAGAAGGTTGTTGTTGTAATAAACTTTCAAGATCGCTGACCCAATGATTTTCAGTAAAAAAAGTAATGGTTAATTCGCCCTGTTCCGTTCTAGTGTACAAACGTAAGCTGCCATTGATTAGGAAAACCAAACTATTTGCAATTTCCTTTTCTTGAATCAATAGCGCTTTTTTTTGGAGAGTTCTATACTTTAGCTTTGCTACGAATCCTTCTAGTTCTTCCTCTGAAAAGGGATAGAGTTTTAAGAGGGATTCTTTTATTGCACTAAGTTCAACCATTATTGACTGTTTATGTTTTGGGTCTAATTATAAATAGTTGTTAGAGTATCCTTGAAGAAGTTATTTTAAAATCGGCATATCTCCAAGCTAGTTCAAAGCGACTTTTAGTTTCTTCAAATTTCTTTTTGTCGCCCAATTTTTCATAGGCATTCATCAGTCCTCTCAAAGCCCATCCGTTTTTAGGAAAGTTCTTTAAATCTTCTTCATATACTTTTACAGCAGTTTTATAGTGTCCTGCATCCAGTAATACTGCACCCAAATGATGTCGAACAGAAAAAAACCAATCGGGCGGTTCATCATAGTTCAAAGCATCTTCTTTATGAACAGCTTCTTGTAAAAAAGCAATAGCAGTAGTGTATTTTTTCTCTTTTGCATTGATTTCTCCATCTAATGTTTTTGAGGCAATCACGCATAAATCATATACATTATTAATGCCCCAAATGGTTAAGTCTTTAATCTTGGTGTCTACCATTATTTTTCTCATGGTAGCAAGATGTTTCTTCGCTTCGATTACATTATTTTGTGACAACATAGCCATGCCTTGTGCATAATGCCAAATCACTAAAGGATATTTTAAATCTTTTTCGGGTGCTTTTGATTTAATAATATCTTTCCACAAACCAAGTTTTACTTCTACATACCACGGAATAGAATAATAATGTTGTAAAGTTGCCCAAGCCGGATCACGAAGTAATTTTTTGTGCGCGTGATTGGCGGTTTTAAAAGCGCCTTCTAGTGCCGCTTTGCTTTCACCATCAAGGGTGGCACATGCGGCTATGAAGTGATAATTATGCGGATAATAACCCAGAGGATAAGCACCTTGAGCATGACAAGCTTCGAGATATAGACTGTCAACCGCTACCGCTTTTTGATTCGTCAGTACACCATCGTGATAACGACCGATTCTGATATAGGTGTGAAGGCATGTGAACCAAATGTCCTGAGCCTGGAACTAAATTACGAAGTAAATCTGCGCTCGCTTCAGCATCTTCTGCATGTTGAGACATTTCAGCGGCATGAACATAAAAATGGTTGGCTCCAGCATGTTTAGGCTCTAGTTGTATGCATTTTTTAAGCACAGTCATAATCTCTGGAGTCCAAGGTTGTGGAGTGCCATCTTTATTCCACAAATTCCAAGGGTGCATATCCATTATTGATTCGGCAAAAAGGGAACCAATGGTGGCATCGTTGGGGTATTTTTTATATACCTTTCTCATGGCTACTGAATAGGCTGAATCTAGTTTAGAACGAACCACAGTAGTATCGTTTGAATACCGATGTGATAAGGCTTCAATCAAATCTTTCTCTTTATCAGTACAAGAACCAGCATGTAGTTTAGCTTTTGTCACAGCATCAAAGGCACGTTGAAAATTATTTTTCTCCATACCACCATTGTAGTTTGACCAAGTACATAGGCAAATCCCCACCAACTCATAGAGACTTTGGATCTTGTCGTGTCGCTTCAAAAAAAGAACGCGCCGCTTCAGCGTGATTAAACCCAAAAGAAAGCATCAACCCTTGATTAAAATAGGTTTGAGTTTCTTTACTTTTTTGTAGAAATAGGAAAATCAATTCCCTCTAGTCCTTTAAATAAAGGAGCTTTTTTCCCAGAGGTATACCACAACGTATCAGTTACTTCAGGAGTACTACAACTGTAATTGAAATAGGTTTGACTTTTGATCCTTCATTTTTGACTTCATTGTGTTTATTACAGGAATTTAATAGAATACAACAACAAAGGATATAAAGGATAGCTTTCATAAGAGTTCACTTTTACTATTGCTAATTTAGAAAAAAGTACAATACAATTCTATTTTTAGGATAACGAATTGAATTTCAACGGAAACACCTTTTATTTTTCTGTGATACCAAACAACAGACGAACGTTATTCTTCTATTGCCAAACCTTCTTCTTTCCATGCTTTAATACCGCCATCGAGATGAGCCACATTGGTGTACCCCATTTGTTGTAAAGTTCTAGTGGACAAAGCAGAACGACCTCCAGAGGCACTGTAAATCGTCAGCAAAAAGTGGACTGATTTAGGCCAAAACTAAGAGAGTGTTTTCAAAAACCTTAAATTTGAATTATCATGAAAACACCAAAGAAACAAACTGCAGAAAACTACATTAAAGAAATTCGTAGAAACACCCGGAAGAATCTTTTCATCGGAACAGAAAATCCAAATCGTTATGGAAGCTTTACGAGCTGAGATGTCTGTTGCCGAATTATGCAGAAAGTATTCCATCAATGAATCCCAATTTTACAAATGGAATAAAGAGTTTTTAGAAGCCGGTAAGAAACGATTATCAGGCGATACAGTAAGAGAAGCTACCAGTGATGAAGTAGCGGAACTCAGAAAAGAAAACCAACGTTTAAAAGAGATGGTTGCAGATTTGGTATTGCGCTATGACATCGTAAAAAAAAGCTTGTCCATGCTGGACTCACTTTAAAAGTCAGGAGATATATGCGTCTTACAGTGTCCGAAAAACAAGAAATCATTCATATGGTTACACGTTCTGAAATTGGGGTTAATCGAACCTTACGGGAGATTGGAATCAACAAAAGCACTTTTTACAATTGGTATCATGCTTTTAGTCAACATGGAGTTGATGGATTACTTCCAAACAAGCGAGCATCTAATCGGCAATGGAATAGTATTCCTGAATCACAAAAGAATCTGGTGGTTGAATTTGCTTTAGAGTATCCTGATTTATCCTCAAGGGAGTTAGCCTATAAAATCACAGATGAACAACAGATTTTTATCTCCGAATCAAGTGTGTACCGAATATTAAAAGCAAGAGGTTTAATCACAGCTCCAGCTCATATTTTCCTGAGCGCAGCTGATGAGTTTACTAACAAAACAGGCTTCGTACATCAAATGTGGCAAACCGATTTTACCTACTTTAAAATCTTGGGTTGGGGTTGGTATTACCTCAGTACGGTTTTGGATGATTACAGCCGATATATCGTACATTGGGAGCTTTGCTCTAACATGAAAGCCGATGACGTAAAAAGAACGGTTGATACCGCCATTAAAAAAGCGAAATTGATTACTAAACAAAAACCAAGACTTTTATCCGATAACGGTTCATGCTACATCGCTAGCGAACTAAAATCCTATTTAAAGGACAATTATCAAATGGATCAGGTTCACGGCAGACCTAATCATCCACAAACACAAGGTAAAATTGAACGCTACCACCGAACCATGAAAAACGTTGTGAAACTCGATAATTACTACGCCCCAGAAGAATTGAAGAACGCATTGGAGAAGTTTGTTTACAAGTATAATAATGAACGATACCACGAATCATTAAACAACTTAACCCCTGCCGACGTCTACTATGGAAGAGGTGAAAAAATCTTAAAAGAAAGAGAACGATTAAAGAAATTGGCCTTAATAAGCCGTAGAAATGAGTACCAAAAAATCAAATTATTAACCAATAAAGAAAAACATTTATCTTTGAATTAATTAACTAAACACTCTCTAAGGAAAAGTCCACTTTAGTTTGAAGACATACAACTGTAACCCATTGAGCAGGTGACGGTAATTTTGAAGGATTGTAACATATAAATTCTTGTATTAGCCTTAAGTTCGCTTCAGGATGTTTTACAAGACCAAATAAACATTCTAAATGTAATAATGATTGTACTGGTCTTTCAGGCTCCCATGCATTTCCAATTTCAATGACTAGTGACCCATCCTCAGCTAATAAATCAGAAAAGATTGGAGCCATATCTATGAACCATTTTAAGTATTCTTCTCCTTTTTCATTTCCATATTGTTTTTTATTATTTAATGGAAAAGGAGGTGAAGTAATAATTAAATTTACCTTACCTTTCAGTTTTTTCTTCATTTTACCTTTTAAAAGTTCTATTGAATTACCTTCAATAATTTTTCCTTTATTGGTTTGATATTTAATATTAGTCATCCTATTACTTTATTAGAAAGCTTTAACCCAGTAATAAAAAGCTTCGGGGTTGTTCTTTTTTAATTTGTTTAATTTGTTGTATTGCGGGTCTTCAATGATCCAATCTTTTATTTCCAATGGATTTTTGAACCTTTCCATTTTTAGTTCTTCTTTGGCTTGCATTAGCTTGGTTAGGTAAGCGACTTTAGCTGCTGCTGTTATGGCTTCATCTATGTTGAATCGGTCAATTGTGAAGTTGGTAAAGTTTCTGATACCTAACTGCAGATGATTAAATTCTTCTGACTTTATATCGCGTTCTGCTAATGTGTAGCAAGCTTGCCAAGTATCTTCTAAAACTTCTGTTGCTGTAATTTCTAATTTTCTAAACCCAATTTCTTCTTGAACTACTTTGTTGTAGCTGTTTTTTACCACTGATAAATCACTTATGTTATCGAATAGAAATGCGATGTCGTATAATTGTTTTATGATTTCTACCGGACGATTTTTGGTGTATAGAATTCCAGTTGTTTTAGGAGCAAATGCTGTTAATTTGTCGCCCAAAATAGCATCAAATGTTGGCATTGTGATTATTGATTCTTCCTCTGCTGTGGATAACCAAGGATGCTTTAATTTTACTTCTTGATTTTCTGGATAAGGATTTGGCATGTAAAGAAGGTCTAGTAAAATAGGCTCAATGTTACCATCTACTCCGCTTTTGTAATATGCTTTGAAATGCCCGATTGGTGCATCGGGTGTGTGCTTGGTTGTTGTCGTCCTCCCAATCCAGAAAAATTTGTTCATCTACTATTTTTGCAAGACTTCTATAATTTCTTTTTCGGTATGCTCTGTTATGATGTCAATATCGATTGAGAATCGTTTTGTTTTTCAGTTGCCAATAGCAATGCCGTTCCTCCTTTGAATGTAAAGTTTAACCCATTTATTTTTAATTGTTCCAATAGTGTAAGTGCCCAAATTACTTTTCGATTAATTTGGGATCAATTCGTTTTCCTAACTTGTCTCTCAAGCCAAGAATCCAATCGATAGTATGGGTTTCGTTGTTAATCATTAGTACTCAGATTTTATTTATTATTTTTTCTAATTCCGTTTCTCTGTTTCTTCGGATGGCATACCGTTTCATTTTTGCGGTGTTTATCGCGTATTTTTTGAAAGCGGATTGATATATAAATTCGATTTCTCCTTGTTGGGCAGCAAAAAGTTCTTTGTCAATAATGATATCCACCAGTAACTTCTCTAGTGTAGGTATCCTAATTTTATTGTTTTTTGTTGTTGGAGCTTCTGTTACTAAATTTTTTACTATTGTAACTTCCTCTGAATTTGAACTTATATAGCGTTCCAAAATTTCTTCATTGGGATTGAAATAGACATTTTTATTCCATTCGCTAATTGCATTAAATATTTGTTCTTCAGCTTCCTTTTCAACTTCTATGATAGTGTAATTTTTGAATGGTTGGTGTCGCATTAGGTCGTTTAACCATTTGGTATTCCATATACACACATCAATAAATGGAAATTCTTTATGAATTTTGTTGTATATTTTTTTTAGGTTTTGGTTAATTTCCGGATTGAAGATTTGTTTGTCTGTAATGGAATATATTCCTCTTTCCGGATTATTAATTATACCCGCTTTTTTTAGTTTGGATAGATAAACAGTGATTGTACCTTCGAAAGTTCCGGAAAGTCTTCTTTGATTAAGTTACCAAGCTTTTCTCTAGAAATTTGGTTTATAGATTTGAAGTAACTCTGAATTGTATTTTCTATCGTTTTTGTCACCTTACTTTTAAATTTTGTGAAAGATACTACATTTTATTTTAAAAAATTAAGTTTTGGCAGTAAAATAGTTTTATTGCCGAAAGTTAATTTGTTTTTTTGTCCCAAATTTGGTGAATAATTGGGACATGATTGTGCCGTATTTTGTGAATGATGTATCTGTTAAGTTTTGGCAGTATATTGGATTTATTGCCGAAACTTAATTGTCCATTTCAATGTCGATATAGGATTTTAGATTATACAATTCAATTTGGTTTTCATTGTCTCCTTCCCATTGTCCAATCTCAATAAATGCAATATCATTGGCAAATGCTTTTTCACCAATTAGATGTTCGATATGAATGTAAACCGCTTCTCGAAGTCTTGGGTTGTCTTTGTGGACAATGTAGTTTTTGAGTAGTACTTTTATTCCTAAATCGGTTGGTTTGTTTGGGTTTTCTAATGGGATGAAATACATTTCGCTTATTCGTAAAGTGATGCCGTAATATTCTAGTGGTTTGTCTGTGCCGTTTTCGTATTTGGTTAGGTTGGTTTCTGGTTGAAGGAACGGTGTTATTTTCCAACGTTCTACAACTGGTGCATGATGAACTAGTAATTCTACTTCTTTGAAAAGATAAGGATTTCCGTTTGCGGTAATGATTAATTCTGCACCGTTTTTTTTGTTTTTAATGATGAGATCTAGGTCTTTGTTATATTGATGGAGTATTTCGATTAGTTTGTCTAAATGGATTTTTAGTTCGTCTTTTGGGATTTCGTTTAGGAGTAGAAAAACGAAGTTGTTTTGTTGGAAGTAGTTCCAGAAGTTGGTTATAGTTTTCATGTTGTTAGTTTTTTTTAACCGCAAAGAGCACAAAGAAGGCACGAAGCTCGCAAA
>JADKDN010000018.1 GCA_016718345.1 Flavobacterium sp. | reverse complement strand
ACCTCCAACCCAATACTGGACGAAAGCTACCAAAAAAAACATCAACCAAAATCCTATAGTAAGGACGGTTAAAAAAAGTAAAAAGCCTAAATACTGTGAAAATTCAAACATGTTTTCCGGAATTTTTTTGAATTATATGCAAATGTATGTTTATTATTTTTTCTTACCAATTAAAAGATATCAATTTTTATAAATCTTTTTAACAGTGTATCTATTAGATTTTGACTCTCCTGAATAATTTAATTTTTGTTGACCAACAAAGGTACAAAACGAAATTCTCCACATTCATGTTTCTCAAATTGAGTTTCGTTTTTTCGGATTAACAAAGTCATTACTTGAACATCCTCACCTAGGGGAATAACTAACCTACCTCCTATTTTTAATTGTGCCATCAAAGCTTGGGGGATAATTGGCGCACCAGCTGTAACAATTATACTATCGAAGGGAGCATGATCTGGCAAACCTTTATATCCATCACCAAAAGATAAATGTTTTGGGCGAATCCCTAAATTTTCCAATAATTTTTTCGTCTTTTTAAACAATTTGTTTTGGCGCTCCACACTATATACTTGTGCACCTAGAGCAAATAAAACGGCTGTTTGATAACCACTTCCTGTTCCGATTTCTAATATTTTTTGACCTTTTTTTACTTCCAAAAGTTGTGTTTGAAATGCCACAGTATATGGTTGTGAAATAGTTTGATCTTCACCAATTGGGAAAGCTTTATCTTGATAGGCAAAATTTTCAAAACTGGAATCAAGAAAAAAATGTCTTGGTATACTGCCTATAGCTGCTAAAACATTTTTGTCCACAATTCCTTTTTCCTTCAGGTGACTTACTAATTGATTTCTGAGTCCTTTATGTTTATCAGTGTCTTTCAAATCTAGAGTAATTTATTGCTGTAAAAATAGAAAACAAATTACCAATTATCAATTATGCTTTATCAATAAATTCCTATTTTTGTTCAAAATCATTTTTATGTTAAAAGTTGGCGTTTTAGGTGCAGGTCATCTAGGAAAAATACATTTGCGATTATTGCAACAATCAGAAAAATATGAATTGGTAGGATTTTATGATGAAAATCAAGAAAATGGAGCTAAAATAGCAGCCGAATTCGGATACAAACAATTCGATACCATTGCAAAATTAATACATGCTGTCGATGTTATAGATATTGTAACCCCTACTCTTTCTCATTACAAATGTGCAAAAGTAGCCATCAAATCTGGCAAACATGTTTTTATTGAAAAACCCATTTCAAATACCGTTGAAGAAGCAGAACAAATCATTGCACTTGCTAAAGAATATAAAGTAAAAGGTCAAGTCGGTCACGTAGAACGTTTTAATCCAGCGTTCATTGCGGTGAAAGATCAAATTGAAAACCCGATGTTTATTGAAACGCATCGTTTGGCCGAATTTAATCCGCGGGGTACTGATGTTCCTGTTGTTTTGGATTTAATGATTCACGATATTGATGCCATACTTAGTGTGGTAAAGTCTAAAGTAAAGGCTGTTCATGCTAGTGGAGTATCGGTTTTAAGTCAATCCCCCGATATTGCTAATGCTAGAATAGAATTTGAAAACGGTTGTGTGGCTAATGTTACCTCTAGTAGAATTTCAATGAAAAACATGCGTAAGTCCCGTTTTTTTCAGAAAGATGCTTATATTTCTGTAGATTATTTAGATAAGGTTTGTGAAGTTGTAAAAATGAAAGACGCACCAGAAAATCCCGGTGACTTTGATATTATTCTACAAAATGCTGAAGGAGAACGAAAACAAATCTATTTTAACAATCCAGATGTTGCTCCCAATAATGCTATTTTAGACGAATTAGAAACTTTTGCTAATGCTATTGTAAACAATACAACTCCAGTTGTAACTTTAGAAGACGGAACTGAAGCTCTCAGAGTAGCGTATATGATTATTGATTCGATGAACAAAAAAATAACAAAACATACTATGAAAACAATAGCTGTAATAGGCGCAGGAACAATGGGTAAGGGAATTGCACACACCTTTGCCCAAAGTGGTTTTGTCGTTAAATTGATAGATGTTTCTGAAAAAGCACTCGATAAAGGAATGGCTACTATTGCTTCAAACCTAGATCGAATGATAGCAAAAGGAACCATTACCGAAGCAGATAAAATACAAACAATCAGCAATATCATCGCTTATACGGATATAAAAGACGGTGTTGTTGGTGTTGATTTAGTTGTTGAAGCCGTACCGAGAATGTTGATTTAAAACTGAATATTTTCAAGCAATTAAACGAAGCTTGTTCCCATAATACCATTTTAGCTACCAATACTTCCTCTATTTCTATTACCCAAATTGGAGCAGTTGTTGCCCATCCTGAACGTGTTATCGGGATGCACTTCATGAATCCAGTACCGATTATGAAATTGGTAGAGATTATCCGTGGTTACAACACAAGTGATGAAGTGACGAAAATCATCATGACTTTATCCGAAAAATTAGGAAAAACACCTGTTGAAGTCAATGATTATCCTGGTTTTGTAGCCAATAGAATCTTGATGCCCATGATTAATGAAGCCATAGAAACGTTGTACAATAAAGTGGCTGGTGTTTATGAAATTGATACTGTAATGAAACTGGGAATGGGACATCCAATGGGACCACTGCAATTAGCCGATTTTATCGGATTGGATGTCTGCTTGGCAATATTAAACGTAATGTACGATGGTTTCAAAAATCCAAAATATGCGCCTTGTCCGTTATTAGTCAATATGGTTCGTGCAGGAAAATTGGGTGTAAAATCAGGAGAAGGTTTTTATGATTATAGTGAAAGTAAAAAGCAGAGAAAATTTCGAAACAGTTTATTTAAATTAACAATTGAAAATGTCAATTAAAAATAACCTCCTCAAAAATAAAATCTACTTTACCAGAGCATGTAACCCTAGTTGCTGTTTCTAAGACAAAACCCGTTTCCGATTTGATGGAAGCCTATAATGCTGGTCAACGCATTTTTGGAGAAAATTATGTCCAAGAATTGGTTGAAAAACGGGAACAAATGCCTAAAGACATTCAATGGCACATGATTGGTCATGTTCAAACGAACAAAGTTAAGTTTATGGCTCCATTTGTGAGTTTGATTCATGGTGTAGATAGCTTAAAATTATTGGAGGAAATCAACAAACAAGCCAATAAATACAATCGAATTATTGATTGTTTGTTACAAATACACATTGCTGAAGAAGATACTAAATTTGGATTGAATGAAAATGAGTTGCATGAGATTCTTCACTTTGTTCAGAATGACAAAGAAGGAATGAAAAATATTCGAATTGTTGGATTAATGGGAATGGCTACTTTTACTAATAATCAAGAGCAAATCAAAAAAGAATTCACCTATTTGAAATCTATTTTTGATAAAACAAATCAACTTCTAACTCCTAACTTCCAACTTCAAACGCTGTCAATGGGCATGTCTGGTGATTATCCTTTAGCAATAGAATGTGGTAGTACGATGGTTCGAATCGGAAGTAGTATATTTGGCACTAGATAGTAACTATTTTTAAACTTTATAAACCTTAAACTTTAAACAAAATTTACTGCATACTCGACATAGAAACCACTGGAGGACAATTCAACGAAGAAGGAATTACAGAAATCGCTATTTACAAATTTGATGGTCATGAAATTGTAGATCAGTTCATTAGCTTAGTTAATCCCGAAATCCCAATTCAACCGTTTGTGGTAAAACTCACAGGAATTAACAATGCTATGCTACGATCGGCTCCAAAATTCTATGAGGTCGCCAAACGAATTATTGAAATTACTCAAGATTGCATTATTGTTGCGCACAATGCCAGTTTTGATTTTCGGATTCTTAGAACTGAATTTCGTCGTTTGGGCTATAATTTTGAAGCTAAAACACTATGCACAGTCGAATTGGCAAAGGCTTTAATTCCGGAACAAGCTTCCTATAGTTTAGGAAAACTTGTTCGCGCTTTGGGAATTCCTATGGCAGACAGACATCGTGCTAGCGGAGATGCACTAGCAACAGTGAAACTATTTAAAATGCTTTTGGACAAAGACGTAGAAAAAGTAATTTTAAAAGAGTTAGTTAAGACCGAAGTAATTAAAGGAATTGCTCCAAAACTGTTAGATATCATTGAAAGTTTACCTTCAAAAACAGGGGTCTATTATATTTACAATCAGATAGGTGACCTAATTTATATTGGTAAAAGTAGAAATATAAAAAAACGTATCAACCAACATTTTACGGGTACATCAACTAAGAGCAAAAAAATTCAAGCTGCCGTTTTTTCTGTTACTTATGATGAAACTGGGTGCGAACTAATAGCTTTATTGAAAGAAAGTGAAGAAATTAAAATCAACAAACCAATTCTGAACAGAGCTCAACGAAAAAGCATTTTTCAATGGGCATTATACCAAGAAATTGATTCTAATGGTTATATCAATTTAAAATTGCAAAAAGCTGATGGTCGGAAAAAAGAAATCACTTCATTTACAACACTGCAAGAAGGAAAAAAATGCATTGTTTAGAATCACCTCACATTATAATTTATGTCAAAAACTAACAGGATTATACGATACTACTAAAGAATGTTTTCAATACAAAATTAAAGAGTGTGATGGCGCCTGTATTGGCAAAATAGTTCCTGCTGAATATAATTCAAGAGTACAGGAATTTATAAACAACAACAGTTTCGACAACCAAAATATGGTACTCATTGATCGTGGACGAACTGTCAATGAACGTAGTGCAGTTTTGATTGAAAATGGAATTTATAAAGGCTATGCCTTTTATGATTTGAATTACCAAATTAACACTATCGAAATTTTAAGAAACATTATTATTCCGATGCAAAACAATCGAGATACTCGAAATATCATTCAAAGTCATATTAGAAAGAGTAAAAGTTTAAAAATTAAACGATTCTAAAATGGCAAAATTTCTAATTACAATTGTTGGCCCAACTGCAATAGGAAAGACAGCATTGAGTATTGTTTTGGCACAGCACTATAAGTGTGACATTCTTTCTTGTGACAGCCGACAGTTTTTTAAAGAAATGAACATTGGCACTGCTGTTCCTAGCCTTGAAGAATTAGCTTTAGCTAAGCATCACTTTATCCAAAACAAATCTATTTTTGACACCTATAACGTGGGCGATTTTGAGAAAGAAGCCATAGCAAAACTAGACGAATTGTTTTTAACGAATAATCTTGTAATTCTCGTTGGCGGTTCAGGATTGTATGTTGATGCCATTTTGAAAGGTTTTGATACTTTTCCAGAAATTAGTCCTGATATTCGAAAGACGATACAATCTAATTACGAAAAACTAGGTATTGCCTATTTACAAAAGCAATTACAAGAATTAGATCCGACTTATTTTCAAAAATTGGCATTGGAAAATCCTCAAACACTTCAAAATCCACAACGCATGATGCGGTTTGTTGAAGTGTGTTTAGGTTCAGGAGCACCCTACTCTTCTTTTTTAAATCAAAAGAAAAGCAGTAGAAACTTCGCTCCTATTCTCATTGGTCTTGAGGCCGAAAGAACAGTTATTTATGATAGAATCAATCAGCGTGTTGATAGTATGATGAACCAAGGCTTATTAGCTGAAGCCAAAGAGCTATTTCCGTATAAAGAATTAAATGCTCTTCAAACTGTGGGTTACAGAGAATTATTTAGTTTTTTTGAAGGTGAATTTACGTTAGAATTTGCCATTGAAGAAATAAAAAAAAACACCCGTAGATTTTCAAAAAGACAATTGACCTGGTTTAAAAGAAATGAAGAAACCAAATGGTTTGATTATTTGACTGATAAAGATGAAATTATCAACTATATAACTAAAATGATTAATCGTATATAAAATGCCAATTTCATCCAACTTCACATCCATATTAAGCAAAGATTGGGAAATCAATTTTACACAATGTGCACCCAATGGTTTTTTAAAATACACTGAACTGTGTAATCTTTTGCAACTAACGGCTGCAGCTCATTCTGAAATTGGCGGCATTAGTTTTACAGACATGCAGGAGTTTCATCAAGCTTGGGTGTTGAGCAGAATGCGAGTTGAAGTTTTAGAATTGCCAAAATGGAGAGATATTGTAACGGTAAAAACGTGGATTAATTCTTTAGAAAATTCTCGTTCGGTTCGTGCTTTAGAAATGTATGTTAACGGAAAAAAGATTATTGGATCTGAGACTTTTTGGGCTGTTTTTAATACTCAAACACGAAGACCTGAAGCATTGGCGTTGCCTTATGAGCATTTTGAATTGTTTCCAAATGAAAAAGCTACAAAAGATTCGTTCTCCAAAATAGATATTTCGAAAGACAAAGAGATTCTTTTTGAAAAAACAGTATGTTTATCTGATTTAGATATTGTAAATCATGTAAATAATATAAAATATTTGGAATGGTGCTTCGATTTAGTTGATGAAAATCTAATTCTAAATCAAAATATTGACAGTTTTGAAATGAATTTTCTTAAAGAATTATCACTGGGTGATAAAATAGTCCTTCATGAATGTATAACAGAAAAGGCAACCATTTTTAGCATTACGAAAGACGAAAAAACTAGTTGTGCGCTACAATTGAATTGGAAATAAAAACTACAATAACACAAACTGTGTAAGTTAAAAAAAGAGAGTTATTATCTTTTGACCCGAAAGATTTTCTAGAATTAGCTTAGTAATTCTTGAAGAAATTAAAAAACTGACGATGATTAAAATAGTTTTCTTGCCAAATTAAAGACGTGTCTTAGAAACTATCCTGAATGGCAATTTAGATGTAAATTCAAGATAAAATAAAAATGAAAATGAACTATATCTAATTCTCTAGTAATGTGTTACTAGAATTAGAAAGTTAGAACCTGTTTTTGAGAATCTGAAATTCAAGTTAAAAGTTAAATAGAAGCCACTTTTAATCCTTTTCTTATTCCTAAACGTCAAAACATGGTTTACGGAAAATCTAATTGTGCATTATATGTTAAAGGAATGAGAGTTAATGACATTGGAATAACAGATCAGGGAAGTTTACAATTTTGACATCTCTACTTCGACCACATCACGAATAAAAGAATCAGTTGCTAGTGATATTAAGTTTCATTAGATTCTATTTATTTGATTGTTTATATGAATTGTATTTGAAGTCCGTAAAATTCAAATGTCATTAATAAATCTAGCTAGCTATTGGTATTAAAAAGAGAAATTTTAAGTATACAATTAGGGACTGGTAAGGAAGATAAAAAAGAATTTTCAGGAGATATTAAGGAAATTTATAATACTCCAACCAAAAAGCTGACAAAGGAGTTTCAGATAGCATTGCAAAAAAAATGGAATAATAAATATTCCTTCGCAATGAAATCTTGTCAATAAAATTTATAAGAATTTACCATGTGTGTGTTATTTCCTTTCAGAAATTAAGAAGATAATTTATACCCTGAATTAAATCAAAAATCTTAATGGAAGATTTTAAAAATAAACAAAAAATCATTCCGGTGGATAACAAAGTTTTAAGATCAGTATATTCGGAACTGCGGGTCTGCAAGAAGTAACCAAAAAATAATAAATGTCAATCCAAAATTGGGATTAATTCTCAACCAATTTTGAAAATAGGGTTCAACTTTAATTAAAAGTTGACCCCTATTATTTATAACTTACACACTTTGGGATAGTGTACTTTTTTAGCATCGTTAAAACATTTACTTACCCATCTTTGCTTTCAAAGCTTTCTTTTTATCTGTCATTTCTAAAGCTCCGTAAACATTTAATAAAGTAGCCGCAACATCCTCATTTTTTGGGTCAAGTTCATTGGCTTTCTCTAAGTAAGGAAGTGCACTCTTAAAAATGTCTTCTCTTTGTTTTTTGAGTACTTCGTAGCGCTTGTTATCTTTCTCTGAAGTACCTAACTTATTGATTTCTTCCACAATTTTGGTTTCGCCCTCTAATTTCAGGATAGACAAATTGAGATATGCATTCACATAATCTGGCTTTAGCTCGATAGCTTTTTTGTAATAGGTTTCTGCACTAGCAGCATCTGTCTTTGAAGAAACTACGCCAAGATTGAATAACAAATCTGGATTGTTTGGATCTTTCTCTAGAACCTCAGAAACTAATTTTTTGTAGGTTGCAAAATCTTGAAGTTTAAGGTACAAATCAGCCTCAGAAATGATTAGTGACGTATCGTCTGGATTAGCTTTTCTAGCATCACTAAGCGCTGTTTTTGCTTGTTCCGTTTTATCTTTTTGAAGTAAAATTAAAGCTATATTTTTATATATCTCTCCTCTTTTAGATGGGATTTTTTCATCTCTAGGATTCGAATACACTTTCAATTTAACCTTATTGTCTCTTTCGGTTTTAGCTTCTGCTGTTGTTCCAAAATAATCTTCTTGTTCTGAAAGCAAGTTTTTAGCATAGTAAGCCATGCCTTCGCCTGAATAATTTTTGGATTTTAATTCTTCGTAGTATGCCAAAGCCGTATCATAATCTTGCGCATTTACAGCATAACTTGCTGCATAATACAATTTTTCAAGATCTGTTTTGTCCAACTCGTAGACTATGTACAATTTTTTTGCAGCCTCGTCATACTTTTTATTGGTACCATCTTCAACAGCGCTATTCAATATTTTAGCCTTTGATTTCAGTCGACAGCTGTTTGGTTGTAAACATTCTAGTATTTTTTGATTTACCTGAAACCTTTTTATTAGTTCCATTAATTTCTTGCTAGTACAGTTTAGCGGCTTCTAATTGATTTTTTACTGCATCAATGTTCTTTGTTGCTAAATCTAACAATGTATTTCCCTTAACGAAAAAATACTGAGCTTTTTCAGCATCGGTAGCACTAGAAAGTAAGGATTCCGCTTGTTGCAAAATACTTTTTGCTTCGGCAGAATTTCCACTTTTTAATGCTTTTTCAGCCGCTTTTATTTGATCTTTTTGAGCAAAAGTGCTTACTGAAATCAATAATGCTGATGCGAGTAGTACATATTTACTTTTCATTTGTTTTGAAATTTAATTACTAAATTATTCATCTGAATCTTCGTCTGAATCATCTTCTTCTGCCTCATCGTCAATTTCTGTCTCATCATCTTCCTCTTCGTCCTCATCTGAGCCATCATCTTCAAGTACTTCTAATACAGGTTTTACCCTTTCGATTGCTTCAGTCTCGATTACGTTACCATCTTCATCCAACTCAACTTCAGCTACATCATCTTTCATTACCTTGGTCACTGCGGCGATAGAGTCGTTTCCTTTTATATTAATAAGTTTAACCCCTTGAGTAGCACGCCCCATTACACGCAAATCTTCAACTGCCATTCTGATAGTCAATCCCGATTTGTTAATAATCATTAAATCATCGGCATCGGTAACAGCATTTATGGAGATTAATTTTCCTGTTTTTTTCTGTAATATTTAACGTTTTAACCCCTTTTCCACCACGATTAGTAATTCTGTATTCATCAAGACTGGAACGCTTTCCGTAGCCATTTTCAGCAACTACAAGAATTTCACTGTTCATATCGTTTACAGTAACCATACCAATAACTTCATCAGTATCGTCTTTTAATGTTATTCCACGAACTCCAGAGGCTGTTCTTCCCATTGGACGCGTTTTCGTCTCTTCAAAACGAACTAATTTACCTGATTTAACCGCTAAAATAATTTGGCTTTCACCATTGGTAAGACTTGCTGCTAATAATTCATCTTCCTCTCTAATGGTTATGGCTGCCACTCCATTAACTCTTGGTTTTGAATATTTTTCCAATGAGGTTTTCTTAACCTGACCTTTTTTAGTAACCATAACCAAGTTGTGGCTTTTGATATACTCTTGATCTTTTAAATCTTGGGTGCAAATAAATGCTTTAACTTTATCATCACTTTCGATGTTGATTAAGTTTTGTAAAGCTCTACCTTTTGCTGTTTTACTTCCTTCTGGAATTTCGTAAACACGCATCCAGAAACATTTCCCTTTTTGAGTAAAAAACATCATGTATTGATGATTGGTTGCCACAAACATGTGCTCTAAGAAATCTTGATCTCGTGTTCCTGCGCTTTTCTGCCCTACTCCTCCTCTGTTTTGGGTTTTATATTCAGAAAGATTCGTACGTTTAATATAACCCGCATGTGAGATTGTTACCACTACGTTTTCATCGGCAATTAAATCCTCAATACTTACGTCACCCCCTGAATATTCAATAGTAGAACGACGCTCATCTCCGTATTTGTCTCTAATTTCTGCAAGCTCTTCTTTGATAACTTCTGTTCTCAAATTAACATCTGCTAATAATGCTTTTAAGTGCTCAATTAACTTCATCAATTCTTCAAATTCAGCTCTCAATTTGTCTTGTTCAAGACCTGTTAACTGACGTAAACGCATTTCAACAATAGCTCGAGATTGAATGTCAGAAAAACTAAATCTTTCCATTAATTTCTCTCTAGCTTCTTCGGTATTTTTAGAACCACGAATAATAGCTATTACCTCATCAATATTATCAGAAGCAATGATTAATCCTTCTAAAATATGAGCTCTTTCTTCAGCTTTTCGTAATTCAAACTGCGTTCTACGAACGACAACATCATGACGGTGCTCAATAAAATAATGAATCATATCTTTTAGATTCAACATTTCAGGACGACCTTTAACTAACGCAATATTATTTACACTGAACGAAGATTGCAATTGTGTAAATTTATATAAGGTATTTAAAACCACATTTGGTGTTGCATCACGTTTTAAAATATAAACGATACGCATACCATTTCTATCCGATTCATCACGAATATTGGCAATACCATCAATCTTTTTCTCATTGACCAAATCAGCAGTTCGCTTAATCATATCTGCCTTATTAACTTGGTATGGAATCTCAGTTACTACAATAGATTCTCTGCCATCTACTTCCTCAAAGCTAACTTTAGCTCTAATAACAATTCTTCCTCTTCCAGTTTTAAATGCTTCACGAACACCTTCATACCCATAAATAATACCTCCTGTTGGAAAATCTGGAGCTTTAATATGATTCATCAATTCATCCACCTCGATGTCATTGTTGTCCAAATACGCCAAGGTTCCGTTGATTACTTCTGTCAAATTGTGCGGAGGCATATTGGTTGCCATACCTACTGCAATTCCAGTTGCTCCGTTCACTAATAAAGTTGGAACTCGAGTAGGCATTACCTTTGGCTCATATAGAGTATCGTCAAAATTCAATTGAAAATCAACCGTTTCTTTTTCGATATCAGCCATGATTTCCTCCGAAATCTTTTTCATTCGAGCCTCGGTATAACGCATAGCAGCTGGGCTATCACCATCTACTGAACCAAAGTTACCTTGACCATCTACTAGTAGATAACGCATACTCCATTCTTGAGCCATACGCACCATAGCATCATATACTGATGTATCTCCATGTGGATGATACTTTCCTAATACCTCACCGACAATTCTCGCAGATTTTTTGTGGGCAGATCTTGAAGTTACCCCTAAATCATACATTCCATAAAGTACTCTTCGATGCACTGGCTTCAAACCATCTCTAACATCTGGAAGTGCTCTTGATACTATTACCGACATCGAATAATCGATGTATGCTGATTTCATTTCGTCCTCTATGTTAATAGGAATTAACTTTTCTCCGTCAGACATATTACAGTTTTTATTAAAATTATATTGTTTAAAAAATCTTGCTAATATAAGCTTTTCAGATAATTTTAATTACAGATATTCGCATAAATTTATCCGATTTATTAACAATTTTGAGTCCTTTTTAAGTTAATAAGTTAATTCACATTTAACAAAAAAATTTAATTATTTTTTGTCTATTAGCTGACAACGTATTTAGAATAGGAATGATTTTTGCAATTGCAATAGATATTCACTAAATTTACACTACAAATTACATAATTTATGGATGATAATTTTTCCCCAAGAGTTAAAGACGTTATAACTTACAGTAAAGAAGAAGCCTTGCGTTTAGGTCATGACTTTATTGGAACTGAGCACTTAATGTTGGGTATTTTGAGAGATGGAAATGGTAAAGCAATTACCATTTTAAACAACCTATCCGTTGATTTAGATCACTTACGAAGAAAGGTTGAAGTCTTGAGCCCCGCCAATCCAAATGTTATAGTTAGTAACGAAAAAAAGAACCTACATTTAACACGCCAAGCCGAAAGAGCTTTGAAGACTACTTTTCTAGAAGCAAAAGTTTTTCAAAGCACCTCAATAAGCACTGCGCATTTGTTATTGTGCATTTTAAGAAACGAAAACGACCCAACAACCAAGCTACTGAATAAACTAAAAATTGATTATGATTTAGCTAAAGAACAATATCTAAACATGACACCAAACGAAGAAAACTTTCTAGAAAATTTGCCAAGAAACGAGTCGTTTAATGACGATTCCGGACAAGATGACACCCTTAGAGAAGGGAGTTTTAACAATCCTGCAAATAAGTCCAACAAGAAATCTAAAACTCCTGTTTTAGATAACTTCGGTAGAGACCTTACCGAAATGGCAGAAGAGGGTAAATTAGACCCAGTCGTAGGACGTGAGAAAGAAATAGAACGTGTTTCTCAAATTTTGAGCCGTCGTAAGAAAAATAACCCCCTACTTATCGGTGAACCTGGCGTGGGTAAATCTGCCATTGCAGAAGGTTTAGCCTTGCGTATCATTCAGAAAAAAGTATCTCGAAACTTGTTCAACAAACGAGTGGTTACTCTAGATTTAGCTAGTCTTGTGGCAGGAACAAAATACAGAGGTCAGTTTGAAGAGCGAATGAAAGCGGTTATGAATGAATTAGAAAAGAATGATGATATTATTCTTTTTATTGACGAAATTCATACCATTGTTGGTGCGGGTGGAGCTACTGGTTCCCTAGACGCTTCAAACATGTTTAAACCTGCATTAGCTAGAGGCGAAATACAATGTATTGGTGCAACTACCTTAGACGAATACAGACAATATATTGAAAAAGACGGGGCTCTTGAAAGACGTTTTCAAAAGATTATTGTGGAACCAACCTCAGTTGAAGAAACAATAACTATCTTAAATAACGTTAAAAACAAATACGAAGACCATCATAATGTTACTTATACACCAGAAGCTATTGAAGCTTGTGTAAAATTGACCAACAGATACATGTCTGAACGATTTTTACCAGACAAGGCAATCGACGCCATGGACGAAGCTGGATCTCGTGTTCATATTACCAATATTGAAGTTCCTAAACAAATTTTGGATTTAGAGCGTCAATTGGAAGAGGTACGAGAATTAAAAAATTCGGTCGTTAAAAAACAAAAATATGAAGAAGCTGCTAAACTTCGCGACGATGAAAAACGTATCGAAAAAGATTTAGCTATTGCTCAAGAACAATGGGACGAAGATTCAAAAAACAATCGAATTGTAGTATCAGAAGACAATGTAGCTGACGTAGTTTCTATGATGACAGGAATTCCAGTAAACCGAATTGCTCAAACCGAAAGCAACAAATTAGCTCATCTTCCTGAACTAATTGAAAATAAAGTTATTGGACAAAAAGAAGCGGTTTTAAAAATCGCGCGTTCTATACAAAGAAATCGTGCTGGATTGAAAGATCCAAACCGACCAATTGGTTCATTTATTTTCCTCGGTCAAACTGGAGTTGGAAAAACACAATTGGCAAAAGTATTGGCAAAAGAATTGTTTGATTCTGAAGATGCTTTGATTCGAATTGACATGAGTGAGTACATGGAGAAATTTGCCATCTCTCGTCTTGTTGGTGCGCCTCCAGGATATGTTGGTTATGAAGAAGGTGGTCAACTGACGGAAAAAGTAAGAAGAAAACCCTACTGTGTAGTGCTATTGGATGAAATTGAAAAAGCACATCCTGATGTTTTCAACATGCTATTACAAGTTCTTGATGATGGATACTTTAACGGATAGTTTAGGCAGAAAAATAGACTTTAAAAATACCATTATCATCATGACTTCAAATGTTGGAGCTAGACAATTGAAAGATTTTGGACAAGGTGTTGGTTTTGGTACCGCCGCAAAAGCGGCTCAGGCTGATGAAAATTCAAAAAGCATTATTGAAAATGCATTGAAGAAAACCTTTGCGCCAGAATTTTTGAATCGTATTGATGATGTAATTGTTTTCAATGCTTTAGAAAAAGAGCACATTGATTTAATCATTGAAATTGAGTTAAAAAAATTATACAATCGTATCGCAGAATTAGGATATGTTCTTAAATTGTCTGACAAAGCAAAATCATTTATTGCTGAAAAAGGCTTTGATAGACAATTTGGAGCTAGGCCATTAAAGAGAGCCATTCAGAAATATGTTGAAGATGCTTTAGCTGAAGAAATAATTACTTCTAAAATAAGTTCTGGAGATGAAATTTTTATGGACTTAAACGATACTTCGCAAGAATTATTTGTGAGTGTAAAAAGAGCAGAAAAACCTACTAATTAGTAGGTTTTTTTTATATTTAATATTCTTTATCTAAACTTATGAATCCATACCTCGACATTATCTTGAGAAGCGCAGCAGTTTATTTATTTATGGTCATCGCACTCGCGTCTTTGGGAAAAAGAATTATCACAACTCAACACTGCCGATGTCATTTTGATTTTATTGATAAGCAACTCGGTTCAAAATGCAATGGTAGGAAACAATACTACTCTCTGGGGAGGATTAGCAGCAGCAACCGTACTTTTTGTTATTAACTTTATATTCAAAAAGGTACTATATCGATACGAAGGTTTTAGCAATTTAATGCAGGAAAAGCCAGAGATTTTAATTCACAACGGCACTTTAGACTTTAAAAACTTAAGTAAATTAAACATCACATCTGACGAATTAAAAGAAGCCATGCGAGAACATGGTGTTGAATTCTTTAAAGATGTAAAATTAGCCATGTTAGAAATTGATGGAAATATAAGTATCATTTCTGGCGACACAACCTTGAGTCAAACACATTACAAAAGAAAGCGAAAACACAAAAGTTTAAGTGGCGGGAATTAATACTCCAATTCCTCTATCATAAAACTATTCAAAAAGGCTACCGATTTTTCAATATCATAATGAAAAATTCTATCATTTTTGATTAATGAAACTTCCTCACGATACGATTTTAAAAACATTTCAATAAAATCACTTGACTTTAGTGGACGTCTGAATTCAATGGCTTGAGAGGCATTCATCAATTCAATCGCTAAAATCCGTTCCAAATTATCCATGATCCGCAATGCTTTTGTTGCAGCATTCGCACCCATACTCACGTGGTCTTCTTGACCATTACTAGAAACAATACTATCCACACTTGCTGGAGTTGCTAACTGTTTATTCTGACTTACTATACTTGCAGCTGTATATTGTGGAATCATTAGACCCGAATTCAATCCTGGATTATCCACTAAAAAAGCAGGAAGATTACGCAAACCCGAAACCAATTGAAAAGTTCTTCTTTCAGGAAATACTTCCTAATTCAGCTAAGGCAATAGCTAAAAATCTAAGGCTAAAGCCAAGGGCTGTCCGTGGAAATTTCCACCAGATATAATTTGGTCACTTTCGATAAAAATGTTGGGGTTGTCCGTCACAGAGTTTATCTCGGTCTTAAAAATTTTTCTTGCATAATCTATCGCATCTTTTGAAGCGCCATGAACTTGAGGAACGCATCGAAACGAATACGGATCTTGTACATGCGATTTTTTTTGTGCTGTAATTTCACTTCCTATCAAAAAATCAAGAACTCTATTTGCAGTGACTATCTGACCTTTATGCGGTCGTATGTAATGTATTAATTCATTAAAAGGTTCTATTCGTCCATCAAAACCTTCAAGAGAAATAGCAGCAATTAAATCGGCTAAATAGGAATATTTGACAGATTTCATCAAAATATGTACACCGTATGCGCTCATGAATTGAGTACCGTTCAATAATGCTAATCCTTCTTTAGACTGCAACACAATTGGTTCCCAACCAAACTTGTTCAACACAATAGAAGCTTTCTGTTTTTTTCCTTCAAAATATACTTCTCCTTCTCCTAACAAAGGCAAAGCCAAATGCGCCAACGGAGCTAAATCTCCAGATGCTCCTAGTGAACCTTGAGTAAACACCACTGGAAGAATGTCGTTATTATAAAACGCAATCAACCGTTCTACTGTTTCCAACTGAACGCCTGAATACCCATAACTCAGTGACTGAATTTTAAGCAAAAGCATCAACTTAACGATAGCCAAAGGCACTTCTTCTCCAGTTCCACAGGCGTGCGACTTCACAAGATTTTCTTGGAGTTGAGATAAATTTTCATTGGAAATCTTCACATTACACAACGAACCAAATCCTGTATTAATTCCATAGATGGGAGTTTCTTCCGAAATCATTTTTTCATCTAAATATTCTCTACACTTTTGAATATTTACTTTAGCTTCTTCAGATAAGGCTATCGATTTATGATGCGAAATAATTTCGTGTACTGTTTCTAAACTTAAAACTTCAGAACTTATATAGTGAAAATTGTCCATTTCTTGGTTTGATTGAGACCTCAAAATTCAATAAACAATTATTAATAAACAAGGTTTGTTGATAATATTATGATTTTATATTGCATTTTTGATAGAAATCAAACTCAAAAAGCGCTTAAAAATAACAATAATGAAATCAACGCATTGATATGTAAAATATTCGCAAAAATTATGGGGCGTATTAAAAAATCAATGAAATAGATTACTTTTGAAAATCAAATCTTTAAAAATGCTTTTAAACAGCAATCTACCTTTTGTAACAACTTCAACCAAATCTTTGGTTGCTTTCGCTGTTACAATAACAAAAACTACAACCCCATTCGGGGTATAAATTAATCATATAATCCTATATTTGTTTTTTCTTTCAGAAGAAAGGATAATTTTGAATTTATGATAACTAAAAAATATTTTAAATAAGCCATAATGAAAATTTTAAAATTCGGAGGAACTTCGGTTGCCAATGCTCAAAACATAAAACTTGTATTAGACATTGTTAATGTGAAAGCGAAAGAAGATCAATTAGTGGTTGTAGTTTCTGCTTTTAGCAAAGTGACTGATTTACTTCAACTTGCTTCTATCAAAGCGGCTGCCAATGACAAAGCTATAAAGAAATTGTTGCTGAAATAGAAAAAAAAACATCTTGATGCACTTAAAGAACTTATTCCTGTTAGTGAACAAAGCAGCCTTTTAAGCCACATTAAAAGAATTATCAATCATCTGGAGACGCTTTTAGATGGTTGTTTTCTTTTAGGAGAATTATCGCCTAGAACTACAGATACGATTTTAAGTTTTGGAGAATTATTGTCTTCCTACATTATTGCAGAGGCAATGAAGCAAAACCTTAAAAACAGTGGGTACAAAGACAGTCGTGAGCTAATAAAAACCAATGATAACTTTGGGAAAAGCCGCTGTGAATTTTGAAATCACGAATCAATTAATCAAAGATTATTTTGCAACCAATCAAGCTCAAGTAGTGGTTATGCCAGGATTTATTGCTTCTACTTTAGACGGAATCAATACTACTTTGGGTCGTGGTGGTTCCGATTACACTGCTGCAATTATTGCAGGCGCTTTAGATGCAAAAGATTTAGAAATATGGACAGACGTAAACGGTATGTTTACTGCCAATCCAAAAATAGTCAAACAAGCACAACCTATCGCTACCATTTCCTATCAGGAAGCAATGGAATTGTCTCATTTTGGTGCCAAAGTACTTTATCCACCTACCATTCAACCGGTGTTGAGAAAGAACATCCCTATTCTTATCAAAAATACTTTTGAACCAGAAGCAGAAGGTACTTACATTTCAAACGAAATCACTTCGCAAAGCAATCCTGTAAAGGGAATCAGTCATATTGACAACATTACTTTGATTACTCTAGAAGGACCAGGAATGATAGGCGTTGCAGGTTCGTCAAAAAGATTATTTGAAGTGCTTTCACATGTAAATATCAATGTCATTTTTATTACGCAAGCCTCTTCCGAGCATTCTATCTGTATTGGAATTCTAAATTCAGATGCTGCAAATGCTGAACAAGCCATAAATAAAGCATTTGAAATAGAAATTTTACAAAACAAAATCGAACCTTGTATCGTAGAACAAAACCTATGCATCATCGCTTTGGTGGGCGAAAATATGAAAAATCATCAAGGACTAAGCGGTAGAATGTTTAGCACCTTAGGAAAAAACAACGTTAACATTAGAGCTATTGCACAAGGAGCTTCGGAAAGAAATATCTCAGCGGTAATCAACGAAAGAGATGTTAAAAAAGCGTTGAATACCCTACATGAAACCTTCTTCGAGGAAAACACCAAACAGCTGAATTTGTTTGTAATGGGAGTTGGAAATGTTGGAGAAAAATTTATTGAGCAAATTCACCAACAAAAGAAATACTTAAAAGAAAACCTTAAAATCAACCTAAGAGTCATAGCACTTTCTAATTCCAGAAAGATGCATTTTGATGAAGAAGGAATTAGCCTAAAAGACTGGCAATCGTTAGTAGAAAATGGAGAAGCCGCAAGTAAAGAGGGGTTCATTTCAAAAGTTGCTGCACTCAATTTACGCAACAGTATTTTTGTGGACATCACTGCCAATGAAGAAGTTTCTAAAACCTATGAGCAGTATTTAAAACAAAACGTCGCAGTGGTTACTTGCAACAAAATTGCTTGTTCTTCGGCTTATGCCAATTATAAAAACCTTAAAAACCTATCGCGTCAGTTCAAAGCGCCTTTCCTATTTGAAACGAATGTTGGAGCAGGGCTACCCATTATTGATACGGTAAAAAATCTGATTGCTTCTGGTGATAAAGTCAACAAAATTCAAGCGGTTTTATCAGGAAGTTTGAATTTTATTTTCAATAATTTTGATGAAAATAATTCTTTTCACGATGTGGTTAAAGAAGCTGGCGTACAAGGATTTACAGAGCCTGACCCGAAAATTGATTTAAGTGGTGTTGATGTAGCTCGAAAGATATTAATTCTGATTAGAGAAAGTGGCTATCAAATGGAAATCGAAGATATTGCAAACCAATCCTTTCTTCCAGCCGCCTGCATGGAAACCAAAAATAATGAGGACTTCTTCAAATCGTTGCTAACGCATGCCAGCCATTTTGAAACTCTTTTAGCGGAAGCGAAACAAAAAGACAGCCGATTGAAATTTGTGGCGCAATTCGAAAATGGCAAAGCAAGTGTAGGTTTGCAATTCATCCCGAAAGACCATCCTTTTTACAACCTAGAAGGAAAAGACAATATTGTATTGTTTTACACCGATAGATACGTTGATCAACCGTTATTGATTAAAGGGGCTGGTGCGGGAGCAGCAGTGACTGCTTCAGGGATTTTTGCTGATGTTATCCGAATTGGAAATATTTAAAAAGTGTTCAGCCTGCCTGTCGGTAGACAGCTGTTTAGTTTGAAACAAATATTAAAACTTTTTGCTATTGTACTTTCGTACTAAAAGAATAGAAAACTTAAAATGAGATTGCTTCGTGCCTCGCAATGACTTATGAATGAAATAAAGATATTCTGTCCAGCAACTATAGCCAACCTTTCCTGCGGATTTGACGTTCTCGGATTGTGTTTAGATACTGCTGGTGACGAAATGATTATTCGGAAATCCAGCACAAAAGGGGTTCGCATTACTAAAATCGTAGGTGCAGATTTACCCTTAGAAGCCGAAAATAATGTAGCTGGAGGTAGCTGCATTAGCCCTATTGGAAGAGGTGGAAACCGAATTTGGATTTGAAATCGAAATCTACAAACACATCAAAGCGGGAAGCGGAATTGGAAGTAGTGCTGCCAGTTCAGCCGGTGCTGTTTTTGGCATAAACGAATTACTGGGCCAACCTTTTACAAGAAAAGAACTCGTTAAATTTGCCATGCAAGGCGAAAAACTAGCTAGTGGAAATGCCCACGCTGACAATGTGGCTCCTGCACTTCTGGGTGGATTTACCCTTGTTAGATGCTCCAATCCTTTGGATATTATCAAAATTGATAGCCCTTCAGAATTGTACGCTACGGTGGTACATCCTCAAATTGAATTAAAAACTTCCGATGCACGTTCCGTATTGAAACAAACTGTTTCACTGAAAAGTGCCATTACCCAGTGGGGAAATGTTGGAGGATTAGTTGCTGGTCTCTACACCCAAGATTACGAATTGATAGGCCGTTCCTTGCATGACGAAATTGTCGAGCCCTTGCGAAGTGTGCTAATTCCTGGTTTTGATTTGATTAAAAAAACAGCCTACGAAAACGGAGCCTTAGGTTCTGGTATTTCAGGCTCTGGCCCTTCTATATTTGCTTTGAGCAAAGGAGAAGCAACGTCTCAAAAAATTGCCAAAGCCATGAGCATGGTCTATGACGAAATGAAATTACCTTATGAAATTCACGTTTCGAAAGTGAATGACCAAGGAATGAAAATAATTTAAGAATTACGAATTAGGACGTACAAATCCTAAATCTAAAATCTAAAATCTAAAATGAACTATTACAGCTTAAACAACAAAACACATCAAGTATCTTTTCAAGAAGCCGTTATCCAAGGACTAGCTCCCGACAGAGGGCTTTACTTCCCTCAAACCTTAACACCGCTTCCTGCTTCTTTTTTTGAAACTATCGAAAACCTCAGCAACGAAGCCATCGCTTTTGAAGCCATCAAACAATTTGTAGGCGACGAAATTCCCGAAGCAGAATTGAAACAGATCCTTAAGGAAACGCTTTGTTTTGATTTTCCATTGGTAAAAGTAGAAGACAACATCTATTCTCTTGAATTGTTTCACGGGCCTACCATGGCGTTTAAAGATGTTGGCGCACGATTCATGTCCCGTTGTTTAGCGTATTTCAATAAAAAAAAGATCAAAAAACACAGTGCTTGTTGCGACTTCAGGAGATACTGGAGGAGCTGTTGCCAGTGGATTTTTAGGAGTGAAAGGCGTTGAAGTAGTCATCCTTTATCCTTCAGGTAAGGTGAGCGACATACAAGAACGTCAGCTGACTACGCTTGGACAAAACATTACTGCCCTTGAAGTAGACGGTGTGTTTGACGATTGCCAAGACATGGTGAAAAAAGCCTTCCTTGATGCCGATTTAGAAGACAAGAATCTCACTTCAGCCAACTCTATCAATATTGCACGTTGGTTGCCACAAATGTTTTATTTCTTCTTTGCGTATAAAGAATTGAAAAAATACAACAAACCCTTAGTGGTATCCTGCCCTAGCGGGAATTTTGGAAATATTTGCGCGGGAATTATAGCTAAGAAATTAGGATTGCCCATTAGTCATTTCGTGGCTGCTACCAATGCTAACGATACGGTACCCCAATTTTTACTAAAAGGAATTTACGAGGCCAAGCCTTCCATAGCAACTATTTCCAATGCTATGGATGTTGGGAACCCAAGTAATTTTGTGCGTATACAGGAAATGTACAACAACGACTTGAAGGAATCCAGCAAGGATTTTTCTTCTTATACCTATTCCGATGAGGCGACCAAAAAAGCCATGAAAAGCATTTACAACCATAATGGCTAATAGCCGAACCTCACGGTGCGGTTGGCTATTTAGGGTAAAAAGGAATTAGAAAACAATCCTAACGCCATTGGTGTTTTCTTAGAAACGGCGCATCCTATTAAGTTTTTAGACATTGTTGAACCCGTTTTGAATGTTAGCTTACCGATTCCAGCACAAATAGAAAGCGTATTAGGCAAAGAGAAAAAGAGCATCAAAATCGCCACTTACGACGAACTGAAAGCGTTCTTAAGCCAAACTTGCAAAAACATTCTTAGGATAACCTTATTAATTTTCCAGAATACTCAAAATTTTCAAGCCGGCTTCCTTTCTTTAGCCCGTTTTTTTTTTTTCTTTGAGGTATCCAACCTCAATGATATCTACCGAAGCGATAAACGATTGATACCCTGTTTCGGGCAAGGGCAAGATCAGCTGTTAAACCGTGAAGGTAGACGCCCAGTCCTGCCGCTTCAATAGGTTGGTATCCTTGAGCCAAGAGACTCGTAATCATTCCCGTAAGCATATCGCCACTTCCTGCTGTGGCCAGGGCTGGATTTCCTGTGGTATTCTCATAAATAGTGTCTTGTTGAATGATATAGGTAGGAGCGCCTTTCATCACTACAATCACATTATACTTTTTAGAAAAAGCGATGGTTTTCTGTCTCTTTTCTTCTTCTGAATGCCAACTGCCAAGCAGTCGTTCCAATTCTTTAGGATGGGGAGTAAGAATCGTTTGGGGAGGCAATAGAGTTAACCAAGCACGGTGCAAGGCTAGAATGTTCAAACCATCTGCATCAATTACTAGTGGGCTTTGGTTGGTCATTAAAAAATGATGCAGGGCTTTTTTTGTGGACCCCTCCTGCCCTATGCCTACCCCTATCCCAACGGCGTTTGGCGCAAAATGATATTGAATGTTCGTTAGCTGTTTATCATTTTCATCTGTGAGCACCATGACTTCTGGAAGGGCGGTTTGCAGAATGGTATAGCCGCATTTGGGGATAAAGGCAGTCACCAAGCCACAGCCGGTTTTGATAGCCGCTTTACTAGAGAGACAAACCGAACCCATCTTGCCATAACTTCCCCCTATGAGCAAGGCGTGACCCTGAATGCCTTTGTGGGTATCCTTAGCAATGGGTTTGTAAAGTGCTAGCATGGTTTCGTGTGTACTGAGGATAGGCTCTTTCATGACATTTCTTTTTTTAAAGTTACGAAATTTAAACGAATGGGTACGAAAATAAAGTGCCTTACTTCTAGGTTCTATGCCAATGTAGGATCTACATGTTGTAAGCAGATAATTTGTGATTTTTTTTTCAAAATGAATTTTTTATCACAACTTTTGTGATTTTTTTTCAGTTTGAAAAATTTGTCACAAGTTTTGAAAGTTTATTAATATATTTGAAACGTTTGTCAGACAAATTAAACCTATTTTAGGCTGGGTGTATTAGTCTAATTTTATCAAACGTTTTTGTAAGCTGCTATAAATAATTCAACCTAAATATAAGTATGAAACAACTCCTTTCAATTATAATATTCACATTTTTATCAACGGTATACGGGCAAACTGCAGACGAATATCTTAAAAGTGGAATTGAAAAGCACAACTCAAAAGACTATGAAGGAGCAATTAAAGAATATAGTAAAGCAATCAAAGCGGACAAAGATTTAAAAGTTGGATATTATAATCGTGGTGTATGTGAACTTGGTCTAAAAGATTTAAAATCTGCTAAAAAAGACTTTGACAAAACAATTGAGCTTGACCCCACTTTCATAAAAGCATTTTATAGTAGAGCGAGTGTTTATGTAAGTCAAGAAAAATATGAAGAAGCTCTGCCCGATCTTGACAAAACAATAGAACTCGACCAAAAATTTCCGAATGCTTTGACTTTACGAGGGCAAATCAGGGTTCAGATAGGAAACAAAAATGGTGCTTGTTCAGATTTTAATAAAGCAAAAGAAATCGGAGATAAACAAGCTGATAAATACTTAAGTAAATTTTGTGGTAACAAACAACAAGATGGAGAATCTTTGTCTCTTCATTGGCCCGAAAGTGAAAACTGGAAAATTGGAAGTAACCAAGAAAACGATCAGATGACAATGCTAGAATTAATCCCATCAAATGAAACCTTTGATAATTGGACAGAAATTGGAACCATGATGGCTATAAAAGGGGCAACTAATATACCTATGGATAAAGCAATGACAATGCAATTTGAACAACTAAAAGAAAACTCTCCAAAAGCTAAATTAACATTTATTGAAAAAGACGAAAGTGCAGAATATCCTTGGATAATTTTTACAATAGAAAGTCCAAAATCTAAAGACTACAAAAATCCTGAATCACAACTTTGGTACATAATACAAGGTAAAACATCATTATATATAAATTTTAGAGCGGTAAAGGAATCAACAATACCTGAAAACTTAAAAGATAAGTGGATTAAATTTTTTAAGACTGCAAAAATCATATATCAATAGCATCAATTTGGCACTAACAGCAACGGCTAAAATAGATTTTAGCCCCCGCTGTCGCGCGATTCCTATCGCGTGATAAATGAAATATTTTATAAAATCGTAATAAAAGAATATTTAGTTAAACCATACGAAAGGATTCGTGAGTAGCGATGGGACTAAGTGTTGAAATGAAAAATTAGCATAAATTCAACCACAAAATAACATTCATTATGAATAAAAAATTCATTGTTTACTTTGGACTAATTATCTTACTTGCAATATCTTGTGTTACTGCAAATCTTCCTTCTAAACTTATTCCAAAGCAAAATAAACTGGTAAATGAAAATGGAATGATAATCGGATCAATTTCTTTCGAAACAAAAGATGTTAAAATTTGTAATCGCTACAATTTCTATTTTGAAAATTTAAAAGGCTATGCCTGGGAGAACAAAAAGAATAATTTCATCCAAATTATTCCATCTCAAACTATTCATATGGATTTCAAACCTGACTTCTTCGATGAAGATCGTGCGGTGTACTATTTTAAAATTGAAAAACCAGCAGGTCGATATCGATTTTATGCAATGAAGACGATGAGAGAATTCTATGACCGAGTTGAATATCAAACAAAAGATATAGATATACCTATTACTATTGAAAAAGGTAAAGTAAAGTATTTTGGAAAATTTCCAATTTAGAAATAGAAAACTAATCTCACTAACACATGCTAGATATCTTAGTATGTACAACCTACCCCACTTCCAACTTATACCCCACCCCATGACTATTCACAATCCGCACGGCGGGATCTTTATCCAATTTCTTGCGCAGTTTGGAGATAAGCATGTCTAGGCTTCGGGTCACGATGACCCCCTCATTTTCCCAGACTTCTTTTTGCAGTTCGTTGCGGTCGATAATGACATTCGGTGCGCTAAAAAAAATGTACAGCAACTTCGATTCTTTGACCGTTAACGGAATTTTTAAACCCTCATAGTACACGACCTGTTGTTCGTAGTGAAAAACGTATTTCCCTATTTGAAGAGTTTCTCCCGAGACACCTTACTTAGTACTGTTTTCGTTTTCTTGCTGTATCCTATTCGGATAAGCAAAACCAAAAGCACCACTACAATACTGCCAATGAGAATCGATTTATACCGTGAAAAAATAGTTTCTTGCGGGATAAATTGCAGGGCTATAGTGTAACAACCAACAGCTAATTTACGCCCCAAACACGGAATCACAGTTGCTTTGGTGTTGCTCCATGCACAAAACCACAAACCACTTTGGTAGTTGGAACAAGCCAAAACCTGTACGCATAGTCCGTTGAGAAACTACTTTGGTGGAGATTGCGTTGCACAATTGCAACAAGAGTATCGGGGTAATGGCGGTTGATTTTCAAACGTGAATTTGAAACTTGTATGCGAAAGCCTTTGTAACGGGCAAGGACTTTTGAAGTCGAATCCTCGGAACTTCGGAGTAGCTCATCCCCTATTTTTCGCAAGAGTATTTGGTCTTTGGGATTCTCATGAGCCGATTGCTGCTGAAAATCCACGTACAACAAAGCGACAAACAAAGCCAATACAGCGGCGAGTATAAAGAATAGGTATTTTTGTTTCATTCTTCAAAAGTATTTTTTTATCACACATCAAGCAGTGATTTACTAAAAATTTATACTTTTTTTACATTT
>JADKDN010000017.1 GCA_016718345.1 Flavobacterium sp. | reverse complement strand
TCCAAGTTGCTTTATTACAAAAAGTTGAAAAAGAATATCTTCCTTTCTTTTTCCCTTTTACAAATCCTGTTTCTGAAAACGAGTTCGCTTTCAATGAAACCATAAAATTTCCAAAAGTATCCGATATATTATCGAAACTAATTCCTGAACCATTATCAGAAATTGAAAAACTTTCAAGAGTTCCAATGGAGTTCGCTGAAAAATCAATATTTATTGTAGATGCTCCAGCATCAAAACCATTCCAAATATATTCAGCTATAGCTTTCTTATAATCTGATGGTAATCCACTACCTTCAATACTTTTGGATGTTAATTTTGTGGTATGTTTTTTCATAAATTAAATATGATTACATCTATTCTAATGAATAAATTTTAAAGTTTCAAATGAAAACAATTCCACAAAAATATAATAAAAAAGTTAATAATAAATTACTCAATTTTCATAATTCAATCTACTTTGATATGAAATTAGTTTTCACTCTTTCAAATAGCTTAATTTTTGATAATTTAATTATAGAACTAATTTGTCATTTCAATGTCGATATATGATTTTAAATTATACAATTCGATTTGGTTTTCATTATCTCTTTCCAATTGTCCAATTTCAATAAATGCGATATCATTGGCAAATGATTTTTCTCCAATTAGATGCTCAATATGAACGTAAACTGCTTCTCGAAGTCTTGGATTGTCTTTGTGGACGATGTAGTTTTTGAGTAACACTTTTATTCCTAAATCGGTTGGTTTATTTGGGTTTTCTAATGGGATGAAATACATTTCGCTTATTCGCAAAGTGATGCCGTAATATTCTAGTGGTTTGTCGGTGCCGTTTTTGTATTTGGTTAGGTTGATTTCGGGTTGGAGGAATGCGGTTATTTTCCAACGTTCTACAATTGGTGCATGATGGACTAGTAATTCTACTTCTTTGAAAAGGTAAGGATTTCCGTTTGCGGTAATGATTAATTCTGCTCCGTTTATTTTGTTTTTAATGATGAGGTCTAGGTCTTTATTGTATTGATGTAGTATTTCGATTAGTTTGTCTAAATGGATTTTTAGTTCGTCTTTTGGGATTTCGTTTAGGAGTAGAAAAACGAAGTTGTTTTGTTGGAAGTAGTTCCAGAAGTTAGTTATTGTGTTCATGTTGTTTCTTTTTTTGGAACGCGGATGAAACTGATGCTTCGCAACGCGGATTTATACGGATTTTATCTTTTGTCTTGAGTTGATTTTTCAAATGCTATTAAATTTACCATCTCTCGTAATCTTGAGCGAACTCGATTGCCGTAGTGTTTTTCTATTTCTGTGGCTGATAGGTTTGTGGTTATGTGGGTTAGGAGTTTTTTTGAAATGAATAGATCATATCTGCTTAATAGAATTTCTGCCATTACATTGCATTCGTTACCGAAATATTTTAGGTTGTTTTCTGTTCCTAAATCGTCAAAGCAATAGGTTCTTGGTTCTGATTGGTATAGTTTACCTATGCTGTATTTGTGGATTATTTGGTAGCCGTCCTGGATAAATTCAAAGCTTATATCTCGACACGGTTTTACGAAAAACTTATGTTCTGTTGCTGTTAGGTATTTCATTAAGTTCATCAATGATGTTTTTCCGCAGCCGATTGGTCCAGTTAATAGAATTCCTTTGTTGAGGTTTATTCCATATTGAAAACAAGTTGGTTCGTCTTTTAAGAAATAAGCAATTAGTTTGTATACAATTGGATAATCGGTTTCAATGATTTTGAAATGATTACCGTATAGTTCGATGCCTTTTTTCTCAAGCCAAAGGATTACTTGTGGTATCGTTCCCCCCCGGCGCGGTTCGCAAAACCTCAGTCATAGTTAAAGGTGGCTCTGAATAGTCTTTGTCGGTTGTTGTGTTGAGTTGTTTTGCTCTGTTTGGGTTGTTCTGCATTTGAAATGAATTTTGGTGCGTTAATCATCCAATTTTGTGCTGCTGCTTGCCAATCGACCATTGGTGTTTTACCTCCGACTAACCAACCGACACTTTTGAAATAGTTGAAGAATTTTTGAGCTTCTTGTTCCGGAAAGTTATTTTCTTGGAAATAGATTTTGACTTCTTCGATTGTTGGCTGTGACTTTTCTTCTTTTTCTTTTTTTGAACTTTTTTTTCTTTCTTCTTTCGATTTCGTTTTTAAATTTGCAATTATTTATTTCTTCAAAATTTTTTGTGAGCTTTTCCAAGTTTGAAACGTTTTTATCGTTTAAAATGTTTGTATTGTTTATATAGTTTATAGAAGGTACTACTGCTTGTTCAGTACCTGTTTCACTACTAGTACAAGACTTGTTCAAAGCTTGTTCAGAAACAAGTTCAATAAGTGGTTCATTTTTTGGTTTTCTTTCGGATTTTGGCAACGGTTTTAAATCTTCTGAAAAGTTGAATAAAATGACATGACTTCCTTTGAATGGATTGTAGGATGGTTCGTAATTGATGTAACCCAAACTATGCAAGTTCTTCAGACATTTATGATAGGTTGCTTTGGAACTGATTTTGCTTATTCGCATTACCTCATCGCGATTGATACTTATTGGATTTTTGAAGCGGTTGCAGTTCCAAAATTGGAATAAAGCAATGTATAAGCTAACGTGTGTTGGATTTAGCGTTTTATCAATGGCTACTTTTTCAAAGAAACCTGTTAAGTGTTTAATGTAGTTCATGTTGAATTACGAATTAAAAAATTATGGTTTACCAGCTTTCGATATTTCAAAAGCTGCCATTTTGAAAACACTGAACTGACAATTAGCTTATTTGAACAGAGTAGGCAAAGCATTTACCTTATTTCCATTTAATAATTTATCAATATCTGAATTATCATAATACATGATGCCGCCTATTTTGGTATAGGTTAGTGTTCCGTTGATGCGGAGATTTTGCAAAGTACCTGGAGAAATGTTTAACAGTTTGCGGACTTCATTGGATTTGAGCCACTGTTTTGTTTGTTGTGGTTTGGATTGAATGATTTCTTTTAAATCGTTCAAAAGAAGACTTCTGAATTCGTTTAAGTCTTCGCGAGTGATAACTTCGATTGCCATAACGTATGTTTTAGATTGTTATGGTACAAATTTGTAGTATTTGAATAGTTTTAAATCACAAGTCAATCACAAGTTGTGATTGATTTTTATTCAAAGCATTGTATTCATTGGTGTTACAGCATGTCGTCTGTGTTTTCCATTCGTTTTACTAATTTTTCTTTTAGAGTATTTAGGAATTTTGTTTGGTCGGATTTTCGCATTCTAATTTCAAGGAATGCCCTATGGTATTGCCCTAAATCGATGTTGAATATGTTTTCAAAATACTCTGCAATATCCTTCAAATCTGATGCTCCATTATTGAACACACCTTCGGTATGCAAAGCATATAAAAGTTCTATTAACGCGACCTTAGAACCTGTCCAATTTTGCTTGACCTTGGAATTGACTTGTGATTTCTCTTTAGGTTCTCTATTTTCCATAATCAATAGCTTATCTTCCAAATACACTTGAATTAAATCATGTGCCATAATTTTAGCCACTTTAAAATCATGAGAAGTAGAAAACGAATGGTCTGCCTCAAAATAGAAGCTGTCTAATGCCATTTTAATATCAATTTTTCCTCTAGTGAAATATTTGATATCTAAATAATTACTACCTGTACGATAGTATCGATAAAAGTCTAAATTGCTATCAAAATAACGTTTTAGTTTGTCTAACTCATTGTTTAGATATTTTTTAAAATACGTTCACCACCATGGGGTTTTTTGGTTTCAATTTTGAAAATTGCATTGTAATATATCAGTTTTGAAGTAAACTTAGGTTTGATGTTTTTAAAGAAATCAATTTCTATTTCTTGTGATTTATTTTTCTCTTTTTCGAAAATTATCTTTAATTTTTCGATTGAATTTACAATTATATTAATTGCACTTTCACTTCTTTGAATGGGATCATCTATTTCTAAATCTTGAAAATTTAATTGTTCGTTTAGTTTAGAAAATAATTGTACTGCTCTGCTTTTCAAAATATTATATTTAAAAATCTAAATATTGATGAAACTTAAATTTCAATATTATCTTAGTAAGATTAGTTAGAATTGGTGGGATATAAAATGACATCTTTTACAAATGTTCCTCTATTTTCTTTTCGTTTAATAGATGCTCTTACAATTAAAAGAGCCACTTCTATCATATTTCTAAGTTCATAAAACTCTTTAGTAATTTTATATTCTTTTGAATTCTGATGCATTCATCACCCCAAGTTACAAGTTGCCTTTTTGCCTCTATCAAATCCGAATCATCTCGTACAATCCCAACATTCTTTTGCATCAAAATTTGGAGTTTCTTTTTCATTTTATCACTAGCTGTTGATTTACGTTTTCGGAGTTACAATCTTCCCAACTTGAAAAACTTACTCTCTCTTAGTTCTACATGGTTTAAACTTGCTAATAAATTGTAAATTCTATCTGAATATACTAATGCCTCTAAAAGAGAGTTAGGCCAATCTATTTGTTCAGTGCAAACCTGTTCGAGAACATTCTCCACAGGCAAAAAAATTGTTTATTGAAGTTTGTCCGTTTTTATTTACCGAGATACCGCCACACAAATAATGTTGAGCTGGAATAACAGGAATCCAATCTTTTTCAATAGCTATTCCAATTGCATTACAACTACTGTATATCATCGGAAAATGATTGATGAATAAATCCATATTCAAATGAGTACAATCCAAAAAAACACATGCATCACCCGATTTTTTCAACTCTTTTTCAATACTTTGTGATACAATATCTCTAGATGCTAAATCACCTCTTTTGTCGTATTTCATCATGAAACGCTCACCATTTTTAGTTCGCAAATATCCTCCAAAACCTCTTACAGCTTCAGAGATTAAGAATGTTGATGAAAAGTTTTATTATATAAAGCAGTGGGATGAAATTGAATGAATTCCATTTCCTCTATAGTAGCTTAATCCTATTTGCCATAGCTATTCCATCACCAGTTGCAATTGACGAGTTAGTTGTATGTCCATAAACTTGACCTATTCCACCAGTAGCTAACAAAGTAAATTCTGCTTGAAAAATTGAAATTTTGTTAGTTCTTTCATTTAAAACATAAGCACCATAGCAATAATTATTTTCTGTTATTAATTCAAGTGCAAAATGAAAATCAAAAATCTCAATGTTGTTTTTCGTATGAACTTGTTTTAAAATAGCTCGCTCAATTTCATATCCAGTTTGATCTTTATGATGAACAATTCTATTTTTAGAGTGCCCTCCTTCTCTCCCTAAATCTAAAGTACCCCCTTCGTTTTGATCAAATCTTGTTCCCCAATCAATTAACTCTTTTAATCGCTTTGGACCATCAGTAATGACCATAGAAACTATATCTTTATCGCACAAGCCATCTCCACACACTATGGTATCATCTATATGTTTTTCAAAATTGTCATCTAACTTATTTTGAACAATTGCAATGCCACCTTGAGCATATTTAGTATTTGATTCATCTTCACTAGATTTGGTGACAATTGTAATCTTTTTGTTTGGAAACTTAGTAGCAATTTTAATAGCAAAAGTCAAACCTGCAACTCCTGAACCTATTATTAAATAATCAGTTTGTATCATTGTTAGGATAATTCAAGCATTCTTTCTATTGGAATCAGTGCTTTTATTCTGACATCTTCAGTAATGGTAATTTCAGGAACTTCATTTAGTAAACAATCATATACTTTTTGCAAAGTATTCATCTTCATAAAACCACATTCGCTGCAAGCACAAGTATTATCTTCTTGAGAAGGTGCAGGAATCAATATTTTATTAGGAATTTCTTGATGCATTTTATATAAAATTCCCGCCTCTGTTGCTACAATAAATTTATCATTCGGAGATGACTTTACATAATTTATCATTCCTGATGTCGAACCTATATAGCTCGCAGTTTCAAGAATATGAGTTTCAGATTCAGGATGAGCTATTATTTTCGCATCAGGGTGTTTTTTATGAAGTTCAATTAATTTATCCAAAGAAAAAGCTTCATGAACCACACATGAGCCATCCCAAAGTAGCATTTCTCTACCTGTTTTCTGAATAATATATTTGCCAAGATTTTTATCAGGTGCAAAAATAATTGGGATATTTTTAGGGATTGATTCTACAATTTTTAATGCATTAGAAGAAGTACAAACTATATCGCTTAGAGACTTTATTTCTGCTGAACAATTTACATAGGTAATAACAGTATGATTTGGATGATATTCAATAAATTCTTTGAAAAGATGTGGTGGGCATGAAGCAGCCAAAGAACAACCAGCTTCTATATCAGGAAGAATAACCTTTTTAGTTGGATTTAAAATTTTTGCAGTTTCAGCCATAAAATGAACACCTGCAAAAAGAATAATTTCGGCTTCAACTCTGGTAGCCTCTTGTGATAAACCCAAACTATCACCAACATAATCAGCTATTTCTTGAATTTCAGGTTCTTGATAATAATGCGCTAAAATAACCGCATTCTTTTGCTTTTTTAAAGCTATAATTTTTTGTTTTAAATTTTTCACACAAATACAAATTTTGAAATTATATAAATAATAACCTGGGTATTTTAGCAATTCTACCCCCCAATAATAATAATTTCAAAGTAACGATTCAAATTATTCAAACAATATGATTAAAATCATAATTTTTTATTTCAAAACGGTTGTATTATTGATGAAACTTAAATTTCAATATTATGAATATATTAGAACACCCAACAATAGGAGAGTGGGTAGCTGAAGATTACAGAACAGCTTCTGTTTTCTCAAAATATGGAATAGATTTTTGTTGTAAAGGAAATATCACTTTGGAGGAAGCGTGTAACAAAAAAGGAATAGATTCAATTGAAGTTCAACACGAAATAGATGATATTCTTAATACGAAAACAACACAAGATATAGATTTTAAATCTTGGCCAATTGACTTATTAATTGATTACATTGAGAAAGTACATCATCGTTATGTTGAAGAAAATCAGCTGCATTGCTATTATATCTTGACAAACTTTGCAAAGTACATGGTAAAAATCATTCAGAATTATTTGAAATCACTGAACATTTTAAAACCTCTACAGGAGAATTAGCTCAGCATATGAAAAAGGAAGAATTGGTTCTATTCCCTTTTATTAAAAAATTATTTAACGCTTTAAGAACAAATACTGCTATTGAGCATCCTCATTTTGGAACCGTAAGTAATCCTATTGCAATGATGATGAATGAACATGATGCAGAAGGAGAACGATTTAGAGAAATTGCAAAACTCACAAATGATTACGATCCTCCATCTGACGCTTGTGAAACCTACAAAGTAACTTTTGCTATGTTGAAAGAATTTGAACAATATTTGCACAAACACATTCATTTAGAAAACAACATAGTGTTCCCAAAAGCAAAAGAAATGGAAACAAAACTTAATCTCCACTAATAAAATAAACATAGAGACAAAATATTTATACCATGGAAAAATTCGTGATTAAACGAAATGGTGATTACAAACCATTTGAATCTTACAAAATAAAAGATGCTATTGAGAAAAGCGTTCCTTTATGATCTACCGTCATACAAGAAAGTTACAACGTGAACATGTAGCAGGATTAAATGATGATACAACCTATGTTGACAGCACACAAACTATTGAAGAATACATTTCACAAACCGATTGGAGAATTAACGCTAATGCAAACACATCATATTCTAATGCAGGTTTAGTAAATAATGTTGCAGGTAAAATTATTGCAAATTATTGGTTGGATAAAGTATATTCAAAAGAAGAAGGTTATGCCCATCGGAACGGCGATATTCACATTCATGATTTGGATTGTTTAACAGGCTATTGTGCAGGTTGGAGTTTAAGAGTTTTGTTAAACGATGGCTTTAATGGTGTTCGTGGTCGAGTTGAAAGCAAACCTCCTTCTCATTTTAGAGAAGCATTGGGACAAATGGCAAACTTTCTCGGAATTTTACAAAGTGAATGGGCAGGTGCACAAGCATTTAGCTCATTTGATACTTATTTAGCTCCATACGTATTTAAAGATAATTTGACTTTTGATGAAGTGTTGAAAGCTATTCGCAGTTTTGTTTATAATTTGAATGTTCCTGCACGTTGGGGGCAATCTCCTTTTACCAATATAACATTAGATTGGGTTGTTCCTGACGATTTAAAAACCCAAATCCCAACTAAAAACAACCATCATTTCTTTGAAGGTAATTTCAATTATGATCTTTTAGTAAAAGCTAATGAGCGTGGAGTTGATAAGCTAACGGATTTACGTTATGAGCATTTTCAGGAAGAAATGAATTTGATCAACAAAGCCTATTACACAGTAATGACGGAAGGTGATGCCAATGGTCAACCATTTACTTTTCCAATACCAACAGTAAATATTACCGAAGATTTTGATTGGAATGGCGAAAACACCGAAATTCTTTTTGAAAACACTGCAAAAATTGGTTCTTCTTATTTCCAAAATTTTATTGGAAGCCAATACATATTAGATGAAAAAGGCAATAAAGTTGAAAACGAAAGTGCCTATAAACCAAATGCCGTTCGTAGTATGTGTTGTCGATTACAACTAGATTTAAGAGAATTACTAAAACGAGGTAACGGGCTTTTTGGAAGTGCCGAAATGACAGGAAGCATTGGAGTTGTTACTATCAACATGGCTCGATTAGGTTATTTATATGAAGGTAATAAAGAAGTATTTTTTGAGCAATTAGATAAATTAATGGAAATTGCTAAATCAACATTAGAGAAAAAAGACTTTTATTCAAGAGATGTATGATAGAGGTTTATTTCCGTATACGAAAAGGTATTTACCTCATTTTAGAAATCATTTTCAACTATTGGTGTTAACGGAATGAATGAAATGGTTCGCAATTTCACAAATGACAAAGATGATATTTCCACAACTTTTGGAAACAACTTTTGCATGGAAATTTTAGATTATATCAGAAATAGAATGAAAGAGTTTCAAGAACAAACAGGTAATCTTTACAATCTTGAAGCCACACCTGCTGAAGGAACAACTTATCGTTTTGCCAAAGAAGATAAAAAAAGATTTCCAACTATTCTTCAAGCAGGTCAAGGAGAAAACATTTATTATACAAATAGTTCTCAAATTCCTGTAGATTTCACGCAAGATCCTTTTGAAGCGTTATTGATGCAAGATGAATTACAGTGCAAATATACAGGTGGAACCGTGCTACACTTATATATGAATGAAAGAATTAGCTCGTCCGAAGCATGTAAAAACTTTGTAAAAAACGGTTTTAAACCAAGTTCAGATTACCTTATATAACTGTAACTCCTGTATTTAGTGTTTGCCCAGTGCATGGATATTTGAATGGTGAGCACGAGTATTGCCCAAAATGTGATGAAAAAACTTTTAGAGGAATTAGATAATGAAACTTTATTAGAAAGTTCAATAAACAACAATTAAATACAATAATCCAAAATGAATACAAAATCGGAGAAATTTTAGAGCACAATCAACATTTAAGAACTAAATGTTTGGTTTACACAAGAGTAATGGGGTATCATCGCCCAGTTGAGAGTTTTAATATTGGTAAAAAAGGAGAACATAAACAGCGTGTACATTTCAGAGAAAACTAGTGTTAGCCAAACCAATTTGCAATATTACTCCATTTACATTATTAGATTATCCGAATAAATCAGCTTGCATTCTATGGTATGCAGGTTGTAATATGCGTTGCTTGTATTGTTATAATCCCGAAATTGTTTTAGGAAAAGGCCATTACTTTTTCTGAAACAATTTCTTTCTTAAAAACGCAAAGGATTACTTGATGCCGTAGTTTTTAGCGGTGGTGAATGCTTAATTCATAAAAATATTGTCGAGCAAATTAAAGAAGTGAAAGCATTAGGTTTTTTAGTCAAAATAGATACTAACGGATCGAACTCAAAAGTAGTAAAGCAATTACTCAATAATAATTTAATTGATTATGTCGCATTAGATTTTAAAGCAACAAAGTATAGTTATAATGCTGTAACAAAGTCTAATTTGTTTGATGAATTTGAACATTCCCTTGAGCTTCTTTTAGCCAGTACAATACAATTTGAAGTAAGAACTACTTATCATTCCGAATTGATTTCTGATGCTGAATTAAACCAAATGATGCATTTTCTCGAATTGAAAAAATATAAAGGCAATTATTACATTCAACACTTTCAAAATAATGTTGAAACATTAGGAAATCTTACTCCTTCATCAAAAATTAATTCATCAAAAATTGAAAACTCACAAAATATTAGGGTTGTTTTTAGAAATTGATTTTATGTTTTTCAAATATTCAAATACAATAATATAAAGACCTATAAAAATTCCGAGTCCAAAGATGACAAATAAAACATAAATCCAATGTAAAGAATCCTGTAATTGACTAAAAGATTCATTCTTACTAAAGAAATTCCAATATCCTTTTTTGATTCCCATAATTAGTAAACTTGCCCAAAATATAAGGAATGAAAAATTGAAAATCTTGATTCCAAAAGCAATTCTTTTTTCAGAGACTAGAGTAAATTTGTTTTCAGAATCGATAATAAAAGCTATTGATGATAGTAATATCAAAGTGTTAATTCCGATAGTCGTACCCATCGAATGTGCAACTGTAATATGTGTTCCGTGTGTGAATAAGTTGATAGATGGAATAGAAATTAATAATGCCAAAATGATGTTTAAAAACACCCAGAAATCTGCCAATATCATCAATCGATATGCTAATAAAAATTTGGTTTGCTTTTCTTTAGATAGGTTTTTTTTCCAATCATAAATTATCGAAAATAAAATAATCCATTCGGTCATGCTTATTGCGTAAGCCAAATATCGAATCCAAGGAGCGGTTGGAATAATATAAATGTGATGTGCCCAACCAAACATTAAATTGGTTAATCCTAAAAAATAAAAAAAGAAAGCTTTTTTTGATTTTGCATAACTATCATCATTACTTATTTTAGACATTACAAATAGCGATGTCCCATAAACCAGCATATTCCAGGAGCCTACATAAGAGCCTCCCGATTTCCATTGCAATGAAATGTTTTGAATAAAATGATCTCTGAAATAAGGCAACAACCACAAATGAGCTTCTGTAAAATGATATATCATAAAAACAATTCCTGTTGCCCACATCCAATAATAAACAGGCCAATTTTTAAATGAAGACAGCATGGTTTTATAATAATTGATGCCAAATAAAATCCATCCTAATACAATTGGAAAATAAAAGTAACTAGGAAATTCTAAATACTCTTTTCCTGCAAAATTTTTAGTTAAATAAGAAACTATTATTCCTATTCCGGTTATAATAAAAAGCCAAAAATGAATTCTTACTAAGTTTTGATTTTTTGGCTTTATATAGTAATAAATTCCTCCAATTGCCGAAAGCAATATCCAGGAAACAACAAAAAGTGTATGAAGCGGACGCAGCGCATTGAAAGGCAAAAATTCTTTAATAAAACTTGGCGTTATATATTGAAATCCAGCTAGTAATCCACAAAGAAGCCCAAAAAGAAGTGAAATTAAACCGATGTAAATAAAATAAAGCGGGTATTTATCTGTTTTCATGTTACTTATTTTTTTATTTCAACCCAACCGTTATATTCAATACTTGCTTCTTTGTTTGGATAATAACCTGTTAGGTCAACTTCTTTCAAAAATTGAATTAAAGCTTCTTTTTCATCTTCATTAAAACTAAATTTTGGCATTGCATTTACACCACTAGTTAGCATCGTTTTTATATTGGCTTCATCTCTTTTGTAATAAATATTAGTAAGATCAGGGCCAAGATAACCGCCCAGACCATAGAATTGATGACAAGAATTGCAATTATTTTCTAACCAAATGGTTTCACCTTGTATCGCTTTTTTGGAAAAATGAATTGTTCCATAGTCCTCTTTTGAAGTATAAATAATAAAATTATACGCTAAAAAAAGACTAATTAGTAGCGATAAAAAAACAAGTATTTTTTGGATGTCACCATTACTATTTATTAGTTTTCAATATTGATTGTTGGCTTCAATATAACCTCACTTTTGATTGAATTTGAAATCAAACATGCTTTTTCAGATAATTCTAAAACACGTTGTGCTTTCTCTATTTTATTTAAGTCGGCTATTGTCAATATTGGTTTTACAATAATTTTGGTCATTAAGTATTTACCCTCTATTTTTTCAAGAATACCATCAGAACTACATTCAAATGAAATAAAATCTAATTTTGAATATTCAGAAATTGCCAAAAAAGTAGTCATAAAACAACTCAAGACAGAAGCCGTAAATAAGTGTTCAGGAGACCAAATGTTGGGCATTCCTTTGTCAAATTCAGGAGGAGTTGCAACTTCAATTGTTGTTGGTAATTCGGGAGATGAGATAAGTCCTTTTCTGTCGCTTTCCCATTTTAAGTTTACATTATAAATGTGATTTTCCATTTTTTAAAATTTATTTGCAAAGTGCTATTTTTGGTTCTCTAATTTTATGATTTCAATCATGGTTTTATTTTTTATGAAATAATTATGATTAAATTGATAATGATTAAAATTGCTATTGTTGAGATTTTCCAAAAAGAATGCGCTTTTTTAAGCTCCATGAACTGAAATGCAACTAATAAAAACTTAACAGAAAATAGTGTTAGAATTAAGCATTCTTTTATGAAAGAATCTAAGTGAAGATTGACTATTAAAAAAGTAGCAAATGTCAACAATAGTAATAATGCGAAGGTATATGTTAGTTCCTTTTTCATAGTTAGAAAATTAGATATAAAACGGGAAAAAGCAGTAACCAAATCAAGTCGCACATATGCCAAAAAGCAGCTGAAGCTTCGACATCTTCAATAGCTTTAGTTTTTAAATTTCTGTTTAGCACAAATAAAATCACCAATCCGACAATAACATGAATGAGATGAAAACCCGTTAAAAGCCAGTAAAAGGTAAAGAATGTATTGGTATCTAAAACAAAACCAGATGCTATTTTTGTATAATATTCAATACTTTTAAGAAGAATAAAAAGCAAACCTCCAATCATTGCAATTTTGACCTGAAATGAAGCTTTATTGAAATTGTTTTCTTTAAAATTATGAACTGCATTTACTAAAAACCACTTGCAAGTAAGAAAATCGTATTAATAGTTCCAAAAGTTTTATTAAGATGCAAACTAGATTCGTGAAAAAGTTGTGGATTTTCTTTAGCACTAAAAACCAAAGCAACAAGAGCCATTCCAAAGGTTATTAGCTCTAGAAAAATGATAATCCAAAGTAAAATTCCTCCTGGCGGATAATAGAAATTTTGGTAATTTATTTTTATATCTTTTAGTTCCATTCTAGCAATCTTCTTTCTCCATTAATTTGTTTAATATCGGTTATGTCTTGTGACATTTCAACAACTCCTTTGTATTCTTTTTCTGAATTACGAACAGCAAAATAACGGATGTATATTAATCGATCTTTATAGTTTATCCAAAAAGAAGCTTCGTTTTGTTCTCCTTTTCTGAAAGCTTCTAAAATTTTTAAAACAGTATCAACACTTTTTGGTGGGTGACAAAAGCGAACTTCTCTTCCAATAATTCCAGCACTCCTTGGGAAAACTCTTTCTTCTCCTCTATTATAAAAAATCACCTTATCATTTTCATCTACATAGGTTAAATCAATAGGTAAAGTTTTAAAAAGTAAGTTTACTTGTTCAACAGTCATATACCCTTCATCATAATGTGCTGCTTTTTCATCAAAAACCACGTCAGTTCTTTTTTCAGTATCTTGTGATGGATGAATGTACTCAGGTTCGTTCGGAAAGTTTGGTGGAACATCGGCTAACATCCAACCGATTTCGTCTTCTCCTTTTCGCATTACTTTCCACTCATCATCAGATAAAATTTCTAAAGCATTTGGAAATAATACGGTTTCTTCCACTTCCAATAATCTATTTATGTTTTGTATTGCTAATTCGGTATTGTGTTTTGCAGAAATTAAATTTTTATTTTCAATGTTTTGTCTAACAATTCTAAATATTTGTCTAATAATATCATGAAAAGACCACATATTTTGTGAAGGACCAGTCCAACCTTTTTGCTCAAGAAAAGGAAATAACTGATTTTCTTTACGTTCAAAACGTTTTTCAATTGTTGTCAGTTGGTTGAATAAATTATAAAACCTCTGAAAGTCATTTTTGATGTCAACTTGAATAAGGTTATCTGCAATAGATTGAATTAGAAGTGTTTCATCTAAATAATTTTGAATAGGATGTCCTTTTGCTAAATCCATATTTTGGAATTCTGTTATCATTTTAATTTTGTTTTATTTTTTCGTACAACTTTACCATTGCTTGTAGTAATTCTGTTGGTGTTGTTAGAATTTGATAATGATTTTGTCCAAACATTTGCGGCAAATAATATTTTGCTTGAGCTTCAATAGCCAATGCATAGGCATTTATATTGTTTTCTTTTAACTCTCGTAAAGCTTGTTTCACATCGTTAATTCCGTATTTACCTTCATACTTATCATAGTCGTTTGGTTTGCCATCAGAAATTAGAATAATCCATTTATTTTTGGTTTTTCGAGTGTCTAATCTTGCACCTGCATGACGCAAAGCAGCACCAATTCTTGTATAACCTGATGGTTCAATAGCACCAACTTTATTTTTGGCGACAGCCCAATTTTCGTCAAAATCTTTAACAGTTAGGTAAGTCGAAAAATTACGTGTTTTAGAATAAAAACTATCAATAGAAAAATCAATGTTAAATTCGTTTAAAATTTCTCCAAACAAAATAGAAACTTGTTTTTCTACATCAATTACTCGATTTCCTGCCGCATAACTATCACTTGATAAACTAATGTCTAAGAGCAATAAAATGGATAAATCTTTTTCTTTTTTCCGGTTGGAAAGATAAATTTTATCCGAAGGTGTTTTTTTAGAATGCACATCTACATACAAATCGGTAATAGCATCAATGTCAAACTCTTCTCCTTGAGTTTGACGTTTTTGCTGTTGCATTTTGTTGTTCAAATTGGTTAAGATTTTCCTTAAATTTAATAGTGTTGAATTGTTCCTTAAGATTGTGCTTTGATAGTAATTTGCATCTGTTTTTTGTTGCGTTTTTGGATAAACTTTGCAGAAATGTTCTTTGTATTTTCTTTTTCAAAATCCCATTCGTTATAAGTTAAATGAAAACCATTAGAGTCGATTTCGGCACTTTCAGAAATGGAAGTGTTTTCAGTAAACTCCGCTTGATAAACAGAATGTGCAGTATCGTCAACACGAACAGTGAATTTCATATTAAGATCTTCAATAGCGTTTTCGTGTTTTTCTAAATCGTCAGAACCATCAAAATCACGCCAATTTCCGTTGAATTCTTCGGCAGTTTCTACTTTTTCAAAACTATGCAGTAACACATAATCTTCTTGTTGTTTTTTGTCAACTTCAACCGTAATGATTTCTTCAACAGCTTTTGCTTGTAATGTTGTTGTAATTTGTTCTGAATTAGATTTTTTCACAAAATCTGAAAAATTTTCTAAAAAAGTTGCAGTGTTTTCTTCACTATCATTTTGCATCAACTTGCCATAAATCCAAGAATAATCTGCTGGATTTTTTGGAGTTGCGTTGAGTTCAAAATGTGTTTTTAATTCTTCATAAATTTCTTTAGGAATTCGGATATTTTGAAATAATAAATCTAAAATCTGTTGCTTTTTTTTCTTCTGAAAAAACTTCGTCAACAATCAAATTGATATTCAAGTCGGATTGCACACTCAAAAACAAAATTCTGAAAAGTAAAGTCCTAAATTTTGCTCTTTCGTTGACAGTTCGTTAAAATAAATAGGAAGAAAAAAGTTGTTGTTTTTATAGCCACCTTCTCGTTCAGCAGGAAAAATTTCAATGGCATTTCCTGTAATTGCTCTTGCTAAAATGGTCAAACGAGGTTTTACATCCTTTAAGAAAACTGCATTGTTGTCTAAAAGAATTTTTTTCTTATTTCTTTTTTTGAAATATTTAGAAACGGTTCCGAAAAGTAGTTCGTCTATATCCATTTTTTAGTCAATGAGCAGTAAATCTTAATTTCGAATTTTATGAAAATTTTTTAATGAGCAGCAATAGGACAAAGTAATTTGTAGTTTATAATTGTACAACTTTTCCACTATGAACATTATATTCCATTGAAATTATTTTTGTTTTATGCGCTTTAATAATTGGGTTCTCTTCTATGATTTTTTTGAGTGCATAATATTTGCTATTATACAAGAATTTAAATCCTTTGGTTTTTTAATTTTTTTTTGTTCGTTTTCGTTTGCAATCGTTTTGATTTTATGTGAAAGGTGCTTTTTATAGTCATCCTTTTTATCTCCTAAATAGGCTTTTATTGCGCCACATTCAGTATGTCCTAAAACAATAATTAATTTTGTATCAAGATGTTCAATTGCATATTCAATACTTCCCATGTCTATGTCTGAAATAAGATTTCCAGCATTTCTAATTACAAATAAATCTCCAATTCCTTGGTCAAAAAGTATTTCAGGGGAAACTCTACTATCCGAACACGTTACAATAACAGCAAAGGGTTTTTGACTATTCTGATTTTTTAGTACAGCATTTATATCTTGATGTGTATGAGTTGGTTTTTCATCCAAAAAGCTTTTAGTTTCTATGAGCAAAAATTCTAATAAATCGTCATTTTTATTTACCTCTTCTTCATAGAATGTTTGATTTTGACACCCAAAAAATATTGTAAAAAGCATTGCTATCACTATTTTTTTCATCTTCAATTATTTTTTTGACGTTAGTTTTGCTAAAACTTAAATCGCTTTAAAGCGAAAAAATTATATCATCAAATCGCACAAATCCTTTAACGATTGAATGGTTTGTAAATCGTCTGTCAAAGGTTCAACGATTGCAATGTGAGTTGAAAGTCTTTTGGCAATCCGCTTTGATTAATGTTGCAGCGTTTACTAAAAGTCGTGTCGAAACGGTTTCGGTTAATCCAGTTCGGTTAGATTTCTAATTTTAGAACCAATTGCTACTAGTTTTTTAGCATTATCAGCATCTACTTTAGTTTCATTAATGAGAATTTCGATTTCTTGTTTTGCCTCTGGATAATCAAACGAAAGTGCTGAAAAACGTTGTTTTGTTGACGGTTTCAATTCTTTAAAACCACGTTGATATCCAGGATTAAATGACGCTACTAGCATAAAATCTTCGTGTGCTTTTATGGTAATTCCTAACTTGTCAATAAACAATTCTCGGCGATGATCGGTTAGCGAGTGTATGGCTACAATGACATCAGGTCGTGCTTCGGCGATTTCATCTAAATAAATAATAGCACCTTCTTTTACGGCAATTGTCATTGGTCCGTCAACCCAAACAGTCTCTGCACCTTTGATGATAAATCGTCCAATTAAATCGGTTGAAGATGTTTCTTCGTGGCAGGCAATTGTAATTAGTTTTTTATCTAATTTATACGCCATGTATTCGATAAAACGTGATTTTCCTGTTCCTGTTGGCCCTTTTAGTAGCAACGGAATTTTATTGGAATAGGCATGTGAAAAAACTTCTTCTTCTTTACCAATAGAAAAATAATAGGGAATATTTGGTGTCATTTTAATGAATAATTATAGTTTCTCTTCGACTTTATTTGAAAATAAATTTGGATTAATTTTTATGGAAATAAATGCCCAATTGTTACCTGCATTTTTGTTTCCAGCTTTTAAAACTGCCATTGATGAAGAGGCAAACATTTGTGAAAATCCTGCATCTACAGTTACATTTTCATACATTTTGTATCCTAATGTTAAATCTAATTCGGTGCCTAGATAATTGTCTTGTTTTACTCCAGCACTATAAATTGAAGCTGCAGAAGCAAAATAATGAGGTGTTAATTTGGCTGAAAATTTGTTTTTTTCGTAGCCTAGATTTGCATAAACATCGGTTAAACCAACAGAATTTGTGTGATTTCCAACATAAAAATAATCCATGTAGCCATTGAATTTATGATTGGTTCCATACAATGGATTAAACGATTTCATATCCGTAGACGTATCATTTTGATCTTTTCCAGAGAGACGTTCAAAACCAATACTGGTGTTAAAAGTTGTGGAAGCTTTATAATTAATATTTGCTGAAAAATAGTTGGCACTTACAGACTTATCGGCTATTTTCCCTGTTTGCAAATAAGCTGCGCCATCAATAGAAAGTGATCCATTTTTGAAAACCAATCTTGAACCTAAAGTTTGACTATAATCTATTTTTTCTTCCGTTCCAACTAAATACGGCATTCCGTTATTTAATGCTAAAATGCTAAAATTTAATTTTTCAAAATCAGTGTGGTACCATAGATATTGCAATGATTTATATTGTAAAACGGCATAATTTTCATAAAAATTAGTTTCTTTATTTGCATTTAACGCTAATCCAAAATGAATTTGATTTTTGGAATTTGGATTAAATTTTAATAAAAATGCATCATGACTTCTGGCTTGCATAGTCCAATCTACATTTCCAAAAATACGAGCATCGTCATAATTAATTTCTTGTCGTCCTAATTTGAAAGAGAATTTCTCATCCATTTTTATTTCGCCATAAGCCTCATGAAAAGCACTGTTTGCATCTGTTTTTGAAGTAGTTGTTACGTCTCCCCAAGTTTTTACATTTTGTGGAGAAACTCGTAATTTGATATTTTTAAAAGAATAATCAAATATTAGTCGAGTTCTTTGAGAGATAAAAGAAGCTGCTTTTTCAGTATCTGGTTTTAAGGTTCCATAACCGTTTCTGTTTTCAAATCTTGCACGTAAATCTGCATTAATATCAAATTGTTGTGCAAAAATTGTTATAGTCCCTAAAAGGGTAATAAAAGTAGTATAAATATATTTTTTCATACTATTATTTATTTACGGTTTCTATAATTTTATCCACTGTTTCTTTATTATTTACTCCTAAACCTTCTTGTTGATGAAGTAAAACGCCTTCTTTATCAAAAACACTTATAATGTTAGAGTGTGAAAAATCCATAGGTGCAATTTTTTTGTATTTAACAGCCAAAACATTAGCAAATTCTTGAACTGTTGTTTTTGTGCCTTGTAGAAATGTCCAATGTGGCGCATCCATAAAATTATCTTTAGCAAATGTTTTTAATCTATCTGGAGTGTCAACTTCGGGATCAATGCTTACCAAAACAAAATTCAAATTGGAGAGTTTATCTTTTGGCATCTTAGACTCAATATCGCGCATATCGGCAACTAATCTTGGGCAAGCTGCTTTGCAACTGGTGTATATCATTACCATTACGGTAACTTTCCCTTTAAAATCTTTTATTTCTATGGTTTTGTTATCTTGAGTTTTCCATTTGCTCGTTAAATTAAAAATAGATTCGTCAGAAATGGATTTATTGACCACTACCACAGAATAAGTTTTTGTCTGTAGTTACATCACTTCGAGATTCACCGGTTAATAAAATAGAATTAAAATCAGAAGTCCATTCCCAAACTAAACCATGTAAATCATAAACACCATAATAGTTTTTAAAGGTTTTTCCAATTTCGTTGTTAAACGTTTTTGGTTTTTCATACCAATCTAAAATGTATTGATTGTATTCTTCTATTTTTCTTGCATCAGCAACATTTTCATTTGCCATAGCAACAAATTCCCATTCATCAACAGTTGCTAATCTTTTGCCTTGACATTCACAATAAGCATTTGCTGCATACCATGAAACGTTTGTAATGGGACTATTTGGTTTTACGTCAGAGGGCAAAATGGTGTCGTTCTTCCAATTATTTAGATAATTACCATCTGCAAAAAGTTTTTTTATTTGCGATTTTCTCCATCTTTTATTTTGTTTTACAAAAGCTAAAAAATTTTCGCTTGAAACAGGATAGACATCAATAAGTAGATTATTTACCTCTACTTCTTTATTTTTCCCTCCGTAAAGAGGAATGTATTTTCCGCCTTCTACAGAAACCATCGGTGTTTCTACTCCAAACGGTTTATCATTTGGAGTAGAAACTGATGGAATAGTTATACTTTCTAAAGTGCTCGTTTCTTTATCTTTCGAGCAAGAAATAAACACAATTACGACAAACAGAAAATATAAACTTTTCATGGAATTAACAATTTACTTTTTACTTCTAACTGCTTTAACCATGGCAGGAGTAACTTCTTTTTTAGAATTGCCCCAAGTGCTGTAAACATAAGTTAATACATTTGCAACTTCATCATCGGTTAGCGTTTGAGCGGTCATAACACTGTTGTATTTTTTGCCATTGACAACAACTTCGCCAGTTTTTCCTTTAAGTACAATCTCGATAGCTCTATTCACATCAGCATTTAAATAATCGGACTTAGCTAAAGGAGGAAATGCATTTGGCAAACCTTCACCAGTTGCTTGATGACATGCAAAACATGTTTTGGCATAAATTGATTTTCCATCTGCAATTCGTTCAACAAGTGTTACTGCTTTAGGAGCTTTTGCACCTGTCTCATTTGGCATGGTTTGAATGGTGCTTCCTTCAGGATGGTAAACTTCATCCGATTGAGTTCCTGAATAGATCGTTTTGTTTTCGTCTCCACTAATATTTATTAAACCTAAACTACCTTTGTTAAAAGTTCTAAAAATAGAATGGTCTACTATCACTAATGATCCAGGAACATCAACTTTAAAGTCAACAATTGCAGCTCCACCAGCAGGAACAAGCGTTGTTTGTACATCATGATTTACGAGTGAACCACCTTCTACATGAACATTATCAAAAATTTCTCCAATAACATGGAATGAAGAAACTAAGTTTGGACCACCATTTCCGACAAATAGACGAATAGTTTCACCAACTTTAGCTGTAAGTGCATTATCACCAGTTAACGAACCTGTTTTTCCATTAAATACTACATAATCAGGTTCTTCTTTAACGCTTTTACCATGTCAAAAGGTTGCAATCCTTTTTCTCCGTTAGCACCTTTAGTGTAAAAATCACCTTGCATAACATAGTATTCTTTATCAACAGGAGGCAAACCTCCTTCGGGTTCAACCAAGATAAGTCCATACATTCCATTAGCAATGTGCATACCTACAGGTGCAGTTGCACAATGGTAAACATACAATCCTTGATTCAATACCTTAAAAGAAAAGGTTACTTCATGACCAGGGGCAACAAATGAGGATTTTGCACCACCACCAGGACCAGTTACAGCATGTAAATCAATGTTGTGAGGTAGTTTATTATCGGGGTGATTTTTTAAATGAAATTCAACTTCATCACCAATTCGAGTTCTAATAAAACTTCCAGGAACTGTTCCTCCAAATGTCCAATAGACATACTTAACACCATCAGCCATTTCTCCTTCTTTCTCAATAATTTCCATATTGACAATTAGTTTTTTGGCCGGTCTATCTCCAACTGGTTTTGGCACAAATGGCGGAGCTGTTAATTCGGCATTCATACTTCCTTCAACTTTTATTTGTGATGCATCGACTTTTTTGTATTCATCGTTTTGCTTACAACTTGCTAATGCGGCAAGACCAAAAATGGTTAAAAATATTTTTTTCATGATTTCAATTTTTTCCAGGGTTGCAGGCATGGCACTATTAAATACTTTGCCGTTTACAGTTACTTTTCCTGTTAATCCTTTGATAACAGTTTTAATTGCTCTGTTTACGTCTGCTTTAGATTCTTGCATTGGAAATGCACAAACCGACATGCTTTTCTTTAATTTAATTTTTAATTTAATTTTCAGTTTCTAAGGCTTCATCTGTAGGTCTTCCATATTTTATAAAATCATATATAAAAAGCCCAATTCCTACGGTAAACATGGTAGCACAGATTAGTAATACGACAAAGTGAATTTCAGTTTCTTTTTGAACCTCCATAAATTCCATTTTCAGTTTACGTTCCATATATACTTGAGCAACACCAGCAACACCAAACGCAACAGTCATTCCAAGGATTCCAATATTTGACAGCCAAAATGCTGCATTTCCTTGTACGCTATTGTAGCGTTTTCTGCCTGTTAGGTTTGGTAAAGCATAACTAATAATTGCTAAAACAATCATAGCATAAGCACCCCAAAAAGCATAGTGACCGTGCATTGCAGTTACTAATGTTCCGTGTGTATAAAGATTTGTTTGTGGTAAAGTATGTGCAAATCCTAATAAACCAGCACCAATAAAGGATACAATGGCAGAACCGATTGTCCAGAATAAAGCAATTTTGTTTGGGTGACTTTTTTCGCCTTTTCTATACATATTTACAGCAAATAATGCCATTGCAAGGAAAGCCAGTGGTTCAAGAGCAGAGAATATTCCACCAACAATTAACCAAATTTTGTTTACTCCAATATAATAGTAGTGATGCCCAGTTCCTAGAACACCTGATAGGAAAGTTAAACCAATGATTACATACAACCATTTTTCGATAACTTCTCTATCAACACCAGTCAATTTAATTAATAAGTAAGATAAAATACCACCCATTATTAATTCCCAAACACCTTCAACCCATAAGTGAACAACCCACCAACGGAAGAAAGAATCCGTTACTTGACTGTCAAACCAAATCATTCCTGGTAAGTAAAGTAATGCTGCAAACAATAATCCCATTGATAATACCAATGCTGTTGTAGTTTTGCGTTTACCTTTAAATAAAGTTCCTAAAATTAATCCTAAGAATAATAACACGTTTACAACAACAAGAAAATCTAACTCTCTTGGAATTTCAAGAAATTTTCTTCCTTCCCAATGGTTTAAATGAAAACCAATTATAGCTACAACTCCAACAACGGCAAGAGAAATAAGTTGAACATATGCCCATTTTACACTTATCAATTCTCTTTGTGCCTCTTCGGGAATGATGTAATAAGCTGCTCCCATAAATCCTGTTAACAACCAAACTACTAATAAGTTGGTGTGTACTGCTCTTGCAGTATTAAATGGAATTATGTCATGCAGACCTTGCAATCCAATTCTATCAAAGCCCATGATAAAGCCGTATATTATTTGTAATGAAAACAATAACATGCATAAGGCAAAAAACCAATAAGCTATTTTTTGTGATTTATATTTCATAATATTAAATTTATTGTTTGTCTTTTGCTAATGGAGAAACTACTCTGTCGAATCCATTCAAATCGATTTTTCCAATCCATTTAAAGTAAGCAATTACAGCTTCTGCTTCTTCATTGGACATTGCATAAGCAACCATTTTTCTACCTCTAGGTTGCCAAGGTTCTTTGCTCATTAAAACTGCTTTTACATAAGCATCACCTCTGCGGTCTATTACTTTTGTTAATTCTGGTGCATAGTAAGCACCTTCGCCAAGAATAGTGTGACAACCCATACAATTGTTGGATTCCCAAATTTCTTTACCTTTTACAACTTGAGCATCAATTTTGCCGTAGTTGGTTTGATCATTTTTTGGCATGAACGAGTAAATTGTTAGCCCTATAAAGACTAAAAATGTGACTAATGTTCCACCTAGAAAAAATGCCCTTGCTTGTGATTTTGATAGCATAAATTTTAGTTTTAGTTAGTGTTTCTAATAAAAGACATTTTGGTCTTTTATTAATTTAAGGCAAATTTAAGAATGGACATAGTCTTAAAACATGATAAAAATCATAAATGTTAAATAAAAGATAAAATTGTCTTTTATGATGTTAATTTAATATTTTTGAACAAAAAAGATGTTTTCAAAGAGTTGTGAGTATGCTATTAGAGCAACAATTTTTATTGCAACACATTGTTGTAACGAAGGAAAAGTTGGGTTGAAAGAGATTGCTAATGAAATAGATTCTCCAATTGCTTTCACTGCCAAAATTTTGCAAGTGCTAGTTAAAAATAACATTATAAAATCAAGTAAAGGTGTTGGAGGAGGGTTTATGATTTTAAAAGATGATCTAAAAAACATTAAACTTTCTGACATTGTAATAGCAATAGATGGTGATTCTGTTTTTTTAAGATGCGGATTAGGTTTAAGTAATTGCTCGGAAGATCACCCATGTCCAGTTCATGAAAAATTTAAGTTTGTAAAAAAAGATTTAATTTACATGTTAGAGCATACAACTCTTGAAGAACTATCCTTGGGTATAAAAAAAGGACAAACTTTTTTGAAATATTAAAATATTTTAAAAACGTAAAACCTCTGTCATAATACCAAAACGGATTGTATTGATTTGGTGTTGAAAATAAATGTTATAGTAATCCATACCGTGATAGAATTGAACATAGAATCCAATATCTTCTAAAAATTTTGGATGATAATAAACAATTAAACTTGTATTAAGTCGGTCTATATTAAAAGTATCCCAATTATTCATATTATCAAGCATCAAAGTAGTTTCAGCTTTTACAGAAAAGTTTGCTCTTTGTTCTTTGTTTTTTATTAGATTACTTTTCATAGGAAGCTTGTAGGCTAAAAAGGTATTGTGCCATCGAAGTCCACTATATTGACCTTGAAGTTCTTCTAACATCCATTTTTTTGGATGAATTTCAATAGAGCTTTTAATAAATTTGAAGGCATTGATTTGGTTACTGTAAGATGATTTTAAAAATCCAATTTCTATATAATTTGTTGCAAAATTTCCGGATTGTAAATTGATATCTCCATTTTCGGTATAGAAATTTCCGTTTTGACCATTCGAATGATGTGCAATTTTACCAAAAAGTGTTAATTTATTGGCTGATTCTTTATGTCCTGTTAGAAAATAAAATGCTATTTGAGGAATATAACTGGGTGTTTTTACAGGATATGAATATTCATCAAACATTCTTATAATAATTTGAGAAGTTAACACTGCCATTAATCTTGAATCTTTACGTTCTCTGATCTTAAAATTAGGACTAACATTTGCCTCAAACATTAAAGGTTCTAAATTCCCAATATCAAAAGGAAATGTAACATAACTTTCTCCTTGGTTAACTTGTGCTATTTTATCTAAACTAAGTGAAACTATTGAATCTGTTTTTTAGTTTGTGCCGATGAAATAGATGTTATTAAAATAATTGAAATCAAAACTATTTTATTTTTCATGTTTTCATTTATTTGTTGAATTCAAGATTTCTAAAAGTTTGAATTCAATACTTATAAATAATTTGATTTAAGTTAAGTTTCTAATTTGATTTTTTATAACTCCAAACCGCCATGCCGTTTACAAATACTGCAAATCCGGTAACAATTAATAGGTTTGGCAATACTTCATAAAATCCGGATCCTTTTAGTAGAACCATTCTTATGAACTCTACAAAGTATCGAATAGGGTTTAACAATGTTAAGCTTTGCGCCCATTTTGGCATACTTTCGATAGGTGTAAATAAACCACTCATTAATATGAAAATCACCATAAAGAACCACGCAATAAACATTGCTTGTTGTTGGGTTTCGGTATGATTAGATATGTATAGTCCGAATCCTAAAATTAATAGCAAATACACTGATGTGAAACCATAAACAAGGAAAATATTACCTAGCATGGGAACATTAAAAACAACTTTAGCTATAAGCAAACCAACAGTCAAAATCACTAAGCCAAGTACCCAAAATGGAAATAATTTTCCAACTATAAACTGATATTTTTTTATTGGTGTTACATTAATTTGCTCCAATGTACCTAACTCTTTTTCTCTAACTATATTCATTGATGACAGAAATAAAGTAAGCATAGTAACCAATAAAACCAAAATACCTGGAACCATAAACGTTTTATAATTCAAGGTTTTGTTGTACCAAAAAGACGGTATAACCATAATATTTTGATGTATTTCTTTGTTTCCTGAAAAATAGTTGGACTGCATTTGAATATTTTGATTGTATGTATTTATGATTTGTGTTACATATACATTTTCAACACCTGCTGTTGCAGCATCTATAGCATTAATACTTACTGAAATACTTGTTTTTTTGTCTTTTTGAAGGTCACGATTGAAGTGAATTGGAATATTTACAATAATGTCGGTTTTTCCTTTTTGCATTTCTTGGATAGCTTCTTTTTCAGAAAAATAGGGTTCTGTAACTTTAAAATAGGTTGAGGATTTAAACGAATTTATTAAATCTCTTGATTCCCGACTTTGGTCATTGTCAACAAAGGTTATTGCAATATTTTTAACATCGAATGTAGCTGCATTTGACAAAATTAATAATTGCAAAATGGGTAATATAAATATAAGTTGAAGCATGCTTTTATCTCTAAAAATTTGCTTGAATTCTTTTTGTATGATGAATAATATTGTTTTCATTGTTTATTTTTATTGATATGTATCCTTTTCTTTTTTTTAGAAAAGTTTGGAGTGATACTATTCTTATTCTAGTCTAATTTTATATTTTTTGATGCTCAATGTTATAAAAAATACGGTCATCCCAATTAATATAAGGGTTTCTTTCCATATATATTGAATTCCGACTCCCTTGAGCATAATGGCTTTTACAATAATAATGAACCATTTTGCAGGTATGATGTTACTGATTACTTGCATGGGTAAAGGCATACTATTTATAGGAAATATAAATCCTGATAGAATAATTACTGGTAGCATCAAACCCATTAATGATAACATCATTGCGGTTTGTTGAGAATTAGAAACGGTAGAAATTAATATCCCCAATGAAAGAGCAGAAATGATAAATAATATACTTTCAAAAGCTAACAAAAAGATGCTTCCATTTATAGGCATTTTGAACACAAAATAGCCTAATGTTAATATTACGATTGCATTGATAATGGAAAGAAAAATATAAGGAAATACTTTTCCAATAATTACTTGAAATGGTTTTAATGGAGAAACTAAAAGAATTTCCATAGTGCCTAATTCTTTTTCTCGTGTGATAGAAATAGAGGTCATCATAGCTGAAACAAGCATTAGAATAACGGTCATTACACCTGGAACAAAATTAAAAACACTTTTGAGTTCAGGATTATAAAACATTCTCGATTGTACTTCAACCTTTACTGGATTACTATTGGATTGTTTTTTTTGCGATTGATAATTTTGTATAATTGCTGAGGTATAATTTGCTATTGTGTTGGCAACATTAGGTTCGGTCGCATCGGTAATTGCTTGAACTACTGCTACTTTTTTGGTTTCTAGATTTTTACTAAAATTTGGTTCGAAAATAAGAACTGCCTTGATTTTTCCTTTTTTAAATTCTGATTCTATGTCGCTTTCTTTTTCAATTTGGTTTTCAACATTAAAATAGGGTGATGCTTTTATTTTATAGATAATTTTTTGTGTTTCTATATCGTTTGATTGGTCTAAAATGGCAATGTCAACATTGTTAATTTCATTTGTTATGGCAAAACCAAACAATAAAATTTGGGCAATCGGCATACCAAACAGAATAAACAAAGAACGTTTATCTCTGAAAATATGGTAGAATTCTTTTTTTACAAATCCGATAAATCTTTTCATTTGTTTTTTGTTTCTAGTTTAAGTTTCAAGTGTTGTAGTGATTTATTATTCTATATTCCTTGCTAATTTTAAAAAAACATCATTCATAGAATCTACTTTGAATTGTTGTTTTAAATTTTTTGGTGTGTCTAAAGCTTCAATAGAGCCGTCAACCATAATAGAAACTCGGTCACAATATTCTGCTTCATCCATGTAATGTGTGGTTACAAAAATGGTAGTACCTTTATAAGCTTGTGTATAAATCATTTCCCAAAATTGTCTTCGGGTTATTGGGTCAACGCCTCCTGTTGGCTCATCGAGAAAAACAATTTTTGGCTCGTGCAGTAATGCAACTGAAAACGACAATTTTTGTTTCCAACCCAATGGTAACGAACCTACTAAATTATTTGCTACTTCTTGAAGTTCTAATTCTTCTATTAATTGTGCGATTTTTTGTTTGATTTGTATTCTTGATAATCCATAAATTCCACCAAAAAAAGTAATGTTTTCTTTAATAGTTAAATCATCATACATTGAGAATTTTTGGCTCATATAACCAATACTTTTTTTTACCATATCGGCTTGTGAGTGAACATCAAAACCTGCAACATTGGCTTCACCTGAAGTAGGATTTGAAATTCCAATCAACATTTTCATAGCTGTTGTTTTCCCTGCTCCATTGGCTCCTAAAAAACCAAAAATTTCTCCTTTATAAACATCAAATGAAATGCCTTTTACAGCAGTAAAATGACCAAACTCTTTTGTTAAATTTTTTACAGATATTATTTTTTCTCTTTCCATTTTTTTGTTTATAAGTCCATGAAAACATCTTCAATGGTTATTGTAGCAGGTTTAATAATTATATCCGTATGATTTTTATTTTTCAAATAGGTTTGTAAATCGTTTGGATTGAAAGTTGCATTTTTATCTATGTAATGTACAAACTCACCAAAAGCATAAACACTGTATTGATTAGGATAATTTTTTAAATCGTGAATCAATCCGTGTGTGTTTTTTGCTTGTACATCATAAATTACTTTTTCGTAGTTGTTAATGATATTTTCTGGTGTTTCTATTTTTAAAATTTTGCCTTTTTGAATTAATGCAATTCTATCGCAAAGAGAAGCTTCATCCATATAGGGTGTTGAAACTAATATTGTAATGCCTTTTTGTTGTAATCTTTTTAGCATTATCCAAAATTCTTTTCGAGAAACGGGATCAACTCCTGTAGTTGGTTCGTCAAGAAATAATACTTTTGGAGCATGAATTAACGCACAACATAATGCTAATTTTTGTTTCATTCCGCCCGAAAGAGCACCTGCTCTTCTGTCTTTGAATGGTTCAATTTGAATGTATATGTCTTTAATTAAATCATAATTTTCCTCAATTGTGGTTCCGAAAATAGTGGCAAAAAAATGTAGATTTTCTTCAACAGTTAAATCTTGATATAGCGAGAATTTTCCTGGCATATAGCCAACAGAGTTTCTGATTTCTTTGAGTTGTTTGACTACGTCAAAACCTGCTACTTCAGCACTTCCTTCATTGGCAACTAAAAGCGTAGTAAGTATTCTGAAAATAGTTGTTTTTCCTGCGCCATCAGGTCCAATTAAACCAAATAATTCTCCGTCATTTACATTAAAAGTAATGTTTTCGACTGCTTTTAATTTTTTGTAATATTTTGATATGTTGTTTACAGCAATACTCATTATTTCATCAATAAGAAATTACTTTCATCAAATGCTTTTACAGCGTGTTTTACATTTTCTTCAATCATTACATAAGTGCCTGAATTGAGATTAACGACTGTTCCTTTATCATCAGTAAAAACAGCATTTCCTGAAATGCAAACTAACAATGCAGGTATTTTTGAAACGTGTTCTTTAAGTGTTTCACCTTTTGCTATTTGCAATGAAATTACTTTAGCGTCTTTTGGTTCAAATAATAATTGTGTTTGAACGGGTTTATTTTCGGTATGTAAGTTTTTTAAAATCATTGGAAATATTGATTAAATGTTAGGAACGAATTTTGAATTTCTGTAAACTGATTTGCTGATTTCTCTTTAGAAAACGAATCGACTAATTCTATATAAGGAACTAACCATTTGTGAAGTTCGTCATGAGCTTGTCCTTTCATGGTACAATTTGATGTTAGTATATCAATATTTGTCTTTAATTTATTAGCTAATAATGAATAATTTGTGCTTTTTTCTTGGTCAAAATGTACTACATCTTTTTCCATATTACGAATGTGTATCATCATATTATCATCTACCTTCCATTTTTCACCATTGTTTAATTGAATTGTTTCGCTTTCAGAATGTTGGTGTTCTTCAGTTTTAATTTTAGTAGCTTTTTCTTCTTTCGATTTCGTATTACAAGAGAAAAGAAGTAAACTAAATGTAGCTAAAAGGGCAATTTTTATTTTTAACATGTTCTATAATTTTTTAATTAATATTTAATCCACATTTCTGCTGGCATTCCGATTTTTAGACTACCGTCATTTTTTACTTTTACCTTTACGGCATAAACGAGATTTACTCGTTCTTCTTTTGTTTGAATAATTTTAGGAGTAAACTCTGCCGAAGATGCAATCCATGAAATGTTTCCTTGATATGATTTCATATCTTTTTCAGCATCAATTTTTACCGATACATTTTGTCCAACTTTTATTTTTGACAACTGTGTTTCGCTTACATAGATTCGCAAAGTCATTTCAGAAATATCAGCTATCTTGTATAGTGGTTTTCCAAATGCTGTTATTTCGCCTGGTTCTGCATACTTAGTCAAAACAGTTCCATTAATAGGATTAATAATTTTACTTTTTGCTATTTGATCATTGATTTTAGCAATTTGTACATCTATCGATTTTAAGTCATTTAAAATAGGTGCATTTTGAGTTCCGACACTTTTTATTTGCTCTTCGATAACTTTTACCTTTCCTTCAATTTCATCTACTTGTCGTTTAGTTGCAGCATTTTCAGCATACATATTACGGATTCGGTTTTTCTCTAATTTAGCTGTTTTTAATTGTTCATTTAAGACGCTTTTTTGTGATATTATATTTGCGGATTTTGACGACACGGTGCTTTTAGAGGCAATTAATTGTTGTTTCGCAAAATGTAATTGTAATGTATCAACTAATCCTACTTGTAATTGAGATTTTAATTCATCTCCTTCTTCGACTTTTAAAAACTCTATTTTACCGTTAGCTTCTGAAGAAATAGTTATTTCAGTTGCTTCAAAATTCCCATAACCGTCAGCTTTGTCGTTATTTTTGTTACAAGAAATTAACCCTATCGTTGCTAAAATTATTATGCTTATTTTTTTCATTTTTTTAAATTTTTCGGGTACTATTTTATTTTCCTTTAATTATTTCGTAATTTGATTTAGCAGCTGCTAATTGAACTTCATGCGTTTTCAAAATATTTTTTGCTTCAAATAAATTGGTTAATTCTATAAGATATTCAGACGATGTTATCACACCATTTTTTAATTGGGCATCTGAGGATTTAATAACTTTTTCACGTATTTGAATTATTTCGGTATCAGAAAGCAGCAGTTGTTCTAATTTTTTAATTTCAAAATCTTGCTCTTCTAATTGTATTTTGTTATTTAATTCAAATGTTTCTTTCTCAGATGTTATTATTTCTTTAGATATATCCAATGCTTTTTTATCTGTTTTGGTTTTGCCCCAATCAAAAATATTCCAATTCGCTTTTAGGCCAACAACATAAAATGTTTGAAAAGAATTGTCTAACATGTTTAATCCGGGATTACCATAACCCGCTTGACCAAAAGCATTTATTTTTGGAAGATTTGATTTAGATAGTACACTTTTCGAGAACTCTAATTGCTGATTTTGTAAATCATAAAAAGCAATTTCAGGTCTTGTTATATTAGTGCTATTTGAATATGAAACTGGTTGTATTAAAGTTGTTTCGGTATCAATATCTGAAAAAGTTAATTCTGAAAGGTTATTTAATAATTTGATGTTTTCAAATTTAATTTCTGTTAATTGTTGGTTTATTTTAATAATTTCTGCTTCTAAAACCTGTTCTGATGATG
>JADKDN010000016.1 GCA_016718345.1 Flavobacterium sp. | reverse complement strand
GTTTTTAATATTAAGCAAGGTGTTTCTATTAATATTTTTGTAAAAACTGGGAATAAACGAAAGAATGAGTTTGGTAAAATTTTTCAATATGATTTACAAGGAAAACGTGATTTAAAATTTGATTTTCTTAGTGAAAACAATTTAAAATCTATAAAATGGAAAGTTATAGATATAATTAAACCTGAATGCTTTTTTATTAAAAAAGATAATTCTGTTAAATTAATTTACGACAAAGGATTTTCAATAAACGAAATTTTTACTAAATCTACTTCAGGCGTACAAACTGAATTTGATGAACTTTCTATGCATACAACTAAGGAAAAAGCAGAAAGAACCTTGAATGATTTGAAAAATCTAACAGAATCTGATTTTGCTGTAAAGTATAATTTGCAACAAAAAATAGGCAAAATTATGGTCGCTAAAAATGACGTTTTAATAAATGATGTGTCTGTACATAAAATAGATTACAAAATTTTTACAAACTTCTTCACTTACACTGAAAACAAATGGTTTAATGGGTCGACCAAGGTTTGAAATGATGAAAAATATCATTTCAAAAGAAAATTATTCACTTTGCTTATTACGTTCCTTAATTGATTCTACAAATTTTTCATCAGTTTTTCTGTCTAGAGATATGGTTGATAAAAATTTTTATGGTTTTCAAACATCTCTATTCCCCTTATATATTTACCATGAAACTAATGGACAACTTTCCATAGAGTCAAGAGATTATAGAACTCCTAATTTAAACTCTGAAATTTTAATTAAAATAGCTAATTTATTGAATTTAAATTTCGTAAACGAAAAGGAAAAATAGTCAAAACAGTTTTTCTCCTATTGATATTTTAGATTATATCTATGCTGTATTACATTCACCAACCTATCGTGAAAAGTATAAAGAATTTCTTAAAACAGATTTTCCAAAGATACCATATCCAAAAAAATGCTAAAACGTTTTGGGAATTGGTTAAATTAGGTTCACAAATTAGACAGATTCATTTATTAGAAAGTTCTAAGGTAGAAGAATACATCACAGAATTTAATATCGGTGGTGATTGTATAGTGACTAAGCCAAACTACAAAGACGGAAAAGTATATATAAGCGAAACGCAATATTTTGAAAATGTTCCAGAAGTGGCGTGGAATTTTTATATTGGCGGTTATCAACCAGCACAAAAATGGCTGAAAGACAGAAAAGACAGAAAACTGGAATTTGATGAAATTGCACATTATCAAAAAATCATAGTTGCATTATCAGAAACCGACAGAATAATGAAAGAAATAAACAAAATAGAAATAGAAAATATTTAAATGACAACATTTAATGAATAAAGGCGAAACGTTATAGGCAACCCTAAGAAAACCGCGTAAACAAAAACAAAATGAGGATAAAAAAATTACAATTAAAAATGGTTACAAAAGATTTTACGATTTAACTATTGACTTAGGAGAAAATCCCAAAAGAATCATTGCTTTAGTTGGACCAAATGGCTGGGGAAAAAGCAGTGTATTAGACGGTATAATGTTCTTAAATAACTCATTTAATCGTATTGGTAATAAAAGTCATATTGACTACAAATACTATTCTATGAATCTAAATCCATCATTTAATTATGAAAAATGTAATTCTTGATTTCGAAAACAGGAGATTATAATAAAATAAGAGAAATAAAATATAAAGACGGCAAAGAAAATACTTTATTTTCTTTCAGAAGTCCTTATCGCTACAATAGTAATTTAAAAGTAAATCAATCGAAAGCTTCAACCGACATTAGATTAAACAACTATGGAGCTTCTTTTTCATCTGATCTTGATGATAAGATGGAAGAAAATTATAGAAGATTATATATCAAATACTATAAATATCTAAATGATAATGACTCCACTCCTAGCCAAGCAAAACTAAAAATTATAGGAGATTTAAATTCTTCCTTGAAAAATTGTCTTGAATTAGAAATTGTAAGTATAGGCAGTATAGAATCTGGTCAAGGAACACTTTATTTCAAAAAAACCGACCATTCGACTAGTTTTGAATTTAATGTACTTTCTTCAGGTGAGAAAGAGGTTATTGATATACTCTTAGATTTATATTTGAGAGCAGAAGAATATAACGACACTGTATTCTTAATAGATGAACCTGAATTACATATAAATACAGCCGTTCAAAAAAAATTATTAATTGAAATAAATAAATTAATTGGAAGTAATTGTCAAATGTGGATTGCTACACATAGCATAGGTTTTCTCAGAGCTTTGCAAGATGATTTAAAAGAGGAATGTCAAATCATACAATTTGAAAAAGATTTAAACTTGGCGTCAACGGTTAAAACAATAATTCCAATCAAAAAATCTTTATCTAAATGGAAAGAGATTTTCGAAACAGCATTAGACGATTTAACTGGCTTTAGTCAGCCCAAAACGAATTATATATTGTGAAGGGAAAGATAGACCGAACTAATGGAGAGGAGAAAGGTTTCGACGCAAAAGTTTTTAATAATATATTCGGAGAAAAATATCATGACACGTTGTTTATTTCAAGCGGCGGTAATACTGAGCTTGATCAAAGAAGCGAAATTGCATTGGCTATCTTAACAAAGGTTTTTTCAGATATAGAAATTTTTGTTTTTAAAGATAGAGACGTTTCATCTTGAAGGCAAAATGACGAAAACGATAGGCAGGTATACTTAAAAGCTAATCCCAATTATTTTAGAATAATGAAAAGGTGGGAAATTGAAAATTATCTTTTTGATAAAGAAGTGTTAATTGCCTTTTGCAATGCTAATAGTTTAACATTTAATGAAACTGAATATGACAAGTTTGTAACAAATATAAATGATGATAATATAAAAGATGAAACAAGTAGGATTAGAAATTTTTGTGGAATTACAACAAGCGTAAGTCCAGAAAGTTTTAAACTAATGTTGTCTGAATATGTGACTCAAGAAATGAATGTTTTTAAAGAATTAGAAAACTGCATATTTAACAGAGGCTAAAAGGGCAGCCTATAAAAGCGGTTTCAAGATCAAATCCAAATTTTTAAGTACAAAATTTACTCATTTCTACATAAGGTGTTCCTCTGTTTACCGTTGCAAATACTCTTTATGCGATTTTATTTCTAGTACTGTTATATTGACACAGACTTTTTATTAGTGTCATTCACTGTGTCAAAAAAGCGTTCAGAAGCTGTAAAAATCATTGTTATTTTAATTTAACGGTAAAACAAAAAAAAGCACACTACACAAGGGTTTTCCTAATGTTTGTGTGCTTACAATGATTTGCCATGACGGCTTTTGTGAAGGCAGAAGGATTCGAACCTTCGACCGCCTGCTTAGAAGGCAGGTGCTCTATCCAGCTGAGCTATGCCTCCATTATTTTTATTTTAAACCGCCTGCTTAGAAGGCAGGTCCTTTAAAATTTGTCGGGGTGGCAGGATTCGAACCTGCGGTCTCCTGCTCCCAAAGCAGGCGCGATAACCGGGCTACGCTACACCCCGAAAAAAAAAAAAACAGCGGAGAGTAAGGGATTCGAACCCTTGGTACAGTTTCCCATACGCATGTTTAGCAAACATGTCCTTTCGGCCGCTCAGGCAACTCTCCAAGCTCAAAGAACTAATCTTTATTTAAGCGGTTGCAAATGTAGGTTTCTATTCTATATTTTACAAATAAATACACTGTTTTTTTTGATACTAATTTAAAAACATTAACAATCAAATGTATAGCTCACAAAAAAAACAATTTTAAAAATATTAATTTAAAAACGTATTGTAGAAATAACTTTAACAATCCTTTTTAAACGAATAAAAAATGATAATATTTAAGGAGGAGTAATTTACATTTACCTAAAATGATTAATTTCGCAGTACAAACTAACATTACAAATTATGGGCAAAAGAGTCGCTATCGTTTCTGCAGTAAGAACACCTATCGGAAGTTTCATGGGAGCTCTATCGACCGTCCCTGCTCCACAATTAGGGGCAATTGCTATCAAGGGTGCCATAGAAAAAATAAATTTAGATGTTAATTTAGTTGATGAGGTATTGATGGGCAATGTCGTTCAAGCTGGAGTTGGTCAAGCTCCTGCCCGACAAGCCGCTCTATTAGCAGGTTTGCCCAATACTGTTATTGCCACAACAATAAACAAAGTATGCGCCTCTGGAATGAAAGCTGTGATGCAAGGAGCACAAGCAATCATGAATGGAGATGCTAAGATTATTATTGCGGGTGGTATGGAAAATATGAGTTTAATTCCTCATTATCTACATCTCAGAAATGGACAAAAATTTGGTTCTGTTTCAATGATTGATGGAATGCAAAAAGACGGATTGACCGATGCTTACGATAATAATGCCATGGGGGTTTCTGCTGATTTGTGTGCCTCAGAATATAAAATCTCTCGAGAAGAACAAGATTCATTCGCTATTCAATCCTACGAGCGTTCAGCAAATGCTTGGAAGGAAGGCAAATTTAACAATGAAGTTGTTCCAGTAAGTGTTCCTCAACGAAGAGGAGAACCTATTATAGTTTCTCAAGATGAAGAATATACAAACGTGAAATTAGATAAAATAGCTTCACTAAATCCCGCTTTCACTAAAGACGGTACAGTTACAGCCGCAAATGCATCAACTATAAATGACGGTGCCGCTGCCCTAATTCTAATGAGTGAAGAAACTGCAATATCTTTAAATTTAAAACCATTAGCTTTTATAAAAAGTTATGCTGATGCAGCTCAAGAGCCAAAATGGTTTACCACAGCTCCAGCAAAAGCATTACCAAAAGCACTTGAAAAAGTAGGACTAACAGTTAATGATGTCGAATTTTTTGAATTTAACGAAGCTTTTGCAGTCGTGGGTTTAGCCAACGCTCAAATTTTAGGCTTGACTAATGATACAATCAATGTAAATGGTGGCGCAGTTTCTCTTGGTCATCCACTAGGTTGCTCTGGAGCACGAATTATTGTTACTCTAATTAATGTTCTTGAACAAAATAATGCAAAAATTGGAGCCGCTGCAATTTGTAACGGTGGTGGCGGTGCTTCTGCAATTGTAATTGAGAGAGCGTAATCTTTTTCTAAATAATGAATTTTGAATTACAAATGATTTTTTATACTATTGTAAATAATCCTTGATTCATTTTTCATTTTCTAAAATCAACCTTGATGTTTGGTATTTGTAATTTATCTATTATTCCTTTACGGATTGAACCCAGTGATAAAAGTGAAATTGTTTCACAGGTATTATTTGGTGAACATTTCCAAATTCTTGAAGTTTCCAAACAATGGTCTAAGATAAAATTACAATTTGATGATTATGAAGGCTGGGTTGACTCAAAACAATACCAAATCATCTCAGAATCCAGCTATAACCAACTTTGTGAAGAAGTAATTGTTTTAAATTCTGATTTAATCGAATATGTTACTGGTCCAAATAATTTTTTAATGCCTATCCCATTGGGTTCCTCTCTTTCATTCTTGAATTTTAATGAAATAAATATCAATAATTATGATTTTGAAGGAATGAAAATCAGCGGTATAAAAGCTAAAGCTAATATCGTAAATACATCATTCATGTATTTAAATTCCCCTTATTTGTGGGGAGGAAAAACACCCTTTGGAATTGATTGCTCAGGTTTTACGCAAATGGTTTACAAACTGAATGGATATCATCTCTTGCGAGATGCTTCTCAACAAGCATTACAGGGAGAAGCACTCAGTTTTATAGAAGAAAGTGAACCAGGAGATTTAGCTTTTTTTGATAATGAAGATGGAAAAATCATTCATGTTGGAATAATAATGAAAGACAATTATATTATTCATGCTAGTGGTAAAGTTAGGATAGATCGATTAGACCATCTTGGTATTTATAACGCAGAAATCAATAAACATACTCACAAATTACGAGTGATAAAAAAAGTCATATAAAGTTTTATAAAACAAACTTTTTAAATTAAAAATCAGGCTCCGATTTCTCGAAGCCTGATTTATTAATTATGCTACAGCTTTATTTTTAACAACAAGCCTAAATCCTTCTCCATGAATATTGAGAATTTCTACATTCTCGTCTGGTTTAAGGTATTTTCTTAATTTGGCTATGTAAACGTCCATGCTTCTTGAAGTAAAGTAATTATCGTCTCTCCAAATTTTTGTTAATGCTAATTCTCTTGGCATTAAATCATCTTCATAAATGGCTAACATTTTCAACAATTCATTCTCTTTTGGAGATAACTTTATTGGTTCTTCATTTTTATATGTTAGGAATCGTAATTTGGAATTCAAATGAAATTTGCCAATTTGAAATTCAAATTTTACATGGTCATTTTTAACATCTGTTGTTTTTCTTTGAATAATTGCCTTAATTTTCATCAATAATACTTCAGAGTCAAAAGGTTTATTTAGATAATCATCTGCTCCAACTTTATACCCTTTTAACACATCTTCTTTCATTGATTTTGCTGTTAAAAAGATAATTGGCACATCTTTGTTTTTTTCTCTAATTTCTTTCGCCAAGGTGTACCCGTCTTTATACGGCATCATGACGTCAAGAATGCACAAATCATAAGTATCTTTTTTAAATTTTTCGAAACCTTCCATTCCGTTCTTTGCCAGTGTAACTTCAAAGTCATTGAGCAATAAATAGTCTTTTAATATCGCTCCAAAATTTTGGTCGTCTTCTACTAAAAGTATTTTTTTATTTTCTGTTTCCATAGTACTAGTTAATTAGTGGTATTTTTATTATGAATGTACTTCCTTTTCCTTTTTCGCTCTCAACGAATATTTCACCGTTATGGTCTTCAACTATTCGTTTAACATAAGCTAAACCTAAACCGTGACCTTTCACGTTGTGCAAATCTCCTGTATGCTCTCGATAGAATTTTTCAAAAATTCTCTTTTGGGCAATCTTACTCATTCCTAAACCTTGATCTTTTACTTTTATAATAACGAAATCTTTTATGTTTTCAGTATAAATATCAATTTTTGGTTCTTCAGGAGAATATTTTATTGCGTTGTCTAATATGTTTACAATCACGTTTGTAAAATGAACATCATTTATTAAAACAGTATCTCTACTAGCTTCAAAATGAGTTGTTATTGTTCCTTGTCGGTCTTCAATTATCAAATTAACATGCTCTATGGCGTCTTCAATAACATCATGAATAGCGTTCGATTATTTGCTGATTTCTAACTCTTTTTTCTCTAACTTAGAAATTCGAAGTACGTTTTCAACCTGTGCATGCATTCTTTTGTTTTCATCTCGAATCATTTGAAGATATCGATTAATCTTTTCTTTATCTTCTATAACTTTTGGATTTTTTATAGCATCCAAAGCCAAATTTATTGTGGCTATTGGTGTTTTAAATTCATGCGTCATATTATTAATAAAGTCTGTTTTAATCTCAGATATTTGTCTTTGCCTGATTAGCTGATTTAGAGCACTTGTATAAGCAATAACTATTATTAATGTAAAAATTACTGATAATAAGGTAATTCCAACAAGCTCAGAAAATAGAAATCGCTCCTTGTGAGGAAAACTCACTAATAATTCATACTTGTTATTTCCTTCATTATCGGTAAAAATAGGAATGGAATAGGTTGCATTTTTATCAAATTTAAATCTATCCGATTTTACTTTAGTTGCCAATCCATTACTATAAATTCCAAACTCAAATGGTGTTCTAACTTCATATTCTTTCAATTCTTTTTCAAGTAACTTTTGAAGTTTTTCTTTTGATACTCTTTCTTGCAAAGGTTTTGCCGCAGCTATATCTTTAAAAAAAATTTCAAATTGAGCATTTTCTAAAATGTCGAGTTTCCCTGATTTTTGAATTTTAATATCTGGAGAAATATCTTTATTAATTTGAGATTTATCGATATCTTTATTACTATAAACTTCGGTAACTCTTTTTGAAGAGAAATTTTTGAGCCTTTTTATACTATCAATTTTTTTATCAAAGAACGAAGAAGATACATTGAAATCTTCTGATATGATATTATTAGAATAAATAATTGTTTCGTTTGTTCTGGAATCTCTTTGATAGTATCCAAACTCTAAGAAATCACTTTTTTCAGGTTCTTTACCAATACTATCTCTAAGTTTTTTATACTTATCTATAAAACTAAAAGCCTCTTCTTTTTGCAACTTATCAGCAACATTACCAATTACTTGGGTAACATGAAATCGAAATTGCTCGTCATTATTTTTAAAAGAAGTGTTGAACCAATACACTTGAACAAGGATTATTCCTATCAAGGACAAACTCATTAAAACTACAAGTAATCGGAAAAACAATTTATTCATCGTAACAAAGTTAAACAATTTAACATTTGTACTATTAATACAGTAACCAAAGATTAACAAATCTTAAGAATTTTATTGAATTGTAATTTTTTCAAGAATTTCTTTAACTTGACGCTCAATAGTTTTGCGATCAGTATTGTCAATAATGTAGTCGCTATTTCTTATTCTATCTTCATCAGACCATTGATTATCAATACGTTTAAGAACATTTTCTCGCGTTATTGCGTCTCTTTTTATCACTCTATTTATTCTATCTTCTAAAGGTGCTATTACCGTAATTACAAAGTCACATTTCTTGTAACTTCCACTTTCAAATAACAGAGCCGTTTCTTTAACTACTAACGGAAAATTAGAATGATTATTGACCCAATTCATAAAATGTTTTTCTACTTCAGGGTGAATAATGGAATTAAGCTGTTTTAATTTTTCTGAATCATTAAAAACAATCTGAGAAACTTTTTGTCGATTCAATCTTTCTTCATCAAAAACAGCACTGCCAAAAGCATCTTTGATTGATTTAAGAATTTTGGGAGATTCTGTAATTTTTTTTCCTTCTACATCTGCAATATATACAGGAATTCCAAGTTCTTTAAAATAATTAGCTACAGTAGTTTTTCCACTTCCAATACCGCCTGTCAAACCTATAATTTTTGTCATAATCAAAAGAATAATTCTGGGAAAGCTTCTTGAGGTTTTTGTTTTAAAAGTATCACTTTCATATAGGATATAATGAATCCTTTACCGTATCCAAAAAACTGTTTCCAAACCGCAATTAGTGATAAATACCCTATTTTGAGGCTTATGTTTTGAAATGAAGCAACAATGAAAATTAGTACAAAATAGACCAAGTACATTTTGAAAAACAAGTCTTGATTAAAAATTAGGAGCAACAATGAAACAAAAAGACCAATAATAAAAGCTGAAGGAAAAAAATAGGTAATCTTACTGTATTTAGGATACCAACTATTTAAAATTGGTCTAGCTTTTCCAAATTTAGTAACTTGAATTGAAAATTTATTCCAATCAATTCTTCGCTTATGATACACAAATGCACTTGAAAATAATTTTGTTTCAAAACCTAAATTCCATAATCTAATAGATAAATCTGGATCTTCACCTGGATGAATATTACCAAATCCTCCTGATGCCTCAAAGGCTTTTTTTGATAGCCCCATGTTGAAACTTCTTGGCTGAAATTTATCTATTTGTTCCGAACCTCCACGAATACCGCCAGTTGTCAAGAATGAGGTCATTGCAAAATTAATTGCTTTTTGAATATCAGAAAATGAATCTAATGCTTTGTCAGGACCTCCAAAACAATCCACATACACATTTTGTAAATTTTTTTGAGACTTCCGACAGATAGCCTTTTGGGATAATACAATCCGAATCAAAAATGAGAAAATAGTCTCCTCTTGCTTTTTTCATACCAAAATTTCTGGAATCACCTGGACCAGAATTTTCTTTGAAATAATAAGATATATCCAATTTGTTAACGAATTTTTCCAAATTATTTTTACACGGAATTGATGAACCGTCTTCGACAATCACTACTTCAAAAGGTTTGTCGTAGTCAGAAAGCACTAAACTTTCTAAAAGTTCATCAATTTCATCAGGACGATTATAGACTGGTATTATTAACGAAAAATACATCTAGATAATTTTTTAACAAATATAAACTTTATAAAAAACAAAAGCCACCAAATTGGTGGCTTTTGAACTAAAAAAATTAATCCACTATTGTTTAAAAACATTTATTGTTTTTGAGGTATTTCCTGACGTTACCCTAACCATGTAAGTCCCTCTGGATAAATTCGACATATCGATTTTAGATTGTTTTGCAGCAATAGATTTTACTGAAACTTCTTGACCTAACATATTGAAAACTGTAACTTTAGAAATATCTTTACTGTATGAAATATTTAAAATGTTTTTTACAGGATTTGGAAATGCATTGAAACCAGTAGTATCAAAACCTTTTGTAGATAGTGCTTCACTGCATACTACAGATCTTATTCTTCCCGCTTGTTCTTCTCCACATTGATCATCAGTATGAGAATAAAAACGTACAGCTCCAGTAATAGTAGCATCCCAAGTTAATGGTGTTGAACCCGTTACAATTGAAGTATCTCCATTTTCATTTGAAATTGTAATAAAATCTGTTTCTCCACTGGTGAAAGTGTAGGTGTTTCCAGATGTCACTTCAACTACAGAATATTCTCCTGCATAACCGTCTGATACAATAACATTTTCTGTAACACCATCGCAGGATTCAAGAACATAATTACCATCAGGGTATTGACTCCCAATCAAACAATATCCAGGAGGTGATTGAGTTGAAAAACTCCAAACAGGACATCCAGTTGCTGCACCTGCTAAATTAACTGGAACAACTTTCCAATAAAAAGTAGTGCTGTAATTTGCTAAATACAAATCGATTGAAGGGGTTGTTGAACTCGCAACAAAATCTGTAACTGCGTCTGGAGTAGCTCCAGAGTAAATGTTATAAAAAGTTGGAGCACTTCCTGTTGAAGGCACTGACCATGAAAATGTTATTTCACCTACTGGAACAGTCGCTGCATCAGCTGGAACAGGATTTAATACACAATCTGGAGCAGATATATTACTAATAAAATCAACTCCATCAATAACCCAACTATCCCCATCATTATTTTCAAGAACAAAAGCAATGTAAATTGTTTGACCAACATAAGCACTTAAATCAATTTTTTTTGAAGTCATGGCTACTCCAAAATCTTCTTCTGTTTGAGTGTCGACAATTGTAAATGAGCTTATATCTGTTTGAGAAGTTGTAGAAATCCTTACTGTATATGTCGATCCGTATACATCATCATAATCCTGACCTTGATAAAAAGCTAAAAATGTATTTGGTGCAGTCACTGTATAAGCAGGTGAAACTAACCAATCTTCGGCTAATTCTCCTTCCGTTACAGCTTCATATTCAACATAAGCTGCTTGTTCTCCAGTAGCTGCTCCTATAGTTGTTGACGTCCAATCGCTTTCAACTCCTAAGTCATTTACTCCTCTAAAAACTTGCCAACCATCAGGAGGAAAGGTTCCTTCAAAATCTTGAGGAAATTGTGCAAAAGCAGAAAATCCAACAAATAACATCAAAAACAATGTAATTTTTCTCATAATTTAATTCGTTTATGTTTATTAATCGTAAAAATAAATAAAAAACTCGAGTTTTTTTCTCGAGTTTTGACAATTAACAGAATTCGATGAATCTTTATTCAAAGGATTCTAAAATTTCTTGGCTTACTCCCATATTGGAAAAACCGCCATCATTATATAAATTTTGGAGAGTAACTCTTTTAGTTAAATCGGAAAACATTGCAACCGTGTAGTTCGCACAATCTAGTGCAGTAGCATTTCCTAAAGGTGACATTTTATCTGCATAAGCAATGAAACCATTAAACCCTTTAACACCTTGCCCCGCTGTAGTTGGTGTTGGAGATTGAGAAATAGTATTGACTCTTACCTTTTTGTCTTTCCCAAAAAAGTAACCAAAACTTCTAGCAATAGATTCTAAAAAAGCTTTATTATCGGCCATATCGTTATAATCTGGAAAAACACGTTGTGCTGCCATGTAGGATAGCGCTACGATACTTCCCCATTCATTCATTGCGTCTTTTTTGTAAAGAACTTGCATTACTTTATGAAAAGAAACGGCCGATACGTCCCAGCCTTTTTGTGTGAAATCATAATTTTGATTCGTGTAATGATTCCCTTTTCTAACATTTACTGACATCCCAATAGAATGCAAGACAAAATCAATTTTTCCTCCTAAAATCTCAACTGATTTATCAACTAAATTTTCTAAATCTTCTATTGATGTTGCATCAGCTGGGATAATTTTAGAGTTTGTTTTTTCTGCTAATTGATCTATGCTTCCCATTCTCATAGCAGCTGGAGCATTAGTTAATACAAAAATGCCTCCTTCTTCATGAACACGTTCAGCTGTTTTCCATGCAATTGAATTTTCATCAAGAGCACCAAAAATAATTCCTCGTTTACCTTTTAATAAATTATACATATTTGTAAAGATTAATTTAAATACTTTTCAAAAAAACATCCTAATGTCTTAAAAGTAAATTTAAGATATTAGGATGGTATATTGTAATTTCAATTATTTAAAATCGCAATTATTGAATACTTGAAATCGCTACTAGTTCATTTGTATCTGCTTTGTAATCCACTTTAGGAACATCAAAACCGAATAAATTATAAAAATCTTTTCTGTATCCTTCAAGGTCTCCTATTTCGTTTAAATTATCAGAAGTAGCCTCAACCCATAAGGTAGCGACTTGATCTTGAACGTCTTCACGCATTTCCCAATCATCAATTCGGATTCTTCCTTTTTCATCTAAATGCATGGGCTTACCTGTGTACAATCTTTCTTGATACAAACGTTGAATTTGTTCGATACAACCTTCATGAATGCCTTTTGCTTTCATTATTTTATACAACAACGAGATGTACAAAGGAATTACAGGTATTGCAGAACTAGCTTGTGTAACCAATGCTTTGTTAACAGAAACATAAGCTTTCCCATTAATTGATGCTAAACTATTCGTAATTTCAAAAGCTGTAGCTTCTAGATGATCTTTTGCACGTCCGATTGTTCCTTTTCTATAAACAGCCTCTGTCAATGATGGACCTATGTACGAATAAGCTACTGTAACGGCTCCATCAGCTAACAAATTTTCTGTTTTTAGTGCATCAATCCACATGGACCAATCCTCACCACCCATTACGGCAACTGTATTACTTATATCTTCGTCATTGCATGGTTCAATTGAAACATCAGAAACTACTCCAGAATGAAAATCAACTGTTTTATTTGAAAAGGTTTTACCAATTGGTTTCAAAACGGAACGATGTAATACTCCAGTTTTTGGGTGAAGACGAACTGGAGAAGCCAGACTGTAAATTACCAAATCTACCTGACCCAAATCAGCTTTAATCAAATCTAGTGTTTGTCTTTTTATTTCATCAGAAAAAGCATCTCCGTTGATACTTTTAGCGTATAATCCTGCTTTGTGAGCTTCATTTTCGAAAGCTGCTGAATTATACCAGCCCGGTGAAGCTGTTTTTCCTTCTGTTGGTGGTTTTTCAAAAAACACACCAATGGTAGCTGCATCTGAACCAAATGCACTTGTAATTCTGGATGCTAAACCAAATCCTGTCGAAGCACCAATTACTAATACTTTCTTAGCTCCATTAATAGCTCCTTTTGATTTTACATATTCGATTTGATTGATTACATTTTGCTCACATCCTTTTGGGTGCGATGTTAAACAAATGAATCCTCTCATTCTTGGTTCTATAATCATACTTGTATCGTTATTTTGTTTATTCTAGATGGAATTTATTGAATATTTAGTGTGTAAATATAGCTCATTTTTTTAGTCTAGCAAGGCTTTGGCATGATTTATAGCTGAATCAGAAACTTGCATTCCTGAAAGCATTTGAGCAATTTCTAAAACTCTTTCTTCGCTTGATAATCGTTTTAATTTAGAATGGGTTTGCCCATTTAAAACGGTTTTAAAAACCTTGAAATGAGTGCTTCCTTTTGCTGCAATTTGTGGAAGATGCGTTATTGTAAAAACCTGCATTGTTTGGCTCATTTCCTTCATTATATCCCCCATTTTATTTGCAATTTCACCAGAAACCCCTGTGTCAATCTCGTCAAAAATGATAGTTGGTAATTTTGAATATTTTGCTAAAATCGCTTTTACTGCAAGCATAATTCTTGATAGTTCTCCACCAGAGGCTACTTTTTTTACAACTCCAAAATCAGACCCCTTATTTGCAGAAAACAAGAATTGTAATTCATCCTTACCGTTCTTAAAGTAAGAAGCTGTTTCGTTAATTTTAATATCGAAACGTGCATTTGGCATTCCTAGCTGCTCTAAAATTTGGATTAATTTTTCTACTAAAATCGGGATAACTTTTACTCTATTTTCATGAATTTCAAGTGCTAGTTGATTTAACTGAAATTCATTTTCTTTGATACTCTTTTCTAAAAATTGTATTCGTGCTTCAACATCAGCTATTGAAATTACTTTTCTATCTAATTCATTTTGAATCTCAAGCAGCTCAGCAATAGTGAGAACTTGATGTTTTTTTTGAAGTGAATAAATTAATTGCAATTTATGATTCACATTTTCCAATAACTCAGGATCATTTGTCAAATTTTCAGATTCATTTTTTAAATCTCTAGTTATATCGTCCAATTCAATCAAGACACTGTTTAATCTTTCAAATAGAGAGTGATAGGTTGCTGAAAAACCAGACGCTTTTTGCATTGCAACTCTCATTTCTTTTAAATTATGTAACACTCCAAACTGTTCCTCGTGAGCTAACAATTCGGCTTTTACTAAATTTTCTTTTATACTTTCAACATTACTGAGTTTCTCTAACGTAGCTTCTAATTCAGATTGGTCACAGTTTGCTAAATCTGCTTCTACTAATTCCTTTAACAAAAAGGTATTATAATCCTGTTCGTTTAAAGCGTTTTGAATTTGTAAATTCAATTGCGACAAATCGCTTTTCTGTTTTTTATATAACTTTAATTGAGAATCATATTTAGAAATTAAATCTTGATTGTTGGCAATAGAATCAATAATTTGAAACTGAAAATCTTCCTCAGACAACTCCTTTGTTTGATGTTGTGAATGAATATCAATCAAAAATAAACTTAAATCTTGCAGTTCCTGAAGATTAACTGGAGTATCATTGATAAAAGCACGTGATTTTCCAGAAGGTAAAATTTCCCTTCTTATGATAGTTTCCTCTTCATAATCCAAATCATTTGATAAAAAAAATGAATGTAAATTATAATTTGCAATTTGGAAATGAGCCTCAATAATGCATTTCTCATTTTTATTCTTTAAAGATGTCAAATCGGCTCTTTTACCTAAAACTAATCCTAACGCTCCTAGTAAAATGGATTTACCCGCACCTGTTTCACCAGTTATTGTCGAAAATCCACTAGAAAAATCGATGGACAATTTTTCAATCAAAGCAAAGTTTTCAATAGAAAGCGACGTTATCATTTACAGTTGTGGTTCGGAGAAAGTAAACTAATATGAATTTATAACTAATATCTTATTTCAACCCATTTGGCTGAGTTTAATGGAGAAACTTTATTTAAATTGTCTACCAAATCATCTATAGCAACATTTGGACCGCCAGAAAAAATAGAAACAATTTCATCTGATTTTGCATCAAAAAACAATCTCGTTAAAAAAGCATTTGGTCTCACAGAGTAAATCTTTGAAAACATTTTAATGGCTGTTTTAACTTCAGTTTTAGCAGATTTTAAATCTTTAGTCATGGTATCAAGACCTAGCATGTGATAATGAAACATTGCTTCTCTAAATGGACTATAGGTATTTGATAATAAATCATTTATTAAATGAAACCTATTTTGGTTTCCATCACCTTGTGACCATCCTTTATACCCACTAGTTTGAGCTACACTGGCAATCTCTTGTGCCGTTTCAAAATTAGATGTACCACCTTTTGAAGAAAAGGTATCCGCATCCATCCCTATAATTATGTAACTGTAAAAGGCAATTACAGAAACTAAATTAGAATCGAAGGTTGCAGGATTGAAATTCAGAAGTTGAAATTCGGTATACGAAAAATTAAAATCTTTGTCGTTATAGTTAAAAACTGGAGACGAGTATGTAGAATTAAAAACTGGTCTTGAAGACTGAACTTGAATTGACGCTGTAAAATTTTGAGAATCATATGAGTTGACATTAATAAACATAGAACAATTTATTTTTTCGTTCTGCTTGTACGCTTGACTTGTCCAATTGGTTTTATTAATGAAATCAGTCAATGATTTTTCAAGAGTTTTAAACACTTGATTATTGGATACTGCAAGTTGTTCCGCGTTGACTTTTACAATACAATTCAATTCCTGAGCTTGTAAAAAAGATAGAGAGAAGAATAAAATGAAACTTAAAATTTTATGCATAGTGAACAATAATTTTATTAATAATGTCAGCAGCAACTTCTTCTTTCGATTTTAATTGCATTTGCTCAATGGTAAAATGTTTGTCTATAAAGGTAATCTTATTTGTTGATTTTCCAAATCCTGCACCTTCATCATTCATTGAATTAAGAACAATCAAATCTAGATTTTTTTTCTGAATTTTTGCCTTTGCATTTTCAATTTCATTTTCAGTTTCTAAAGCAAATCCTATTAAAAACTGATTCTTCTTACTCTTACCCAAAGATTCTAAAATATCTTTCGTTTTTTCTAATTCAATAGTAAAATTTGCATCTGATTTTTTAATCTTTTGATTAGCCACAACTTTTGGTCGATAATCAGCTACAGCTGCAGCTGCAATAGCAACATCTACCGTATCAAAATACAAATGACAAGCATCAAACATTTGCTGAGCAGAAACAACGGAGATTAATTTAATATTGGTATTCTTAATTTTACAATGCGTTGGGCCCGATACCAAGACAACTTCAGCACCAAAACTTGCCGCACTTTCTGCAATATCAAAACCCATTTTTCCTGAAGAATGATTTCCTATAAAACGCACAGGATCTATTGCTTCGTATGTGGGGCCTGCAGTAATTAGTATTTTTTTTCCTTTTAGAGGTAATTTACTTTCCAAATCGGCCTCCAGAAAAGCGATAATGTTTTCTGGCTCTGCCATTCTCCCTTCGCCTGATAAACCACTAGCTAACTCACCATTTTCAGCAGGAATAATCGTGTTGCCGAAAGCTTTTAACGCTTTAAAACTTGCAATTGTAGAAGGATGTTTATACATATCCAAGTCCATTGCTGGAGCAAAATAAACAGGACATTTGGCCGATAAATAGGTTGCAATTAAAAGATTGTCACAGTTACCGTTGACCATCTTTGATAATGTATTTGCTGTTGCTGGTGCAATGAGCATAAAATCTGCCCATAGCGCTAAATCTACATGATTATTCCATTGGGCGCCATCCTCTTCTTCATTATAGAAAGTAGAATGTACAGGATTTTTAGAAAGTGTAGATAAGGTAAGTGGAGTTACAAAATCTTTAGAAGCAGGTGTCATAATCACTTGGACTTGGGCACCTGCTTTGATAAAAAGTCTAACCAATGAAGCTGTTTTATATGCGGCAATTCCGCCAGAAATACCCAGCACTACTTTTTTACCGCTTAAAACTGACATTGTATTATTTGTTAGCGTCTCTGTAATAGATTTTATCGTCAAGCCATTCTTGAACTGCTAAGGCATGAGATTTAGGTAGTTTTTCATAGAATTTTGAAACTTCGATTTGTTCTTTATTTTCAAAAACTTCTTCCAAACTATCGTTATAAGTAGCAAACTCATCTAACTTTTCAGTCAACTCTTTTTGATTTCGGAGTTAATTTGATTTGCACGTTTAGCCATAATTGTTATCGCTTCATACACATTTCCAGTTGGTTCTTCAATAACACTTTTATTATACGTTATTGTGTTTACTGGAGCATTCGTCTTTTTTAAATCCATGACTTTAATTTATTTAGAAAATTGTTGTAAATCTTTATCTATTCTAGCTAACATTTCATCAGCTTTTGCTTTGTATTCTTTATTTTCACTAACGCGTATCAAATTATTGTAAGCAACTTTGGCATTATTCAATCGCTCTTCCATTTTTGAGGGAATACTGTTTATTGCCAATTGATAAGAAGAATCGAGTTTGTAATATAACGCTTCTTCCTTGTAAATAGTTCCTGGATAATCTGAAATGAAATTATCCAAAGCAACCAATGCCGATTTATGATCCGAAATCGTGTTGTATTGCTTTGCATTTTCAAAACCTTCTTTTCTATTTTATCCGTTAGCTTCTTTAAATCTGCATTTGCCTCTGCAAGATAAGCAGAATTTGGATATACGTCAATAAATTCTTGTAACTTATTGATAGCCTTAGTCGTATCTGTCTGATCTAAACTATAAACAGGTGACAATTTAGAATAACTTTTGGCCCCTAAAAAAGCTGCCTCCTCTACTTTTTCACTTTTTGGATAACTTGAAGCAAAACTTTCAAATTGATATCCTGCTAAATAATACTGATGCGTTTTATAATAGGATTGTGAAAACATATAAAACATTTTTTCGGCTTGAGGCTTACCTCTATAAGCAGGAGCAATTTCCTCAAAAAGACGAATGGCTTTAACGTATTTTCCCTCATCATAGAGCTTTGTTGCCATTTCGAACTTTACAGATACATCCTCAGATTTTAATGCTTTCTGATAATCGCTACAGGAGTAGAAAAAAACTACAACAAGTAATAGACTTAAAATTTTATTCATTTTCACTAAGTGGATCTGTATTATTTATGGATTTTTGTATTTAAAAAACCAACTGCAAATTTAGTCAATAATTAGATACTACAAAATATTTTTTTGATGTAGCAAATCAATTCGATAGAAGTATAAAAAGAAGCTCGTTTTTTTATTACAATTTACGATTTAATACTATAAAATTTAATTCATATTATTAATTCTGGAAACTTCTTTGTTCAATCGTTGAGCCAAATCATCATCGACATTTACAAGTGGCAATCGGACTGTATTTTCGGATAGTCCAAGTGATTTGAATATCTCTTTTATTCCAGCAGGATTTCCTTGTTCAAAAATCATATCAATACTATCGGCTAAAAGATACTGAAGTTCATATGCTTCATCTACTTTTCGATTCAAAGCCAAGTGAACCATTTCTGAAGTTTGTTTTGGGAAACCTTCGCCAATAACAGATATTACTCCACTTCCACCAGCTAAAATAATAGGCAAAGTTACCATATCGTCACCCGATATTACTAGGAAATCTTTTGGTTTGTTTTGAATTAATTTCATTGCTTGAACCACATCTCCAGAAGCTTCTTTGATTGCGACAATATTTTTAAAATCATTTGCTAGACGAATTACTGTTGAAGGCAACATGTTACTTGCGGTGCGTCCTGGAACATTGTATAAAATTACTGGAATTGGAGACGCTTGTGCAATAGCCTTAAAATGCTGGTATATTCCTTCTTGAGAAGGTTTGTTATAATAAGGTGAAACTGAGAGTATTGCAACAAATTTAGAAAAATCTCTCGTTTGCAATTCAGCAACGATTTCTCGAGTGTCATTCCCTCCTACACCAAGAACTAAAGGTAATTTATCATTATTGGCATCAATAATAGTTTGAATAACTAGTTCTTTTTCTTCCTCATTTAAAGTGGCATTTTCTGCAGTAGTTCCCAGAACAACTAGGTAATCTACTCCATTGTTTATCTGATAGTTAACTATTGCTTTTAAGGCCTCAACATCAACAGATAAGTCTTTTTTAAAGGGTGTAACTAGTGCAACTCCAGTTCCAATTAATGATTGCATATTATATTTTGTTTAATATTTTTAGGTATTTAAATAATTCTTCAATAAAAATTTGATAGTTCTCAGCATTGGTGTCTATCATAAAATGATTTAACTTTTTATCGATTGACGAAAAACCTACTTTGAAACTCGCTTTAGATTGATTACTAACCAAGAGTAAAGCTGATTTTTCAGTATCATAGTAATTAATCAACAAATCGAATTTCTGGGCGATAAAATCTTTAACTTCTGATTTATCAAAAGTTGCTGTCCAACTCAAATCTTTATGGCTAAAGGTTGGATAATCGAATAGCTCATTTTTTTTAATTTTGTCTTTAAAAACTAAAATTTTAATGTTGCTTTCTAGTATTCCATTTTAACCAATTCTTGTACTAATGCCTCTTTTCATAAAAATAGGACTCATCAAAAATAATTCCTACCGTTTTTATGTTACCATCAGACTCGATATGTTTTACGTTCAGTAAGGTGTCTTTAACAATTTTTTTTGTGAAAAAATTCTTGAGATAATTTAAAAACATACTACATTTACTTGAAATACAAAATTACTTAAATAAGTTGCAAATAAGATGGCAAAACTAAAAAACTATAATTCATCATTACAACATTTTGTTATATTCTTAACACTTTTACTCTTTGTTTCATGTGCAAATCATAAGCTTTATATTAGCAAAATTGAAGGTAAAAAAATTGGTGTAACCAATGAAAATAAAGATTTAGCTACATTTGAAGATGTTATAAAACCCTATAGAGAAACTATTGATAAAGATTTGAATACCGTTTTGGCCTATACTCCCGAAACGATTGACAAAAATGGAGAATGGCAATCAACCATCGGTAATTTACTGGCAGATATCACTTTGCAAAGAAGTAATTCTATTTTTACTACTAGAGAACATAAAAATATTGATCTATGTTTGCTCAATCATGGTGGAATTCGTTCAATTATTCCAAAAGGGAATATTACTACTAGAGTTGCTTTCGAAATTATGCCATTTGAAAATGCGGCAATTGTTGTAGCGCTAAAAGGAGAACAAATACTAGAAATTGCCAACTATATTATTTCAGAAAAAAAACCACATCCTTTGTCTGGCATGACCTTTACGATAGGAAAAGACAAGACTGCAAAAAACATACAAATTCAAGGAAAGCCTATAGAAAATAACACTGTTTATTATGTTGTTACCTCAGACTATTTGGCAAATGGTGGGGACAATATGAATTTCTTTAAAAAAGGAGTAGCCTCCTACCCGATTGACTATAAATTGAGAAACATAGTAATAGATTATTTTAAAGAAATAGACACCGTTCCTCTAACTAAAGACATAAGAATTAGCGTTGAATAATTTAAAATTACAATGCAAAATACCACAAAAATCCTATGAAAAGAAGAGATTTTATTCAAAAAACAGCTGCAAGCACTGCTCTAATGAGTTTAGGGCTATCGCTAAGCAGCTTTGAATCATCTAAAAAGAAACACTTAACGATTTTACATACTAATGATGTTCACAGTTACATCGATCCGTTTCCTGCTAATCATCCAAAAAATCCTAATATGGGTGGAGTGGCAAGAAGAGCCTCATTGATTGATAGCATAAGACAAGAAAATCCAAACGTTTTATTACTTGATGCAGGTGATATCTTTCAGGGTACTCCCTATTTTAATTATTATGGAGGCGAATTAGAATTGAAATTGATGAGCATGATGAAATATGATTTGGCTACACTGGGCAATCACGATTTTGACAATGGAATTGATGGCTTTTATTCGCAAATGCATAATGCTAGCTTTGATTTTGTTTCTGCTAATTATGATTTTAAAAACACTGTTTTAAATGGAATAGTTAAATCATACAAGATAATTCATAAAGACGGAATTAAAATAGGCATCTTTAGTCTTGGGGTTGAATTAGCTGGACTTGTAGATAAAAAGAACTATAAAGAAACTGAATATCTAAATCCTGTTGAAATCACTCAGGATATGGCACGAATATTAAAACATCGAGAAAAATGTGATTTGATTATTTGTCTTTCACACCTTGGCTATCAGTATAAAAACGAGCCTGATAAAATATGTGATTTAAAATTAGCAACACTTACTAAAGATATCGATTTGATAATTGGCGGACATACTCATACCTTTTTAGAAAAACCCACAGTTTTAAAAAATGCTGATGGAAAAGAGGTAATTGTAAACCAAGTGGGATGCTATGGTATAAATTTAGGAAGGATTGATTTTTATTTCGATAATGACCAGTCAAAAATTCATGAAGGAAAGGCTATTCTTGTTTGATGTCTTCCTCAGATTCCACAACAAATTTATAAAAGGTATAGTGAGCCACTGAAAAAATTAAAGCAGATAAAGGTTGAAAGGCAATATTTGAGATATAGTATTTTTGAAACATAAACAAAAAGACTAGCACCATAAATAACAATGCACTTATGATTAACCATGAATTTTGTTTATTATCATTCATAACAAAATTTGATAAGGCAATACCACTAAAAACAGAAATAAACAAACCATTTGCAACAACAGGGTAAAAACTTGTCGAGTTTGTACTTATGGTAAGATTTATCAATCCTGAAAAAATAAAAATAAATGGTAATGTGGCCAGAACTAAAGGAAAGATTAGAATTTTATCCGTTAGTTTAAGTATCGTTACTATTGAAAGTATTCTATAAACCATAAAAGATACAATTCCGTATAATAAGAAATCTTGATCTGTAGAGATAAATAGAATATTTGAAATTAAAGCAAAAAACAGCGCAAGCAAGTACCAAAAACTTCTGTTATTGGAATGTGAAAAATAAAGAATAACCAAACAAGGAATTAATAATGGCTTACTACAATACAGTAAATTTGTTATTTTAAAAGTCTCCGCAACTACTAAAATAGCAGTTATTAGAAAATATATTTTGATTAAAAATCCCGATTTATCGTTTTGTTTCAAATAATTCACCATAGCGAATGTCTTTTAATAGTAAGTTATTCTATTTCATTTTTTTCAGCTTCAATAACAAATTTGTACAAAGTGAAATAGGCAAAAATATTCAACGTAATGATAATAGGCTTTATAACGGGTAGCGTCAAATCGGTTAAATAAAAACTTTGTATAAAAAGCATGAACCTGAGCCCTATAAACAACAAAATACTTATCAATAACCAAGAGTTTTTTCTATTATCATCAATCATATAACTGGATACTGCTATTCCTCCCAGAACTGATGTTAGTATATTTTGTAGCATTAAAAATTTAAAATCAACATAGGAAGTTTCGCTGGTTGTAGAAAACAGATAAAGGAAAATTAACAAAAAAGCCAACGAAACAATAGAAAGATACATATAGTTTCTTTACTTTATGAGTTTAAAAATCAATATGATGAGAGCTATCTTTTGGATGGATGAGCAAATAATACCAACAGAAAATCTGGAATCATAAAACAACGTCCAAACGCTTTCAATTAATAAAAAAATTAGGATACTAAGAAAAAGAAGATTTCGCTTTACTGAAGCAAAAAAATAAAGAGCAATCAACAAAACTGGAATCGAAATAGTTGAAAATACTAAAGTCTCGTTGAATATAGAATAAGCAAGAATCTCGTATAGTGCGATTATGAAATAAAAACTACTAATTACCTTAACTAGTGTCTTATCATTATTTTTCATCATAATTTAATTTGCAATAAAAGTACAAAAAAACAAGGCTCCTTATTTAAATAGCATTTTTAATTTCATAATATCTTCTTCTTTTTTCCTCAAAAACAACATATTCATAAAAAATATATTGAGCAAAAATATACAAAATTGTCTGAATAGGTTGATAAAAATGTATTGAAATTCGTGGCTTCAAGATTAAAACAAACTGAGAAACAATAAATAATGTTATGGAAATAAACAGATAGGTATTAGATCTATTGGGATGCAAAATATAACTACTTGAGGCAAAACCTCCTAAAAGAATCATACAAATACTTTGAACAACAAATAAGTAATATATGTTCTCCAATTGTTCATTAGCCATTACAATAAAAAAAAGATACCCTAATAAAAATGGTGCGCAACAAATAACAAAAAAAATAACATTTGAAATTCTAGAAATCGTGTAAACTAGATAAACAATTGCACCAAAGAAAAGCAATGAAAAAAAGGTACCAATTAGTACAAATTGGTAATGTGTAAACATCAAAAAAACACCTGATAGCCAAGCAAATACCAACGATGTAATATAAATCAAGTTGGGCTTTCTTCTTTTAATGAGATACATTATTAAGAGTAAAGGCATTAAAAATGGTTTAGTGATAAGCACAAAAAAAGTACTCAAACTGTATTCAGCCACTACTTCTATTAGAGCCATAAAAAAATAAATGCCCAACAACCCGTTTACAAAACCATTTTTTCTTAATTCGCTGGAAACTAATTTTATCTTACCCATGATATTATACTAAAATTATTTTACGTTTAATTTCATTCAGATAATGTTAAAATATATTATTTTTTTAACAATATTAAGAAAAAAAAAACTTTATAGACAATTAATTATAGTAATTATAAAAACCATTTTTTCTAATTACTTAGGTTGTTTAAAATACTGAACCATAAAATAATAAGAAAAAACTTGGGTGCTGATACCCAAAACTTTAAATGCAGTCAATGGAAAATAAAAATTATTAATCAAATAAAAGACATCCGAAAACACAAAACAAATAGACATTAAAACTAAGTTAAAAAAGGAATAGGATGGCTTTAGAATAAAATTTGTAAAAGTCAACAGTGTTACTATACCCAGAATTATACCGTACACAATAAAATAGGAAAAATTAAATTGTAGATCTTCAAATTTTAAATTCAAAATAGTTAGTATAAATACACTAATAAACAGCACTAAAATCAAAATTTGTGTTCTCTTTTCTTTAATAAACTTGATTGTTTCAAGATCACGAAGCATCATACTTATCAAGAGAATATATACGAGCATAAAACAAATCATCGGAGTAACTTCGGTCAAATTATTATCAAGTATATAGTAGATTTCTCCTATAAAACTAAAGAAAAAGATAGCTGCTTTTTTAAAATTTAATCGATAATTATTTTCAATAAAAAAATAAATAAAAATAGAGGGTACAACAATTGATTTTGCATAAATAGCGGACATATCGTCTCCCATCAAACTAAAAAAAATAGTCAATGCACATACAAGAAAATAAAAAATCAAAGAAGGTGTACTAACTTTCATTTACTAATTGTATAAAATCATCTTCGGATATAATCGGAATTTTTAACTGATTTGCTTTTTCTAATTTTGCTGGTCCCATATTCTCTCCTGCAACCACATAATCAGTTTTAGTAGAAATTGAGCTTCCAACTTTTCCGCCATTGTCTTCAATAGTCTGCTTTAAATCATCGCGAGAAAATTTTGAAAAAACTCCAGAAACTACAAAATTTTACCCGATAGTTTGTTGGTTGCATTAAGATTTACTTTCTCAACGATTTCAAATTGAACGCCTTGCTGTTTCAAACGCTCAATAGTAACTCTGTTTTCTTGATTGTCAAAAAAATCGATTACACTTTGTGCAATTCTAACTCCAATTTCGTCTACTAAAATTAAATCCATTATAGTAGCACGGCTCAAAGCATCAATGTTTTTGTAATGCTTTGCTAGTTTCTTGGCTACTGTTTCACCCACATAACGAATTCCTAAAGCAAATAGAACATTTTCAAATGGAATACTCTTAGATTTTTCGACACCTTTCACTAAATTTTCGGCCGATTTTTGCGCCATTCGTTCCAAAGGCAAAATTTGCTCTACTGTTAACTCATACAAATCAGCATAATTATGAACCAATCCGTTGTTGAACAATAATGCAACCGTTTCCCCGCCAAGACCTTCAATATCCATAGCTTTACGAGAAATAAAATGCTGAATTCTTCCTATAATTTGTGGCGGACAACCATAAAAATTGGGGCAATAATGATTTGCTTCTCCATCAGTGCGAACTAATTCTGTATTGCATTCTGGACAATGAGTAATATATTTTGTAGGTATAGAGTTATCCTGTCTTTTGGATAAATCAACGGCAATAATTTTTGGAATAATCTCTCCTCCTTTTTCCACAAAAACAGTATCACCAATCCGAATATCTAATTTTTCTATTTGGTCTGCATTATGCAAAGAAGCTCGCTTTACAATAGTTCCTGCTAACTGTACAGGTTCAAGATTGGCTACAGGTGTAATTGCCCCAGTTCTACCTACTTGATACGAAATAGAACTCAACTTTGTGGAAACTTGTTCCGATTTGAATTTATAAGCCATTGCCCAACGAGGAGATTTAGCTGTGTAACCCAACTCCTCCTGATACTGAAAACGATTCACCTTTACAACTACTCCATCTGTTTCATACGGTAAATTGTGTCTGTGAGTATCCCAATAATTAATATATTCAAATACTTCATCTAGAGTATGAGCTAATCTGGCTTCTTTCGGAACTTTAAAACCCCATTCTCTGGCCGTTTCTAGTCCATCAAACTGAGTGTTAAAAGGTAAATTATTTCCAATTAAAAAATACAACAAGCAATCCAGCGGTCTTTTCGCTACTTCGGTACTGTCCTGCAATTTTAAACTTCCAGAAGCTGTATTTCTAGGATTGGAATATGGAGTCTCTCCTATTTCAATTAGCTCCTGGTTCATTTTTTCAAATCCTTCAAAAGGCAAAATGATTTCTCCTCGAATGTCAAACTTTTCGGGATAATTTCTACCATTCAGTTGCAACGGAATTGATTTAATAGTTTTAATATTGGCCGTTACATCATCACCTTGAAATCCATCACCACGGGTAACTGCTCGTTTCAGTTTCCCATTTTCATAAGTAATGCTTATGGATGCACCATCGTATTTCAACTCACAGGTATAATCGATAACAACATTTCCTAAAACTTTCTGAATTCTATTTTCCCAATCTATTAAATCTTCTTTGGAATAGGAATTATCCAGAGAATACATTCTATAATCGTGAACAACCGTTTTAAAATTTTTGGTAATCGCACCACCTACTCTTTGTGTAGGTGAATTTTCATCAAAATACTCAGGATGTTTCGATTCTAAATCCTGAAGCTCTTTTAGTTTTAAATCAAATTCATAGTCAGATATAGTGGGTTTGTCTAAAACGTAATACTTATGATTATGAAGATTTATTTCCTCCCTTAAAGATGTAATAATTTGTTGAATATCCATGAAAATAAAAATTGGCTATTTTAGTATTTAAAAACGTGTACTAAAATAACCAATTTAAAGGAATCTTAACAAAAAAATTAGGATTCTATGATTGTCTTAATTTGCTGATACAATTGTCCGTCACTTAAAAACGAACCTTGTTGTATCAACTCAAAAATAGATGTGTTCCTATCTTCTGTAAACTCTTTTCTACCAACTTTCATTTCGATAGTGTCAGTAAACATATTATCGCTCAACCACTGCAACCCTTCTTTTGTTAAAAAATCGACTTCAGGCACCATCGATTTTAATACAATAGACTCTATATAAGTATCAAAACATTGAAAAAGGAATACATGATTCTTAGAAAAATGCTCTAAAAATTCAGCTCTAGTTAAAACTCCTTCCCAAATTAAATCGGAGAAAACATCTAGCTCTTGTTCTGCTACTTCTGGTTTTTCTGTTTTCAATTTGTCCCATTCCGCTTTATCAATAGCTTGTGTGGCTAGAAAATTGATAAACTCAGGGTGCAATTCCTCAAATTGTTCTTTGGTTAATCTTGTGTATTTCATTGTTTGTCATCCTGAGACACGAAGCAATCTCATTAATTGTTAATCATTTGTCAAAGTGATGCTATTGCTCCATTCCTCGCAATAACATCAAAAAAAAATCCCGATGTGAGTCGGGATTTTATTGTATGGTAAATAAAATTATGCTTTTTCAGCAACGATTTCATAAGGTAAATCAATAACAACATCTCTGTGTAAACGGATAGTTGCAGCATATTTACCAGTTCTTTTTACAATTCCGCTAGTGATGAATTTTCTATCAATAACATGACCAGCTTTTTCTAATGCTTCAGCAATATCACTATTTGTTATTGAACCAAATAATTTTTCTCCACCTGCTTTAGCAGCGATTTTAATTTCAAGAGCTTTTAAAGTTTCAGCTAATGCTTTTGCATCGCCAATGATTTTAGCTTCTTTGTGTGCTTTTTGTTTTAAATTTTCAGCTAAAACTTTTTTTGCAGAAGGAGTTGCTAATTGAGCAAAACCTTGAGGAATTAAAAAGTTACGACCATAACCTGCTTTCACAGATACCACATCGTCTTTAAAGCCTACATTTTGAACGTCTTTTTTTAATATAATTTCCATGTTGTTGTCCTTGTATTATTAGAAGTTAGCCCGCCCATGGCGTGGCAACAACTTAATTAATTATTATTTTAGTAAATCTGCCACATATGGCATTAAAGCTAAATGTCTAGCTCTTTTTACAGCTACTGACACTTTTCTTTGGTATTTTAATGAAGTACCAGTTAAACGACGAGGAAGAATTTTTCCTTGCTCATTTACAAATTTCAATAAAAAGTCAGCATCTTTATAATCTACATACTTAATTCCTGACTTTTTGAAACGACAATACTTTTTAGTTTTATTTGTTTCTATATTTAAAGGTGTAAGATATCTGATATCTCCATCTTTCTTTCCTGAAGCGGATTGTTGTAATGTTGCCATGATGTTATGCTTTAGCTGCTTTTAATTTAGTTCTTCTTCTTTCTGCCCAAGAGATTGCATGTTTGTCCATAGTCACTGTCAGGAAACGCATTACTCTTTCATCTCTCCTAAATTCAGTTTCCAAAGCTAGCAAAACCTCTGGTGCTACTTTGAATTCGAATAAATGGTAAAAACCACTTTTCTTGTTTTGGATTTCGTAAGCCATCTTTTTCAAGCCCCAATCCTCTTTTGATATCATTTCTGCTCCTCTGGACGTAAGAAATTCTTCGAATTTGCTCACTGTTTCCTTTACCTGAACTTCAGATAAAACGGGATTTAAAATGAAAACAGTTTCATAATGATTCATAAAAATTTTGTATTAAAATGTTAATTTTTGCAAAAGTAATCTTTTTTTTTAAATAAACAAGAAAAAATGATTTTTTGTCGTTGTAAAGCAAAAAAAACCGACAAACGTTAGGTTAATTAGAAAAATGGTTATACTTTCGTCGAACCAAATCTATAATAAAATAAAATTATGAAACTAAATTGTGTAGTTGTCGATGATAGTTCTATTCAGAGAATGATCATTGCAAAGTTAGTGAATAATCATCCAAATTTAAATTTAATTGGAGATTTTTCTAATGCAATTGAAGCAAAAAATTGCATGTCGGTTCATACCGTTGACTTAATATTTCTCGATATTGAAATGCCAGTCATTAGCGGTTTTGATTTTCTAGACGGATTAAAGACGAAACCTCAGATCATCTTTATCACGTCTAAGGCAGAGTACGCCATGAAAGCGTTCGATTATGATGCAACGGATTACCTACAAAAACCAATTGCTCTGGATCGTTTTAATGCTTCTGTGAAACGTGCTATGGATTTTCATTTACTTAAAAAAGAAAATCAAGAAGAAGATGGAGAACATATATTTATTAAGAGTAATCTTAAAAAACTAAAAATATTCACATCTAAAATTAAATGGATTGAAGCGTTTGGCGATTATGTAAAAGTAGTTACCGAAGAAGATAGCAATCTTGTACTCTCTACTATGAAGTCCTTTGAAAAAGATTTATCGAAAGACAAATTCATTAGAGTACATAAATCCTATATTATAAATATTGATAAAGTAGAACGTTTCAACAGTAAATTTGCAGAAATCGGAATTACAAAAATACCTTTAAGCCGAAACAAGAAAGAAGACCTTGTTCGAGCTTTGGCAATAACCTAATAAAAATCAACGTTCACAACAACCTTCACCGTTCTGAATTGCGAAACAGTATCAAAACTATCCAGTATTTTCTGGATAGTTTTTTTTGTGCCTTGTAAGGAATGATTTTGAGGAATCTTAATCATTATGGTTCGAATGTACTCATTTCTGATACGGCCTATTGGTGGTTCCTCCGGTCCAAGTACCGGAATCTTTAAATTTTGAGTAAATACCTGATACATCCACATAGAACCTGCTTTTAATGTATCAAGATTGCGGTGCTTTAAAGTCAGTTTTATTAGTCTGTAATACGGTGGATAGTTGTAAATTTTTCTTTCGTAGAGTTGCTCCTTGTACATTCCTAAATAATCATTATTGGTAACCTGTTGTATCGTGTTGTGAAATACATTATAAGTTTGAATAATTACTTTCCCTTTTTTCTCTGAACGTCCCGAACGACCAGAAACTTGAGTCATCATTTGGTAACTTCTTTCAAAAGCTCTAAAATCAGGATGGTAGAGCATCGTATCGGCATTCATGATTCCTACTAAACTCACATTGTCAAAATCCAAGCCTTTGGCCAACATTTGTGTTCCCACTAAAATATCAATTTCCCTGTTTTTGAAACTATCAATAATTTTCTCAAATCCAAATTTACCTCTGGTGGTATCCTGATCCATTCGTCCAATTTTAGCATTTGGGAAAAGAGTACCTAATTCCTGCTGAATCTGCTCTGTTCCAAAGCCCTTGGTTGTTAGATGAGGACTTGAACAGGCATGACAGGTTGTAGGATTAGCCATAGAGTATCCACAATAGTGGCATCGCAATTGATTTTTATGCTTGTGATAGGTCAAACTGACATCGCATTGCTGGCACTGCGGTACATGCCCACAAGTCATACACTCCACAATGGGCGAAAACCCCCTTCTATTCTGAAATAAAATAACTTGTTCTCCTAAAGATAGTGTTGTAGTGATTTCTCTATTAACGTATCACTGAAATGACCTGTCATTTTTTACGAAAGTACTTGTCTTTCAAATCGACCAACTCAATCTCGGGTAATGACGCTTTTCCGTATCGTTCAAAAATTTCTACCAAACCATACTTGCCTGATTGTGCATTGAAATAAGTCTCGATACTTGGAGTTGCCGAACCTAAAAGTACTTTGGCTCCGCACTGTTCGCCATGAGCTTGAGTGACTTGATGCAAACTAGCCAAAATAACTGCTGCATCACGAGCATGATAGCGTGGAGCTGGATCTTGCTGTTTGAAGGTTTGCTCGTGTTCCTCGTCGACGATGATGAGTCCCAAATTTGAGAACGGTAAAAACAATGCCGACCTTGCTCCTATTACAATTTGTGCTTTTGGAGAATTTTCTAGAACTTGCTTCCAAACTTCTACTCTTTCGTTGTTGTTGTATTTTGAATGAAAAACAGCTACTTTGTTTCCAAAATATTCTCTTAATCTTCCCACTAGTTGTGCGGTTAAAGCAATTTCGGGTAGCAAATACAAAATTTGTTTTTCTTGTTGCAAATAGCGTTCAATGAGTTGAATGTATATTTCTGTTTTCCCACTAGAAGTTACTCCGTGCAAAAGACAAACCTCTTTGCTATTAAAACTTTTCTCTATTTCTTGAAAGGCAAGTTCTTGAGCGCTACTCAATTGTAATGCTTCTTCTTTTACTTTTCCTTCAAAATGAACTCGGTCGTGTTGCAGATAGTATTCTTCAAAAATAGTTTTATCTATCAGGGCTTTTACAACTGCCAAAGTTGAATTGCTTGTCTCAATTAGTCGCTTTACGGGTATTGGCTTTTTTTCGGAGGCGGCTAATTGAAAATAGCTTAGTACTATTTCTTTTTGTTTGGTTGCATTCTTCAAGGTTTCAAGTAATCTGGCTAAACCTTCATTGGAATCATACTGTGAATGCAATCGAATATAACGAACTAATTTGGGTTTATAAGTTTCAGAAATCTCCTCTTGTAACACTAAAACTTCTTTGTTAATCAATTTTTGAATAACCGGCAGAACATTCTTTTTGTTGAGAATTGCCATAATATCCTGAACCTTCAATGAAGACTGATTTTGCAATGCTTCATAGACTAAGAACTCGTCGTCTGATAGTTGACTTTCATCAACAAACTGATTTGCTTTTTGAGAAATTATTGTTTCACTTTCTAGCAATAGTGCGCTTGGCAAGGCGCCTCGATAGACATCACCTATGGAGCACATGTAATAGGATGCTATCCATTGCCAATGCTTGATTTGGATTTCATTGACGATTGGCTTTTCATCCAAGATTTGATGAATCTCTTTGGCTTCATATAAAAGTGGTGCTCTTTGGTGAAGTTCTACAACTAATGCGGTGTATATTTTTGATTTACCAAAAGGAACTGCCACACGCATTCCTATTTTGATATAATGAAATTCGGCCTCCGAAATCCTGTAGGTAAATGTTTTGGAAAGCGCTAAGGGAACAATTACTTCAACGAAAAAAAACATTTTGCTGATTTAGGAGATATTTAATGACTGTAAATTTAACTTTTTATTCGATGCCAATATTGAGTTCTTCCAAATAATGAAATCCCTATATATCCTCGAACTTTGAGTTTGTCTTTGGACTCTAAGGTAATGAAACATTTGTATAATCTACCGTATTTGGGATCAAGGATTTTTCCAGAATTGTATTCGGCACCGTCTTTTACGAGTCCTTTGATAACGGTTAATCCCATTATCGGTTTGTCTTTATCCTCACCAGTGCAATTGCTACATATTTTGTTGCGGTCTTTCGGGTCTATGATGTCGTGAACTTTACCATATATTTTGCCTCCTTTCTCATAAATCTCTACAACAGATATAGCTTTTCCTGTCTCATCATCAATAGTTTTCCACTTCCCTACTACCGACTGAGAGAAATGGAGTGTTGAAACCAACATCATCGCTATTGAGGTTATGACTTTCATGCTTTCTATTTGATTTTATCGTACATCATTCGTTCTTTTTTGCATTTTTAATTTATTGATGGACTGATTTAATTCAAATCCAAGCAATAGAATCATGCAGTTTATCCAAATGTAAACATCATGATTAACAATGTTCCAATAACCATACAATTCATTGTATTTGGAAAATTTAATAACCCAAATTCCAAAACCATAAGAAGACAAAATAATCAATACTGTTGTAAATACAGAACCGATGGAGATAAAAGCTCTTTTCTCGTGGTGTTTGGTACCAAACTTCAAAAGTATTGAAGTCGTGATGAGAATCATGAGAATAATGAAGACATAACGACCCAGAATAATCAGTGGGATTCTATCGCTTAGAACGTCTTGAATGATTGTTTTTTGGATGAACACTTCAAAAACAACAATCGTTGCCACTGTAACTAATAATAGCAGAGACAATACTAACGACATTCCTAATGCTACGAAATATTGATGAAAAAAGCCTCTTTTAATAAGAACGTGTTTGGAAGACTCAAATCCCCCTAATATTCCGTTCAAGCCATTGGCCATAAGGAATATCGACAATAAAAAGCCCGAAGAAAGCAAGCCAGAGTGGCTGTTGTTGAGAATATCATTGATGATTTTGTAAATCGCATCGTAGGTATTGGGCGGCACTCCTTCTTTGACAAACTGTAAAAAATCGGCTTGAAATCCTTCGATTGGAATGTAAGGTATCAAGTTCAAAATAAATAAGGCAAATGGAAACAATGCCATGAAAAAACTAAAGGCAACCGCACTGGCATGGTAACTCAAAGCGCCTTCTACAATTCCTAAGACATAGAGTTCTAATAAATCATAAAGTGATAACCCTTGCAACCAAGGCAATCGAATGCGCTTGGATAAATGCACCAGATTTCGAAGTATCGGTATTCGTTCTAATTTTATTTCTATTTCTGTTGACATTGGTAATGCTATGATTAAAATGCTTTCAAACTCAAATCCATGTTGTAAATAGAGTGCGTTAATGCTCCCGATGAAATGTAGTCTACACCACAATCAGCATAACGGCGAATGGTGTCTTCATTAATATTTCCTGAGGATTCTGTGGCACAGGTATTGCCAATGAGTTCTACGGCTTTGCGTGTATCATCGTAATTAAAATTGTCAATTAAAATTCTGAAAATCCCATCACTTTGCAGGATTTCTTTAATTTCATCTAGTGTTCGGGCTTCGACGATAATTTTTAAATCGAGGTTGTTACCTTTCAAAAATGCTTTTGTTTTGGCTATTGCTTGGGTAATTCCGCCAGCAAAATCGATATGATTGTCTTTGAGCATCACCATGTCGTAGAGTGCAAAACGATGATTTTCGCCCCCGCCAATTTTTACTGCCCATTTCTCGCAAGCACGAAAACCAGGCGTTGTTTTCCGAGTATCGAGAATCTTGGTTTTTGTTCCTGCTAAAAGTTGAACGTAGGTGTTCGTTTTAGTTGCAATGGCAGACATACGCTGCATGCTGTTGAGTACTAGTCGCTCTGCTTTGAGAATAGATTGTGAGCTTCCAGTAACATGAAACACCACATCTTCATAGTTTACTGCTGCTCCATCGTGAATAAACGTTTCTATGTTAAGGTTGGCATCGACATGCTTGAAAATCATTTTGGCAAACTCCACTCCTGCAATTATTCCATTATCTTTTACAAGTAGCTTGGCTTTTCCTGAGGCAGTTGTTGGAATGCAGGATAAGGAGCTGTAATCGCCAGAGCCTACATCCTCTCGGATGGCATTTTTAATGATTTGTTCTAACTCGTTTTGAAATTGTGCTTCAGAATTTTTTCTGAAATCAGTGTTCAAAAAGATGTTGTATTTTAGGTAACACATCTATTTAGCTTTATATGCATTCTAATACACTCCATATACACTATGTATGCTTTATCTATGCCTTTGGTATGCTTAAGGTATGGAGGTGAAATTTCTTTAGTTAAAGGTTTAAAAGTTTAAGGTTTGACAGATTTGATGTAAGGGTGTTTGATTTTGACCCGTCCTAAAATAACTATACAGATTAATAAATAAATCCTATTATAGCTATACAACTCTACTTAGCTTCGCTCAATTCGCCTTCGGCTCGGGTACTTACTCCTAAAGTTACTATACCACTGATTTTTTTAGGATTAAAACTTTGCCCAAAAATGTTGACACTTTTAATCCATTTTTTTATTTTAGTGGTTTAAATTATACGCCAAATGAAATGGGAAGCTAAGACTGTAAAACACAAAGGAGAAAGCCGTATTGCGGTTTATTTTGAAAAAATGCTGAGCTGATTGAGCGCATTAAAGCGATTGAGGGCTCTAGATGGAGTATGCAAATGAGGGCTTGGCATGTTCCAGATACGGATGAAAACCGGATACGTTTTCGATTAACACGGATTGTAGATACAGTTCCTAATGCTGAAGGAATTGCCCAAATTGAGCGTTTTAAACAATGGCTTCGTTCCAAACGTTACAGCGAAAGTACGATTAATACCTATACTGAGGCTTTGAAATCGTTTTTGGTTTTTTATCGTAAAAAAACCATAGCCGAAATAACGAACGAGGATGTGGTGATATACAACAACGAGTACATTTTGAAAAACAATCTTTCTTCCTCCTATCAAAATCAGATTGTGAATGCTTTGAAATTATTTTTTAGAACGATTTTGGACTCCAAAATAGAAATCGATAAAATTCATCGCCCGAAGCGTTCCAAAATATTACCTAATGTTCTCAGCAAAGAAGAAATAAAAGCAATGCTTGGTGTTTTGACCAATAGAAAACATAAAACAATGCTTAGTTTAATTTATGCTTGTGGACTGAGAAGAAGTGAACTTTTAGCACTTACTTTTGAAAGTATTCAATCTGATCGTAAATTGCTTGTGATTAAACAATCTAAAGGTAAAAAAGACAGGATTGTACCAATAAGTGATAGTATTATTAGTATGCTTAGAGATTATTATAAAGAATATTTGCCTGAGAAATGGCTTTTTGAAGGGCAACAAAAGCAGACTCCCTATTCTGACAGAAGTTTGGAAGAAGTTTTAAAAAAAGTGTTAGATTAGCAAAAATAAATAAGCCTGTAACCTTGCATTGGTTGCGACATAGTTATGCAACACATTTATTAGAAAGCGGCACAGATTTGAGATACATACAAGAACTTTTGGGGCATACGAGTAGTAAAACTACAGAGATTTACACACACGTAAGTACCAAAAGTCTTCAAAATATAAAATCTCCGTTTGATGATTTATAAAAAATAAAACGCAATACTAGTTGAGCATATACAACCATAAAGTTAGGCTTTGCTCAGTTTTTAGGTTAAAAACTGAGCCTATAAACAAGTTGCACACAATATATTTTCCGAACTGCCACATAACGCTTCGCTCCTATTTTTTCGCAAGAAAATTAATGAAATTTATAAATGAAAAATCTTGCGTGATAATGGAAAACTGAAACCAAACTTTGTGTAAAACCTTCAAAGACAATTCTCAGCCGAAAAAATTTAGGAAAACCGAAACCAAACTTTGTGGAAAACCTTCAAAGACAATTCTCGGATTTTAGCAATTTAAAGACAATTTTTAGCCCAAAACTTTGCGGAAAATTGAAAACCGAACCAAACTTTGTGGATAAATGTTGCGTTGAATTTTTCAGTTCGTGAAAATATAATACTGTGTGCAACATCGGTTTGTTTCAAGTGGCAAGGTTAGTGATAACCCAAAACGACGTTGTTTAATTTAATAATTTGTGTATATTTGTGATGGCTTGGTGCTGAATTTGCCACCTGAAAACAAGCCGTGGAACGTTAGCTGTAATAGTATCCGAGCAGAACGCAAAAACTTGAAAAACAACAAAATAAAACCAAAAATAATAAAAATATGGATTTAAAAGACCAACTTAAATTAATCGCAGACAGAACAAAACACAAAGAAAGTATTCAAACTGAAGAAGCAACAAAAAATGCTTTTGTAATGCCTTTTCTTCAAAGTTTAGGTTATGATATTTTTAATCCATTGGAAGTTGTTCCTGAATTTATTGCTGACATTGGAATTAAAAAAGGAGAAAAAATTGATTACGCAATTTTCAAAGACGGACATCCAACTATTTTAATAGAATGTAAAGATTGGCGTCAAAACTTAAATGTTCACGACGGACAATTGTTAAGATATTTCCACGTTTCAAAAGCAAAATTTGGTTTATTAACAAACGGAATTGTTTACAGGTTTTATTCTGATTTAGTTGCTCCAAACAAAATGGACGAAAAACCATTTTTGGAATTTAACATTACCGAAATTAAAGACAACCAAATTGAGGAGCTGAAAAAATTTCACAAAGCAAATTTCGATGCTGAAAGCATCGTAAATACCGCAAGTGAAATGAAGTATATGAATGAATTGAAACATTTGCTTCATCAAGAACTTACCGAACCAAGCTCAGAATTTGTAAAAATATTTTGCAAAACAAGTTTATCCAAGTGTTGTAACTGCAAAAGTTTTAGAACAGTTCACAGAATTGACTAAAAAATCTATTCAACATTATATTAGTGATTTAATTACTGAACGTTTAAAAACTGCATTATCAAAAGAAGACGAAAAAAATAAAGTTGAAAATGAAATTTCTGCTGAACAAAATCTCGAAGATATTAGCAAAATAAACACAACGGAAGAAGAACTTGAAGCATTTTTAATCGTAAAAACTATTTTGCGCCAAAAAGTTCCTGCAACAAGAGTTACTTATCGTGACGCTCAATCTTATTTTGCAATATTTCTTGACGATAATAATAGAAAAGCTTTGTAGACTTTATCTAAATGGCGGAAAAAAATATATTGGAACTTTAGACGAAAATAAAAAGAAACGAAATTTGAAATCGGAACTTTGGATGAAGTATTTAATTATTCCGAAATATTATTAAAACAACAGAATTATACGAGAAATAAACGTTTAAAAACAACTACTACAGCTAACAGCAGTTTGCAGAAATGGCGGGTTTTGGGCTTAATTTAAAGTTGGTTTTGTACTTGCAAAGTCAGTGTTTAACCGAAAGTTTAGGTTTCCTTAATCCGCCACTTGTGCAAGCTGCAACAACGTTACCTGCAAGCCTAAAAGACGACAGAGCAGTATGAACGATAGAAATAAACATAAAGTGACCGGACAAATGAACTATCAGACAGCCGACCCAAAGCCAACGCTTCTGTATTTTTATTTTTTCCACCGC
>JADKDN010000015.1 GCA_016718345.1 Flavobacterium sp. | reverse complement strand
ACAATTCGAATAGGTTGCACCGTTATTTCGGCTGCTAGTTCGGGGGTTTCGCATCGCGTGAAAAAATCATATTTGTCACGCAAAGCTCTAAACTCTGGTAAATATCTTCCGGCTTGGCGCATCATCCAAACAGGTGGACGTTCCACAATTTCATTATTTAGGGCTCTTAAAAATAGGTCGTTTTTAATCATCTTTATTTTTTTGCCACGAATTTCACGAATTATCACGAATTATTTCTCGCGAAGTCGCAAAGTCGCGAAGTTTTAATTGTTGTAATATGCTATAACTTCATCAATTACATTCTCAACGGAAGGTTCGGCTGCAATTACAATGTTAGTTATTTCTTTTTCTTCTAATGCTTCTGCGGTGGTTTCGCCAATGCAAAAACAAATTTCATTTTTAATTCTGTTTACCTTCAAATAACTCTCCACTGCCGATGGGCTAAAAAATAGAATTCCATCGCGTTTTGTTGTTATTTTTTTTGGTATTAAATTGGTTTCATATACTTCAATCTCATTGAATGTGATTCCGTTTTCTTTTAGCGTATTTGGCAAAATATCTCTACGTAAATTTCCGCTAAAAAAAGTATAGCTTTCTTTATTGTATATCAATGAAATGATTTCTGCTAAATCGGAACTGTAATCTGTATCAACAAGTACATTAAATCCGTTGTCTTCCAAAATAGTTTTTGTTTTTAAACCCACACAAAAAACATTTTTTAGTTTTAACTCTTCTTGTTTTGGATGATTCAAAACACTTTTAACTGCATTTTGACTGGAAAAAATCAAGTTGTCATTGACTTTTGACAGTTCAAAACTTTTACTCTTTGTTTCGATGAAGTTTTCCTCAATCACTAAAATAGAGGCATCAACTAACAGTTGCTTTTGATTGGGTAAAAGCTTTTTAGTAGAAAGTATGTTAATCTGTTTTATCATTTTTTTATTTTAAACCATTAAGAAATTAAGGGCAAAACGTAATCAAACTTAATTGCTTAATTGTCTAATTTTATTTCTTTAATTGTTTCTTTATTTCCGCCATTAATGCTGTTCCTCCGTTATTCAAAATTTCTTGTGCGGAATTAAAACCTAGTTTTTTCCATTCAAAAATAGCAACGTTTTTGGCTATCTCTAGTTTTTGTTTCCCGTCGATGGATAGTAAAACCCCTTTAAACTCAATGGTATCTTCGTCTTCATTATACTTTGCAATAACGCAATTGGCGCTGTGCAAACCGCCTTCCTAGAGTTTTTAGAAATTGTCTTTCTATATAGGTGCAAATTTCGGTTTCGATGTGATTGAGTTGTGAAAGTGCATCTAATGTGAAATTATCATTTGCCATAGCAACGACGACCATTGCACCTTGTGCTGGTGCAGGAATCATCCAATCGAGATTAATGTAATTTTTGGGCTTAAGATTGATTCGCTCAAGTCCTGCTGCTGCAAAAACGGCTCCGTTCCAATCGTTTTCATTGAGTTTTTGCATTCTGGTATTTACATTTCCACGTAAATCGACAACAGTATGTTTAGGATATTTATTCCACCATTGCGCTTGACGGCGTAAACTCCCAGTGGCGATAGTTCCGTGTTCTTCCAGAAAATCGAGGTTTCCTTTGTAAACCAAAATATCTAAAATGTTTGCTCTTTCCAAAACTGCCGCTTGCACAATTCCTTGTGGTAAAGCTGTGGGCACATCTTTCATGGAATGCACGGCAATATCCACTTGGCCATTAATCATTGCAATGTCTAATGTTTTGGTAAAAATTCCAGTGATTCCGAGTTCGTAAAGTGGTTTATCTAGAATGATGTCGCCTTGAGATTTTACAGCAATAATTTCTGTTTTATAGCCTAAATCGTTGAGTTGTTTTTGAACGGTGTGTGCTTGCCAAAGTGCTAATTCACTATCACGGGTTCCTATTCGTATGGTCTTACTCATGCTATTTTGAAGTAGCTTCTATTTGAAAAACTTTTTCAATCCATTCGATACTTTCATCGACCATGGTGTTGCTGTCTTTTAAGTGATTTGCAAAGTGTGTGGTAATTTTTTGAATGATTCTTGCACTGATAATTTCTGCTTGCTCTTCATTAAAATCGGCAAGTTTTTTACTTTGAAAATCCAATTCAGAAGCTTTAATAGCATTGAGTTTCTCTTTCAACGCATGAATGGTTGGTGCAAATTTTCTTGCTTTTGTCCAAGCTATAAATTCTTCCTTTATTTCTTCAATTATTGCTTCCGCCGCTGGAATATGAAGTTTTCTGTTTTCTAAAGTTTCATCGGTCAACTGCGACAAATAATCCATATGAACTAAACTAACTCCATCCAAATCTTGAACATTCTCGTTCACATTTTTTGGAATAGATAAATCCAGAATCAACATTGGCTTTTTCAAATTAAGAATGGCTTTGTCAATGGTAGGATTTTGTGCACCTGTAGCTACAATAACTACATCTGCTTTTTGTAATTCGAGGTGTAATTCTGAATAATCTTTGACAATCAAATTGAGCTTGGTGGCTAATTTTTCTGCTTTGTCTTTAGTACGATTTATTAAAGTGATGTGCTCGTTTTTGGTGTGTTTTACCAAATTTTCACAGGTGTTATGTCCGATTTTTCCGGTTCCAAAAAGCAAAATGTTCTTTTTACCAATGTCTTCTACATTCTTGATGATATACTGAACGGAGGCAAAAGACACTGAAGTGGCTCCCGTGCTAATTTCAGTCTCATTTTTTATTTTTTTGCTGGCTTGAATTACTGCATTGATTAATCTATCCAAAAAGTATTGATTAAACCTAATGCTCTTGACTCAGCAAAACTGGTTTTTATTTGGCTAATAATTTCAAAATCGCCTAAGATTTGACTGTCTAAACCTGTTCCTACACGAAACAAATGGTTGATAGCTTCTTGATTTTTGTATACAAAACCTACTTTTTGAAAGGCTTCTACAGAACCGTTACTGTTTTCACAGATTAACTTAATTAATTGAAACGGGTGTTCAGCAAAACCATAAATCTCTGTTCGATTGCAAGTTGAAGTAACTATTAAACTTTCTATTCCTTCTGATTTAGCTTGCTCCAACAAACGCTTTTTGGCTTGAGTGTCTAAACTAAACTTACCTCTAATTTCGGCATCTGCTTTTTTATAGCTCAACCCAACTGAGTAGAAATAGTGATGTTTTAATCCGTTTGTATGCTCCATAAGTTTGCCTTCCTAAAACTTTAACAAAATTATTACTATCCTTTTTATAAAAGTAACGCTACAAGGACTATTTGTGTCGTTGTGAGACTTTTTAAGAAAAAATAGTTTCCAAGCGTTATTTATTTTAAATTTGTACTGAAATTAAGTAGTTCAGATTTATCTATGTAGATTAATTCTAAATAAAATACTTAATTCTATCCAATTTCATTAAAAAAAATACCGCTATGGGTTCTCAAGAGATAATAACAATTGAAGATGATTTTACCCTAATTCGTTTCCAAAATGATGAAAATGAAACCTTTCGAGCCGAAAAACAAATTCGTCAAGGTTTGATACAATTTCATTTTGGCATTAAAGGAAAAGCTAAATTTATCTTTAATCAAGGGAATTATGCCATAGATTTAAAAGAAGAAAAAGCCTTGCTATTGTATAATCCACAAAAAGAATTGCCATTGAATTTGGAATTAGCTCCAAACTCGTGGGTAATTTCTGTAATTGTTTCTATAAAAAAATTTCACGCTCTATTTTCTGCTCAGGCTGATTATATTCCGTTTTTGAGCATGGAAAATAAGGACAAGAAATATTATAACGAAAGTGACATTAGCCCTTCGATGTCTATCGTATTGAGTCAATTGTTTCATTATAATTTGCATCCATCTATAAAAAATCTGTACTATAAGGGTAAGGGTTATGAGCTGTTGAGTTTGTATTTCAACCGAACCGAAGACCCAAATGCAGAACAATGCCCGTTTTTAATTGACGAAGAAAATGTCATGAAAATTCGTAAAGCAAAAGAAATTATAATTTCCAACATGGCTGAACCCCCTGGACTTCAAGAACTTGCCGACCAAGTGGGATTGAATCTAAAAAAACTCAAAATGGGTTTCAAACAAATCTACGGCGACACGGTGTATGGCTTCTTGTTTGATTACAAAATGGATTATGCACGAAAATTATTAGATAGCGGTTCCTATAATGTAAATGAAGTAGGCTTGAAAATTGGTTACAGTACTGGAAGTCACTTTATTGCTGCCTTTAAAAAGAAATTTGCCACCACACCAAAAAAATATTTGATGGCAATAAATCCAAATTCATAAACTGTTGATTCGTTAAATTTAGAGAACAACAAATAGAGTAAGTTTAATTACTTTTATAAAAATTAAAACAATGAAAGGAGTATTATTAGTAAATCTGGGGTCGCCAGAAAGTCCAACGCCAAAAGATGTAAAACCTTACTTAGATGAATTTTTAATGGATAAATACGTCATTGACGTTCCGTTTTTATTGCGCGCTTTGTTGGTTCGAGGCATTATTTTACAAACAAGACCAAAAAAATCAGCTGAAGCCTATGCTAGAATTTGGACCAGCGAAGGTTCTCCTTTGATTGTGATTTCGAAAAAAATGCATCAAAAAGTCCAAAAATTAGTCGATATTCCTGTCGCTTTAGCGATGCGATATGGTACGATAACTATTCAAAAAGGGCTACAAGAACTAAAAGACAAAGGCGTAACCGAAGTAATGCTTTTGCCTTTATATCCCCAACATGCCATGGCATCGACAACGACAATTGTAGTTTTGGCTGAAGAATTGCGTCAGAAGTATTTTCCGGAAATGAGGTTTACTAATGTACCTGCCTTTTATAACAAACCCGATTATATTCAGGCACTAGCCAATTCGATAAAAAAACATTTAACTGGATTTGACTATGATCATTTGTTATTCTCCTATCATGGAATTCCAAAACGTCATATTCGTAAAACGGACATTACTAAATCGCATTGTAAAATAGACGGCTCTTGTTGTAATACACCATCTCCTGCGCACGAGTTTTGCTACCGTCATCAGTGTTATGAAACTACAAAACAAGTCGTGAAATTACTTGGAATTCCCGAGGGAAAATACAGCCAGACTTTTCAATCGCGATTAGCTGGAGACAAATGGCTGACACCGTATACCGATGTGGAAATCAACAAAATGCCGAAACAAGGAATTAAGAAATTAGCGGTAGTAACTCCAGCTTTCGTATCGGATTGTTTAGAAACTTTGGAAGAAATTGCTATGGAAGCCAACGAACAATTTTTACATCATGGCGGTTCAGCATTCATGGCCGTTCCATGTATGAATGACGAAGATGAATGGTGTGGCGTTGTAGCAAATTGGATTAAGAATTGGAAGAAATAAATGGAACTCTACAACTACATAAAATCTTTACATTTAATCTTTGTAATCACTTGGTTTGCTGGGTTATTCTATATTGTTCGTTTGTTTGTATACCAAATTGAAGCTTCCGAAAAACCATCGCCAGAAAAAGAAATCCTTCAAAAACAATACAAAATAATGACCTATCGCTTGTGGTATATTATTACTTGGCCTAGTGCTGTTTTAGCAATAGTATTTGCAATTTGGCTATTGTATTTAATGCCTGTTTGGTTACAAATGCCTTGGATGCATGTGAAATTAGGATTTGTAGTTTTGCTCATTGGATACCAGTTAAAATGCCAGCAAATTTATTCTGAATTGCAAAAAGACTCCGTGAAATATTCTTCCAACTTTATGCGTCTATGGAACGAAGGCGCAACGATTATTTTGTTTGCCGTTGTGTTTTTGGTCATCTTAAAAAATGCTATCAACTGGATTTATGGTGTTGTTGGAATCATTTTATTTTCGGTTTTACTAATGCTTGGATTTCGGTTTTACAAAAAAATTCGCGAGAATAACAAATCATAATTATGCTAAAAGGGTTCAAAATGTCAATGCTTTCGCTTCGAATTAGGATTTTCCTTTCGATGATTGTGTTGATTTTGATTGCCTCACTCTTAATGGCTTCAATTTCAATTATTCAATTTAAAAACGAAGCCAAAGAATACCATCAAGAACGATTAGAACGGAAGGAAACGGCTATAAAAGAGCATATTAATTATGTGCTTTCTACCACAACCTATCCTTTAACTTCAAATAATTTACCTTTTATTTTTAAAGATAAAATACATGAATTGGCACAAATTCACAATTTAGAAATCAATATTTATAGCCTTAATGGAAAGTTGCTGAAATCATCCAAAGCCTCATTTTCTATTGACAGTGTCTCGCCACCCATTCCAAAGTACATTCTGAAACTAGTTCAATCTTCAATCGAAAAAAGATATGTAGATATTAAAAATATTGACGGAGTGAAAAATCGCTCCTCTTACAGTCAAATTAAAGATGAAAAATTCAAACCTCTTGGGATTTTGAATTTACCCTATGTAGAAGACGACGGTTTTTATGACAAAGAATTACAAAGTTTCTTAATTCGGTTAGGACAAGTGTATTCGTTTATGTTGGTTATTGCTTTTGCTTTAGCCTATTTTCTTTCGACTTATATCACCCAATCCTTAAAAACGATTTCCGATAAATTGAGTGAAACAAGTTTGGAACAGAAAAACGAAAAAATTGTTTTGGAGGCCAACAGTAAAGAAATTAATTTACTGATTAAAGCCTACAACAGTATGGTGGATGAACTCGAACTGAGTGCAACAAAATTGGCACAAAGTGAACGTGAGGAGGCTTGGCGCGAAATGGCAAAACAGGTGGCACACGAAATTAAAAATCCGCTGACGCCCATGCGCTTAACGGTGCAAAGTTTTCAAAGAAAATTCGATGCTAATGACCCTGAATTAAAACAAAAACTGAAAGACTATTCTGAAACTTTAATTCAACAAATTGACACGATGAGTTCTGTGGCGTCAGCATTTTCTAACTTTGCATCCATGCCTGCACAACAGAACGAAACGTTGAATGTAGTGGAAGTAGTTGAGTTGGCTTTGGATATTTTTAATGAAGATTATATTGTTTTTGAAAGCATGGAAGAAGAAATTATCTCCAAAATGGATCGAACACAATTAATCCGAATTATTACCAATTTGGTAAAAAATGCGATACAATCGATACCATTAGAACAAAAAATAAAATCCATTTTAGTGACCGTACAAAGAGATGAAAACAATGTACTAATCTTGGTAAAAGACAATGGTATTGGTATCGAAGAACATAATATTGATAGAATTTTTGAACCAAAATTTACCACAAAAAACAGTGGGATGGGGCTTGGGTTAGGAATCATCAAAAACATTATAGAAAATTATAAAGGAACTATTACATTTGAAACTAAATATGGAAAAGGAACTACTTTCACGGTTTCTCTCCCAATAATTAACTCATAAATAAAGACCATGGACTACCAAAATATTTTAATTGCTACAGAAAATGCCATTGCAACCATTACCATAAATAGACCAACTAAATTGAATGCTTTAAACAAAGAAACCATTCAAGAATTGCATCAAGCTATTCAAACACTTGAAAAAGATACTACAGTAAGAGTAATAATAATTACAGGTGCAGGTGAAAAGGCTTTTGTTGCAGGTGCAGATATTGCAGAATTTGCTAATTTCTCAATTACCGAAGGAGCCAAATTGGCTAAAGAAGGTCAAGAACTTCTATTTGATTGTATCGAAAATTTGACAAAACCAGTAATCGCCGCAGTAAACGGATTCGCACTTGGAGGCGGTTTGGAGTTAGCAATGTCTTGTCATTTTAGAGTAGCATCAGATAATGCTAAAATGGGCTTGCCAGAAGTTTCATTGGGTTTAATTCCGGGTTATGGAGGCACTCAACGCCTACCTCAACTTATTGGAAAAGGACGTGCTATGGAAATAATTATGACTGCTGGAATGATTCCTGCAGATGAGGCGTTTAGAGCTGGCTTAGTAAACCATGTTGTCCCTCAAAATGAACTCTTAGATTTTTGTAAAGGAATAGCCCAAAGAATTAGTAAGAACTCTCCTATTGCAATTGGTCAAGCTATAAAAGCTGTAAATGCTAATTATGAAGATGGTATAAATGGCTATACAACCGAAATAGAACTATTTGGTCAATGTTTTGGTACCGAAGATTTTAAAGAAGGAACGTCTGCTTTTTTAGAGAAAAGGAAAGCTGCTTTTGTTGGGAAATAAACAATAGTTCTGTAAAATCAACGCTTTTTATTTTTCTCCTTCCCATTCAGCATAAAACTGAGACAAGAATACTTCCATAAAACGATGTCTTTCTTTGGCTATTTGCTTAGCTGTTTCAGTATTCATTTTATCTTTCAAAAGTAAAAGCTTTTCGTAAAAATGATTGAGGGTAGGTGCTTCCGAATTTTTATATTCTTCCTTAGTCATTCGGAGATTTGGAGCAATTGCAGGGTTATATAAAGGTCGGTTCTTAAATCCGCCGTAATTAAAAGTTCGGGCTATTCCTATGGCTCCAATAGCATCTAATCTATCGGCATCCTGAACAATATCTAACTCTTTAGAATGAAATGATTTAGTAAAGTTTCCTCCTTTATACGAAATGTTTTCGATGATTTTTATGACGTGAGTAATTATCTCTTCTGAAACATTTTCTGCTTCTAAAAATCACGAGCTACTTTTATCTAACAGTTTCTGTCTCCATTATGAAATTTACTATCCGCAATATCGTGAAGTAAAGCCCCTAATTGGACTACTATTTCATTACAAACTTCGTCTTTAGAAATTAAAAGTGCATTTTTATATACTCGTTCAATATGAAACCAATCATGACCTCCTTCCGAATCTTTCAATTGCTGTTTTACAAAAAAAATTGTTTTGGATATCAAATCGGTGGTAGTACTCATGGCTGTTTTTCTTGATGCAAAAATAGGATTAAAAAACAAAATCCGCATTACTGCGGATTTAGAAAAATAATTAATTGAAATATTCTACTAATTCATAATCTTTTGTGAAACTACTTTTCCGTTTTCTAAAACAATTTTAGCGATATAAACTCCTTTAGAATAATTGAAATCTGATGTAAATGTCTTCTCAAATTTAATAGCATTAAAGCCAACTACTACTCTACCAGAAACGTCATAAATTGTAACCTTTTTTAAACCTTCATTGGCTGCAATATTTAGTTTTTGATCTTTAATATAAGCTGTAGCACTTGTATTATCAAAATCATTAGTTCCTAACATTTTGTTTGCATTTTGCTCGTATATAATAGTAAATCTATTGTTTTCTTCGTGAGGTGACATTGCAAAAGTGTACGACCCTGTTTGAAGATTATGATAATAATTTTGTTTTTTATCATACAAATAGATTGGTGTTCCACCAGCAAAAATTCCTTCTTTGTTTGTCAATGTAAGTGTTAAAACTTGCGGTCCATTGACTGATTTCTTCACTCCAAGTGAAATTTCATCTGATGAATCAAACGGAGCTCTTCCATTAATTGTTAATCTATCTTTCTTATTCAAAGAATACAATTCGATTGTGGTTTCACCCATTTTGCGTGCATCATACATTCTGTCCATATCATTGGTTGCTCCTTCAAGATGTCCTATCAAAATTTGACTGCTCTGACTAACTCCATCAGTAAGATTAATCCAATAACGATCTACAGCAGATTTTCTAAAAAACATGGTGTTCCGATTTGTTGAACGCATATAATCTTTTGAAAACGGCTGTTCCATTAGTCTTTAACCCTCACAAGAAGCCTTGTCCTGAAGGTATTGTGCCGTCAGAAGGTGTTTGTCCGTTTGCGGTAATTGTTGAACCAGTAAGATTCCACACTGCATAATCAGGATCTTGATACGCCCCAGTTCCAGGATATTGTGTAGCAGATGTCCAAAAGAATAAGGACCCTTCAAGATTTAAATTGTTTGGATCTTCCAAGAACTTTTTACCATCAACTGCACAGGGATATGGATTAGCCAATAAAGCTCCATTATTATAATTAGTTGGATTTGTAGCATAATTCTCTTGTATTACAGGAATAGAAAAAATTCCATTATTAGCGGTTCCATTAATTTGCCATTCTGTTGGATAGCCTGGAGTACCATCATTCCATGGAGACGAATTTCCCACTCGCAATATAAATCCTTTTCCCACTTGCATATCTCCAGCTGTTAAAGTTCTCCAGCCGCCTCCCGGTCCTGATTGTCTCCAATATCCGATATCGAAAGGAGAAGGTTTTGAACTCAACATATTCTGAACAATGGGTGTTCCCCAGTATACATAATCCCACTTTCTTTTATTACCTGTTGTTTTCTTATGCTCTATGTAAGCTGTAGATGGTTTTTCGTCACATCTTTGTACTAAGTTTCCAGTGTTTTTAACTATAATTTTGCCCGTACCTAATGTGGTTACCGTGTTTAAGGCTTCAATATATCCACCTTCTTCTATAGTTACAACTACTCCAGTATTAACAGTAATATCATTACATTGAATATTACCTCCGCCTCCTGTTGTAGAATAGTCTGTATCCATCAACACATCATTTTTAAAGGTTGGAGGAGTACTATCAACCCAAACTGGATTTACAAATTTTTGCCAAGTCGTTCCATTCCATCGTTTTAATCCATCAGAAGCTCCAATGGTTACCCTTGACACATAAAATAAACTAGTGCCAGGCAAACTGTTCTTGAAAGCACTTCCTGTTACTGAAGATGGTGCATCATTGTGAGCAGGATTAAGAACTACAAGATCATCCGATACTTTATTTTTATTAATATCTCTATGATAAATAAAACTTGAAGGATCGTTACAATTGTTAGTTGTACTAACCCATGCCAACATAGCAATAGCTACCTTATAAGGCCCTGAACATGTGGGACACAAAACCCCTTGTACAGGATTGTTTATACTGGTAACAATACTTGATGCATCTGTGTAGTCCTTAAACTTAGTAATATTTGTTCCTAGGCTTCCGTTGTAAGTTCCGCTAGAGGTCGATCCTGAAGCATTCACTAATGGAGCTGGAAAATAAGAAACATTAAATGGTTGATTTCCGTTAATAGTTGAAGAGGAATTAAGAAGTAAAAACTTTCCATTAGTTGTAGCTGTAAAAAGCGATCCAGGTGCTGGTAAGGAAAATCCGATTCTACAGGATTTGAAACTGTTGTTGAGTTGTAAACATAATTCCAACTACTACAACCACAAACTTTATGAGTTCCTTTAGTGAAAACTTTAACCTCAGTTCCTACATTAAAACTTAACCCTGGATCTTGTATACCAAAGTCAAAGCTCGTACTATTAGTACTTCCTATTGCACCATCCATATTAAATACCCTGTTTAAACCAGAAATAGGTGTTCCTCCCGAATCTTTAACTAAAACACCCATATACGACTCAAAAATTCCACTAGTATTTGCGTTGTTAGGAGTATAATTCCCATCATTAGGGTCTCTATCGCCTACTGGGGTACTTCCTACAACAATTGTAAATGTCGCTTTATAATTATTCCCTGAATTATTTCGAGTTATTACTGTTCCGTCATTTAATTTTGCTGTATAATACAGTTCGATGGTGTAAGAACCTCCAACGCTTGTTGTTGTCCAAAGGGTAGCCAAAGTGGCTTGCTCAAATTTGGACACATTCGCATCACCACAAATTGTTCCGCTGACTTCCGAGAGATTCATTGTTGTAAAACTTGGTATCGCATCCCCATTTTTATAAATTCTATAATTTAAATAGGTGTCCGTTGCTGAAACTGGACTAGCAGGGCTTACTCCGTCAATAGAAAGCACCATTCCTCCTATTTTTAACACCTGACCTGCAGTATAATTCCCTAAATACTTACCATCCCAAGAGCCACTTTGAACAGTTAATGCAGCGCTACACGAATCATAGCCACCAGCGGTGTAATTTGCAGGTGTACTTCCATTATCATAATAAATCACATCAGAAAAAATATCTTGAGCTCTAATGTCAATATTGGCTTTGTAATTTACATTACAATTGCTTAAATAAACTGTACCGCCGACTTGTAATAAGTCTCCACCACCTCTTTCATAATACACTTCAATAGTATAGTTTCCAGGAAGTGAAGGCACTATCATATTAAACAATGGCTTATTCCAAACTTTATCATTATTGCTTGTGTTGACAATTACCCCATCTGCATTACAATCTGATACCCAATTCATGGTGACTTGTGTAAAAGGCATAGCCCTAAGTCCAGCACTGGTTAAATATACTCTGTAGTTCATTTTGGGGTTAGTTCCGTTTTGCACTCCTTTGGTAATTAAGTATCCTCCTAATTGTAGCGTTGCACCTGGACTAGTACTGCCTAAATATCTTCCGTTCCAAGTTCCTGTGCCAACAGATTCAGCAGCACAAGACATTGGAATGGAATTGTCTTCCAAATAATATTTTTCACTAGCATTAGTTCCATTTTTAAAATAAATTCGATCAGAATAAAAATTAGTACTTGAAGTACTTGTACTTGTGGTAAAAGAAACGTTAGACCCATAAGCAATACCAGAGGCGTCAATTGCATAAGCCCTCACGTTATAGGTTGTTCCTGAGGTCAATCCAGTTAATGCTGAACTAAAACTTCCCGTTGTACCTGCAACAACTATTTTTGAATTTGAGATAGTTGGATTGGCAGAAGTGCTATATACAAATCCTCTTTCGGTTATTGCACCACTTCCATTTGAAGTGACGTTTCCATTCAAAGTAACATCTCTACATGCCAAACCTGTCACAGCTGAAGTAGTTGCTGTAGGTAAAGATAATGACGAAGGAAAGGCACTAATTGTAGTTGAGTTGGAGTAATATGTCCAACCTTCAGAATAAAAAGCATAATAAGCAATTATATCGGCTGTTAATGCTGTATCTGGGAGAGAAGAGCAATTGCTGTGATAAATTACTACATCTCCACCTATTTGTTGAACTTACTGCATATCCAACACCATTGGTTGGTTGAGTAAATGTTGCATCCGAAGAGCGAACAACCATAACATTGTATGTTGTAGATGCTCCTGCTCTATCGCCAGTCCAACGTGTCCAATTTAAATCAATCGATGTAGAACCTGATGAAATTGCAGTTGGAGTTGGAGGCGCTAAGGTAGTAAAAGTGGTTTGTGTTCCATAAGAAGTTCCGATAGCGTTAGTAGCGTATGCTCTGACATAATAAAGTGTTCCAGGCGTTAAGCCAGACATATTTGTGGTATATGTTCCAGTTGTTCCTGCGGTAGTTACTTTTGAATCTAAAATCGTTGGATTGGGAACGGTACTATATACAACACCCCTCTCTGTAATTGCAGAACCTCCATCAGAAGTTACATTCCCTCCAGATCTAGCAACTGAAGCACCAATTAAATCAACTGCTGTTGTAGCCGCTAAGGTAGGTGCAATAATTGCTACAGGAACAAAATAAGAATAATTTGAACCTGAATTATAACTTCAGTTTTATGGATAAAAAGCAGCAATTGACATCAGTTACTCCTTTGTTAATCCTGAAGTAAAAACATGATATTTAACTGCCACCTGATGTAAATTACATTGGAATTGTACCCGCAATAGGCTTGAACCAGCAGTAATTTTGTCCATTGGTTGGCGCTGTAAAATGCATCGTTGGAACGAACTTAATAAACATCTTGCAATTGAGGTCTTGTCAGAAAGTTTTTAGTGGTCCATTGCACTATTCGTTTCAGCAGTTGGTGTATTCGAAATGCATTTACGGTGTAGTAAGCACCTTGTATTTCAAACACCAAGTAATTGTTATTCGAAGTTTCATCCAATAGATTTAAAAACATCTGTAAGCTGTATTATTAGCTCTTCCTTGTATTTTACGTTTTTGCTGAAATTCAAATCTTAAAAAGTCTTAGTGCCTATTTATTAGAACCTAATCTATTATCACTCGTTCCTGAGGTTGCCCAATTCAACCATTGGTTGCCTCCATTTGAAACTCTATACTATTTCTGCATTAAAAGAATTGCTAAGGTGATTACATATTTTCCCGAACCAGTAGGCATTTCTGTCATAGCTGTGTAAGCATTCCAACCCGCTGTTCCCCAACTGTCTCCACTTTCAAAATGGGTTTGCCCATACGAACTATACCCAATAAAAGTAAACAGTACTGCAACAATAACATATTGTATACTACAAAAGTTTGTAGCTAAAAAAGGCTTTAAAGTAAAATTTCCCATAATGCTATATTTTTTAAGTAATATCGATTTGTAAATAATTTTGGGAAAGATGCAATCAAATTTGTGAACTTGGCATCTCTTTTTGCAAAAAACAATCTTTTTTTATTTATCGAAAAAAATGAGTTGTTTTTTTATGCTTTTGATGATTTGGGGAATATAAATTTAAACTAAAAACATTTACAGTTCAACATAAAATACCGCGTTCACTCAGCGAAAACGTTTTCGTGTTGATAAATTTCTATAAATCAGAGAGTATTCGTATCTCTTTGACTGTGATTTACCTAAGATATTGATTTTTAATCTCTTGTATTGAGATAGTTGAGACGACTATTTTTCAAAAACAATAACTATAAAAGTTTCAATTAAAGCAGTATTATTATTTCTTTGAAACAGTTATAAAATAAAAATCCCTTTCAATGGTGTTTGAAAGGGAACTAATTCTAAGCTATTGATAACTATCTAATAACAGCTGGTTCTACCCATTTAAAAATATACGATTCTTCTGGTATTACTAATCTCTCCGAAACCTTGGCCATACGTGCTGGTAGTTCCATTAAATAATCTCTTGCTTTTTCGGCCTCATCGGTTAAACCAACAATTTTGTCAATCTCCCACTTATCGATAAGTTTTTGCATAATTTCAACATAATCATTAGCGGTGTAAACCCCTATACGTTGCGCTGAATCTGAAAATTGCTCGAAAGCAGAACTTATTTTTTGTCCAGACTCTCTCAAAAAATGAGCTGGCATTACAATTTTTTGTTTCATCATATAATTGAAAGCCAACATCATTTCGCTAGGATCAACTTTGAATATTTGATTCACAAATTCGCTGTAAGCTAAATGATGTCTCATTTCGTCACCTGCAATCATTTTACACATTTTAGACAATTTAGCGTCTCCATAATTTTTTGCCAATTGAGAAACTCTATTGTGCGAAACATAGGTTGCTAACTCCTGAAAAGAGGTGTAAACAAAGTTTTTATAAGGATCTCTTCCTGTTCCGATGTCAAATCCGTCATTGATTAAATGCTGGGTAGTCATTTCTACTTCACGCATATTAATTCGCCCTGATAAGTACAAATATTTGTTAAGCACATCGCCATGACGGTTCTCTTCTCCAGTCCATTGCCGAACCCACTTAGACCAACCATTTCGTTCTACATTATCAACCCCTTCTACATCCATAAGCCAAGATTCATAGGTAGGCAAGGCTTCTTCAGTTATGGTATCACCAACCATGGCTACCCAAAAATCGTATGGCAAATCTTTTGCTATTTCACGTAGTTCTTTTACTTCATCAAAAAAAGTATTACTTTCTGAATTGGGTAAAAAATCAGTAGGTTGCCAAATTTTTTCTACAGGTATCAAATATTGGTCGACAAATTCTTCCACCTTATTTTCTAAAAATTGCATTACCTCTAGTCGAATGTTTTTGATAGACATTATTCAATTTAGATTTAGGATTTTAGATTTAGGATGTTACTAAAACTAAAATCTGATTATATTATTTTGTTATTATTCCTTGAACTATTGCTTGTTCTGTCTGTTTCATGATTTCATCAAACGACAAATCTTTTACAGAGAGCGGTTTATGAATGGTAAAGGTAAGACGATTTCCTATACCAAGAGGAAAAAATCCATATTTAAATAATTTCCACGAATTATTTATCGACAACGGAACCACATAGGCTGATGGTGCATACTTACATAAAATTTTTAATCCCGTTGGAGAAAATTCTTTTGGAAAGCCTGTTTTACTTCGAGTCCCTTCCGGAAAAATTACCGCTGATCGTTTGTGTAATTCTATATATTCTGACAGTACTTTAATAGTAGGAACTGCTTGTTTTGGGTCTTTTCTATCAATAAGCACAGAACCTCCATGTCGTAAATTATAAGAGACACTTGGTATATTTTTTCCTAATTCTTTTTTACTAAGAAATTTTGGATGAAATTTTCTCAAAAACCAAATCATCGCAATAATATCATACAAACTTTGATGATTGGCTACAAAAATTATCGGAACGCCTTTAGGAATTAATTCTCTATTTTCAACTTTGTATGAAGTACCCACCAAGTGACCAATTCTCAACAAAACTAAATTGAGATAATCTACACTTTTTTATGAGCCTGATATCCTAAACAGATTAAAACAAATCCATTGTATCGGATGAAAGATTACCAATGCCAAAAGAAACATTAGCATAGCAATGAATGATAGTGGATAAGAGATTATTTTTTGCATTATTTATAAAAATATGGGCAAAAGTAAGAAATATATTTTTGGTTTGGTTTCATTTCAAAAATAGAAAATTCTTTCTCAAATCATCACTTGGAACTTAGAAAAAAATAAGTATTTTTACGAAAAATAAGTGTCATTCAAATGAAGGAAAAAATGAGTTCAGAAAAAGAAGCCAAATTAAAAGCATTACAATTAACCCTTGACAAATTAGACAAAACCTATGGTAAAGGAACTGTAATGAAAATGGGAGATAAAGCCATAGAAGAAGTTGAAATCATTTCCTCCGGTTCATTAGGTTTAGATTTGGCATTAGGTGTAAATGGCTATCCAAAAGGTAGAATTATAGAAATTTATGGTCCAGAATCTTCTGGTAAAACTACTTTGACTTTGCATGCTATTGCAGAAGCTCAAAAAGCGGGTGGAATCGCTGCTTTTATCGACGCAGAGCATGCTTTTGATAGAAATTATGCTGAAAAATTAGGGGTAGATATAGAAAATTTAATCATCTCACAACCTGATAATGGAGAACAAGCTCTAGAAATTGCTGAAAATTTAATTCGATCCGGAGCCATTGATATTGTGGTTATTGACTCTGTTGCAGCCCTGACTCCAAAGAGTGAAATTGAAGGAGAAATGGGCGATTCTAAAATGGGATTACATGCAAGATTAATGTCTCAAGCGCTAAGAAAATTAACTGGAACTATCAGCAAAACACATTGTACCGTATTTTTCATCAACCAATTGAGAGAAAAATCGGGGTTATGTTTGGAAATCCTGAAACAACTACTGGTGGAAATGCATTGAAATTTTACGCCTCTGTGCGATTGGATATTCGTCGCTCCTCTCAAATTAAAGATGGAGAAAATGTTATAGGAAATAGAACCAAAGTAAAAGTGGTTAAAAACAAAGTAGCTCCGCCATTTAAAACTGCTGAATTTGATATTATGTATGGAGAAGGCGTTTCTAAAACTGGTGAAATTTTAGATTTAGCCGTTGAATTTGAAATCATCAAAAAAGCAGGTTCTTGGTTCAGTTATGGTGAAACCAAATTAGGTCAAGGTCGCGATGCTGTAAAAGTCTTGATAAAAGACAATCCCGAATTAGCAGACGAACTAGAACAAAAAATTAAAGCTCAGATTAAAGAAAATAATGCATAAGGAAAACGCCCAAATGGGCGTTTTTTATTTTTGATACGTTACCAATTGATTCAAAATAATCGTTCGAACCTCATCCTTTTACTTCTTTAACATCTTTTTGCTTTCTAAATCTTTTCTGTCAATGGTAGAACAAAAGAATGAATCTTAACTCTCATTAAACCCGGACTCCCGCTGAAAAAAGTATATGAAAATCGTTTTTTGTTGTCTGGAAAAGTCATTGGCACAATTGGAATTTGGTGTTCAATAGCTAATCGAAAAGCGCCATCTTTGAATTCGTCTAAAACTATTGATTCATCAGCGGGAACACAGCCTTCTGGAAAAATACATATACTAAGCCCTTGATTCAATCTTTTTTGAGCGCGATTAAAAACTTCCATCCGGCTCTTTTGACTTCCTCTGTCTACCAAGATACAAGTCCGCTTGTAGAAAAATCCAAATAATGGAATTTTCGATAATTCTTTTTTACCAACAAAAACAAATGGATTTTTTACTACAGCAAGCATCAACATAATATCGGCCATGGAAGTATGATTTGCAACAAACATGTAACTTTTATTCTGCTCTATTTGCTGTTCTGCTTCTACTCTATAATAAAAGCCAGAGCCATAAAGAATAGCTTTAGCCCAAATTCTTGCCATGATGAAAAAATAAGGATACCATTTCTCCTTGAGTCTAGAAACTACTAAAAAAGGCAACATTACAAGGATAGGAATAGCCATCATGATATAAAACCAAACACGCCAAAGTGTCCAAAAAATGATTTTTACAATTTTCATGTTACCAAAAGTAAGAATTCAATTTTTATTTTTAGTAAAACATTTACCTTTGTCAAAATTAAGTTAATCATGGCTAAAATACTTACAGGAATTCAAAGTACGGGAACTCCTCACTTAGGAAATTTATTAGGTGCTATAATTCCTGCGATAGAATTATCTAATAAACCCGAAAATGAATCTTTTCTTTTTATTGCCGATTTACATTCTGTAACTCAAATAAAAGATGGCGCTTCGTTAAGAACCAACACCTATAGTACGGCTGCGGCTTGGTTGGCTTGTGGTTTAAATATCGATAAAGTCATTTTCTACAGACAATCTGATGTGCCTCAAACAGCAGAGTTGTCTTGGTATTTGAGCTGTTTCTTTCCCTATCAAAGATTAACTTTAGCGCATTCCTTTAAAGACAAATCAGACCGACTAGAAGATGTCAATGCGGGGTTGTTTTCCTATCCAATGCTAATGGCAGCTGATATTTTATTATATGATGCTCAATTTGTTCCTGTTGGAAAAGATCAGTTGCAACATATAGAAATTACCCGAGATGTTGCTGCACGATTCAACCATCAAATGGGAGAAACTTTTGTTTTACCTGAATCCTATCTGCAAGAAGAAACCAAATATGTTCCGGGAACCAATGGTGGAAAAATGAGCAAATCGGCAAACAATATCATTAACATCTTTTTGGACGATAAAGCGTTACGCAAACAAATCATGTCTATTGAAACCGATAGCACTCCGCTTGAAAAACCTAAAAATCCTGAAACCTGCAAAATTTTTTGCTATCTATAAATTACTAACAACTGACAGTCAAATTGAGATAATGACTGAAAAATATAAAAATACAAATAAAGACTTTGGTTATGGTCATGCTAAACAAGCTTTGTTTGAACTAATCGTGGAAAAATTCAAAACCGAAAGAGAAAAGTACAACCATTACATGAACAATTTAGACGAAATTGACCAAGCCTTGTTTCAAGGTTCTGAAAAAGCTAAAAATATTGCCAATGGCGTTTTGAATCGTGTACGAGAAAAATTAGGGTTTAGTTATTAAAATTAAATCGCCTCGAATAATTTTCCTGGCAAAGGTCGAATTACACCTTTTAATTCCATATTTAAAAGAATTCCAGAGATTTTATATATAGGAAAATCACAATGTAAAGCAATAGTATCTAATAATTCTTTTCCGTTCTTTTGAAGATAAGTATATATCTTTTGTTCCTCATCATCTAAACTAACAAATAATTGTTTTTGTATCGATTTTTTATCATTTCGAGTTTTCGAAGCAATCCCAATATCCCAGTTTAACATATAAATTAAATCAGCCGCGCTTGAAAGCAAGTTTGCTTTTTGGGTTTTAATCAATGTGTTACACCCTTGACTGTATTTGTCTGTTGTTCTTCCGGGAACGGCAAAAACATCACGATTGTAATCATTAGCCATAGTTGCGGTAATTAGAGACCCGCCTTTGTCTGCCGATTCTATAACAATTGTTGCCTCTGAAATTCCAGCTACAATTCGGTTTCTTTTTACAAAATTTTCCTTTCGGATTGGACGAACTCCAAAATCTGTCATAAAGCCACCATTTTCTTCCATTTTAGAGACATATTTTTTATGTGTTTTAGGATAAATTTGATTCAATCCATGAGCAAGAACGCCTACTGTCTGTAAATTATGCTCCATGGCTGCCTGATGCGCAACTATATCAACGCCATAAGCAAAACCGCTTATAATTATTGGATTTAATGGTGCTAAATCGGCGATGAGTTTTTTGCAAAATTCCGTTCCATAAGAAGTAATTTGTCGAGTTCCAACTATGCTAATTGTTTTTCTGTTTTGAAAATCAATATTTCCTGATGAAAACAACAGAACTGGACCATCAATACAATGCTTTAAACGCTCTGGATAATTATCGTCCAAAAAATAAGAAACGTTAATTGTGTTGGCATTAATGAATTTCATTTCACTCTCGGCTTTTTCAAACACTGATTTGTCTTTTAGGTTTTTGAGCAAAACAGAGCCAATTCCATCAATGGAGGCTAATTGTGAGGTTTTGGCTTTAAAAACAAATGTGGCGGAACCGCAATGTGCGAGTAATTTTTTTGAAATAACATCCCCCACTCCTTCAACTTGTAACAAGGCTAATACATGGAATAATTCTTCGTCGTTCATGATAACTATTTGAGGTTGAAAAATATAAAATTTTATGATAATTGTTAATAAAATTTGTGAATAAAATTTTGAAACATTCTCGCATTGTATAACTTTGTTTCTATGAAGATTGAACAATATATATCACAGCTTTTATACAGACACCAATGTGTAACTGTACCAGGTTTTGGTGCCTTTTTGACTGAAATTCAGTCGGCTCACATGCACGAAAAAACAAATTCATTTTATCCGCCAAAAAAATTAATTTCTTTTAATTCTCATTTAAAGAATAACGATGGTTTATTGGCTAACCATATTTCTAACATAGAAAAAACAAGTTACGAAAATGCTGTTGCTTCTATTGAAAGTGAAGTTGTGATTTGGAAAAGCATTCTTCAGGTAAATGAAAAATTTTCACTAAAAAATATTGGAGAACTTTCGTTAAATTCAGAAAAAAACATAGTGTTTACTCCTTCTGAAAACATCAATTATCTTACGGAATCTTTCGGGTTAAACTCTTTTGTTTCTCCTTTAATTAAAAGAGAAGTTGCTGCCAATCTTGAGCAAAAAATGGAAGAAGTGGTTGTGTCCAAAAAATCAGAACCTATTCCTTTTATTCCTGAAGAAACCAGAAGCAGACCTTATTTGAAATATGCTGCTGTTTTTGTTTTAGCTTTATCAGTCGCGGGTAGCATTGGATATAAATTATACCAAGACCGCATTGCCGAAGAAACTTTATTAGTTGAAAAAGCAGTTCAAAAACAAGTCCAAAATAAAATTCAAGAGGCTACTTTCTTTATTGAAAATCCTATTCCTTCTGTTACTCTTACAGTAAAAGAAGAAAAATTATCATATCATGTAGTTGCGGGCGCTTTCAGAAATGAAGAAAATGCAGAAAAAATATATGATGAATTAATAGAAGTAGGATTCAAAGCACGTAGATTAGCTCCTAACAAGCACGGACTTTTTCCTGTTTTATACGGAAGTTATGCCACTTATACTGAAGCGCAACAAGCCATGCGAGACATTCACAAGTCGGTTAATCCAGATGCTTGGTTATTAATAAAAGAGCTTTAAATAACATCCCGTTCTAAACGGGATTTTTTTTGCGCTGTAAATTAGTATCTTTGACTTAAAAAATGCAACCAAAATCTCCTTCCGAATCGCTGACGGTATTGACTGATTTAGTTTTACCTAGCGAAACCAATCCTTTAAATAATCTTTTTGGAGGTGAATTATTAGCCCGCATGGACAGAGCAGCCAGCATTACTGCTAGAAGACATTCTAGAAGAGTAGCAGTAACGGCTTCTGTAAATCATGTTGCGTTTAACCGAGCTATTCCTTTGGGAAGTGTAGTTACTATTGAAGCTAAAGTCTCTAGAAGCTTTAAAAGTTCCATGGAAATTTATATTGATGTTTGGATTGAAGACCGTGAAACAGGGATTAGAAGCAAAGCCAATGAAGCTATATATACGTTTGTAGCGGTAGACGATACGGGAAGGCCTGTAGAAGTAGCGCCTGTAGTTCCTGAAACTGAATTGGAAAAAGAACGATTTAATGCCGCCTTAAGACGAAAACAACTCAGCCTTGTTCTTGCTGGAAAAATGAATCCTCATGACGCAACTGAATTGAAAGCGTTGTTTTCGTAAAAACTATGAACTTTGTTTAAATACTTCTTTTAAAAAATAAAACGGCTTTAAAGATGAAACTTGAAAGCCGTTTTAGTATTGTCTCGTTTTAAATTACATATTAAACAACCAAGTCGCTGGGTTATTATAAGTTGTATTTTGTGATATCGTAAACTTCAAAACCGTTTTTCCAGTATCACCATTGGTTCTTATCCTTCCAATAGTTTGCTTAGTTGAGACTTTATCACCTTTACTTACATTGACACTGCTTAAATTTTGATATACCGTAAAATAATCTCCATGCTGAATCATCACCGCCTTATTCACTGGAGATAATATCATTACGCTAATTACTTCACCTCCAAAAACAGCTCTGGCATTAGCTCCTTGATCGGTGGTGATTTCTACACCACTGTTATGCACTACTAATGTTTTGTATACTGGGTGCGGTTGATCTCCGTAGGGTAGCGACACAAATCCTTTTTCTACGGGCCAAGGCAGCTTTCCTTTATTGGCTTTAAAATTATTTGCAATAAGCTGCCCTTCGGATGTTAAAACTATTTTTGTAGAGGTTTCAATTGCTTTAGAGGCCGCATTAGAAGTCTCAACAGAAACTGTTTTCGGACTGTTAGGTGCTGTTTTTCTGTTGGCCTCGGCTGTTTTTCTGTTGGCCTCGGCTGTTTTTTTATTTGCTGCAGCAATAGCCGCTTTTATCAATTTTTGAATCTGATTGTCAATAGCTCTTGTTTCTTGTTGTTTTTTCTTGATTTCAGCTATAATTTGCTTTTTATCCTTTTTGATTGATTTAGCTAATTCTTGTTGAACTTGTTTTTCTTTTTCTAGCTCTGTTTTTCCTTTTGATTCTCTTCTAATAATTTCTGCTTTTCTGTTTTTTGAACGCTTATTTTTTCATTGTAGCCCTCAAGTTCTCTAGTTTTATTTTTGATTTCCTCACCTTGTACTTTTCTGTAACTCGCATATTGTTTCATATATTGAGCTCTTTTGTAGGCTTGTAAAAAGTTTTCTGACGAAAGTAAAAACATTGCTCTACTTTGTTCTGAACGGCTTTTATAGGACTTTACAATCATATTGGCATAATCTTCTTTGAGTAATACTAACTCTCTTTTGAGTCTGTTAATGTTAATTTGATTGATATACATATCATTACTCAACAACTTCGTTTGTTTTTCAGTTGTTTTGATTAATTTTTCTTTGAGCTTTATCTTTTCTGTTTGAAGAACTAGCTGTTTGGTTACCGTTTTCTCTTTGGATTGAACATTTTGTAACTGTTCTTCTTTTTCTCTAATCTCTCTGAGAATTTCGGCTTTACGTTGTTCTAATTTTTCTTGCTGACTTACCTGACTCCATGAAAATGAAATCGTTAATAAGAATATCAAGCTTAAAATAAATTTTAGCATAGGTGTATATTTGTGCAAAACTAATTAATAAAAATTCTTTCGTATCCTTCTGGTACACTGTAAGGAAAAGACAAATCTTCGTTGAATGTTACCGTATTATAATCGATATTAATATTTGTCTTTTTGTTTTCTTGAACCGCATCTATTATTAATCCTGTGGGGAAAATTATTTTATTGAATTCCGAATGGCTTGGATAGCTAATTTGGACCATTCGTTGTTTGTCTTTCTGGATGATTTCTTCTTTCTTAATTAAAAAATTATCCGCCTGAAAAAAATAAGCTTTTTTGGTATTGGTTTTGGATTCATCTTCTAATTTATAGAGTTGATCTTCAATTGTTGTTGTATAATTTACCTCTTTTAAATTATCTAAAGCCTGACCGATAATCATATTTTGTACTTTTTGAAAATCTAAATCCGTGCCTAACCATTGACTTAAAGCGGAATAATTTCCTTCTAAATATTTGCCACCTATTTTCTCATAATATTTTACTTCATTAGGTGTAATGAGTGCTTTTGCCATTGTAATTCCGAGAAAACGAATGCTTACTAAGATAATCTCATCTTTCTTGATTTTAATTTCGGCAGTTACATTTTGAGATTGCTTTCCATCCTGATAATGTGCACTTGACTTGATATAAAGAGTTGAAAAATCTTTTTTGGTATTGTAATGATTTTCAATTATTTTATCAGAAGACAATTTATTAGTTGCTTTTCCTGCTACATAAACCGCTTTAGATTTACAAGCTGTAATAAAAACCAAAAGCACTACTAAAATATATTTGTTCATTATTTTCCTTTCTTTACTAATTTGTCTGCTTTTATGAAATAACTTTCTTTTTTTGCGTTATCGCCCAGACCACTGAATGCTTGACCCAATTGGATATAAAAATTAATTTCTAACGCTTTATCATCGACTAAATAATCTAATCCTGTTTCAAGAATAGCAGCCGCTTTTTTAAAATTTTTCAATTGATTATTGGCCAATCCTGCATAATAATAAAACTGTGGTTGCAACGGAAATAACTCCGTACTACTTTCTGCTTTCTTAGCTAAAACGTCAAATTGTTGCTTTTCAGTATATACATCAAACAAAAGTAATAGGATTTCTATATCCTCTGGATTACTTTTTAAATGAAGTTCATAGTACTGAATAGCTTTATCCCAGTTTTTTTTATTGTGATAAAATTTACCTATCTCTTTAGGAACTTTAACTGCTGAGTCATCATCAAAATAAGCAATTGCTTTCTCCAAGTCGGCATCAAATTGTGGTTTGTCTGTGCTGAAAATCAAAAACTCATTCAACATTCTGTGCTTGATTTTGTCGTCTATTTTTTTGCTGTTTAAAACCCTATTCATTGCCTTAACAGCGTTTACTCCATCATTATTATTTAAATGAAATTTAAATAAACTCACTTGCGCCCATTCTGAGGAAGGAATTTCTGTTTCCAGTTTCTTAGCAATTTCTAAAGCTTTTTCTTCCTGATTGCTTTCGGAGTATAAATAAATTAAAGCAATATAATTCGATTCCTCTTTTGGATATTTCTTAATTTGTTCCAGTAAATTGCTTTTCTCTGAGTTTTGATATTTTGCTTCTCTTAAAATTTGAGCTTTATAATTATCCCTCAAATCAGACTTACCAGCGGTATCATTCAACTCGTTGATTAATTCTAATGCTTTATCAAACTGTTGCGTATTCATGTAAAGAGAAACCAAATCTTCTTTATATTCTTTCTTAAATTCAATGAGTTTGTTAACTATTACTATCGCTTGTGTATAATCTTTGGTTTCATAACAAACATCGTAAAGTCCGACCCAAAACCACTTATTTGTCGGGTCAATTTGAGTAGCCTTTTCAAATGAAGTGTACGCTTTTAAATAGTTTTTCTGAGCCAAATAATTTTTCCCTAACTCAAAAAAAACAACTGCATTGTTCGGCTGTAACTTTTTGCACTTTTCTAGAGCAAGAATAGCCTTATCATAATTTTCAATCCCTTTTTGCAACAGAGATTCATAAAAAGAATTCTGAAAATCATCGTTTGCTAAAGCAATATCTTCTGGCTCGGTTTGTGCCAAAAGTACCGTCTGGAAAAAAAATCCAAATAAAATAAATAGCAAAACATTTTTTTTCATTGAATTTATTCTCTTTATTCTAGCACCGAATAATCACCAATACTGATACTTGTAAAATTTCCATTAAAACTAGCATGACTTCCTATCATAGCATTATCTAAATCGGCATTTTTGATGTGTGAATGATTTTGAATCAAACTATTTTTGATGGTGCTATCCTGAACATGACATCCGTTGCCTAAAGACACATTTGGTCCAACTGTTGCGTTTATCAAAATAACATCTTCACCAATAAAACAAGGCTGAATAATTGTAGAATGTTCACAAACAACCGAACTAGACACTAAATTTTCCCCGTCGGATTGTAAAAACCCTAACAACCTACTATTAGTTTCTACAGTTACATCTTTATTTCCGCAATCCATCCATTCGTTTACTTCACCTGGAACAAATTTCATGCCTTTTGCCATCATTTGCTTAATTCCGTCATTAATTTGATATTCACCACCGTGAATAATATTATTATCTATTACTAATTGCAATTCATTTTTCAAAACTGCAACATCTTTAAAATAGTAAATCCCAATAACGGCAAGGTCTGAAACAAACTCTTTTGGTTTTTCAACTAATTCCACTATTTCGTTGGCTTCATTTAAGTTGATTACACCAAAAAGCTTCTGGTTGATCAACTTGTTTTACCCAAATCACGCTATCGGCATTTTGATCTAAATCAAAATCGGCACGAATTAAAGTGTCAGCATAGGCAAATAACAGCTTGGTCCGCTTAAAGAATCTTTGGCACACATAATGGCGTGACCTGTTCCTAAAGCTTCGTTTTGATAGTATATAGTTCCTTTTGAACCTAACTTTTGAGCAATTGCAATTAAATCTTCTTCAACTTTTTTTCCAAAACTTTCGTGAATAATAAAGGCAATTTCTTCAATATCTTGATTCAATACGCCTGCAATATCTTCAACTAATCTATGAACGATAGGTTTTCCTGCAATTGGGATAAGAGGTTTAGGAACTGTTAATGTATGTGGTCTTAAACGGGAGCCACGACCCGCCATAGGTACTATTATTTTCATATATCTATATTAAAAGATTAAATAATTGAAAAATTTAAAGATTTTCAATGAATTTTAAATTTTTCAATCTTTAAATTATTACATTTTATTTTACTCCTGTACTACCAAACCCCCCTTCACCTCTAGATGTTTCAGACAATTCTTGCACTTCAATCCATTCTGCTCTTTCGTGCTTTGCAATAACAAGTTGTGCAATTCGTTCTCCGCTTTCTATGACAAATGCCTCGTTTGATAAATTTACTAAAATCACTCCTATTTCTCCTCTATAATCCGCATCTACAGTACCTGGCGAATTAAGTACCGTTATTCCTTTTTTGGCAGCCAGTCCGCTTCTCGGGCGTACTTGAGCTTCATAACCAATTGGCAATTCAATGAAAAGCCCTGTTTTGACAATAGCTCTTTCCAAAGGATTTAAGGTTATAGTTTCGGTTAAATTAGAGCGTAAATCCATTCCTGCCGAGGCTATGGTCTCATAACTGGGTAAAGTATGCTGTGATCTATTGATAATTTTTATAGTCATTGTCTTTTAAAAATTCTAATTCGATTTGCGTTTCAAAATTCTATTTAAAGTTTCTTTTTCGTTGTGATAAATAAAGTACAAAAATAGAATTAATAAAGATATCCCAACGATATAATTTTCTCTAAAACCATAAAACGAAATAACTGAAAAGGCTATTGATAACAAAAGGTATCCGCTAATTTTTTTTATTTCATATGGGATTGGATAATACTTGTTTCCAAAATAATACGAAATCAACATCATGCTTCCATAAGCCGCAATAGTTGCAATTGCAGATCCGTAATAACTCATACTTGGGATTAATAAAAAATTGAGCACCAGTGTTACCACAGCTCCAATAATAGAAATATAAGCCCCAATGTAGGTTTTATCAATCAGTTTGTACCAAACCGAAAGATTCGTATAAATTCCGAGGAAAAAATTAGCCAAAATAATTAACGGAACTACTTTCATCGCTTCCCAATAGGAGGCATCTCGAATCATTATATATTTAATTAAATCTGCAAAAACAATTACTGACAATAAGATAAACGAACCAAAAATCACAAAATATTTAGTTATTGTAGCATAAGTCTGTGGTGCATTTTCATTTGAAGCATGACTAAAAAAGAATGGTTCTATACCTAAAGTATAGGCTGTTCTATACAAAACCATAAACAATCCTAACTTGTAACAAGCAGAATAAACTCCCACTTCAGCCTCAGCAACATATGAGGGTAAAAGTTTTCCTAGAAGAATTTTATCAAACTGCTCATTAATAGCAAATGCAATTCCGGCAATCATTATTGGCAGACCATATCGCATCATTCGCTTCCACAAACCAAAATCAAATTTCCAGTTGAGATAAATATAATTAGGCGAAAGCACAATAAATGTAAGTAAACTAGCAATAATATTAGCAACAAAAATATACCCAATTTGAAAATTTTCAACATACAAAGAACTCAAATAGCCATCAGGATATGCTTGTGCAATTTTAGCAGATACAATAAAAAGAAAACACTTAAACTAAGATTTACAACTACATTACCTATCTTGATTAATAGCATAAACCATTGGCCTTTGATGGGCTCTCAATTTTGAAAACGGCACAATAACTAAGGCGTCTAATGCTAAAATCCAAATAGTATAAATAACATATTGCGAATCAATGTCTGACCATTCAGCCAATGAATTTCTGAATAACATAGCGACAAAAAGAAAAATAAAAGAGGACCAAAATATAGAAACTGTTGTGGTTTCAATTACATTTTCTTTGTCTTTTTCATTATTATAAAATCTAAAAAAGCCGTTTCCATTCCATAAGCAAGAATGACATTAAAAAATATCATCCATGCAAAAATGATGGATACTTTACCATATTCTGCTTTTGGCAACAAATCAGTATATAAAGGGACGAGTAGAAAACTAAACATCCTTGGCAAAACCGTTGCCAGTCCATATATAGCAGTTTGTTTGAAAAGATTTTTATATAAACTCAAAATTATAGCCTGTTTTTCTATTTAACAAAAATAACCAATTCTTTGGTTTTTGACCTAATTTGATACTTTAATCATTATTTTTAATTCAATATAAACATAAAAAAAGCCTCGCTATTCTCATATAATACTTTCTTTATTATCTATACTTTGACAACTTCAATCAACAAGACTTCAAAATTAATATTTAATATCAAAAATTCCCTCTGTTAATGATATTTTGTTTGATGATCCTATTTCTTCAACATTTCCAGAAAAAGTGCCTTTAATAGTTTTGGTTGAGGTGTTATTTTCTGTAATGTTCATAACAAAACTTTCTGTTGGGAAATATTGTGTTATTGTCAAGTTAGTATAAACTAAATCCCAATTGGTTTTTGAATTTTCATCAACAGTAAGCCAAATTGTTTCTGATGGCATTTCTTTACTTCCAATGTAAGCAACTACATTAACCTGACCTGCCGCTAAAAAATTATTAGTGTTAAAAGTTTTTTGAACACCGTTAACTTTACATTTAAAAATTCCTGTTGACACAGGGGTTTCAATATTGTCACTCGAATCGTCTTTTGAACAAGAGTTTAACGAAAATGTCATTAGAGAAATTGCTAGAAACAAATAAATTTTTTTCATTTTTTTGAGTTTGAATTATTTTGAGTAAAAATATACAAAATACCACTCAACGACAACTCATAAATTAAACAAAATTCAATATTCTTGTGATTAAATATTCAAATTCTGACTACAATTGGTGCAAGAATTCGAAAAATACGAGAAGAAAAAAACATTTCACAAGAAAAATGGCAATGGAATTGATTCTTAATCAGAGCAATTATGACCGTTTAGAAAAAGACGACAAAAAGCTTACTGCCCCAAATTTGCATAAAATAGCAGATGCTTTAGGCGTAAGAATTTCTTATTCATTTGAAGAGAAAACTTCGAAAGTGATTCATCAAAACAATAATGAAAAAGCCGAAGTGTATAATGTAGATACTTTTATTCAGGCAGATACAAATCCTAAAAGAGGAAATACAGTTTTTAAGACAATTAGTAGAAAACAAAAAAGGCGATGGAATATTTCAATCGCCTTTTTTGTAAATTCCTAGATACACTATCCTTTCAATGCTTCTGCTCCACCAACGATTTCTAAAATTTCGTTTGTGATAGAGGCTTGACGGGCTTTATTATAAGTCAATTTTAATTGATCTCTTAACTCAGTTGCATTGTCTGTCGCTTTATGCATTGCTGTCATACGTGCTCCATGTTCAGCAGCAAAAGAATCTCTAATTCCTTTGTACAATTGAGTGCGCAAAGATTTAGGTATTAAAGTCAACAGAATTTCTTCTTTTGAAGGTTCAAATATATAATCTCCAGTTGAAGCTGGAGTATCAGAAACTACTGGAGCTAGAGGTAAAAATTGTTCTGTTTGAATAATTTGAGTTGCTGCATTTTTAAATTGATTGTAAACCAATTCTATTTTATCATATTCACCAGAAACAAATTTATCTGTCAATACTTCAGCTATTTTAGCAACATTATCAAAAGTCAATTGATCGAAAATAGCACTTTGATTGTCAACAACAGAAAATGGTTTGCTAAGAATATCATTCCCTTTTTTACCAATGGCAAAAACATCTACTTGTTTACCAGCATAAAATTCAGAACGGATTTTAACTTCTTTAATCACATTGGAATTAAATGCGCCACACAAACCTCTATTAGACGTTATTGCAACAATTAGTACTTTTTTAACTTCACGTTGAGCAGTATAATCTCCTCCTATATCACTATCTAATGTTGAAGAAAGATTTTGTAATAATTCCGTTAATTTTTCGGCATAAGGGCGCATGGCTGTAATTGCATCTTGAGCTTTCTTCAATTTTGCAGCAGAAACCATTTTCATTGCCGATGTAATTTGCATCGTTGACGAAACGGAAGTAATTCTATTACGGATTTCCTTTAAATTTGCCATTTTTTTATAAAGTATATTGTAAAGTTGAAAAGTAGTAATTTGCTTTTAAATTATACAATACAACTTATTATACTTTATTAATTATATTTCGCTGAAATTTCTTTAGCAGCTGATTCGATAACGTCTGTAATCTTATCATCTAATTTCCCTGCTTTCAAAGCATCAAGAGTATCTCTGTGTTTGTTATTCAAGTATTCTAAGAAATCTTTTTCAAATTCTTTAACTTTATTAACAGGAACACTTCTTAATAAATTTTTAGAACCCGCATAAATAATAGCTACTTGATCTTCAACTGTATAAGGAGAGTTTAATCCTTGTTTCAAGATTTCAACATTTCTCTTTCCTTTTTCAATAACGTTCAACGTAACAGCGTCCAAATCAGAACCGAATTTAGCAAAAGCCTCCAATTCACGGAATTGTGCTTGGTCTAATTTTAATGTACCTGATACTTTTTTCATTGATTTAATCTGAGCGTTTCCACCCACACGTGATACAGAAATACCTACGTTAATTGCAGGACGAACCCCAGAGTTAAATAAATCACCATCCAAGAAAATCTGACCATCTGTAATCGAAATTACGTTCGTTGGAATATAAGCAGATACGTCACCCGCCTGAGTTTCAATGATAGGCAATGCAGTTAATGAACCTCCACCTTTTACAATTTTCTTTAATGAATCTGGTAAATCGTTCATGTTTTTAGCGATTCCGTCATCATTGATAACTTTACAAGCTCTTTCTAATAAACGAGAGTGCAAGTAAAATACGTCTCCCGGATAAGCTTCACGTCCTGGTGGTCTTCTTAATAAAAGTGAAACCTCACGATACGCTACAGCTTGTTTTGATAAGTCATCATAAACAATCAAAGCTGGACGACCTGTATCTCTGAAATATTCCCCAATCGCAGCACCCGCAAACGGAGCATACACCTGCATTGGAGCTGGATCAGAAGCATTTGCTGCTACAATAATAGTATAAGCCAATGCTCCTTTTTCTTCTAATGTTTTTGCAATACCTGCTACTGTTGATGCTTTTTGTCCAATAGCAACATAGATACAATATACTGGTTTTCCAGCATCATAAAATTCTTTTTGATTCAAAATGGTGTCAATACAAACTGTAGATTTACCTGTTTGACGGTCACCAATTACCAACTCACGTTGTCCACGACCCACTGGAATCATAGCGTCAACCGCTTTTACTCCTGTTTGTAATGGTTCAGTAACTGGTTGACGGAAGATAACTCCTGGAGCTTTACGCTCGATTGGCATTTCGTATAATTCACCAGCAATTGGTCCTTTTCCATCGATTGGAAATCCAAGAGTGTTTACTACACGACCGACCATAGCTTCTCCTGTTCTTAAAGAGGCGATACGTTGCGTTCTTTTTACAGTTGAACCTTCTTTAATTCCAGTTGATGGTCCTAAAAGTACAACTCCAACATTGTCTTCTTCAAGATTTGAAACGATACCTTCAAGTCCATTATCAAATTCTACAAGTTCTCCGTATTGAACATTTGAAAGTCCGTAAACAAGAGCAATTCCATCACCAACCTGAAGTACTGAGCCTACTTCTTCAAGTGAAGCACCAGATTCGAAATTTTCTACTTGTTTTTTTAATATTGCTGAAATTTCAGCAGGTTTAATATCCGCCATAATTATTTTAAATAATTAGTTACTTAATTCTCTTCTTAATGTTTGTAATCTATTGGCAACAGAAGCGTTGTATTGATTGTCGCCTATTTTTAATATAAATCCTCCTATGATGGATGGATCTACGCTATTTTGAATAGTGATTTTCTTATTTGAAAAGGTTGCAATTTTTGCTAATACTTTAGCTTCTAAAGCAGCATCCATTGGAATAGCGGTAGTTACTTTTGCTATTTCAACTCCATTCTTTGTGTCAAATAATTTATTGAATTCTATTGCAATCGATTCTAAAATTTCAAATCTTTTGTTCTCGAACAATAAATGAAAAAGGCTTTTTGTTACCGAATTTGCTTGAGCAAACACTTCTAAAAGGGCTTTTTCTTTTACCTCAACTCTAATAGTTGGACTTTGAATAAAAGTATTCAATTCACTATTACTGCTAATTGTGTTAGCGATTAAAGTCATGTCTCTGCTTACTTTATCAGCAACTCTTTTTGAATCTGCTATATCCAGAATTGCTTTTGCGTAACGAATTGCTGCTCTTGTACTAGCCATGATTAATTCAATTTAGCATCACCAAGCATTTTCTCAACCAATTTGGTTTGAGCTGCTTTATTGGATAATTCGTCTTTTAATAATTTTTCTGCAATATCAAGAGACAATGAAGAAACTTGCAATTTTAATTCTGCAATGGCTGCGCTTTTTTCACTCTCTATGCTAGCTTTGGCTTGCTCAATAATTTTTTGTCCTTGAACTTGAGCCTCATTTTTTGCCTCTGAAACAATCTTTTCTTTTATTTCACGAGCTTCTTTCAACATGGCATCACGTTCCATTCTTGCTTCTTGTAAAATACGTTGGTTGTCTGCTTGAAGATTTTGCATTTCTTTCTTTGCGTTTTCTGCAGAAAGTAAGGCATTTTTAATTCCTTCTTCTCTTTCGTTAATTGCATCCAATATTGGTTTCCATGCAAATTTTTTCAACAGTAAAATCAATCCAACAAAGATTAATGCTGACCAAAAAAACAAACCGAGTGAAAATTGTTCTAATAATTTTTCCATTATATAAATTCTTATTTAGAATAACATTTTTAGTTTTAAACAAAAGCTACAACCAACCGTTATAGCTTTTGTTTTTTTTTAGAATTATACAGCGAATAAAGCAGCAAATCCAATACCTTCAATAAGCGCAGCTGCAATAAGCATAGCTGTTTGAATTTTTCCTGTAGCTTCTGGTTGACGAGCAATAGCGTCCATTGCTGATCCACCAATTCTACCGATACCAATTCCAGCTCCAATTACTACTAATCCAGCTCCAATGATTTTAGGAATTTCCATAAAAATATGTATTAAAAATTAAACATTCAATTTGAATTTAGATTTTAGAAATTAGAGGTTAGAATTGTTTCTAACTTCATATTTCTACTCTCTAACTTTTTAATGATGTGCTTCTTCATGGTGGTGTTCTTCAACAGCCGAGCCAAAATATAAAGCAGACAGCATTGTAAATATGTAAGCTTGCAATAAAGCAACTAATATTTCGATTAATGAGATTGCAAATGACAATCCGAATGACAAACTACTTCCCAACCAACTTTTGAACAAAAACATTAATCCTATCAAACTCATTAATACGATGTGACCCGCAACAATATTTGCATAGAGACGAATCATTAATGAGAATGGTTTGATAATAGTTCCTAAAAGTTCAATTGGTGCTAAAATTATTTTCATTGGAACAGGAACTCCTGGCATCCAGAAAATGTGTCCCCAATAATTTTTATTTGCAGTTAATGTTGTAACAATATAGGTAACAATTGCTAAACAAGCTGTGATAGCAATATTGCCTGTTACATTTATTCCAAGTGGTGTTAATCCAAAAATGTTCAAAAACCAAATAAAGAAAAACACAGTCAATAAATGACTCATGTATTTTTTATAATGTTTTTCTCCAATGTTAGGAATTGCAATTTCGTCTCTAATGTAAAGAACAATTGGCTCGAAGAAACGTCCAGCGCCAGCAGCAACCCCACCATTTTTTGCATATGATTTGGCCAAACTTCTAAACAATAAGAAAATTAAAAGCGAAACTACCAACATCACAAAAACATTTTTGGTAATCGATAAATCTATAGGCTTAGCGTTTGTTGGATGATGCTCTTCGTTTAAAGTCAACTCTTCGTCGGCAGAGTTTACTTTGTATATTTTTTCATGATGTAGTCTGTAAAAACTTCCGTTGCTTTCTGCTGCTTTTTCTCCGTGGTGAAAAGCCGATGAAGAAAAAATATGCAATCCGCCATCCCATAAAATAACTGGCAATGGAAAACCAATGTGATGCTCAACTTTTGCATCATCCTTATAGGAAAACAAGTGAAAATCGTGAGAATCTAATAAGTGATGCTGGATGAATTCTTTTCTTTCCTCTGCTTCTTTATCTTTTTCAGATAGTTCTTTACCTTCTGCTGTAACTGATTCTGCAACTGCAATAACTTCATGTTTTACAGGTAAAGTATCGTTAGTATTTGCATTGCTGAAAAAAGGCAAGAATACAACTAATGTGGCGAATATGAATTGCTGTAATTTGTTAGAAAACACCATATCTGATTATTTATTTTTCAAATTTGGTGCAAAAGTACAATTTTAATTAATACTAAAAAGTATTCATTTTAATTTTTTGACAAAATCATTATGTTTTCAATAAAACACTACTTTTTATTTAATATTCTTATAGTTACAATCGTTTCTATTATTAAAAACAAAGCAAAAACACTGTAAAAATTAATTTTTTCGGATGCTACTAATTTATTTGACTCTTGAAGAATTGGATGTAATAAAATATAAGCTACTACCATTTTTATTGATGTAAGCAACAAAAAAGTTTGACCCACAATATCTATGTTCTTTTTCATTACTTTAATCAAAATAAAAACAATAACGCTTGAACAAATCAAAAAGAACAGATATAAAGTGAGTAATGAATAATGAAAAGCTGCTTCTTTTAAGTGATTTCCAGCCAAAAAAATGATTGTTTTGTGTAATAGAAATGCTGTAATAGAAAGAAAAAAAACCTCAAATATTGGTTTGTATTTACTTTGCATCATTGTTGTCTTTTTCGTTTATTTCTTTCAGTTGTCTATTTATATTATAGAATGATATAATAACTCCTAACAATGTTAGCGTTTTGAGATATATTCCGTTTGAGTTGTGGTATTTGGTATCCAACCATGTTCCCGCTTTTGCAAAAAGAAACACGATAATTCCCATTTGGATTGGTATATTGATTAAGGCCAACCATTTACTGTTGGCTTTTTTCTTCGGGTCTTTGTTGTCCGTCATTGGCAATTGGCGTTTTTACATTGGGTTTCATAACACAGGATGCACTAAAATCGGCACCTGGCTCAACAGAAAGTTTTCCGCAAATTACCTCTCCATGAATAGAAGCTTTCGATTTCACGTTTAAAATCTCTGTTACTTGTATTTTGCCTGTAAATTTACCCTCGATATCAGCATTTTTACACATGATATCGCCTTTTATACTTCCGGCAGGGCCAATAACAATTTTTCCTTTTGATTGAAAATTGCCAACTAAATGTCCGTCAAGTCTAAAATCAGCTGGTGAAACTATATCGCCTTGTATCGTTGTGCCTTCTACAATTCTGTTCGTTTTACCTAATAAATCAGTATACGATTTTGGATTTTTATCAAACATTCTATTCGGTTTTTATTTGGGTTCAACTGGGTCAGGTTCTTGAGGAGGCGTTCCTATCTCATCCTCCGGAGCTTGTGGCGGAAGCATTTTTAATTCAGAGTCATTATCATTGGGTGGAGCTATGGAATTCCCTTGATTTGGAACAGGAACTGCTGTTGGTTCAGAATTATTCGTCTGTTTTACTTGATTGTTTGGAACTATTGGCACATTATCGGGCACTGGTTTTGATCGGGTCCGAATTTAGATATTCTTCAAAATTCTTTTTGATTTGTACTATTTTATAGTTGTCGCTAGAAATGATGTAGGCTTTATCTTGAACTTTATACTCTTTAAACTCTTTTAAAATGGATGCAATTCCATTGGCATACTCTTCTGTTTTCATACCATGAATTACTATGAAGTTCTTATCCATAGTATAAATATCATTGGACATGGTAATTTTAGCAAAATCTCTATCCACAAAGAATTTCTTGATTTTATCTTGAAGTGTTTTGGTGTTTTTATCTTCAGGATTTCCAGAAATTGCATACAGTATTTTCCAACTTAAAGGTTTTGCTTGATAAAATTTTAAATTTTCTAGTTTAGGCATGTCATTAGCCAAATAAAGTTCAGCTATTTTTCCTTCTTCGTTGTTTGGATAGTTTAATGCAACAAAATTTAATGCTTTTCTAAATTCTTCCAAGCCTTTTAATTTACCAATTGTATTGGCTTTTAGCAGCTCTAATTTGGGAATAATTTCTTCTCCTGCATATTGATTTATAGCCAAATCAACATTTGTTAAAACTGTTTTGTAATCTCCAGTTTGAAATTGTTTGTATGACTTATAATAACTCGTTTCGGGACTATCACTTGAGACAACACTTGTAGCATTTGTATTGCCAATGATTTGGGCATATCTAGAATCTGGATACTGATTTATGATTCTTTCCTTCATTGCCAATTCCTTATCTTTATCTCCAAAGATTTGATAGATTTTGTATAAATTATACATTGAAGGCAATACCAATCGTTCTTCAGGATGAAGCTCTAAAAGTTTTGTGTATTTGTTTTCGGCTAAAGTGTATTTTTTAAATTTCTCTTTATAAATACCACCCAATTGATAATAAGCAAAATTACGCTCTTTAGCGATACTGTCAATGGCTGTTTGGCTTTTAGGCAACTGTTTAAGGTAAAAATCAACGGTATGTCTTTCGTCTACTTTTTCTTCGATTGAATTTTCTGGCGAATCGTTTTTAGTTACATCATTCCCGTCGGGATTTTCTGCATCAGTTTTTGCAGATGAAAGTCTCCAATTTTCCTTAAAGGCACGATCACCCCAATTTTTTTTAAATTCTTTTTTTCCAAATGCTACTGTTGCAGGATTGTAAAAATAGAAATTGTTTTGAGTTACAGACAATGAAGGATTATTCTCTGCTGGTGGCATCAATGAATTTTGTCTGCCGTTATCTTTTTCTCTATTTCTTGATCTTCCATTTTTATCGACCGTGTCAAAAGAATCTTGTCCTTCGAGTCCGCCATTATCTTGAGACTGCATTTCCTTTTGTTGCTTTTCAAGTAAAATTTTCTGTGCTTCCTCTTCTTTTTTAAGTTCAACAATATAATTTTCGTAATAACTTACTCTGTCTTTCTCTGATAAAGAAAATACTCTAATTATACTGTCGTTTCTTGTCGCGATTCCCTCATATTTTATTACATCAACTAGATTGTCACGCTTCTTTTTAATTGCTTTAAACTCTCTAGTTCTATTATTGAGCTGAACTAAAGTGCTGTCATAATATTTCCAGCAGTTACATATTTTGCTTTGTTGAAATAAATTTCAGCTAAATTTCTATAATTGGAAGCAATTAAATACTGATCTTGTGATTTTGTTTTTAAAGACCTTTGATAGTAATCGATTGCTGTTTTTGGTTTATCGACATTTTCATAAAACACTGCCATTTGATGATTCAAAATATCCAGAAAAGGGCGATTTTCTCTATCTTTAATAAGTTTTCTGTAGTTGTCTAAGAATGCAATTGTATCTCCAGCTTTATAGTCGAACATTTGTGCTTGCTTAATATGAGATTGTATAACATACTGCCTTGGCGATTTCCTTTTCATAGCAATAACCGTTTGATAGGAAGCAAAAGCACTGTCTTTATATCCTAATTCTCCATAAAGCTGACCTAAAATAAAATTATATCTTGCTTTTTCTTCTTTTGCTTTGGTAAATTCTTTTGCTAGTTTAAGTTTGGCTACAGCACTGTCTTTTTGTTCTAAATTCAAAAAAGCTTGCGACAAAATAGCATTTGCGTCGGCAAAAATTTGATCTTTAAATTTAATGTCTTTTAATAATCTTCTTAAATTATTAACCGCTAATGCATCGTTGTCCATCCTAATATTTACCTTTTCTCTCCAAATCTTAGCCTCATAAATCTTGTCGCTGTTGGGATACTTGTATAAAATGTAGTTGAAAGCTTCTAATGCAGGAACAAATCTCTGATCGTAATATCTAGCTTTTCCTAACATTAAATAAGCTTCATCCATTTGAGGATTTCTTTCGGAGCCTCCAATGTTCATGGAATGCTTCTGGATGGCTTTGATGGCCTTAGTTTCGGCACGCTCAAAATTAGGATTAGGGTAGATTCTCCTGGAAGAAAAGCGTCTTTATTGACTTGCATTCTTTCAATAGGCAATCGCTCCCAAAAGTTATCTTTATATTGTGATTTTAAATCAGCGATTCCTTTGTCTAATGCAATTCCTCCGTTGTAAAGAATATTATACTCCGCACTTAAAGCATGAGAGTTTCTAGATAAAAAAGTGTCTTTTTTGGTAGAACATGCAATAAAAAAAAGGATTCCTCCAAGTATCGAAATATATTTGAGTTGATTGGTTTTCAATTTGAAACGGTTTTATTCTTAAAACTTTTAAAAGTCTAATTTAGTATACTGACTGGTAAAAATACGTTTCTTTTTGAAATATAGAAATTTAAACCGCAAAAAACGTTTCCAACTCTTGGAGCGTTTCTTTTGAGGTTTGGATATCTTTTACTATTTCCCCTTTGTTTAGTGCAACTATTCGCTCACAAACCTCAACCGTATGAATTAAATCATGGCTAGAAACCAAAATCGTAACTTCAGGATCTTCGGCTAATTCTTTAATGATTTTTTTTAGGCGATTAACGGTTGTCGGGTCGAGATTTGCAAAAGGTTCGTCAAGAATTACAACTTTAGGATTGCCTATTAAGGTGGCAATAATTCCTACTTTCTTTTGGTTTCCTTTAGATAAATCTCGCAAATACTTTTTGTTTTTTAGAATTTCTCCATTAAAAAAATCCTCGTGCTTTGATAACAACGCATCGATATCTGCTTTGTTTTGTCCACGTAAATCTCCAATGAAATAAAAGTATTCTTCTGGTGTTAGATACCCTATCAGAAAACTTTCGTCAAGAAAAGAAGCGGTGAAAGGTTTCCAATTTTCACTGGTGCTAACCTCAACACCATTATTAACAATATTCCCTGTTGATGGCTGAATTAAATCTAATAACAAACTGAAAAAAGTGGTTTTCCCTGCGCCGTTATTTCCTACTAAACCAAAACTTTGCCCTTGAGGAATTTCCAAGGTTTCGATATTTAAAACGGTTACTTCGTTGTATTTTTTTGAAAGATTGTTTACTTGTATCATTTTGCATTTAGTTTTAAAATAGACCTTGGTTAAATAGTTTTACTATCCTTTTTGTTTATAGGCGTCGATTGTGGCATACTTTTCTGATTTGTATATTTTCTCAATTAATTGAAATACTGGATTTCTAAAAGCGAAACCAATCATTCCTGCTCCTGCAACAAAAGCGAGTCCTACACTAGCGCTAACAAAATGAGACCCTAACCAATACAGCGCAACAGGTAATCCTAATTGCGGAATCGAAATGAGCATCGTTTTTACATTGAATGCTTTTTTATCACCAAAAGCCCCTTTACCTGAACTCAAATCAATTGGAGTTTTCGTATAAGCTCCGCCCAAGCAAAACCAGATGCGAATTGATTCCAATGTTGTAAATAGCTCCTACCACAATGGTTAAATAGATTTGCCAACCAAAATACAAATAGAACGAAGCCAAAATAGTTGTTATAAAAGTTCCAATAACCATGAGCCACCATTTTGAATTTAGGTAGCCTTTGTAAGGAATGTTTTGCGTCATCATCAACGGATAATAAGCACTATCCCAACTTGGAACGAATTGCCCGAAAGTAATCAAGAAGCCTCCTGATACAAAAATTCCAGCAAAAATGTGCATTGTCGGATTGTTGTATGCTTCTATTCCATTGGTGAAAAACAACAACCCATAAAAAAGAAACATGATGGTTAATCCGATAGTTGTTTTGGATCTTTTATTTCTTTTGATGAGTTTGATGTCATTTTTAAGAAAAGTGCCTAAGGTTCCAAATTGATTCAGCCATGTTAAATTTTCTGTTTTGGCAATTTCACTTTTAGTAGCCAGTCCTGCATCTAGATATAAATTCTTTTTGAAAAAAGTAAAGGTGAAATAATACAATAGCAATAACGCAGTTAGAGGAACTATGAACAACCATTTGGTATGAAACAATCCACTAAAAAAAGGAGAACTGTATCTGGTAATATCAAAATAATTATAATATTGTGCCACTCCAAAAACAGCAACAATGCCGATAAAAACAGTAAACAATCGATCTTTGTTGCTCAGTAATATATTGGCAAAATTATTACAATAGACCAATGCAAAAAGGGCCGTGTGCCAAAGGATCACGCTTAAAATATCATATCCTTCATAAAGCAATACAATACTAAAAGGCAGAAAGAAAAAAGCATGAACAAAATTAAAAAATGACAAGGCTGTTTTTCCTAAAGAAAAATGCACAATCGAGGCTCGCTTTATTGGAAAAACTAGCAACGGTCTAATATTCATTACTGGGATTTTCTGTAAGAGCAACCGAATGATTAAATCTAACAGGAAATAGTAAATTAAAAATTTATTGACGGTAGCAATAGGATTTAAATTCATTTTTTGAAGAATATAGAATGTTCCTATACCCAATGCTAAAAAAACCAAGGTGAAATAAATAGCAATGAAAGCCATTAGTATTTTCAATGCCATATTGGAAGCAAAAGACGCCGATCGCAAAAAGTTCTTCCACTCTAAATAGAGAAATTTTTTTATCATATGAATTTCATAATTAACCCACTTGTTTAGTCTATAAAAATATATAATTGTTACACTTCTAAATCGCTCATCTTAATAGTTTTTTCTATTTTTGCCAAAAACTATTCTAAATGTCATCATTTTATAAATTAACTATAAAAGAAGTGCGACGCGAAACCCCGTCTGCCGTATCTGTTTTGTTTAACGTCCCGATAGAGTTTAAAGATTTTTATCGATTTGTTGCGGGTCAATACATCAATTTAAAACTCACATTAGACGGACACGAAATCAGACGCGCCTACTCTATTTGTTCTTCACCAAAAAGTGGCGAATTGCGAATTGCGGTGAAAGAAGTTAAAAACGGTACTTTTTCGGCATTCGCTAATACCAAACTCAAAGCAGGTGACACTTTAGAAGTTGGAACTCCCGAAGGAAAATTTACTTTTGAACCAGAAGCAGGGCGCTTGAGAAATTATGCCGCTTTTGTCGCAGGTAGTGGAATAACTCCTGTTGTATCTATTATTCAAAGTGTATTAAACGGTGAACCAAAAAGCACTTTTGTCTTAGTTTACGGAAATAAAACCCCTGAAGAAACTATTTTTCATAAACAATTGCATGATTTACAACTGAAATATGTAGGACGCTTTTTTGTACATTATGTTTACAGCCAAGCGAATGTGGAGCAGGAACTTTTTGGCAGAATTGATAAATCAACCGTAAATTTTGTACTGAATAACAAACACAAAGAACTACAATTTGACAAATTCTACTTATGTGGACCAGAGGAAATGATTAATACCGTTTCTGCCATTTTAAAAGAAAAGAATTTTAAAGATTCGGCCATAAAATTTGAATTATTTTCAACTTCAACGAGCGAAAACAAAATTGAGAAATCGTTGGAAGGCCATTCAAAAATTACCGTTGTAGTGGATAGTGACGAAACATCTTTCGAAATGTCACAAAAACAAACCATTCTTGAAGCGGCTTTAAAACAAGGAATTGATGCGCCTTATTCTTGTCAAGGTGGAATTTGCAGTAGTTGTTTAGCACGCATCACTTCTGGAACTGCCGAAATGACTAAAAACTCCATTCTTACCGATAGTGAAATCGCTGAAGGGCTAATTTTAACTTGTCAAGCTCATCCAACATCTGCAACAATTGTTGTTGATTATGATGATGTTTAGATACAATTTTCAATAGAAGTCAAATGCAAATTCTGGATTTTATAATAAATTAGTTTTGCGTTTTAATTTTTGAACTATCGTTTCTCGGTAGAATAGTTCTCATCGCATCTTCATAACCCTTTACTTTTTATTTCCATAAACGGAAGTCGGCAAATAGGGATACTTCGTTCTATCGGATAGCAGAGCATTTTCTAGAGGCTGGTTAAATGGAGAAAATCCAAGATAAGGATGTGTAGCACCCCAAAGTGTAATAACATTTACTCCCAACATCGCGGCTATATGAGCGTTTCCGCTATCCATGCTCAGCATGATGTCTAAATTGGAGATAAGTTGTAATTCTTGTTCGAATTGTATTTTTCCTGCTACTACGATAACATTTGGTTTGTTATTGGAAAGCGAATTCAAAAGTTCTATTTCTCTGGTCCCTCCTCCAAAAAGTAAAATTTGGTAGTTTGAGTTTAGAGCAACCTAATCAATCACTTTTGCATTAAATCTAGTGGATACACCTTGGATTCGTATTGAGCAAAAGGCGCAATTCCTATTAACTTGGGGTTTTTAGTGCCAAGTATATTTCTAATCTCTGCATCTAATTCTTGTTTTGCAGGAAAATTAGGCTGAGACAAATCAATTGAAAAACCAAGTTTATTAAAGGTTTCCGTGTGTCTTTCAAACATTGATTTCAGCGGTTTGAAAATTTTATTTTCAGCTCTTGTAAGTTCTTTTTTCTCTTTTCGCCCTTTGTCTGTAAACGCTACTTTTTTTCCGCTCAAGGCGAATAACGTTCTGATGATTTGAGATCGTAAAACATTGTGCAAATCAGCAAAGGCATCAATATCTAATGATTTCAAATCTGAAAATAACCGCATTAATCCCAGAAATCCTTTGTGGCGGTTTTTTTCATCAAAAGCAAAAAAGGCAACAGTTGGGATTGTATCAAAAAACGGTTTGAAAAATGGTCGAGAGACAACCGTAATTTTAATTTCTGGATTCTGCTCAACAAAACCCCTTAAAACAGGAACCGTCATGGCTACATCTCCCATTGCGGAAAGTCTCATGACGGCTATATGTTGGATTGGCTTTTCAAATTATGAAAAACCATTAAGGTAAAGAAAATTAAGAGGACTTAAGAAACTTCACTTAATGGTTAAAATAAATCTTAATTATTTCTTATTCTGATACAAAACAGGATTCAACTCATCATCGTTATACATTTTCATTTGCTTGTACACTTTCATGAATTTATTTCCATTTTCAATATCTTTCAGTAAATCATCAATCGCTGTGGACAAATCGGTTCTTTGTTCCAAAAGAATATTCAATTTGGCTTGACATTTATCCCTATGGTCTTGAGTGGCTTCTGGTCGAGTGGCTTCTTCATTCATGTGGTAAATTTTCAAGGCCAAAATCGACAATCTATCAAATGCCCATGCTGGACTTTCAGAGTTGATTTTTGCATTATCTTTCACCACAACATGGCTGTATTTTTGTAAAAAATAACTATCTATATATTCTACCATATCGGTACGCTCCTGATTTGAGGCATCAATTTTTCTTTTTAGAGTTAAAGCTGCTACAGGATCGATATTGGGATCTCTGATAATATCTTCGTAATGCCATTGCACCGTATCAATCCAATTTTTTAGGTACAACAAATGTTCGAATTTATCCTTAGGAAATGGATTGTTAATGGGTTGATCTACATTATCAAATTTATGATAATCATTAACGCTTTGTTCAAAAACGGAATAGGCTAATTTTGAAAACATATCTATTATATATTAAGAAGACAAAGATACTTTTTATACTTTTATAGTCTATAAAAAACTTTTATTAGTTTAAATCTAAATCTAAATTATGCAAATTCATTATTTATCTGACGAAAATAGTATTCTCAATCATTTTTTGGGGCAAATTAGAAATATAAACGTTCAACATGACAGTATGCGTTTTCGTAGAAATATTGAACGTATTGGTGAAGTAATGGCTTATGAATTAAGCAAAGATTTGCATTATAAAAATATCGCCATTCAAACACCTCTTGGTATTAAAAACACCACTGAAATTGAAGATAAATTGGTTTTATGTTCGATACTTCGTGCGGGTTTGCCTTTGCATTTGGGTTTTTTAAATTATTTTGATAATGCTGAAAATGGCTTCGTTTCTGCCTACAGACACCATCCAAATAATGATGCCTTTTTTGATATTTTAGTAGAATATCAAGCGGTTCCTACTATTGAAAATAAAACGCTGTTACTCATTGACCCTATGTTAGCTACAGGACAATCAATGGTCGCTGTTTATGAAAAATTGCTTCAAAAAGGGACTCCTAAAGAAATTCATATTGCTGTGATTATTGCAGCTCCAGAAGGGATTCATTACCTAGAAAAACATTTTCCCGACCATTGTCATTTATGGGTCGCTACTTTAGACGAAAAACTCAACGACAAAAACTATATTGTCCCTGGTCTTGGTGATGCTGGAGATTTAGCCTATGGAAATAAATTATAATTGGGAGAAAAAAGAAAAAATTCCCAATATAATTAAAGCAAACAATACTACTTCTTTCTGCCATTTTACTTGTGCTATTTCGATATGGCTAGTTGCCATCATGGCCAATGGCGCAATAGTAAACACAAGTAAATCGCTTTTATTAGGTGAAATTACAAAATGACAACACCTATAAAAAAGAGCGCTAATGATTTTCTTGTACGAAGAATGAAGCATCAAGGGACGATTTGACAAAGACCCAAGTAAAGAAACTACAAAAAACAAAGCTATAGTAGCATAAATTGATAATGCTAAATTCTGATAATTATTGACAAAATAATTGATTTTGTAATTGACCGCTGTTTGACTTAATAACTTCTGAATATAAGTTACATCAAAAAACAAAGCCATTAACAAAAATATAGAGGCGATAGTAAAAAAGGCAATAAAAGGCAAAAACCAATTCCTATAATCTCTAGCTACATGAAAAAGTATGGCTATAAATACCAAAACTATATAGAGAATACTCCAAAAATGAAATAAACAAGCTACAAAAACCCATAAGGAAGCGTCAAATATTTTTTCTTTTGGTGCCCTAGGTGATTGAAGCGAAATTAACCTTCGTAAAGCCAAAAGAATAAAAAAATTAGACACTATCAAATTGAAGTTGCTCCAAAGTTGAGGGAAAAATAACAACAAGATAAAATAAAATAAAACCGTATAAGCACTGTCTTTGCTCAACGCATTTTTCTTAACAATAAAGTTTGCAATAAATAAAGAAGCTAAAATTATTATTAACAGCAATGCCCTATTTACAATTCCAATTTCAACATTAGTAGAAGTTTGGCCATGAATTTGACACAAAAAAAAGAAAACTACTACCCCAATAATTACAGCTGAATAATTTAAAAGTGTAGATTTTCTAAAAAGACTTGTAATCATAAGGATATTTTATACTTTTGTAAATGTAAATATAATACTTGTTTAAAAAAATGAAATAAGCAACGTAATAATTTTTCGCTCCGAAATTTATTTATTTGCATTTCCTTTTAACGTTAAAAATAATTCTAAACAATATGAAAGCATTTTTTGAGGGAATACAGTGGTTATTTGAGAACATTCTTTTTGCTCCACAAGATTATTTGAGAGAATTAGAACTTACCCATTGGTTTGCAGCGAATATCATCAATTGGATTTTCATGATTATTTGTACTGTTGCTACGGTATATTGGATTAAACAATTGAAATTACACGAAGAAAATAACGAAGAAAACCAAGATACAACGGCTCATTCTTTTTTAACTAAATAAGGTCAAAGCCAATATCTTTTCTATAATACATCGTATCAAAATGTAGTTTTTCTATACTTTGATACGATTTTTTTATGGTTTCTTGAAAAGTATCGCCATAAGAAGTAATCGCCAGAACCCTACCTCCATTGCTGACAATTTTATCATTATCTGTTTTAGTACCTGCATGAAAAACGATAGACTCGGTAACATTTTCAATTCCAGAAATTACCTTTCCTTTTTCAAAATGCTCTGGATAACCGCCAGAGACAACCACAATCGTTGTGGCGCTTCTAGGATCAATCTCTAGTGTAACCTCGTTCAATTTTCCATCAGCAACCGCTATGAATAATTCCACTAAATCTGATTTTAATCTGGGGATTACCACTTCGGTTTCTGGGTCACCCATTCGTACATTGTATTCTATAACTATTGGCTCTCCTTTTACATTGATTAAGCCAATAAATACAAAACCTTTGTATACTATTCCGTCTTTTTGAAGTCCTTCAATAGTTGGTTTAACAATTCTATTTTCTATTTTTCCCAACAAAATGGAATCGGCAAATGGAACTGGGGAAACTGCCCCCATTCCTCCTGTATTTAAACCTGTATCACCTTCACCTATTCGCTTGTAATCTTTTGCTGTTGGAAGAATTTTGTAATTCTTACCATCGGTCAATACAAAACAGCTTAGCTCAATTCCGTCTAAAAATTCTTCAATAACCACTTTAGAACTTGCCTCGCCAAACTTTTGATGAAGCAACATATTACGCAATTCTGTTTTGGCTTCCTCCAAATTTTGGATAATCAAAACTCCCTTTCCAGCAGCCAAACCATCCGCTTTTAAAACATATGGAGGTGTCAATGTCTCTAAAAACAGACACCCTTTTTCCACAGATTCGGCTGTAAAACTATCATAGGCTGCCGTTGGAATGTTGTGTTTTACCAAAAATTCTTTTGCAAACTCTTTGCTCCCTTCTAATTGCGCTCCTTTCTTTGATGGCCAATAACTGGAATTGTTTTTATTTTTCATCATTTTGAAAAAATCAAAAATTCCTTTTACCAAAGGGTCCTCTGGCCCAACTACAACCATCTCCACTTTTTCATGAAGCACAAATGTTTTTATAGATTCAAAATCTGTAGGGCTTAAATTTACATTCGTTGCTATTGTCTCTGTTCCTGCATTTCCTGGAGCAATAAAAAGTTTGGTGCAATGGGAACTTTGAAGCATTTTCCAAGCGAAAGCATGTTCTCTTCCCCCAGAACCAAGTAATAAAATTGTCATGATGTAGTTAGTAAGTTGTGAATTGCAAAAATACTTGCTTTTAAGTGTAAATTGGTAATAAATTTTTAAAAAAATGTTAGGAGGTGATGGTTAGTTGTAGCTATGTATTACTTTTGTAAAAAATTAACTTTTGCGTGTTAAATCTTTTTAATCTTTCATTAAAAATAAGTGGCTATCCCATAGAGAAAGCCAAACAACAATTATCTGAAATTTTAGCTGTTCCAGATAATGATTACAGCCTTTTTATTGAAAATAAGAAACGGGAAATTGTTGATTTTCACATAGAAAACAATCCTTTTTACAAAAATTTTATAGGTGAGTCCAAGGTAACTAAGTGGGAAAATATCCCCACAATGAAAAAGATAGATTTTCAAATTCCTTTAAAAGAGAGGCTTTCGAAGGGTTTTTCAAAAAGAAACGTATATATCAATTCTACTTCTGGATCAAGTGGAGACCCAATGGTTTTTGCAAAAGACAAGTTGGGTCATGCCCTAATTTGGGCAAATATAATGCGCCGTTTTGGCTGGTATAACATTGACTTCAATCGCTCTTATCAAGCCCGATTTTATGGTATGCCCTTGGATTTTATTGCAAATAGAGTACTTCGTCTAAAAGATTATTTGAGCAATCGCTATCGTTTTAATATTTTTGATTTATCATATCCCGGGATTGAAAAAATTATTGGTGAATTTAAAAACCGGAAATTTGACTACATTAATGGCTACACCAGCTCAATTGTATTAGTAGCAAAGTATTTAAAGAAAAGAAAACTAGTTCTTAAAAAAATATGTCCTTCATTAAAAGCTTGTATTGTTACTTCTGAAATGCTTTTTGAAGAAGATAAAATTTTATTAAGCGAGCGATTAGGCGTGCCAATAATTAACGAATATGGCGCTTCAGAACTGGATATTATAGCCTTTGAAAATCCAAATGGCGATTGGCAAGTAAACGCAGAAACTTTATTTGTTGAGATTTTAGATGAAAATAACCAACCTTTACCTTACGGAAAAGAAGGTCGTATTGTGGTAACTAGCTTGTACAACAAAGCACACCCATTTATTCGATATGAAGTGGGCGATTTTGGGATTTTAGACGAAAAAAGCACTCCTAAAAAACCTATTTTAAAAAAATTAATAGGTAGAACCAACGATGTTGCTGTGCTACCAAGTGGTAAAACTTCTCCTGGAATGACTTTCTATTCCATTACTAAAAAGCTTTTTGACGATAGTGGAAATGTAAAAGAATTTATCATAATACAAACCAAACTCGATACTTTTGAAATTCAATATGCCAGTGATATGCCTCTAAAAAAAGCAGAAATCAAAACAATTGAATCTGTATTTTCAGACTTTTTAGAACCTAATCTAAAGTATATTTTTACTCGTAAAGAAATTCTGAAAAGAAGTGAAACTGGAAAATTAAAACAATTTGTTTCTCTTATAAACAATCAAATCTAATTTGAAATATTCTTGTTTTGTTTACCTTTTTATGTTTAAAAAAGAAGGTATTCCACAATTAAATACTAAATTCGTGACGAAAAGTATGTTGCTATGAGAATTACAATAGTTGCCGGAGCAAGACCTAATTTTATTAAGATTGCACCCATTATAAAAGCAATTGAAAAAAATCAAAATGAAGGTCACGCCATTTCGTATCGTTTAGTACACACTGGACAACATTATGATAAAAACCTCAGCGACACTTTTTTTAAAGAACTTAATATCCCTAACCCAAATACCAATTTGGAGGTAAAAAGTGGCTCGCAAGCGGTTCAGACTGCGGCAATAATGATTGCTTTTGAACAAGAATTAGTACAAAACCCCAGTGATTTAGTTTTAGTTGTTGGCGATGTCAATTCGACAATGGCTTGTGCAATAGTCGCAAAAAAACTCAATATAAAAGTTGCTCATGTTGAAGCGGGAATTCGCTCAGGCGATATGACTATGCCAGAAGAAATCAATAGAATTGTAACCGATAGTATTGCTGATTATTTTTTTACAACCTCAACTTGGGCAAGCGATAACCTATTGAAATACGGTGCTGATGCGTCCAAAATTCATTTTGTTGGAAATGTTATGATTGATTCCTTGTACCAGAATATAAACAGAATAAAAAAACCTGTTTTTTGGGAAGAATATCAATTAGAACAAGGAAATTATATCGTACTTACTTTGCATCGCCCTTCGAATGTTGATGAAAAAGAACCGCTCCTAGATTTATTAAGTTCTATTAATGATTTAGCGGGAGATAAAAAAGTAGTATTTCCAGTTCATCCAAGAACAAAAACTATATTGGAGAATACTAATTTACACTTCAAAAACATTATTTATGTTGAACCACAAGGGTATTTATGTTTTCTTTATTTGATTAAGAATGCATTTGTAGTAATAACCGATTCTGGTGGTATTTCGGAGGAAACTACGGTACTTGACATTCCTTGCTTTACTCTTAGAGAAAATACCGAAAGACCTGAAACAATTACTTTAGGAACAAATATCTTAGTGGGAAATTCTACTGGAAAATTGAAAAGTGCTTACAACTTATTTCTAAAAAATGGCAGAAGAAAAAGTAGTATTCCTGAATTATGGGACGGAAAAACTTCAGAGCGTATCGTATCGATTTTATTAGACAAGTAGTAATGGAAGAAATACTGATTATATCTAATTATTATCCTCCAGAAAAAGGAGCAGCCGCCAATAGAATTGAACAATTAGCGATGCAATTGCATCGAAATAAGTATGCTGTAACTGTAGTATGTCCTTTAGCCAATTATCCAAAAGGGAAATTATTTCCAGAGTACAAGGAAAAATTTTTCGTCACTGAAATTTTACAAGAAATTACCGTAAAACGCCTTTGGATTTATCCGAGTAATAGTAAAAATGTTTTAAAGCGTATTCTATCTATTTTCTCTTTTTCTTTCATGCTGTTTTTTTATTTATTATTGAAAAAAACACCAAAAAAAAGTCGTTGTCCAATCGCCTCCGTTATTGTTGTCTTTTCTAAGTGTTGCCATATTATCATTGAAACAAAAAAAAATAATTTTAAATGTTTCCGATTTATGGCCGTTGGCAGCAATTGAATTGAACGCCTTAAAGACAAATTCTTTTTTCACACAAAATATCGTTGTTTTTTGAACAATTTATTTATAAAAAAGCATCTATCGTATTGGGTCAATCGAATGAAATACTCAATCATATTCATCGATTGTTCCCGAAAAAAGAATGTTATTTATACCGAAATTTTCCAAATCATTCATTAAATAAAGGTGTTCTAAAAATCGATGAAAGCCAACCCATAAGACTGTTTTATGCTGGTTTACTAGGTGTTGCGCAAGGAATTATAGAAGTTTGTGAACAGATTGAGATAGAAAATTTAAATATAGAATTTCATATTTTTGGGGAAGGCGCAGAAAAAATTCAGATTGAAAACTACTTGCAATCCAATCCTTCCAAAAAAATATTCTTTCACGGAATGTTAGAACGAGGCTACTTAATTTCCAAACTAACGTCACTTGACATAGCTCTTGTTCCTCTAAAAAAAAGAATCTATGGCTCTGTTCCGTCTAAACTATTTGAATATAGTGCTTTAGGAGTACCTATTCTTTATTTTGGTGGTGGTGAAGGAGAAGACATTGTTACTGAAAACAATTTAGGTTGGGTAGTGCCTGTTGAGGATTATAATTCTCTGAACAAAACCTTAATAGAAATTTCAAAATTACAGAAGAAAGAATTATTTGAAATGAAAAAACAAGTTTCAGAACAAGCACAAAGCAATTTTAACCTTGCTCTACAAATAGAAAAACTAATTAAAAATAATGTGTTTTAATAGGCCTTTTCTTCACCTTTAAAAATATTAATTACTGTTTGTACAATAATTTTTATATCAAGTAATAAAGACCAGTTTTCGATATAAAAAACATCATATTTAATTCTGTTAATCATATCCTCATCGGTTTCTATTTCACCTCTAAAACCTCTTACTTGAGCCAGTCCAGTAATTCCAGGTTTTACATAGTGTCTTACCATGTATTTTTTTATTTTACTTCCATACACTTTATTTTGAGACCAAAGATGTGGTCTTGGACCAACAACCGACATATCTCCCAATAAAACATTAAGAAATTGAGGCATTTCGTCTATGCTAGTTTTACGTAAAATTCTTCCTATTCGAGTCACTCGAGGGTCATTCTTAGACGCTTCCTTCTCCGTTGTTTTGTTAATTTGCATAGAACGAAACTTATAACAAAAAAACTCTTTTTCATCCATTCCTGGTCTTCCTTGTTTAAAAAATATTGGTCCTCTTGACTCTGCTTTTATCAAAATAGCTAATAATGGAACTAACCATGATAATAACCCAACTATAACAATGATTGAAAAACAATATCAAATCCTCTTTTGAAAGGCCTTTGTTAAAGGATCGTGAAGCAAGGTTTTTTGGAGTGAAAGTACTGGAAAAACTTCATAATATTCCATCTTTAAACTCTTAGAAAAAATCTCTTTAGTGTCAGGAATGAATTTTATGGTTTTACGATGGTCATCAGCAAAATCGACCAAATCTTTTAATTGTTCGTTTGTAATTTCGTTTAACGAACAGTAAATTTCGTCAACATTATTCTCAATCACAAAGTTGTTAAATCTTCTAGCTTCCTTTAATGTTTGCATTGGATTTTTTATCTGAAAAAAAACCTAAAAACGATACCCATAATCAATTCTAGTTTCAAAAAGTTTTCAATCTAATTGATTCTGGTGTATACCCAATAATTACAGCACTTCTGTAATTGCTTCCTGTTACTACCTGTATTTTTTTAATAATAAAAAAGTAAATATTTAAAAATTGTGATTAAGGTAAAGCTTGAAACCATAAAATAGGCTATGGCTTTTCCGCTGAATAAAACTTCTTTTGAGAACGGAAAAAAAGCAATAATTACCAATAAAAATAGGCTTCCTTGTTTGAAAATTTTAGAGGTAATTTCAACTGGTGTAGTAAACCTATATATAGAATAAAACTTAATTAAAAGTGCAATTACACCCCAAGCAATTGTTTGATACATTAAATAATACAAAGTATTCAAATTCAATTTCTTGAAAAAAAACAAGCATAAAACGGTAATTACCAATATGTCGAATGATATACTTATTGGTCTAATGTATTTTGAATATCTACCTGTTTGCGATGCGGTCATGTTAATGAATATAACCTGTAAAGTCCTTGTGTTCTTCTTTTAAAAGTTCTTCTGTGGATAATGATTTGAAGTAATCATAAGTGATTTTCATACCTTCTGCTCTTGAAACTTTAGCTTCCCAACCTAATATCTCCTTAGCTTTTGTAGTATCGGGTTGTCGCTGTAAAGGATCATTTATAGGCAAAGGATGGTATACCACTTTTTGATTTGTTCCTGTTAATTTTATAATCTCTTCTGCAAAATCTTTAATGGTAATTTCGTCTGGATTACCAATATTTACAGGGTATACATAATCTGAATGTAGCAATCTAAAAATACCTTCCACTTGATCATCTACATAACAAAAAGAACGGGTTTGCATTCCGTCTCCAAAAATAGTTAAATCTTCCCCTCGCAAAGCCTGTCCAATAAATGCAGGAATAACCCTTCCGTCGTTTAATCGCATTCTTGGTCCATAGGTGTTAAAAATCCGAACAATTCTGGTTTCCACTCCATGAAATGTATGATAGGCCATAGTGATTGATTCCTGAAAACGTTTCGCTTCATCATAAACACCTCGCGGACCAATTGTATTTACGTTGCCGTAATATTCTTCGGTTTGTGGATGAACTAATGGATCTCCATATACTTCAGAGGTAGATGCAATTAAAATTCTAGCTTTTTTAACTCTGGCCAAACCTAAAAGATTGTGTGTCCCTAAAGAACCGACTTTAAGAGTTTGAATAGGAATTTTTAAATAATCGATAGGACTTGCTGGTGATGCAAAATGCAGAATATAATCTAATTGCCCTGGTACATGAACAAACTTGGTGATATCGTGATGGTAAAACTCAAAATTCTTAAGCTTAAATAAATGTTCTATATTTTTTAAATCTCCCGTGATGAGATTATCCATCCCTATAACAAAATATCCTTCGGCAATAAAACGGTCACAAAGGTGAGAGCCTAAAAAACCAGCCGCTCCAGTAATAAGTATTCTTTTCATTTTTGTTTGTTAGTTATTTTAATAACGTGAAAATTATGATTTTCTTGTGTAAATATTAACTTTTTATGTGTAAGAAAAAAAGATTCTGTTCGTTATGAACCGATTCTTTATAATAACACTAATTTTTTCTATTGAATATCAGAATTTTACCCCTAATTATATTTTAATAGTATCTTTATTAAAGATTTTCCAAAAATAAACTTATCCTATAGAATGGCAAAGGGAATAAAGATAAATTCCTCTGTTTGAATACCCTTTTTATTCTTACATTTACAATACATATTTTACTATTATGAAAAATTACTATTGTCTTTTAATTACCCTATGTCTTTTCAGTTTTACCCATGCACAAATTGTTGCTATTCCTGATTTAAATTTTAAAAACAAATTGTTACAAGCCAGTTATAATAATAACATCGCATTAGATCAATTTGGCAATAGTATCAGAATAGATAGTAATAATGATGGAGAAATTCAAAAAAGTGAACTTACAATTATTAGGGTGCTCATTGTAAGCGGTTCAGGAATTGCTAACTTAACTGGAATTGAAGCGTTTCCTGTTCTAAATGAATTGTATTGCAACGATAACTCCTTAACCAACCTAAATGTTTCGGCATTGACCTATTTAATGCGATTGGATTGTAATAATAACCAACTCACTTCATTAAATGTTTTAGGGTTAATTAATGTACATACATTGAATTGTGAAAACAATAAGCTTACTAGTTTAAACGTCTCAGGAATAACAGCACTTAATAGACTTTACTGTGACAACAACTTTTTAACAACGCTAAACGTTTCTGGACTTGCTAATCTTTATTGGGTCTATTGTTCTAACAATCTGTTAACAAGTATAAACTTTTCTGGATCGCCTAACTTATCCTATTTGTATTGTACTTATAACAAGTTAACCAATTTAAATGTTTCTGAATTGACGAACATGATTGAATTGGATTGTAGTTACAATGCATCAACTAGTTTAACCATTTCGGGATTAACAAAACTTCAAATTCTTAATTGTAGCAACAATTTATTGACCAATTTAAACGTTTCTGGATTTAGTGATTTAACTACTTTAGACTGCTCCTTTAATCAATTAACCGATTCCAATTTAGTGCTTTCAGGGAATACGAAAATGGACAAATTATTTTGTCAAAACAATCTGTTTACCAATCTCGTATTAACCGATATGCCTAATTTAGTATATTTATACTGTTATGATTGTAAATTAATTTCACTAACGGTTTCCCTACCTCAATTGTATTATTTATTTTTTCAAGGAAATCCAAACTTGTCTGTTTTAAATTTAACTGGATGTAAAAGTTTATCTTCTACAAATTATACTACTTTCAATGAATATGGAACATTTGATGTTTCCAATGGAAAATTAACCAGTCTCAACTTATCTGGTTGCTCTACACTACGTACTATATTATGCAATAATAATGTATTAACTAGTTTAATTCTTGATAATAAAACAGGTAATGGTATATTAAATTGTAGTAATAACAAGTTAACTTCATTAAATATATATACAAACATTGGCACATTAGATTGTAGCCAAAACCAGTTGAGCACTATTTATTTTGCCCCAGAACTTTACCTTTACAAATTAATACTCAATTTAAGCGGCAATCTATTTACCGATATGGGTTTTTTATCCAATAGATATGATGCTCAATATATTTCTGGAATAAACTGCAGCAACAACCTATTTAGTGATGTGGATCTTTCAAAATTTAGGGGTTTGTATGGCTGGGGTTTGATTTGTGATAACAATACTAATTTGACTACTTTAAATCTAAAAAATGGAGCGGAAGAAACGTATAATAATCATTTTTCATTTGCTAACAATCCAAATTTACGATTTGTTTGTCAAGATTCTTTTTTATTGAATTACACTCAAAATCTTGTTACACAATACGGGTATACAAACTGCGTTGTGGGCACAGACTGTGAATTAGGCACTTATGGTTTTGGGTTATATAATTACTTTACATTATATCCTAACCCTGTGAATAATCTTTTAACTATTGATGTGAATGAAAAATTTGAAATTAAAAATATTAATGTTTTCAACACTTTAGGACAATTAGTACTTGCTATTCCCGATGCGCAAAAAGTGAAAATCGTTGATGTTTCAGGATTGGTAACTGGTACTTATTTTATGAAAATAAATAGTGATAAAGGAACCGTTAGTAGAAAGTTTGTTAGAGAATAATTGTTCTTAAAAACTTCTTATGCATTTTTAAAATGGGCCACTAAGTCTGAAAATCATTTTTCAAAGTGAGATTTTACCTTTAAAATTGTTATACTTATAACATCCTAGCCAAATGTGACTCAGTTATTGGATAATAAAATTATATTTGCAATGAAAATTTATACTAGAAAACAATGATAAAACAGTAATGCTGTGTTTATCAAAATAAATCTCGAGAAAAATATACATTCAAAATTAAGTTCCCTTGAGAAAAACAATTATTAATTTTTTACATTAAATGCTTGTACAAAAAATAAAGAACAATCATTTATTGATGAGTGGTTTTATAAAGGCATTTCAGGATTGTCTTTATTTATTTCCATTCCATTACTTATCAGTTATTTAGGGAATGACAATTACGGTGTTTGGGTTTTGGTTTTCACCCTTTTTCAATGGGTTTTATTGATGGATTTTGGAATTCAAAGCTCTTTAAAACAAAATCCTATCTTTTACATAATAATAAAATTGATTTGCTTAAAAGTTATATCAAAACCACCTATAAAATCTCTTTCTATATTGCTTTAAGCATCTTTATTCTTTTTATTCTTCTTATCTGTTTAGTTGACATAAAATCAAGTATGAATGTCTCCTTTCACAGCAAATCATTTGTAAATGAACTATTTTTGATTAACATTTTTTTCTTTTGTATCAATTTTGTCGCTAACATTCACAAATCCTTATACGTTGCTTTTTTAAAGGCAAATATTCCGAAGAATCTCTTGCTGTTAATCAATTTGATTTTTAATTTAGTTTTTATTTCCTCCTTGTTATTCCCAAATTTTTCAGTAGAAAATAAGCTTATCTTTATTTCTTGTTCTAAATGGCTTGTTTTGCCTTTTCATAAACATTTTTATACCATTCGTTTTTTTAAACTTGAAGATTTAAACTTAAAAACAAAACGAAAAAACTCCAAAAGATTTTATAAAAGAAATACTTAAACTAGGTTCAAAATTCATGATTATTCAATTAGGATTGATGTTTATCTTTACATCTGACAACTATATTATTTCAAATAATTTTAGCCCAAAGATGTTGTCCCGTATGATACTGTAAACAAAATTTTCAATTCCCTAATAATGATTCTTTTTGCAACACTATCGCCATTATGGTCACTATTTGCAAAGATTATATCGATAAAAACCATATTAAATTACTTGCAACTTTTAAAAAATTTAATCTTTATTTTATTGGGATTTGTCTTTTTATTATTGGAATTGTAGTTTTTGTCCTTTCTTATTTCTATTTGGATTAAAGGAAAACTTGAAATTCCCAACCACCTAATTTTATATTGGAATTGTAACCTCTCTACGAATTTTTGTGACTTTTTACCTTTTTTCCTAAACGGAATTGAAAATTAAATAACTATATTATTATTTTAATAATAAGTGTAGTTTTAAAAATTCCTTTAACCTATTATTTAATACATTTGGATTTTGGGATAAATAGTGTGGTTATATCAACTTTGTTTTTAATGCTGTTTTGGGTAATTTTTATCCCATCTGAATGCTATACAATCATAAATAAACTTAAGAAAAATGAATAGTTTTATCTATAAAAACAAAAGCTCATTAATGAAATTGAAAAGAGCTTTTAATGCTGCATTTGGAATAGAAATTACAAAATACCCAACTGATGAATTGGATAGAAGAATTAAGCTTATCAATAATTACAATATTAATGTTATTCTTGATATTGGTGCTAATATTGGTCAATATGGTAGCGAAATGCGAAACTTAGGTTTTAAAGGAGAAATTATTTCTTTCGAGCCAATGAAAGAAGCATTTGGAAAATTACAAAAAAACGCATCAAAAGATTCTTTGTGGAAAGTGTTTAATTACTCGATTGGTGAAAGAGATGGTCAAACGACCATTAATGTGGCGAAAAATTCTGTAAGCAGTTCTCTTTTGGAAAATTTACCACAACTAACAGATAGTGCTCCAGAGGCAGAATTTGTTGAAAAAGAAACTATTGAAATTAGAAAATTAGACAGCATTTTTGAAAGTTTGGGATTGATGAACAAAAATGTATATCTAAAAATTGACACCCAAGGCTATGAAGAAATGGTGTTACAAGGTGCAGAACAATCATTATCTCATGTAACTGGCATTCAAATTGAAATGTCGTTTATTCCTTCTTATGAAGGGGCAATAACTTTTGATAAAATGAAACCAAACTCAGCAATTTAGGATTTCATTTAGTGGCTATAGAAAATGGTTTTTATGATAAAAAACAGGAAAAACAGCTGAGGTGGATGGCATCTTTATAAAAATAGTGATTAAAAGCTATTTTTTACCAATAATATTACCTCTTGTTATATTTTTCTATCCTAAAAAAGTAACGATTTAAAAACATTATGAAAACTCAAAATACCTTTTTAATGTTTTTCTTATTAATTGGAAAAGTGAGTTTTAGTCAAATAGTGAACTTTACAGATTCTTCTTTTAAATCTTTATTACTACTAGCAAATGTTGATAATCCCTTGGCTTTAAATTTAAATGGAGAAAGAACTGTTGTTGACCTTAATAAAGATGGCAGAATTCGGTGGGAAGCATGCCAAATCTCTACTTTAAGTTTAGATTGTGGTAGCGGAGGGCTTGTAATGTTACCTTGCCACTACTTCCTTAGAGGAATTAAAGTTTTACCAATCTAAAAGCTTGGATTGCGGATATAATAGAATATCCGATTTAAATCTAAGTGGAATGAAAAGTCTAATAAATATTAATTGTCAAAGTAATCTTTCAACTTCTTTGAATCTTGATGGTTGTACTAATCTAAAAACCTTAGATTGTTCCTATAATCAAATAACATCCCTAAATGTAAATGGATGCTCAAACCTTGTCTCTATGAGGTGTTCAAATAATCGTATTGGCTCTTTAGATGTAAGTGGGTGTAGTTATCTTGGTAGTTTAAATTGTTCAGAAAACCAAATAACCTCATTAAACGTTAGCGGATTACTATATTTGAATTTTTTAACTGCAAATAACAATTTAATTTCAAATTTAAACATTGATGTTTGTCCAAATCTCATTGATTTATCTTTACACTATAATAACCTTAGCACCTTAAATTTAACTAATCTATCCGTTTTACAAAACGTTTCGGTATACAATAACTATAAACTAAATTCATTAAATTTAAGTGGCTGTATTAGCCTAACGAATTTAAATTGTTCAAGTACTATTTTGAATACTTTACATGTTTCTGATTGTATAAATTTAAATTTTTTATCTTGTAGAGATAGTCAGCTTACCTATATAAATTTAAAAAATGGGCATACTGAAAGTGGTTTAGATTTTCAAAACAATCCGAATCTGCACTTAATTTGTTGTGATCAGACGGAATTGGGTATGGTTCAGTATCTGGTTGATGCATATAGTCTTCATTATACTTGCCAGATTAGTACCACTAATTGTCCGTCTCTTAACATCCAGAATTTTGACCCAGACAAAGCAGATATTTATCCTAATCCAGCCCATGATTACATCCGTTTCAATAAATGTATAAAAACAGTTTCTGTTTTTTCATTAGATGGTAAGCTAATAACTACTAAATTAGAAAATAATGAAGTAGATTTGTCTCATTTTTCGGAGGGTATATACATCGTTCGAATTACTAATGAAAATGATATTATTGTAATGAAGAAATTTATTAAGAATTAAATACTATTTTACATCTATTGGGAATCTCCATAAAAAAATACTTACTCTATACTTCTGTATTTGCAATATATACGGAAGCTTTTTTCTTTAATTACATTATTGATTGGAAACTATTGTATTTAATCATCCTTGTAAATTATATTCTATTAATTCGTATAAAGAAAATTACATTTAACATTTATTTTCAGGCCTAATTGCCTTCTTTTTTTATCCATGGGTTTATAAGTTATACAATTATCAAAATACCTTGTAACTTTATGTTATCCCAAATTCTAGTATAACCTGTAATAGGCACATATTATTATAATTTTATTTCCCTTTATAAAAAGGAAGACATTATTAAAGTCTACCTAAAAATGTCCTTATGGGTAGCTATTATCGCCTATCCTATGTATTTTTAGGAATAACATTCAATACACAAAACGATGACCGTTTATGTATTTTTAAAGAACCCGCACATTATGTAATCGTCGTAATTCCTGCTTGTTACTATTTTTTCTACAAAAAGAAATACTTAAAATTTGCCGTTATTTTTGGCATTAATTTTATCCAATTCCTCCTTGGCTATATAGGTTGCGCTTTAATGTTCTTGATTCCAAATTTAACTTAAGACGAATAGGCTATTTTGTTGGGGTATTACCTATAATCATGGAATATTATATTGTATATTCTGAATATCCCATTTTTAAACTAAGGATTGACGACACCTATAACTCACTAAATGTAATCAAACACAGGAAAATTTGATAAATATACCAACTTGTTCCTATGTGATGATTAGCAATATGTATATTACGAAAAAAAACATTTCAGATCATCCATTAGGTAGTGGGATAGGCAGTCATCATTATATGCACATCTCGAGTATTTAAAATTAATGAGACCTCCTGAATATATAGTAAAACAAAGAAACAAGCTGATAATTCTTTTGATGCTAATTCATTATTTACAAGAATTTGTTCAGAATTTGGTATAATTGGTTTCATTTTGATTGTGTTTGCGATAATAAATTTATCAAAATGTTACCGTTCGACAGAATTATACTTTGCGCAAGGAGTTTTTATCTATTTCCTTCTCAAACTTTTCCGAGATGGACACTACTTTCCGCCAGAATTATTTTTCTTCATCTGGCTATTTTATTTTACTGTAAAAGAATATTATGCTAAAAACCAAGTATTGGTAGCGAATTGTTCACTATAAATTTATAGCTTTATAAAACTCATAAGTTTCTCTACAACATTTATCCCAACTATATTTGTTGATTGTAAGAATCCTTTGCTCCCAAATCCTCTTTTAAAATCAACGTTTTTTAATTTTAATAGCGTTTTTAAACAATTCGATATCTAATGTATCATAAAGAAATTCCTGCAGAGCCAGAAATTTCTGTAATTGAAGAATTGTTTAAAGCTAATACAGGACAACCCGCTTTCATTGCCTCAATTATTGGAATACCAAATCCCTCATAACTTGATGGATATAGCAACGCATGTGCAAAATTATAGAGTATATTTAAATCGGAATTAATAACATTGCTGATAACATGAATTCTATTTAAACTAGCTTTATTAAATA
>JADKDN010000014.1 GCA_016718345.1 Flavobacterium sp. | reverse complement strand
TTATCTGAATACAGCTACGGTATCATCAGGAACACCTGACCCGAATTTAACGAATAACGAAGATACAGCAGCAGTTACTATTCCGACAGCCGATTTAGCTATCGAAAAAACAGTAAGTAACGCTACGCCAAACGTTGGTGATACCATTACCTTTACTTTGGCAGTAACCAATAACGGAACTGCTAATGCGGCAAACGTGTCAATCAGCGATGTTGTGCCAAACGGTTATACTATCGGAACAATCAACAACGGTGGCGTAAACACAGCCGGAACGATTGTTTGGTCGATAGGAAATCTTGCGAATGGTGCAACTACAACTGTAACATTTACGGTAACGGTAAACGCAACAGGAAATTATGCCAATACAGCAACAGTATCATCAGATACACCTGATTCTGATTTGACGAATAATGAGGATTCAGTTACGACAACTCCTGTAACACCAAATACAACTCATGCTGTAAACGACATTAATAATACGTATGCAAATCATCTATAAGCGGAAGTGTAGCAACGAACGACTTCGATACTGAAGGACATACACAAACCTATACACCGATAGACACTACCGATGCTAACGGAAACCATTTAGTATTAAATTCAGATGGAACTTATACGTTTACACCGGAACTGATTTTACAGGAACTTTGGTTTATACTTATACAGTTTGCGATAATGGTACACCACAAGCGTGCGATACAGCAACTTTGACTATCAAGTATTACCATTGCCTGAACTGTGTGAAAACACGGTAACCGCTAACAATGATACAGCAACTACTGAATCAGGTCAAGCTGTGAACATCAATGTAGTTGCGAATGACTTTGATATGGAAGGCGATGCTTTAACGGTAACCTCTAACACGCAACCTGCCAACGGAACATTGGTAAACAACGGCGACGGAACGTTCACTTATACACCAAATACAGGTTTCACAGGAGTTGACACATTTACTTATACTATTTGTGATAACGTAACACCAACACCGGCTTGTGATACAGCAACGGTATCGATTACGGTTTTACCGGATAACGGAGAAAATGATACGTATGCCAATGACGATACGTTCAACGGAAATCAAGGAACAGTTATTACAGGCAATGTATTAACCAATGATGTTGACCCGGAAGGCAATACACAAACGGTAGCAAGTAATACACAACCTGCCAATGGAGTAGTAGTAATGAATCCTAACACAGGAGAATTTACTTATACGCCAAACGACCCTGATTTTACAGGAACAGACCAATTTACTTATACAGTTTGCGATAACGGAACGCTACAAGCGTGTGATACAGCAACAGTTTACATTACCGTAAATCCTGTTTATATACCACAAGCCGATTTATCGATTGTAAAAATAGTAAGCAACGCAACGCCGAATGTAGGCGATGTTGTAACTTTACTTGGTAACCAACTAACGGAACAGACAATGCGGCAAACGTAGTTATCAGCGATGTTGTACCAAACGGTTACACTATCGGAACAATCAATAACGGCGAGTAAACACAATGAACAATTACTTGGACGATAGCTAACCTTGCAACGGAGCAAATACTACTGTAACATTTACAACAACAGTAAACGCTACCGGTTCATATATTAATACGGCAACAGTAACATCAGACACACAAGATCCTGATACTACTAATAATACAGATACTGTAACGGTAACACCTGCAAATACAACAATTGCAGAAGACGACATCAATAATACGTATGTAAACACACCTGTAAGTGGAAGTGTAGCAACAAATGATAAAGATGCAGAAGGACATACTACAACTTATACACCAATAGACAATACCGATGCAAACGGAAACCATTTGGTATTAAATTTTGATGGAACCTATACGTTCACACCAGAGATAATTTCACAGGTACATTAGTTTATACTTATACAGTTTGTGATAACTGAACACCTCAAGCTTGCGATACAGCAACCTTGACTATTGAAGTATTACCATTGCCAGAACCGGGAGAAAATACGGTAACAGCAAACCATGATACGGCAACAACCGAAGAAGGACAAACCAGTAGCTATTAATGTAGTTGCAAATGACTTCGATATGGAGAGTAATACATTCACAGTTGCAACAAACACTAATCCTACAAACGGAACAGTGGTAAACAATGGTGACGGAACATTTACTTATACACCAAATCCAGGATTTGAAGGTATTGATACATTTACATATACAATTTGTGACGACCAAACACCAGCAGCTTGTGATACGGCAACAGTAACCGTAACAGTTCTTCCTGATAACGGAGAAAACGATACGTATGCCAATGACGATGCTTTCAACGGAAATCAAGGAACACCAATCACAGGAAGTGTATTAACAAATGATACTGATCCAGAAGGAAATATACAAACCGTAATAGGAAATACAAACCCTGCAAACGGTACAGTAGTAATGAACCCTGAAGGAGCATTTACATACACTCCAACCAATCCCTAACTTTTCAGGAACAGACCAGTTTACTTACACAGTTTGTGATAACGGAACACCTCAAGCATGTGATACAGCAACAGTTTATATAACAGTAATCCTGTAACTCCATTAATTGAGTTAACAAAAGACGGAGCTTATGCTGATACCAATGGCGATGGAGTAGTAAACGTAGGCGACAGCATTGTTTACAACTTTACGGTAACCAATACAGGAAACGTAACAGTAAGTAATTTAACCATTGACGATGCTGTGATTGGAGTAACCGGTTTAGTAGTAACACAAGTATATTAGCACCGCAGTAGGAAGTGCTACAACCACGTATGCAATAACACAAGCAAACATCGACAACGGTGGAGTTCATAACATTGCGACAGCAAACGGAACAGATCCAAACAATAATCCGGTATCGGATAATTCAAACGATCCAACACCGCTTGACCCAACAAGTCCAGATTATGACCCAACCTGTCCAACTTGTACGTTTACAGATTTGCAACAAACACCATTAATCGAATTATTGAAAGACGGAGCGTATGCTGATACCAATGGTGATGGAGTAGTAAACGTAGGCGACAGCATTGCTTACAACTTTACGGTAACCAATACAGGAAACGTAACAGTAAGTAATTTAACCATTGACGATGCTGTGATTGGAGTAACCGGTTTAGTAGTAACACCAAGTATATTAGCACCTGGTGCAGTAGGAAGTGCTACAACCACGTATGCAATAACACAAGCAAACATCGACAACGGTGGAGTTCATAACATTGCGACAGCAAACGGAACAGATCCAAACAATAATCCGGTATCGGATAATTCAAACGATCCAACACCGCTTGACCCAACAAGTCCAGATTATGACCCAACCTGTCCAACTTGTACGTTTACAGATTTACAACAAACACCATTAATCGAATTATTGAAAGACGGAGCGTATGCTGATACCAATGGTGATGGAGTAGTAAACGTAGGCGACAGCATTGTTTACAACTTTACGGTAACCAATACAGGAAACGTAACAGTAAGTAATTTAACCATTGACGATGCTGTGATTGGAGTAACCGGTTTAGTAGTAACACCAAGTATATTAGCACCTGGTGCAGTAGGAAGTGCTACAACCACGTATGCAATAACACAAGCAAACATCGACAACGGTGGAGTTCATAACATTGCGACAGCAAACGGAACAGATCCAAACAATAATCCGGTATCGGATAATTCAAACGATCCAACACCGCTTGACCCATAACAAGTCCAGATTATGACCCAACCTGTCCAACTTGTACGTTTACAGATTTACAACAACCACCATTAATCGAATTATTGAAAGACGGAGCGTATGCTGATACCAATGGTGATGGAGTAGTAAACGTAGGCGACAGCATTGTTTACAACTTTACGGTAACCAATACAGGAAACGTAACGGTAAGTAACTTGACTATTGACGATGCAGTGATCGGCGTAACCGGTTTAGCGGTAACACCAAGTATATTGGCACCGGACAATCAGGTGCAACAACCGCGACTATGCAATCACACAAGCAGACATCGACAACGGTGGAGTTCATAACATTGCGACAGCAAACGGAACAGATCCAAACAATAATCCGGTATCGGATAATTCAAACGATCCAACACCGCTTGACCCAACAAGTCCAGATTATGACCCAACCTGTCCAACTTGTACGTTTACAGATTTACAACAAACACCATTAATCGAATTATTGAAAGACGGAGCGTATGCTGATACCAATGGTGATGGAGTAGTAAACGTAGGCGACAGCATTGTTTACAACTTTACGGTAACCAATACAGGAAACGTAACAGTAAGTAATTTAACCATTGACGATGCTGTGATTGGAGTAACCGGTTTAGTAGTAACACCAAGTATATTGCACCTGGTGCAGTAGGAAGTGCTACAACCACGTATGCAATAACACAAGCAAACATCGACAACGGTGGAGTTCATAACATTGCGACAGCAAACGGAACAGATCCAAACAATAATCCGGTATCGGATAATTCAAACGATCCAACACCGCTTGACCCAACAAGTCCAGATTATGACCCAACCTGTCCAACTTGTACGTTTACAGATTTACAACAAACACCATTAATCGAATTATTGAAAGACGGAGCGTATGCTGATACCAATGGTGATGGAGTAGTAAACGTAGGCGACAGCATTGTTTACAACTTTACGGTAACCAATACAGGAAACGTAACGGTAAGCAACTTGACTATTGACGATGCAGTAATCGGCGTAACCGGTTTAGCGGTAACACCAAGTACATTGGCACCGGGACAATCAGGTACAGCAACGGCAACCTATGCAATCACACAAGCCGACATCGACAACGGTGGAGTTCATAACATTGCGACAGCAAACGGAACAGATCCAAACAATAATCCGGTATCGGATAATTCAAACGATCCAACACCGCTTGACCCAACAAGTCCAGATTATGACCCAACCTGTCCAACTTGTACGTTTACAGATTTACAACAAACACCATTAATCGAATTATTGAAAGACGGAGCGTATGCTGATACCAATGGTGATGGAGTAGTAAACGTAGGCGACAGCATTGTTTACAACTTTACGGTAACCAATACAGGAAACGTAACAGTAAGCAATTTAACCATTGACGATGCTGTGATTGGAGTAACCGGTTTAGTAGTAACACCAAGTATATTAGCACCGGTGCAGTAGGGAAGTGCTACAACCACGTATGCAATAACACAAGCAAACATCGACAACGGTGGAGTTCATAACATTGCGACAGCAAACGGAACAGATCCAAACAATAATCCGGTATCGGATAATTCAAACGATCCAACACCGCTTGACCCAACAAGTCCAGATTATGACCCAACCTGTCCAACTTGTACGTTTACAGATTTACAACAAAACACCATTAATCGAATTATTGAAAGACGGAGCGTATGCTGATACCAATGGTGATGGAGAAAACGTAGGCGACAGCATTGTTTACAACTTTACGGTAACCAATACAGGAAACGTAACAGTAAGTAATTTAACCATTGACGATGCTGTGATTGAGTAACCGGTTTAGTAGTAACACCAAGTATATTAGCACCGTGCAGTAGGAAGTGCTACAACCACGTATGCAATAACACAAGCAAACATCGACAACGGTGGAGTTCATAACATTGCGACCGCAAACGGAACAGATCCAAACAATAATCCGGTATCGGATAATTCAAACGATCCAACACCGCTTGACCCAACAAGTCCAGATTATGACCCAACCTGTCCAACTTGTACGTTTACAGATTTACAACAAACACCATTAATCGAATTATTGAAAGACGGAGCGTATGCTGATACCAATGGTGATGGAGTAGTAAACGTAGGCGACAACATTGTTTACAACTTTACGGTAACCAATACAGGAAACGTAACAGTAAGTAATTTAACCATTGACGATGCTGTGATTGAGTAAACGGTTTAGTAGTAACATCAAGTATATTAGCACCTGGCAGTAGGAAGTGCTACAACCACGTATGCAATAACACAAGCAAACATCGACAACGGTGGAGTTCATAACATTGCGACAGCAAACGGAACAGATCCAAACAATAATCCGTATCGGATAATTCAAACGATCCAACACCGCTTGACCCAACAAGTCCAGATTATGACCCAACCTGTCCAACGTGCGTTTACAGATTTACAACAAACACCATTAATCGAATTATTGAAAGACGGAGCGTATGCTGATACCAATGGTGATGGAGTAGTAAACGTAGGCGACAGCATTGTTTACAACTTTACGGTAACCAATACAGGAAACGTAACGGTAAGCAACTTGACTATTGACGATGCAGTAATCGGCGTAACCGGTTTAGCGGTAACACCAAGTACATTGGCACCGGGACAATCAGGTACAGCAACGGCAACCTATGCAATCACACAAGCCGACATCGACAACGGTGGAGTTCATAACATTGCGACAGCAAACGGAACAGATCCAAACAATAATCCGGTATCGGATAATTCAAACGATCCAACACCGCTTGACCCAACAAGTCCAGATTATGACCCAACCTGTCCAACTTGTACGTTTACAGATTTTCCAACAAACACCATTAATCGAATTATTGAAAGACGGAGCGTATGCTGATACCAATGGTGATGGAGTAGTAAACGTAGGCGACAACATTGTTTACAACTTTACGGTAACCAATACAGGAAACGTAACAGTAAGCAATTTAACCATTGACGATGCTGTGATTGGAGTAACCGGTTTAGTAGTAACACCAAGTATATTAGCACTGGTGCAGTAGGAAGTGCTACAACCACGTATGCAATAACACAAGAAGATATTGATTTAGGTCAAGTATTGAATATTGCTTATGCAAATGGAACAGATCCAAATGGGGATATTGTATTTGATGATTCAGAAGATCCAACACCGTTTGATCCTAATGACTCTACAACAATAGTTATATTAGATCAAACATCTGCTATTGCATTGGTAAAAGAGGGTTATTTCAATGATGAAAATGGTGATGGATATGCTCAACCTGGAGAAACAATAACCTATTCTTTTGTGGCAACCAATACAGGAAATACCACATTGAATAATGTAGTTGTTGTAGAAACTAACTTTAGCGGAGCAGGAAGTACACCTGTACCTACATTTGTAAGTGCTACATTTGGTTCACCAGAAGGAACTTTACTAGTAGGCGAATCAGCTATATATAGCAGTATATTATTGTAGGACAAGATTTGGCTAATGGGTCTGTTATAAACGAAGCAATTGTTACGGCAACGGATACAAATGATACATCTGTTTCTGATACATCAGATGACCCGAATGATTTAAACAATATTGATGCTGACGACGATGGTGATCCAGATGATCCAACAGTTATCGAATTACCTGACGGATGTAAAATCATTGTAAACAATGGTGTTTCTCCAAATGGTGATGGAATAAATGATTATCTACATATCTATGGTTTAGGTTGTTATTCATCAAATGAGATTGAAATATTCAACCGTTGGGGTGTAAAAGTATTTGAAACTAAAATTATGAAAATTCAGATATAAATGGTTTCAAAGGAATTTCTAACGGAAGAACAACCATTAATCAAGGCGACGGATTGCCAACAGGTCACTATTGGTATGTATTGAAATATTTAGGATTTGATGGTAAAAATCACTCAAAAACAGGATATATATACGTTAGTCAATAATTAATTTTTCCGGCGATTTTTTTTAAAAAGAATGAAATCGCCGGGATTTAATACATAAAGTATGAAAACAAATCAATTTATTATTTTCCTTCTTTTGTTTGCAAGCTCTTTTGGGTATTCCCAACAAGATGCGCAATACACACAATATATGTACAATACAATAAATATCAATCCGGCTTATGCTGGTTCAAGAGATATTTTAAGCATCTTTGGTATGTATCGTACCCAATGGGTAGGTTTAGAAGGTGCACCAGATACAGGAGTATTTTCATTACATTCACCTGTTGGAGAACGTGTAGGATTAGGACTTACAGTGGTAGGAGATCGTATTGGTGTAGCAAAAGAAAATACTGTTTCAGCAGATTTCTCTTATACTATACCTGTTTCTGATAATTACAAATTAGCATTCGGATTAAAAGCTACGGCGCACATGCTTGACGTAGATTATTCAATGCTTACAATAACTCCTGGCGACTATGTTTTTCAAAATAATATCGAAAACAAATTTTCCCCAAATTTTGGAGCAGGAGTTTATTTGTATTCAGATAAATTCTATGCAGGATTTTCTGTTCCTAATATTTTAGAAACAGAACATTTTGACGATAACATAAAGTCAACACCAAGCGAACGTATGCACGGTTATTTAATAACAGGATATGTATTTGACCTTACAGATAATATCCAGTTCAAGCCGGCAGCATTAGCAAAAGCGGTAAACGGTGCGCCGTTACAATTAGATGTAACAGGTAACTTTTGGTTCAACGAAAAGTTGACTTTGGGTGTAGCTTGGAGATGGTCGGCAGCAGTAAGTGCTTTGGCAGGTTTCCAAATTGACAAAAACTGGTTTATTGGTTATGCCTATGACGCAGAAACTACTAAACTCGCAAATTATAACTCAGGTTCTCACGAAATATTCTTGAGATATGAGTTATTTAACAAATCTAAACGTATAGTTTCACCAAGATTCTTCTAACAGAAAACAAATTATATGAAAAAAATTATATACATAAGTATTTTGTTATTGAGCGGACTTACGATTTCCAATGCACAAAAAACACAGGTAAAAAGAGCAGACAAAGAATATAATAACCTAAATTATATCGATGCCATAGAAACCTACGAAAAAGTAGCCAACAAAGGTTATAAATCAGTAGATATGCTTGAAAAATTAGGTAATTCATATTATTTTAATGCAGAATATGTTGATGCTGCAAAATGGTATGCTGAATTATTTGTACTTCAACCAGAAACTACCGATGCTGAATATTATTACCGTTATTCTCAAAGTTTAAAATCTACTGGAGATTATAAAAAAGCTGCAGAATACATGGATAAATTCTATAAAGTAAAAGGCGATGACCACAGAGCAAAATTGTTCACTACAGAGAAAAATTATCTAGCAGTTATCGAAGCAAATTCAGGTAGATTTATCATAGAAAATGCAGGCGATCTTAACTCTGAATTATCAGATTATGGAACAACAATTTACAACGGCGAAGTGATTTTTGCTTCAACACGTAAAGCAGGAAAAATTGCTCCACGTACACAAGGTTGGCAGCCATTTTCCGCATTGTATTCTTCCAAAGCAGATGAAGACGGAAAACAACAATCGGCAAAATTCTTTTCGGATAAATTAGATTCAAAATTCAACGAAGCAACTCCGGTTTTCACCAAAGACGGAAACACGATTTATTTCACACGAAACAATTATCTTAAAAAGAGAGGTATTGATGATGAAAGAATCACTTTGTTGAAAATCTACCGAGCAACCCAAAAAGACGCAAAATGGACAGATATTACCGAACCTCCGTTTAACAGCAATAATTATAACGTAGCACATCCGGCATTGAGTTCTGATGAAAAATGGTTGTATTTTGCTTCAGATATGCCGGGAACTTTGGGCGATGCCGATATTTGGAAAGTAGCAATTAATGCCGATGGAACTTTTGGGACACCTATAAATTTAGGTTCAAAAGTAAATACCGAAGGCAGAGAAAGTTTCCCTTTTGTAACTTCTGAAAACGAATTGTATTATGCGTCAACAGGGAAACAAGGTCTTGGCGGAATGGACGTTTTTGTATCAAAAATTACAGGAAACAGCTATGATGAAGCAATCAACGTAGGAAAACCTATCAATACGCCAATGGACGATTTTGCATTCTATTTTGACCCAACAACCCGAACAGGATTTTAAGTTCAAATAGAGAAGGCGGACAAAGGTTATGATGATATCTATAAATTTACCGAAATCAAAAACTGATTTGCGAACATTTGCTTGCAGGAACAGTTACAGATGTTGAAACCGGCAAAATATTGGCAGATGCAAAAGTTAGCTTGTTTGATCAAAACAACAAATTGATTGCAACAACGGTTTCAGATAAAAACGGTAAATACAGTTTTGGTAAAGAATATGTAAAATGTGATACTTCATACAGAGTAAGAGCTGAAAAGAAAAAACTCTACTGAAGAAAAATACATAAAAACACCAAAATCTACCGGCGAGACTATGGTAGATATTGCCTTGAAACAAACCAAAGTAGAAATTGAAGAAGGAATGGATTTAGCCAAAACATTGAATATTCCTATCATTTATTTCGATTTGGATAAATCAAATATTCGTCCTGATGCTGCGATAGAAATTGCAAAATATTGCAGGTAATGCAAGATTACCCAACGATGAAAATAGATATTCGTTCGCATACAGACTGTCGTCAAACTTATGAATACAATATGCGCTTGTCAGATAGAAGAGCAAAATCTACTCGTCAATGGTTAATCAATAAAGGAATTTCTGCTAGCCGATTAACAGCAAAAGGTTATGGAGAAACTCAATTAGTAAATAATTGTCCTTGTGAACCAACCAATAAATCTGATTGTTCCGAAGCAGAACACCAGCTTAATAGACGTTCAGAATTTATTGTGGTTTCTAAGTAATATATTATTTAGATTAATGAGAAAGCAATTTGAAAGGATTGCTTTTTTGTTTTTTATAGAGGTAGCATCGTGAGTAAGAAACGTAATTAAAAAAAAAGAATACTGATTTTACAGTCATTTTTTTCAACGCAAATTACACAAATTTCTACAACTTTTTTACAAATGATGACTTAGGTGTTTGGTTATCAACTGAAAACAGCGACTGAACATTATTTTAAAAAAGCAATTAACGACTCTTTAAATTCTCAATAAAATAAGAAGGTGAAACACCTGTTTCTTTTTAAAGACAACAGTAAAAACTTCTCTTGAAGAAAATCCACAACATTCAGCCAGATAGCTTGTTTTTGTATTCTCTGTAAATAGGATTTATATAAAGTTGCTCTGTGATATAATCTATCCGCAAACCGTTGATATAATCACTGAATTTTTTTCCTTTGTGTTGTTTATGATTTCCGAAAGGTATTTAGTATTAGTATTTAATTGACCGGCAAGAGAAGGAAGACTCATATCTTGTTTGGTATTTTGTGCGATTTTTCAAATTTGGAAAGTTTTTCCAGTAATACATTTACTGTTTCGTCCATAATGGTTAAGGATTTTTGTTTGCGTTTTCTTTGAAAGCAACAGGTTTTTCGGTGTTTTCTTTGCTTTTAGTTCCAAATTAGCGATGAGTTCTTCATACTTCTTTTCAGTTTTATATTGCGTTTTTTCCAATATTTTGCGACAAGCAAAACCAAAAATTCCAAGTACCAAAATATAAATTACCGATATTTTCTTGATATTGGCAAGATGGTTTTCGTCTTGTTTGGTTGCAATATCATTAGAGCTGATGTTTACTGTTTCCTTTTCTACTTTTGAGATACTGTCATTTAATATTGTGAAATAGATTCAAGTATTTTTTAGAATCTTTTGTTTTGTTTATTTCCAAATATGACTTGGATAACGTTTCAAAAAGGTCTCGTCTTATTTTTGCCGAACCCGAATTTTTCTCTGTCAGCAAACCTCTTTCAGCATATTTTATCGCTTCGACATATCTTTTCTGCGAATAATAAAAACGTCCCATTTCGCTTAACAAAATGATTTCGTCTATTAAAGACATGAATTTTTCTTTCACAAATTTCAAGGATTTTTTGAAATAGTCTTCGGCAATTTCCGGTTTATTAACTTAGAATATTCTACGCCAAAACACATGTATTCAAAAGCAATCAAACTGTATTTGGCAGCGACCATAGATTTATTAGCCTCGTTATCACTGATTTTTTCCACTTCTTTCAATGCTTTGCCATATAGGCAAAAAAACGCTGTCTTGCGGTGCTTTTTTTTTCATAATAACCGCCAAGATTGTCATACATTAAAGCTACCGCATAATATTTTTCGTTTTTGTCTTTCAGCTTTTTAGCATATTCTAATGCCTGAAACAGTTCTTTTCCACTATTGTCTATAAAACCCAATTCGCCATAAGCATTACCTTTGTTTCTATGAATATGAGAAAGATAGACATAGCTTTTTATTTCTTTTCCTGCTTTTATGGCTTCATCACTAAGCGAGATAACACTTTTATAATCAGACTTTTTATAATAGATAAGATTTAAAGCATAACCGGCTTTTACTATTCCTAATTTGTAATCTATATTTTTAGAATCTATATTAATTTTTTGTAAAATAGGAATTGCTTTATTAGGATTTTCAGTATTGACAATATTGAACGCATCATCAATTCTTCTATCAATATCAGTTGTAGTAATAGAAGCTTTTTGCGCAAAAGCAATACTTGAAAGCAGAATAAATAAAAAAGATTTTTTCATGGAAAATTTAGCACAAAGACTATTATTCTAATTAAAAAAATCAGAAATAATAGCCTTAAAAAGAAAACAGTGCTAAGTTATAAAAATATAGATTAGTGTATGAATTAAATTCATATTTTACAGTTTTATCCAGTTAAAGATATATTTTTTTGATACAAATCTTTATATTTTTCCATGACAATTTTACGTTTTAATTTCAACGTAGGCGTAAGATGTCCACCGTCAATAGACCAAATATCTGGAGTAAGTTCAAAGCGTTTTATTTTCTCCAGTTACCGAATTTTTCATTGATTTTTTCGACTTCTTTTCAATTCGAGCAATAACATTCCCATATCTTCGTACCTCATCTTCTACCGCTTTGGCTGTTATAGCATTTTGAGGCCAAGGCATTCCATGTGAAATAATGGTAGATTCTAAGGCTACAATTGGTAAGTTATTTTCTAAAGCCTGTTGTACTTCAGGGTGAATAATTAAAAAGTCGTTTTTACTCATTGTAATGTATTTTTTTTACTTGATATAATTTTTCGTTGTTCATACTAGTATCAACTGCTCCTTTTATTTTTAAAACCTCTAAGGCAAGGGAGTGCCCTAATTGCATCGACGTTAATTCATCTTCATCATGAATGTATCCAAAAATCCAACCTGCCAATGCGGCATCACCAGCTCCTGTACTATCCAAAATGGTAATTGAAGGAACGGACAAAGTCGTCAATTGATTCCTCTCGTATAGTACTGAGCCCTGATTTCCTTTTCTGAGCCAAATTTTAGTAACTCCTCTTTCAATCAATGACTGAATATATTCATTTTCTGTTTGGGTTTCAATAGAGGCTATCACAGAAAGCTCTTCTTCATTTGGAGTAATCATATAGACTCCATCCAAATTCAAATTGGATAATTTTGAAGCTTTAGGTACCGAAACTGGCTCTATAATAAGTAGTTTTTGATGTGACCTTGATAAATCAATAATCCATTGAATGGTTTTGGAATCTAAATTGGTGTCAACTACAATGATATCAAAGTTAATGATATAATCGGCTTTAGATTCCAGGAAAGGAATAGTAATGTACTTTGGGCTAATATCTTGGCAAGCTGAAACAAAGAGATTCCCGTCAGAATTTAAAATAGAAACATACTTTCCTGTACTTTCATCAACAACTATAGATTCTTGAAGATTTATCCCTCTATTTTTAAATGTATTGGAAATAAAAGAAGCATCTCCATCAGAACCTAAAGCAGTAATCAATGAAACATTAATATCCAACAAAGCAAAATGTTGCACTATATTACTGATAACACCACCTATACTTGTTGTTTTTTCTGCTGGATTAGACGAATGAGTAACTATTGTATTTTCACAAAAATACAATTCATCAATTAGTGTTGCGCCAATACATAAAACAGATTTAGACATGAAAACAAATATATAGAATTTATTTTCATGACCATTACGTTAAACTGAATAATGCAGTACTAATGAAGATTTACATCTCAATTATTGGAGATATACATGCATCAAATTATATTGAACATCGAAATATTTTTCTTCTACGACATTAAAAATAAAATTATATTTAAATTAAGTATTTATACTTATATTTGCGTAATAATACTTAATTTTAGAAATCATGATTAAAGTAATAGTAGTCGGAAACGGTATGGTGGGTTACAAATTTTGTGAAAAATTTATTGCAAAATCAGGACAAGAAAAATATCAAATTACGGTTTTTGGTGAAGAACCAAGACGTGCATATGACAGAGTTCACCTTAGTGAATACTTCGCTGGCAAAAGCGCAGATGACTTATCTTTATCTACTGTATCATGGTATGAAGAAAATAATATCCTGCTCAATACCTCTGAATTAATTACAAATATCAACAAGGAGGAAAAAACAATTAATACACATCTGGGAAAAATTCACACGTATGACTACTTAGTTCTAGCTACTGGTTCATCGGCTTTTGTGCCAACTATTGAAGGGGTCGAAAAAGAAGGAGTTTTTGTATACAGAACAATAGAAGACTTAGATGCTATAATAACCCATGCCAAAAAAATAAAAAAAAATGGCTCTACTGAAGCCGCTGTTCTTGGTGGTGGATTATTAGGACTTGAAGCTGCCAAAGCAGTATATGATTTAGGTTTAAATCCTCATGTTGTTGAATTTGCCCCTCGATTAATGCCAAGACAATTAGACAAAGGAGCTAGTGATATGCTTCAAGCTAAAATTGAAGAGCTTAATATTAAAATTCACTTAAACAAATCCACGCAATATATTGCTGGTGATGAGCAAATTACAGGAATGATGTTTGCCGAAGAGGAATTCTTGAAAGTTGATATGCTAGTCATCTCCGCTGGAATAAAACCACGTGATGAACTAGGACGAATTTCCGGGCTTGAAGTGGGTGTACGTGGTGGAATTGTAGTGAACAATCAGATGCAAACATCAGATCCATTTATCTATGCCATAGGTGAAGTAGCACTTTACAATCACATGATTTATGGTCTTGTTGCCCCAGGTTATGAGATGGCAGATGTTGCAGCAGAACAAATCCTTAAAGGAGATAAAACGATGCGGGAAACCATCGATATGTCAACTCAATTAAAACTAATTGGTGTTGAAGTGGCGAGTTTTGGTGATCCTTTTATTGAAAACGAGAATGTAACCGCCATTGTTTATGAAAATAAATTAGCTGGAATCTATAAAAGAATCAATGTTACTAAAGATTCTAAAACACTTTTAGGAGGAATTTTAGTAGGTGACTCAAGTGATTATAATGGATTGTTTCAAATATACAGCAATGCAATGCCCCTACCCAAAAATCCTGAAGATTTGATTTTAGGTTCTCGTGGAGGTGAAAGTTCTACTTTAGGAAATGTAATGGATTTACCCGATACAGCAGTTATCTGTTCTTGTGAAAATATTACTAAAGGAGCTATTTGCTGTTCCATTTTAGATGGAACTTCTGAAACTTTTTCAGATGTGGTGAAACGCACTAAAGCAACAAGTGGTTGTGGATGTAAACCAATGGTTGCCGATTTGGTTAAAGCAACACAAAAATCAATCGGAAAAGAAATTAAAGAAACTATTTGCGAGCATTTCAAATACAACAGACAAGAATTATTTGATATCCTAAAAATCAATCATTACAATGATTTCTATGAAGTCATTGACCATCACGGAAAGGGTGACGGTTGCGAAATTTGCAAACCTGTAATTGCCTCTATATTCTCTAGTATACACAATGATACTGCCAATAAACACGTTACCACCCAAGATACCAATGACAGATTCTTGGCTAACATTCAAAGAAACGGAACTTATTCTGTAGTTCCAAGAATTGCTGGTGGCGAAATTTCTGCCGAGAAATTAATGGTGATTGGAGCAGTTGCCAAACAATTTAATCTGTATACCAAAATAACCGGAGCACAACGAGTCGATTTATTCGGAGCCCATTTGGATGATTTGCCAAAAATTTGGAAAATATTAATTGATAATGGTTTCGAAAGCGGTCACGCCTATGGCAAATCCTTGCGAGCTGTAAAAAGTTGTGTGGGTAACGCTTGGTGTCGCTATGGCATGGATGACAGCACTACTTTTGCTATTGAAGTCGAAAACAGATACAAAGGAATTCGTTCTCCACATAAATTAAAAGGAGGCGTTTCAGCTTGTATTCGGGAATGTGCCGAAGCGAGAGGAAAAGATTTTGGAATGATTGCCGTAGAAGGTGGTTGGAACTTATATGTTTGTGGTAATGGTGGAGCCAATCCAAAACATGCCGTTTTATTAGCAGAAAAAATAGACAAAGCCACTTGCATCAAATATTTAGACCGTTTCCTAATGTTTTACATCCGTACTGCAGGGCCATTGGTACGCACTTCAACTTGGTTAGAAAAACTAGATGGTGGATTAGATTATCTCAAAGAAGTAGTTGTTCACGACCGTATTGGTATTGCCGAAACCTTAGAAATTGAAATGCAAAAATTGGTAGATACCTTTGAATGTGAATGGAAACAAGTTATAGAAAAACCAAGGTTAATGAATCGATTCCGTCATTTTGTAAATTCAGATGAAAAAGACGACAGTATCGAATTTGTTTCGCTAAGAGACCAAAAAATGCCAAAACCTTGGTAATCTTACCATTGAACACTACAACAAAATAAGACAAATTAGATTCGAAAGCCAAAAAATAACAACTATGGAACATCTATTAGATCAATATGAAACAGTACAATTAAAAGACGTAAACGTTTGGTTCAAAGCCGGAAAAACAAACGATTTTTTAACCAATCGCGGGAGCTGTATCAAGTATAAAAATAAACAAATAGCAGTATTCAACTTTACACGTCGTAATGAATGGTACGCATGCCAAAATGTGTGTCCGCATAAACTTGAAATGGTTTTATCAAGAGGGATGACTGGTTCGGCTGATGACGTGCCAAAGATTGCCTGCCCGATGCATAAAAAAACATTCTCCTTAATAGATGGTTCGAATTTAAATGGTGAAGAATATTCAATTGCCACCTATCCAGTAAAAGTTGTCGATGGTGAAGTATTCGTTGGCTTTTTGGAATAATTATGTATCTTTGAAATTATAACTTTTTCTAATGACTCCTACTCCATTCCAAATCGCTAGTGCATGGATAGATGCTGAAAATGCTCAAGATCCAAATACAGAAATAGAGCAGTCGCAATCACATCCTAAGGAATTATTATATTCCAATAGAATGTATAAAAACTGATGGATTTTTGCTCCGAATGCTTCCGAAGCCGTTCAGATTGCCTGCAAAGCACAACATATCTGTCGTTGGAAAATGCCAAGAGAAACCTACCCAATGGATCGTGTGGGCTATCTAAAATGGCGTGAAGATTTAAAAAATTTCATGCCAAGACTACATCAGTAATACTAGAAAAAGCGGGGTATGACGAATCTTTTATTGCCCGAGTTTCTTTTCTTATCGAAAAAAAATTACTCAAAAAAGACGAAGAAACACAACTTTTAGAGGACGTAATTTGTTTGGTTTTTTTAGAATACTACCTAGAACCTTTTGTCGCCAAACATGATACCGAAAAATTAAAAAATATCATTTTAAAAACATGGAATAAAATGTCCGAAAAAGGACATCAGGAAGCGTTGAAAATCAACTTTAGTGCATCCAGTCTTCAACTTATAAAAGAAGCGTTAGGATTGTAATTCAAATATATGAAAAACAGCGGCAAAGCATCTTTAGATACTATTTCGTTCAAAAATTTACGCCGATTGTATCTTTTTGCGCTGTTAACTATTGCTGTAACAGTACTGTTGAGCCAACTTTTAATACAGTACAATCTCAACAGTCAATTAAGTGATTCTAAAATAATCAACATTTCTGGCAAACAACGAATGCTGAGTCAACGACTAACCAAAGAAGTGCTGATTCTCAATTTCATTACCGATAGCATCAAAATCAAACAAGAAATCAGCCGTCTCGACAAAACGATTTCTCAATGGAAATTCAATCACTATGCACTGGAAAATGGGAATGATAGTTTGGGGTTTCCAAAAGAAAAAACACAGACTTTGATTGATCTATTTTTGCAGATTAAACCTAATTTTGACCAAATTATCAATGCCTCAACTCTTTTTTTAAAGAACAAAAAATCAAACCAAAATCAAGCCGAAAACGAAAAATTAGTTCAGATTATTTTAGATAACGAAGGAGTTTTTCTTTCTAAAATGAACCAAATTGTTGGTGAATATGAAAAAGAAGCGCTGGAAAAAGTAAGACAACAAAGCAAAACAGAATACGCTATTTTAGGATTTACCTTGCTAGTGTTACTATTAGAATTTATCTTCATTTTCAAACCAACCAATGCTAAAATAGAATCACTTTTTCTAAACTGTTACACTCTGAGAAAAAAGCCTTAAAACTGGCTTATGATACCGAAATCATTAGTGAAATAAAAGAAAACTCTGTCAAGGAATTAAAATCGCTCAATTATGCCATGGAAAATACCTTGCTATATTGTCGCGTTGCACCCGATGGAACTTTGGTTCATATTGGAGAAAAATTTTCTAAACTACTTCAGTATAATCCATTCGTTTCGGATAAAACGTTCTCTCAAATAGTAACTCCAATCGAAAAAGAGAGACGTAACATAGACCAACTCATTTCTAAAATCAAAGAAGTGGTTGGCAAGGAGAATTGAATATCACCAGCAAAAATGGAACTACAATATGGCTTGATATGTCTATAGTTCCAGTTACTATCAAAAAAGAGGAGTCTGAATTATTGATAATTTGTTTTGATATTACAGAACGCAAAATTGCTGAACAGGAAATAGAACGGTTGAATCTTAAAAACACGAATGATAAACTCAATCAACAAAAAATTATTTCGAGCAAAATAGTAGAAAATCAAGAAAACGAACAAAATAGAATTGCTAAAGAAATTCATGATGGAATTGGTCAAATGCTTACCGGTTTGAAATTCAGTCTTGAAAGCATTGATTTAAGTGAGCCTGAAAAAGCAGCTCAAAAAATTGAATACCTTAAAAAATTGTCTTTAGATATTATAAAAGGAGTACGAACGGCTACATTTAACCTAATGCCTCCAGAACTTAGTGACCATGGAATTGTCTCTTCGTTAACAAAACTTACTCAGGAATTATCCAAACTGACGGGTAAAAAATATCTTATTTTATAATAAATCTAATTTTGATCAACGCCTCGATTCTTTAATTGAAATCAATATTTATCGATTGACTCAAGAAGCGATAAACAATGCCATAAAATATGCCGATTCTACTCATATTATTGTACAACTATCTCACAGTAGCGATTTATTGAGCATAACTATTGACGACAACGGGAAAGGATTTGACACTGTGGCTGCTGAAAAAAAGAGAAACAGCGAGTCTGGAATGGGCTTACTTTTTATGAAAGAACGAATCCAATATATTAACGGTCGGGTTTTCATTAATTCCATTCTAAATGAAGGCACTCGAATCACTTTTAACATCCCGATTTAAATCTTGAAAATCAGTATATACGTATCTTTTTTTATTCATTAAAAAAAGATACGTATATTAGCCTGTTCATTTTAGATGAATATACGTAAATAAAGATTTAAAATTAAGTAAGTTATGAATAATCCTATTCGAGTTGTACTAGCTGATGATCATGTTTTTGTTAGAGATGGCATAAAATCACTGCTTGAAAATGAAACCAACATAGCCGTTGTAGGTGAAGGAACTGATGGCTTAGAAGCACTGGCTGTTGTCGAAACTGAAAAACCAGACTTACTCATTGTGGATATTCGAATGCCCAATCTTACTGGAATAGAAGTAGTGGAAAAACTTAGAACCCAAAATAATCCAATAAAAATAATCATGCTCTCCATGCATGAATCAGAAGAATATGTCTTAAAATCCATTAAAGCTGGAGCTGACGGCTATCTTCTAAAAGGATCTAGTAAAGACGAATTTCTCAAAGCATTGCATACTGTAGCCAATGGAGGAAAATATTTCAGTGGAGATATTTCTTCTATATTAATAGGGCAACTTACAAATTCTGTTTCAAACCCAGAAACAAAACAATTCTTTGAAGACGAGCAGTTAATTACCAAAAGAGAAAAAGAAATTCTTAAACTTTTACTCTCTGGAAAAGGAAACAAAGAAATTGCTGAGGCATTAGACATTAGCAAACGTACCGCAGAAGTACATCGGTTTAATTTGATGAAGAAATTAAAAGTCAAAAACCTAATAGAACTTTCCAACAAAGCATCTGAATATTCATTACTCTAAAAATTATATTAATTACGTATTTATACGTAATTATTTTTACAAAACTGCGTTTTAGCAGGTTTTTACTACGTTATACTACTTACATTTGTAAAAAATATAAGTAGCATGAAAACTTCAAACTCGTTATCGCAATCCCATAAAATTTTATTTTTAAACACACTGGCTTTTACAGTATGTTTTGCTTGTTGAATCTTGAATGGTGTTTTAGTTACCTTTTTGGTAGACAACGGTATATTCCATTGGAGTGTAGTTCAAGTGGGTTGGCTTTTAGGAATTCCTATACTCACAGGTTCTATAATGCGATTACCTGTAGGAATGCTAACGGATAAATTTGGAGGTAAATACGTATTTTCAACCTTATTGCTTCTTTGCTCAATACCTCTATTTTTACTTCCCTTAGCCAATAGTTTTTTCCTATTTGCAGTGTTAAGTTTTTTGTTTGGAATGGTAGGAACCAGTTTTGCTGTTGGCATTGGCTATACCTCTATTTGGTACCCAAAAGAGTGGCAAGGCAGAGCATTAGGGATTTTCGGAATGGGAAATGCTGGTGCTGCAATTACAACCTTTATGGCTCCTTCCCTATTAAACCATTTCTCAATAGATAATCCTCAAAATGGATGGAAAATATTGCCTATCATTTATGGTTGCGCTCTAGTAGCTATTGGTCTAGCTTTCTTACTATTTGCAAAAAACAAAAAAATAGAAACCCAAGCCAAAACCGTTTCTCAAATGCTTAAATCACTAAAGAGCGCTCGTGTATGGCGATTTGGAGCTTATTACTTCTTAGTTTTTGGTTGTTTTGTAGCCTATTCCCAATGGTTATTGCCTAACTTCATGAATGTGTATCAAACGAGCTTGGTCATGGGGGGATTGTTTGCTACCATGTTTAGCTTGCCATCTGGGGTGATTCGTGCTTTTGGTGGCTATTTATCGGATAAATTTGGAGCCCGAAAAGTAATGTATTGGGTACTGAGTTCTTCAGTTGTATTGAGTACCCTGTTAATGATTCCAAAAATGGAAATTACCACTACAGGCCCTGGTGTTTTAGCTACTAAAAAAGGAGCAATTACTATGGTGTCCGAAGATCACGTAAAAATTGGTGAGACCGACTTTCCCATCGCAAAAAAAGTAGAAAAAACAACCGAAAATTCCATTTTTCCAACCCGCACCTCTTGGCAACAAGTCGTTGTAACACCCCATCAAGAAGTGAAGAAAAAAGAATTAGTTGCTAAAGGAATCACTCACATTCAATTTGATGCTAATATGTGGGTCTATCTCGTCTTGGTTATTCTAATAGGGATTTCCTGGGGAATTGGTAAAGCCGCAGTCTATAAACACATACCTGAATACTTCCCTACAGAAGTGGGTGTAGTTGGCGGAATGGTAGGAATGATAGGTGGTTTAGGAGGTTTTTTCGGTCCTATTATCTTTAGTTATTTACTAACCTCAACTGGTGTTTGGTCGAGTTCTTGGATATTTATTCTATTATTTTCTGTAATCTGTCTGGTTTGGATGCACCTAACCATTACCAAAATAATGAACGAAAAACAGCCGATATTATCTCGAGTAATAGACCGTCATTAGTAGATTCATTTTTCAACAAGTGGAAATCCTTGATACAATTCCCATTGGCAATTTGTACTTTGTTGTGCATGATTCCTATACCTTTTTTAATGAAACAATCCTTTGTTGTAGCGCTACGGCTATAACGATAGTAAAAGCAAGAACGTATAATTATACAAACGTTTGACTGGTTTTGACCGCTTTTGAATGGTTTTGACTGCAAAAAGGGCTTTTTTTTCGGTGCTTTGTTCGGACGTTGTTCGGGATTTGTTCGGTAAAGCCCAAGTAAAACGGGGTTTTCTCCGAACAAAGACCGAACGAAACCGAAGGAAGACCTAAAAAAAACAATTATGCAATACTCTTTTTGTTTCTTTAAAATCTACCTATGAAATAAAATTGTTAAAGTGCGTTTTATTTGATAAGTTTGAAAATAAAATCTACAAGTATGCAAGCAAAACCTTTTTGAAATGAACTTAAACTTCAATAAACAGCTTTGAAAATGGATATTCTAGTAATTCTCAAATAGCTAGAATTTTAACCGAAAATTGGGTTAAAGTAAGCTCATATTGTCCAAGTTGTGGACAAAAGCCATTAAACGATTTTGAAAATAATAGACCAGTAGCAGATTTTATTGCCTAAAATGTACAGAAGAATATGAACTGAAAAGCAAAAGCGGAAAATTTAGTACTACTGTTACCGATGGCGCTTATGAATCTATGATACAAAGAATTACGTCTAATACAAATCCTAATTTTTCTTTTAACTTATAATAAAAATTTAATAGTTGATAATTTTCTAATAATTCCAAAACAATTTTTTATTCCTGAAATCATTATTAAAAGAAAGCCTTTATCAAATACTGCAAAAAGAGCTGGCTGGACAGGTTGCAATATTGATATATCTAAAGTTTCTGAAATAGGAAAAATATTTTTAGTAGAAAAATCAAAAATTATTAATCCAGAAATTGTCAAGACATCATTTAATAAAACTAAATTTTTAAGAAATAAAAATTCAGATACCAAAGGTTGGATTTTAGATATAATACAATGTATTGAAAAGATACCTAGTAAAGATTTTACTCTAAAAGATATTTATAATTTTGAAGAAGAGTTAAAATTAAAATACCCAAATAATAGCTTTATAAAAGATAAAATCGGACAACAACTTCAACTTTTAAGAGATAAAGAAAATTATTGAATTTAATGGTAAAGGAACATATAATAAAATTGTAAAATGAAAAATACATATTCGTAACATCAGAAGGCAATACTATATCTCCCAATGGCAATGAGGTTGAAAATATGCAAGTTATTGGGATTATAGAAGACGTAGTAAACGAAAATGAAGCTTTAAAAAAATTATTATTAGAAAATGAATGGATAATTGACAACGAATTTAATGTTGCTGAATTCATTTGTTTTGAAATTAAATAATCCCGTTAGGGATTAAATTTGGGTAACCAAAAATGTGAACAAATAGAAGAAAATCCCGTTAGGGATGATATAAAATCTAATGACAAATACATATACACAAATACATATTCAATTTGTCTTTGCAGTTAAATATAGAGACGGGATTGATTCATTTATCATTCCAAAGAAGAATTATACCAATATATTGCTGGAATAATTAAATATCATAATCATAAATTATTAGCTATTAACGGTCATCTCAGATCGTATACATATATTTATCGGGATGCGTCCTAATCAACCATTTCCGATTTAATGCAAGATATTTAAAGGAAGTTCTTCAAAATGGTTGAATGAAAAGAAGTTTTTAAAAGTAAAATTTGAATGGCAAGAGGGCTACTAAAAGATTTTCATATTCTAAATCTCATGTAAAAACGGTTTTTGATTATATTAAAATCAAGAAAAGCATCACATAGTTAAGAGCTTTCGGGAAGAATATTTAGAATTTTAAAATTATTTGAGATTGACTATGATGAAAATATATTTTAAAGACCTTGAATAATTTATATCATCCCTAACGGGATTTTCCTATTAAACAATATTTTTCTACCCGGAATGTTATCCCTATCGGGATTACTTCAAAAAATAAAAAATTTACTCTGAAAAACTATACCCAATATTTCACACTCTTAATGATTATATTTTTATTTTCTTGCGAAAACAAATCTATAAATGGCAAAACATATATAGGCACTGAGCACGAAATTATTTATAATACGCCAGACCAATACTATCGAACAGTATTGACATTTAAAACGATATTGTATTAATAAAAAGGCAACCGTTATCAGTGTTACATGTATTATACTTGCTTCTACCAAACCTAATGCATGGATATTAGACCCTTTTTCGGGTGGTTCCACTACTGGCATCGCTGCTAATCTTGCCAACAGACGATACTTAGGAGTTGATATGGAAAAGGAATTTTTAGAAATTAGTAAAAAAAGAAAATTAGAGATAGAAAATCCTGTTATAGCCGAAACCTATAAACAAAAAATAAGTGGCTTTAATACCAAACAAGAATTGACATTATTTTTAGCTGAAGAACCTAATAATGAATATAGCCAAGATTTAAAATTGTAATACTTCAATCTCAAGCAAATCCTTTCGCGTGGTACTAAAAAATGTTTCTGAACCCCGACAGCGAGGATTTGTAATCCAAGTAATCCGAAAAAAAAAATCATTTAAATTAAATAATAATCATTTGAAGTATTTTTGACCATAAATAAACTGATATTGCTTATATGAAAAATATTGATAAAGATAGTTTAAAAAATGCCTATCGTTTGTTTGAATCAAATGATATTGACAAAATAGAAATCGGAACAACCAAAGGCCTTAGGAAAATTCACCTTTATTTATTTGATGGTTTATATGATTTTGCTGGAAAAATAAGAAAACTTAACATTTCAAAAGGCGGCTTTAGATTTGCAAACGCATTATATCTCAATGAAATTTTAGTGAAGATTGAACAAATGCCTGAAAGCAGTTTTGAAGAAATCATCGCAAAATATGTTGAAATGAATATTGCTCATCCTTTTATGGAAGGCAATGGCAGAGCTATGCGAATTTGGTTGGACATGATTTTAAAAAATCAGCTTAAAAAGTTGTTAATTGGCAATTTGTTGATAAAACTCTTTACTTGCAGGCAATGGAAAGAAGTCCTATTAATGATTTAGAATTAAGGACTTTATTAAGTCAAAACCTAACTAACGAAATGGACAATAGGGAAATTATTTTTAAAGGAATCGAGCAATCATATTACTACGAAGGTTATGAAAAAGATGACGAAGAATAATAATTCCTGAATTTTTTACTTAAAATGCCAGCTGGTAACAAAGAACTATACTTAATAAAAATCCCTAGAACCTATTTCAATCTAGGGATTTAAAAACTAAACAAAAAAAATAAACTAACTTTTATACTTCATTCCCATATCTTCAATTGAGAATTTGTCTGTCAATAGGTGTAACAATCGATCTCTTAATTCTATATATTCGGGCATTTTCACAATCTCAATTTTGTTTCTTGGTCGAGGCAAATGCACTTCTTCAATCTCTCGAATCGTAGCCGAAGGGCCGTTATTTAGCACCACAATTCTATCCGATAAAAACAAGGCTTCTTCGATATCATGGGTAATCATAATGATAGTCTTATCTCGATTGTTTAGGTTCCATAATTTCAAAACTTCTAGTTGCATAGCACCTTTGGTCAAAGCATCTAAAGCTCCAAATGGTTCGTCAAGTAAAAGAACCCCTGGATTAATTGCAAAAGCTCTGGCTATGGCTACACGTTGTTTCATTCCTCCTGAAAGTTGTCCCGGTAATTTGTCCTTGTGCTCGAATAAATTCACCATTTTAAGGTTATTCTCCACGATTTCGTGTTTTTCTTTTTTAGAGCAGTCCATAACCGAATCAACCGCTTGGTAAATGTTTTCATAAACAGATAACCAAGGCAATAAAGAATAATTTTGAAAAACAATTCCTCTATCAGGACCAGGACCTTTAATGCTTTTACCATCTAATTCAACTGAACCACCTGCTGGTGTGAGCATACCGCCAATAGCATTCATAATTGTAGATTTTCCGCAGCCTGAATGCCCAATGATAGAAATTATTTCTCCTTTTTTGATGGAAAGATTAATATCTCTTACAGCAGTATATTTCCCTTTTGGTGTTGGAAACGAAATTTCCAAATTTTTTATTTCTAAATAACTCATAGTTTTATTTTATTTTTAAATTAAATCGGGGTTGTTTTTATTAGGCTTTATAAGCGACTTTGTTTTCGATGAAGGTAAATAATTTGTCAAAAAGCAATCCTACAATTCCGATGATGATGATGGCTGAAATTACTTTTTCTAGGCTCAAAGCATTCCAACTATCCCAAACAAAAAATCCAATTCCTGCTCCGCCTGATAACATTTCGCCTGCTACTATGACCAACCAAGCTACGCTGATACTTAAACGTAAACCTGTTATAATATGCGGTAAGCTATATGGAATCAGTATCTTGGTAAGATAACGTGTTTTCGAAAATCCAAAGGCTTTAGCCACATTTTTATGGTCTTGCGGAATGGAGGCTACCCCAAAAGAAGTATTTATAAGCGTAGACCATAACGAGGTAATAAAGACTATAAACACCGTCGCCATACCCGTATCTTTGAACACCACCAAACCAATTGGAAACCAAGCCAAAGGAGAAACGGGTTTTAAAAGTTGTACAATCGGGTAGAAAATCTGTTTGCAAATAGTGCTGGCTCCCATTAAAATCCCAATCGGAATTGCTATTAAAGATCCTACCGTTTTTATCGAACTGAATAATTGTAATCCGATTCCCTTATCGTTAGGTCGTAATCATAAAAAGGGTCGGCTATCATTTCGAATAAAACCTTTAAGGTTGCTGTTGGTGTTGGAAGCTCATTTTTAGTATAGACACTCAACAAACTCCATAATCCTCCAAAAACCAAAAGTCCTATCGATGCAAAGAAAACAGATTTTAGTTTTGTTACTGTGGCATCTAATAGTAATTTAAAATTCTCAAATCCTTGTTCAGAATTTTTCTGGATAGAAAAATCAATTCCTTGTGTTTCTCCATCAATTAATAAGGTATTTTTATCAGACATTGTATTGTAATTTTAGTTTAATTTTAAATATTTAGTTTGTTATAAATCAATACTTTATATAAAAAATAAAATATTTGATTTATGATTTATTTTCTAACTACTTTTAAATAAGCTTCTGGATTTGAAGGGTCAAAAACTGTTTTATCCATTGTAAGTGAAAAGGGTTTCATATCGTCGGTAGGAATTTTTATTTTCATGCTTGCTGCGACTTCCTCGTATAAATCTTGTAGAATTAATTTATCCGCTATTGCTTTATACTCTGGAGCTTCTTTCAAATATCCAAAACGAACAAACTGCGCCATTGCCCAAATAGCATGTGATTTGCGAGGGTAATTTACCATTCCGCCTTTGTGAAATAACATATAGTCATTGTCATACACTTCAACCCCTTGATTACACCCTAAATTGTAGTCTCCCATTAATCTGGATTCTATAACATCAGCAGGAGCGTTAACATAAGGTGCTTTCCCAATAATTGCAGCGGCTTTTTTTCTATTGGCAGGAACATCTAACCATTTACAAGCCTCTATTACAGCCTTCATCACTTTTACCAAATCAGCTTTGTGCTTTGCACTAAATTCTTTGTTAACCACCAACGCTTTTTCTGGATGGTCTTTCCAAATATCCTGCGAGGCTACCTGAGTAAAACCTATTCCTTGTTTTACAGCAACGCCTCCCCATGGCTCTCCAACACAATAGCCGTCCATGTTTCCTACTTTCATATTGGCTACCATTTGAGGTGGTGGAATGGTAATAATTTTCATAGCTCTTTGATTTAAGCCAGCAATAGACATCCAATTTCGCAACCATAAATCATGCGTTCCGCCCGGAAAAGTCATTGCAAAAGTAACTTCTCTCTCCGCTTTTAATTTAGCTGCAACGATAGGTGTTACTTTGTTCATTTGTTTAAAACCAACCTTTCCACAAAAATCATTAGAAAGTGTTATCGCCTGCCCGTTAACGTTTAACATCATAGCGATTTTCATCTCCGAACCTGCCTTGCCTCCCACTCCAGTATATACTGAAAACGGCATGGAATATAGACAATGGGCTCCGTCCAATTCACCGGTAAGAATTTTGTCCCGAACATTAGCCCAAGAAGCTTCTTTGGATAATTCGACATTAACTCCATATTTTTTAAACAATCCTAATTCTTTAGCCATAACCAGAGGTGAGCAATCGGTTAGAGGTATAAATCCCAATTTTACAGGATCTTTGAGCTTTACGTTGGTAAAAACAGGATCAAAATACTAAGATTAGTAAAATAGTCTTTTATATTTAATGATATATTTCTTCATTGTTAAATTTTATTTATTTTAAAATTGAGTTTATAAATTACTTTTTTTTGTATTCAAAAAATTAGGTTTGATATTTAGGCAATACATATGCCCATTGTGCTGTTAAATCTTGGATTGGTTACATTTTTAACAGCCGCAGATGCCATAGTATTTTTTGCAGCCATAACAGAGTAGCCTCCCTCAACGTTGATGAGCTTAGTAAATTTATAATTCAATTTAAAATCTACTTCGGTACCTAAATAGGAATCTAAGTTGTTATTTAATTCTGCTGCCGATTCAAAACCATGGATATCTAAATTGAGGGTCAAGTTGTCTTAGGCTACATATTTGGTTTTAAAGAAATAATTGAGTAGTCCCTGTTCGCCAAATGGACTTGCTACATAGAAATAATCCATATATCCCCAAAATTTGTGTGGTGTTCCATACAGTGGATCAAATTGATTATTATTAGTTACTTCCTTAGTTTCGTCTGTTCCTGATAAATAATCGACACCTGTTCCTAAATATAATTTTCTTCCCATTTGATAGGTTGCTGTAATTGAAGCCAAATTGGCATCGATAGATTTACCAAATTTGTCATGACCTCCTTGGTGGTAAAAGCTTCCGTTAAGGTTTAATTTTCTTGTTGGATTTACATTGTAGTAAATACCTGTGGTGTTCCTTGAATTAACTCCTTCCAAATATGTTGGTGTAGCAACAGGTCCTGTGAACTTTGTAAAATCATCTTTAAAGAATAGAAATGATAGGTCACCAAAGAAGAACTTTTTACCTATATAAGCATATTGAAATGACTTATAATTATGACCTATTCCATTTGTTCCAGCAGCATAAAGCCATTAGGAATCCCTTGATAAATCGTTCCTGATTTTAGTTCTTTGTTTTGATTAAACGCTACTCCAAAATCAAAAACCCAACCCTTATTGGCATATTTTAAAACAATAGCATCATGTCTTCGTCCTTGTTGTAACCAATCTAAACTTCCTAATACCTTTTGGTCATCATAAGAAATTTCTTGACGTCCTATTTTTAAAGCATAAGTTTTGATTTTACTCAACGTATCAATAAGCATAATCTCCGCCCAAGCTTCATGAAACATAACTCCATTGTTATTTTCGGCTGTGGTTCTATTATTTGTTGAAGCATCTTGTCCCCATACCCTTACATCTTGCAAAGAAGTATATATTTTGAATCTGTAGCCAGTGAAGCCAATATTCAAACGAGCTCTTTGTGTATTGTGCAAAGCCCCTTTTTGATTGTCTTTTAATAAAGTTCCCTACCTCCTCTTGCCTCAGTTCTTTCTCTAATTTGACCAGTTGCAGTAAGTTGAGCTTGGGCGATGTTTAAGCCAAATATTAAAAATGTAAGTCCTATTAATAACGTGTTTGAAAAAAACATCCCAGCTCTTCCCTTGGCTTTTAATGCTTCAATTTTGTCCGATTTTGTGATAACATTCAACATAATGATTTGTATTAAAATTAGTATGACACAAATATACTTAAGTATTTATACGTATAAATAACAGTGATCACATCTCAAAACAACTTTTTTATACACTTAAAAAAATAGCAAAAGTCAATTAAAAAACTGCTTTTTATCAGGAAAGTTTTAAAAATCAATAAATACTAGGCTTGACGCATTCTGCACCAAGCAGAAAAAAAGTAAAACTACTTAGATTTATTATTTCCACATAAAAAAAGCTGACTTGATAAACAAAGTCAGCCCTACATTCCATACCAATTAAAAACCTTAATAGTATTTATGCTCTTTAATTTCTGATTTTAATTTTTCAATATCTAGTAACTCAATTTTCTTACCTACCGTTCTAATAAGTGATTCTTTTTTTAGACTAGAAATTACACGAATCACCTGTTCATCTGTTGTTCCAGCAAAATCAGCTAATTCTTGTCTAGATAAATCTATTTCTATATATCCTTTCTTCTGACCAAATTTTCGATGAATGTATAATAAGGTGTCAATAACCCGTTCTCTTACGTTCATTTGAGCAATTTTTCGGATATTATTTTCACTCTTGTTAAGCTCTTCTGCATAAAACAGCATTAAATCAAAAGTAAATTCAGGTACATTATACAATATATCTAGCATATCTTCATTACTAAAATTGCACAGAATAGTCTCCTCTAGTGCATAGGCACCAATTAAATAGCGCTTACTAGTTCCAAAACCTCTAAATCCAACAGTATCACCATCTTTAGTAAAACGAACAATCTGTTCTCTGCCATTGATACCTGTTTTAACGGTCTTAGCTTTTCCTTTGTTTATAAAATAAAGTCCTTGCATTGGAGCGCCTTCAATAATAAACTGCTGACCTCTCTTGCATGTAAAACTTCTCTTTTTATTAATATAACTTTTCATGGACTCTAAATGAATGTGTTTTTTTATAAAACAATTTTCATTTATACACGTATGGCAAACGGCTTGAGATTCTTTCATTGTCACGCTATTTTAATCAAAATCACTTCTAAAAGACTGAAATAATACCATTTACCATTCTTTTAAATTCATGATTTTTATTATTCTTCATCAAACGTATAAAATTTATTTGAATAAATACGTATTTATACGTAAAAATACTTATTTTTACACTTTGAAAGATCAATTTAATTGAATTAGCACTAACTAAGTTCGCTATTAACACAAAGAATATAATGCAGAATTCAGAAATCAAAACTACGTGTTCCTATTGTGGAGTAGGCTGTGGAATTATTGTAACTAATGACGCGAAAAATGGTGTAACGGTTACTGGCGACAAAGACCATCCTGTAAATAGAGGTATGCTTTGCTCTAAAGGAATGAATCTTCATTATGTAGCAAATGACACTTCTGACCGAATCCTGTATCCTGAAATGCGTTGGAGTAAATCACATCCTATGGAAAGAGTCAGTTGGGATTCTGCCTTAGATAGAGCTGCAGCAGTATTTTCTTCAATTATCAAAAATACGGACTGATAGTGTTGGCTTTTATGTTTCAGGTCAATGTTTAACTGAGGAATATTATTTGGTCAATAAACTAGTAAAAGGTTTTTTAAAAACCAACAATATAGATACCAACTCGCGTTTATGTATGAGTTCTGCAGTAGCAGGATATAAAAAGACTTTTGGTGAAGATGCAGTTCCTATTTGTTATGATGATATTGAATTAGCTGATACTTTTTTGATAACAGGTGCTAATCCAGCTTGGTGTCATCCTATTTTATTTAGGAGAATTGAGCAACACAAAGAGAAAAACCCTAAAGTAAAGATAATCGTAATAGACCCTCGAAAAACAGATTCAGCAGCTTTTGCTGATTTACATTTACAGATTATTCCAGGAACAGATATCATTTTATATCATGCACTTGCAAAACGTATTATAGAAAAAGGATATGTTGACTCTGATTTTATAAAAAACCATACTGAAAACTATAAACTCTATAAAGACCTAGTTCTTTCTAGTTCTTATGAAAAAGCATCAAAACTTTGCGGAGTTCCTGTCAACGACATCAAATTAGCAGCTGACATTATTGGCAAAGCAAAAGGTTTCCTCTCTCTTTGGGCAATGGGATTAAATCAAAGTGCTATTGGTGTTGATAAAAACACAGCGTTACTAAACATTTCCTTATTAACGGGTCAAATCGGGAAACCAGGCTCTGGTCCTTTTTCATTAACAGGTCAGCCCAACGCCATGGGAGGTCGTGAAGTGGGTGGAATGGCCAATTTACTAGCTGTACATAAAGAATTAAACAATCCTACACATCGCAAGGAAGTGGCTGACTTTTGGGGAGTAGGTGAAATTAATGAAAAACCGGGATTAACGGCTACCGAAATGTTTGATGCCTTAGAATCAGGAAAAATGAAAGCCATTTGGGTTATTTGTACCAATCCAATGGTCAGCTTACCCGATTCAAGAAGAGTGGAGAAAGCATTACAAAATGCCAAATTTGTTGTAGTTCAAGACATCTCGCATAATGCCGATACTGCAAAATTTGCTGATTTATTATTGCCTGCGGCAGGTTGGTTAGAGAAAGAAGGTACTATGACCAATTCAGAAAGGCGAATTTCTTATTTACCAAAAGTAATTACTCCTCCGGGATAAGCACTTTCAGATGTTGAAATTTTGATTCGTTTTGCAAAAAAATGAATTTTACAGGATTTAATTTCAATACTGTTGAAGATGTTTATAAAGAATATTGTCTTTTAACCAAAAACACCAATATTGACATCTCTTTTTTAAATTACAATCGTCTAAAAAACGAAGGTACTTTTCAATGGCCAGTTCCAGATTATGGACATTCAGGCACACCACGTTTGTTTACTGATAAAAAGTTTTATACGCCTACGCAAAAAGCCCTATTTAATATTCCTACAACTATAGAAAATACCTCTGAACTACCCAATGCTAAATATCCATATGTACTTACTACAGGAAGAATTAGAGATCAATGGCACACCATGACTAAAACGGGTAAAGTATCTCGATTGATGACCCACATTCCTAGTCCAGTACTCGAAATAAATCCTATTGATGCCTATAAAGCTTCCATAGCTAACGGAGATATTGTTGTAGTAACTAGTAAAAACGGAAACGTAAGAGTAAAAGCAAAAGTATCGGATTCAATTAGAGAAGGTGTTTTATTTCTACCCATGCATTGGGGAAAACAATTAGAAAACGACTTAAACAGAACCAATAATTTAACCAATACACTAATTGACCCTATTTCAAAAGAACCTGATTTCAAATACACCACTGTTTCAGTTACCAAATATGTAAAACCATTTGAAAAAATAGCTGTAGTTGGAGCTGGCGCAGCTGCCTTTCGTTTTATTCAAAACTATCGAGAAATCAATACTACTGACGAAATTATTGTTTTTTCAAATGAAGAAAACCCATTTTACAATCGGGTGTTATTACCAGAATATGTTACAGCAAAATTATCATGGCAAGAGTTATTAAAGATTAAAGAAGATGCCTTAACTAAGCTTAACATCACCATGAAATCGGGTGTTGCAATAGATAACGTAGATACTAAGGATAAAATTATTACGGATAGTAAAGGCGTCAAACATACTTTTGATTCCTTAATTATGGCTACCGGAAGCAGGCCATTTATACCTGAAAACGCACAATTGCATTTACCCGGACGATTTACCATCAGAAAAAAAGAAGATGCTGACCGTTTAAAAAATTACCTAGACAATACTAAATTAGCTGCCGAAGACCAACATGTGGTCATTGTTGGTGGTGGATTATTAGGATTGGAATTGGCTGCAGCCTTAAAACATAAAAAAGTAAAAATCACCATTATTCAAAGAGCATCTCGATTAATGGAACGCCAGTTGGATCGAATCTCGAGTAAATTGTTGGCCGAAGAAGTACAACTCCGTGATATCCAAATTTACTTTGATAATGAAGTTAGTACGGTTTTTGAAACTGACAATCCGAATGAAATTGAAATTGCCTTAAAAAGTGGTCGAATTATCACTGCAAATGCTATCGTTTACACCATTGGAACTGTTCCAAATATAGAATTGGCGAAAGAAGCTGGAATACTTTGTGGACGAGGTGTAAAAGTGAATCAATACCTGCAATCCTCAAATCCGAATGTTTTTGCTATTGGTGAAATCGCAGAATTCAACAACCAATTATTCGGAATTACCTCAGCCGCTGAAGAGCAAGCTGATATTCTCGCTAATTTTTTGGCAGGAGATATCAGCAGTTTTTATAGAGGTTCCGTTTTAATGAATATTCTAAAATTAGAAGACATTAATTTGTGTAGTATTGGAGAAATCGAAATTCCTGAAAATGATAGCTCTTACGAAGAAATTGTTTTTTCTGATTTAGGAAAACGATACTACAAAAAATGCGTGGTTAAGAATGATTTACTTGTTGGTGCCATTCTGATGGGAGACAAAAATGAATTTGCAGAATTCAAAACTATGATTGAAAGCAAAATTGAACTGTCTGATAAAAGAAATACTTTACTAAGAGGAAGTTCAAATGCAAAGCCCGTTTTAGGGAAACTTGTTTGCTCTTGTAGTCAAGTTGGTCAAGGTAATATTGAGGAAACCATAAAAAGTGGAGTAACTAATTTTACCGAATTATGCAAAACTTCAGGTGCTGGATTGGGTTGCGGTAGCTGTAAAACAGAAGTAAAAAAGATTCTATCTAAATGTAAATAAGCCATTTCATTATTAAAAATAATACAATATGGAATTAACAAGACTAATAGTAAAAGGAGGTGTACTGTCTCCAGGTGAATTGAGAGAAGTTGTCAATATGGCATTGGAACAAGGGTCAAAAACAATCTCTTTTGGGTCAAGGCAAGATATTATTTTCCCAAAAGAATTTAGCGCAATTGATAAGGAAAAAACAGGAAAGCATCATTTTGTTTATCCCAATGAGAAAAGTGGAAATAATATTGTTTCATCCTATGTCTCAACAGATATCTTTAGAAATACATCTTGGCTAACTGGAAATAAATTTCTTTACATATTAGAACAATTCAAGGAACAACCCAAACTAAAAGTCAATATAACTGACCCAAAACAACAATTAGTACCATTATTTACAGGACATGTTAATTTTGTTGCTTCCGAACATGAAGATTATTGGTTTTTATACATTCGATTGCCTAATTGGGATAAAATGGAACAATATCCCGTACTAATTTACAGTTGGAACATCGCTGAAATATATTATGCAATCGAAAAAATTTTGATTGAAGAACCTTTTTCTGTTGATATGATTTTTCAATTAATAAGCGAAACATTAGACTCTAACAATCGAACTATTGACAAACAGCTTCATATCCCCTTTTACCCTTTTCCCTACTATGAAGGAATGAATCGACTGGGGATCGATCAATATTGGTTGGGATTGTATTGGAGAAACAACCAATACGATTTGGATTTTCTAAAAGAAATGTGTGATTTGTGTTTTGATTGCAAAATTGGGAAAATTTGTATTACTCCTTGGAAATCTTTCATCATTAAAGGAATTCCTAACGACCGAAAATTAGATTGGGAAAAATTCTTAGGAAAAAAAGGAATCAATGTTCGTCATTCTTTATTAGAACTCAACTGGCATTTACCCGTAGCGACAGAATGGGCACTAAATTTAAAAACATTTTTAGTGAGAACCTTAGACCAATTTGACATTAGTACCTATGGACTTACTTTTGGTCTATCTGATTACAACCGTGAAGGGCATTATTTTACTTCTATAGTTGTTGAAAAAAATGAATCTCCAAAAGATTTAAAATCCATAAAAATTAGAGATACTTATAACGTATTGTATGCCAAGAATTTCGACCCTAACACTAAGGAATACATCGTGCATACTCAAGATGTGGATAAATTAGAGCTTCCAAACATATTAATTGAGTTGAGTAAAAAATATTTTGAAGAATTAGGAAATACAGTATTTGAAGCTAATACTACAACTGTAAAAAAAGAAAAGAAAATTCAAGAAACACATCAGTGCCCTGAATGTTTAACAATCTACAGTCCAGAATTTGGAGACCTAACTCAAGGCATTGAAAAAGGCACTTTATTTAATGATTTACCTGAAGAGTATTGCTGTTCCTTATGTGCATCTCCAAAAAGAAATTTTATTGTTTTGACTGAACAACAATTAGATATTTTATAACTTAACGCCTTATGACTTCCAATTTCAAAGCTGTTAGATCATCTTATGTTACAATTTCCGAATTAATGCTACCATCACATGCTAATTTTAGCGGAAAAATACACGGTGGTTATATTCTGTCTTTAATGGATCAGATTGCCTTTGCCTGCGCTTCAAAATTTTCAGGAAATTATTGTGTAACTGCATCGGTTGATACTGTAAATTTTTTAAATCCAATAGAAGTAGGAGAACTTGTAACCATGAGGGCAAGTGTGAATTATGTAGGCAACAGTTCGATGATAGTTGGTATTAGAGTAGAATCTGAAAATATTCAAACAGGAGCCATCAAGCATTGTAATTCATCCTATTTTACCATGGTCTCTAAAGATAAAGATGGGAAAAATGCTACTGTCCCAAGATTAATACTAACCAATCTGAAAGAAGTCAGTCGTTTTCAAAAATGTGTAAAACACATTGCTTTGAAAAAAGAAATAGAAAATCAAAAAGCTATCGCTACTTTTGGTTCTATTGAAAGTATTTTAAATATGGATAATTATGATGTAAAGATTGAATTACAATAGTTTATTTTATACACTTTTTACTCCCAATACATTCTATTACAATTAAATACTTTTGAATGCTGGCAAACACTAAATAATATTTAGATTTTGCAGAATAAATTCTTCATCCAAATAGTCAGTCTGAAAATAGGATGCAAAATTTGGAGTACGTTTTACTACTTCGCCTATTACAATAATTGCTGGTGATGAGATTTGTTGTTCTTCAGCCAATTTAGCAATAGTACTCAAATTACCAATGATTTTCTTTTCAGATATCTTAGTGCCGTTTTGAATAATAGCCACTGGCAAATCATCTTTTCTATTTTTTTGATAAATAGAAATGATTTCATCTAATTTATTCATACCCATCAGAATCACCACTGTAGCGGATGATTGTGATGCTAGTGCAACATCTTTAGACAATTTATGTTCAGAGGTTGTTCCTGTAATTACCCAAAAACTTTCTGAAATTCCCCTTTGAGTTAAACTAATCCCACTAGTAGCAGGAACACCTAGCGCTGATGAAATTCCAGGGACAATAGCAGTTTCCAAATCAAATTTTTGGACAAATTCTATTTCCTCACTCCCTCTACCAAAAACAAAGGGATCTCCTCCTTTCAATCGAACCACATGACCATACTTTTTTGCCATAACTACAATCAATTCATTAATTTGATCTTGACTGTAGGCGTGACAACCATATCGTTTCCCTACAAAAATAATTTCGGCTTTTGTGGCATACTGCAACAACTCTTCGTTTACTAATGCGTCATATAAAACTACATCGGCACTTTGCAACGTTTTTATCGCTTTTAATGTAATTAACTCTACATCTCCAGGTCCAGCCCCTACAATCGTCAACTTTGGTATTATCTTATATTTCATAGTCAAAAAGGGATTTATATTAAATAAGTATAAATACGTATTCAAATATACGTAAATATATCTAATAAACATAAAAACCCATCTGAAATTTATTTATATAGCTTTACTAATTTAAAATCAAGATTTACCTCTTTTCGAGTTCTCTAATATAATTGACTAATTTCCATCGTTGCTCCTCGGATAATAAGCCTTCGTATGGAGCCATTGGTAGATTTCCTTGAGTAATTTTCCAAAATATTGCTCCATCGGTTTGATTCATAACATTTAGTGCCAAAAAATTTGCTGGCTTTTTTTCAAGACTCAGTCCAGCTTCTCCATTACCTTTTCCATAGATTCCGTGACACAACACGCACATTTGATTGAAGATTTTTTTTCCTTCTGCTGTAGCGCTTTCTTTTCCTTTGAAAGGATTTATTAGGTCATTCGAATATTTAGGAGCGACCCATTTGCTTTCTTGAGCACAGCTTTTATTACTGTGTAGAATTATCAATGCTGATACCACTATGAACATCATTTTTATTTTCATCACAATACAATTTAATAGGTTTATGTATCAAAGTTATCTGTAATACTAGAGAATAAGAATGATATTTATCATACAAGTCTCCCATACTAGTATGATTATTAAATAAAAAAGCCCCAAACAGTATCTCACTTTTTGGGGTATGTTCAATGGTAATTATATATATCTTTAATCTTCAGGATAAGCTACATCTCCCTCCCATTGCATAAAGCCTCCTAACAAGTTATAAGTAGTATCGAAACCTAATTCATTCATGATGTCACACGCTTTTGCGCTTCGCACACCTGAACGACAATAAACATAATAATTCTTTGATTTGTCTAACTGATCAACAGCATCAATAAATTCTTGGCCTTTATTGAAATCTATCATTAGGGCATTGGGTATAATTCCCTCTTCCCACTCTTGCTCTGTTCGAACGTCTAGAAGTACAGCATTAGTATCTTCTTCAAATTGTTCTGTCCATTCTTGTTGTGTCAAATTCATAGCTAATTTATTTTTTTCAAAAATACTATTTTAATTGAAACGACATTCTTAAAAACTTCAAATTCATTTTTAACAAAAAAATAACACAACATTTGTATATACAACTATAAATAGTTATACATTTGTACATACAAATTTTGTTGCTACAATTATGAAAATTGAAGAGGTTATAAAATCAAATGTGGAACTAGATCATTCTAAAAAAGCAGTGCTCAATATCATTTATACACAAAATGTTCTTAGCGACCATTTTAATGAGCTATTGAAACCTTATGATTTATCAAGTGAACAATATAACGTATTGCGTATTTTGAGAGGTCAAAAAGGATGTCCCGCGAACATGTGTGTCATTCAAGAACGAATGTTGGCTAAAACGAGTAATACTACTCGCCTAGTAGACAAACTCCTTTTAAAAGAATTTGTTACGCGTGAAGTTTGTCCTGATAACAGACGTAAAATAGAAGTTTCCATTACACAAAAAGGGCTGAATGTACTAACCGAATTGGATCCAAAAGTCATTGAACACGAAAAGAAGTTTTCCCAAAATTTAACACCTCAAGAACTAGAACAATTGAACCTTTTAATAGAAAAATACAGAAATTAATTAATAAACAAAACCATTATGAGCGCATTCCTTACAAATCAAAACTGGCGATATGCCACTAAAAAATTTGATGCAAGCAAAAAAATATCAACTGAAGATTTGAACACGCTTAAAGAAGCTATACGAATTTCTCCATCATCATACGGTCTTCAACCTTACAAAGTTATTATAGTTGAAAATCCTGAATTGAGAGCCAAACTACAGCCAGCAGCCTGGGGACAAAGCCAAATTGTAGATGCTTCTCACCTAATCATATTTGCCAATATTACCAACTTTGGTGATGCTGAAATAGACAGTGCTTTAGCTAATTTCACTGCCACACGTGAACTTCCTTCGGATGCACTTAATGGATATGGTGATTTTATTAAATCAAAAATTTCTACTCTTCCTGTTGAAGTTAGAAATGTATGGACTTCAAAACAAACTTATCTAGCGTTAGGAAATCTTATGAATGCAGCAGCTGAATTAAAAATAGATGTTACACCTATGGAAGGATTTGAACCAGCATTAGTAAATGAAATTTTAGGATTAGACAAGTTAGGTCTTAATGCATCTTTACTAGCAACCGCAGGATACCGTCACGAAGAAGACGCAACACAACATTACAAAAAAGTAAGAAAATCAAACGAAGAATTATTTATCACACTATAATTATTAACTTAAATTTTAAAATCAAAATGAAAAATCTAAAAACAATTCTATTAGCAGTATTAGTAACTGTATCAACAGCAACCATCTCTGCACAAACTAAAAAAGTTGATGTAGCTAAAAGTAAAATCAACTGGGTTGGAAAAAAAGTAACAGGACAACATGATGGAACTGTAAATCTAAAAGACGGAGCTTTAGTTTTCAAAGGAAAAAAATTAGCTGGTGGCTCTTTTACAGTTGACATGAACTCTTTAGTTGCAACAGATTTGAAAGCTGGTGAAGGAAAAGAAAAATTGGAAGGTCACTTAAAATCAGGCGATTTCTTTGGGACTGATAAATATGCAACTTCAACTCTTGTTTTCAAAACTATCGCTAGCAAAGGAAAAAATGTTTATACTGTTACTGCTGATTTAACCATCAAAGACAAAACAAATCCTATAACTTTTGATATCACCGTAAAAGGAAATACTGCTTCGGCTGCTTTAAAAGTTGATAGAACCAAATACGATATTAAATACGGTTCAGGTAGTTTCTTTGACAACCTTGGAGACAAAACCATCTATGACGATTTTGAATTGAATGTTGCCTTACAATTCTAATCTTATAGATTTCATAAAAAAGTAAACCCCAGCAATTGCTGGGGTTATTTTTTGAATGTACGTGAAAACTAATACAATCCTTCAATAGATAAATAACGTTCTCCTGTGTCGTAATTGAAAGTCAACACAACAGAACCGTCTGGAATAGTATCTAACTTTTTTGCAACAGCAGCTAGTGAAGCTCCTGTTGAAATTCCTACTAAAATTCCTTCTTGTTTTGCAATATTCCTTGCGTATTCAAATGAATCTTCTTTACCCACTTGTACCACTTCATCAATTAAATCACTGTTGTAAATTGAGGGTACAAATCCAGCTCCTATTCCTTGCAATGGATGCGGACTAGGACTACCTCCACTCAACACTGGGGATAATTCGGGCTCTACCGCTATAACTTTCAAATTAGGAAATTTAGCTTTCAAAACTTTTGCCACACCAGTGATATGTCCTCCTGTTCCTACTCCGGTAATCACATAATCTAAACCATCTGGAAAATCCGAGAGAATTTCTTGGGCGGTTGTTCTTTCGTGCACTTCTACATTTGCGGGATTATCAAACTGTTTTGGTGACCAAGCATTAGGTGTTTCTGAAACTAATTCAGCTGCTTTTTCAATAGCGCCTTTCATTCCTTTTTCTCTTGGAGTCAAAACAAACTCTGCTCCGTAGATTTCCATTAATTTTCTGCGCTCCACACTCATCGATTCTGGCATTACCAAAATCACTTTATAGCCTTTTACAGCTGCAACTAATGCTAATCCTATTCCTGTATTTCCTGATGTAGGCTCAATAATCACACTATTAGGATTCAGCAATCCTTTACGTTCAGCATCTTCTATCATTGACAATGCAATTCTGTCTTTGATACTGTTTCCTGGATTTGATCGCTCAAGTTTAATCCATATTTTCTTTTTATTTCCAAATAATTTATTAATCTGGACAACGGGCGTATTCCCAATAGTTTCTAAAATGGTATTTGCTTTCATTGTTGTTATTTTTACATTAAATATGTAACGTAAAAGTACCAAAAAAAGTAATCTCTATTTGAAAAATATCTTTGTTAAAGTGCAAAATGTAACTAAATCCATATTATTTGTTTAAAATTAGAAAAAAACGAGTATTCTGTTTGGAAAGTTGAAAATCATTTTTACATTTGTGATTATTAAAACAAAAATGAAAACAGCAATAAACAATACTTGGTGGTGGAGTAATTTACGTCAAACGTCGTGAAATAGTCTACTTATTGAGTATTATTATAAATAACATCAAAAGGGCTTGTCAATCACGACAAGCTTTTTTTATGTTCCAAATTACCAATGATTAAAACAAACCAAATGAAATCATTTCAATTAAAAACCATATACAAACAAATTTTAGCCGATACGATAACACCCGTAAGTGTCTATCTCAAAATTAGAGACAAATTCCCTAATAGTTTACTACTTGAAAGCAGTGATTATCACGGAAATGATAACAGTTTTTCTTACATCTGCTGCAACCCAATTGCGTCCATTAAAATCGAAAATGAAACTATTTTCAAAACTTATCCTGATGGAAGCTCCGAAAAAACAGCCATTGATAGCAAAACCAATATTCCAGAGGCTATTCAAGAATTTTCTGGCGAATTCCAATCGGATAAGAACAATTTTAAATTCATCAATAACGGGTTGTTTGGTTATATTTCTTATGATGCCGTTCGTTATTTCGAAAAAATAAGCATTGCCAAAAAAGAAAATAGCAACACCATTCCAGATGTGTACTATGCGGTGTATCAAAATATCATTGCCATTAACCATTTTAAAAACGAAGCCTATCTTTTTTCACACAGTATAGACGGAAAAAATAATATCTCCGAAATTGAACAACTATTACAATCTAGAAACATAGCTTCTTACAAATTCTCGAAAGAAGGTGAAGGTTTTTCCAATTTAACTGACGAAGAGTTTAGACAAAATGTTGCCTTAGCCAAAAAACATTGCTTTAGAGGCGATGTATTCCAACTGGTGTTATCCAGACGATTTACGCAAGGGTTTAAAGGAGATGAATTCAATGTGTATAGAGCTTTACGAAGTATCAACCCTTCACCCTATTTGTTCTTTTTTGATTATGGCGACTTCAAAATATTTGGTTCTTCACCTGAAGCTCAAATCATTGTAAAAAATAGAAAAGCCGAAATACATCCTATCGCTGGAACTTTCAGAAGAACGGGTGATGATGAGAAAGATGCTATTATCGCTAAACACCTTTCGGAGGATAAAAAAGAAAATAGCGAACACGTTATGCTGGTCGATTTGGCGAGAAATGATTTGAGCAGAAACGGACATGATGTACAAGTGGAGAAATATAGAGAAGTACAATTCTTTTCTCATGTTATTCATTTGGTTTCCAAAGTGACAGGGCATTTACATGATAAAGCCTCAACCCTACAAGTTGTTGCCGATACTTTTCCTGCTGGAACACTAAGTGGTGCTCCAAAACATCGAGCGATGCAACTCATTGAAGAATACGAAAAAACCAATCGTAATTTTTACGGTGGTGCTATCGGATTTATGGATTTTGAAGGCAACTTTAATCATGCCATTATGATTCGGACATTTTTAAGCAAAAATCATCAGCTATTTTATCAAGCTGGAGCTGGAATTGTAGCTAGTTCTGATGAAGAAAGCGAAATGCAAGAAGTGTATAATAAATTAAGAGCCTTGAACACCGCTTTGGATTTAGCAGAGAAAATTTAAAAATTAAAAATTGAATGATTGAAAAATTCTTAATCTTTATATTTTTCAATCTTTAAATCATTAAATTAAAATGAAAAAAATATTAGTTATAGACAATTACGATAGTTTTACCTACAATCTAGTTCACTATTTAGAAGACTTGAATTGTGAGGTTACTGTGTATAGAAACGATGAATTTGATATTGATGAAGTTAAAAAATTTGATAAAATTCTACTTTCTCCAGGACCAGGTATTCCTGATGAAGCGGGTTTATTGAAAGAAGTAATTAAAGTCTATTCGCCTTCTAAGAGTATTCTTGGAGTTTGTTTGGGTCAACAAGCTATTGGTGAAGTCTTTGGAGGTACTCTTGTCAACTTAGAAAAAGTATATCACGGAGTGGCTACCAATGTTACCATTCTTGTAGATGATGAAACCCTTTTTGAAGGATTAGAAAAACAAATTGAAGTGGGACGTTATCATTCATGGGTAATTAATTCTGAGGGATTTCCGGAGAATTTAGAAATCACATCTACAGACGAAAACGGACAAATTATGTCCATTCGACATAAAAAATTCGACGTGAAAGGAGTTCAATTTCATCCCGAAAGTGTTTTAACACCTCATGGAAAAAAGATGTTAGAAAACTGGGTTAATAATTAAGTATAAGCCTCTATAACAAATACTTGAATTGTTTCTATAAAAGTAAAATATTAAATGAAAACCATACTCAACAGACTCATTAATCACGAAATTCTTAGCAAGGAAGAAGCTAAAAATATCTTGGTCAACATTTCTAAAGGCAGTTATAATCCGAGCCAAATCGCTAGTTTTCTAACCGTATATATGATGCGAAATATTTCCATAGATGAATTAGCTGGTTTCAGAGAAGCATTATTAGAACTATGCATTCCCATTAATTTATCAGGATACAATGCTATTGATTTGTGTGGCACTGGTGGCGATGGAAAGGACACTTTTAATATTTCGACTCTAGCTTCATTTATCACTGCTGGAGCTGGTGTAAATGTTGCCAAACACGGTAATTATGGCGTTTCTTCCATTTCCGGTTCTAGTAACGTATTGGAAAACTTAGGCGTAAAATTCAGTAATGATAATGACTTCTTGGAAAGATGTATTAGCGAAGCGGGAATCTGTGTTTTACATGCGCCTTTATTTCATCCTGCCATGAAAAATGTAGCCCCTATCAGAAAGGAATTAAGCGTAAAAACCTTCTTTAATATGTTAGGTCCAATGGTTAATCCTTCCTTTCCAAAAAATCAATTGGTTGGTGTTTTCAATCTGGAATTGGCCAGAATGTATAGTTATTTGTATCAGAATACCGATATAAATTTTACGATTTTACACAGTTTAGACGGTTATGATGAAATTTCGTTAACAGGAAGCACCAAAACGATTACGAATCAGATTGAAGCGATGTTAAAACCCGAAGATTTTGGCGTGAATCAGTTAGCTCAAAAAGATATTGAAGGAGGAACTACCATTGAACAATCGGCTCAACTATTTGTTGATATCATTTCTGGCAAAGGTACTGAGGCTCAAAACAATGTAGTTTGTGCTAATGCTGGAATGGCAATAGCGACGGTTAAGAAGCTGACTCCACTTCAAGGTTTTGAACTGGCAAAAGAAAGTTTATTTTCAGGAAAAGGATTGAATGCGTTAAAAAAATTAAAAGATTTAAGCATTTAAAAATTGAAAGATTAGACAAAACTTGAAATTAACAAAAAGTAGTAAACAGACAGCAACCCAAAGAAGACTATTATTAAGATTCCCCAAATGAATATTTTAGATAAAATAATTTTTGATAAAAAACGAGAAGTCGAACTTAAAAAATCGCTTATTCCTGTTTCACAACTAGAGAATTCGATTCTTTTTGGAAGTAGAACGATTTCTTTAAGCAAGATACTCCGAAGCAGCCAAACTGGAATTATTGCTGAACACAAACGTCGTTCTCCATCGAAAGCTGAAATAAATTACAACTTTACGGTAGAAGAAGTGGTAAAAGGTTATGAAAGTGCTGGCGTTTGTGGCATTTCTGTTTTGACAGATGGAAAATATTTTGGAGGTTCGCTAGACGATTTGCTATTGGCAAGGGCATCGGTAAATGTGCCCCTCCTTCGAAAAGAATTCGTCGTTGATGAATATCAAATTTTAGAAGCGAAAGCCCATGGTGCCGATTTAATCCTGCTCATTGCAGCCGTTTTAACTCGTGAGGAAATCAAACAATTATCCGAATTTGCCGAATCGTTAGGGTTGGAAGTTTTATTGGAAGTTCATGATTTAGAGGAACTGCAAAAATCGATTATGCCAAGTTTGAATATGATTGGTGTGAACAATCGCAATCTCAAAACCTTCGAAGTGAGTTTGGATTTCAGTAAAGAATTGGCCTCTGAAATTCCGAATGAGTTTGTAAAAGTTTCCGAAAGTGGTATCTCGTCCATTGAAGCGATAAACGATTTAAAGAACTATGGCTATAAAGGGTTTTTAATTGGAGAAAACTTTATGAAAACTGACAATGCTGGTGAGGCTGCAAAACAATTTATTTCAAAATTATAAGCTATGAAACTCAAAATCTGCGGCATGAAATATCCCGACAATATTCTTGAAGTGAGTCAATTGCTTCCCGATTATATGGGGTTTATTTTCTGGAAAAAATCAAGTCGCTTTTTTGATGGTGAAATTCCTAATCTACCGAAATCTATCCAAAAAGTAGGCGTTTTTGTGAATGCTCCGCTTGATGAAATCGTTTCAAAAATTGAAAATATGATTTGAATTTGGTTCAATTGCACGGTAACGAAAGGGTAGCTTTTTGTTTGGATTTAAAACATGAAATCAAAAATTAAAACAAACACCAATTGAAATCATAAAAGTGTTTTCAATACTTGATGATTTTGATTTTAGTATTTTGAAAGAGTACGAAGCCATTTGTGACTATTTCCTATTTGACACCAAGGGCAAATTACCCGGCGGTAACGGAACTGTATTTGATTGGAAAGTATTAGAAAAATATCCTTCAACGAAACCTTTTTTCCTGAGTGGAGGAATTGGAATCGAAGAAATAGCATCTGTAAAACAACTGTTAAAAACAAATTTACCTATTCACGCCATAGATATAAATAGTAAATTTGAAATCGAGCCTGGCTTAAAAAACAAACAACTACTAGAAGAATTTAAAAGGACAATTTAAAATAAACACAATGAGCTATCACGTTAATGAAAAAGGTTTTTATGGCAACTTTGGAGGTGCCTTTATTCCTGAAATGTTGTATCCGAATATTGAAGAATTGCGTCAAAACTATCTAAAAATTACTGCTGAGCCTTCCTTCAAAAAAGAGTTCATGAGTTTGCTTATCGATTATGTTGGTCGCCCTACTCCACTCTATTTTGCAGAACGTTTGTCTAAGGAATACAATACTAAAATATACCTTAAAAGAGAAGATTTATGTCATACGGGTGCACACAAAGTGAACAATACCATTGGGCAAATTCTTGTTGCTAAAAAACTAGGCAAAACCAGAATCATCGCTGAAACTGGTGCTGGACAACACGGAGTCGCAACGGCCACCGTTTGTGCCCTCATGGGCTTGGAATGCATCGTTTACATGGGTGAAGTCGACATCAAACGTCAAGCGCCAAATGTAGCTAGAATGAAAATGCTTGGTGCCGAAGTTCGTCCTGCAACCTCGGGTTCTAAAACACTGAAAGATGCTACCAATGAAGCCATTCGCGACTGGATTAACAATCCCGAAAATACCTATTATATCATTGGTTCGGTAGTAGGACCACATCCTTATCCCGATATGGTAGCTCGGTTTCAAGCAATCATTTCTGAAGAAATCAAACAACAACTGGAAGAAAAAGAAGGCCGTGAAAATCCCGATTATGTTGTGGCTTGCGTAGGTGGTGGTAGTAATGCTGCTGGTGCGTTCTATCATTTTTTGGATGAAAAGAACGTAAACATTATTGCCGTTGAAGCTGCGGGTCTTGGAGTCGATTCTGGAGAAAGCGCCGCTACTTCTGCTTTGGGAAAAATTGGAATCATTCACGGAAGTAAAACCCTTTTGATGCAAAGCCAAGACGGACAAATTACAGAGCCCTACTCTATTTCTGCTGGATTAGATTATCCTGGTGTGGGGCCAATGCATGCTCATTTGTTTGAAAGCAAACGTGCCGAATTTATTGCTATAACCGATGATGAAGCCATGAATTGGGGTATCAAATTATCCAAAATGGAAGGGATTATTCCTGCTATCGAAACTGCGCACGCCTTTGCGGTGCTTGATGTGAAGAAATTTAAACCTACGGATATTGTTGTTATTAACCTCTGGTAGAGGCGACAAAGATTTGAATACCTACATTGATTATTTTAAATTATGATTGAGAAATGGAAAAATTATTTGCTTACGGAACTTTAAAAGACAAGGACATCCAAGAAACTATTTTTGGACGTATTTTGACCGGAACTCCTGATACACTAACGGGATATGCCATTCAAGAAATTGCCATTGAAGAAGAATTTGGAATGGAACGCTATCCCATTATCATAGCCACTCAAATCCAATGGATCGTATTGACGGAATCCTATATGAACTGAGCGAAAAAGAGATACAACTTGCTGATACGTATGAAGGATTGCACTACAAACGGATTGAGGTCGAATTGCACTCTAATGAAATTGTATGGGTATATAGCGCCAAAGTATAAGCCTGTAAGTAAACCAAATACCAACAGATTCTGAATCTGAAAAAATAAAACCATGAACAGAATACAACAAAAATTACAAGAAGATAAAAAATTACTTTCCATTTATTTCTCAGCGGGTTATCCTAACTTGAATGACACCGTTACCATCATACAGGATTTAGAAAAAAATGGCGTAGATATGATTGAAATTGGGTTGCCCTTTAGTGACCCACTTGCCGATGGACCAACAATTCAAGAGAGTTCTACTCAGGCTTTGTATAACGGAATGACCACCAAATTACTTTTTGAACAACTTACAGGCATACGCCAAACGGTGAAAATTCCGCTAATTATTATGGGGTATTTCAACCCGATGTTGCAATATGGTGTAGAAGAATTTTGTAAAAAATGTTCCGAAATAGGTATTGACGGACTAATAATACCCGATTTACCTGTCGATATTTATGCAGAAAATTACAAAGCTATCTTTGAAAAATACGGATTAATCAACGTGTTTTTAATTACCCCACAAACCTCTGACGAGCGCATCCGATTTATAGACAGCGTTTCCAACGGCTTTATCTATATGGTTTCTAGTGCGAGTGTTACGGGTTCGCAATCGGGATTTGGAAATACACAAGAAGATTATTTCAAACGAATTGCGGCTATGAATTTGAAAAACCCACAGATTGTTGGTTTTGGAATTAACAATAGAGACACTTTTACACAAGCAACTCAGTATGCCAAAGGTGCTATTATTGGTAGTGCTTTTATTAAAAATTTGACCACAAACGGTGAGTAGTATTGGGGAATTTGTTGGGGGAATTATTTAAAGGTTACAGAAAAGTACGTTAGTGAGTAGCGTTTAGTATTAATCTTAATTTTGGGCAGATTGGCACTGACATATAAAAGTATCGCTCATGTCAGAAACCTTATAATTACAATGGACTATACATTTTCACTTAGCGAATTTTCAAGGCTTGTTGATTCTTTAAAAGAAACAAATAAAGTAAATACAAGCCCAATTGACAAAAAGACTGGCATTTACTATCTAATACTCAATCTGCATTCAAATCTGAAACTAGTTCTTGAGTTAGCAGAGAACAATTGTAAAACTCAACCTCTAGTAACCTTAGGAAGAATGATTATTGATAATTATTCGATTCTATATCTGTTAACATCATTTTCAACAAAAGAAGAGCAACAATTAAGATACTATTTGTATTTATTAGACTCAATTTCAATGCGGTCTCAATCTGTTCAAGAATTTATGGAAGGCATGAAAAATAACGTTCTTGAAAATCTTGTTATTGATAGTAATAGTTTAATTTAATCAAGACTAAAAATGCTATTAAAGTTATTCTGAGTAAAATTGAAAATGAAAAATTTATCAAAGATTACAAACTGAAAAAAATTTCTAAGAACAAATAATTGGAAATTTCTTAGTATTATACCATCTGAAATAATTACTATAATTGGAAAGAACTTTATAATATATCAAAAATCCCAAAATATTTTTCATTAACTATTCAGTAAAAGCATTTTTCTGTAATTGTTACATAGATTAGAACTACGTCTTGATTTATCAACAAAGAAACAAAAGTATCGAAGAATCTGTGATGTCATTTCTCATGATTATACAATTTTTATCATCTCAGATTATTCTGAATGAATTTCCTGAAAATACGAAAAATATTGAACTTGACAGTGAATTTTTAATGAATGTAAATATAAGTTGGAATGATTGGAAATAACCCCGATAGCGCGGATTTGCAATCCGTGCCCACAAACAAATTCAAAAATAACTAGTTATTTTATTAATCACTCCTTCCCTCATCCTATTTCCATTTGTTAATCTCATGTTAAAATAAAATTAAACAAACGTTTAACTTAAACAAATGTTTAATTTTGTGCTCGATTATTTAAGAGTGTCTTTTATGCATGATTTTAATGATAAACAAATTCAAATTCTTCAGGTAGCCGAGAAGTTATTTGCCGAAAAAGGTTTTGATGGAACTTCCATTAGAGCTATTTCTAAACTGGCAAAGATTAATATCGCTATGGTTTCCTACTATTTTGGGTCAAAAGAAAAGATGCTCGAACGCTTGATTTTCTTTAGAACTCAGGATTTAAAAATGAAACTCGAAAATCTTTTTAAAGAAGAATTACAGCCAGTTCAAAAAATTGAAAAGTTTATCGAACTCTACATCGAAAAATTAGACCAAAATAAAGATTTGTATCAAATTCTGCATTTTGAGATTTCTTCTAATAAACGAGCAATGGATTTAAAGGTTTTTACAGACATCAAAAAAGGGAATCTAGTATCCTTGACCAAAATTATTGAAGAAGGACAAGCCAAATCGATTTTTAAAAAAGACATTAATATTCCGCTACTCACTCCTACTATTTTGGGGACTTATTTTCATTTTCACATCAATAAACCTTTTTTAGAGAAATTTGAGTTGCACACCGGAGTGAGCAGTGTACAATGAATATATCAAAAACGATTTAACAAAACACATTCAACAAACTATAAAATCTTTAATACTACATGAAAATAAATAAACTGCTGTTATTATTTTTATTTATGGGAATTCCTACCGTTTTTTCTCAGGAAACAAAGAAGAAAAATCTTGGAAGATACTCATAGACTGATCTAAAAGAAGCCATCGATATTGCCATAAATAAAGCAAACATTTACTATTTTAGCCAACACAAAAGTGGGACCAAAAGCCTGAAGTACAATCTAAAAACAATCAGCATCCGGGAGATGTTAAAGTCTCAGGTCAGTACATGCGCCTTACCAATGCCTCTGTTGATTTAAAAACCAATTCTAATTCTAATAACAATAATTCAGGTTCGGCTCCAAAAGTGAATCAATTGCTTTTGGGTCAAGCCAATGTGAATTTGCCCTTGTTTTCTGGTTTTAAATTGCAAAACAACATCAAAGCATCAGAATATTTGTATAAGGCAGAAACTGCAAAATCGGCACAAACGAAAGAAGACGTTGCATTGAAAGTGGTAGAATATTATGCTAATCGCTATCGGGCTCAAAAATCGGTCGACCTACTCAAAGAAAATTTGGCAGCGCTGAACAACGCGTAAAGGATTTTAAAAACTTAGAACAAAACGGAATTATCGCTCGAAATGATTTGCTGAAAGCACAATTGCAACAATCGAAAGTTCAGTTGTCATTAGACGAAGCGTACAAGAATGTTTCTGTTTTCAATTACTATCTGATTACACTTTTGAAACTTCCTGAGGATTATAAAATTTATATCGACGAACATCAATTTGATAACAATCAGCCTATAAATGTGGTTAAAAGTGAAGAAGAAGGATTAAAAAACAGAAAAGATTTAGAAGCCATTCGGTTTTTTCAAAAAGCTAATGAAAGTTCAATAAAAATTGCTAAAAGTGCCTATTACCCTAGCATCGCTTTAGTGGGTGGTTATACTGCTCTAAACCTTCAAAATGTGGTTACGGTACAAAAATGCTATAATGTCATTTTGGATTTTCCTATAATTTAAGTTCGATTTTCAAAAACGGAAAGGAAGTTAAAATTGCCAAAAACAAAGCTTTGGAAACCCAACAATCAGAGGCGGTTTTAGCGGAGAATATCAAAATTCAGGTGCAACAATCAATAGAGAATTACAATTTAGCTTTGAAACAAAATTTAGTGTACGAAGAAGCCATTGGTCAAGCAACTGAAAATTACAGAATTGTAAAAGACAAATATGATAACGGACTTTCCAACACCACCGATTTACTAGAAGCTGACGTAGAACAACTCAATTCAAAAATAAATTACGCCTATTCGAGAGCGAATATTATGCTTAAATACTATGAAATGCTATCGGCTTCAGGCGAATTAACATCCTCTTTTAATCTTACAAAAAACTAATATTTACTATAATGGAAAAGAAAAAAACCAATAAAAAATTCATCCTCATATTTATCATTTTATTCCTTGTAGGGGGAACCTACGGAATTTATAAATATGTTCATTCTCTTCGCATGAAACTACTGATGACAAAAGAATAGATTGAAAATCATGAATCCAATAATCCCCAGAGTTAATGTTGGATATATTAACAAAGTATATGTAAAA
>JADKDN010000013.1 GCA_016718345.1 Flavobacterium sp. | reverse complement strand
TTCCCAAGTCATGATTTGATAATTGTGCGAATGGGATTGAGTGAGGAATTTGATTTTAATGAGTTGTTGAGAGGGGTTGTATCCTCTATCAATAAATAGAAAAGAGCACAAAATTTGAAACTTTGTGCTCTTTGTGATTTCTTTGTGACTTTGTGGTAAAACCTACAAATCAAACCCTAAACTTACTCCCAATTTATCGGCAATAATCCTGGTAATTCGTTTTTTTAATTCTGGGATTTTAATGCTTTCAATCACATCGTTAGAAAACGCATACATCAACAAAGCTTTGGCTTCTTTCTTAGGAATACCGCGTTGTTGCATGTAAAACATCGCGCTTTCATCAAGCTGACCAATAGTGCAACCGTGTGAACATTTTACGTCATCGGCAAAAATTTCCAACTGTGGCTTGGCATTAATAGTAGCTTTGTCACTCAATAAAATGTTATTGCTTTTCTGAAAAAGCATTGGTTTTTGAGCTTCTTTTTCGACAAAAATCTTCCCATTAAAAACTCCTGTAGAACGATCAGTAAAAATACCTTTATAATCTTGATGGCTCTCGCAATTAGGTTGTTCGTGTCGAACCAAAGTATAGTGATCCACGTGTTGATTATCGCCAATGATGGTAATTCCGTTTAAATGACTTACGATTCTTTCGCCAAAATGGTAAAAGTTCAGGTTGTTTCTGGTCAAATTTCCACCAAAAGAAAAGGTATTTACAGAAACCGTACTTTCCATTTTTTGAGAAACGTAGGTATTGTCAATTAAATTAGCGTCAAGGTTGTCATTTTGAATTTTGTAATAATCAACAATCGCGCGTTTTTGAGCAAAAATTTCAGTAACCGAATTGGTCAAAACAGCATTTTCGTTCAAACTTTGATGTCTTTCAATAATTTGTACGTGTGAATTTTCGCCCACGATGATTAAATTCCTTGGTTGCACTAGTAAAGCGGCTTCTTTTCCTGTCGAAAAATACATAATTTCAATAGGCTTATCGGCTACTTTACTTTTTGGAATATTGATGTAGGCTCCTTCATTGGCAAAAGCCGTATTCAACGAAGTCAAACTCTCGTCTTTACTGGCTATTTGATTGAAATAATTATCAATAACCATTTTGTATTTTGGCTTATTTAATGCCGATGACATCAAACAAACATCAATTCCGTCGTGAGTGGTTGAGGACAAAAACGAACTGAAAACTCCATCGATGAAAACGACCTTATAGGTGTCAATTTCGTGAAGGAAATATTTCTTAACTTCCTTAAATTCAATTGCGTTTTCCTGTTTTGGAAATACCGAAAAATCATTTTTTAAAATAGCATTTAGCGAAGTATATTTCCAAGCTTCTTCTTTTTTGGTAGGGAAGCCTTTGTTTTCGAAATTTTTAATGGCTTTAACACGAACGTCATGCAAATCGGATTGCACGTCGATTCGTTCCTCAAAAGCCATAAATGACGATACTAATTTTTCTTTCAACTCATTTTAGTTATTGTTTCCAAAAACCCCTTTTGTTAATCCAGTCGTATCCTTTTTCTTCTAGTTCGTAGGCTAGTTCTTTTCCGCCAGATTTTACAATTTTCCCATTGTACAAAACATGAACAAAATCAGGAACTATATAGTCTAAAAGTCTTTGATAATGCGTAATTACAATCACTGCATTGTCTTTGCTTTTCAATTTGTTCACGCCATTAGCAACGATTCGCAAAGCATCAATGTCTAATCCAGAATCGGTTTCGTCAAGAATAGCTAGTTTTGGTTCTAGCATGGCCATTTGAAAAATTTCATTACGTTTCTTTTCACCACCAGAAAAACCCTCATTCAGAGAACGCGATAAAAATTTACGGTCGATTTCTAACAATTCTGATTTTTCAAGAATCAATTTCAGCATTTCATTAGCGGGCATTTCTTCTTTACCATTAGCTTTACGACCTTCATTGATGGCAGTTTTCATAAAATTGGTAACGGAAACTCCTGGTATTTCTACAGGATATTGAAACGAAAGAAAAACACCTTTGTGCGCCCTTTCTTCAGGTGCTAAATCGGATAAATCCTCACCTTCCAATTCGACAGAACCTTCAGTAACTTCATAATTTTCATTTCCAGCTATTACAGCTGATAAGGTGCTTTTTCCAGAACCATTCGGTCCCATAATTGCATGAACTTCTCCTGCTTTTACTTCAAGGTTGATGCCTTTTAATATTTCTTTGTCTTCTACTGAAGCGTGTAAATTTTTAATCTTAAGCATTTGTTTAAGGTTTAAAGTTTAAGGTTTAAAGTTATTTGAACTTTGTTCCTTTGTAATCGTTATTGTTTAAATAAGTTATAAAATTGTTGATTTTACCACTTAAATTTTCGTATTCGTAAACTAAAGATTTCAATTTTTCTTCATCTATATATTCGTTATCAAAAACTCTGTATAATTGCGATCTAGTTTCTCCAGATGAACCTTTAGCAATTGATAAAAATTGCCTAAATTCCAAATTACCATTTCTCTCAAATCCTTCGGCAATATTATCCATAACAGAACCTGAAGAAGCTTTAATTTGATCCTTTAATCTAAAATCACTTTTTAAATCAGAATCTTTAGAAATCTTTATTATTTCTTTTGAAAGTTTTCTGGCTTCTTGCCAAATTTCTATATCTTCAAATCGCTTTATTGTTGCCATTATTTTAGTTTCAAGTTTCTTTTGTTTAAGGTTTGGAGTTGTATGCTTTTGCAACATAACTTTAAACTTTGAACCTTAAACTTCAAACAAATTTATCCCACACTTCCTTCTAACGAAATTTCTAATAATTTCTGAGCTTCTACTGCAAATTCCATTGGCAATTTATTCAACACGTCTTTACTGAAACCATTTACAATTAATGCAATCGCTTTTTCAGTTGGAATTCCTCTTTGATTGCAATAGAAAACTTGGTCTTCACCAATTTTACTAGTTGTTGCTTCGTGCTCAATTTTTGCTGTAGGGTTTTTACTTTCTATGTATGGAAAAGTATGTGCGCCACAATTATTGCCCATAAGTAGCGAATCACATTGGGAAAAATTTCTAGCATTTTCCGCTCTAGCACTAACTTGTACCAAACCTCGATAACTGTTGTTGGATTTTCCTGCCGAAATCCCTTTAGAAATTATGGTTGACTTCGTATTTTTACCTAAATGAATCATCTTTGTTCCTGTATCGGCTTGCTGATGATTATTGGTTACAGCAATCGAATAAAATTCACCAACCGAATGGTCGCCTTTTAAAACTACCGAAGGATATTTCCAAGTTATGGCAGAACCCGTTTCCACTTGTGTCCAGGAAATTTTTGCGTTCTTTTCGCACAAACCTCTCTTGGTTACAAAATTATATACCCCCCCTTTTCCTTCTTTATTACCTGGATACCAATTCTGTACTGTTGAATATTTAATTTCAGCATCATCCAAAGCGATTAATTCTACAACTGCAGCGTGCAATTGATTTTCATCACGACTTGGCGCCGTACATCCTTCAAGATAGGAAACATAACTTCCTTCATCAGCAATTAGAAGTGTTCTTTCGAATTGACCTGTACCTGCTTGATTGATACGGAAATAGGTAGATAATTCCATGGGGCAACGAACTCCTTTTGGAATATAACAAAAAGAACCGTCAGAGAAAACAGCTGAATTTAGCGCTGCATAAAAATTATCTTTTTGCGGCACAACAGTTCCTAAATATTTCCTTACCAAATCAGGATATTCCCGAATCGCTTCCGAAATACTCATGAAAATAATCCCTTTTTCTGCTAATGTTTTTTTTGAATGTTGTAGCTACCGAAACGGAATCAACAACGATGTCCATAGCGACGTTATTCATTTTCTTTTGTTCGTCCACAGAAATTCCTAGTTTTTTGTACATCTCCAAAAGCTCTGGATCCACATCATCTAATGTTTTATTAGGGTCGACTTTTTTTGGAGCAGAATAATAGGAAATGGCTTGGAAATCTGGTTTTTCATAGTGGACATTGGCCCAATTCGGCTCGACCATTTCTTTCCATGCACGAAAAGATTCAATCCGCCAATCGGTCATCCATTGTGGTTCTTCTTTTTTTTGAGAAATAGCGCGAACTATATCTTCATTTAAACCTACAGGAAAGGTTTCTGATTCGATATTCGTATAAAAACCGTACTCGTATTCTTTATTTTCCAGTTCGACTTTTAAATCGTCTTCTGTATATTTTGCCATAGTATTTTATTTAAAGAGAAAAACTCTCTCCACATCCACAAGTTCTACTCGCATTAGGATTATTAAACACAAATCCTTTTCCGTTCAATCCGCCAGAAAATTCTAATATAGTTCCCGCTAGATATAAAAAAGATTTTTTTTCTACGGCTATTTTTACCTGATTATCCTCAAATAACTTATCATTTTCATGGAGTTCTTTATCGAACTTTAATTCATAGGACAAGCCAGAACATCCGCCACTCTTTACGCCCACTCGAACATAATCTTTAGTCGCATCATAGCCGTCATCCTTCATCATTTCTATGATTTTTTTGCTTGCTGTATCAGAAACTTTAATCATGATTTCTTCGTTTTTCTTCATTTAGCTTATTTTGATTTTGTCTAAATTAACAGCAAAGATATTACAATTAATGCTTTTTGCCACACTTCGTAACATTTTTATAACTAATAGCAAGATAGAAAAAGTTTATGCTGCTAAATGAAAAGAAAATAGATTTGCTTAAATTGCAAGTTTGTAAGTCAATTATGGATTTTTATTTTATCCATGTAAAATAATCTCAATGAAACTATACCCAATAGAAACAGGAAATTTCAAACTCGATGGTGGCGCCATGTTTGGTGTGGTTCCTAAAACCATTTGGAACAAAACCAATCCTGCCGATGAAAATAATTTAATTGAACTAGCTGCAAGATGCCTTCTCATTGAAGACGGAAACCGTTTAATCTTGATTGATACAGGAATGGGAAACAAACAATCGGATAAATTTTTTGGCTACTATTCGCTTTGGGGGAACACATTCTATGGATAAATCCTTGGCGAAATTTGGATTTCACCGAGATGATATTACCGATGTTTTCATGACACATCTCCATTTTGACCATTGTGGTGGAAGTGTACAATGGAACGAAGATAAAACAGGTTATGAAGTGGCTTTTAAAAATGCCAAATTTTGGACCAACGAAAATCATTGGGAATGGGCAACTATACCCAACGCTAGAGAAAAAGCTTCGTTTCTACCAGAAAACATTCTGCCAATACAAGAAAGCGGACAACTTCATTTTATCAAAAAACCTGAAACTGATTTTCTTCAAAATCAGAATTGGATTTCGGAATCTTTTTTGTTGACGGTCATACCGAAAAAATGATGATTCCTCACATTCAGTATCAAGACAAAACCATTTGTTTTATGGCTGATTTATTGCCAACCGTGGGACATATTCCTTTGCCATACGTCATGGGATATGATACAAGACCTTTACTAACCATGCCTGAAAAATCTAAATTTTTAAATGCTGCCGCTGAAAAAAATTATTATTTATTCTTAGAACATGATGCGCACAACGAAATTATAACCGTGGAAAAAACCGAAAAAGGAGTTCGCTTAAAAGAAATATTCCAATCGGATGAAATCTTAAAATAGCGTTAACTTTTAGAAAAATATAACAAAATGATATAATTTAGGCCAAAATTTTAACTTTAATCCCTTTTACATGAAAATAGTACACACTTTTTCTTTGAGTGCTTTTGCCTTTTTGCTTATCACTGGTTGTGGTACCTCAAAAATGATTTCTACCAATGCAGCCAATATTGACAAAATTCCTTTGAAAATCAGTCCCATAAAAGAAGCTGATTTAATGCGTTGGAGTCATTTGGATTTACTAAAAGATACCATTCCTGGAATGAGTGTTGACAAGGCTTATGCTGAACTATTAAAAAATAAAAAAGGGGTAAAAGTAATAGTAGGAGTTGTAGATTCGGGAGTTGATATTGACCATCAAGACTTAAAAGGACAAAGAGGCTAAAGCAGAACTTGATAAAAAAATTGAAGACTATAAAGGCAAAAAACAACAAGTTGATTTCATTTTTAATTGTCATAAATCAATAAGTGACTATTTGAAAAAAGAAAACTACACTATTGAAGAAATAAATGCTATAACAACCACTGATCCTGCTTTAATAAAAAGTAAAAAAGTAATGTCAAGTATTATTGGTCAAACTGGACCTGAATTCATGCCTGAATTAAATGACTTCAAAGAGCAAGTGTACGACATGTTGAATTACAACTTAAATGTAGAATTTGACGGAAGAAAAGTAGTGGGAGACAACCCTGAAGACATTAATTCTAAAAATTATGGGAATAATGTTGTTTATGGACCCGACAAAGAAAAAGCACTTCACGGAACTCACGTAGCGGGAATCATTGCTCAAATTCGCAACAATAATTTAGGAGGCGACGGAATCACAAACAATGCTGAAATTTTAACTGTTCGTGCTGTTCCAAATGGTGACGAATACGACAAAGATATTGCTTTAGGTATTCGCTATGCAGTTGACAATGGTGCCAAAGTAATTAATGGAAGTTTTGGAAAAAGTTTTTCTCCACACAAACAATGGGTGTACGATGCCATAAAATATGCGGAAAGTAAAGACGTTTTAATCGTTCATGCTGCAGGAAACGACGGTCTTGATATTGATTTAGCACAAAACAGAAACTATCCAAATGATTCTGATGACAACAAAACCGAATTTGCCAGTAACATGATTACCGTAGGAGCGCTAAGCACCACCTATGGCTCTGGGCTAGTTGCTGATTTTTCAAATTATGGTAGTTTTAATGTTGATGTATTTTCTCCAGGTATGGAAATCTATGCTACTGTTCCTAATAACAACTACAGATACGAACAAGGAACATCAATGGCTTCTCCAAATGTTGCTGGAGTAGCCGCTTTAATTCGTTCCTACTATCCAACTTTAACGGCTAAACAAGTTAAAAAAAATCCTTATGGATTCAGGAACGCCAACAAGTCTGACGGTGGTTTTAGGAGAAAATCAAGAAAAACGACCTTTTACTACTGCTTCAAAATCAGGAAAAATGGTCAATGCCTATAACGCTTTGCCTAATGGCCGAAAAAATGAGTCATAAAAATAATTCAACTTAAAATTTTGAATGGAAGGATTTCGATTCTTCCATTTTTTTTATCTTTTAGTTATGAAAAAAATCTTTTTCTCTTTAATCGCATTCATAAGTTTTGCTATCTCTTTGGCTCAAAACACATCCTATTGGCAACAACATGTCGATTATAAAATGGATGTCGTGATGGATGCTAAAAAATACCAATACAAAGGAACTCAGGAATTGGTCTACACCAATAATTCTCCAGATACTCTAAAGCGCGTTTTTTATCATTTGTACAACAATGCTTTCCAACCGGGAAGCGAGATGGACGCGCGTCTTCAAAGTATTATCGATCCTGATGCTCGAATGACAATCAAAACTAAAAATGCGGAAGGAAAAGAGAGTAAAGAAAGTAGAATTGCAAAACTAAAACCCGATGAAATTGGCTATCTAAAAATCTCTAACTTCAAACAAGACGGCATAGTAGCAGTAATAAAGGAAGTGGGAACCATTCTAGAAGTCAACTTACCTCAACCCATTTTACCTGGAAAATCAACCCTGTTGACCCTAGATTTTGATGGGCAAGTTCCGGTTCAAATACGTCGTTCTGGCCGAAATAATGCCGAAGGAGTAGAATTTTCCATGGCCCAATGGTATCCAAAAATAGCCGAATTCGATTTTGAAGGTTGGCATGCCGATCCCTACATAGCTAGAGAATTTCACGGCGTTTGGGGCAATTTTGATGTAAAAATTACCATCGACAAGGAGTATGTTTTAGGCGGAAGCGGCTACTTACAAAACCCTAACGAAATCGGTCACGGCTATCAAGACGCTGGTGTTACAGTGACTTATCCAAAGAAAACCAAAAACCTAACCTGGCATTTCATCGCTCCAAATGTGCACGATTTTACTTGGGCTGCCGATAAAAACTATTTGCACGATGTTGTCAAAACCAATTTTGGAACAACACTTCATTTTCTATACAAAAACAATCCAAAAATCATTGATAACTGGAAAAAAGCAGAACCGTTAACGGCCCAATTGATGCAATTTTACAATCAAACCGTTGGTAAATATCCCTACGACCAATATTCTGTAATTCAAGGTGGCGATGGCGGAATGGAATATGCGATGTGTACCTTGATTTTAGGCGAAGGCACTTTTGATGGCTTGATAGGAGTTATCGCCCACGAAATGGCACATTCTTGGTTTCAACATGTGTTGGCTTCCAATGAAAGCAAACACGGCTGGATGGACGAAGGATTTACTTCCTATCTCGAAGATTTAGGTATGAACGAAATTGCCGAAAAAAAGGTTGAAAACCCTCATGAAGGATCCTATAACGGCTATTTTTATATGGTAAAGTCCGGCAAAGAACAGCCACAAAGCACCCATTCAGACCGCTATGATGTGAACCAAGTATACAGCATTACGTCCTACAGCAAAGGCGATATCTTTTTGTCACAATTGGGTTACCTCATCGGGAAAGAAAACCTTTTGAAAACCTTAAAAAAATATTATGCCGATTTCAAATTCAAGCATCCAACACCAAATGATATCAAACGCACTGCCGAACGCGTTTCTGGAGCCAATTTAGATTGGTATTTAACCGATTGGACGCAAACTACAAACACCATCGATTACGGTATTAAGGATGTATTAGAAAACGGAACAACAACAGCAATTACCTTAGAGCGAATTGGCAGAATGCCCATGCCTATTGACCTTTCAATAGAATATACCGACGGAACCAAAGAAAGCTTTTACATACCCTTACGAATGATGAGTTTTACTAAAGAAAATCCAAATCCCGAGATTCACAGAACGGTTTTGAACGATTGGGCTTGGGCTCATCCTACCTTCACTTTTTCCATAAACAAACCAAAAACGGATATTAAAAAAATCACCATTGACGAAAGCGGATTACTAGCTGATGTGAATAAAAACAACAATAGTTATCCTGTAGCGGTTGGGAAAAAATAAAAGTGTTGACCAAAATTTATGATTACCAAAAATCATTTGTAAATGGTATTTGCTGCTGGTAAAAAATGATTTTGTATATTTGAACTTCATGAATCTAATTACTCAAAATATCGAATCTATCAAAGCGCTTTGTAAATCTCACAAAGTAAAAAGTCTTTATGCTTTTGGCTCAGTACTATCAGATAAGTTCAATGATGAAAGCGATATCGACTTGATTGTTAATTTTAGTGATGTTCAATTATTGGATTATGCTGATAATTATTTTGATTTAAAATTTTCTCTTGAAGACACTCTCAAAAGATCTATTGACTTGCTAGAGGAAAAGGCCATCAAAAACCCCTATTTTAAAAGAGCAATCCAAAAAAACATGCAATTGATTTATGGATGATTATGTTTATGCATGGCTTTTCGATATCAAAACTTCAATTGATGAAAGCGGATTGCTAGCAGATGTCAATAAAAACAACAATAATTATCCTTTAGTGGCTGGGAAAAAATGACTCAAAACTAAATAAAAGTAATAAAATGGAAGCCAAAAAAATCATTCATGTTGTTTCGATTATATTTTTACTACTACTTTTTCCTATGAATTTAATGTCACAAGAGCTGTTTGTGAAAAGAGGAATTAATTGTTTATGAAAAAACTAATGTTAAATCTGATAGTATATATTCAATAAATATTATGACAAGGTTGAAGTTGTTGAAATTAAAAAGTGTGGTTTAGAAAATGCCTAAAATACAAAAACTCAGAAGGCGAATAAAGGATATGTTCTTTTAATAACTTGGAACCAATAGATGCTAATCAAGAAATTAAAAACGAGGTTTCCATTAATGAAGAGGTTTCTAGTCAAAATACTGCTTTAAGTGACTTAGATGAAAAAGCACAAAATACAGACAAGCAAGATTCTTATGACGAATCTGTAAATATTACAAATGAAAATTCCGAAAATAACTTAACCTCAGATAATGTAATAACTGATGATGTATCAAAAACTAATGAACATTCAAAAAAATCATTTCCTGTATGGGGATGGTTTGCTATTATTGCTATAATATGGGTAATTAAGAAAATTCTACCCAGTAATAAATCATCAGAGAGTACAAACCACCAAAGTTATAATACACCTCAAAATGTTGCTACACAAGAAACAGTTATTGATGAAAAGAAAACACTAACTTCCACATCCGCTACATGGAAGCAATGTTCTACCTGTGAGTTTTGGGCTGGTTCAAGACATCCTTCACATTGGAGAGACAGATCAGAACACGAAAGTAGAGCGAAAGGGGAATGTGCTGGTGGCGGTTGGAATAGAATACAAAAATTCGCCGAAAATAGTTGTAGTAGTTGGAAAAAATGGAGTGTATTAAAATAAAAAAATATGGAAAAAGGAACACACGGAATAGACGAAAAGACATTTGAACAATTAACTTACTCAGACCAAGCAAAGTCATTGAATGCTCAAATTCAAATTATTGAGAAAGCTCTAAAAGCTCATTTTAGAAAAGGCAAATCCGAAAATAAAGAGGTTAATTCTTCAAAAACTAAATACAAAGCACAACTAATTAAAGTGATTAACAACTTAGAATAAAAACCAGCCCATAACACACTTTTAGCGCAATTGCGAGTTTTATGATAAATTAACATTCACGTTTCGTAAGAAATATTTTCATATTGGAAAAAAATCTTTCCATAAGCCACAACGAGTTCTGCGAGCGAAACCTTAAAATCTTCCAAATTTACTCCCAAATTGTTGAACCAAATATGTTTTATAGATAGTATAATCCATATTGCATTCTGAGTCCGAGTAGCCGAAAGTTCTATTATAAAAAAATACTATCTCAAAACCCCCTCCCAATATTGAATTTGAGCCACTAACCCCGCTTTTTTTTCTTCCAATTTTTGTACCGCCAATCTTGTATCGCCAAGATCAAAAGCACTCCTGCGAGATAGTAAGCTGCACCACGACAATAGGTTTTCTGAATTTTGCAAATCGACAGGAAGGTGTTTTGGATAGTGCTCCGAAAGATGCAACCGCTTGAGCAATCGGGTTTCTCTCTGTTTGAGTTTGTCTAGTGACAAATCATTTTTTTGTTCCTTCAACCGCAACTCTCGCAAGGCATTTGTCTTTTGGGTTTCTAAAAGTTCGCGGTTGCTGGTTTCCCATTTTGAATACATGGTTTTTAAATCTTGCGCTTTTTGCTGCTGCTGGTAGCGTTCTAAACCCAAAATATAACCGGAATGCGCCGACGGAATGGTACTTTTTCTATTGAACCAAGAATATAAAGTTTGTTCAGGAACAAATAATAAATCTGATAACTCCTTTACTTGAATCCCAATGTTTTGAAATATATTTCTCATCTTGTTTTTATTTTTAATTCAAACGTAAAATTAAATACTATTTGCATAATAGTTTTATGCATAATGATTTTATTATGCATGTTTTCATTATGCATGTGGCGCATACTAGTTTAATGCATAATAATTTAATCATGCATGTTTTTGTTATGCAATTAAAAACAAAAACAGCAGAAAAATTGGGAGAAGATTGGTACTATTTTTTTATATATTTGAAAATAAAACAGGTCTACCGTTTGTAAGACTTATATACCTAGATTTGGGTAGAATAGATCTGACTTTGAGAGATGAATAAATGAATTATATGATACCTTTGGGCTACACTGAACGTATAAAAATTTTTAAATCAATAGAATTACAATTTCGAACTAATTTAACCCGTTGGGTGTAATTATTTGCAGTAAAATAAATTGATTAGATATTGGTCAAGATACTGAAATTCAGTATCTTGAAGTCGCCAAACAAACCAATATCTATGTCAAATATAGTAAAAAATTATTTTAGAGTTTTAGAAGTTATAAGTTCTTTGAATTGTAAATTAGAATATAAATCAGATGTCGGTAGAAAACAAAAAATGTCTGATTTAGAAGTAGTTGCATTGAGTTTGACGGCTGAATTCATGTCTATTGATAGTGAAAATTCTTTATTTAAAGAGATTGATAAGCAACAAATACCTAACTTAATTGAGCGAAGTCAGTTCAATAAAAGAAGACGAAAATTGTTTTTATTTTTAGAAGAAGTAAGGACAAAATTAGCATCTCGGTTTTTAGAATTTGAAGATTATTTCATCGTGGATAGTATGCCGTTGGAGATTTGCAAATTTGCCCGTCATAGGAGAATTAAAATCTGTAAAAAGGAGTTTGAAACAGCTCCTTCAAAAGGGTTTTGTGTTTCTCAAAACAATTGGTTTTATGGTTATAAATTGCACGGAGTTTGTTCTATAAATGGTATTTTTTCATTCATTAGATATTACAAAAGCAGAAGTTCACGATATTAATTTTTTAAAAATATAAAGCAACAAATGACTGATTGTGTGTTACTTGGAGATAGAGGGTATTTGTCCGAATCAATTCAGTTGGATTTATTTCAGACTGTTAATATTAAATTGGAAACACCAAAAAGAAACAATCAAAAAGAGTATAAGCCACAACCTTATATCTTTAGAAAATCAAGAAAAAGAATTGAAACATTATTTTCACAATTATGCGACCAGTTCAGAATTAGAAACAATTATGCTAAAACTTTTGAGGGTTTTAAAACAAGAATTTTAGCAAAAATAACAGCATTAACATTGGTTCAATATATCAATAAATTTATCTTTGATAGACCAATAAATAATATTAAAAATCAAATTATTTAATTACACCCAACGGGTTATTAAAAGTATTTTTTAAAATCATTATGAACATAATTAGCTTGAATTACATCTTTTTTAATTACTGTTACAGTAAACTCATACAAAGGATAACTAGTGCTGATTTGATAAAATCTACTTAAATTATTTTGAATAAAATCAATTATTCTTTCAGGTGAAATATAAAATAATTCATCTTTTGAAAAAGTAGAATAACTAGTCAATAAATTAAATGAAATAGCATAATTTGACAAAGCAAACATTTTTTTAATGACTTCAAACACATAATGCTCCCATTCTTCATTAGATATATTTCCTTTTAAATTAAGAGTTCCACTTAATACAATAAAATCAAAATTATCTTTAAAATTAACATCTAAAAAATCAACATTTAATATAGAAATATTATCAAATTTATTTTGTACAAAATCATTCATTTCAGAAACAATTTCAATTCCTGTATAATTATGAATTACATTGTTTTCAATCAAATATTCATGTAAATGACATAGACCAGAACCTAAATCGTAAATTGAAAATTAGAGCTTTTGCAATTTAAAAGTGGGTTTAAAAGTTGCCTATATCGTTCATTTTGTGTGGTCATATTATTACAAAACATCCCTTCCGGAACAGGTCCATGCTTAATAAAATTTGGTTGATATAAATCAATTTGATGTTGAATGATTTTTTTCATAAACTCTATATTATTTAAAAATATTAAAATGAAACTTTTTCGTTTGATTGATAAATTAAATATCCTGATCTATCGTTACTATTGTTTATTTCTAATAAATTAGTATTAAAAATTTCTTTCTTTACTTCAAATTGATTTGTTTGATTAAAAATAGGAACTAATTTTTCTGAATTTTTTGATAAAAAATAAACGCCTGAATACTTATTATTTTTAATTATTGGTAAACTAAATTTTCCAAGAGAAACATCTATTACGCCTTTTACAAAATCGTAACCCGTGGATAAATAAACCAAGTCTGAACCTATAAAATCGCCTCCCATCCTTGCTCCTACTTCAATTGCATAAACCTTACCCTCATTAGTAATTTTAAATTCAGAATGCGAAGCACCAAATTTAACCTCAAGGGCGTTAAGAGCTTTTAATGTTTCACTTTTTATTTTCTCTTGAATTTCATTTGATAATGCACTTGGTTGATGATGTGCTAATTCTACAAAATAGGGTTCGCCAGTTGTAACTTTATCAGTTATTACTAATATATGGTGATTTCCTTGCCATGAAATTGATTCTACGCTTACTTCAACACCTTCTATAATTTCTTCAATAACAACTTTATTTTCTAATGATTCTTCTAAACCTCTGTCAATTGCATTTTTAATTCTATTTCATTGTAAACTTTAGAAACTCCTCTTCCCATCTATCGGTGGGTTTTACTATTAATGGAAAACTTAAATTTAATTCATTGATTAATTTAGTATTCTAAACAAATTGATTTTGGGAATTAACGTTTGCATCTTCAAATGCTAATCTCATTTTTGCTTTGTTAGTGGCAATAATTGATGATTTATAAGTATTTGAAATTAAATTCAAGTTTTCAGCTATAAAAGCAATAGTTGGCCCACAAATATCAGTTGCAATGGTTGTAATTCCATCAATACCTATTTCTTTACATTTTACTAATAATTGTTCTTTTTCTAAAACTGATATTGGATAAAAAAAATCGGAAATATTTTTGCAAACTGCTAAATCATTATCCCATGCAAAACAATGTGTTTCAATCCCCATTTCTTTAGCCTTTTCTATTAAAGGTTTTGCAAATAACTTGCCCTAAAATTGCTAGTTTTTCATTTCATTATTAAAATTTATCTTCATTAATAATTTCTTGAACAATATATAAAGGTCTATTTCTAACTTCATTTAAAATAAATGAAATATATTTACCAATAATACCCAAAACTAACAATATCAAACTACTAAAAACAAATATACTAATTATTATAGTTGAATAACCCTGAGGTAGATTAGGATACAAAATGTAATTAATTAGAGTCCATAATGACATGAGAATTGAAATTACAAAAACCATTAAACTAAAAAAGATGACTCTTTCTATTGGTTTATTACTCATAGAGAGTATCAAATCTACCATCAAGCTAAATCTTTTAGTAAAATTATAGGAACTTTTGCCTTCATATCTTGAAGAATTATTAACATTTAATACACAAGATTTTAAACCAATGTCATAAACAATACCTATTATCGTCCGAATATTTTCGTGGTAAGTATTGAATAATGTGATAAATTTTTTATTAAATCCTTTTAACATCAATTGATTTGGAACAATTTTTACTTTTAATACTTTTAATAATAAAAAATAGAATAGTTTTGATGTCCATTCATCTGTTTTATTATTTCTTGTTATTGAACGTGTGTAAACGACATCAAATCCTGATTCTAACTTTAAAATAATCTCGGGAATAGCTTCAGGTGGATTTTGTAAATCGCCATCCATTATAATTACATAATCACCTTTTGCATAGTTCATGCCAGAACTCATTGCAATTTGCTGTCCAAAATTTCTACTCAATAATATTCCTTTGACATTTTTTTGGTTGTTACAAATTTCTTTAATTACATTCCAAGAATTATCAGGACTATTATCATTAACCAATATTATTTCATAGTTAAAGTCTAAATTTTCAAAAACAGCATTTATTCTTTCCACTAAAACTGGAATGATTTTTTCAGAGTTATATATGGTTGCAACAATTGATATTTTTAATTTATTATTTATCATATTAGTATTTTACTGTTATTATTGTTCCAAAGATAATAAAAACTAAGCCTATTACTTTTCCCCAACTAAAATTTTCTCCTAGAAATATTATTCCAAGTAAAAAATACTAACGCTGGAGCTAAACTCATAAACGGATAGGCTTTTGTTAGTTCTAATTTACTCACGGCTGCCATCCAAAAAAATGAAGCAATAAATGCCGAAGCAAAACCCGAAAAAATAAACGGATCAAACAACATCTTTATAAATGCAAGCAATTTTGGCAGGAATTCTTGTGGAAATTCTGTTTTTAAATCAGTCATTCTCCATTTTAAAATCACTTGTCCATAAACGGTGAAAAGCAAGGTAAATAAAATACTTAAATAGGGATTCATTATTTCACAATGTTTTTTAAATAATCTCCATAACCGCTTTTTCCATATTTATCAGCCACTTTTAGCAATTGTTCTTTGTTTATGAATCCTTTTCTATAAGCTATTTCTTCAATACATGAAATTTTGAAACCTTGTCTTTTTTCGATTACTTTTACAAATTCTGAAGCTTCATGGAGCGAATCAAAAGTTCCTGTATCTAACCATGCTGTTCCTCTACCAAAAATGCCTACTTCTAGTTTTCCTTGTTCTAAATATACTTTATTAACATCTGTAATTTCATATTCTCCTCTTGCAGAAGGTTTTATGTTTTTTGCAATTTCAACAACACTATTATCATAAAAATATAGTCCTGGAACTGCATAATTTGATTTAGGTTGTAACGGTTTTTCTTCTATAGAAATGGCTTTGTTATTATTGTCAAATTCTACAACTCCATAGCGTTCAGGGTCTTGCACTTGATAAGCAAAAACACAACCTCCTGAAATATTTACCTTCGATTCTAACAAAGTGGATATTCCAGCACCATAAAATATATTGTCTCCTAAAACTAAAGCCACTTTTTCATTTCCGATAAATTTTTCTCCTAATACAAATGCTTGTGCTAATCCATTTGGAATTTCTTGAATTTGATATTCAAATGAACAACCAATATCACTTCCGTCTCCTAATAATTTTTTAAAAGATTCTTGATCTTGAGGCGTTGTAATGATTAAAATTTCTTTAATTCCTGCTAAAAGCAATGTTGACAATGGATAATATATCATTGGTTTGTCATACACTGGCATTAATTGTTTACTTACTGCAATAGTTAAAGGAAATAAACGAGTTCCTGAACCTCCTGCTAATATGATTCCTTTCATTTTTTTTTTTTTGTTTTTATAGGTTTTTAAATTTTAGAAAATCTTCATAGTTTCTTATATGATCTTCTTCGATAAATATATCAGATGCTAATACCAAACATACAGCTCTTGAAAATTTTTCATTTCTCCAAATTTCCTCCTTCTATCAAAACACCTTTATCGGGTAGTCAAGATGAAAAATTTTTTCATTTGTTCCGTCTTTCAAGATCAAATCAAGACTTCCATTCATCGTCAAAAACTTCTGCTGTGTTTTCATAGCATGATGTCCTCTATCTTGCGTTTTCTGCAATATTATACATATAATAAATTCGTTTTATATCAAAAGGAATTACATTACCACCATTTTGAATTACGGACAATTCGCCTCTATCATCAGCGATTTTACCTATTGAAACAAATTTAGGATTAAAAGAATATGAAATAAATAATATAAAAATTCATCCAAATCCAACAAACAGCATAGTTACTATTTCAGCAAACAATGAAATTATAAAGCAAGTCAATATTTATGATATGTATGGTCGTTTACTAAAATCTCAAAAAGCAACTAGTAATAATGAAAAAATAAATATTGAAGATTTACCAAATACAATTTATCTGATTGAAATTAAAACAGACAAAGTAAACAAAACAGTAAAAATTATAAAAGAGTAAGCTTTTGAAACTATTATAGACATCATTTATCAAAATTTAATTTAAGTGGTAAACCGAATCAACATACTTAAAGGAATTATGGAGCAACTTATATTTTATATAGTATATGTTTTTTTGCATACTGTTGAAAATGAGGTCTTCGATAAAAACAATTAGAAAGCAAATAATAGTTATTTAGAAAAATTAATAAGGCATCATATAACATCCATTTGGCAAGATTGCAAATTTTGTTGGAAATTACGTTTACTTTTCAGAAATTTTATCATTAACGGAAACTAATCGGTTACGACGTTCGTAAACCTCGCCATGTGGCAAAACATTAAAATCTTCCAAAACAGAGGCATATATTTTGTACAAACCTCTTTAAAAATTTGTTTCTTCAATTTTGTACCTTTACCCGCTTAGCGCTAATAACAAGAAATGAACTTTACCTATCCAAAATCGGAGAAACTCAAAAGCAAAAAAACGATCGATTTACTATTTTCCGAAGGGAAATCGGTATCGAAATATCCTTTGCGATTGGTGTATATAGAAAGTGATTATGGTATTGCAGAAAACTCAACTCAGAAAATAAAAATGGGCGTTTCGGTTTCTAAAAAATATTTCAAACACGCTGTGGATAGAAATTATTTTAAACGAGTGTTGCGAGAAACCTATCGCTTAAACAAACATTTACTCATCGACCATCTCGAAAAACCGCATGCCTTCATGTTTTTCTATCAAAGTAACGACCGTTTATCCTATCAAGAAATTGAAACCAAAACGATTCAATTGTTTGAGAAATTTGTAGTCGAGATAAAAAAAGAGTGATGCAGTTTCCTCTCAAATTTTCAACATCAATTATCCACAACTTTTGTCATTCCGACGAAGGAGGAATCTCCACATTTTAGTGTTTCTTAAAACTATTTTAATTTATGCAATTTCAGGAAGGTTATCATACGTATTATATTTACATCTTAACAAATAAGGCTAAAACTGTTTTATATACTGGCGTTACAAACCATTTAAAAATTAGACTAGAACAACATAAAGAAAATATTACATCGTCAACAACAACATTTGCATCAAGGTATAACGTTCATTATTTACTTTATTTCGAGAAATTTAGTTGGATTCAAGAAGCAATAGCGCGCGAAAAAGAAATAAAAGGATGGCGAAGAGAGAAAAAAATAAATCTCATAAAGACTATTAATCCAGATTTAAATTTCTTGAATTATTTGTTCGAGCGTGTGGAGATTCCTCCTTCGTCGGAATGACAAAATTGTCAAAATCAATGTTACAAACTGTTAAGATTATTAGAATTGGTTAAAACTATTCTCATAATCGGTTATATTTGAAGTTATTTCGTAATTTCGTTTGCCTAAATTTTCAAAAAGAACTCAAAAACCATGTACGCATTTTTTAAAAAAAGATATATCATTCCAGTTGTAGCTAGCGTTTTCTTATTTGTTGGCGTAAGTTTTAGAGAAGATTTTTTTGAAGTTGCCAAACAAATTGAAATTTTCACCACGCTTTTCAAAGCCGTCAATTCAAACTATGTTGACGAAACCAATCCTGGCGAACTGATGGATAAAGCCATCAAAAGCATGTTAGCTGATTTGGACCCTTATACCAACTATTTTAACGAGCAAGATGTAGTTAAATTCAAAATTAACAACACTGGAGAATACACCGGGATTGGTGCGGTAATTACTCGAAAAGAAGGAAAACTAATTATTAAAGAGCCCTACAAAAACTTTCCTGCAGATAAAGCGGGTTTGAAAGCTGGCGACGAAATTATCCAAATTGGCGATGTGAATTTGGTTGATTTCAAAGAAGACGCCTCTCAATTATTAAAAGGCACTAAAAACACTAAAATCGACATCAAATACCTGCGTCAAGGAAAAACGTTAAGCACACAACTCACTTTAGACGAAGTAGAAATTAAAGCCGTTCCTTTCTTTGGAAAAGTGGATGACAAAACTGGGTACATTGTGCCATCTCAGTTCAATAAAAAAGCGTCGCTAGAAACCAAAGAAGCGTTAGAGCAATTAAAAGAGGGTGCTGAGAAAATCATCTTGGATTTAAGAGGAAATCCAGAGGATTCTCAATGAAGCGGTGAATATTTGTAATTTATTTGTTCCAAAAGATGAAATTATGGTAACCACCAAATCGAAAATCGAAAAGCACAACAATGACCTACAAAACTACTCGAGAGCCTATAGACACTCAAATTCCTCTAGCTATTCTTGTGGATGGAAAAAGTGCCTCAGCTTCTGAAATTGTTTCCGGGGCCCTACAAGATTTAGACCGCCGTAATTGTGGCAGCCGTAGTTTTGTAAAGGATTGGTGCAACGCCCCATTGATTTGACCTATGGAACTCAAATAAAAATTACCATTTCACGCTATTATACTCCTTCTGGGCGATGCATTCAGGCTTTGAATTATTCGCAAAAGACAAAAATGGTAAGGCAACTCGAACTGCTTCAGAAAACTACAATGCTTTTAAAACCAAAAAAGGCAGAACCGTTTATGATGGCGGTGGAATCCTTCCAGATGTAGTTTTAGAAGAGACCAAAACAAGTACCATTGCAGATGCTTTGGTTAAAAATGATGGGATTTTTGATTTCGTTACCAACTATTATTATAAAAATCCAAATCTAGGCAAACAAATTCCGACAATTCGGATGCTGATTTTATGAATTTAAAGCGTTCCAAAAAACAAAATCTTAATTTTGATACCGGAAACCGAAATTGCGTTAAAAATACTTTAGCTGCGGCTAAAAAAGAAAAAATTGATGCCACCATTACCACTGAATACCAACAATTGTTGAACGCTTTACAAAAAAGTGAAGAATTACAATTGAATGAAAATCAGAAAGAAATTAAAAAATTAATTCTGGAAGAAATTATCAAACGCTATCAGTACAAAGAAGGATTGTATCAATACTACATTAAAAACAATTTGGAGATTAAAAAAGCTACTTCTATTTTGAATAATTCTCCTGAATATAACAAGATATTGCAACCGTAATGATTCGATTTTTAAAGATTTTACCGCTTTTTCTTTGTGGCATCTTGTACAGTCAAGAAGAAGTCGTACAATCTGTTTATTTTGACTTTGATAAATTTAACTTGGACGAAAAACAAGGAAATGCCGTTGTTAATTTTATAAAAAATACCGACTCCACCAGAATAGAATCCGTTCAGATTTTTGGGTATACTGATGATGTGGGAAAAGAAGCCTACAACTTTAAACTGTCTACCAACCGCGCCAATACTATTAGAGAAAAACTGATTCACAGCGGTATTAAAAACAAAATTATTGTTACCATTGAAGGCAAAGGACGCATCCTAATTGAAGACGATGTTGTAGAGAATCTTCCCGAAAAACGTTCTAAAAATCGTCGTGTAGATGTAGTTTTGAATTTAAAACCCTTGCCTAAAATTGAAATTCCGGGTTTTTACAATACCATTCAAAAGAAACATATTGTTGGCGATCACATCTATTTAGAAAATTTGTTGTTTGAACGCGGAAGCAGTAAACTCACTTTTGAAGCTAAAACACAATTGGATAAAATTGCAAAGTTGTTATTAAAATACAAAACATTAGAATTTGAAATTCAAGGTCATGTTTGTTGTACACCTCCCTATCAAAAAGAAGCCATTGATATGGAAACACGAAAAAGAAACCTTTCACACAATCGTGCAGAATCCGTTTACAAGTATCTTAATTTCAAGAAAATTGCTAAGGCTCGAATGACTTTTAAAGGCTATGGCAATACCGTTCCTTTAGGAAAAGGCTCTGAATATGACCGAAGAGTAGAATTGGTAATTACAAAAATCTAGTTATTCCTTTTCATCTGAATATGCGGAATATCATCTTCTAAGTACATTTCGCTTGTTTGCACAAAACCGTGACTTTCGTAAAACTTTTGAAGATACAACTGAGCTGAAATTGTAATTTTAGTTTCTCCAAAATGAGTTTCAATTCCTTTTATGGCTTGTTGCATCATCTCATGTCCCCATTTTTTATCTCGATAATTGGCATCGATAACTACTCTTCCTATTGAGGCGTTTTCGAAGTAATCTCCAGATTTAAAAAGACGAGCATAAGCAACAATTTTGCCATCGTATTCTCCCATCAAATGGAAGGCTTTTACATCTTTGCCATCTATATCTTGATATACGCAATTTTGCTCTACTATAAAGACTTCTGCGCGCAATTGTAATACAGAATACAATTCTGAGGTAGAAAGTGCTTTAAATGGCTTTATATTCCAAATTACATTCATACGTTATTTCTTTTCGTTCTTCTTTAAAAACTCAATGGATTTGATAATGGATTCCAATTCAAACATTAAATCTCTTTTTTCCTTTGAAGGGTCGTAACAAAAACCTTCCAAAACCAAAATGCGTTTATTTTTAGAATCTATAATCGTATAATTGATAAAAGGACCTGACATGTAATCGTTTTTGAGCTCCCAAGTTCCTTTGGTTTCAAATGTTTCTCTGCCTTTTATTCTAATTTTAAATAAGTAAGGAGCGTAAGAATCTTCAGTTACCATTCGGGTATTCGGAATCGTTCCGTGTATGTACAAATTGCCTATGGAATCTCTTTTTCTGGTAATTACTTTAACGATATTGGAATTTGGTTTTATACTGCGATAGGGAATTTCATAGATTAAAATACTGGTGTTGCCACTGGTAATTTCTTTTTTCAACCATATCAATTTCCTTCTTTCCAAAACATAATTATATCCTTTTGGATGTGTAAATCAATATGGAATTTCCGTTTATTTTTTTAGTTTCAATTCTTGAAGTGTCAATGATTCTCTGATTTTCTTTGATTTCTGTTTGGCGAATTTTATCAATAATGGTTGGAGCGTGTTGCTCTATTAATTCTAAAATACTTGCGGCAGTTTTTCCAGAGATATGAAATACATTTTGTGGCGTTGCAAATTCATTTTCTACAATTTCAAAACTGTTTTTGGCTTCTTTTTTTATGACAATGCTATTACGCGTTTTGGTAACAAATCCTTCTAATAATTTAACGGGATACTGATTAATGGTAAAAAGGGGTTCTTCTTGAGGTAAACCAATTACTGGAGAAGCAAACTTATTTCTGATGCTATCGCCTACTTCTCCATTCCACAATTGATCATCAATGATAACTGAAATGGTATTTATTTTTGCCGATGTATCGCTTTTAGATTCCTCTTGTTTCCTGGTACAAGACCAACAAAAAAGGATAGCGAATAGAACCAAAAAAAGGGCTTTTTTCATGATTAACATTCTATGAAATAAGCCCTAAATTTATGTAGATTTTTTATATTATCCGTTTATTTTCAATTTCATTCCTGGTTTTAATTCGTTTCCGCGAATTCCATTCCATTTTTTAATATCGGAAATGGTTACTCCCGGATATTTTTTGGCAATACTAAAGAGTGAATCGCCTTTTTGAACGTAATAATGATCTTCGTTTTGGTTTTTAGAAACCTTCTCTTTTTTAGAATGTTTCTCTGCCACTGCTTGGTTGGTATCAACAACCAATTTTTTAGCAACAATAATTTTATCTCCTAATTGAATGGTATCGTCAGATAAATCATTCCATGTTTTTAAATCAGAAACGGCAACATTATTCTTTTTAGCAATACTACTTAGATTGTCACCTCTTTGAACAACATATTCTACGTTTTTAATTTCAGTTTTAGGAGCTGACTCTTCTTTAGTATCATTGATAATATCTGCGATTTTCAATTTGCTTTCCAATTGAATCGTATTGTCAGATAAATCATTCCATTGTTTTAAATCATCAATAGATACATTGTATTTCTTAGCTATGGTGCTTAAATTATCTCCTTGTTGCACAACATAAAAACTATCTTCTTTTCAGCAACATCACTTTTTTGCTCTTTCTTAGGTCTATCATTTGAAGCAATTGCATCCGATTTTACTTCTTTCTTAACTGTAGTTACTACTCTTTCGTTAGTGATAATTTTTAAGCTTTTACCTAATGGAATATTATTACTTTTCAGTTTGTTCCATTTTTTGATTTCAGCTACAGTAACACCATATTTCTCTGAAATTTCTCCTAGGTTGTCCCCTTTTTTCACTTTGTGAGTCTTGGTTACATCTTTAAACGTAACTATCTTTTCTTCTTTGTATACTTTTGGCTCTCTTAGCTCTTTAGTTTCAGTTGTAGCAGATGCTATGTCTGAATTTTTTTGAACTGCTATGGTATCCAACTTCTCTTTCTTCTCTTTTTTATCTTTATAAGTAACAGTCTCAGACGTTATAATTTTCAGATTTCGTCCTAAAGGTGCTTTGTTATTCTTGAGTTTATTCCATCTTTTAATATCAGACATGGCAACATTATACCTGTCAGCAATTTCGCTCAAATTATCGCCACGTCTTACTTTGTGATATTTAGTACGACTAACAACTGAAGTACTATCGTTGTTGGATCTCAAAGAATCTCTGTAAGCATAAGCTTGTTGTTGACGTGTAAATGGTTTTTCTCTTTTGTCTAATTCAAATTGTGCATAAGCATAAATTTTATCTTCGTTTGAAGTAAAAATAGCTACTTTTTGAGAAGGTAATGTCAAGAAATGTTTCTTATCATTATAAGCTGGAACAACTCCCAATTTGTATTGTGGATTCAACAGCTGTAATTGAGCCACAGGAATATCAAGCAAATCTGAGATTTGTTTGAAACTCAGTTGTTTTCTAATCATAATAGTATCGGTAGCAAATTGCTTAACAACCGCTCTTTCTGGCTTAATTCCGTGCGCTTTATGATATTCGTAAATATACATAGTTGCTAAGAAAGCTGGTACATAACCTTGCGTTTCTTGCGGAAGATGTTTTCTGATATTCCAGTAGTTTTGTTGTCCTCCAGAGCGACGAATGGCTTTAGAAACATTCCCATGACCAGAATTATAAGAGGCTAATACTAAATCCCAATCTCCAAATATTTTGTACATATTAGTCATGTATTGAGCGGCTGCCTCACTTGCTTTCAGCGGGTCACTTCTATCATCAACATAAGAATCAATATTCAAATTGTATTGTTTTCCTGTTTGATACATAAACTGCCATAAACCTGTTGCTCCCACTCTAGAAACTGCTTTTGGATTCAATGCTGATTCTACAACTGCTAAATATTTAATTTCCAATGGAACATTTTGTTTGGCTAGTGCTTCTTCAAAAATTGGGAAATAATATTCAGAAATGGCCATTAATCTCTCGAATGATTTTTTCTGTTCTTAAGAAATGATTTGATGATGTTTTCTAGTCCTTGATTGTACTCGATATTAAATGGCGACTTAGCATCCATTTCCTTCAATCTAGCTTTTAACAATTCTGTAGGCAATTCAAAGTCTACCTTTTCATCAAGATTTATGGTTTTAATATCTTTTTCTAAATCATTATATAAATCCAGACTCGTTAATTCCTTAAGCCAAAGACTATCCACACAAGAGGCGATATTGTCATTGACAAATGTTTTTTTGATGGAATCTAAATAAGTCTTGCTGGATTGAGACCTTCCTGAATTGATTGAAAAACTTTGGGCAAAAGTGTTTCCTGCTATCAGCAAAGAGACGATTAAAGTGATTTTTTTTAAATTCATAAATTATATTTTTATTGTTTTTAGTAGGTAAAAACAATGATGTTTCTGAAATTTTATTTTTGCTTTTTTGATGAATTAAAACACGTTATTATCATCAATTTTCACAAGTTGCTATATTTCAAATAATTGTGATTTTGCAAACATAAGAATCTTACGGCAAATAATCTTAATCTAATAACTTAAATTTGTACTAAATATTGTTAAATGTGTATTATTTAGCCGATTTTTACAAGAAATTAATCTAAAATAGCAACGATTCCAGGTAAAATTCTTCCTTCCAACATTTCTAACATAGCACCACCGCCGGTAGAAACATAACTCATTTTATCTTCCAGTCCAAACTGTTTCACAGCAGAAACTGAATCTCCACCACCTACTAATGAAAAAGCTCCGTTTCGAGTGGCTTCTGCAATATAATTTCCTAATTCAATAGTTCCTTTGGCAAATGTTGGCATCTCAAAAACTCCTAATGGTCCATTCCAAAGTATGGTTTTAGATTCTAAAATTACTTTTTTGAAATTCTCTAACGATTTTGGTCCTGCGTCTAGACCTTGCCATCCATCAGGAATTTCGCGCACATCAACAATCTTGGTTTGAGCATCATTTGAAAAAGCATTGGCAGCAACCACATCAACAGGAATATGAATTTGAACTCCTTTTTCTTTGGCTAATCTTAAAATCTCTAATGCTAAATCTTGTTTATCATCCTCACAAATTGAGTCTCCAACTTTTCCACCGAGCGCTTTGATGAAAGTATACGTCATACCACCACCAATAATCATGTGATCTACTTTGTCCAAAATATTTTCGATAACCGTAATTTTTGAAGATACTTTAGATCCTCCTAAAACAGCAGTAACTGGTTTTTCACTGTTTTTAAAACTCGATTTAAACTCTCAATTTCTTTTGCTAATAAGATTCCAAAACATTTATCATTCGGGAAAAATTGTGCAATTATAGTGGTTGATGCGTGCGCTCTGTGTGCCGTTCCAAATGCGTCATTTACATAAATATCTCCAAGCGAAGCCAATTCTTTTGCAAATGCAACATCGCCATCTTCTTCTTCATTGTAAAAACGTAGATTTTCCAATAACAATACCTCGCCTGGTTTCAAATCTGCGCCTGCTGCTTTTGCTACTTCGCCTCTGCAATCTGATGAAAATTTAACTGGAACACCTAATACTTGTGACGCTGTTTTTAAAATATGTTCTAATGAATACTTCTTTTCAATTCCTTTTGGTCTTCCTAAGTGTGACATTAGGATTACACTTCCACCATCAGCTAAAATTTTATCAATAGTAGGCTTTGCCGCTTCGATTCTGGTATCATCAGTTACATTAAAATTTTCATCTAATGGCACATTGAAATCAACACGGATTAAAGCTTTTTTATTTTTAAAATTAAAATCATTTAAAGTTTTCATTATCTATATTTTTAGTAGTTTATTTTTATTGGATTCACAAATATAAGATTTTTACAGCACATAAAAATTGGAATTGTTTCAAAATAAGGACATTTCATTAACGAAAACGTTGTAAATTTTAAAATCGTGTACTATAAGCTTTGCATTTAAAAATTTTGAGGATTTGTAATATCGATAACTTTAGAACTTTTAGATATATTTGCTTTATGCTATTTTCTGAAATTTTAGGACAAGAATATATTAAAAGTCATTTGACAAAAAGTGCTACTTCTGGCAGAATTCCTCATGCACAATTGTTTGTAGGACCAGAAGGAAGTGGAACCTTAGCGATGGCGATCGCGTATTCGCAGTATATTTTGTGCAACAATTTTGGTGCTGAAAACGAAGGCGGAAATGAATCGTGTAACTTGAAATTTCAGTCTATTTCTCATCCCGATTTGCATTTTATCTATCCAACTGTTACTACAGAAGACGTAAAAAAGCAAACCGAAAAGCCTTGATTTTATTGGCGATTGGCGTCAATTTGTAACTGAAAATCCCTACGGAAGTTTATTTGACTGGTATCAAATTTTAGGCGTTCAAAACAAGCAGGGTGAAATTCGGGTTGAAGATGCTCAAGAAATTTTAAAATCATTGGCTTTAAAATCCTACGAAGGCGGTTATAAAATAATGATTATTTGGATGGCAGAAAAAATGAATATTTCAGCATCAAATAAACTATTGAAACTGTTAGAAGAGCCAACGGATAAAACAATGTTCATTCTAATTTCTGAAAACGAAGAAGATATTATTCAAACCATTCGTTCCAGATGCCAAGTTTTACATTTCAATGCATTACCAGAAAAAGTAATTGCCGAAGCGTTAATTTCATATAAAAATATCGAGCCAAGAACTGCTTCAAAATTAGCGCATCAAGCACAAGGAAATTACAATAAAGCCTTGCAATTACTGCAAGAAAACAGTGAAGATGTTTTTTTTGAAAAACATTTTGTTGATTGGGTTCGGGCGGCGTTTAGAGCCAAAGGAAATGCAGCTGCGATTCAGGATTTGATTGCTTGGAGTGAGCACATTGCTGGTTTGGGTAGAGAAACTCAAAAAAAATTCTTACGGTATTGCATCGAAATGTTTCGACAGGCTTTATTGTTGAATTATCAAACTACGAGTTTGGTCTATATGGAACCAAAAATTGAGAAATTTAAACTCGAAAATTTTGCGCCATTCGTTAACGGCACGAATATAAATGATATCTTTAAAGAACTTTCCGACGCCATGTACCATATTGAACGAAACGGAAATGCAAAAATAATTCTGACTGATTTATCCATAAAACTGACACGTTTAATCCATAAAAAATAATTCTTATGTTTAATGTTGCATCTATTTTGGTTTTAGTTTTGCTTGCAGTAACTTTTATTCAATCGGGTTATGACAAAGCCATATATTGGAAAGATAATCTGTCCTGGCTCAAAGAACATTTTGCTAACACGCGACTTAAAAATCATGTGCCTTTGGCTTTGTTTCACATTTTGGTTTTAGAATTGATTTCTGGAATATTATGTGTCGTTGGTTGCATACAATTGTTAGTAAACAACGGAAGAACTTTCGGGCTTTACGGCGGTATTTTCTCCTGTATTACCTTAATCATGTTGCTTTTTGGGCAACGTCTAGCCAAAGATTATGATGGTGCTAGAACGATTGTACTTTATTTTATTCCTGCTGTAATGGTGGTATATTGGTTGAGTTAGAAATAAATTTTTATTTTAAGTACAATTTTAAGTAATTTTACATCAAACACTTAGGAAAAGCCTTAATTTAAATTACTAATGAACCTTTCAAAAAATCAGATTGAATTGATTAAAGACTTTTTTTCGAAACAGCCCGTTTTGAAAGCATATCTTTTTGGTTCTTATGTACGGGGCGATGAAACCGAAAACAGTGATTTAGATTTGTTAGTAGAATTAGATTATACGCAGCCTATTGGCTTAGAATTTATCCAAATGCAACTCGATTTGCAACAATTACTTTCCAAAAAAGTAGATTTAGTCTCTGCTAGAGGATTGTCAAAATACATCAAACCCATTCTCGACAGAGAAAAAAAACTAATTTATGCAAGATAGATTGGGAGATAAAGTTCGATTACTTCATATTATTGATGCTATCAACGAAATTGAAAATTATATTAAAGACTCTGATTTAAATGATTTTGTTAATAATTCCATGATGTTTAATGCATCATTACGTCAACTTGAAATTATAGGAGGCTAGTAATCGATTGTCAGAAAACATTTTAAACAAAAATACTACTATTCCTTGGGCAAGAATTATTGGTCTCAGAAACCTCGTTATTCATGAATATTTTGGAATTGATGATTTCACTATTTGGAATGTAATAAAAATTAATCTTCCTTCTTTAAAATCGGAAATAGCACTATTAATTCAAGAAATGGAATGATTTATTTATTCCTGCTTTAAGGTTTTATATCAAAAATTCAAATAAACAGTTCGTGTATTTGAATATTTAAGGCTTTACAAATTTTATAAAGAGTAGATATCGAAGTACTTATCTCACCTCTTTCTATTCGACCAACTTGGTTTTTAGGAATATTTGCATCATAGGACAAGGTAGCTTGTGAAAATCCTCTCAGAATTCTAGTTTCTCTGATTTTATTTCCAACAGATTTTATTAGCTCTATCTCCTCTAATTCTTTCACACAGTAAAAATGCTACCATCTAAAAAATTTAATGGACACATATTTGTGTTTTAAAATAAAATATTTATATATTTGTTTGAATTGGATAAATAATCCAGAAAAGAGTAAATTCACAATGAATCTAATTTGTATAACCTGATTTAGATGCACTAGTATAAAAAACAACTATGAAAAAAATTAATTTATTTGGATTTGGGATTTTATTTTCAATCTTAATTTTATCTTGTTCTAGTGAAGGAGAATCAACTTCTGATTCAACGTCTTTAATATTGCCAAAAAAAACAAATTTCATTGAAAACAGCGATTATGATATTATAGGTCAAGACACATATATAACATACAATGGTAACAAAATAGTAAGCGAAATTACCGAAGACCAATGGAAAAATGTCTTTACTTATACAGGTGATTTTATTACAAAAATTGAATCTTATGATTATGGTGAATTATATGAAACTATAGATTATACTTATTTAAATGGTAAATTGGCTTCTAGATTTAAAAGGAATATTGATGGTCAGAGTTCTACATCATACTTGACCAATTACACCCATAATCCAGATGGTACGGTTTCTTACTCTTCAAAATATGGCAAAGGGATTTTAACTTTTAAAAATGGTAATCTTATAAATGATGGGGAGAATACATATGAATATGACAACAAAAATAATCCATTTAATAATATATTGGGTATAAGTGTATTATCCATTGATCGTGATACCGAAACTGCTATTTATAATGTTTCGAAAAATAATTGCACTAAAACTAAAGGAAATGAATTAACAAACCATGATATTACTTATAATTCGAACGGTTATCCAACTCTAGATAAAGAATATTATGATGGAGAAACAACAGGTTATGGTTCATATAAATATTATTATTAACCCGTTGGGTGTAATTATTTGCAGTAAAATAAATTGATTAGATATTGGTCAAGATACTGAAATTCAGTATCTTGAAGTCTCCAAACAAACCAATATCTATGTCAAATATAGTAAAAAATTATTATAGAGTTTTAGAAGTTATAAGTTCTTTGAATTGTGAATTAGAGAATAAATCAGATGTTGGCAGGAAACAAAAAATGTCTGATTTAGAAGTAGTTGCATTGAGTTTGACAGCTGAATTTATGTCTATTGATAGTGAAAACTCCTTGTTTAAAGAGATAAATAAGGAACAAATTTCTAATTTAATTGAGCGAAGTCAGTTCAATAAAAGGAGAAGAAAATTGTTTTTATTTTTAGAAGAAATAAGAACAAAACTAGCGTCTAGATTTTTAGAATTTGAAGATTATTTTATCGTGGATAGTATGCCGTTGGAGATTTGCAAATTTGCCCGTCATAGGAGAATTAAAATCTGTAAAAAGGAGTTTGAAACAGCTCCTTCAAAAGGGTTTTGTGTTTCTCAAAACAACTGGTTTTACGGATATAAATTGCATGGAGTTTGTTCTATAAATGGAATTTTTCATTCTTTAGATATTACAAAAGCAGAAGTTCACGACGTTCATTTTTTGAAAAACATAAAACAACAAATGTCTGATTGTGTGCTGCTTGGAGATAGAGGTTACTTGTCTCAAAGCATTCAATTAGATTTATTTCAAACGGTAAACATCAAATTAGAAACTCCCAAAAGAAGTAATCAAAAAGACTATAAACCGCAACCTTATATATTTAGAAAATCAAGAAAAAGGATTGAAACATTATTTTCACAATTATGCGACCAGTTCAGAATTAGAAACAACTATGCTAAAACTTTTGAAGGTTTTAAAACAAGAATTTTAGCCAAAATCACAGCATTAACATTGGTTCAATATATCAATAAATTTATCTTTGATAGACCAATAAACAATATTAAAAATCAAACAATTTAATTACACCCAACGGGTTATTATTAATAAATCCTTTAAAATAATAGAAAATTAATATGGGTATATTATTCTCAATCCTCGTAGTTGGAATTATTTATTATTTGCTTAAAAACACCAAAAATGTTTTTGGAAAAATACTTGTTTTTATAATTATAGTGATTGTATTAGCAGCATTTATGGCAATAGCTAAAGTCTAAAAATAGCTTTAAGTTAAAGTTGAAAATATAAAAAGAAAACCATTTGCTAACACAAGCGAAATCTTTTGGCTAATTTTTTTTGTCAAAAACTCGGTCTCCAAGTCGCCCATGTTCTGCTCTAAAAAACTTTACCCCAAACTCGCCTTAAACAATTTCAATTCATCCCACGTAAACGTATCACCATATTTCTCTTTCATAGGATTTAAAGAATCTTCTGAATAACCATCAAAAGCTTTTGCCAATTCATTGATTCTGTCTTCTGGTAAAACATCAGAAATGCTAATGGTATGATTTTCAATTAATTTAGCTAAATGCGTATGTATCGTTTGGGTTGTCAATTTTCTGATAGCTGCAATTTCTTTTATAGAATTATTCTGCTGCCACAATTCATAGGTTTCTTGAACGGTAGATTTTTTTGGTTCTTTAGTCTTAGACTCTTTTTTTGAAGTGTAGCGTTCCACGTCGAATTCGTCTTCGATAAGCGTTACATTTATTTTTTTGAACTCATCTTGAATGCGTTCTAATTTTCTGATTTTATACTGTTTTATCTCATCAGAAGTTAATTTTTCTTTAGAAATGGTCTCCCCTGATGCTATGGTTTGAATCAGTAATTTGGTCTTCATTAATTGTAAAACTGCTTTCGTTTGAACTTCTTCTAAAACAATTAATTCATCGAAATAGGCTTTTGCTTTTTTAATGCGCTTCACTTCTTCCAATTTCCAGAGAATCTCATGAACCAAATTGTCCATTGGAAGAAAGAAATAATCAAATGCTGCTTGAATTCGCTCGGATACAAAATGGGTATCGAAATTTTCGGCTGCAAAAAGTTTATCCAATTGCAACAAAAATTTTCTTGCTGGATCGACTAATTCGGCAACAATTGCAGCATTTTTCTTTGCCCAAATAGCATGTTTTGATTTTACAGCACCTTCGGTTTTGTCATCATAGCTAAATTGATGATTACGCCATTCCTGTGCCAATTCACTCCAATCAAAAGTATTTTTCAGATAGGAATGAATGAAATTTTTAGTTTCTAATTTGAGTGTGTTTTCTAAAACATCTTCATTGGATTTATTCAAAGCATACTCCATTACATCCTGATCATTCGAAATACCATTCATTCGAAGTGGAGAAAGTAAAATTAACCCTTTTAGAGAACGCAATCGTGACAAGGCTACATAGGCTTGACCAGGAAGAAAAACTTGTGAAACATCCAATACTGCTTTGTCAAAAGTTAAGCCTTGACTTTTATGAACCGTAATTGCCCAAGCCAGTTTTATTGGATAATGAACAAAGGTTCCTAAAACTTCCTCTTCGATTTCTTTGGTCATTTCATTCACCTTATAACGAATGTTTTGCCACTCGTATTTTTCGACTTCGATTGTTTTATTTTCTTCGGGAAAATGTACTAGAATTTCCGCTTCTGAAAGTGATTTAATTCTTCCCATTTTACCATTGAAATATTTCTTTTCAAACGACAAATCATTTTTTACAAACATGACTTGTGCTCCTACTTTTAGCTCTAAAATTTCTTCAACTGGATAAATTTTATCTGGAAAATCACCAACAATTTCTGGCTTATATTTCATTAATCTTCCATCTAAATCTTTCAGAGACTGCGCATTAATAGCATCTGCTTTAGCATTATGAGTTGTTAAAGTAATATAGCCTTCATTGGCTTTTAAATCAAAATTAGGTTGTACATAGTGATTCAGATTCTGAATGTCTTCATTTGAAATCGTATTGTTACGAAGATTGTTCAAAATTGCAATAAACACATCGTCCGTTTGACGGAAAATTTTAGAAAGCTCTATGTATAATGGCGGATTTTGTTGAATTACATGCGAATGAAAAAAGAATTTTCCTTGATAATACTTTCTCAATATTTTCCATTCCTCATCGCGAATTACGGGTGGCAATTGCAACAAATCGCCTATAAATAGTACTTGAACGCCTCCGAAGGGAATTTTTCTTTTTCGGATAGTTTGCATCATAAAATCCATGGCATCCAGCAAATCAGCACGAAGCATACTTACTTCGTCTATGATGAGCAATTCCATATTACGAATGACCGCTTTTTTTAGTCCACTCATTTTAAAGTGTCTCACCAAAGTATTTTTGGTTTCAAATTTGACCGAATCTGAAAAATGAGGCGCTATATAATCTGGTATAAAACCTCCAAAAGGCAGTTGAAACATAGAATGAATGGTTACTCCAGCAGCATTCAAAGCCGCTATTCCTGTGGGAGCAACGACTACGACATTTTTATGTGTAGTTTGAATTATTTCTTTTAAAAGGGTGGTTTTTCCTGTTCCTGCTTTTCCAGTCAGAAAAATGGAGCGATTGGTTTGATTGATGAATTGTAGGGTGTACTTTCCGGCGTTAGATAAATTTTCCATTTGGCGTATAAAAATTAAAATATAAAAGTAAAAAGAATCCTCGAAAAAAACTCTATTTCAATAAAAAAGCCTTCATTCTTAATAGAGTGAAGGCTTTAATTGATTTTGACATCAATTTATTTCTTTTTTTCCGTTGTTTCAGTTTCTTTTTTAGCTTCAACTTTTGCACCCGATTTGTATTTGTCGTTTAATAATTTCACGATTTCTTTTGTAATATCATATTTGTCTTGTGCGTACAAAATAGAAACCGCATCTCCTGTTCCATATATGTAATCATAGCCTTTTTCTTTACCATACTCCTTAATGAATTTTTTTACATTCTTTACTAATGTATCCATCTCTGTTCCACTTTCCTCCTGTAATTGTCTTACCAAAGCTTGCTGCGCATAGCTTAGCTCTTGTTCTCTTTTTTGTAATTCTGCACCTTTTTGTTGTGCCCAAGCTTGTCCGTTGAGTTGTGCATTTTTTTGAAAATTTGATGCCTCATATTTAAAACGAGCCACTTCGTTTTCTAATTCCTTCCCCATCTCATCCGATTTGGTTTTGTATTTAGCTTCTATATCTTTTGCTTCAGTGTATTCTTCAAGTAATTTAGACGTGTCTACATAGGCTGTTTTTACTTCTTTAACTTCTGTAGTTTTTGTATTGCAAGAAACAATAGAGATTGCTAAGGCAATAATTAGAATCGATTTTCTCATTTTATGTTTTATATTAATTTTTTTCGTTGGAACCAAATGTATAAATTTTTTACATTATAAATTTTACATCTTAAAAATTATATTATTTCTTAACCTTGTTTTGGTATAAGAGGAATTTATTATACAAAACTTTTAAATAATTAAAAATTATTGATTTTAAATCTAAATAAAGCGTTTTAACGATTGATTTTTGTTTTTTTGAGCAAATGGTTGTTTAGTGGTAAAATCGTTAATTGACGGTTTTAATTTCAATTTTTATGGTTTTTAATTACATAAATGTGTGATGAATATTCCATTTTCTGATTTCCGACCCAATTCGATTTTAAACCTATGTAAAATGCTTTTAAAAAATTCATTCTTCCAGATTTATATTTCTCAGATAATAATGAAACATAAAAAGAGTCAAATTTCATTGGCAAAACTTTTATAAGTTGCAAGCCTTCCTTTTTGAAAAGAGATTGAATAGCTGTTTTGGAAAAATGCCACAGATGTCTTGGAACATCATAAGCAGCCCAAAAAGCACCATAATATTTAGCGTCAAAAGAATTAAAATTTGGAACAGCAATTAGTATTGTTCCTTCAGGTTTTAATAATCGATTCAATTCGACAATTTGTTTTTCGACATCGGGTACATGTTCTAGAACATGCCACATGGTGATCACGTCAATAGAAGCGTCATCTAAGTCACTTGTATTCTCCACAAAAGCAACTCCTTTTTTTAAGGCTATATCTTTTGCTTTTTTGTTAGGTTCTACTCCAACGCACTGCCAACTATCTTTTTTTGCAACGCTCAAAAATTCACCAGTTCCAGCACCAATATCAAGCAAAGTACCTTTTGAAGTTTGCAAACTATTTATCAAATTGAGCTTATTCTTTAATGCAATACTTTTAATGAAATGATAAACTTTTTCGAATAAAGAACGCTTTCCATCGGTATGTGAAATATAATCTTCACTTTCGTAATAACTGGGCAAATTTTGTTCGCTGGGTTGTGGATGGGTGTAGACTAAGTCTATTTCTTTATCATGATATAATTTAAAAGTTTCCTTTGAAACAGAATGATCTTTTACTGTTAGAAATAGCTGATGATTTGAAATATCCATTATTTTTATAAAATTTCTTTTGCTTTTTATGTTTACTTCATTAGTAACTTCTCTTCTTTTAACCAAAGAATCTCTGGTTTAATCACATGAAAAGCATTGTTATACTACTGAATTAAAGAGTTTTTATTATTCGTTCCACGTGAAACACTTATCTTCCCATGTAAATAAGTAACACGGAAATGTCGCTAGGAGAAACACCACTAATTCTTGAAGCTTGTGATATAGTCACAGGTCGAATAGTACTTAATTTCTGTTTAGCTTCAATAGACATGGATTTAATCTTATTGTAATCGAAAAATTCAGGAATTTTAACATCCTCAAGACGTGTTAATTTATCTGCATTATTTCTTTCTTTTTCTATATATCCAGAATACTTAACTTGTATTTCAGCTTGCTCTAAAATCTCTTGATCGATATTATTATCGTCTATATATTCTTTCACTTTTTCAAACTTCATCATATCTTCTAATTCAATTTGAGGTCTGGAAAAAATCTTAAACATCTTATCGGATTGAGATACTAAAGCGGTTTCTTTTGCTTCAAGTATAGGATTTGCCTCAAGATGAGTAACGCTTGTTTCTTTAAAAAAAGTAACCATTTTTTCAGATTCTTTGAGCTTATATTCCATTCTACGAAGACGTTTTTCAGTTGCTAAACCAATTTCATATGACTTTGGTGTTAACCTAAAATCAGCGTTGTCTTGACGAAGAAGTGTTCTGTATTCTGCTCTTGAAGTAAACATTCTGTATGGTTCTTCAGTACCTTTTGTAACTAAATCATCAATTAAAACACCAATATATGCTTCATCTCGTCTTAAAATAAATGGCTCTTTCTCATTAATTTTTAAATGAGCATTAATTCCAGCCATCAATCCTTGAGAAGCCGCTTCTTCATATCCTGTAGTACCATTAATTTGTCCAGCAAAATACAAACCTTCAACTAATTTAGTTTCCAGAGTGTGTTTCAATTGAGTTGGCGGAAAATAATCGTATTCGATGGCATAGCCTGGTCTAAAAAACTTTACTTTCTCAAACCCAACTACAGAACGCAGTGCTTTATATTGAATGTCTTCGGGTAAAGAAGTTGAAAAACCATTCACATAAACCTCAACCGTATTCCAACCTTCGGGCTCAACAAACAACTGATGTCTTTCTTTGTCAGCAAATCGATTGATTTTATCTTCAATAGAAGGACAATATCTTGGACCAAGACTTTTTATTCTCCCATTAAACATAGGTGATCTATCAAAACCTTCTCTTAAAATATCATGAACTCCTAGAGAAGTATAAGTCATGTAACAAGATTTTTGATGAATTAGTGGAGAAGTAATATCAGAATATGAAAATTTATCGGGTTTAGCATCGCCTTTTTCTTCATTCATTTTAGAATAATCTAAAGAACGACCATCAACTCTTGGCGGGGTTCCTGTCTTCATTCTTCCAGCCTCGAAACCTACTTTAATTAAATCTTCCGTAATTCCGTATGCTGCACTCTCGCCTGCTCTACCTCCGCCAAATTGTTTTTCTCCTATATGAATCAATCCATTTAAAAAAGTACCATTAGTCAAAACAACTGTTTTAGCTTTTATTTCAACTCCTAAAGAAGTTCTAATCCCATTAATCTTGCCATTTTCAATAATAAGTCCCGAAACCATTTCTTGGTAAAAATCGAGATTAGGCGTTTGCTCCAGCATCAATCTCCATTCTTCAGCGAAACGCATTCTATCACTCTGAACCCTTGGCGACCACATAGCCGGGCCTTTAGATTTATTGAGCATCTTAAATTGAATAGCTGTTTTATCAGAAACAATTCCTGAATAACCACCAAGAGCATCAATCTCACGAACAATTTGTCCTTTAGCAATTCCGCCCATGGCAGGATTGCATGACATTTGTGCTATGTTTTGCAAACTCATAGTAACCAACAAGGTTTTACATCCTAAATTTGCAGCAGAGGCGGCAGCTTCTGAACCAGCATGACCTGCACCAACCACAACCACATCATATACGTCTTGAAACATTTGGAATTTACTTTTAGTTTGTATTCTAGAATCTGATTAAGATTCGGTTTATTTATTGTTCCACGTGAAACATTTTTATTTTTTCATCTTCTTTACTCCGCATCAAAAGCTCATCTTTTTCAGATTTATCTTTATACCCAATAATGTAAGACACCATGAACCATTACACGTTTAAGCTCTTCATCGAAAGAAACATTGAAATCGACAGCATTTTCTTTCACTCTTTCGATTGAAATAAAAATATCTCCGTGTAATTCATTTCCTACAGAATAATCGAAACTTATAATGTCAGTAAGTGTGTCGTGATTTAAATACTGTTGGTTAATTTCAACTAAATACTCGTCATCACAAAATATATAATTTATATCTCCTTCCTTCTTCTTTTCTGATAGTATAACGCGTGACAACCATTCAATGATTTGATTTTCATTGTCTAATTGAAATTCTGTTTCATAATTAAAACTAATCATTGCTTTTGAAATATTCTTGAACTTTCTTATTAAAATTGGAGCGCAAAGGTAAGCTTTGTCTATTTAAAATTTCGATACTATTTATATATTCTTGCAAACTAGCGGGCAAAGATTTGTTTTTACCATAGAAATCTCTCTTGTTTGATTGAGATTGCCGCTTTTGCTCCTCACCTTGTTCTTGAATGGCTTTGTCTAATTTTAATAATTCTTGTTGCACCTTCAGGACTTTCTGAAAGACTTCGTTTTTAAAACCTTTGTTCAACAACTGCTTTTCAATATCTTTCATTTCATCAAGAGTTCCTTGTCCATTTCCGCCCATTCCTTTCTTGTTAAGTTCATTTTGTAAAGCTTCTCGAAGTTGCTTTTGTTCTTTATATATTTCCATAATATCTCTTGCATCGCCTTCACCATCTAGACCGTTTTCTCCTTGTTTCTGACCTTGACCATCTCCAGAACCCGGTTTTCCTTCCTTTCCTGATTTTCCTTTATTGCCCTCTCCTGATTTTTTTCCTTCACCTGGCTTTTCACCTTTTTTCATACCTTCTTTCATCTTCTCTCCAATTCCTTTCTGTTTTTGAATAATATCAGGCAACTGCATACCTTGTCCTTGACCCTTTCCTGGTTTAGGCTTACCTTGTCCCATTCCTGATAATGACATTTGCATGCTGTTTAAAATGTCACTCAAAAAATCAGCTAACTTATTTGATGCTGAAATAGCGTATTGCTGGTGAGATAACCCTTTAGGCATTTGAGCTTCGACTAGATTTTCTATGGATTTATCAATATTATAATGAACATTTCCTATTTCCTTTGTTACATCTTCGGCGATTTTTGGATTGCGCAATGACATAGCAAATAAACTATCGTCAACATGCTTGAACTGTTGTTTTAAATCTTGTTGCAATTTCAAGTTTTTATTAAAAGAGGGCGAACCTCGTTTAAGACCTTTGAATTGACCCATGAGCTCCTCTTGTGAAAATGAGAAAACTAATAAATTATCTAAAATTTGACGAAGCATTTTAACATCTTCTTCCAGTTCCTCCATTTCACCTTCCGCCATACTTTGTTCCATCTTCATAGACATTTCTTTCATCTTTTTTGAAGCACTTTTTTGTTTTGGCTTAGCCTTAGCTTTATTTTCCTTCTGTAAATCTTCTGAAGCTTTTTTTAAATCTTCATCGATACTCTTTTCTTTTTCTGTATCTTTTGGAATGTCCAATGGTGCTTTTAGTTCCTTATTTTCCTTATCTAAGTCTTTTAAATCCTCTTGAATTTTATCAAACTCTTTATTGATTTCATCCTGCTTTTCAAGTTTGTTTTCCTGGTCATTATCGGATAATTTGTCTTGCTTTTCAGACAACTTATCTAATTTGTCCGCCAACTGTTCTGCTTTTTTCTCAACATAATATTTCTTAGTCAACTCTACAAGCTGTTCTAAATTTTTAGTCTGATTCTTGCTGTTTTGTTTAAATTGATCTAACTTTTCTAATAACTCTTCATTCTTGATTTTATCATTTAACTCTTTCAGTTCATCAAGAAGCTTCTTATTTTTTCTCTAAATCTTTTGGCTTTTCTAAACGTTTTTGCAACTCCTCTTTAAATTCATCTTTCTTGTCAGTTTTAAATTTCTCAGATTATCTTTCATTTTCTCGGAAAACTCTTTCATCATTTCATCTTGTTGTTTCTGACGCTTGATAAAATCATTTACTTTTGTTGGTCTTTAAACTCCAGATTATCTTTTCTTTTCCAACTTTTTGCAATTTTTCTATTTCAGAAATTTGCTTGTCTTGATTTTTCAAAGACTTTTGCATACTATTGATAGTGCTATTTTGCTCTTGAAAAATCTGATCTTCTTTTTCCTCATCAGTAGCTATTCTATTGGAGAAAACGGAAGATTTTGTGCTTTTAAAATTATGAATTGCATCGTTATCAAAAACCTCAAAATAATACTCATAGGAAACGCCTTGTTCAACAGGAAGATTACTAGGAAAAGAGAAAATAAATTGATCGTAATTGGAAGCTTTAACGGCTATGATTCCACGTTTAGCCTTTTGTGGTTTGTCTCTTTCATAATAAACAACTTGAAGTTTAGACAATCCATAATCATCTGAAATTTGACCTAAAACATAGTTTTTATCCACTTTTAAACTATCGGGAGCATTATTTACATTGATTGTAGGAAATTGGTCTTTAATGACCGAAATTTGGTAATTTAATTTCTCATAATCTTTTACCTTATCATTTGACGTACGAATTTGATATTCTGTGTTTTGAGAAATCGTTTTTGATAAAATAAATGTATTGGCTGACTTTGAAAACGAGATTCGACTTTAAATTGGTCCAATCAACTTTTTGAGTAGCTTGCGTGCTCATCTTCCAAGTTACATTGTGCCTTCTGGAACAATAGCATTTCCTGTGCCTTTAATAATTTCCTGTTTTTTCTTCAAATAAGACGGAAAACTCAACAGCATTTCAAAATTAGCAATCGAAGGAACCGTAACTACATTGAGCTGAAAATCTTTAGACGAAACCGCATTAGCTTCTACATGAAAAGAAAAAGTTTCGGTAGGATTCGCAATTTTAAACTGAAACTCTCCAGCTTTAGTAGTTTCCATAAAATAACTTTCGTTATTAATAAAAATCATAGCGGTTTCAGGAATAATTTTTCCTTCAGTTTTAATTCGAAAAACAAAATCTTTGTTTTGTTCGGTTTGTAACTTATCGTTTAAGACTATAAATTCAAAAGGGGCTGGCGGAAAAAATTGTTGTTTAAAATGAACCACTCTATTTAAACTTTGAGAAATAATTGTACTATTTCCAGATAAATAAAAGAAAGCAAAAAATAAAATAGGAAGAATCGCCAGTGGCAAAAATTTCTTATTCGCCTTGAAATTAACAGCATTCCCAAAAGGAATCGGCTGCAAAGCATTAGCCTTCTGTTCTATTGATGCCGCTAATAATTCCGACTGATTCTCATCTTCTGATAGTTGAAGAAAATTGGTGAGTTTATCACTAACTTCAGAAAAATGATTTCCAATAATTGCGGAGGCTTCCTTATAGTCGATTCCTCTTTGAAGCTTAAATAATCTAAATAGAGGAAAAAGAATAAATCGAAACAACAGAAAAAACTCTACAAAAACAAAAGTCCAAAACAAGACAGTTCTTGCTATTGGTTTCAACCAAAGAAAATATTCTACAAAAAGCGTAAACAAAAAATACAGTAATCCTAAACCAATAAAAAATAGTATTCCTCGAATGAGTTCATTCGTGTAATATTTCTTGATAAAAGCCTCTAATTTTCTGTAAATAACACTCGAAGATTCCAATGATTTCCGTTTATTTTAATAACCGATAAAAGTAATACTTTTTAAATTCTATTTGATGTTAAAAAATTAATAAAGGTAAACTCACAACTATTTCTCCAAAAACTTCTAACTTCTAACTTCCGACTTCTAACTTCTAATTATCTTTGCACAAAATTGTACCAAATGTCACAACAAGTTCGTGTGCGTTTTGCACCAAGTCCAACGGGACCTTTACATATTGGCGGTGTTCGAACTGCTCTATTCAATTATTTATTTGCTAAAAAAAATAACGGGGTTTTCTATTTACGAATTGAAGATACCGACCAAAACCGTTTTGTTCCCGGTGCTGAAGCTTATATTATGGAAGCCTTAGAATGGTTGGGAATTGCTCCAGATGAAACTGTTGGGAAAAATGAAAAGTTTGGTCCCTACCGTCAAAGTGAAAGAAAGCATTTGTACAAAAAATATGCAGATGCGTTGATTGAATCTGGAAATGCTTACTATGCTTTTGATACTGCGGCCTCATTGGATTTTCATAGAAAAAATGCGGAAGATGATGGTAATACTTTCATTTATATGTTCTCGCAACAGAAATGATTTAGATAATTCTTTAAATAATGCTAAAGAAGATTATTGGGGAAATCAAAGAAAAAGTCCAAAAGAGAGAATTGCTGATGGAGAAGAACATGTTATTAGATTTAAAACTCCTTCAGACCGATTATATCGAATTAATGATATTATTCGTGGCGAAATAATATTTGAAACGAATTTATTAGACGACAAAGTTTTATTCAAATCGGATGGAATGCCAACCTATCATTTGGCTAATATTGTTGACGACCATTTAATGGAAACCTCTCACGTGATTCGTGGTGAAGAATGGTTGCCCTCTAATGCCGCTACATTTTGCTATATGAAGCCTTTGCATGGGAAGCTCCAAAATTTGCTCATTTACCTTTAATTTTAAAACCTGTCGGAAACGGAAAATTATCCAAACGCGACGGCGATAAACTAGGATTTCCTGTATTCCCATTGGATTGGACTGACCCAATTTCTGGAGAAAAATCATCAGGTTACAGAGAAAAAGGATTTTTCTCAGAGGCGGTTATTAACTTTCTAGCTTTATTGGGCTGGAATGACGGTACCGATCAAGAGCTGTTTTCTTTAGAAGAATTAATTGAAAAATTTGATTTAAATCGAGTGCATAAATCTGGAGCTAAATTTGATCCTGAAAAAAATAAATGGTTTAATCATCAGTATTTAACACAACAAAATGATGCTGATTTAGCCAAAACATTTGCTTCTTATTTGCTTAAAAGGAATAGATTCCTCCGTTGTCGTAATGACAAAATTGGAAAAAATAGTTTCTCTAATCAAAGAAAGAGCTCATTTCGTTTCTGAATTTTGGGATTTAAGTGACTTTTTCTTTATTGCTCCAACTTCTTATGACGAAAAAGCGTCAAAAAACTGGAAAGAAGAAACACCTGCCTTGATGCAAGAATTGATTTCTGTTTTGGAAAATATTGGAGATTTTAGTTCAATGAATATCGAAACTATTGTCAAAGATTGGATGACTAAAAATGAAATCGGAATGGGAAAAGTAATGCAGCCGTTTCGTTTGAGCCTGGTTGGTGCGCTCAAAGGGCCTCACCTTTTTGATATTGTAGAGATAATTGGAAAAGAAGAAACGATTCGACGAATTGAAAAAGCAATCGCCGAACTTTAAAACCTAATAAACTTACAGATTAAACAACACTTGACCGCTTATAATTCCAAGGTGACCCGTAAATTTACTTGAATTACTTTGCTGTAATTCTGGTTTTTGATTCAAATTATTGAGAATATTATTCACTCCATATTGATAACAAATTATGGCACGAATACGTCTATTTCCTGCAGAAATTCCAGCATAAAGATTCCCGTTAAATGTGTTGATATCAATAATATCTTTTGCTGTTAATGTAGTTCAGAAACAATATTATCTTCAAATCTAGAATCAATTTTCAGCTTTCCGTTTACTTGCAAAACAGGACCAAAATCCAATGAAACGTGATCTTTAACAATGTTATAACTCAATAATAATCGAATTTGTGCACTAGCCAAAGTATATTTCAAATCTTGTTTTTTTAAGAATGGACTACTTAATGTAGCTACAGTAAAGTTGTTTCAGAAAATTGCATTCCAAAAATCATACTAAAATCAATGTAATAATTTCCTCTAACAGACAAACCTCCTACCCAACCTAATTCTGGTTTGGTATCAAAGTTTTTGTTGACAATGTAGTTTGAGTCACACCAAGTGTAATTCCTATTCTGTTTCCGTCTCTGTAACCGTATTGCGCAGAAGCAATTACAGAGAGCAATAAAAATACTAGTACAAGATATTTCTTTTTCATATAATTAAGGATATCGTCGACAAACCTAAAATAAATTTTGTAATTTAACCCAACTTTATTAACTTAATTTAAATCGTTATGGATATTGCATTGATTATTTTTTTAGTTTTTGGTCTATTTATTTTCTTTTCCTCTTTTTTTACGGTAAAACAACAAACTTCAGTTATTATTGAGCGTTTTGGAAAATTTACAAGCGTTAGAAATTCTGGATTGCATTTAAAAATTCCTTTAATCGACAGAATTGCCGGTCGTGTTAATCTCAAAATTCAACAACTAGATGTCATTATCGAAACCAAAACAAAGGATAATGTATTTGTTAAAATGAAAGTTTCTGTGCAGTTTAAGGTAATTCAAGATAAAGTGTACGATGCTTTCTATAAGCTAGAATATCCACATGATCAAATTACTGCTTATGTCTTTGATGTTGTTCGAGCTGAAGTTCCAAAACTAAAACTAGATGATGTTTTTGAAAGAAAAGACGATATTGCCATTGCGGTAAAACGTGAACTTAATGAAGCCATGACCACTTACGGTTATGACATTATCAACACTTTAGTTACTGATATAGACCCCGATATTCAGGTAAAAAATGCAATGAACCGAATTAATGCTGCCGACAGAGAAAAAACGGCTGCAGAATTTGAAGGAGAAAGTACAAGAATTAGAATTGTAGCCAAAGCTAAAGCAGAAGCAGAAAGCAAACGTCTGCAAGGTCAAGGAATCGCTGACCAAAGAAGGGAAATTGCACGCGGTTTGGTTGAAAGCGTTGAAGTTCTAAACCGTGTAGGAATCAATTCTCAAGAAGCATCAGCCTTAATTGTAGTAACACAACATTATGATACTTTACAGGCTATTGGAGCGGATGCTAATTCGAATTTAATTTTACTACCAAACTCCCCTCAAGCAGGGAGCGATATGCTTAATAATATGGTAGCTTCTTTCTCAGCTTCCAATCAAGTGGGAGAAATGATGAAACGAAATTATAAAAAAGTCAAACCTAAAATAGAAGAAGAAAATCCAGAAACTAAAACTCCTGAAGAAGAAGTTTAAAAAAGAAAAAGAGGCCGTTAAGCCTCTTTTTTTGTGTTTTTGGAAATCCATTTCTTGATGTAGGGAACCACTTTGTTCAAAACAAAAGGTGCAACCATGGTAAGAATTGGCCCATAAGGTCCTTTTAAAACGGAAGTTGAAGAACTAATCAAATCACTTACGATTCCGCTAGGTGTTAGGCTTTCTTTGGTTTTCTGAACACTTTGCATCATTTTCCGATAATGAATTTCTTTCTCTAACTTTAAGATTTCTAATTCACTGTCGATTTCAGCATAGGAAGAATATTTTTTAGTTGCCATACCTTAATCGTTAAAAAAGATTTCTGAAAATTTCTCTAGAATAGGACCTTCAACAATTTTATCTTTTATAAGAAATAAAATACCCGATAAAACCAAATAAATTCCACCTACTATCATAAAACCGTATGGATAACTACCTAAAAAATTACCTATGGCTAATGCTCCAGCAACCGAACTAAACAACAAAACCATACCCAAACAAATCGCAATTAAGGTAAATTTTAAAATCATAGTAGTGGATTTCATTGCCACCTTAAAACCCCATAATTTATAATACGCTAAATTGGTTTCAAAAAAAGCCTGAGCCTGGTCTTGTATTTCTTCTGTATGCTCTTTCAATTCTTCAAAAGCCATAATCGTTGTTTTAGGTTACCTGCTACTTTAAATTTCAATTAATTTTGAAGTTTAGCATTTTGTTCTTTTAAGTCGGCTAACTTAGTTTCTAAAAATGAAATTACATCTTCACTTTTATGATTCATGTTTGAAACCAAATCTTCATAGGTTTCTTCTAAATCGTATTTAGCATGTGAAAATTTATCTTTAATCCCTTTTGATGCTTTTTGCAATTTGTGTAACAAATTATCTTTAACATCATCATAACCATCTTTGATTTTTTCTCTGGTTTTTGAACCTTTATCGGGAGCAAACAAAATTCCTATTCCTGCTCCTATTGCAACTCCTGCTAAAAGAGCTACTAATACATTTCCGTTGTTGTTTGACATGACTTTACTTTTTAAATTAATACTTCACTAAAGTTACGAAATACTAGAGCCACCCGCTGTTAATAAGATGTTAAAAGGAATTCTTTTTTTGATAAAAAAACCAAAATAAAGCCTTTTGTTGTAATAAAAAATAATAAATGTATTTCTTGTGTTAGAATTAATAAAGTGGTCTTAAAATCAATTTATAGCAGCCGATTTTAATTAGTAAAAACTATATTTTCTCTATTTTTGATAAGAATTTGCAATTATCAAAAAAAGCGCTTTATTAAGCGCTTTTCATATTTAAAATCTATCGTTTGCTTTTAGATTTTTAATTAATCTAACAAAGCTAAAACTTTTCATTTTTTTCAGAATTTTTTAGTTCAGCCAATTGAGTTTTAAAATCGTTGAAATGATATACGTCCTTAACTAAATTTTGAATACAAAAATTCTTACGGAAGCCAATTGACTTTTCAGTGACATCGAATACAATTTTATTAAGGACTCTTTTTCGATATCTTTTGCTGAAACATTATCGGAAGAATTCAAAATTAAATTAGAGAACAATAATGAATTGTTATCGTTCTTGATGTTCTTAGTTACCGTTTGAACTAATAAACTGAAATTATCAATGCGCTTTTGATGTTGGAAACAATATTCTCAAAATTACAACCGCATTAGTTTCGTCTTTTTCCTTTACGTATTTATTGATTTCCTTTTGGGTAGCCATCAATATATTCTCTTCTTTTTTGCCTTTTTCTTCCCAAGTATCTTTCAATCCAACTGTTTTATTAAAAACAAGTTTTTCTGCTCCTGAGTCTTTATCAACAGTAAAATATCCTAATCTCTGAAACTGGAATTTATCTTCATTTTTAGCCTCTTGTAAACTTGGTTCTACAAATCCTTTTACCACTTTTAAAGACTCTGGATTTACAAATTCTAAGAAATCTTTCTCTTTATGACTATCGGGTGCTTCGTCTATAAACAATCGATCGTATACTCGAACTTCTGCTTCAATGGCATGAGGTATAGACACCCAGTGTAATGTTCCAGATACTTTGCGTTGACTGGCTTCTGTTCCGCTTCCGCTTAAACTATCTGTATCATAAGTCACATGAATTTCTGTAAGATTCCCTTGGGCATCCTTAATCACACTTTCGCCTTTGATGATGTAGGCATTTTTCAATCGTACTTCTTTTCCTATACTTAGTCGGAAAAATTTAGCAGGAGCCTCTTCTAAAAAGTCTTCTCTTTCAATGTATAATTCTCTTGAAAAAGGTACTTTTCTATAGGTTACCTGTTCCTCTTCGGGATTGTTTTCTGCTTCCAACCATTCTTCTTTTCCTTCGGGATAATTGGTAATAACTACTTTAATTGGGTCTAAAACAGCCATTACTCGAGGTGCAATTTTATTCAAATCCTCACGAACACAATATTCTAATACCGAAACGTTTATTAAATTATCGCGTTTAGCAATTCCAATTGTTGTTGCAAAATTGCGTATCGAAGCGGGTGTATACCCTCTTCTTCTTAAACCAGAAATCGTAGACATTCTAGGATCATCCCAGCCTGTTACGTGATTTTCTTTGACCAACTGTAATAGTTTTCTTTTACTAACAACAGTGTGACTTAAATTTCTACGTGCAAATTCTCTTTGCTTTGGACGAACCTTAGTAGCATCATAGATCTGATCTAAAAACCAATCGTACAACTCTCTATGTGGCAAAAATTCCAAAGTACAGAAAGAATGAGAAATTTGTTCTATATAATCACTTTCTCCATGTGCCCAATCATACATTGGATAAATACACCATGCATCGCCTGTTCTGTGATGGTATTTGTGTAAAATACGGTACATGATGGGATCGCGCATCAACATATTTGTCGATTTCATGTCAATTTTTGCACGTAAAATATGGGCTCCTTCTGGAAATTCTGCATTTTTCATTCGTTCAAAGAGTTCTAAATTCTCCTCAATAGAGCGATTTCTGTAAGGGCTATCGGTTCCAAAAGTGGATGGAGTTCCTTTTGGTTGCGCCATTTTTTTAGAAGTTTGGTTGTTTACGTAGGCTTTTCCTTGTTTAATAAAATCAACGGTCCAATCATACAACTGCTGAAAATAATCGGAAGCATATCGCTCTTCCGACCATTCAAATCCCAACCATTGAACATCTCGTTTTATAGCATCTACGAACTCTTGCTCTTCTTTTGCTGGATTGGTATCGTCAAAACGTAAATTAACAGGGGCTTTATAGTCTATTCCTAATCCAAAATTCAAACAAATAGCACTGGCATGACCGATGTGTAAATAGCCATTAGGTTCCGGAGGAAAACGAAAACGCAATTTGTCCTGAGACAAACCATTTTTTAAATCTTCTTCTATAATTTGCTCAATAAAATTCAGTGATTTCTCTTCGGTTGACATTTTTTGCTTAATTTTAGCAAAGATAAAAAAAGCTAGTTAAAATGGTTTAAAGTTTAAGGTTTAAAGTTGCACTAGTTAACTTTAAACCTTAAACTTTGAACTTTGAATAAAAAATTATGGGAGTTATAAAACTAAAAAATATTCGAACCTTCTCTTATCACGGCTGCTTGCTAGAAGAAGGAAAAATTGGATCGGATTATTCTGTTAACTTAGAAGTAAAAACCGACTTGCGTAAATCCTGTATTTCTGATGATTTGAAAGATACGGTCGATTATGTCCTTTTGAACACTATTGTTGTGGAAGAAATGGCTATTCGTTCGCATTTATTGGAACATGTAGGTCATAGAATTGTCTCTAGAATTTTCAAAGAAATTCCTTCTATTTCGAGAATCATTTTAGCGGTTTCTAAGCTCAATCCGCCTATAGGTGGTGATGTTGAAGCGGTTACGATAGAATTGGAAGAATACAGAAATTAATTGATAATTAACAATTGATAATTGCTAATTATGAATTGTTTCCTATATTTGCAAACCATTAAAATAATTGGCGTCGTGGCCGAGCGGCTAGGCTGGGCTCTGCAAAAGCTCCTACTCCGGTTCGAATCCGGACGATGCCTCTAAATTAACCTCTCTTTTCGAGAGGTTTTTTTTATATCATTTTTAGAAAAAATGAATTAAAGGTATAATTCGAATCCGGACGATGCTTCTAAACCTTCAAAGACTCGAACAAAGTGAACTGGCGCAGCAAACTTGGAGGTTTTTTTATAGTTAATTTTTAGAAAAAATTAAGTAAAGATTATGTTCGAATCCGGACGATGGCTCAAAAAGAGATAAAGCAATGTGTCTCTTTTTTTGTTTTAATTTATATCGGTGCTCGATACAATCGAGCACAAGACAAGACCAATAATACCCAAAAACAAACCTCGCTTAGTATAGGGCTTAAATGAGATTTTTTTTTTAGTTTTTGTATAGGGAATCTAACTTTTAACACTTTATTTTAAATTTTCTATATTTAAGAAAGAATGCTATACCACCAAAAATAATTACTTGAGGAAGATTTTCAGCAAGTTTTAGACTGAAAAGTAGAGGCGTAACAGAATATGAAGACAAATAGATAATATCAAAATAACTGTAAAAACGGTAATTATTAACCAAATAGTTAAAAATACTGCAATTAATATTTTTAATGTACTTTTAGTTTTTTTTGAAAAAACAGAAAAAAATAATTGTTTAAAACAACAATTAAAAACCAAATAAAATATGGTAAAAATCTTTGTGTTAAGTCGGGTGTTGACATATTTTATATTATTTAATTATAGGATATAAGAATACAACGAAGTTATAGAAAAAATGGGAAACAATTGGATATAATAAATTATTGTATTTATTTCTTAAATAACCTAAGAAAAATCCAAGCGGTAATATATACAAGAAAGTTAGAAAAGTACCATAAACCAAATGTATTAAATAAAACAAAATACTACTTATAATTATTGAATTTTTCCCTGAATAAATAAGTTTTAATTTATCAAAAATTAATCCTCTAAAAAATATTTCCTCAAAAATGGCGGGGAGAGCTGCATAAAAAACAAATCCAATTAATAAATAGTACTCTGATAAATATACTCCATATTCTATCGGCAGTTTACGATTGACCAAATAAAATAAATACTCTTGTAAATTTAAAATCAGTAGTGCAAAAACTGATGAAATAATTACTATTATTAATGTTTTTTTTATATCAATTTTGATAATAAATAAACTATTAAAATAGTTTTTGCATATAAGAAAAATATATAAACTAGTTATAAATGACCTAATAGATGCTCCAAAAATATTATAATATTTATCATGATAAATACTATTTATAAAATAGTACTCAATTAAGAAAATTGAAGCAAGAATTAAGTATAATTTTATTTGCTGAATGGAAATGTAATTAATAATTCTTTTACGATTTAAGTCATCATTAAATTTTAAAATAAAAAACAACAGCGCATTAACCATTACCAAAAACCAATTAGAAGAATTCATCATAAACAACATTTATAAAAAAATATTAGATAATTGCATTTAATACCTACATTTATAGATAATTACATATTTACCTAATCACCCTAGATACAAACAAGCTTTCTTTTAAGCCAATTGTCTAAATCCATTTTTAGCAACAGTTGTGTAAAGTTAAATATTCCGTGCACTTTCAATTATTTCAAAAAAAGTATTTGAAAATGCTTGATTAAATTCATCAGATTTATAGAAAACATCTTGTAAAGGAAAACCAGCCATTTTTGTTAAATGAAAGAATTTAGAATCTCTAATTCTTTCTAATTCTAGAATTTGATTAGAAGTCAAATACTCACGATAAGTTAGTATTGATTCAACTAGATTAAAAATATTTAATTTTGTTGAACATAAAAATCTAAATTACTCATAGTTGTACCTGTCTTGGCGAATAATATGAACGGTCTAATATACTATGTTTTTTTTAATAATATTTTTGGATTGTTATTAAATCAATATCTTTCAAATCAATATCTAGGACCGAATTAAATGACCTAATAAACGATGTAATTTGAATTTTAAGGTCAATTAATTTTAAATCTAAAGCTGGTTTTAATTTATTTTTCAAAATTAAATAAGGAAATAAAGTCACAAAAAAATAAAATATTACGCCCGCAATATAACTATAAGAAAGGTTTAAACTTACATTATTTATATTTTCTGAATTTGAAGATTCATATATTGTTGGAACTATTTTTAATCCAACAGCTAATATTATATATGTACAGATTAAACTAATTATTATGAGTATAAGTTTTATAAATTTTTCCATATAGATTTTTTTGTGTTAGATTCTTAAATTCTCTAATTTAAGGATTAATTTTACACAACATATACAGGTCTTACAAAATCAGACTTTATTTCTTATTCAAAATGTAATTCATTACACACTACTGTTTAAAAGTAGTTATAGTCATAAACTATTTAAAACTTACTAATCTATCTTCTCTAAAACCTTTTTAGCTAGTTTATTTTCGCTAGAAACCAGCCTTGAAACATCAATATGCAGCCAAAAATAATGAGTAAAATACTGGTGACTTTTTTCATTTTAAGGATATTGGCAGGAGTCATTTTGTGTTTTAGTTGTTTGGCTAGTACTATTTTTCCAATATCAACCAATAAATAAGATCCTATTACAGAAGAGAAAAACACAATCATTCTAGAGGTTTCTAATTGTAGTTTTGGTCCTATAGATATAATTACCGCTAGCCAAAAACCCAATACTCCAATATTGATGAAATTTAAGAAAAATCCTTTCGCAAAAAGGCTTCCATAATTTTTCTTGATAATTTCTTGGTCAATTAATTCGAATTTTACTTTTTGCTGTTTTTTTAATTTAGACAATGAAATTATGCCGTAAACAAGCATTACAATTCCTCCAAAAATAAAAAGAGCGGGTTTGTCTTTTATACTTTGAATTAATCGATAACTTCCTAAATAGGCCACAGCAATAAAAAAAATATCTGCTAGGACCACTCCTAAATCAAAAACAAAAGCAGCTCTAAATCCTTTGACCGCACTGGTTTCTAACAAAACAAAAAAAACAGGACCTACCATGAAACTTAAAAAAATTCCTAATGGTATTCCTGATACAATATCTTGAAGCATGTTTTTGAGGTATGAATAAAATCAAAAATAAGAAATTATTCTTTACTTTCTGTAATTGTTCCTCCAGCGATTACTTTTTGATTGATCTGTTTGGGTTTACCAAAAATTACGATATCTCCTGCTCTCACTTTTGCATCGACAAAATCAGTGGCAAAAATAGCCGCTTCACCTCCAGCATTTACAGTAATACTTACTAGTTTACTTCTTAGTTTTTCGGCTTCATAAATACCACCTGTATTAACCAAAACCTCTTGATTGGTTGCATTTCCTTCTACATCAATTTTAGAACCGTCAGAAGCTTTAATGGAAACTCTTTCGACATCTAATTTTAATTTGATTTCAGAACCTTCTTTGGCAATGATATCAAAATTTATGGAATTAAATGTTGCTTCGCTCGCAATTCTAGAACCTTCATTAGCTTCAACAGCATCGATGTTTTTATAATACACTGTGGCAGAAATAGCTTCCCCTTTTAACAATTTGGTTAAAGGCATTCTGATTTTTAACTCGTCGTTTTTAGTGACTAATTCTACTTCATTTGCTCCTTCTCCACTCAGAATAATTTTATTCTCATTGGATGGAACTAATAACACATCGATTTGATCAAAGGAAGTGACTTTGGTAAAATCGCCTAATTTTTTGGTCACACTATTTTGAGAAAAACCAAGTTGACTCAAAAATACTACTACTACTACAACTACTTTTTGCATGATGTTATTTATTCATTTTTTCTAATAAAATTAAAATCCAATTGTTTCTTAACCAAATCAGCATTTTTTACCTTAACGTAAATTTCGTCGCCTAATTGTAATATGTTTTTAGAAATTTCGCCAACCAATGCATATTGTTTGTCATCAAAGGTGTAATAATCGTCTCTAATTTCGCGAATTCTACACATTCCTTCGCACTTATTTTCTACGATTTCGACATAAATTCCCCATTCTGTAACTCCAGAAATAACGCCTAAAAACTCCTGATCTTTATGGTCTTGCATGAATTTAATTTGCATGTATTTCACGCTATCACGTTCCGCATTGGTTGCTAAACCCTCCATGTTAGAAGAATGGACGCATTTTTCTTCATACAATTCAGCATCAACTGATTTTCCTCCATCTAAATAATGTTGTAATAATCGATGTGCCATAACATCGGGATAACGTCGAATTGGTGACGTAAAATGGGAATAATAATCAAAAGCTAATCCATAATGACCAATATTTTCAGTAGAATATTTGGCTTTACTCATACTTCGAATGGTTAAGGTATCTATTAAATTTTGCTCTTTTTTACCAACAACATCTTGTAATAAAGTGTTTAACGATTTAGAAATTTCTGTTTTCGATTTCAAATTGATACTGTATCCAAACTTAGAAATTACCGTTTGAAGATTGAATAATTTATCTTCATTAGGCTCATCGTGTATTCTGTAAATAAACGTTTTCTTTTGTTTTCCTATGAATTCAGCCACTTTTTTATTGGCTAAAAGCATGAATTCTTCAATTAAATGATTGGCATCTTTGGATATTTTAAAATAAACTCCTTCCGGTTCGCCTTCTTCATTCAAATTGAATTTTACTTCTACTTTATCAAAAGAAATCGCTCCATCACTCATTCGATGTCTTCGAAGAATTTTAGCCAATTCATCCATTTTTAAGGTAGCAGCCACAATATCATCAGGCACTTGATACGCTTTTCCTGTTATAGAAATCTCTTCTGGAATTGTATTTCCTTTGGTTTTTGACGACGAAATATTATTTTTAGTTGTGTCGTCAAGAAGCAACTCTTTTTTATCGGAATTTAAATTTTTAGTGTTGCTTTCAATAATATATTGTGCTTCTTCGTAAGAAAAACGTTGATTGGAATGAATAACTGTTCTTCCAAACCATTGATTCATTAATTGTGCTTTTTCGTTCAATTCAAAAACAGCTGAAAAGGTATATTTTTCTTCATTGGGTCTAAGTGAACAAGCAAAATTAGACAAAACCTCAGGAAGCATTGGCACTACTCTATCTACTAAATATACTGAAGTGGCACGTTTGTATGCTTCGTCATCCAAAACAGTTCCTTCTTGTAAATAATGCGATACATCGGCAATATGAACACCAATTTCGTAGTTTCCATTCTCTAGTTTTTTGAAAGACAGGGCATCATCAAAATCTTTAGCATCTTTTGGATCGATAGTAAAAGTCAAAGTATCTCGCATGTCACGACGTTTTTTAATTTCACTTTCTTGAATTGTCGTGTCTAATTTTTGAGCAAAAACTTCAACTTCGATGGGAAAATCGTAGGGCAATCCATATTCCGCTAAAATGGCATGAATTTCCGTATTGTGTTCGCCTTGTTTACCTAAAACTTTAATGATAGAACCAAAAGGACTATCCGCTTTTTTTGGCCAATCTTCAATTTTTGCTATAACAACATCTCCTTGCTGGGCTTCTCCAATTTTGTCTTTTGGGATAAAAATATCGGTGTACATTTTAGGATTAGCAGTCGAAACAAAAGCAAAATTCTTCTGAATATCTATCACTCCAACAAATTCTGTTTTAGCTCTTTCAATAATTTCTATAACTTCACCTTCTGGTCTTCGTCCTTTTCGTCTGTTGTAGATGTATACTTTTACAGTATCTTTATCTAAAGCGCGATTTAAATTATTGGTAGGAATAAAAACATCTTCTTCCAGTTCAGGACAAATAAAGAAAGCAGTACGACGGCTAGTCATATCAATTGTTCCTTCATAATAATCTTGACTAATTGCTTTTACCAGATATTTACCTGGTTCGGTTTCTATAATTACTTTTTGAGCCGCTAATATTTTTAAATCTTTTATAATTTCATTCCTACTTTTGGTATCATCAAGCTCTAAAATAGCTGCTATTTGTTTGTAATTGTAAGGTTTATTGGCATTTTGAGAAAGTATTTTTAAAATCTTTTCGGAGAATGTTTTTCCTTTTTTTCCAAACTTTTTTGGTCTATTACTCATAATTCTTTTCTTAAAGTTGAAAATTACGAAATAAATAGAACATGCAAGTTATGAGATAAAATTTTTATTAGAAAAGTAACAATTCATAAACATAAATTAAGATCAGTCAAATGACTAAACTTTTATAAATTATTAAAAAAAAATTATTTGACTATAAACTTTCTAATACTTTTTTTGTTTTCATCACTTATTTTTAAAAAGTAAATTCCAACATTTTGAAAACTACTAGTATTTATTTTAGAGAATTGAACTTTCTAATTTCTGATTTTCAATAATTTTTCCTAAAAACGTCGGTAATTTGAAGTTAATTGATTTATGATGTTTATCAATTTCAACCTCTAAAAAAATGTGCAAGGATTTGATAATATGTTAAATCTTAATTTTCTTGATTGTATATACTTTAGATTATTTGATATTTTTTTGATGATATAATTACTTTGATCGAGTTTAAAAAAATTTTCTTGATTAAAACTACTCGAAGGATATTTAAATTGTGATGTAGAAGCAATGCCGTCTAAGTATCCTAGACTTGAACCAGCTATAGTAGTAACTTCATTGGTTTTAGTATTAATTTTTCTAATTTTATGATTATAGTTATCCGTAACAAATAAATTATCATTGTTATCTATACAAAGATCATAAGCAAAATTAAATTGAGATAAAGCTCCATCCGTCAAAAAATCCTTGTGTTGATCTTGCTATTATATTAACCATCCATGTTGAACTAAAACTATTTTTCTTATTTTGTGATTGGATGAATTGCCATTAACTATAAATTTCATTTTTTCTGAGCAAATTCCTTGTGGATTATTAAAAAGTGCATTCGTACCAAATCCCATCAGAATAACCACTAGTTGAACCAAAATATAACCACCATCATTGTTGAAGAAATTTCTATTTTCTTTGATTATTTCAATCTCCTCCATATTTTGCCATAAACTTGAGGTGACTTTACTATCTGTACCATATTTCCCCTAAATGTGCAATACTTGAAAATTTTTTCCTATTGCCAATCCCATTGAATCCAAAACTTGAACAATTTTACTTCCGTTCTCAGTACTTACTATTTTTCTGATTTTATTATTTCCAGTATCTAAGTTTTGCTATCAATTATCAGATCTGTCCTGCAAATTCCAGCATCTCCATTATTTGATAAAGTGCCAATTCCATCTAAATAAAACCAGCATCGAACCTGGATACAGTAGTCACTTGATTTGTTAATCTATCAACTTTTTCTTATATTTTTTTATTAAAAGTATCGACTATAAATAATTACCATTACTATCCGCACAAATACCACATTTGGTTCACCAAATTTTGCATTTATACCAATATCATCAAAATAACCTTTGCCCTCTATCAAATTTGAACTTCCTTGTGCATTAATTATAAAAATGTTGAATAAAATTAATAAGTGAATATGAAAGATTTCCCATTTGTTGAATATTTGATTAATTAAAACAAACTTGCAAATTATTTAACAATCAAAATATTAAACCTTTTAACATTCTAACAATCCTTTTGATTATTTTTACTAACAACTATCAGCATGCTGAATTTATACTTGGCTACTTCATCTTTAGTATAAGTTATCCTAAAACAAATCAATTTTTGATCATGAAAATATTCCTCATCTTTTTCAAAATGAAAATTTAATCTCCATTGACCCATTAGCTAGTTTTGCCTACGGAGGTATTCAATTGAAAGTACATCCAAACGATTTTGAAACGGTACAATTGATTTTAGAGGAATTGAATAAGTTACAAATTTAAATATTGTTTGAAATGATAAAGTTTTCAACATCTATTAAAAACAACAAAAAGAAAATTGAATTTTAAATTAATTTATAATGGTTATTATAGCGTGTTAATAGTTGCAATAACTTTGTTTTTAAAAACGTGTTTTTTAATTTATCTTTTTTTATAACGAATTATCAACAGCTTTTTCAGAATATAAATCATTCATTTTTAAGTCATTTTATAAAAAAATAAACAACTGTTAACAATTATAAAATTACTGTTTTTGTAAATAAGTTTACTATGCTTTTTTGTTAACAACGTTCTTTTTTAGCGCTAATAACTTTTATAAAAAATCAGCAAACTAAATTAGGTTTTTTAATCTCGGTTTTGCATTACAATTTTATCGCATACGAACAAGAAATAGTTCTAAAAATCTGTATTAATTTATCAACATTTTATGTTAATTTAAAGTTAACTGATTATCAAGCAATTAGTTTTAACTATCAACAATTGTTAATTTTTGTAGTTGTTACATAATTAAATAATTGATTTATAGTAAGTTGTGTTTTATTAAAAATATACTCAATTCACAATGAAGGAGTTGAAGTACATTGATTAGTTTTCATTAATAGAAGTACTTTAAACAGATTAGTTTTGGTAAATTTGCAACATAACAATCAAAAAAAGTATTGAAATGAAAATAGCAATAGGCAACGATCACGCAGGACCAGATTATAAAAAGCCATTGTATCCATGCTTGAATCAAAAGGATACGAAGTCATAAATTATGGAACTGACTCAACTGATAGTGTAGATTATCCCGATTTTGGACATCCAGTTGCTAATGCTGTTTCTGAAGGAAAAGTAGATTTTGGGATTGTAATTTGCGGCAGCGGAAACGGAATTGCGATGACGGTGAACAAACATCCAAAAGTGAGAGCTGGATTGTGTTGGACCAAAGAAATTGCTTATTTAACACGATTACATAATGATGCTAATATTGTAAGTATTCCGGCGCGATTTACTTCCATTCCTCAAGCAGTTGAAATAGTAGAAACTTTTCTAAATACCGCTTTTGAAGGTGGAAGACATCAAAACAGAGTGGATAAAATAAGTTGTTAAATATGAATTTTTTTTCTAAAGATTGTAAAGAACAAATTTTTATAAGTAAGCGAGTAGCGTTTTTTACTTTTCTTATAGGAAGCATTATTTTATTACTTTATCACGTTACCCTTTTTCATGGAACTATATATTTTGCACTTTTTTTTATGGTAAGCGCATTCTTTGTAAATACATTTTATACTATTCAACTTCTGATTAGTTTTAGTACTAAAAGGGAGTTTAGAAAACCAATATTAACCACACTTTTTTTACTTTTTCTTAATATTCCTATTGGATTTTTATATGTTGATTTAGGATTTAAAATATACAATTTCATTTCATCTTCCATAGTGTAGGATTCATAACCACAACAACAAGGTAAAAGATAATAATCTATTTTTGTTTACAAAGATTCTATCGTTCAGGATTAACGTTAATTCATACTATGACCAACATACAATTCATTTCTAAAACTGTTCAAACAGCAGCTATAAACATTCAAAATACAATTCAATTATTACAGGAAGATTGCACCATTCCTTTCATTTCCCGTTATCGGAAAGACAAAACAGGCAATCTCGATGAGGTAGAAATTGAACAAATTGCTAAACTTCAAAAAGACTACGAAGCCATTGTAAAAAGAAAGGAAGCTATTTTAAAATCGATAGAAGAACAAAAGTTACTTACTCCCGAGTTGAATCAAAAAATCCAGCAAAGTTTCGATTTGCAAGAATTGGAAGATTTTTATTTGCCTTTTAAGAAAAAGAAAAAAACGAAAGCAGATGTTGCTCGTGAAAATGGTTTAGAACCATTGGCCAAAATCATCATGGCTCAAAATAATGATGATATCGATTTTATTGCTTCAAGGTATTTAAATAAAAATGTCATCAATGAAGACGAAGCATTACAAGGCGCACGAGACATTATTGCTGAATGGATTAATGAAAATATTTATGTTCGTAACAATTACGAAGACTTTTCCTGCGAAAAGCTACGATAACCACAAAAGTTGTAAAATCCAAAAAGAGGATGAAGCAGCGCAAAAATTCAATCAATATTTCGATTGGTCAGAACCTTAACAAAAGCGCCATCACATCGATTATTAGCCATGCTTCGCGCTGAAAATGAAGGTTTTGTAAAATTAAAAATTGAAGTTGAGCCTGCAGAAGCTCTTGAAATTATTGATGAAATAGTTATAAAAAAGAAAAACGAAACAACCCGACATTTACAGTTGGCGATTGAAGATAGTTATAAAAGATTATTGAATCCAGCAATTTCTAATGAAGCTTTACAAGAAGCTAAAGTCAAAGCTGATGCAAATTCTATTCAAGTTTTCGCTACCAATTTAGGGCAACTGTTACTAGCTCCGCCCTTAGGAGAAAAACGAATTTTAGCTATTGACCCAGGATTTAGAAGCGGTTGTAAGGTAGTTTGCTTAGACGAAAAAGGCGATTTGTTGTACAATGAGACCATTTATCCGCATGCACCTCAAAAAGAAGAAACAATGGCGATGAAAAAAATTCGTTCCATGGTCAATTCGTATAAAATTGACGCCATTTCTATTGGAAACGGTACTGCATCCAGAGAAACCGAATTCTTCATAAAAAAAATAGCTTTTGATAAACCCGTTCAGGTTTTCATTGTTTCAGAGGCAGGTGCTTCAGTCTATTCAGCTTCAAAAATCGCTAGAGACGAATTTCCAAATTATGATGTTACCGTTCGAGGTTCAGTTTCTATTGGACGAAGACTATCAGATCCACTGGCCGAATTAGTAAAAATTGACCCGAAAGCAATAGGCGTGGGGCAGTATCAGCACGATGTGGATCAAACTAAATTAAAGGAAGAATTAGACAACACTGTAATTCGTTGCGTAAATTCCGTCGGAGTAAACATCAATACAGCCAGCAAACATTTGTTAAGTTATGTGAGCGGAATAGGAGAGAAGTTGGCAGAAAATATTGTACAGTATCGCTCAGAGAATGGTCCTTTTGAAGACCGAAAACAATTGAAAAAAGTACCACGATTAGGCGATAAAGCTTATCAGCAAGGAGTTGCTTTTATTCGTATTACGAATCCTAAGAACCCATTGGATAATTCGGCGGTCCATCCAGAGGCCTACGAAATTGTTGAAAAGATGGCTAAGGATTTAAAGATTTCTGTTAACGATTTAATTGCAAATAAAGAAAAAACAGCATTGATTCAACCTGAAAAATATATTACTTCAGAAATAGGGTTACTGGGCTTAAAAGACATTATTAAAGAATTAGAAAAACCAGGATTAGACCCCAGAAAATCTGCCAAAGTTTTTGAGTTTGATTCGAAAGTACAAACGATAAAAGATGTTAAAACAGGAATGGTTTTGCCTGGAATTGTCAACAATATTACCAATTTTGGTTGTTTTGTAGACATTGGAATCAAAGAAAGTGGTTTGGTACACATATCTCAGCTCAAATCAGGCTTTGTTTCTGATGTGAACGAAGTGGTAAAATTGCATCAACACGTTCAAGTAAAAGTCGTTGAGGTTGATGAAGACAGAAAGCGAATTCAGTTGACCATGATACTTTAGAAAGGCAAAAAAATTCCAACTTTTAAATTTATTAGAATTTAAAAGTTGGAATTTAATCTAGATAAAATTAAGATTTACTCTTTAGTTTCGTCTTTTTTTATCAGCAGGTTGGTCGTCTTTAGCAGCGTTTTTAAATTCTTTTACACCACTTCCTAAACCTTTCATCAATTCTGGAATTTTTTTACCTCCGAAAAGAAGTAAAATAATAGCCAAAACAAGTATAATTTGCATAGGACCTACTTCACCTAAAAATATTGTTAATGCAGTCATAAATTTTCGTGTTTAATGAAGCAAAGATAACAACAAAAAAGCATATCAATCATAAAACAACCATAAATTTATATATTTGTGAAACAAATCTAAACCATGTCTGAAAAGCGTCTCAAAAGGCAATTATTAAAGAAAAAACTCTTTACAAAAAACCGACTGGTTATTTTGAATGAAGACACTTTTGAAGAAATGTTTTCGTTAAGACTAACATTGATGAATGTTTTTGTAGTTGCTACCATAGGAGCAATTTTGATTATAACTTTTACAACTTACATCATTGCATTTACACCGCTACGAGAATTTATTCCCGGCTACGCTTCAAATAAACTCAAAAAAGACGCAACCGAATTAGCTATAAAATCAGATTCATTAGCTTTTGCTTTGAAGAATAATGAAGCCTATATTGCTTCAATAAAAAAAGTTTTGACTGGAGATTTAGAGTTTGCTAAATTCAATAAAGATTCGATTTTAGTTTCCAAAAACGAAATGCCACAAGCTGAAGATTTGCAACCAACAGAAGCTGATTTACAACTCAGAGCAGAGGTTGAAAGAGAAGACAAGTACAATCTTTTTGAAAAGGCACAGTCTAAAGAAAGCATTGTTCTTTTTCCTCCAATTAAAGGACTAGTAACGCAAAAATTCAGTTCGAAAAACAAGCATTTTGCAGTTGATGTAGCAGCAACAAAAAACACTCCGATAAAAGCGATTCTCAACGGAACAATTGTATTTGCCGATTGGACCCCTTCTTCTGGCAATGTAATTGTTTTAAGGCATAACAATGGGTTTATTTCGGTGTATAAAAATTTAGCATCATTAACAACGTCCCAAGGAGATGTTGTAAAAACAGGAGAAGCCATTGCTTTAGCAGGTGCAACTGGATTAGAATCTGACGGTATTCATTTGCATTTTGAATTATGGAAAGATGGTTACCCGATAGACCCAACACAATTTATAGAATTTGAATAAGATGATGTCAATAAAAGCAATTGCGGCCAAACTATTTGCGAGGAGCATTTACAAAAGCACAATGAAATGGGCAACAAATCCTGTTGAGTCTCAGCAAAAAGTTTTTATGGATTTAATTCATCAAGCTAGAAAAACCCAATTTGGAATTGATCATAATTTTGAGTCTATAAAAACGTTTCAAGATTTTGCAAAAGAAGTTCCTATTCGAGATTATGAAGAATTGAAGTCGTACATCGATAGAGTTGTTAATGGAGAACCCAATGTACTTTGGAAAGATAAACCATTGTATTTTGCAAAAACTTCTGGAACCACATCAGGAGCAAAGTATATTCCCTTAACGGAAGCATCGATGCCTTATCACATTGAAGCTGCGAGAAATGCTATTTTGCTTTACATTCACGAAACTGGAAATGCTGATTTTGTTGATGGAAAAATGATTTTTTTACAAGGCAGTCCAAAATTAGAAGAAAAGAAGGGCATTCAATTTGGTAGATTGTCAGGAATTGTAGCCCATTTTGTGCCTAAATATTTACAAAAAAATAGAATGCCAAGTTGGGATACTAATTGTATTGAAGATTGGGAAACTAAAGTAAATACTATTGTTGAAGAAACATTTCATGAGAACATGACAGTAATTTCTGGAATACCTTCTTGGGTTCAAATGTATTTTGAGAAGTTGTATCAAAAAGGAGGGAAGCCCGTTGGAGAGATTTTTAAAAATTTCAATTTATTTATTTACGGCGGGGTAAATTATGAACTCTATAGAGCAAAATTTGAAAATTTAATTGGTCGAAAAGTGGATAGTATAGAATTGTTTCCAGCATCAGAAGGGTTTTTTGCGTATCAGGATTCTCAAAAAGAAAAAGGAATGTTACTGCTTTTAAACGCCGGGATTTTTTATGAATTTATTAAAACAGATGAATTTTCATCATCAAACGCTAGACGATATACGATTGGCGAAGTAGAACTTGGAGTGAATTATGTATTGATTATTTCTACCAATGCAGGATTGTGGGGATATAATATAGGCGACACGGTTCAGTTTACTTCTTTACAACCGTATCGGGTAATTGTATCGGGTCGCGTTAAGCATTATATTTCTGCTTTTGGAGAACATGTAATAAGTAAAGAAGTTGAAAGTGCAATTCAACAAGCGGTTGAAGGAACTTTTGTACGAATTAATGAGTTTACAGTTGCCCCACAAATTACGCCAAAAGCAGGATTACCGTATCATGAATGGTTTATTGAATTTGAGAAAGAACCAGAAGATTTAGAAGATTTTGCATCAAAAATAGATAAAGCAATGCGCCAACAAAATATTTATTACGACGATTTGATTGTTGGAAAAGTGTTGCGCGAATTAGTGATAACAAAAGTAAAGAAAAATGGTTTTCAGAATTATATGAAATCTATAGGGAAGTTAGGCGGACAAAATAAAATTCAAAGATTAAGTAACGATAGAAACCTCGTAAATTTACTAGAGAAGGAATAGAGAAATGATGAAAGAAAAAATAGTTTTAGCAGTGCTGTTTCTTACATATGTTAGTAGTTCATCTCAAATAAAAGGAGTTGTAAAAGACAGCATTACTGGAAAATCAATTCCGTTCGTGAGTATTTGGGTAGAAAATGAAAACAATGGAACTACTTCAGAAGAAGATGGAACATTCTCTGTAAATGTTTCTGAAAAAAGTAAAAATTTGATTTTTTCTGCCTTGGGTTATGATAAAAAAATAATAAAGATTACAAACGCTTCAGAAGTTTATTTAAAACAAATTCCGTATCAACTAGAAGAAATTATCATTTTAAAAAGAAAGGAAACTAGGCAAATTGAAATAGGAAAAACAGACAACGAAATTTTAGAGGCTTTTGATAATGGGCCAAGAATTGAAACAAAATTTTTCCCGTATTTACCCGAATATAAAAAGACAAAATTCATAAAGCAGGTAACGATTTTTACAGATAGTAAAATAGACAATGCAACTATTAAGATTCACTTTTATAATGTTGATTCTAATGGATTTCCTGCTGAAGAGCTTTTAGGTAAAGATTTCATTGTTTCTGTAAATAAAGGAGTAAATAAAACAGCATTTAATGTTACAAAATTCAATCTTAAAATACCAGAAAAAGGCATATTCGTTGGGTTTGAAAAGTTAATTATTGAAAGCAATAAAATGGAAAAAACGATTAAAAATGTAAATTCAAACACAACACAAACACAAAAAATCTATTATCCATTTGTGCTCTATAATTATGTAGAAAGAGCCTATTTGTATACTTTTTCAGGAGGAAAATGGATTAGAAAGACAAATGAAAAAGATGCAGATTCAAAACAAACAATTAGGATATATGAGCCAGCAATAAATCTGATTCTTACGAACTAAAAATAAAAACCTTACATTTGCAGGTTATAAATTATAAAATTAATGAAAGAAATTAAAAACATAGTACGATCTAGAGCACAAGAATCGTCAAGCGCTGTTGAAAAATTATACATTACCATGCGCCATTTGTTCAATAGAGGATTCTATAAACCGATGGGAGTTTCGGGAGAAACATTAAGAGAAGCATTATTATCTCTAAGGCCAGAAATATATGGTTCAATTGCAGAAGAAAAAGTAGAATTGAATGGTCTTTTGTATGTAATTGAGCGTCTTCCAATAGGAATCGAAGAATGTAAATTTATCAATTTGACTTCTGATGAAGGGTATTCAAAATCTCATTTTAAAGCTATTATTCCTCCAAAAAGAAAACGAAATTGTTATCGAATTGACGATGAACAAATGAATATAGAAATTACTAGAGGTCGATCAGATATTTATGATATTTTGACTCATTTGACTTTTATTTTCATAGAATCTCACAAAATAAAAGATAGAATCTTAATTGACGAAAGTGGCGAAGTTACTCGTGATTGGCAAAAATTAGAGCAGGCTGTATTACAAGAAAAAAAGCTGGTTCAAGTTGAAAAAGAAAAAACAATTTCACATGTTGCTAATATTCTTGGAAGAACCTTTTCGGAAGTATTAGAAATTTATGATGCTTTTGGTACTGCAGACAAGCCTGATCGATTCCTACATGTTATTTATTGGTTAGGAAAATTAGCATTAGAGGAAGTTGTTGACAATACGAAACGAACCATTACTTTCAGTCCAATATTAAGAGAGCGATTAGGGCATCATATTCATGGTGAAATTTGGGCAACAAATATTAAAGAAGTTCTAAAAGCAAATCAACTTTTAGATCGTCCAATTCACATCATAAGTGCCAACATGCATAGTGTGATGAACTCTATTTTTGCTACCCATGTATTAAAAACCAAATTTAAAGATCAATCCGATTTCTTCATATACGAAGAGTTAAGCAAAAGCGGAGCAAATGACCTGAGAAATAAAGTAGAGGATTTCGCAAAGCAATTTGGTATGATTTCCCTACCAGATTTTTCAGGAACTAATATTGATGTACAAATTTTTGATACAGCAAAAATCGATTTTAAAAAATCGGCTTTCCCCTCAGTAAAATTAGCAGATCCTAAACCTGTAATTATCGTAATGGATTATGCTTTTGGAGAACAAGCATACGAAACTATAGATGAATTATTGAAACCATTTCAGGAAACAAAAGACAAAAAAGTGTTTTTGAATGTGGAATCTGTTTCTATTATGGGTAAAGCTGGAATTCTTCAGGGAGGAAAAGGAGATATAATGATTCCATCCGCACATATCAATGAAGGAACTGGAGATAATTACACTTTTCATAATGAGTTAACCAAGGAAATGTTAGAAGGAAATGACATAGATGTATATGCAGGACCTATGGTTACAGTACTTGGAACTTCTCTTCAGAATAAAGATTTATTAAAGTTTTTCCATGAATCAACTTGGAGAGTTATAGGATTAGAAATGGAAGGAGCCTATTATCAGAAAGCAGTTCAATCTGCATCTAAAATTAGGAAAAGTATTAACCCTGATGTAAAAGTTCGCTATGCTTATTACGCATCTGATAATCCATTAGAAACAGGAAGTACACTAGCATCTGGAGGTTTAGGAACAACGGGAGTAAAACCAACATATTTAATTACAATAAAGATTTTAGAACAAATTTTTAATATAAAATAACACAATAAAATGAGTGCAAATTCGCATAAAAATATAGAAGATCAAGAAATAGATCTTTCAGAAATTTCTAAAAGAGTCGGAGGTTTTTTTCAAAAATTAAATACATTAATTTTTAATTGCATTCGTTTTTTGATTAAAAACAAGTTTATCATTGCGACGTTATTCATTGCTGGAATTGTAATTGGTTCCTATTTTGATAAAACTAATAAAGTTTACGATAATCAAATTATTGTTACACCAAATTTTGAAAGTACAGATTTTTTATATTCAAGAATAGATCTATTACAGTCCAAAATTCTAGAAAACGATACGCTTTTTTTAAAATCCATAGGAATTCAAGAGCCTAAATTTCTTTCCAAAATTGAAGTTAAGCCCATTATAGATGTATATAAGTTTATCAATAAAAACAATGAGCAAAATTTCGAATTGTTAAAATTAATGGCCGAGGACGGCGACATTAAAAAAATAGTTGAGGAAAAGATAACCAGTAAAAATTATGAATCACACATAATAACTTTTAGAACAAGGACAGTAACTAGCCTAAAGAAAACAATAGAGCCTATTTTAAAATTTATCAACAATAATGATTATTATAGAAAGATGCAAAAACAAGAAATTAATAATATTCAAATAAAAATAAAAGAGAATGAAATTATTATTGCGCAGATAAATGGATTTTTAAATAGCTTCTCTAATAACGTTAATGGTAGTGCAAAAAGTGATAAATTAATATATTACAATGAGAATACTCAATTAAATGATGTAATAAATACAAAATCGAGATTAATTGCTGAACAAGGAGATCTTAGATCTAATCTTGTCGGTTATGACAAAATTGTTAAAGATAATAACACCACAATAAATATTGAAAACACTAAATTAATCAATGGGAAATTAAAAATTATTCTTCCTATTTTCTTAATATTTATTTTTGTTTTCATTCATTTTTTCATCAGTTTCTACAAAAGACAATCAGAAAAGGAATACAATAAATAATCGTTTCTCTCAAAAAAAATAGCTATGAAAGGAATAATATTAGCTGGCGGATCGGGTACACGACTTCATCCATTAACCCTTGCGGTTAGTAAACAATTGATGCCAATATATGACAAACCAATGATTTATTATCCGTTATCAACATTGATGATATCAGGTATTAGAGAGATTTTAATTATTTCAACACCTCATGATCTGCCATTGTTTAAACAATTATTGGGAGATGGTGAAAAATTAGGGTGTCGGTTTGAATATGCGGTTCAAGAAAATCCAAATGGATTAGCAGAGGCATTTATTATTGGAAGAGAATTTATCGGAAACGATAAGGTAGCTCTAGTATTAGGAGATAACATATTTTATGGAACAGGATTATCAGACTTATTATTGGCAAATAATGATCCAGATGGAGGAATTATTTACGCCTATCACGTTCTTGACCCAGAGCGATACGGCGTTGTTGATTTTGATGCAGAAGGAAAAGTACTCTCCATTGAAGAAAAGCCTGTAACTCCTAAATCTAATTATGCTGTTCCTGGAGTTTACTTTTATGATAATGATGTTGTTGATATTGCTGCAAACATAAAACCTAGTCATAGAGGAGAGCTGGAGATTACAGATGTTAATAAAGAATATTTAAAAAGAGGTAAATTAAAAGTAAGTATACTTGATAGAGGAACTGCTTGGTTAGATACCGGAACCTTTAATTCTTTGATGCAAGCAGGACAATTTGTTCAAGTTATTGAAGAACGCCAAGGCTTAAAGATAGGATCTATAGAAGAAGCAGCTTATAGAATGGGATTTATTAATGCCGAACAATTAAAAACATTAGCCCAGCCGTTATTAAAAAGTGGTTATGGAAGCCATTTGTTAAGTATAATATAATAATATGAATTTTATTGCTACAAAGCTTGAAGGCTGTTATATAATTGAGCCAAAAATAATCAATGACGACAGAGGTTATTTTATGGAAAGTTTTAATGAAAATACGTTTCAAAAAGGAATCGGTCAAGCAATACATTTTGTTCAAGACAATCAGTCTTTTTCTTCTAAGGGTGTTTTAAGAGGATTACATTATCAAGTTGGTGAGCATAGTCAAGCAAAATTAGTCAGAGTTTTATCTGGTGAGGTTCTTGATGTTGCAGTTGATATTAGACCTAATTCAAAGACTTTTGGAGAGCATGTGTCCGTTTTACTAACTGCAGATAACCAAACTCAGTTTTTTGTACCCAGAGGATTTGCTCATGGTTTTTTGGTATTGAGCGACACAGCTACTTTTTTTTACAAATGTGATAATTTCTATAATAAAGAATCTGAGGGAGGAATAATTTATAATGATAAAACACTCAACATCGATTGGGGTTTTTCAGAAAACGAGTTAATTATTTCAGAAAAAGATAAAGTTCAACCCGCATTAAAACTAGCTAGAGCAGCATGGTAGTATTAGTATTAGGAGCAGGGGGTCAACTTGGACAATCATTACAGTTTATTGCAAATGACTATCCTGAAATTCAATTCAATTTTTTTTCTCGTCTGGATTTAGACATTACTAATGAGTTAGAACTTAAGAGTATCTTCAATTCCTTACGACCTAATTTTTGCGTAAATGCGTCAGCATATACAGCTGTGGATAAATCAGAGAGTGAACAAGAGCAAGCCCATTTAATTAACGTAGAAGGAGTAAAGAATATAGCACTGATGTGTCAGAATTTTGATACAACACTTATTCATGTATCAACAGATTTTGTTTTTGATGGAAGTAAGAACAGTCCTTACACAGAGGATGACGTAACAAATCCTCAAGGAGTTTATGGAAAAACAAAAAGAGAAGGAGAACTAGAAATAATTAGAATTTTAAAAAAATATTTTATTATTAGAACCTCATGGTTGTATTCCCAATTTAGTGCTAATTTCATGAAAACAATGCTTAGACTTGCTCGAGATAGAGATTCTTTAAGCGTTGTTAACGATCAAATAGGTACACCAACTCATGCCGTAGATTTGGCAAATGCAATTGCTAAGGTGATTTTAAGTTCTAGCACTAACTATGGAATTTATCATTACAGTAACGAAGGAAAAGCCAGTTGGTATGATTTTGCAAAAAAAATATTTGAAGTAAATAAAATTGAAATTAATTTGAAGCCAATTTCAACATCCGAATTTCCAACTCCTGCACAACGACCAAAATACAGTGTTTTAGATAAGTCAAAAATTAAAAAAGAGTTCAATCTTTTAATTGAAGAATGGCAAGATTCTTTAAAAAAATGAATTAAAACCACTGCTAAACAGTGGTTTTAATTTTTATTTATTGTTTAACTAATTTTGTAGTCTCCATTTCATTATCAGAAAGTAATTTTAAAACATACAATCCTGTAGGTAAATTATAGAATACGATTTTGGAGTTATTTACAATACCCTTTTGAATCAGTTTGCCTTCAGGACTATACATTTCATAAGAAACCATTTTAGTTGTTTCAGAAACATATAGCACATCATTAAATGGATTTGGATACACTTTAATTTTTGAAAATTGATTTTTGATAGTAGCTAATGTATTTTCTATTTCAATTATTATATCAAAAGAAGTTGAACCACCTGAATTCACAGCTGTCACGGTATAAGTGGAACTACCCGAAATTACTAAAGGTGTTCCAGAAATCACTCCCGAAGCAGTATCAAAATTTAACCCTAAAGGCAAAGTAGGTGCAATAGAATAACTCACCACTGCACCACCAGAAACAGAAGGATTCAAAGGAGCGATTGCAACATTTTTAGTAAATACATTTGGAGAAGTATAACTTAAAGAACTTGGCGCACTATCATTAACAGTAATCACAATTCCAAAAGAAGTTGACCCACCAGAATTAGTAGCAGTCACGGTATAGGTAGCCGAAGAACTAATCACCGAAGGTGTTCCCGAAATCACTCCACTTGCAGCATTCAAAGACAACCCTAAAGGCAAAGCAGGCGCAATAGAATAACTCACCACTGCACCACCTGAGACAGACGGACTCAAAGGAGCGATTGCAACATCTTTAGTAAACATATTTGGAGAACTATAAGAAAGAGCCGAAGGCGCACTATCATTCACGGTAATCACGACATCAAAAGAAGTCGATCCACCAGAATTGGTAGCAGTCACGGTATAGGTAGCCGAAGAACTAATCACCGATGGCGTTCCAGAAATCACTCCCGAAGCAGTATCAAAATTCAATCCTAAAGGCAAACTAGGCGTAATAGAATAACTCACCACCGCACCCCCAGAAACCGAAGGATTCAAAGGAGCGATTGCAACATCTTTAGTAAATACATTTGGCGAATTGTAGGAAAGAGCCGAAGGCGCACTATCATTTACGGTAATCACAATTCCAAAAGAAGTTGACCCACCAGAATTAGTAGCCGTCACAGTATACGTAGCCGAAGAGCCAATCACCGAAGGTGTTCCTGAAATCACTCCAGAAACAGTATCAAAACTCAATCCTAAAGGCAAAGCGGGGGAAATACTGTAATAATCAATATCACCGAGTATAATTGGTGCTAAATTTGAAATAGCAACATCTTTAGTAAATACATTCGGCGAATTGTAGGAAAGAGCCGAAGGTGCACTATCATTAACAGTAATCACAATTCCAAAAGAAGTTGACCCACCAGAATTAGTAGCAGTCACGGTATAGGTAGCCGAAGAACTAATCACCGATGGCGTTCCCGAAATCACACCCGAAACACTATCCAAACTAAGTCCCAAAGGCAAAGCAGGAGTAACACTATAACTCACCACCACACCCCCAGAAGCCGAAGGACTT
>JADKDN010000012.1 GCA_016718345.1 Flavobacterium sp. | reverse complement strand
AATTTTAATCACTTTAAAAAATTTAAAATTCAATGAATGATTTATTAATAGAGAAAACAAAAACTTTTTTTCAGAATACCTTTCAAAATACTCCAGAAAAGATAGTGCTTTCCCCTGGAAGAATTAATATCATTGGGGAGCATATTGATTACAATGACGGTTTTGTTTTACCTGCCGCGATCGATAAAATTATTTGCTTCGCTTTTTCAAAAAACAATACAAAGAAATCCAAAATAATTGCAATAGACTTAAATGAAGAATTTGAAGTTGATTTAACTAAACCTATATCTTTAAGCAAAGTAATCTGGACTAACTACATTTTAGGAGTGATTAAACAATTGCAAGAAAATGGATTTTCTTTCGATGGTTTTAATTGTGTCTTTAGCAGTGATATTCCTGTTGGTTCTGGATTGTCCTCTTCGGCAGCGTTGGAATGTGGAACTATTTTTGGAATCAAGGAGCTGTTTAACTTATCAATTCCAAAGGTGGATATTGCCTTGATGGGACAAAAAGCAGAACACTGGGTAGGTATCAATTGTGGAATTATGGATCAGTTTTCGAGCGTAATGGGCTTAGAAAATAAAGTAATTAAAATTGATTGCAAGAACTTTAGAATATGAATATCACAAGCCAACTTCAATGAATATTCCTTGATCTTATTCGACAGTAATGTAAAACACTCTTTGTTTTCATCTGCCTATAATAAAAGAAGAGAAGAATGTGAAGAGGACTTAGCCATTTTAAAAATAATTTTCCAGAAATAATCAGTTTCAGGATTGTACTAAAAAACAAGTACTCAGTTTGAAAGACAAATGACACCAAAATGTTTTCACAGAAGTCTTTTTGTAATCAAAGAAATTAAGCGAGTTACTCGTGCTTGTGAAGCTTTAGACAACGGAGATATTCAAGAGTTTGGGAACTAATTTTTGAAACCCATCAAGGGTTATCGAAAGAGTGTGGAAGTGAGTTGCGCTGAGTTAGATATGATAGTTGACACTTTAAAGTTAGAAAAAGCAGTTATAGGTTCACGAATGATGGGCGGCGGTTTTGGCGGTTGCACTATCAACTTGATTAAAAAAGGAGAAGAAGAAGCTATAAAATCAAAACTTTCTAAATTGTATTTAGATGCTTTTGAAATAGAATTAAAAATTTATGATGTAAAAATTGGAAACGGTACATCCTTATATACTGCAAATTAAGATGAAAAAGTTTGATATAAATGAAGATCCGCACAGACGTTTCAATCCGTTAATTAATGAATGGGTTTTAGTATCTCCACACAGAGCAACAAGACCTTGGCAGGGACAGAATGAAAAAATTCATACAGATACCCTTCCTGAATATGACGCAACTTGTTATTTGTGCCCCGAAAATGTTCGTGCGAACGGACAAAATAATCCCAAGTATGAGTCCAGTTTTGTTTTTGAGAACGACTTTGCCGCCGTAAAACAAGAGCCCATCTTGTTTGAAGAAGAAGCTAAACCCACATTCTTCAAGGCAAAGCCTGAACGTGGTATTGCTAGAGTAGTTTGTTTCTCTCCCAGACACGATTTGACTTTACCAGAAATGGATTTACCTGCAATTGAAACGATTATAAAAACTTGGCAAAAAGAATACATTGAATTAGGAAGTTTTGACTATATCAATCACGTTCAAATTTTTGAAAATAAAGGGAGCATAATGGGATGTAGTAATCCGCATCCGCACGGACAAATATGGGCGCAATCTTCCTTACCCACACAGGTAGAGAAAACGCAAAATAGCCTAAAAGCATATTTCGATAAAAATCAAAGCAATCTTTTAATTGATTATTTACAGGAAGAATTAAAATTAAAAGAACGTATTGTAATTGAAAATGAACACTTCGTTGCTCTAGTTCCTTTTTGGGCAATTTGGCCCTTTGAAACGCTTATAATCGGCAAACGTCACATTACCAAAATAACCGAATTCACTACTGAAGAAATTACAGCTTACGCTAATATTCTTAAACAATTAACAATAAAATACGATAATCTGTTTGAAACTTCATTCCCCTATTCTTCAGGAATTCATCAGGCACCAACAGACGGAGAGTTACACCCAGAATGGCAATTTCACATGCACTTTTACCCACCATTGCTTCGTTCGGCTTCTGTAAAGAGTTTGAAGTAGTTGTTATCGATAATCTTTCTAATTCTTCGATTGATGTTTTGGACGGAATAGAACGAATTTCAGGAAAAAAACCAATTTTTTCAGCAATAGATTTAAGAGAGAAAAAAGCCGTTCAAGAATTTTTCAAAACATATGATGATATCTCTGGCTTGATACATTTTGCAGCCTCGAAAGCAGTGGGCGAAAGCGTCAAAAATCCTTTGTTGTATTATGAAAACAACATAGGTGCCTTAGTTTATATTTTGCAAGAACTTCAGAAAAAACAAAAGGCGAATTTTATCTTTAGTTCATCTTGTACGGTTTACGGTCAAGCGGAAATGATGCCTATAGCCGAAACAACTCCCATACAACCTGCTTTATCTCCTTATGGAAATACAAAACAAATTGGTGAAGAGATTATTGCCGATGTAGTGAAAGTAAGCGATATTAACGCCATATTACTTCGTTATTTCAATCCTATTGGTGCACATCCATCAGCTGAGATAGGTGAATTGCCCATAGGAGTTCCACAAAATCTAGTGCCATTCATCACTCAAGCTGCAGCTGGTATACGATCAGAATTATCCGTTTATGGTAATGATTATCCAACACCTGCTGGTACTTGCATCCGTGATTACATTCATGTAGTCGATTTAGCTAAAGCTCACGTAATTGCTTTACAGCGCTTATTAAACAAAAAGAATGTAGAACCATTAGAAATTTTCAATTTAGGTACAGGAACAGGAAGTTCAGTTCTAGAAGTAATAACCTCTTTTGAAAAAGTAAGTGGTAAAAAAGTTAGCCTATAAAATTGCAGACAGAAGAGACGGAGATGTTACAGAGGCTTATGCAAACACCGATAAGGCAAATACCGTTTTGGGATGGAAAACGGCATCAAGTTTAGATGAAGCAATAGCAAGTGCCTGGAAATGGGAACAAAAAATTAGAAGTAACTAAATAGTTTAATGACACCCAACGGAATAAAAGAAACTTATTTATGAAAGTTAAAGCAACTCTAAAGCAAATAGCAAAAGAATTAAATGTTTCAGTTTCTACTGTTTCAAAAGCGCTAAATGATAGTCCAGAAATTAGTGAGCATACAAAAATAAAAATTAAGGAATATGCAAAACTTAAAAATTACAAACCTAATATCATTGGTCTAAATTTAAAATACAGAAAAACAAAAACTATTGGTGTCATTATTCCTAATATTCTAAATTCTTTTTTCGCAAAAGTTTTTAGCGGAATCGAAAAAGTAGCTGATGAGTTCGGCTATAAAGTAATTACTTGTATCTCTAACGAATCGATAGAAAAAGAAATAAATACACTAGAAATGCTAAGCAATGGAACAATAGATGGATTTATTTTGTCGATTTCAGAGGAAGCCCAAAAATTGGATGAATTTAATCATTTTTCAGCAATTATAAATGAAGGAACTCCAATTGTAATGTTTGACAGAATCGCTGACGAAGTAGATTGTGATAAGGTTGTTGTTGACGATTTTGATTCGGCACTCCATGCAACTCAGCATTTGATAGACATAGGCTGTAAAAATATTGCTCTATTTTCTTCTGTGGATAATTTAAGCGTCGGAAAATTAAGAGCGGAGGGATATCTCAAAGCATTGAATAACAATAATATTTCAGTAAATGAAAATTTAATTCTTAGAACAGAATCAGAAGATGATTTGAAAGACAAGATTGAGAATTTATTTGAAACCAATAGAATTGATGGAATCTTTGCATTAGATGAAAATGACTCCGTGGCTGCATTACGAATTAGTATCAAAAAAGGATTTAAAATACCTGAGGATATTTCAATAATAGGCTTTGCTGATGGTATTCTTGCCTCAAGGAGATTGTCTCCAAGCTTGAGTACAGTTAGTCAGCATGGACCTGAAATTGGAGAGGCTGCTGCTAAGTTACTAATTGAAAGACTTGAAAGTAAAGAAGAAAAGGTACCGTATAAAAAAACAGTTATTAAAACAGAATTAAGAAAGAGAATCAACTATTAAGCTCAAAACAGCTTCTTTATTTTGATTTTAAAAACACAATTAAACAATATTTCCATTAACAAACCAATTAACCATGAACAAAAATCTTGAATTTGCAGATTACGCAGTATTTATAATTTATTTTATCGCGGTATCTATTTATGGATATACGATTTATCGCAAACGTGAAAAAAACGAACATGATGCTAAAGCTTACTTCCTTGCTGAAGGAACATTAACTTGGTGGGCTATTGGAGCTTCACTAATAGCTTCAAATATTTCCGCCGAACAATTTATTGGAATGAGTGGCGAAGGATTCTTCTTAGGTATAGCAGTTGCTGCCTATGAGTGGGTAGCCGCGATAACATTAATCATTGTTGCTGTTTGGTTTATTCCTGTGTACTTAAAAAACAAGATTTATACTATGCCTCAGTTTTTAAAAACTAGATATAACGAATCTACCGCTTTGATTATGGCAGTTTTTTGGTTGTTTTTATATGTTTTTGTGAATTTGACGTCTATATTATACTTAGGTGCAGTTGCTATAAACGGACTGGCTGGAGGTGAATACCTTCATATTATTATGATTGGATTAGCATTTTTTGCTTTGATTATTTCCCTAGGAGGGATGAAAGTTGTGGCATACACAGATGTCGTACAAGTAGCTGTATTAATCATTGGTGGATTGGCCACTTCCTACATTGCATTAACAACCGTTGGACACTATTTTGGTTTTGGAGAAAATGCAATTGCAGGTTTTAAAGTTTTGATGCGAGAAGCTCCAGAGCATTTTAAAATGATTATTCCGAGACCTACAGCTGCTTCTACACAGTTAGAGATTAATAAATATCTAACTTTTCCGGGGATTATGTCTTATTTAGCAGGTATTTGGATTATCAATCTTAACTATTGGGGTTGTAATCAATACATCACTCAGAGAGCATTGGGAGCTGATTTACAAACGGCTCGTACGGGAATTTTATTTGCAGGTATATTAAAATTATTAATGCCAGTTATCGTAATGTTGCCAGGCATTGCTGCTTATGTGTTATATACAAATGGACATTTAACACAATTGGTTGGAGGAAAAGACGGAGCCTATTCCGCCATGCTAACCTTTCTTCCTACAGGTTTAAAAGGATTGTCAGTTGCTGCTTTAACTGCTGCTATTGTAGCCTCATTAGCTGGTAAAGTAAACAGTATTTCTACTATCTATACTCTAGACGTACACAAAAAATACATTCAAAAAGAAGCGTCTGATAGAACTCAGGTTAACATAGGAAGGTATGCCGTTTTTGCCGCTATGCTTCTTGCTGTTCTTTTTACATGGAATGATGTTTTGGGCATTGGTGGTGTTGGAGGTTTTACCTATATCCAAAAATATACTGGATTTATTAGCCCTGGGGTATTTGCTATGTTTTTTCTTGGTATGTTTTGGAAACGTACAACAGGAACAGCAGCGGTTGTAGGTGTAATTTCAGGCTTTTTATTGTCGGTTTTATTTAATGAATATGCACCAATGTTGTTTGGAAATGAAACCTTATTATATACAGCTTGGCCTAATGGAAAAGGCGGTTTCGAAATACCTTTTCATATTTGTATGGGATTGTCATTTGTATTTACGATGCTTCTTATGATTGCGATAAGTTTTGCTGGACCAAAAGTAAATCCTAAAGCATTCGATTTGGACACCTCAATGTTTAAATTAAAACCTCAAACCACAGTTTTGATTATCATAACATTATTAATCATTTTTGCATTGTATGTTAAGTTTTGGTAAACTGTATAATTAAATCGAAAATCACTGTAAAAACGAAAATAATGGAACAAAATTCCATTTTATACATTTGTTACTAACTACAAAAATTTAAAGTAGTTTATTTATGTTAACTTTATTTTAATTAAATCCATTTAATTAAAATTTAGCTTTGAAAACAAAACTAATAAGCTCTTTTTTCATCCTACTTTTTCTTTTACCATACTTTGGTTATACCCTTGTTTTTGTCAAACGCAAACAATATTTAAAAAGATAAATCAAACTAATGGATTGTCTAACGATAGAGTTAACAGCATTGTAAAGGAAAAAATGGATCTGTTTGTGCAACTAAAAACGGATTGAATCATTTTCGAATTTAACGATTTAAGAGAGTTATTCGACAAAAAGCCTTCTGTATGAATTTAAAAAATAACTACTGCTAACTGCCGTAGCTGTTGCACAACCCTTCAATAAAACGGATTTATCAAAATAATTTCAAAAAAGAACCTCTTTTATCCCTAAGTATCGGGACTTTTAAAGAGGTTTGTTTTTTAGTAGCTATTCCAAATTTCAAAATCTGGTTGATCAAAAGAACTATTTCTTAAAAATAGTTTTCTATATTTGTTCAGAGGCTGTGCGGTTTTTTCATGGTCTGACGTTATAAGCAAGCTTAAAAAAATGCTTCAAAAGACAAATATGATTAACTTCTTTAAAAAACTATTTTATCAATCCAAGAAATCACAAAAAATGAATAAGAGTATTTTGCATACAATTTTACAAAAATCGAAAGATAATAAAGAAATAATATCAATATGGCAATACAATAGTGACAAGGGTTCAATTGTCGGTTATGTTACTGATATAAGTGATGAATATGTTGGATTTAGACATTTCACTAGGTTTAGTAAACAAGATGGAATTATATTCATTAAAACTGCAAATATTAAAAACATTGATTTTAATGATGATTACACAAAAGTAATGGAATGTTTAATAGAATATTCTAATATAATTGATAAACCATCCGATTTTAGTATTAACTTAAATCAATCTGTTTATTGGCAATATAATGCATTACTACAATTATATAATTCGAAAGATCAAATGGCTAGTTTTGAAATTAACGGAAATGAATTTTTTCGGGATTTGTTAAAGAAATTACTGAAGAAGATTTTATTCTTAATTGTGTTGCAAAAATGGAGAAGATTTAGGAACTTCTTATTCAAAATTGAAGATGTTACTGAAATTAGAGTAAATGATATTGATGATAGAAGACGATTACTATTATATAAATGGAGAAAAGCCAGCTTATAACAGCGGTAGCTATTACACAACCCTTCAAAAAGAGGTTTGTTTTTTAGTTGCAATTCCAAATTTTAAAATCTGGATGGCTCAAAAGAACTATTTCTTAAAAACATTTATCTATATTTGTTTAGAGGACTATGAGGTTTTTTCACAGTCTGACGTTAGTGGCAAGCTTGAAAAAACAGAACGTAAACACATGAAACTTTACAAATATTTCCCAGACAATGCTAACTCTTTCAAAGCTCTTTCTGTAAGAGGATTATGGTGTCATTACCCTAACAAAATGAATGATCCTGCTGATTGTTTAGGCTATTTGGATAGAGACTTTTCATCCGAAGATGTTAATTTATTCAAAGATTATATTGCAAAAAGTAATGATTCAGATATTAAGAATATTATAAACTACGAGGATAAAAAAATAATTGAATTTTTTAATCTTCAAAGAAGAGAGTTAATCGGAAAATATGCCTTTACATCTTTAAGTGAATCATTTGATGATATTTTAATGTAGTCACACTACGCCTCATCTCATACTGGATTTGTAATTGAATTCGAATTTGATGATTCTAAAATTGACCATCATTTTCAAAAAATTAGTTATGTTAAGAAGCTTCCTAAATTGACATAACCAAAATAGCCGAATTTATGTACGGAAAAGATGAAAATTTATATTATTTTCTTGAAGATTTATCCGTAAAATCTTCCGATTGGAATAATGAGAAAGAATGGCGAATTTGGAGAAGTAAGCCATGTTACTATCGTTATGATAAAACAACTATTAAAAAATATATATTTTGGTGTTAATGCAAGCATTGAAACTAAAGCTATTGTTGCAAAACTAGCTAGTGAACTAAATAAAGATGTACTTTTTCATTTCATGGAATTCAATAAAAATCCAATAAAACTAATCTTTAAACGTTAAGCCAGCCACAAACAAAAAACTGTGCTTAAAAACAAATAAAAATTGATGTTTTTTAAATAAATTTAGACATAGCACTTGGGTTACTATTTGTTTCTTTTTCTTAACTTCGCTAATGGTACTAAAAATTACAAGCTTTTTGTAAAATAACAACGAGATTTCTATACTAATCAAATAAATACCATGGCAACTAATACCGTAAAGCTGCATCGCGTTTTTGCAGCACCAATCGAAAAAGTGTATAAGGCATTTACAGATGCAGATGCTTTGGCTTCATGGATTCCACCGTATGGGTTTGTGGGTAAAGTACATCGAATGGATTTTAAAATTGGTGGTTCCTACAAAATGTCATTCACAAATTTCACTACTGGGAGCAGTCATTCTTTTGGCGGTGACTATCTAGAAATTGTTCCCAATGAATTGCTAAAATATACTGATAAATTTGATGACCCAAATTTGCCCGGAGAAATGATTACCACAATAGAATTTAAAAAAGTTTTATGTGGGACGGAGTTGTTTGCAACCCAAGAAGGAATACCTGATGTAATTCCCACTGAAATGTGCTATTTGGGCTGGCAAGAATCACTCGATAAATTAAAACGCTTGGTAGAACCCAATATACCAGATGCATAAAGACATTAAAAACACTAAATTTAGTTCACAATAAAAATGGCAAGACAGATATTTATCAATTTAGCAGTAAAAGATCTCGAAAAATCTAAGGCTTTTTACACGGCATTAGGTTTTACAAACAATCCTCAATTTTCTGATGACGCTGGGAAATGTATGGTGTGGAGTGAAAACATTTATGTAATGCTTTTGACACACGAAAAGTTTTTAAATTTTGCAACCAAGCCTATCGCAGATACTAAAAATGCGGTGGCAGGACTATTTTCGTTATCGTTAGATAGCGTTGATGAGGTTCATACTGTAATGACCAATGGGCTCAATGCCGGAGGAATAGAACCTAGCGAGATGAAAGATTATGGTTTTATGCAACAGCGAACCATTGAAGATTTTGATGGACATACTTGGGAAATTTTTTACATGGATATTTCAAAATTTCCTACGGAATAAACTGTTGAGTAGTGGTATATTCAATCAAAATAAATTACGGCATAAGGCAATGGTAAGTGATAATATTAAAATGGATACCTATCGTTCGTTTAATGAAAATTAGTGAGTACCGTTTGACTTAATATTCAAATCTATTTTTGACACTGATAATTCAATTCTTTTATAAAAACGGAGAAACCGAAAACCGACCAGAGTAGGTAAAAAATAAAAATTGAAAATTATGCCAAAGTATGTAATTGAAAGAGAAATTCCTGGAGCTGGAAAACTAACTCCCGAACAATTGAAATCTATTTCACAAACCTCTTGTGGAGTACTAAACAAATTAGGTCCACAAATTCAGTGGGTTCACAGCTATGTAACAACTGATAAAATCTATTGTATTTATAATGCCCCGAATGAGGAAATGGTTCGAGAACATGCAAAACAAGGAGGATTTACTGCTAACTCAGTCAGTCAAGTCTCAACAATCATTGACCCCACTACTGCTGAATAATGTATCTGTATAGTCAAGGCTGATTTTTTATACCCTAAAAAGTCAGCCTATTTTTACGATTTGAAAATACTATTTACCCATAAGCCATTTGTGCGAAGTATAGGTTTTATACATAATATCTTATGCAACTTGTCATATACTTTAATACTTTATCTCCTAAATTTTTATCTTTGACACAACGAATACGAAAATAAATAGTAAAACCTGAGATAATTGGTACAACCAATATTTAAATCTGCATTGGTTTGTTGCTAGATTATGACACGTATAAAAACGAAACACGAGACCTGCTTTGCAAATTAACTTTACTATTCTGTTAGATCTTCTAGGCACATTTGCGTTTGCAGTGAGTGGAATTCGTATGGCTTCTGCGAAACAAATTGATTGGTTTGGTGCCTACATCATCGGTTTGGTAACGGCAATTGGCGGAGGAACATTGAGAGATGTGTTGCTGGACGTAACTCCTTTTTGGTTCTTGGATGTCAAATACATTCTAACAACAGGACTGGCGCTTGTTGCTATTTTGTTATTTAAAGAAAAATTATACCAATTGGGAAGTACTTTATTCTTATTTGACACCATAGGACTTGGTTTGTTCACCGTGGTTGGTATTACTAAAAGTATTGCTGCAGGCTTGCCTTTTTGGGTTTGCATTATTATGGGAACTATTACTGGTTCTGTAGGCGGTGTGGTTAGGGATGTGTTGCTAAACGAAGTTCCTTTAATTTTTAGAAAAGATATCTATGCCCTAGCCTGCGTTGCTGGTGGTGGCGTGTATTTTCTTTGTAGTGCTCTAGACTTTAATGCCGATGTTACCGCAATAATTGCGGCAATAACAGTAATTGCTTTACGTTTGCTATCCGTGAAATTTCATATTCATTTGCCACAGCTCCAACCAACACAGAAAGATTCAAAAAGTAAATAGATTACTACACTCTTTCAATAGAACATAGCAAAGCCATTCCTTTTCTAACTTTACTATCTTTGCCTCAATAAAACAAGCAAAAATGAACATTAAACTCCTTGCTATTGGTAAAACCGATAATAAAAATCTGCAGTCGCTGATTGAGGACTACCAAAAGCGCTTGTCGTTTTATATTAAATTCGATTTAGAAATTCTCCCAGACATCAAAAATGTAAAAAATCTGTCTGAAAGCCAACAAAAAGAGAAAGAAGGGGAATTGATTTTAGCTAAGATTACGCCAACAGACCAGCTTATTTTATTGGATGAAAACGGGAAAAGCTTTTCTAGTGTTGCATTCTCAGAGGAGTTACAAAAGAAAATGAATGCTGGTATAAAAACATTGGTCTTTGTCATTGGTGGACCATATGGTTTTTCTGAAGCAGTTTATGCTAAAGCACAGGGTAAAATCTCACTATCGCCACTGACTTTTTCCCATCAAATGGTTCGATTGTTTTTTATTGAGCAATTGTACCGTGGCTTTACAATTTTGAAGAACGAACCGTATCATCATCAGTAGAAGTGGTCAGTCAGGAGTCAGCAGTGATCAGTGGTCAGTTTGCAGTAGTATTCAAGTTTTGGAATTTAGTAGATGAATTCGCTGTTTGATACATTCTCTATAGGAATAGGAAGCTTTACACTTTGAAGAACTATTTTGTCTTGAATGTAGTTCCCAAAAGACAAATCTTTAGCAAAACAAAACATAAATTTATTGGGTTTATCACTTGGCAATGCCTTTATGTAGTGTTCTAAATCGGTTTTTTCTACTTGTACTCCGTTTACTAAAATTAAATTATCTTTTGTAAAATAAACTAAAATTTCATGAGATGGTTTATTCATTTTGTAATGTATTTGTGTAAAAGGTATAAAAGCCATATTCTTACCAATACTATCGGCATATGAATAATAATTTTGTGCCGCTTCATTCTTGTGCATTTTCTCGGAGCGCTTTTTTTCTTGCAATTTCATGATCTCAGGAATTACCAATCGAAGCGGCAATCGCTTGTCGATATTGAAAATCCAATTGGTAGAGATGATTTCATTTTTTCTGTTAACTTCGGCAATGGTATCTTTTCCGTCAGATTTAAAAAGATGTAAATTGGAGAATGATTATCGATAGTTTTAACGATAGTTACGTCTGATTTTGGCAATAAAACTTCTTTATTATTACCGCAGGAAACTAGGATGAAAAATACTGCAAAACTTAAATACTTCATTTTGATAGATGTATTTTGTTGAATAAGGTTACGCATTCCATAGCTTCTTTTACATCATGCACTCTAAGAATAGCGGCACCTTTAGTCAAGGCTACTGTATTTAAAACTATAGTTCCGTTTAAAGCTTCTTGAGCATTAATATTCAATAGTTTATATATCATTGATTTTCTAGATACACCAGCAAGAATTGGCAATTCTAACATTTGAAATAATTCTAATTTCTGTAATACTTCATAATTCTGTTCTATTGTTTTTGCAAAACCAAAACCAGGATCGAGTATCAAATCATTGATTCCTAAACTTCTTGCTTTTGCTACTTTTTCAGAAAAATACAAAATCATTTCTTTGATGATATTACTATAATGAGTTAAACTCTGCATGGTTTCAGGATTGCCTCGCATGTGCATCATCACATAGGGGACTTTATAATGTGCTATGGTTTCCATCATCCTTTCATCTAAATTACCTGCAGAGATATCATTGATTAGCGCTGCTCCATTTTCGATAGCTGCCTTTGCTACTTCGCTTCTGAAAGTATCAATAGAAACAATGGCTTCCGGGAATTGCTTTAGCAGCAAATTGATAACTGGTACAATTCTTTCCAATTCTTCTAACTCGGAAACAAATTCAGCATTGGGTTTACTAGAATAAGCACCTACGTCAATAAAAGTAGCGCCTTCGTCAAGCATTACTTCTGCTTGGTAGAGGATTTCGGCTTCTGTCCTATACTTTCCTCCATCATAAAAAGAATTGGGTGTAATATTCAAAATCCCCATCACTTTTGCGGTTGTCAAATCGATTAAATTTCCTTTGCAATTTATGGTCATTTGTAATAGAATAACTTGTTAGTAATGAATTTGATTTCCTTGACACAGTATTCAAAAAAATATACTATTTTTGACCCGAAGCCTGAAAGCTGAATCGTGCTGAGCAAAAAAATTTGAATACAAATATACACCAATAATGAAGAATACTTCACAAGAATATGATGCGGTCATTTCGATTTGCCGCAAACTGTTTATCAATAAAATGTCTGATTATGGGTGCGCTTGGCGCATTTTGAGGCTGCCTTCTCTAACCGATCAAATTTTCATAAAAGCGCAACGAATCAGAAGTTTACAAGAAAACGAAGTTCGGAAAGTCGATGAAGATGAAACTGGAGAATTTATCGGAATTATCAATTATTCGATCATGGCACTAATTCAATTGGAACTTGGAGTGGTTGACCAACCTGATTTGGATACTTCAAGAGCAACCGAATTGTATGATTCTAAAATAAAACTAACCAAAGAGTTGATGGAAGCCAAAAATCACGACTATGGAGAAGCTTGGCGAGATATGCGTGTCAGTTCACTAACCGATTTGATTTTACAGAAGTTATTGCGTGTCAAGCAAATAGAGGACAACAAAGGAAAAACTATCGTATCAGAAGGTATTGATGCCAATTATCAGGACATGATTAATTATTCCGTTTTTGCTCTTATTTTGATGGGTTTTTCATCAAATAAATAATTTAGAGCTGTCTTTTTTAAATAATCTTATTTATATTTACGTTTTATAATTATTCAAGCATGAAAAATTTGATTGTGCAATTTTCAAGAGTTTTTGTCGGAATACTCTTTATCATATCAGGATTAATCAAACTAAACGATCCTGTTGGTTTTTCTTATAAACTAGCTGAATATTTTGGAGAGACTGTTTTAAACTTGCCCATTTTTATTCCATTTTCCTTGGCTATTGCCCTCTTTATTGTCATTTTTGAAACCGTTTTAGGGTTCATGTTACTGGTGGGTTTTAGGTCAAAATTTACGGTTTGGAGTTTGTTATTGATGATTGTTTTCTTTACATTCCTTACCTTCTACTCTGCCTATTTCAACAAAGTAACCGATTGTGGCTGCTTTGGTGATGCATTGAAATTGACCCCTTGGCAATCCTTTACTAAAGATGTAATCCTGCTCTTTTTTATCGTAATTTTATTCACACACAAAAATTTGATTCAACCACTTTTTAGTACAAAAACTACTTCAAGACTTGTGATTGTGAGTATCGTTTTGTGCTGCTTTATGGGCTATTGGGTCTTGAATCATTTACCGCTGAAAGATTTTAGAGCTTATAAAGTAGGAACTAACATTATGGAAGCAATGAAAATTCCTGAGGATGCGCCTAAGAGTGTTGTAGAAATGGTTTTTATTTATAAGGTTAATGGTGTAGATAAAGAATTTAGAGAAAAAGACTTGATGTCAATTCCAGATGGCGCAACGTTTGTAGATAGAAAAGACAATGTAATTAGTGAAGGTTATGTCCCTCCTATTCATGATTTTACAATGGAAAAAGACGGTTCAGATTATAAAGAAGAGTTATTGAAAGAACCCAAACTGATGGTATTTGTTACCTATGATTTGATGAAATCTGACGAAAAAGGTTTGCAAATATTAGAGGCATTAAACAAAAAAGCACAGGCTAAAGGATACAAGGTAATCGGGATGACTGCTTCAATTCCTGACGAAATTAAAAGTATTACTAAAAAGTATGGGTACACTTTTGACTTCTATTTTTGTGATGCAACAACATTAAAAACTATAGAAAGAGCCAATCCAAGTATAATTGTTCTAAAAAATGGAACTATAACACAAAAAGTACACTACAACGATAGTTCAACTTTGGATTTATAGCCTTAATTCATTTATATATTTATGAGTACTTCGAAAACAAGAAGGGAGAAAAGAAACAGAAATCTAAAAATAATGGCAATTTGTGTAGCCGTTTTTGGATTTGGGTATTACATTCTCAATCACGTATCAAGTATGGAAAAACCTTTTTTGGGGAACACCTTTCATATCATTTTTGGCTGTACTTTAATGGCAATCTCCTCTCTTCTTTTTGCGTACATTACAAAAAAACAATTTTTCCCTAAAAAGAGAAAAAGAACCAAACAAATATTTTTAGAAGATATTACTAAAAATAAAGATTCCTAAATGGGGCTGTAAAATTTACAATCAATTCATTTTAGAATAAGAATTTATAAATGTAAATTTGCATTTCAATTTATTTAAATGAAAATAGTAAAAATAATTACTTTTTTAGCCTTTGCTTTTGTTATTGGAACCTTCTTGTGCTCTAACACACAAAAAACAGAATTTTCGGAAAAAGCATTAAAAGAGAAAATAACCTCCATTGATGCAAATCAAATTTCATTTCAGGAAGTTTTAAATCAATATAAAGGAAAACCAATTGTCATGGAAGTTTGGGCTTCTTGGTGTGGCGATTGTGTTAAAGCAATGCCTCAAATGAAAGAATTACAGGCACAAAATCCTGATGTAACCTATTTGTTTCTTTCAATGGACAAAACAGTTGAAAAATGGAAAATAGGAATTGAAAAATACCAAATAAAAGGGAATCACTATCTTGTGAATGGAGGAATGAGAGACTCCTTCGGAAAAGCATTAGATTTAGATTGGATTCCTCGCTATATTGTAATTGACAAAAACGGAAAAATTGTTCTATATAGAGCAATAGAGACCGATTTCGAAAAAATAAACACAACCTTAAAATCACTTAACTAATGAGATCAAAAATTGTTGCAGGAAACTGGAAAATGCATAAAAATGCTGAAGAAACTGAAGATTTATTGAACGACTTGATTGATAAATTGCCTAACGATAAAGAAACTGAAATTATTGTGGCTCCGACTTTCGTAAATTTATCTTCTGCTGTTGGGCATTTAGAATTTACGAATATTCAAGTAGCTGCACAAAACATGCATCAAGCTGAAAGCGGTGCATATACAGGAGAAATTTCTGCTAGTATGCTAAAAAGTATAGGAGTTAACACTGTAATTCTAGGACATTCTGAGCGTCGTGCCATTTTTCATGAAACAGATTCTATTATAGCTTTAAAAGTTGATACTGCTCTAAAACATGATATGAGAGTTATTTTTTGTTTTGGAGAAGAATTAAAAGACCGTCAAAACAAACAACATTTTAATGTAGTTGAAAACCAATTACGAGATGGATTATTTCATATTCAAAAATCATCTTGGGAGAATATTGTTTTAGCTTATGAGCCTGTTTGGGCCATTGGAACGGGGGAAACTGCAAGTCCAGAACAAGCGCAAGAAATGCATGAATTTATTAGAGAAACCGTTCGCAAATCTTTTGGTAGTGATGTAGCAGAAGATCTTACCATTCTTTACGGTGGAAGTGTAAAACCTGATAATGCTAAAGAAATTTTTGGAAAACCAGATGTTGATGGAGGATTAATTGGTGGTGCTGCATTGAAAGCTGAGGATTTTGCCGCTATTGTAAATTCAATATAAAATAACTAAAAAGTAACAAAAAGAGATTTGAATGTATTGTTCAAATCTCTTTTTTAATGGAGCAAACAAATAAAATACCATGTCAAACATTTATTTAGGATATCATTTTAGAGTTGAACCCAAAGAGCTGGGTTCAGAAATTCTTGTAGCAGAACTTGGTGAATTGCCCTTTGAAAGCTTCGTTGAGAGTGAATTTGGGGTAACCGCTTACATCCAGAAACAACTTTGGAGTGAGTCTATTTTGGATGATGTTCAAATTTTACATTCTCCGGAATTTGTAATTTCTTACACTGTCGAAGAAATAGAACAAGTCAATTGGAATGAAGAATGGGAGAAAAATTTTGAACCCATCAATGTTGACGGAATTTGTCATGTTCGCGCACCGTTTCATCCTAAAACTGATGCCCAATTTGATATTGTAATTGAACCTAAAATGAGTTTTGGAACTGGTCATCATGAAACCACTCACATGATGATTCAACATTTACTTGAAATGGATGTCTCTGGAATGAAGACCTTGGATATGGGTTGTGGCACCGCTATTTTGGCAATTTTAGCGGAAATGAAAGGCGCTAAACCTATTGATGCTATTGACATCGACAATTGGTGTTATTTGAACTCCATTGAAAATGCTGAACGCAATAATTGTAAAAACATTACCGTCTATGAGGGAGATGCTGCATTACTAAAAGACAAAAAATACGATTTAATTATTGCTAATATCAATAGGAATATTTTGTTGAATGATATGCAAAGTTATGTAGATTGTTTACTCCCAAATGGAACAATTCTTTTTAGTGGTTTCTATGAAGAAGATATTCCTTTCATCAATGCCTCCTGTGTAGAAAAAGGATTAACGTATGTTAAAAAACTGGAAAGAAATAATTGGGTTTCTCTAAAATACTTAAATTAGCGTGTTGAATTGCTGTTTAAAACTAGAATTAAAATTTTTAAAAAAGTAACATAATGGCAACTATTGAAAAAACAAAAAAGAAATTCAGTACTTGAAGCCGTTGACATCAACAACGAAATTATTTTATATAATGATGATGTGAACACTTTTGACCATGTTATCGATACCTTAATTGCTGTTTGTAATCATACCGCAGAACAAGCAGAACAATGTGCCATTTTAGTTCATTATAAAGGAAAATGTACTGTAAAAACGGGTTCTTTCGATGAATTAAAACCACAATGTACTCAACTACTTGAAGCAGGATTAAGTGCCGAAATAGTCTAATCTTTCAGAAAAATTAGTTGTCTTAGTGTGGCAATTTATCTTTTAGTACTCCATAGATAAAAGTTCCTAAAAGTGCTCCAACTAAAATTAGTATTGCTGGCAAAAAACCAGCCCCTATCAATATAAAAATAGGACCAGGACAGGCGCCAACCAATGCCCAGCCTAAACCAAAAAAGATTCCGCCTAGCCAATATCTAATAGAACCTTCCTCTTTATCAGCTACTTTAATAGCCTCTCCTTTTATGTTCTTTAATTGAACTCTTTTAATTATTTGTAGTCCTATTATTCCAGTTACAACAGCGACAGTAATAATACCATACATATGAAACGACTGAAATTGAAACATTTCATAAATGCGATACCAAGATACAGCTTCAGACTTAGTAAGCACTATCCCAAAAACAAACCCAACTAGTATATATTTTAAGTATTTCATCTTCTAAAAAATTAGTGGCAAAATAAAATGTGACATAATTAAACCTCCAACAAAAAAACCAATCACCGCTTTTAACGATTGAATTTGTAAATTACTCAATCCAGCTATGGCATGACCGGAAGTACAACCAGAAGCATAACGAGTTCCAAAACCAATCAAAATTCCTCCAATTATAAGTATAAAAATCATTTTAGGGGATTGCCAAACTTCATTGCCAAATAATGTCTCAGGAAGTAACTTACCATTTGGGGCATCGATTCCCATTGAGGCTAATTGTTCTACTGTTTTTGGGTTAATATCCACATTTGAAGCATCACTCATAAAATGAACCGCAACATAACCACCAAGCATAGCTCCAAAAATAACAGCTAGATTCCATCGTTGTGCTTTCCAATCAAACTTAAAAAAATCTGAGAATTTATCTGCTCCAGCTATAGTACAAAGTGTCTTTAAATTTGAAGACATTCCGAATACTTTTCCGAAATAATTCAATATTAGCATGATTATTGCGATACAAAAACCTGACACATACCATGGCCATGTATGGGATAAAATTGAACTCATATCATTTTTATTTTTGGTAAAAATAACAAATTGAATGATTTTTTAAACTAAATAGTATGCAAATAAATAAACTATTATTTTTGAATACAAAATCAAAAAATCGACACTAATGAAAAAATTTGCAATTGAAATAAAATGGGGAATCCTATTTAGTGTGGCAACTTTAGTTTGGATGATTATTGAAAATTCTATTGGACTTCATGATGTTTATATTGGTAAACAGGCCAGATATACGAATTTATTCGGGATTGTCAAGGCTTTCTTTCTGGAGTAGTGCTTTCTGTTGTAGTGAGTGTTTTAAGTCCATTGGTACAGTATATAACCTTTACATTCATTACTCCTAATTTTTTTAACAATATCATTCAATATTACGTTGAGCAAAAAATACAAACTCAGATTGAAGCTGAAAATTATTTCAATTTGAAAAGCTACATTTTGCAAGGTATTTTTGGTGCCTTATCAATGGGAACAATAACTGCTGCTATAGTTTCGTTATTTTTAAAAACTAAAAAAGAAACCAATTAATATGAAAAAATATTTCATCCTTTTAATGCTGCTCACCATTATTAGCTCTTGTGTAAGTACAAAATCAACATTGAAAAATGTAGATGACAATGCTCCAAATCTCCGATTAACCTCTGAGAATACATTTGTAATCAATCAATACAGCAAGGATAAAAAATACGGCTATGATGAAGACTATCCTATCAATATTTTTTACAAAAGCAGTAAGGATGATATCATCAATCAGCAACGCTTTTTAAATGCTTTAGGTGGACCTAACGGAGAAAAAATTACGTATAAAAAAATAGAATCCTGTTGCCCCTTCCCTACCAAAAAGAGTGAGATGGGAGCTGGTTTCCTTGATATTTACGAATTGACTTGGGAGGGTCAAACAGCCCCTATAAAACTGTATTTAAATATTTATGAAAAAGGAGTTTTAATGGTTCCAGTTGGTTTAAGTTTAAAAAAGTAAATAAATATTAACACGCATTCTTAATTTAAATTAGGCAATTCCTAATTATCTTTGCCGTATCAAATAAAAATCATGAACATTCAAAATATTCCTCAAATAAAGCATACTGATAGTGATAATTTTTTCTTACTGGCAGGTCCTTGTGCCATTGAAGGCGAAGAAATGGCAATGCGTATTGCCGAAAAATTGGTAAGTATTACTGATAAATTACAAATTCCATACGTTTTCAAAGGCTCTTTTAAAAAAGCAAATCGCTCTAGAATTGATAGCTTTTCTGGGATTGGTGATGAAAAAGCACTCAAAATTATAAGAAAAGTTTCTGAAACCTTTCATATACCAACCGTCCCTGATATTCATACTAATGAAGATGCCGCAATGGCAGCACAATATGTTGATGTATTGCAGATTCCTGCATTTTTAGTTCGTCAAACGGATTTGGTAGTGGCTGCGGCCAATACTGGGAAAGTAGTGAACTTGAAAAAAGGACAGTTCATGAGTCCAGAGAGCATGAAACATGCTGTTCAAAAAGTAATAGACTGCAACAATCAAAATGTCATGGTTACTGATAGAGGAACTATGTTTGGCTATCAAGATATGATTGTGGATTTTAGAGGCATTCCTACCATGCAACAATTTGCAACAACCGTTTTGGATGTAACACACTCTTTACAACAACCCAATCAAACTGCTGGAGTTACGGGTGGCCGACCAGATATGATAGAAACTGTTGCTAAAGCTGGTATTGCTGTAGGTGTAGATGGAATTTTCATTGAAACCCATTTTGATCCTGCCAATGCAAAAAGTGATGGCGCTAATATGTTGCACTTAGACCTTTTTGAAGGATTAATGACCAAGTTAGTTGCGATAAGAAAAACTGTAAATCAATTTTAACTAATTTCTCTAGATTTTATTTATTCCATGAAAATTAAATACTTATATGTTGTACTATTATTAGTAAGCATGTTCTTTTCATCGTTCGCTCAAGAAGAAATTAAAACTCCCAAAAAATATACAGAAACCAACAAAGGTAAATTTTTCATCTCTTGGGGAGGAAATAGAGAAAGTTTTTCTGAATCTGATATTACTTTCAGAGGTGACGACTATCACTTTACTCTTTATGATGTTGTCGCTCATGATAAACCTAAAGGATATCATATTGATTACGTTAATCCATCGAGAATGACCATACCTCAAACCAATTTTAGAATGGGATATTTTATAAATAATCATTACAGCATTGCCATAGCATTAGACCATATGAAATATGTTATGTACCAGGATAGAGAAGTTGCTATCAATGGATATTATCCAAATCCTGGTTCCTATGGAGAAGTATTGCCAGATGACAAAATTCTTTTAACAGAAGATTTCCTTACTTTTGAGCATACTGATGGATTGAATTATATTAACACTGAATTTTCAAGATATGATGACATCTCCACACTTTTTAAAATCAATAATACTGATAAAATTCAAATTAATCTTACGGAAGGAATTAGCGGTGGTGTTTTGTATCCAAAAACAAACGCCAAATTATTAGTTAAAGAGCGTCATGATGATTTTCATGTTTCCGGTTTTGGAGCAGCAGTAAAAGCGGGTTTAAATATTACTTTCTTAAAGCATTTCTATTTACAAGCAGAATTGAAAACGGGTTACATCAACATGCAAGATATTCGCACTACAAAAAATTCATCTGATAAAGCCTCGCAAGATTTCTTTTTCTTTCAGAGAATCATTCAATTGGGTGGCATTTTTAGACTGTAATGCTGTATAAATTTCTCTATTCATTTTAAGATTTATTTATCTTTTCGGGAATACAAAATTGAGAGCCTTTTTTGTAAATTAGCTATTCAACTTAAATAGAAATAAACATGAAAAAATTAATTGTAATGCTTTTTGCTGTTTTAGGATTTAGTCTAACTACATCAGCACAAAATGGGGCTACAAAAGCTGTAAAAAAAACTGAAAAAGCAACAAAAGAAGCCAAAAAAGATGCTAAAGAAGTTGCCAAAAAAGCAGAATCGAAAGTACCTTTAAAAAAAGATGGAACTCCCGATAAGCGTTTCAAAGAAAACAAAGAATCTAAAAATGTACCTTTGAAGAAAGATGGCACACCAGATAAACGTTACAAACAAAACAAATAAAAAATAGGCTGTCAAGAAATTCGTGACAGCCTATTTTTTTTATTATTGTTGACAAAATTCTAGTGTCCTCCGCTTATTCTTTGATCAAAGTTAATCCCTTGACTTTTCAAAATTCCACTTACTTTCCAAGCGTAAAATGCTAGATAAGCAAAGCAAATTACTCCAACTATATAACTAGAATGAATCGTAGTTAAATCAGCCACATACCCTTGTAACAAGCTGACAAATCCACCTCCCATAATCATCATAATTAAGAAACTACTACCCTGACTCGTATGTTTTCCTAATCCGCTTACTGCGAGAGTGAATATGCATGGCCAAAGTGTACTACAAAATAAACCTACACTTGTAAAAGCGTACACACTAATCATTCCATCCGTAAACATCCCGATTAACAAAGCTGCAATTCCTAGACCCGAAAATAGTAATAACATTCTAGCTGGATTTCCTTTACTTGCCATATCAGCAAAAATTAATACTAATATGATTAATGCATAAACATAGAAAGGGGTTAAATCATGTTCCATAAATTTATTTACAGCCAAGAAAACTCCAAATGCTAAATAAGGTGCTATGAATCGCAACAGTTTTTGTGTATTCATATTATCTGTAAATGCCTCAACAGCTCCAGTCCAACGACCAATCATCAAACTCGCCCAATATAAAGAAATAAAAGGTGCAATGTCTTTAGTTAAAAACCCTAGATTTTTTTCCATATACGCAGGTAAATTACTTGCCGTAGACACTTCTACCCCAACATAAACAAAAATGGCAATCATCCCTAAAAGTAATTGTGGGTATTTCAATGCAGAGCTTCTTGAAGCATTTGTATCATCAGCAGATTCAACAACAGCTTTAGGCTTATCAGGTAAAGAAGACATTTTTAAAAGAATTGCTACTGCCAAAAAAGCTACACCTAAAACCAAATAAGGAATCTTTACACTTTCAATACTCATGTCTGTATTTCCAGAAGATGCTGAACCAAAAATGGCAAAACTCACGATTAATGGTCCAATTGTTGTTCCTAGATTATTAATTCCTCCAGCTAATGTCAATCGTTGTGAACCAGTCGTAATTGGTCCGAGCGCGATTGCTAGTGGATTGGCTACCGTTTGTTGCAATGAAAACCCTAAAGCCACAATAAACAAACCTGATAACATCAAAGGAAATGAGCCTAAATTTGCAGCAGGATAAAACAATAATGTCCCAAGAGCTGAAATACCAAGCCCTAAAGCCAAAGAGTTTTTATAACCAATTCTATTTATCAAATCGCCTTTTGTTAAATATGAAACCAGTAAGTAAATTAAGGAACCAACGGTGTAAGCAATATAAAATGCTAAAGAAACTAACTGACTTTCTACTTGAGACAAGTCAAATGCTTTTTTGAAAACAGGAATTAGAATATCATTACTAGCTGCTACAAATCCCCAAAAGAAAAAAACAGAAGCTAAAGGAATAAATTGTGCCCAATTGGTTTTAATTTGTTCTGAACTCATAAAAATTTTGTTAAAAGGTAATTTCATAATTAATTGGATTTTTTTGCCAATCTGCTGTTATTCCATCCTGATAAATAATGGCTTTGTATTTTTTATTGGGTGTTAGAAAATCCAATTTAATTTCTGTTTTTCTTGGATTTTCATCTGTGATTGCTCCTAAAAACCAACTCTCTTTGCCTTTGGTTTTTCTTACAACAGTTAGATAATCCCCTGGCTCTGCTTCTATATATTTACTTTCATCCCAATCAGCAGCCACGTCTTTTATAAACTGAAAAGCATCTGGATATTTTTCATAGTTTTCGGGTAAATCAGCTGCCATTTGCAATGGAGAATACATGGTTACATAAAGTGCCAATTGTTTTGCCAAAGTCGTATGTACTTGTTCTTTTTTGGTAGCATCATAATGGCTCATTTTGATTTCAAATATACCAGGTGTATAATCCATTGGTCCACCTAGCAATCGGGTAAATGGTAAAATTGTTTCATGCATTGGCGGGTTTCCATTGCTCCAAGCATTAAACTCAGTTCCACGAGCTGCCTCTGCTGCAATATAATTTGGATAGGTTCTATTGTAGCCCGTTGGTCTTGAACTCTCATGTGAATTGACCATTACTTTATAGTCTGCCGCTCTTCTTGCCACAAAATTAAAATGATTGACCATGGTTTGTCCATCATGAAACTCACCGCGGGGAATAATCCTTCCCACATAGCCTGTTTTGACCGCAGGATAATCATAATTCATCATATTTTGCAACGAACGATCTAAATGTCTTTCAAAATTGGCAACCGAACCCGAAGTTTCGCTGTGCATAATCATCTTTACTCCTTTTGATTTAGCATAGGCCGATATTTCAGCAATATTAAAATCTGGATAGGGTGTTACGAAATCGAAAACATCTTCTTTCCAATTGCCAAACCAGTCTTCCCAACCTACGTTCCATCCTTCTACAAGAACGCCATCAAAACCGTGTTTAGCAGCAAAATCAATATAGCGTTTTGTATTAGCTGTAGTTGCTCCGTGTTTTCCTGTGGGTTTCAAATCTTTAACTAAAGCATTTTGAGCATTTTGGGAACCTGCATAATCCCAAGTTGATTTACCCACATGCATTTCCCACCAAACCCCAACGTATTTCATTGGTTTAATCCATGAAGTATCGTCAATTTTTGAGGGTTCATTAAGATTCAAAATCATTTTTGAACTTACAATATCACGAGCATCATCACTTATCATAATTGTTCTCCAAGGCGAAACACAAGCCGCTTGTAAATAGGCTTTATCTCCAATTGCATTTGGAACCAAATGTGATTTTAATTTAAAACGAGTAACATCAGCGTCCAAATGCATTAGTGGATAATTGACCACTGCAGCTTCAAAACATTGATATAAACATTATCAACCGATTTCATCATCAATGGTGATTGAACCGTATATTTTCCCGAAATGGATTTTACTCCAATACCGTTATTTAAATCAATTTTTTCAGTATTGATGTCAGAAAAAGGGGTTTCATTATAAGCATATTCGTTGCTATCAAAATCTCCAGGTATCCAAAATACTTTGTGATTTCCAGCAAGATTAAATTCAGAAACTTCATCAGAAATGATAAAATAGTTTAGATTTTTTGCTTTGGAAAATCATATCTAAAGGCTACACCATCGTCAAAAACTCTGAAAATAATATTCATTTTAACATTAGCTTTTGTTTGAGAAAGCGAAACTTTCAACTCATTGTAATGATTTACAATAGAAGCTTGCTCTCCTAGAACTGGTTTCCAAGTCTCATTGAAAGTACTTGTTTTTATAGAGTCGATTTTAAAATTAGAAGTTAAATCAATTCCTCCTTTTAATTTTAAACCTAGGAAGCTCTCTAGAATTATGGGTTTGTTTTTATACGTTACAGTGTAATTGGGTTTTCCGTTCTCTGAAAGCGTAAAATTTAATGTCAACGCTTTTGATGGAGATTGCATGTTTTGTCAATGAATCGTACTAACTATCAAAAAGAGCAAAAAAGAATAAATAAATTTCATATTGTTTTATTTTTTTAAGAGGTATAAAAGTAACTAAAATAAATTCGGTTTTAAAAAAACCCTCCAATAAAAAACATGAAGTATTTCTCCTGAACTAAATTCCAAATAAAACGCTGACCTTCACTGTGAATAATGTAGAGTAAACCTGATTTTAGTACTATAAAATTGTTTTCATCGATGGTAACAATGTCAGAAATGTTTTTAAAATTAGCATTAAATAGTGCATTCTTTTCTAATAAATTGCTAATTGAATTGTACGTATACCATGTGTTGTCTATAAAAAAAAGAATCTCATTTCTAAACTCAAAAATTTTAACTCCAAAATCATTTGCAATCTTATTTTGTTGCGCAATATTTACAATTTCGGTGGTTTTGAAATTTTCATCAAAAACCACTCTGTACAATCCTCTATAATTATCTGCTGCCCAAATCTCGTTAACTCTATTTTGAGCAACATACTTAATTGGTTTATAAAAAATTATTTATTTGAATGCTATTAGAAAAATCTTCAGAATCTTTATAAATATGTATACCACTGTATGAACCCTGTAAATAATTGTTGTTTAGATTACTTTTTACAAGATTCCATCCTCCATTAATTGAATTAATTTTGGTTAAAGTAGCCGTATTGTATAGAAAAGTTCCTTCGTTATGACCTATGATATACTTGTCTTTTATTTTCGTTATATTCCAAGTTTGCCCTATTGAATTTGGAATTAGGGATAATTTTTTGTCTTCATATTTAAACACACCATGATTTGAAGCCATTAAATATCCTTTTTCGGTAGTAACAACAGAGTATACAGAACCTAAGGCACCCGAATTATCTGAAAAAATAGAAACAGATGAATTAATTTCGATATGTGCAATTCCGTTGTCTAAACCAAGCCACAAGTTATTTTCTTTATCAAAAGCAATGCTCAGGACAGAATTGTTCATCAATACATTATTTCGATTGATATTTAAAAAAGTGTTGTTTTTTAAGTCAATACTATAAACACCCTCACTAGCGGTACCTATGATTAACTTATCATCATTGATAAATTTGGCAACGTTGATGTTTGAAGATTTTAGAGTCGAATTTAGTGGATTATCCCAAACCTTTAGCCCTGAAGAAGTAGAGACAAAAACGCCATTCTTTTGAGTAAAAATATATGTTTTATCCTTGTTATTTTCAATAGAATGAATAACATTATTTTCGAGAAGTTTCCATTCATCAATCTTTATAAAAGAGTTTCCTTTCATTTTATAAACGCCTTCTCGGACAGATGCTAGAAGCAATTCACCATTGACAGGGAAACAATACGAGATTTGAAATGGCAATTGTATTAGCCTTACTTTTCCCCTATCAAGAATGTAAATTTCATTAAACGATTGAAAATATATAGCATTATTGAATTTGACTATTTTCCAAATTTCCTCATTTCCAGTATCGCTAAATAATTTCAATCCTTTGGATAGAGAAACATAAATCATCTTGGCATTCTCTCTATACCAATACCCAAATTCTTTGTAAGAACCTGTATATATTTTATCACCATCAACAAATACTGAACGAATAATGGTTTTGTTGGGCAAGGTGTATTTTTCCCATTTTACACCATCATAACGCAAGAAATAATGATTGTTTGCAAAATACATTGCATCATCTTTTCCTTGAGATAAATTCCATATCTGATTGTCTCCTTGATAGTTATATTTGTTGTAGTTTTCAACAAATGGAAGTAACTCCTGAGAAAGAGTGGTAGAAGTATATAACGAAAAATAAAAAGAGTATTAACTTATATTTCAAAATAAAAGATTTATAGTCAAATATAATCACATTTTTATAATTTTTGTAAAAATTGAAGAAAACAAAAATGCTCCAGTTTTAGGAGCGCTTCACTACATTTTAATTTCCGTCAACAAAATCCTGAAGGTATTGAAATCGTTCTGCTAGTTTTCCGTTCTCGGTCATTTTGGCTCTTTGAAGAATTCCGTCTTTATCACCGTTAAAAAAAGCCGGAATAACATGTTGCATGAACATTTCACCAAAACCTTCGCTTGAATCCTTGGGTAATTCACAAGGCAAATTATCCACAGCCATGACAACAATGGCTCCGGGATGTGTATACGGAACTTCTCTATTTTCGATTGGTAAATAGCCATAAAAAGGGTCTGCTATTGTTGAAGATCTTAGGGTACAAGCCACTGGACCATTAACATCACAGGAAATATCAGCTACTATTTTTATTTTACAATCTTTGGATTGAAGCATTTCTTTGGTCAAGATTACGGGTGCATTGTTACCATAATAATGAGCTGCTATGTACAAATCAGATACTTTGTAAAACGTTCAAAATCTGAAACGTATTCAGTTGGATTCTTATAAAAATCAGAATTTCCCAGAACTTGACCATCTTTTCTTTTGTAATATTGTAAAACATCTATTTGAACGTATACCGGTTCATAATACACTTTAGTCAAATAATTTTCGACCGTAACTTGCTTGATTTTCATTCCATCCAGAATCTCTTTCACTCCCATCCCTGCTTTGCCACAACCTGTTACAACAATTTTAATAGGCGGTAGGATTTGTCTTTTGAGTTTAGCAATCAAAGCTTCTTTTCCTGATAGCGTTTCGGCTTTTGGAAGTTGAAATAACTCAAACTTAATTCCAAAAGCTCTAAATGCATTATAAGTACCAACTAATCCTGCATATTTTCCGAATCCAATCAATCGATTATTATTGGAATCTACTATAGTTTCATGGTCGTACAGCTCAATATTTTTTTCTAAAATTGCTTGAAGTAACTTTCTATTGTGGGGCTGTTTTTTTATGGTGTGCGAAAAAAAGAAATACTTTTTATTGGGTAACAAAGCTTCTACTGGAACTTCTTTTATACCAAACAAAACATCACAATCTGAAACGTCATTTGTAACCTCAATTCCTACATCGGAATACTGTTTATCTGTAAAAATTCGAACATCAGAACTCTCAACCTTACTCTCCATGAGTGGAAATGTTTCTTTTAGCCTAATCAACTCTTCAGGGCTAAATACCACTCTTCTGTCAGGGGGATTTTTTCTTTCTTTTATAATTCCGAACTTCATGTATTTTAAGCGTTTTTTCTATTTTGGCGTCAAATGTACATCTTTACTATAACGTTTTCAAAACTTTTTTAATTTAAAAATACCATTTTTTAGAAGCTGATAATCAAACAATTGATAGAAAAAGTTAATAAATATTACGGAATAGTTAATAAAATGCTCCGTTGATAAATTGATACTTTGGCTACATTTGCTTTTTAAGTCTAGAATAATGCTATCAAAAATATCTTTTTACCTCCTTTCTATTTTACTTTTATCGTGTACCAAACTGGACAGTTCTGATTCATCTGCATTGGAAGATGATGGTTTAGTACCCCGAATGAAACCATCAAAAGTGGAGTATACAACAATAGATGACAATTATATTGCTACGAAAAGTGCCAGTATTGAGCGTTTTTGTGAAAAATATTGGAGTAGTGAAAACAGTAATCTTAGCTTCTTGGCGGCAAAAAACGGACAGATTATTTACGAACGCTATCAAGGTCTTGCCAATAGAACTACTGAAGAAACCATGACTAAAGACACTCCACTGCATATAGCATCGGTGAGTAAAGTGTTGACAGCAACCGCTATTCTGCTTTTAATTGACAGAGGGGATATCAGCCTAGATCAAAAAGTGAACACTCTTTTGAAAACTTTCCTTATCCTAAAATCACCATCAAAACCTTACTAAATCATAGAAGTGGTTTGCGGAATTATGCCTATTTTACAGAAGACAAAGGCGTTTGGGATCGTAAAAAAACACTGACTAATCAAAACATTTTGACTCTTTTATCTGAAAAAAATATACAATTAGAATCTCCAACTGACACTCGATTTGCCTATTGTAATACCAACTATGCCTTGTTGGCATTGATTATCGAAAAAGTTACAGGATTGAGCTATCGAGAAGCAATGAAGGAAATGATATTTACACCTTTGGACATGAAAAACACTTTCGTATTTGATTATGAAAAAGACAGAAAAAATGTCACTCCGTCCTACAAAGGCAACAATATAGAACTAGCCTTCGATTACTTGGATGCGGTATACGGCGACAAAAATATTTATTCGACACCACAGGATTTATTGAAATTTGATTTGGCGAGAAACGCCCCTACTTTCTTGAATGAGAACTTACGAAGTCAAATATACAAAGGGTACAGCAATGAGCGGAAGGGAACCAAAAATTACGGTTTGGGAATTCGCATGATTGAATGGGAAACAGGACAAAAGTTCTATTTTCATAATGGATGGTGGCATGGAAACACCTCTGCTTATATACCGCTTGCTAAAGATAATGTAACTATAATAGCCTTATCTAACAAGTTTACTCGAAATGTGTATGCGGTTAAGAAATTGGCACCTCTTTTTGGGGATTATCCTTTTGAATTTAATGATGAAGAGTAGATTTTAATTGCTCATTTTTATTATTATTATTTTACGATTCCGTTAACCTAAAAATCTCGTATTTATACTTATATTTGCGCCCTAATTGATAATTATCAATTGAAATTGGGGTCGACTGGTTTTGACAGCAAGTCGAATTGAAAAGTAAGCACGTCGAGAACGGAGACAAATCTCGTAAATCCATGTCTCAAAACATTTACACGGCGAAGGAAACTACGCTCTTGCTGCATAATCTGAATTATAGTAAGATTAGCCTCGTCCTACCAGGTAGGAAAGCAGGATTCATCTCGAAAGCTTTGGTTTATAGCGGTCGATACAGATGAATCGTAAAGATAGACCTAGATTTTCACTAGCTTCGGGTGGATTTCGAAATTAAGAAGCTAAGCGTTTGGTGGTTGTTTCTGTCCTAGCCCAACGTCGAAAACCTAAACAGGAAATAAGCGTGTAGAAAGTTTTTTAGTTGCTTGTTTGGACCCGAGTTCGATTCTCGGCGACTCCACTAGAGTGGACAATTCGATTTTTTCGAAAATTGTCCATTTTTTATTTTTCAAATCATTGTCAACACAACTGTAATAAAGCTGACTTCAGAATTGTTTTAGTTGCAAAGAGGAACTCCCCCTAAATCCTATTCGCTCTAGTTTGTTCTTATGAACAAAAACATCGATATCCCGAAGTTTAGGGAGAAACGAATGGTCTTGGTTGTTGGTGTCTTTTAAGAGGACTACTTGCAGTTGCTAGCTCAAAATCCCTTCCCAATATTGAATTTGCGCGGCTAACCCCGCTTTTTTTTCTTCCAATTTTTGAATTGTAAGTCTTGTATCGCCAAGATCAAAGGCGCTCCTGCGAGACAGTAAGCTCGCGGTTGCTGGTTTCCATTTTGAATAGATGGTTTTAAATCGTCCGCATTTTGTTGCTGCTGATAGATTTCAATCCCGAGATGCAGCTAAGCCTCTGAGGAATATTACTTTGTCTCGCAAACCAAGAATATAAAGTTTGTTTCAGGTACAAATAACAAATCCGCTATTTCCTTTAGTTGGATACCTAAATTTTGAAATTTGTTTTTCATCTGTAATTAAATTTTTCATAATCAATCACAAAATAAATGAATACTTGCGTACTGGTTTTATGCGTACTAATTTTGTATGCACCATTTTACTACGCATCATTGCGTAATAGTTTGATGCGTAATGATTTTACTACGCCTATTGACTACGCAATTCAAACCAAAAAAAACACCAGAAAAAAGGGCTGGTGTTTAAAATCATTCAAGATACTGCCTACAAGGCTGCTTTTCTTAGTTCTAAGGCTTTTGAAACGGGTAAAATACAACAGGAGCAATTATGCCTTCGCCAGTATCGGTGTTTTATTCTACTAACGAAAGGGCGCTTAGGTTTCCGATTTTCGGAAATTTAATCGTCGCAAACGAGCTCTTGCACTGTCTAATTCGATGGCTACATTTTCGTGTGCACGTGTGCCGGGTGTTAAGGCGGCAAGTTCTGTTTCTTTCGAGGTGACAATCGCTTGCTGTTCGGCGATTTCTAGGTCTAAATTTTCGCTGCGGTACACCTATCTGTCCGATTGCAACTCTCGGCTTCCCAGTTTTACTTCAAATCCTTTGATTTGAAGGGCTTGTTCCTCTAGCAGTTGATCTACTTCTGCTACCGTTGTCAAAGTGTCTACTTTGAAATCAAAATTTACTAACGTAAAAATCCATGATATTAAAATTTAATGGGTTAAAAACTTTTATAATAACAGCTATTCAAAAAATTTATTTTAGTAGGATTTTACTTTTAAAGAATATTTAACAGTGGTAGTTTTTGATTTGACGTAGTTTGGTGAAGCAGTAAGATATGTTTTGGGGT
>JADKDN010000011.1 GCA_016718345.1 Flavobacterium sp. | reverse complement strand
ATTGTCTCAACAATTTGGTGTTGGTTTGGCTCGAATGGCTAGAACTATTCGCGAGAGAATGAACGTTAGAGATAATGAGGTGTTTACGCCAATTGATTTGATTAATGCTAAAACATTATCGTCAGTTATCAACTCTTTCTTTGGAACAAACCAGTTATCTCAATTTATGGATCAAACGAATCCATTAGCTGAGATTACGCACAAAAGAAGATTATCTGCACTAGGACCAGGTGGACTTTCAAGAGAAAGAGCTGGGTTTGAGGTGCGTGACGTTCACTATACGCACTACGGAAGACTTTGTCCAATTGAAACTCCTGAGGGACCAAACATTGGATTGATTTCGTCACTTGGGGTTTATGCCAAAGTTAACGGAATGGGATTCATTGAAACTCCTTATCGCAAAGTAACAAATGGTACCGTAGATTTGAATGCAGAGCCAACGTACTTAAGTGCTGAAGAAGAAGAAGGAATGTTTATTGCTCAGGCTAATATTCAAATGAATGATGATGGTAAAATTACAGCAGAGAATGTAATTGCTCGTCAAGAGGGAGATTTTCCTGTTGTTGATCCATCAGTAGTACATTTTACGGATGTTGCTCCAAACCAGATTGCTTCTATCTCAGCTTCACTAATTCCTTTCTTGGAGCATGATGATGCGAACCGTGCGTTGATGGGATCAAACATGATGCGTCAGGCTGTACCATTATTACGTCCTGAAGCACCAATTGTAGGAACTGGTCTAGAACGTCAAGTAGCTTCTGACTCAAGAGTATTGATCAATGCAGAAGGACATGGGGTTGTAGAGTATGTAGATGCTAATATTATCACTATCAAATACGACCGTTCTGAGGAAGAAAGAATGGTAAGTTTTGAGGCCGATGAGAAAACGTATAATTTAATCAAATTCAGAAAAACCAATCAAAGTACAAGTATCAACTTGAAACCTATCGTAAGAAAAGGAGATCGAGTTGTTCCTGGTCAAGTATTGTCAGAAGGATATGCCACTCAAAATGGAGAACTAGCTTTAGGTAGAAACCTAAAAGTGGCCTTCATGCCATGGAAAGGGTATAACTTCGAGGATGCGATTGTGATTTCTGAGAAAGTAGTTCGTGACGATATTTTTACCTCAATCCACGTTGATGATTACTCATTAGAAGTAAGAGATACGAAATTGGGTAACGAAGAATTAACGAATGATATTCCTAACGTTTCTGAAGAAGCTACCAAAGATTTGGATGAAAACGGAATGATTAGAATTGGTGCTGAAGTAAAACCTGGTGATATTCTAATCGGTAAAATTACTCCAAAAGGAGAGTCAGATCCTACACCAGAAGAGAAACTGCTAAGAGCTATTTTCGGTGATAAAGCAGGTGATGTAAAAGATGCTTCACTAAAAGCGTCTCCTTCTTTACATGGTGTGGTTTTAGACAAAAAATTATTTGCAAGAGCGGTAAAAGACAAACGTAAACGTACTCAAGATAAAGATGCTTTAGGCGCTTTAGAAATGGAGTTCGAAACGAAATTTACCGAACTAAAAGATAAATTAGTTGAAAAATTGTTCCTAATCGTAAATGGAAAAACCTCTCAAGGTGTGATGAATGATTTGGGTGAAGAAGTATTGCCAAAAGGTAAAAAATACACTCAAAAAATGTTGTATGCTGTTGAAGATTTTGCTCATTTAAGCAAAGGTCAATGGGTTGCCGATGATGCTACCAACAAAATGGTTAATGATTTAATTCATAACTATAAAATCAAATTAAACGATTTACAAGGAGCATTACGTAGAGAGAAATTCACCATCACTGTAGGAGACGAATTACCAGCAGGAATTTTAAAACTAGCTAAAGTTTACATCGCTAAGAAACGTAAATTAAAAGTGGGTGATAAAATGGCAGGGCGTCACGGAAACAAAGGTATTGTGGCTCGTATCGTTCGTCATGAAGATATGCCATTCCTTGAAGATGGAACTCCAGTTGATATCGTGTTGAACCCACTTGGGGTACCTTCACGTATGAACATTGGACAAATTTATGAAACTGTTTTAGGTTGGGCTGGAATGAACTTGGGTAGAAAATTTGCTACTCCAATTTTTGACGGAGCTACTTTAGATCAAATCAATGAATTGACAGATGAGGCAGGTATTCCACGTTTCGGTCATACCTATTTGTATGATGGAGGAACAGGAGAGCGTTTCCATCAACCAGCAACTGTGGGGGTTATTTACATGTTGAAATTAGGACACATGGTAGATGATAAGATGCACGCACGTTCAATTGGGCCATACTCGTTGATTACGCAACAACCATTGGGTGGTAAAGCTCAATTTGGAGGTCAACGTTTTGGAGAGATGGAGGTTTGGGCACTTGAAGCGTATGGAGCATCAAGTACCTTGAGAGAAATCTTAACTGTTAAGTCAGATGACGTAATTGGTAGAGCTAAAACATACGAAGCTATCGTAAAAGGCGAAACCATGCCAGAGCCAGGATTGCCAGAATCATTCAATGTATTGATGCATGAATTGAAAGGTCTTGGTTTAGACATCAGATTAGAAGAATAAACATAAAGTAATCAGTGTTCAGTTGTTAGTAAATCAGCAACAACTGAACACTAAAAATTGAACACTGAACACTTAAAATACAATTTCATAAAAATCAATAGTATGACTATGATGAATAATAGAAATAACAAAGATAAAAACCCTGTAAAAAGATTTGATAAAATTTCAATAGGGTTAGCTTCTCCAGAGTCTATCTTGGCTGAGTCAAGAGGCGAGGTGTTGAAGCCAGAAACCATAAATTATAGAACCCACAAACCAGAACGTGATGGTCTATTCTGCGAGCGAATTTTTGGTCCAGTAAAAGACTTCGAATGTGCTTGTGGAAAATACAAAAGAATCCGTTACAAAGGAATCATTTGTGACCGTTGTGGAGTAGAAGTTACGGAGAAAAAAGTACGTCGTGATAGAGTAGGACACATCAACTTGGTGGTGCCTATTGCTCACATTTGGTATTTTAGATCGCTTCCCAACAAAATCGGTTACATTCTTGGATTGCCATCTAAGAAATTAGATATGATTATTTACTATGAGAGATACGTAGTAATTCAGCCAGGTATTGCAAAAGGTCCTGATGGAGAGGCTATCGAAAGACTAGATTTCTTAACAGAAGAAGAATATTTAAATATTTTAGATTCACTTCCTCAAGAAAATCAATATCTTGATGATCATGATCCAAACAAATTTGTTGCCAAAATGGGAGCAGAGTGTATTATGGACTTATTGGCTCGTATCGATTTAGATGCTTTGTCATACGAATTAAGACATAGTGCTAACAATGAAACTTCAAAACAACGTAAGACAGAGGCTTTAAAAAGACTACAAGTTGTAGAATCTTTCCGTGAGTCTAACGAAAACAGAGAGAATCGTCCTGAGTGGATGATTATGAAAGTTGTTCCAGTTATCCCACCAGAATTGCGTCCGTTAGTGCCGCTTGATGGAGGTCGTTTTGCAACTTCAGATTTAAATGATTTATACAGAAGAGTAATCATCCGTAACAATCGTTTAAAAAGATTAATGGAAATTAAAGCTCCAGAAGTTATCTTAAGAAATGAAAAACGTATGTTGCAAGAATCAGTAGATTCATTATTTGACAACACTCGTAAAGCATCTGCAGTAAAAACAGAATCGAATCGTCCATTAAAATCGCTTTCTGATTCCTTGAAAGGGAAACAAGGTCGTTTCCGTCAAAACTTATTAGGAAAACGTGTGGATTATTCAGCGCGTTCGGTAATTGTTGTTGGACCAGAATTGAAATTATTCGAATGTGGACTTCCAAAAGATATGGCTGCTGAATTATACAAACCATTCGTTATTCGTAAATTAATCGAAAGAGGAATTGTTAAAACAGTTAAATCGGCTAAGAAAATAATCGATAAAAAAGAACCTGTAGTTTGGGATATTCTTGAAAACGTAATTAAAGGTCACCCCGTTTTACTGAATCGTGCTCCTACCTTACACCGTTTGGGTATTCAAGCATTCCAGCCTAAATTGATTGAAGGAAAAGCAATTCAGTTACACCCATTAGTATGTACGGCGTTCAACGCCGATTTCGATGGTGACCAGATGGCGGTTCACTTACCATTAGGACCAGAAGCTATTTTAGAGGCACAATTATTAATGTTGGCTTCTCACAATATCTTGAATCCAGCGAATGGTGCGCCAATTACTGTACCTTCTCAGGACATGGTTTTGGGGCTCTATTACATGACCAAAGAACGTTTATCCACTCCAGACCACAAAATTTTAGGTGAAGGCTTAACCTTCTATTCTGCTGAAGAAGTAAATATTGCTTTGAATGAAGGAAGATTGGAATTGAATGCTCGTGTAAAAATTAGAGCTAAAAATTTTAATGAAGATGGAGAATTGGTTTACAAAATCATTCAAACTACTGCTGGTAGAGTATTATTCAACGAAGTAGTACCTGAAGCAGCTGGATACATCAATGATGTCTTGACTAAGAAAAACCTTAGAGATATTATTGGACACATTTTAAGTGTTACCAATGTACCTACTACAGCGGCTTTCTTGGACAATATGAAAGATATGGGTTATAAATTTGCTTTCAAAGGAGGTTTATCATTCAGTCTTGGAGATATTAAAATTCCAGAGAAAAAAGGAGAATTAATTGCAGATGCTAGAGAGCAAGTGGAAGGTATTTCTGCAAACTATAACATGGGTCTTATCACCAATAACGAACGTTACAACCAAGTTATTGATGTTTGGACTTCAACCAATGCTATGCTTACGGAGTTGGCCATGAAAAACATTAGAGAAGACCAACAAGGATTCAACTCGGTGTACATGATGCTTGACTCTGGAGCGAGGGGTTCTAAAGAACAAATTCGTCAGTTAACTGGTATGCGTGGTTTGATGGCTAAGCCAAAAAAATCAAATGCAGGTGGAGGTGAAATTATTGAAAACCCTATTCTTTCTAACTTTAAAGAAGGTCTTTCGATTTTAGAATACTTTATTTCTACGCACGGTGCTCGTAAAGGTCTTGCGGATACGGCTTTAAAAACGGCGGATGCTGGATATTTGACTCGTCGTTTGCATGATGTTTCTCAAGATGTAATTGTAAATATTGACGATTGCGGAACACTTAGAGGAATTGAAGTTGCAGCTTTAAAGAAAAACGAAGAGATTGTTGAAACTCTAGGAGAACGAATTTTAGGTCGTGTTGCATTGCAAGATGTGATCAATCCTTTGACTTCTGAAATCCTAGTATACTCTGGTCAACAAATCACAGAGAGTATTATGAAGAACATTGAGGCTTCTCCGATAGAGAAAGTTGAAGTACGTTCTCCATTGACTTGTGAAGCGTTAAAAGGAATTTGTGCCAAATGTTATGGTAGAAATTTAGCTACCGGAAAAATGACACAAAGAGGAGAAGCTGTTGGTGTAATAGCCGCTCAGTCTATTGGTGAGCCAGGTACACAGTTAACACTTCGTACGTTCCACGTAGGAGGGGTTGCTGGAGGTATATCTGAAGAATCAAGCATTGTGACTCGTTTTGATGGTAAATTGGAGATTGAAGACTTGAAAACCGTTAAAGGTGAAGACAATGAAGGTAATTCTGTTGATATCGTAGTTTCACGTTCAACAGAATTGAAATTAGTAGATGTTAAAACTGGAATTATTCTTAATACACACAACATTCCTTACGGTTCTAGTATTTTTGTAAAAGACGGAGACGTTGTTTCTAAAGGAACTGTAATATGTAAATGGGATCCATATAACGGAGTTATTGTTTCTGAATTTACTGGTAAAATTGCTTATGAAGATTTAGAGCAAGGTCAATCGTACCAAGTAGAAATCGATGAGCAAACAGGTTTCCAAGAAAAAGTAATTTCTGAATCTAGAACTAAAAAATTAATCCCTACTTTATTGGTTTACGGTAAAGACAATGAATTAATTCGTTCGTATAACTTACCAGTAGGAGCCCACTTGATGGTTGAAAACGGTGAGAAAATTAAAGCAGGTAAAGTATTGGTAAAAATCCCACGTCGTTCTTCAAAAGCAGGCGATATTACAGGAGGTTTACCTAGAATTACGGAGTTGTTAGAAGCTCGTAATCCTTCTAATCCAGCTGTAGTTTCAGAAATCGACGGAGTAGTTTCTTTTGGAAAAATCAAAAGAGGTAACCGTGAAATCGTAATCGAATCTAAATTTGGTGAGGTTAAGAAATACCTTGTGAAGTTGTCAAGCCAAATTCTAGTTCAAGAAAATGACTTCGTTAGAGCAGGTGTGCCATTGTCTGATGGTGCTATCACTCCAGAAGATATTTTAAGAATTCAAGGCCCAGCAGCTGTTCAACAGTATTTGGTAAATGAAATTCAAGAGGTATATCGTCTACAAGGGGTGAAAATCAATGACAAGCACTTTGAAGTAGTGATTCGTCAGATGATGCGTAAAGTTCAAGTTGAAGATCCAGGAGATACCTTATTCCTTGAAGAGCAATTGATTCATACCAAAGATTTTATCGTTGAAAATGATAAATTATATGGAATGAAAGTTGTTGAAGATTCTGGAGATTCTGCAACATTGAAAGCAGGTCAGATTATTTCTCCTCGTCAATTGCGTGATGAAAATTCATTGTTAAAACGTACGGATAAAAACTTAGTTGTTGCTCGTGATGTAATCACAGCTACCGCTACTCCTGTTTTACAAGGTATTACTAGAGCTTCACTTCAAACGAAATCATTTATTTCTGCTGCTTCTTTCCAAGAAACAACTAAAGTATTGAATGAAGCTGCAGTTGCAGGTAAAATAGATTGCTTAGAAGGCTTGAAAGAAAATGTTATTGTTGGGCATAGAATTCCAGCAGGAACAGGTATGAGAGAATACGACAATACCATTGTAGGGTCTAAAGAGGATTACAACGAAATGATGGCTAATAAAGAAGAGTATATTTATTAAGATATGAGCGATTCTAAACAACCACAAGGACAAATCAATATTGAACTAGATGAAGCTATTGCTGAAGGAATTTACTCCAATTTGGCTATAATTAATCATTCTGCTTCAGAGTTTGTTTTAGATTTTGTTTGTATCATGCCTGGTACTCCAAAAGCTAAGGTAAAATCAAGAATTGTTTTGACTCCTCAACATGCCAAAAGACTAGTTAAGGCATTGGCAGAAAATGTTCACCGTTTTGAAATTTCTCATGGAGAGATTAAAGATACTGAACAGCCACCAATACCACTCAATTTTGGTCCTACAGGACAAGCATAAAATCAGAAACCGCCTCATTGGGGCGGTTTTATTATTATTAGTTCATTCAATCGTTAAATACTTTTATACAATTTTTTTGGATATAATTAAGAAAAAAACCATTATTTAATTTACCTCAGGATTTAAAGGTCATTTCTTTAAACGATTTTTAAATACTTTTTCAAACTTCTCTAATTTGGGTTGAATAACCATTTGGCAATAGGGTTGATTCTTATTATTTTCATAATAATTTTGATGATACTCTTCTGCTTTGTAGAACTTAGTAAAAGGTTCTAAAGTGGTTACAATTGGACTATCAAATACTTTTGCCTTTTTTAAAGAATTTATTATCGATTGGGCTGCTTGTTTTTGATTCTCATTTTTATAAAAAATAACCGAACGATATTGCGTTCCAATATCAGCGCCTTGTCTGTTTAAGGTTGTAGGATCATGTACTGTAAAAAAAACTTTAAAGATTTCATCTAAGTTAGTAACGGTTTTGTCATAGGTAATTTGAACCACCTCGGCATGTCCTGTTTTACCAGATGACACATCATAATAACTAGGATTATTTGTTTTACCACCAGAAAATCCCGAAACAACAGATTGCACTCCATATAAGTTTTCATACACGGCTTCCACACACCAATAACATCCTCCACCTAGAACGATAGATTCTAAATTAGTGGATGGAATACCGTTCTTTTTTTGACCAAATAAACTAGCTGAAATCATGACGAAAATTAGAAGTACTTTTTTCATTTTATTGGGTATCAGGTTCAAAATCTAAGGAAACAGAATTCATACAATATCTTTTCCCAGTGGGTGCAGGACCATCATCAAAAAGATGTCCGAGATGGCTATTGCATCTGCCACAAAGAGCTTCAATTCTTCTCATCCCGTACGAGTTATCATCTTTAAAAACAATACTCGTTTTGTTCTCTTGTTCAAAAAAACTAGGCCATCCACAGCTGCTTATAAATTTTTGATTGGATCTAAATAGTTTGTTGCCGCAGGCAGCACAATAATAGGTTCCCTTAGCTTCAGAATCCCAGATCGTTCCAGTAAAAGCTCTTTCTGTGTGTGCTAGGCGAGCTACTCCGTATAAATTTTCAGGCAATATTTTTTTCCATTCTTCATTAGAAATAACAACTTTTTCGGTGCTAGTCCTGGAATAATAAGGGTGTTTAGGTTTGATAATTTTATTTTCCATGGTAATCGTTTTTTTTGATTTTGGTTTTTGATTTTGTGCGCAAGCGTTAAAAATAAATAAAGGGAGGAGTAGCAGTAGGTTAAAAATTAGGTTTCTTTTTTTCATAAATTCTATGCTTTTAATTCGATACGAAATTACAATCGCATCCTTAATACAAATGTTAATTAGTTTACAATTGAATTTTATTTAAATAAAAATTAACGCTAATTCTGATGTCTTACAAACAATTATAAATTTAAGAATACTATTGGTTTAATTGATTGTCAAACACTAGTTAAACTTTTCACAAATTCAAAATCTGCGCATAGACCATTACTTTTTTTGTATTTTTGACAATCACAAAATAACATGAAAGAGGAAGAAGTTATATTAGTTAACGAGTTCGATGAGCAAATTGGTTTGATGCCCAAGTTGGAAGCACATGAAAAAGCGGTGCTTCATAGGGCGTTTTCTGTTTTTATTTTGAATGAGAATAATGAGATTATGCTTCAGCAAAGAGCCCATCAGAAATACCATTCACCCTTATTATGGACAAACACTTGTTGTAGCCATCAACGTAATGGGGAAACAAATATTGAGGCAGGTAGCAGAAGATTATTTGAAGAGATGGGATTCAAAGTGGAGTTAAAAGAATTGTTTCATTTCATTTATAAAGCACCTTTTGACAATGGATTGACGGAGCATGAATTAGACCATGTGATGATTGGCTATTTTAATGGAAATCCAGTTATAAATCCTGATGAGGTCGAAGATTGGAAATGGATGAAAATTCAAGATGTAAAAGAGGATATGGTTCAGAATCCTGAAATTTATACGGTTTGGTTCAAAATAATTTTTGATGAATTCTATCATTACATAGAAGATCATCAATTGTAACTCATAATTTTAATGAAAGTAACGATATCCAGAAAGGCCCACTTTAACGCTGCCCACAGATTGTACAGAAAAGATTGGACTTTTGAAAAAAACGATTTGATTTTTGGTAAATGTAATAATCCGAATTATCACGGACATAACTATGAGTTGATTGTCAGTGTAACAGGAGCGATTAATCAAGAAACAGGCTATGTCATGGATGTGAAATTTTTAACCGATATTATAAAAGAAGAAGTTGAAATTCCGTTCGATCATAAAAACTTAAACCTAGATGTTCCAGAGTTTGAAAATCTGAATCCATTCTCCGCATACGATACAAACGGAAATCTTTTTGAAAGCCAATTTTTTATTGGAAAAAAGCCTCTGGTTATATACTTTTACCCCAAAGATGACACTCTGGGTTGTACGGCTCAAGCGTGTAGCTTTAGAGATGTCTATGAGGATTTTAAAGAGTTAGGAGCAGAGGTTATAGGAATAAGTAGCGATAGTGTATCCTCACATCAAAAATTTTCAACGCGAAACAAATTACCTTTTATCTTATTATCTGATGAAAATAAAAAAATTAGAAATATTTTTGGTGTTCCCCAATCATTTTTAGGATTAGCACCAGGAAGAGTGACCTATGTAACTGATAAAAGCGGAATCATAAAAATGATTTTTGATAATAGTATGATGCCAACAAAACATATTTCTATGGCATTAGCAACATTAAAAAAAATATCATAAATTAGTAAAATACTATAACAGTTGTTCTGCTAAATTGAAGAAATTTGTAAGAAAAGAAAATGAGTTTAAAGTTATATCCATTACAGTTTAACCCAATTCTAAAAGAAAGAATTTGGGGTGGGACAAAATTAAAAACGGTATTAAACAAAGCAATACATTCTGATATCACTGGTGAAAGTTGGGAATTATCAACAGTTGAAGGAGATGTTAGTATTGTTTCAAATGGAAATTTAGCAGGCAAATCACTCACTGAAATTATCAATGAATATCCAATTGAACTTTTAGGAAAAAATGTTTACAATCGTTTTGGCAAACAGTTTCCATTGCTTTTTAAATTTTTAGATGCTAGAGAGGATCTATCCATTCAGGTGCATCCTAATGATGAATTGGCAAAAAAACGCCATAATTCTTTTGGAAAAACAGAAATGTGGTACATTATGCAAGCCGATGAGAACGCTAGAATTATTGTGGGTTTCAAAGAAGATTCGAATGCTGAGGAATATGTAAAAAATCTTAAAAACAAGTCTGTATTATCTCTTTTGAATGATGTAAAAGTACATGCAGGAGATGTTTTCTTTTTGGAAACAGGAACGGTGCATGCCATTGGAGCAGGATTAGTAGTTGCCGAAATTCAGCAAACCTCGGATATTACCTATCGTATCTATGATTTTGATAGGGTAGATGCTTATGGAAAGACTAGAGAGCTACATATAGATTTGGCTTTAGAAGCTATTAATTACAAAACCACACAAACGAAAAGAGACTATTCTAAAATTGAAAATGAATCTAATACAATTGTAGATTGCAGTTATTTTACCACTAATTTTATTCCGCTTGATGGACAAATTTCTGTAAATAAAAATGGAGATTCCTTTACAGTTTATATGTGTGTTGAAGGAAATTTATAAAAAATTAGAATACAATGGCAAACGTTAAAAATTTAAAGAAAGACATAAACTACGTTTTAGGAGATATTATTGAAGCAGTTTACTTATTTGAAATGTCAACTACAGGAAAACCAACAGAAACAACTAATGCTTTGATTGATGAAGCTATCGCAACTTTTGATACTTTAATTACTAAGGTAAACGCTAAAAATGTTGAAAACAAAAAAGCACATTTCAAACAAATTAATGCAGAATTAGAACAAGCTGCCAATCAATTGATTGCTAAGGTTAACGAATTGTAGTAAACAAAAGAAGCAAAAAAAAAGTAATTTTATTTTGCAAATATAAAATACACTTCTATATTTGCAATCGAAATACAATGCCGATGTAGCTCAGCTGGCTAGAGCAGCTGATTTGTAATCAGCAGGTCGTGGGTTCGAGTCCCTCTATCGGCTCAAAACCGTCTCTCAAAAGAGGCGGTTTTTTTTATTCTTGTTTCTTTCTCTCTTTATAAAATTGAATCAATTTTTTTCCGTAAAGGGATTGTGTTATTTTTGGTGTCATTGTTTTTTGAATGGTATCTAAATATTTCAAATTGATATCTGAAATTTCAGACAATGCCAAGTAAGGTGCAACCTCAAAATCTTTATTATATAGTGCAAAATTAGTGGTGAATAAGTATCTCCTTTTTAAATTTAAATTTTGGAGCTTTTCAATACTATCTACAACTTTCATGTTCTTGTTTTTGAAAGCATTGAATTTCTTTTCCATTAGAGATAAGTTTTCATCAGTAAAACGAGAAATGATTTTTTTATATTCTTCGTATTTTTCTTGATTTTTAGAACCCGTTATTTTTGCATCCGAGTTAAAATACTCCAAGCTAGTTTCTATGTTTATTGAACCAGCTTCAGCAAAGAAAGATAGATTATTGTCTAACGAATTGGTAATACCTCTATCCAAAAACAAGTAGTACATTTCAGGAGATTGGATGTCTAAATCACTTGAGAAATGAGAGTCTCCATTGATTTCTATTGTGTCAATGGCAACAAGTGCAGTATCGACTATTTTTTGAATGTAGAGCGTGCCTTTTTTCAATCCCTCAATATTTCCTGTAATGTGTAGATTGCCGTTGGATTCTTTTTTGCTACAAGAGGAGAGTGTTATTAAAACGAATAGGGTAAGGACAGCGTATTTCATAGATGAATTTGTGGATAATATTATAGCAAATAAATAAAAACCCCTAAATTCTTTACTTGAACTAGGGATTTTAGTATTGGAATTAGTTTTTTAACCAAGCATTTCTGAGTTTGCTTTTATCATTTGTAGCTCTATAAGTTTCAGAATCATGCAATGGAATTTTAGCTTTTCCTTTAATAGTTAGTAATTCTCCATTTCGTTTAATTTTAACCGTTATTGCGTCACCGTCTTTCCAAGATTCACTTGTAGTAATCAAATCGTAGATATTGTCTAAATTGTAGTTAATATCGTTTATGGATACAATCACATCTTCACCCTTTATTCCAAGGTCATTGAAAAAAGCATTCAACTCAATTTCTGGTAGAACAATAATTTCTTTTGTTTCATGATTTACCGTAATGTAGGGTGTTTTGTCTTTTAAAAATACATTTCCTTGAACTTTTTCAATCTTTTTTGTAATACCTACTTTTTCAAAAAAAGTTTCATAGGGAATAGGTGTTTCTCCAGCAACATAGGTTTTCAAGAATTGGCCCACTTCAGGATATGTTAATTCTGTAATTTTAGCAAAAAGTTCGTTGTCATTAAATGCTTTTTTAGCACCATACTCGTTAGATAATTTTTGCATTAAATCGAGGATTCCTCTTTCGCCGTTGCTTTTTTCTCTTATTATTATATCTATACACATTCCAATCAAAGCTCCTTTTTCGTATACATTCAAATATTGATCTTTGTAGGGCTGTTTTAATACATTTGCACTCATTACTGTAAAAGGCATGGTGTCATTCATTCCAGATGCATTAGCAATTTTGCCCGACATTCTATCATAAAATTCATCTTCAGAAATTAATCCTTGATTGATTTGAAATAAATTGGCAAAATATTCTGTTACACCTTCATACATCCATAAATGTTCAGACATTTTTGGACTATTGTAATCAAAGTATTGTATTTCGTTAGAATGTATCGTTAACGGAGTAACAATATGGAAAAATTCATGCGATACAACATCTTTTAATTGTTCTGCAAGTTCCTCTTTTGCCATGGCTTCTGGCATGACAACGGTTGTGGCTGTAGGATGTTCTAGTGCACCAAATCCATGAGCATCGTCTTCTTTTTGTAAATCGGATAAGTAAATCAGGACACTGTATTTTTTAGTAGAATTAAATTTTCCTAAAAAGTTTTTTTGCGCAATCATTACTTTCTTCATTTCTGGCGTTAAGCTTTCGGCAGTATGAACGCCATTTGGCGAATATACAGCAATGAGAATATCCATACCATTTACATTGAAAGTGGTGTAGTCTGGTTTGGCGTACATAATCGGATTTTCAACTAATTCAGCATATCTGCTTGTTACAAATATATCGTTGGTTTTGCTTGGGTCATTATCGGTCATCGATGTAGCGCCCCAAAGTGTTTCAGGATGAGCGATGGAGACGGCATAGGTAATGTCTTTTAAATCTGAAAAATAGCCAACAAACCCATGAGTGTTAATCATGAAATTTTTTCCTGCGTCAATGTTAGTACCTGCTGGAGAAAAGATGTCATCTTGACCAAATCCTGTTCCTTTTTCACTGTCAAAGGTATCATTTACTTGATAGGTTATTGTTGCCAATTTTTTGGCATCGGTTACTTTCCAAGAATTTTCATCCATTTTGTTGACGGCTATTTCTTTTCCGTTTTTGTCAAAGGCTTTTAAGTTGACAATCATTTTACCATAGTCGTCTTCAGAGTATGTGCCAGGGATAATTTTTGGGAAATTATAAGTTACTTCGTTTGTTGTGAACTTTGGTGGAGTAACCACGACGGTAACCTTATCATCTTTTATGGTGTTGAGGTCGATGTTAATTTTGATGTCTTGTTCTGATTTGCTTTGACAGATAGCTTTAAAGCTCAATAAGGATAGTGCAAGGACTACTACACTTGTAATTTTTTTCATAAATGAATTTTATTTCTTTGTATATGTGTCCAAAAATATAAAATTGTTAATGAATATTGTACTTTTAAAAATATTTAACAATAAAGATTCTTACTGGTTGAAAATGTTTTTGTAAACAAAAAAACTCTCGCAGCGCAAGAGTTTCATTTTAATCGAATTTATTTTTTATATAATATTTTCCATCTAAATCTTCATCAAAATCGTCAATTTTTATGGGTTTAGGTTTAGGTTTGGCTGCATTGGCTTTCTTTTTCCATATCTCGAATTTATCGGCAGTCAACTTTTTTTTCATTATTTCAAGAACAACTTTTTCATCAATACCAAGTTCTTTTTTAATGATTTCAAAAGGATTCCTTTCTTCTAATGCTAAAGTAATCAGTCTTTCGGATTCTTCCCAACTCAATTCTATTCGTTTACTCTTTTTCATTACTTGAAAATTAATTCAGGTTTTGTGTATTGTTTATTAATTCAATTTTATTTCTAAATCAATATTAGTAAAAAAAATAATTACTTTCTAAACTAGCTCAAAAAAAATATTGATTTTTTTAGCAAGTAGGGTTTTTACTTTTTTGAAATGGTATTTTTAATAGATTTTTCAATGAGTTATGTTCTTCGGGTTTCATGTGAGTATCAATACCATAAATTATTTCATCTGTAGAAAGCGTCATGAAAGTTCCAAAGAGTCTGTCCCAAATTGAAAATATATTTCCATAATTACTATCGGTATAGGGCAACATATAATGATGGTGTATCTTGTGCATATTTGGTGAAACAATAATGAAACTTAAATAGGTGTCTACTTTCTTTGGTAATGATAGATTGGCATGGTTAAATTGAGTTGCAATGAGTGAAAGAGTTTGATATAGAAATACCATCCACATTGGACTTCCAACAAGTAGTACACCAAATGTGGTGAATATAAATCGGATAATACTTTCTCCTGGATGATGCCTATTGGCAGAGGTAGTGTCTATCCATGTATCAGAATGATGAACAATATGAAGACGCCATAAGAATTTTGTTTTATGTTGAATAAAATGGGGTAGGTATGCACCTATGAAATCCAATAACAGTAATCCAAGTATAGTGTAGAGAGTTAATGGAATTTTTGGTAACCATTCTAGAATTCCAAAATGAGTAGTAGTTGCCCAATCTGAAGATTTTAATAATATAAATGCAAGGCAAAAGTTGATTAGTATCGTTGTGAAAGTCAGAAAAAAATTGATTCCAGCATGTTCCCATTTCTTGTATTTAAATTGAAACAAAGGAAATGTGTTTTCGATGACCCAGAAAAAAGTAATTCCACAAACTAAGATTAAACTTCTATGTAAAGGAGGGATTGTTGAAAAATAAGCTATAATTTCATCCATGACGAAAGGGTTATTTTATAGTTAGAGTTGCTCTTTTTTAATATAATTTTATTGTATGACACGAAAGGTTAGATTTATGCGTGGGCCAACTGGTTTTGCTGTCTTTGGTATTTGATGTTTCCAAAGGTGTTGCGTTACTCCTTTCATGAGTAACAAGCTACCATGTTCTAAAAAAATGTTTTTTTTAAGCGCTTTATCGTTATTATGTTTCAATTGAAAATTCCTTTCTGAGCCAAAACTTACTGAGGCAATTACGGGATTGACACCTAATTCTTTTTCATTATCGGCATGCCAACCATTACTGTCACTGCCATCTCTGTAATAATTGAGTAAAACGGATGTGAAATTTGTATTGGCTACACTTTCAATATGGAACTTTATTTTTTGTAGTAATAGGGTCCAATTATGAGGATACATCTTTATATTTGAGTAGGAGTAGGGTTTTCCTTCATTTCCATAAAGAGCTGTCAATCGGGGTTGTAAATGCGTTTTTCCATAAATCTTTATTGAATCCTGTTGCCATGCAGTATTTTCTAATAAATCAATAAAAATTTTGTCCGCCTCGATTTTGTCAAAAAAGTTTGGAAAATAAACGATATCTGCATCTGGTAACTCCAGACGAAATGGTTCTGAATGAAAAAGCGAGTTCATATTGTAAATGTAAATAGAAAATGAGGATTGTAAACACTTTTTTTCGCCATAATTTTATGTTGTAGTAAAATTATTGTTCAGTTTCGTCCACCAAATCACTCAGGTGTAAACGAAGTGCATTTGCAGAAATGCTGATTTCCCAAAAGGAAATTCCTAATGAAATAAGCAAACTAAATAGACTTAATCCAAAAAAATAGATTCCAAATAGTTGTTGGTCGATAAAAAGAAGTAACATACTAAAAACAGATAGAAATAAACTAAGCACTCCAAACATCTGCATGTATCGAATGAGTGTTATTCTAAGATTTAGGTTTTTGATTTCTAATAAAATTTTAGAACTCTCTTTTTCTTCATAATTTTTTTTTAGGCTTCTAACAATGGTCGCAATTGTGAGAAACCGATTAGTGTAAGCTAATAAAATTAAGGAAGTAGCAGAAAAGAGTAAAGCGGGAGTTTCTATGTTTAAAATCATGATTTATGTGAGTTGTAATTGAACAGGTTTTAGCAAGGTCTAAAATTACTGCAACTTTTAACATTTGTAGTTAGGCATTTTGCGAATTTTAGTTAATTTTGTTTAAATTTCCGATTTTTAAATAAATAACATATAAATAACGGTCGAAATTATTTCAAAAATTAAAAATAGTTTACATTTCGCCATCAAAATCTTCAAAATTAATGAAATTCAAAATTAAATTAAGCCTCGTATTTTTTATTGTTTTTAGCTTATTTACATTTCAAGAATCTTTTTCTCAATGTTTTCAAATAGAAAGTATTTTAGTGGATGCTTGTGATAATGGTTTGCCCCAGCCGGATAATGACGAAGGATTTAATGAGATGGTTCGCTTTAAAGTGGGAAATGCTCCTTTGAATATCAGTAATTTAAACGTCAATTGGCCTTCTAATAGCTGGCAGGATGTGATTAATCCAAATGCCTTAACAACATCTAAAGTAGCAGCCTTAAATGCTAGTATTCAATCTGCGGGAGGTTGTGGAAGATTAATACAGCCAACATCAGGTATTCTCCCTGCAAATGCAAAAGTGGTATTAGTTACAAGTTATAATTTCAGTATCACTTCTAATGTTTTTGGTGCGATAACTGAAGATATCTACATTATCTTTCAAGATAATGCAACGACCACTACAGGACATTTTGCAAATTATAATACAGCTGCCGGGCTAAGAACGCTCTCAATGTCTTTTGGAGGTGGGTGTACAGATGCTGTAACCTATGATCGTACGAAACTAGTTAACATAAATGGGGGACAAGGCGGATCAAACACAATAAATAATGGCGCAACAGTTAATTTTACCGCATCAGGAACTGCTTCTTATTTTAATGACGGCTGTTCTGCCCCAGTTGAAGTATTTGATGTCAATGCCGTTTCCTTAACAGGAACTGCTGTAGGGCAACAGTCAGTAGTTTGGTCAGTGACTCCTAATGGAGGTAGTTTTAGTGCTGTAAATTCTTTGTCAACAAACTATACAATAAGTCCTTCTGCTAGTGGGACTATAACATTAACATTAACAGCAACAAATTCTTGTAATGCGACCAAAACAAGTACAGTAACCTTGAATGTTAATTCAAGTGTAATTCCAACATTTAATGCTGTTGCGCCAATTTGTCCTGGTGGAAACTTAAATCCACTTCCTACGACATCTACCAATAATATTACTGGCTCTTGGTCGCCTTCTTTGAATAATAATGCAACCACAACGTATACTTTTACACCAGATCTTGGTCAATGTGCGAGTTCGGCTAATTTAACCATAAATGTAAATTCAAGTATTGTTCCATTATTTAATGCTGTAGATCCAATTTGTAAAGGAGATAATATAGCACCATTACCAACAACATCCACAAATAATGTCACTGGTTTGTGGTCGCCAGCAATTGATAATTCTGCTACCACAACATATACCTTCACTCCAACAGTTGGACAATGTGCTAGTACTGTTACATTAACAATAACAATAATTCCAAGTGTCGTACCAACGTTTAATGCAATTCCGCCAATATGTTCAGGAGAAACTTTAGCTGCACTACCAACAACTTCCTTAAATAATGTTAGTGGAACTTGGTCACCAGCTTTGAATAATACAACAACAACGACGTATACTTTTACACCAAATTCGAGTGCTTCTCCTGCTACTAATTTAATTGTAAACGGGGATTTTTCGTCTGGTAATACTGGTTTTTCTTCAGATTATCAATTTTTCTCCAGTGTAGGTGTAAATGGCGCTCAAAAAGCTTATGGAGTAGTAACTGCTGCAAATTCTTGGTTTCAGTTTTTTCCAGCTTGTACTGGCCGTACTCCAACTTCAGGTAATATAATGGTAGTTGATGGTTCTACATCCAATTCAGGGAATGATAAAGTTTGGGGACAAACTATTACAGTTGTGCCAAATCAAAATTATACTTTTAGTTACTGGTTGCAAACTGTTGCTACTCCAAATCCCGCTATTATTGATGTGACTATAAATGGTGTTTCAATAGCATCGGCTACTGCTCCTTCAGTAAACTGTCAATGGGTACAATATTCGTATGTTTGGAATTCAGGCTCTAATACTACTGCTCAAATAGCTATGTATGATAGAGTAGTTATATCGAATGGGAATGATTTTGCTTTTGATGATATATCATTTACCCCAAATTACGTTCAATGTTCCGTATCAACCACTTTGACTATTACTGTTAATCCTGGTATAACTCCACTATTTGATTCTGTGGCACCGATATGTTCGGGAGGTACTCTAAATGCACTACCAACAACTTCAACTAACGGAATTTCGGGAACATGGTCGCCAACTTTAGATAACACTACAACAACTACTTATATATTTACACCAAATGCAGGACAATGTGCTGCTAATGCAAGTTTAACTATTGTTGTAAATCCTAACATAGTTCCATCATTTGACGCTGTAGCCTCCATATGTTCAGGAGCTAATTTAAATGTTTTACCAACCACTTCAACTAATGGAATTTTAGGTTCTTGGTCACCTACGTTGAATAATACTCAAACAACTACTTATACGTTTACTCCTAATTCAGGACAGTGTACAACTACAACTACTTTAACCATAGTTGTTAATCCTGTAAATACGCCAACTTTTAGTGCTATTCCACCAGTTTGTTCGGGAGCAAATTTAAATCCTTTACCTACAACTTCTATAAATAATATTACTGGAGTTTGGTCGCCAGCTTTAAATGATAGCGAAACAACAACATATACTTTCACTCCCGATGCTGGTCAGTGTGCAATAGTGGTAACTCAAACTATAGTGGTTAGCAATCCATCTGTATCAATAACTGCAAGTTGTGTTGATACTGATTATACCTTAACGGCATTGACCTCTGATAGTGAAGTTTCTTATGCTTGGTATAAAGGGACTACATTATTAAGTGAGACTTCTAATAAATTAATCGTTAAAGCAACAGATACCTACAAAGTAGTTATTAATAGCGAAGGTTGTACGGCAGAATCTACTGAGAATGTAACTTCCTTTTATTGTGATATCCCAAGAGGAATTTCTCCAAATAATGATAAAAAGAATGATTATTTTGATTTAACTAATTTTCAGGTTAGTAAGTTAGAAATTTTCAATAGATATGGGATGAAAGTTTACAGTAAAACCAATTACCAAAACGAATGGTATGGAACAACCGATGATGGTAAAGAACTACCCGATGCTACCTATTATTATGTAATAGAATTTGAAAGTGGAAAATCTAAAACAGGCTGGGTTTATATAAATAGATAACAATAAACATAAGAAATTTTATAAATCATGAAATTAATTGTTAGTTTCTTTTGATTTGTAGTATTAAAATGTTTTAAAATTTTTCTAAGATTAATGAAATTAAAATTTAATATAAACCTAATAATTGGTATAGTTGTTAGCTTGTTGTCTTTTCAGAAAGCATCTTCGCAGTGTTTTCAGATAGAGAGTATTTTAGTTGCGGCTTGTACAGCTGCCCCAGTTCCGTCAACAGAAGGACTTAACGAAATGGTACGATTTAAGGTTGGCTCTTCAAGTCTTGACACAAATAATTTATCTGTTACATGGCCAATAGGGGGTATTGCTCGCTGGACAGGAGTTGTACAAAATGCAACTTCAGCAGCAAATGTAGCAAAATTGAATGCTGACATTCTTGCCGCAGGAGGTGTCGGAAAACTAATTGAACCACCAGGAGGTGTTATTCCACCCAATTCGAAAGTCATACTTGTAACAAGTTATAATCTAGATACGGTATCGAATTCATTTGGAGCTTTATCAGACACCATTTATATAATATTTCAGAACAATCCAGCAAATATAACTGGACATTTTAGTAATAGTAACGACGGAACTTTTAAGATGTCATTTTCTGGGACAGGAGGGTGTTCAGATACAGTTAGTTATGAAGGAGGAAAATTAGTCAAATTAGGTGGAAAAACAGCTGGAGCAACAGTTAATTATACACCTTCGGGAACACCTACCTACGTTAATAATGGTTGTGTCGCACCAGTAGAAATTTTTACGGTTGATGCAGGAACTACTCCTATAAGTGGATGCCCTGGTAGTACAGTTTCTCTTTCTGGAACGGCTCAAGGTCAGCAATCTGTAGCTTGGTCTGCTTCAAGCGGAAGTTTTTCAGCTCCAACTTCATTAAGTACTAATTATACAATTGATCCTACAGCTACTGGAACAGTTGTGTTGACATTAGAGGCCACAAATGCAAGCGGTACAAGTATAAATGATACAGTAACTTTAAATGTTGCCGCAAGTATAGTACCTACTTTTAATCCAATTTCTCCCGTTTGTCAGAATGCTATTGCCCCAGTTTTACCTACAAGTTCTACAAACAGTACAACTATAACAGGAACTTGGAGTCCAGCGGTTAGCACAGCAACAATTGGTACAACAACTTATACTTTTACACCGTCTGCAGGACAGTGTGCCACTCAAGCTACAACAACAATAACTGTAAATCCTCCACCATCTATCACATCTACAACCCCAGGGAGTCGTTGTGGAACTGGTACAGTGACACTTGGAGCCACGGCTAGTTCAGGGATAATTAATTGGTACGCTAGCTTCAACAGGAGGTTCTTCTCTTGGAACAGGTACTTCGTTTACTACACCGAGTATTTCCTCCACTACGACCTATTGGGTAGAAGCAGTTGATGGTTCTTGTGTATCTTCTACACGAAGCTCAGTTCAGGCATCGGTTGTATCGAGTGCGCCATTGCCAACAGTAGCACCCGTATCGTATTGTCTAAGTAGTTCAGCAGTAGCCTTGACCGCTACCCCCTTGTCAGGAGCCAGCTTAAACTGGTACGGAACCAATGCTACAGGCAGGACAGCCTCCTTAGTAGCGCCAGTGCCTTCAACAACGACAGTAGGTAATACCACCTACTATGTGAGCCAGACAGTAGGTTCTTGTGAGAGCGCTCGAGCCTCTATAGTTGTTAATGTTGTAGCTGATACAGGTGCGATTGCTACTTATTTTGTATGTAGTCCTACAGAAGTTACAGCACCAAATTCAGTATATTTTGATTGGAATCATGTTCCAGGTCGTTCAACAAATGATTATGGATATAGTTACTCTATTGGGGGAGGTCCTCTTGTTTTCGGAAGAACGCCCCTAACTTCATTAGAAGTTTTCGGAGTGCTTCCAGGTCAATCTGTCGAACTTACTATTTTAGATGTTCCTGGAGTACCTTGTTATCCGACGCAATCATTAACCTGTAGCTTAGCTTGTACCACAACAGTAGCCCCTAATTTTGCCTCAATTCCAGCTATTTGTTCAGGAGCTACTCCAGTTCCAACATTAGCTACGACTTCACCCAATGCAATAACAGGGACTTGGTTACCATCAACAATAGATAACACGACAAGCCAGTCCTATGTATTTACGCCAGACCCAACTAGTTTCCCTTGTGCAAGCAAACAAACTTTAAATGTAACGGTGAACTCAAAAGTGACCCCTACATTTACAGGCATTCCTAGTAGTTTGTGCCAAGGCGCTAGCGCCCCTATCTTGCCAACGACTTCAAGCAACAGTATAACAGGAACTTGGAGTCCTTCATCAGTAGATACGTCAATAGTAGGAACAACAACATACACCTTTACTCCAACTACAGGTTTATGTGCAGTTTCCAACTCAGTTACGATAACTATTAATTCAAATGTGACGCCAAGTTTTTCATCTGTAGGTCCTATTTGTTCCGGAACAACTTTGTCAGCTTTGCCTACAACATCAACTAATGCTATAACAGGAGCATGGTCACCAGCTTTAAACAATACCGCTACGACTACTTATACTTTTACACCAACAACAGGTCAGTGTGCGACTACCAACACCTTAACTATTACGGTAAATCCAAAAGTGACCCCAAGCTTTGCACCAGTAGGACCTATTTGTTCAGGAGATACCTTAAATGCGCTACCCACTACTTCAACTAATGCCATAACAGGAACTTGGTCTCCTGCTTTGAACAATACAACCACAACAACCTATACTTTCACACCAACGGCAGGATTATGTGCTAATACAGCAACATTAATTATAACGGTGAATCAAAAAACAGTTCCAGCATTTGCACCAGTAGCCCCTATTTGTTCTGGAGGTACCTTATCAGCTTTACCCACCACTTCTACTAACGGGATAATAGGAAGTTGGTCACCGGCTTTAAATACTACAGCAACTACTACTTATACCTTTACACCCAATACAGGTCAGTGTGCCACTACGACCACCTTGAGTATTACTGTAAATCCAATTGTAACACCAAGCTTTTCAGCGGTGGGTCCTATTTGTTCAGGAACTACTTTATCGGCTTTACCTACAACGTCTACTAATGCTATAACAGGAGCATGGTCACCTGCTTTAAACAATACCGCTACGACTACTTATACTTTTACACCAACAGCAGGTCAGTGTGCGACGACCAATACCTTAACTATTACGGTAAATCCAAAAGTGACCCCAAGCTTTGCACCAGTGGGACCTATTTGTTCAGGAGATACCTTAAATGCGCTACCCACTACTTCAACTAATGCAATAACAGGAACTTGGTCTCCTGCTTTGAACAATACAGCCACAACAACTTATACTTTTACACCAACCGCAGGATTATGTGCTAACACAGCAACATTAATTATAACGGTCAATCAAAAAGCAGTTCCAGCGTTTGCATCAGTAGCCCCTATTTGTTCTGGAGGTACCTTATTAGCCTTACCCACAGCCTCTACCAATGGAATAACAGGAAGTTGGTCTCCAGCATTAGACAATACCGCTACGACATCTTATACTTTCACGCCAACAACAGGCTTATGTGCTACTACAGCAGTAGTAACCATAACAGTGAATCAAAAGGTAGTTCCAACTTTTGCAGCAGTAGGTCCTATCTGTTCGGGAGCAACCTTATCGGCCTTACCCACAACATCAAATAATGGAATAATAGGAACTTGGACACCAGCATTGAATAATACAACTACTACCACTTATACCTTTACACCCAATGCAGGACAGTGTGCTACCCCCACCACCTTAACCATTACGGTAAATCCAGTTACGACACCTACATTTAGTTCGATAGGACCGCTATGTTCAGGAACAATAATTAGTTTACCCACAACCTCTATTAATGGAATAGAGGGAAGTTGGTCGCCCGCTTTTAACCCATCGGCTACTACCATCTATACCTTTACACCAGGAACAGGACAATGTGCTACAACTACTAAATTAACAATAACAATAATTGCTTTACCAATAGCTACCGCCACCCCAAAAGATTCTTCCCTTTGTTCAGATACTGCTACATCCATTAGTTTATCAAGTAATACTACAGGTACTACCTACCTTTGGAATGTAGTTCAAACCAATGTAACAGGAGCACTAGCAGGTTCAGGCGATACCATTGTACAAACATTAAAAACAGCAGTAGAAAATAAATCAGGAGAAGCAGTATATTCCATAACTCCAACAGCCAATGGATGTCCAGGATTACCAATACTAGCCATGGTAACAGTAAATCCTATCCCCGACGTTATTGCCAATCCCTCACCAGTAACAGTCTGTTCAGGGGAACGTACAGCAATTGTTTTAAGTAGCAAAGTAGCAGGAACGACATTTAGTTGGACAACAGAACCCTTAGCTGTTATAGGTTCTTCTTCAGATACAGGAAGTACGATTGCTCAAACATTAGTAACCAACAGTGTTATACCAGGCACAGTAGATTATACCATAACCCCAACAGCCGCTACTTGTGTGGGATTACCTATCACAGTAACTGTAACAGTAAATCCAACGCCAGAAGTTTTTGGTTCAGGAGGAACAATTATTTGTAGTGGAGAATCGACAAATATTATTCTATCACCAAAAATTTTAGGAACAGACTTTACATGGACAGTAGTACAAAATGGAGTAACGGGAGCCGAAGACGGAGGTGGTAGCAATACCATAGACCAAGTTCTTGAAGCAGGCACTACAGTAGGTACCGCAGCATATACCATAACGCCAATCTTGAATGGTTGCAAAGGAAACCCAATCACTATAGTCATTACCGTAAACCCATCACCTAAACCCGTGTTAGAAGACGGTATTATTTGTGTACAAGAAGCAACAGGTACGACCTACAAGAATTATCTATTGGATACAGGTTTAAGTGATTCGCTCTATGATTTTAATTGGTTTAAGGAATCTGTTAAAATTAGTGGAGCCTCAGCAAGCACCTATGAAGCCAAGACGGAAGGACTTTATTCGGTAATAGCTACCAATACCATAACCAGCTGCGTTTCACAGGAAGTATATGCAACGGTAATTCCAAATTATCCAGGATTGTCATTAACAACAACAGTGACCGATGCCTTTACACCAGAAGCAACCATATCAGTGGATGTTTTGGGAGGTACAGGTCCTTTCTTGTACCGATTAGACGATGGACCATTACAGAGTTCCAATGTATTTGTAGGAGTGAGCAGTGGTGTACACAAGGTGTGGGTTGAAGATGGACAAGGGTGTACCAATTTATCGAGAGAGGTAACAGTGATAGATTATCCAAGATATTTTACACCAAATGGAGATGGATTTAATGACAGTTGGAATGTAGTAGGATTAAATGATCAACCAGAGGCTAAAATTTATATCTTCGATAGATACGGAAAGTTATTAAAACAAATCAGTACCATAGGAGAGGGATGGAATGGAACTTTTAATGGCTATGAACTTCCAGGAAGTGATTACTGGTTTACCATTGAGTATCTTGAGAATAATAGTACTAAAGTATTCAAAGCCCATTTCGCTTTGAAGAGATAGAGAAAGGAAGAAAATGTAAAAAAACCTGTAAGATTCCTTACAGGTTTTTTCTTTTACTCATGAAAGAGAATTATTTTATCATTTCGAAACTTCTTTTTACAAAAGCTGTCAATGCTTCTCCTTTTAGTAAATTTTGTGATAATTTGGCTAAATCAAGTGCTTGTTTTACTAGACTTTCCTGAGCAGATTTGTCTTCAGTAGCTAAGATAGTCGTGGCTAAATCAGAATTAGTATTTACTACTAAATTATACATTTCTGGCATATTACCCATTCCAAACATTCCGCCACCGCCAGATTGACTCATTTCTTTCATTCGTCTCAAAAATTCAGGTTGAGTGATAATGAATGGCGATGCATTGCTATCTAGAGCTTCAAGTTGAACAGAATATGTTTGTTTTGGAACGATGGTTTCTAAGACCGTTTTTAAGCTCTCTTTTTCCTCGTCAGATAATTTAGAAATAGCATTTTCTTCTTTTTTGATTAAATTATCGATGTGGTCAGAATCTACTCGAACGAAGGTTAAATCCTTATTATCACTTTCTAATTTTTGAATTAAATGAGAAATAATAGGGGAATCTAATAAAAGAACTTCATATCCTTTTTCCTTGGCAATTTCTATGTAAGAATGTTGAGCTTCTTTATTTCCAGCATATAGGACAACTAATTTCCCGTCTTTGTCAGTTTGTTTTTCTTTTCGATTTTCTTTTAATTCTTCTAAAGTGTAATACTTGTCATCAACCGTTGGATATAAAACGAAAGCACCCGCTTTTTCATAAAATTTATCTTCAGAGAGCATTCCGTACTCTAAAACGATTTTTATATCATTCCATTTTTTCTCAAAATCTTCACGATTTTCTGTAAATAGTGATTTTAATTTATCGGCTACTTTGCGGGTAATGTAGTTTGATATTTTTTTACAGCACCATCTGATTGTAAACTTGAACGAGAAACATTCAATGGAATATCAGGAGAGTCAATAGCTCCTTTTAACATGATTAAAAATTCAGGAACAATACCTTCTACATTATCGGTTACAAAAACCTGATTTTGGTAGAGTTGAATTTTATCTTTTTGGATTTGAATATCAGCACCTAATTTTGGGAAATATAAAATACCTGTTAGGTTAAACGGATAATCAACATTAAGATGAATGTTAAACAAAGGCTCTTCAAATTGCATTGGATACAATTCATGATAGAAATTTTTATAGTCTTCATCTGTTAATTCAGTTGGTTGTTTAGTCCAAGCAGGATTGGTGTTGTTAATGATGTTATCTACCTCTATTTCTTCTGCTTTTGCATCTTCAGGGGCATCTTCGGCTTTAGGAAGAGTTTGTTTTTTAGTTCCAAATTTAATTGGAATAGGCATAAATTTGTTGTACCTATTGAGTAACTCTCTTATTTTAAATTCTTCCAAAAATTCTAAAGAATCTTCAGCAATATGTAAAATAATTTCAGTTCCTCTATCGGTTTTATCAGCTGCTTCTAATGAAAATTCTGGACTTCCATCACATGTCCAATGTGCTGCTGGTTCGTCTTTGAACGATTTGGTAATAATCTCTACTTTGGATGCGACCATAAATGCAGAATAAAATCCGAGACCAAAATGACCAATAATACCTGAATCTTTGGCAGAATCTTTATATTTTTCTAAAAATTCTTCGGCACCAGAAAAGGCAAGTTGGTTAATGTATTTTTCCACCTCGTCAGACGTCATTCCAATTCCTTGGTCTATGATATGAAGCTTCTTTCCTTCTTTATCAATTTTTACTTCAATTATGGGATTACCATATTCAACTTTAGCTTCGCCAATGCTTGTAAGGTGTTTTAATTTTAGTGTAGCATCAGTTCCATTCGAAATTAACTCACGCAAAAATATTTCGTGATCGCTATATAAAAACTTTTTGATTAAGGGAAAGATGTTTTCTACCGAAACATTAATTTTTCCTGTTGTCATAATTATATTTTTTAAGCCTACCAAATAGGTAGTCGGGTTAAACAATTTGATTTTTCACTAAGCAAAACTGAGACCAAACACACGATTTATGACAAATTGACGTAGTAATAATTCTACAATAATTATGATGCATAATGTAAATATCATTTAAAAAACCATTGTATCTTTGCGCTAATTAATCGTAAATTTTAAACAAATGAAAAAGATTATTTTAATGAGCCTATTTTCGCTTTTAATTTTTTCTTGTAAGTCAAAATCGGTCACTTCGACAAAGGTAGATTCTAAATCCCAAGTAGCTATCAAAGGAAATTGGACACTAGCCTCTGTGAGTTATCCTGGTTCTGAATACATTAAAGTGAACTCCTTTGATATTGCAGATTCTAAATGTTTTGAAGGAAGTAATTGGAAATTTATTTCTAATAATGATTCGGGACAAATGGAATTAACAAAGTCAGGATGTCCCTCTTTTAGCTCGCCAATTAAGTGGTTTGTAAATAAAGAAGGTCAGTTTGTTTTAAAAGTCTTATCGGCTGGCGAAAAAGCTAAAAAGGTTAGAGATGGTTACGTCTTATATCTCTCTACACAAACACAAGACTCTTTTCAATTAATTGATAAAATTAATGTTGGTGGAAAAATTACCGATGTTGTTTATGAATTTAAAAGAATTAACAAATAAAAATAAATTATGAAAAAGATTACAATATCAGTGTTGGTTTTTGTTTTTACAATTGGTTCTATATTTACGAGTTGTGAATCAATAAAGAATACAAATAATGCGCAACGAGGTGCTGGAATAGGAGCAGTTGGTGGTGCAGTTATAGGTGGAATTCTTGGAAATAATCTTGGCAAAGGCGGAAATGGGGCTATGGGTGCTGTTCTAGGAGGAGTTGTAGGAGGAGTTGCTGGAGGAGTTATTGGTCACAAAATGGATAAACAAGCTAGAGAAATTGATAATGCGCTTCCGGGAGCAGAAGTTGAACGTGTGGGTGAAGGAATTAAATTAGTTTTAAATGAAAATGCTGTTCGTTTTGACACTAATAAATCTACTTTAACTGCTGCTGCTAAGGCAAATCTTGACAAGTTAGTGAAGGTTTTTAATGAATACCCTGATACTAATATTGTTATTTATGGTTATACAGATAGTACTGGTTCCGCAGAATACAATTTAAAATTGTCTGGAGAAAGAGCAGCATCTGTTAAAAATTATTTAGCAAATAAAGGTCTTGTTGCTAGTAGATTTTCAGTTACAGGTCTAGGGATTGCTGACCCAATAGCATCAAATGATACTCCTGAAGGAAGAAGTAAAAATAGACGTGTGGAATTTGCTATCACTGCAAATGATAAAATGATTCAAGAAGCTAAAGACGGAAAATAGTCTTTCTTCTTATATTTTAAAGGCTGTTCCATCATTGGAACAGCTTCTTTTATGCTTAAATATAAAATTTAACATAAATTTTGTTTAAACTTTTTTACAAATAATTAAACATATTGTATCTTTACAGCATAATTAAATAAGTAAAGTCATGGCAACTACAAAAAAGGCAACAACTACAAAAAAAAGAAGTTTAGATGATGATAGAATCATTGAGTTGTACATGAATTCAGTTTTAACACAACATCAAGTTCCAAAGAATGTCTATCTTTTTTGTAAAGAAAATGCTATTGATGAAGTCGATTTTTATTCTTTTTTTGGCTCATTCGACTCGTTAAAGCAAATTATTTGGACTAAGTTTTTTGAGAATGCTGTTGCAACTATCCAAAAACAAGAAGACTACAGTTCTTATTCTGATAAGAATAAATTGTTGACTTTGTATTTTACTCTTTTTTGAAATATTGACACTGAATAGGAGCTATGTTTTATATTCTTTAAAAGAAAATCAGTCTGGTTTGAAAAATTTGATTGATTTAAAGCAGTTTAGAAATGAATTCAAATCTTTTATAAACGACATTATAGCTGAAAGTGCTCATGAAAGTAGTCTAAAAATAGAAAAGATAACTAAACCCATTTTCGCTGAAGGCGCATGGATTCAGTTTCTTTTTATTTTGAAATTCTGGATTGAAGACACTTCAAGATCATTTGAAAAAACAGATGTAGTCATAGAAAAATCAGTTAATACAGTTGTAGACTTGTTGAATACTAAACCATTGGAAAGTTTATTTGATTTAGGTAAATTTTTATGGAATGAACGTAAAATGTAATACAATCTACATCTCTAGAAAATGAAAACATTAGATAAAATACCAACGGGAAAGATTGAGCGAGCGAGTCAATTGGTCAAAACAGGTTTCAAAGTTGGTGGAAATTATATGGCTTATTATGGGGAGAAAATAGTGAATCCCAATTTGTCAAGAGATAAATTAAACGAAAACAACGCCGAAGATATTTATGATGGCCTGCAAAATTTGAAAGGGAGTGCCCTGAAAGTAGCCCAAATGCTTAGCATGGATAAGAGTATTATGCCTCAAGCATATGTGGATAAATTTTCTTTATCACAATTTTCTGTACCACCATTGTCAGCACCTTTAGTTAGAAAAACATTCAAAAAATATTTAGGAAAATATCCTGAAGAAATATTTGACACTTTTACACCAGATTCTGTAAATGCAGCTAGTATTGGGCAAGTACATATAGCTACCAAAGACGGAAAAAAGTTAGCAGTCAAAATTCAATATCCGGGTGTGGCGGATAGTATTAGTTCTGATTTGGCTTTAGTCAAACCTTTTGCCTCACGAATGTTTAATTTAAAAGGGAAAGATTCAGAAAAATATTTTATTGAAGTTGAGCATAAATTACTTGAAGAAACAAACTATGTTTTAGAACTGCAGCAAAGTATTGAAATGGCTAATGCTTGTAAGCATATATCAAATTTAAAGTTCCCAAAGTATTATTCTGAGCTTTCATCAGAAAAAATATTAACAATGGATTGGATGGAGGGAGAGCATCTGTCAGAGTTTACATCACATAACATAAATAGAGAAAAAGGGGATAAATTAGGGCAAGCGTTATGGGATTTTTTATATGTTCCAAATGCATGAGTTAAGACAAGTTCATGCAGATCCGCATCCAGGTAATTTTTTGGTAGACAAAGATGCGAATCTGATGCCTATTGATTTTGGTTGTATTAAGAAAGTTCCTGAAGATTTTTATATCCCTTATTTTGAGTTGGCAAATCCGAAGTATCTCAATGACCCTAAATTATTTAAAAAGAAATTGTTTCAACTTGAAATTTTACGTGAAGATGATTCAAAAACAGAAATTGAGTATTTTACAGCATTATTTCACAAGTTATTGAGCTTATTTACTAGACCCTTTCATGTAGACCATTTCGATTTTTCGGATGAAGATTTTTTTGGAGCCATTGCAACTATGGGAGAAGAGTTTACAAAAGACACACAATTAAGAAAAATGAATGGGAATAGGGGATCTAAACATTTTTTATACATAAACCGAACTTTTTTTGGATTGTATAACTTAATGCATGATTTAAAAGCTCGAGTTACAACTCAGAATTATATGATTTATAGATTAAATAGTTAGATTTGTTTGTTTAGGTTGGATAAGAGCGTTCTTTTTTTTAAAAGTTTCGCTCTTATTTTTTTTCTAATTTTTCCAAACGTTTAAGTATTTTTTCATTCATTTTTAGGAGTTCTTCGTTGGCTTTTTGTAGCTTTTCTATAAGTTCTTGTTGTTCTTGCATACCACTAATCATAACAGGAAGTAAGTTACCATATCTAGCCTCATATCTTTCAGGATTTTCATCATCTACTAAATCTAAATTCTCACCAATGGAAGAATTATTTTGTAATTCAATAAATCTTGTGCTATAAACCCTGCTGCTTTAATACCCACTTTTAATTTATCTCTAGTATTCCAAGTGAAAGTTACTGGTTTCAATTTTTTAATAAAATCAATACCTTCGGATAATTTTTTAATGTTCGCTTTGTCTCTTCTATCAGATATTGCTGTAATTGTTGTTGCGCCGCATCTTAAAGTTGTTATTGCCCCATTACCTAAAGTTACTTGATTATCAGCAATAGAATTTGCTTGATATCCAATAGATAGTTTGGTGGGGCCCTCCGTACTGATATCCAATAAAAACATTACTAGTGCCAGGTGTGGTTTTACCCGCCTCGTGACCCACAGCAACATTACCATTTCCAGGAGACTGCATTAAAGCATCTCTACCAATAGCTATATTTTGTTGGGAATTACCTTGAGCCATTGCATTATAACCAACGGCAACATTGTCAATCCCAGCACCTACTTGTCCGCAAGCTTGTGTTCCTATTGCTACATTGTTACTAGCTGTAGTTCCTAGTAAGGCTTGCCAGCCTATAGCAACGTTGTGTGCAGCTACGCCAGTGCTATTTCCCATTGCATCTGTACCAATAGCAATAGAATATTGAGAGGCAGGATCTAAATTACCATCAAATGCATTTGCACCAATTGCTATTGTGTATGGAGCTCTTAAAACAGCTCCTGCTTGAAAACCAACTGCAACCACACGTTCTGCTTGTACTGCATTTCCAGCTTGAAATCCTAATAAAGTATTATTAGATGCTGTATTATTTAATCCTGCTTGAAATCCAAGCGCAGTAACATTATCAAATGTTCCAGATCCATTTAACGCACCATGTCCAATCGCTGTATTTGCAGAACCTGTTGTTTTTTGTTGCAATGCATTAGTGCCAACCGCTGTGTTTTGTATTCCTGTTGTATTTGATTTTAAAGTTTGATATCCCACTGCTGTATTATCTCCTCCTGTATTTGTTGCCAAGGCAGTAAAACCTACTGCTGTGTTTCCATTAGCAGTGTTGGCAGCCAACGCATTTGTACCTATGGCAGTGTTATAAGTTCCGGTAATATTGGTAGCTAATGAGCCATTACCTACAGCTACATTATCGGTTCCTGTAGTATTCGATGTTAGTGCATTAGTCCCAAAGGCTGTACTATTTGTTGCTGCACCCAAGGATAGTACACCTACACCAAAAGAAGTACTTGTACTTCCAATTTTACCTGCTGGAAGGTTATTTCTTCTGAAGGCTACGTCAACATTTGTTAGCGCTGCAGTGCCTAAATAATTTGTTCCATCTACAATATCTGTATTTCCTGTTGTAAGCCAACCTGATGCTCCACCTAGCTTTACCCATGGGCCAGTATTCGTACTTAAATAATAAAATCCTGGAGTAACATCATTTACTGTTGCCGTATTATAAACAAGTTCAGAAGTAGTTCCAGTTAATACAGGTAGTACCGTTGCAGTTGATGTTAAAGCTACTCTTGGTATTAATAGTCCATCTGAACTAGAAGTTACATCTAAGGCTCCAAATGGATTTGTTGTTCCAATACCAATTTGGGCACTTGTTCTAATGGCTGAAAGAAGAATTAGTAAAGTGATTAGTATGTATATTTTTGTTTTCATCATTTTTATTTTAAGATGTTCTAAGGTCAATAATTAATCTTCTTACAAAATCTATTAGGTGTTTTATCTTCGTAATTCAAATTTGCTTAATATAAAATTTGTTAACTTATTCATATTCAAAAATTGTTTAAGACTAGAATACTAAATTTAAACATATTTTTTAAAATTTAGTTTTACTCAATATCAAACTTATGAATTTTAAATTTTGTTTAATAGTAAATTAAGTATACAAAAACCATACATTCATAAATTACAACGTTGTAGTTCTTGAAAATACCAATTAAATAAAGGGTTTTTGTGTTTTCTTGTTAGTAAATTTGTTTTTTTTTAGTAATTATTGTTTTTCAAAATCCATCAATGTTGTGTTAATGTAAAGGTAATATAGCACATTCTTTAGTATTTTAATGATTCCTATTTATCATTGTTCTTCTAAAGATAAGAGCCAAGTGTTATAGATAACAATTAAAAGTTTTGAATAGTTAGATTAATTACTATAACTAGAACATAAAAAAACCTCCCCGAATTAACGGAGAGGCTTTTTCAATAATAAACCAAAATTTATCGTTTAATCATTCGAACCGATTTCACTTTATCGCCTTGGCTCACAACAACGTTGTACACTCCAGATGGATAATTCGTTCCGATCTCTTTCGTACTCAATTCTGATACAGTAGCTTTTTGAACCTCAAGTTCTCTTCCTATCATATCATAAATTTGAACTTGTACCAAATCATCACTTGAGCTTTGAATGGCTAAAGTGAAATGTCTTGCAAATGGGTTCGGGAAAGCTTTCATCAAATACATTGGTATTGATAGCTTCGGCAGCCATTCTTGGTGCTGGAGCTGCAGGAGTGCTTACATTACAAGCAGGCCCATACCCTTTGCCAAACACCATTGTTTATAGCTACTCGTATAGAATAGGTTGTTCCAAATTCTCCTCCACCTGGTGTCAATTGTGACAAGGTGAAATAACGATTTGGAGAATTAACTGTTCTAACTCCAAATGAACCACCAGTTACCTCAAAGCGATATTGAGTAGTACCTACAACAGCATTGGCATATATTGTGGAATTTAAAGTAGGCAAGGTTGTACCACATCGATTCAGCATAATTTGAGTCGTATTAACAACTACTACTGGAGGTGTATTAATTGTACATGTATTCCCATAGGCCAACCACTGTCCTCCGATGAAAAGAGATACACTTACAGAGTATGATTTACCATGCTCCGCTACTCCCGTATATTCGTTAATTGAAAAGCTCTCATATTCCTAGAGTCATTATCAAAGAAATAATCTACTCCGTTTTTAGTAACCTTAAAGCGATAATCAGTGGCTGACGGAATACCATTACAATACAAAGGAGCATCTAATGAAGATATTGTTGAACCGCACTGATTTAACATTACTGAAGTACATAGACCAATGGTTACATTTGAGGTTCCTGTTTGAGTTTGAGAGCAACCTGTATTTAGATCTTCTACTCTCACTAAAGTATATAAAACGCTTCGTATGGTTGATGTAGGTACTGAAACCGAAGCGGTACTACTACCTTTTACAGAAGTTATAGATAATTCGGTAGGATTATCATCAATTCTATAGTAAAATTTATACCAAACACCAGAAGTACCTTGTGCACCATTTGATCCAGTAAATGTTATTGATGCATTATCATCAAGACATTTTATTGTGCTTTGCGATATTGTAGCATTTGGTAAACTATTTACTAATAAATTACCATTAATATAGCTAATATCATAATTTTCAATTCCTGTACCAACTGCATCAGAGGCAACAATTTGATAGGAGCCTGCAGTAGCTGAGATATCAGCGCCAAGACTTGTCAATGTTACACCAATTACATCTCCAGCGACTATATAATCTCTAGTAAATTCCGTGCCAGAGAAGATATAAGAAGAACCTGCGCATTTAGAAATATTATTTGCTGTTATAGTCAAAGTTCTTGCTGTAATATCAGCAGTAGTATTTGGTTGGATAACACTATAGTTAGCTATGAATGGACCTTCAATTATAAAGTTAGATGCCGTAACAGTTTTGTTTAATCCCACATCTTTGGTATCAAAAGTACCGATAACATTTGCTGAATTTAAAGTTAGTGTTTCACCAGAAACTATTGTGCCATTAAGAGTAGGGTTGTTTAATATTAGTGTAGCTGTTCTAGTACCGTCATATATTTTATTTTCAGCCATAACCCCAGTTATTGTTAGAGGTATTTTTGTAATACTTCTTGGTGTTAATGTCGGCTGAGTGAAAGTATAGTTGTCGCCATAATCAGCTCCCGAAATAGTGCTGGTTGATGTAATAGTATAAGGACCTCCAGCATCTTTAGACGAATATTTAACTATTAAATTTAAAACTACATCTTCACCTGAAACAACTCCAGAGAGACTTCCTCCTACTAAAGTAGCTGTATCTGTTCCATCATACATTTTATTTTGAGTATTACCTACTATAGAAAGAGGCCTTGGTGTTATACTAGCTTTGGCTAAATCAGCTTGCATTAGGATATAATTTATAGAAGCGGATCCACTTATGCTAAAGTTTGGAACAACATCATAAGGACCTCCTACATTTTTTGTAGGATAAATTCCTGATTGAGATAATGTAACAATGTCACCAGGTACGATTCCTTCTAAAACACCACCAATTACATTAACATCAGTAGTACCATCATAAACTTTGTCTGTAGAATAAGCACCAGTTATAGTTAATGTTATTTTTGAAATACTTCTTGGGGTTAATAGAGGTTGAGTTAAGGTATAATTTCCAGCATCTAATCCTGTCAATGTACTAGTAGAAGTAATATCATATGGCCCTCCTGCATTAGCAGAAGAAAAAAGTCCTGATAAATTTACAGTTACATCTTCACCTGAAAGCACACCATTTAAAACACCATTAGAAATAGTTGCATTTCTAGTTCGATCATATACCTTATCCACAGTTGTAGCTCCGGTAATTGTTAAAGGTATTTTGGTGATATTTCTTTGACTCAATGTGGGTTGTTGTAAAGTATAGTTGTTTATGTCTGTCCCAATATCTCCCGAAGCGATGGTACTTGTAGAGATTACGTTATATGGCCCGCCTGCATCTTTAATAGGGTCTCCCGATAGAGGAGAATAATAGTTTACTATTAAATCTAACAGAACACTTTCTCCAGAAACAACTCCTACTAAACCACCACCGTTAAGCGTTGCAATAGTTGTGCCGTCATAAACTTTATTTTGACTTGTTCCTGATATAGTTAGAGTTTTAGGCGTAATACTCGCATCAGCTAGTAAAGGCTGTATTAAATTATAATTTACAGATGGAGCTCCACCTATGCTAAAGTTTGGAGTTATAACATAAGGACCGCCAACATTTTTATCTGGAAAAATTCCGGACTGTGTTAGTGACACCACATCTCCAGGAACAACTCCTACCAAACTTCCTCCTGTTACAGTAGCAATTGTATTTCCATTATAAACTTTGTCTGCTGTGCTGGCCCCAATGACAGTTAATGAAACTTTACTGATACTTCTTGGCGTTAATGTTGGTTGAGTTAATGTGTAATTAGCAATATCGTTCCCTACAATAGTACTAGTAGAGGTAATTACATAAGGTCCTCCAGCATTTGAAGAGGAATAACGTCCTGATAAAACTAGACTAACATCTTCTCCAGAAATAACACCATTCAAAACACCACCAGTTAGTATAGCTGTATTAGTTCGATCGTACTCTTTGTCTGTAGTTACTGTTCCAGAAATAGTAAGAGCAATTTTAGTTATGCTTCTAGGAGTTAATGAGGGTTGTGTTAAAGTATAGTTAGAGGCATCAGCTCCAGAAAGAGTACTTGTTGAAGTTATTGCCCAAGTACCAGCATCTTTAGAGGCAAATACCGCCGACTTATTTAGAGTTACCATATTTGGCGAAATCACACCTGTTAAAGTCCAAGTTCCTGATGTTGTAGCAGCAATATCTGTCCCATCGTATACTTTATTAATTGTTGTTGCCCCAGTAATTGTTAATGCTCTAGGCGTAATCTCTCCTGTAGCATTTACAAAGGTCACAGCATAGTTATTTCCACCATTACCATCATTAACAATTCCAGATGGTGTTATAATTTTATTACTACCTGCATTTTTTGTATCGAACGTTGAAATAAAACCAAATGTATCTGTTCCTTGAATCGCACCTGAGGTAATGCTAGGAAGGGTTGCAACGCTGGTTGTATTGTCAAATACCTTAGTATGTGCATTAGCAGTAATCTCTAATGGTCTAATAGTAATATCGCCAGAAAGTCCTGGGATTTGGTTGGTTGGTAGGGAATAAGCTCCCGCAGTAGCGCCAGTTAATACTAAACCAGATACAGTTACTGCTTTACCAGTTCCAACATTTTTAGAATTGAATGTGTATACTGGGGTTCCACTTAAAGTTATAGTTTCTCCAGATAAAATAGTTCCAGCTAACATGGGAGTTCCAATGGCAGTAGCTATAGTATTTCCATCATACATTTTAGTATTAATACCAGTTACTCCAGTAATATATAAAGGAATAGCAGTTTCTCCTAACGCAACATCGTTAGAAACTACAGTAGCTGAAAACGCATTAGAATTGGTATAGTTTGGAGCACTATAGTTAGTAGGATTATTGTAGGTAATAGATGCATTATCTTTTCTTAACATAACTACTGAACCTATTGGTGTATTTCCTCCATCATTTAGACCCACTCTGTAGCTTGTCCCTGTTGCAGATTGAGTAATATTCCAATATCTAGTGCCAAATGTAGTTGTGCTTATTGAAGGCGAAGAAAAAGGAGATCCAGTTTCAAATTGTTCGATAGTAACCGTTTTAGTTCCCGGTGTAGCTGCATAGGTAAATACTACAGGACTATATACGCCTCCTTTTCCTACAGGGTAGGTAAAATCGTTTGTATTTGTAAGTACTCTAGCTAATTTACCATTTACATAGGTGGTACTAGATGCATTTAGAATTGTTCCACCAGAAGCTATTGTCATCACATTGGATCCAGTAGTCAGTAAACCATCAGTCAAATCTAGAGTTGTTGCAGTGGCATTACCACCTAGTGTAACTCCTGTAGTACTATTATTAATTTTTAATGTTTTATAAGTTGTTCCTAAAGCGGTTTGTGGTACTGAACCTAAATATTCTACAACAGCATTTGTGCCAGTAAATGTCATTGGACTAGAACCTGTTCCAGATAAACTAAAAGGAGATGCATTTGTTAATATCAATAATCTATTTTGTGAGCCTGAAGAAGCCATAGAGAAAGTAGATGCGTTACTACTTATTCCGTTTGATGTAGTAATAACTCCATTAACAGAAACTATACCGCTTTGTAGCTCAAAAGTAGCGTTATTTATTGAAAGGATAAGGCCGTAACTGTTAATCGCCAAATTATTAGTTATATTAAAATTTGAAATACTAGATGTTAATTTAGTAGTATTAGTAAATGTAAAAGCATCTGGTGTAACCGGAGGCCCAACAAGAACACTATTAGCATTTAAAGTACCTGATCCAGTTATTGTACATGCTACAGAACTGTTTGAGTCATTATTTAAAGTAATCGTATCTACTACTGTTAACGTTTTTCCAGTGTTAACTGATAATGTTCCTCCTGAAACTGTAAAAGTCAAATCACCACTCACATTAGTATCTATATTTACTGATAAGGTCCCTGCTGTTTTCCCTATTGCAACATTATTAAAATTGGTAACTGTTGTTCCTCCTAGAGCTTGAGCACCATTTCCATCAAAGTTCACTGTTGAACTAGTTGAAGTGAATGTATTATTGTTTGTCCAGTTAACAGCAACATCAATGGTGGAGTTTGATGAATTAAAAGTAGCATTGTTTGTCCAACTACCGTTAATATTATTAGTCGAGTTGGTTAAACTAGCTGTGCCATTATTGGTGAAATTACCCGTAAGATTTATGGTAGTTCCTGATAATGTATACGTGCCATCATTTGTTAAATTACCAGCTACTGTGTGGGTATGACTACCTCCAACAAATTTACCTCCATTGTTGATAGCCAAAGCACCATTTACAGTTAGATTTCCACCAGCGGTTGCACCACTAGCATTAGTATTATTGATAGTTAAGTTACCATAATTTAATGCTATGCTATTTGATGTTCCTCCTGAACCACTATTTGAAATACTGGCAGGAATGGTTTGTGCAACGCTACCTGAGTAATTAAATGTTGATCCACTATTAATATTAAAGACAACTTTACCTGTCTCTAATGAGGTTTGACTGCTTATTGATATAGGATTGGTTCCACCAGATAAATTTACCGTAGCCCCTGAATTGGCATTGAAAGTAATAATTCTACTTCCACCATTACCATTACCATTACCATTACCAGTTTGGATTAAAGCCAATTTATTAGCTGATAAAACACATGGAGAATTAATGGTTACTCTAGGCTCGTTAGCATCTCCACCACCTTCATCGTTATTGTAGATTGTGAAATCTCCTGTTACGTTCAATGCAGCAATATTTAGTGTAAGTGCATTTTCAGAGTTAGCAGTTGAGTTCAATACAGAAGCAAGTCCGATATTTAAAGTTCCAGCATTTAAAGTACCTAAACCAGTAATAGTTGCTGAAGTAAAGGCGTTATCATTATAACTATTTAAAGTAACTGCTCCTGTAACACTAAGAGTTTTTCCTGTGCTAACGTTTATAGATGAAGCTGTACCAGTAAAATTAATAGAAGCACAAGCACCATCAGCTGGTACAGTGATATCGTGGTTCGTTCCAATATTTACTAAATCGTATTGATAAGGTTCCCCAGCAGGTGACCAAACGGTAGAGTCGCTCCAACTACCATCTTTGGTAGAAGTTTTAGTTCCAGCAGTAACAGCTACAGATGCGCTAGTGTTAGCAGTGATTAATCCATTAGATACATTTGAAGCCGTAATGGTTGATGATCCTAGTGTTCTCAAAGTAATACTAAAAGTTCTAGTTCCAGAAACTAAAGCAGCATTTACAGGTAATATAGCGGCTCCATCTGTTGTCGTAATTGCAATAGTATTTCCTGGCGCACTTGATACCACATTCCAAAAGGCATCTACTGCATTTACTGTTACTGTAAATGCCCCAGTGGTAGTTTGCCCTGTTGGAGTACCTGTTTTTCCGCTTCCAGTTCCTGGAGCGGCAGTTTCACCAGGTAATAGTATTTGTAATTTGGCAAATGCCCCTGGATTAACAGTGATGTCTCCGGCAGCATAGCTAATGTTGTAATTGTTGGTATTAAAAGTTCCTCCTGTAGCAGCACTAGGAGTAACTGTATTACTATAAGTTCCAACTGCCGCATTTGAAGCAGCCCCTGAACCATAAGCTATAGTCACTGAACCAATCGTTTCAGAGTTTTGTAAACCAGAAGAAGTAAAGGCAGTAGAACCAGCACCATTAGTTAGGGTAGCTCCATAGGTTTTATTGACATCATTGGCTGTGATGGTAAGATTGGCTTTACCCACGATAATGTTTCCAGTATTGTAGGTAATTGCATAGTTACTAGCAGTAAACGTGCCACCCGTAGCAGCGCTAGGAGTTACCGAACCAGTGTAGGTTGCTACAGCCGCAGTTGCCGCAGCACCTGTTCCGTAAGCTATAGTAACAGTACCAATAGTTTGTCCATTTTGCAAACCAGAAGAGGTAAAGGCTGTGGAGCCAGAACCACCTGTTAGTGTAGCGCCGTAGGTTTTATTGACATTGTTAGCTGTAATGGTTAATGATGCTTTGTTTATTGTAAATGCAAAGGGTGATGACACAGCGCCATTATAATTTGAATCAGCTGCCAAAGTAGCAATGACTTGATAGGTACCAGCATTGGTAGGGCGAGTAGCACTAGCTGAATAGGACGTTGCACCTGTGCCAGAATAACTGTAAGTAACCGCTCCAGTTGAACCTGTCACTGAAGAAGTAGTAGGGCCTTGATTAGAACCGTTGTAGTTAAAGCTAGTTGAACCAGTAACACTTATGGTTGAACTACCTAAAGCAATAACATTTCCTTCAAAATCAATACCTTTAAAATCACTTGGATTTGTACCTTGACAGAAAAAACCATAGGTATCAGAAGTATTATTGGAATCTGAACCATAAATTCTAAAAGTTATTGCTGTAGTTCGATCTTGTAATGCAGCTACTCCACTTAAATCTAAAGTTCTATTAGTGAGGGTTGTGCTGGGAAGCCAAGAGGCAACAACATTGCTTGCATACCCATCATCGCTAAAACGCAAATTCACATCAAACGTAGAAAAATTAGTAGATCGTTGATCTCTAATTTTTAAAGCGGAAAGGGATATTTTATAACCTGCATCAGGTGTTATGGTAAACTCATAATAGTCATTGTTTGATGTATTTAAGTTACTTGTTGAAAAACCACTTGATCTGTATCCGTCAGAAACACTTGAAGACGAAAGTCCAGGGCCTCTAGTTAATGTTGAAAGTGTAGTATTAGCGTCAACACCAGTGGGGTTCACACTGCCAGTAGATCCACTAAGTCCGCACATTTGCCATCTTCCTATCGATACAGGTAAAGCAACAGCAGTACCATCAACATCAATACCTCTAAAATTTCCTGAGTTTGTACCTTGACAGAAAAAACCATAGGTATCAGAGATATTATTGGAATCTGAACCATAAATTCTAAAGGTTATTGCTGTTGTTCGATCCTGTAATGCAGCTACTCCGCTTAAATCTAAAGTTCTATTGGTAAGAGTTGTGCTTGGAAGCCAAGATGGAACAACGTTACTCGCATAACCATCATCACTTGAACGCAAATACGCATCAAAAGAGGAGTTATTAGTAGATCTTTGGTCTCTAATTTTTAAAGCAGAAAGAGAGATTTTATAACCTGCATCAGGTGTTATGGTAAACTCATAATAATCATTGTTTGATGTATTTAAGTTACTTGTTGAAAAACCACTTGATCTGTATCCGTCAGAAACACTTGAAGACGAAAGTCCACCTCCTCTTGTTAAAGTCGAAAATGTAGTATTTGCGTCAACACCTGTTGGGTTCACGCTGCCAGTAGAGCCACTAAGCCCACACATTTGCCATCTACCTAATGTTCCTTGAGCAGTACTGGTATTTACAAAAAATAAACTCAACAGCACTAACGCCATTGAGAAATAGTTCGTCGTAGACGATTTAAATTGCTTTGCAAAGACAAAGCGATTTTCAATTGTTCCCGTTTTAATGGGGATAGACAAGATTGTGTCTTTTCTTTCATTACTACCAATAGGGGAGGTAGCAATTTGCCCCGAGGGTAGGAGCAGTGTTTTTAAAAAGTTAAATGTTGCATTTAAACTTTTAAGAAGTAGATTTGTTTCCATAATGTTTGTTAGTTAATCCTTTAATCATTTTAGTATAAGTTTTGTTATATTTGGGAATATCACACAAAGTAATGTTCAACGCATTACTTACTAAAATATAATGGACAACTAACCTAAAAAAACGATAAAAACACATGACCAAACCGTTTGTCTTTCGAAAAATGCAGTTTGTCGACCGCTTTTTTTTAGACTGGACTAAAAATAAATAATTCGTATTGATGTTTGATATTCAGTGTTTTATTTATTGAAAATAATTCATTTTAACATTTATTATTCAATAAAATATCGCTTTAGAAAGTGTTTTTTTGAGGAAGTAAGTCTGTTGAAAAGGGATATTTTTTTTCTTCAGAGGACTCTACTGTGCTGCGCAGATTAATGGTTTTAAATTGTATTTAATCTGTGAATCTGCGGTTGATTTTTATGATTACAACCTTGCAGAATTTAGGTTCGTAGTTTTGGTTGAATTAAGAGCATAAAAAGGGCGCTTCATTGAAGCGCCCTTTAAGGTTGATAGGAATAAGAGACTTATTTCACTATTAATTTTTTGGTCATTCCAGTAGCTGTTTTAATAAAGTAGATTCCTGTATTGAATGATCTGGTATCTATAGCGCTAGTGTTTTTAGCAGAAAGGATTAATTTCCCTAAAGTATCATACACTTTTACATCTTGTGCTTGGTTGAAACGAACCACTTCTCTGCTCGAAGGGTTTGGATATACTTTAAAGCTGTTTTTAGCATTTTCAAATTGAGTAGTTCCTAAAGTAGTGTTACTCGTAACCGTTACCATATCATAACGAACGGTTCCTCCTGCATAAGTTGAGGTAGAACGAGATGCAAGATAATCGCCTGTTCCTGGAGCAAAAGCACTCACTACGCGGAAAGCCACATTTGGATTGTTGTCTAGAGCCGTTACAGTAGAAACATCAACCGTTCTTGCCTCAGTATTGTACCAAGTGTCTCCTGTTCCTGTAGCTGCTGGCGTAAAGGTAAAGGTAGCAGCATCTACCCATTCTGGTGTACCCGCTGTTCTGTCGGTAGTGTATTGTGCCACATAGGTGTTTGCAGAGGTGTTGCTCAAACGTTGTTCAAATTTGAACACGATTCCAGCCTGACCAACAGTGCTTACATTAAATTGTACACCACTTCCTTTGCTGCCACCAGCTCCTAATGCTGGATATCCAGTAGTGTTCCATCCATAATTAGGTGGACTTGTAGTTTCTGTTTCTAGCGTACCAGCGGTGGTGTTACCAGATGCAAAGCTTGCCGCTAAACTTAGGTTTACTAAGGCAGCTGTTCCAGTTCCCACTGATGGATTTGGTGCACTCACACCTCCAGAAACTTCCGTATTGGCTGGACCGTTAAAATTCCATTGTGCAATAGTAGCTTGGCTCCATGCATTATAGCTAAATAACAAAGCTACGGCTACCACTTTTAAAGCATTGTAATTTGTCTTCATAGTATCATTTTTATAATTTTTGCTAAAGTATCAATTTTATTTTAATTGAAACTATTTTGGGTTTTAAATTATTGTTAAGTGAGGTGGGAGAGGGGAGAGTTCAGTTTGATATACATCCCTGCTACAAATTCACTTTTGTGACTAACCTATATCAGGAATGTACAGACCACTAAACACTATTTTTTACCCTTTTTCTGACAATCTCAAAATATCTCCAAAAACACCTCTAGCTGTAACTGCTGAACCTGCTCCTGCTCCTTGAATTACAATAGGTCTATCACCATAAGACTCTGTATAAATTTCAAAGAAAGAATCTGAACCTTTCAATCCGCCTAAGGCAGTATCGGAAGGTACAGAAACCAATTTTACTTCAAGATTGCCTTTATCCTGTTGCAAATCTCCTGATAATTCTCCAATATATCGCAAAACATGATTCGGTTTTTGATTTTGTTTTATTTCAGCATAAATAGCATCTAGTTCTTGTAATCGGTTTAAAAATCCTGATTTATCTCCGTCTCTTAAATGCTCTGGAATTAGATTTTGAATTGCAATTTCTTCAAATTCATTTTGTAAATCCAATTCTCTAGCCAAAATTAATAGTTTTCTTCCTACATCATTTCCACATAAATCCTCACGTGGGTCTGGCTCTGTAAAACCTTTATCGATAGCTTCCTGTAGTACCTGACTAAATGGTCTATCTTCTGCTGAAAAAATATTGAACAAGTAACTTAAAGTTCCTGAAAACACCCCTTTAATCTTGGTTACATTTTCACCCGAAAGATGCAATAATTTAATCGTGTCAATAAGTGGTAATCCAGCACCAACATTGGTTTCGTATAAATAATTTTTTTGATTGTCAGCCAAGACTTCTCTCAATTTTTTATAAAATTTATAACTTAAAGTATTGGCTACTTTGTTAGAAGAAATCAAATCAAAACTACTTTCAATTAAATCAATATAATTTTCAACAAATGAAGCACTAGCAGTATTATCAATCGCAATTAGATTCTCCAAATGATTCTCATTTGCATAAGCGATAACATCATTTATAGTGTACAAAACCCCGTTGTTTGAAATTTCATTTTTCCAATTTGACGATACGCCGTTTTTGTTTAAAAGGACTTTTTTGGAATTGGCTATCGCAAAAACATTTAGCTTAATCCCCTTTCTTTTTTCGATAGTATCGGCTGATTCTAAAATTTGGTTGATTAAAGTTCCTCCTACCAAACCATGTCCGAAAACAGCTATATTTATTTTCTTTGAAACACCAAAAATTCCCCCATGAATAACGTTTAATGCTTTGTGAAGTTGGGATTTGTTCACCACCAAACTCACATTCTTTCCTGTAACTGTATTGTTGAAAAGTATGGGAACAATTTTATTTTTTATCAATGCGGTATAGGGCTTATGAAAGGTGCTTAAATCCTGACCAATGATAGAAATTACGGAAACATTATCGGTTACCGATATTCTATTGACATCCTTAGAATAAAAGTCATTTTCAAATTCTTTCTCCAATTCAATCATTGCTTTGGAGGCTTTATCGGCAGCAACTACTAATCCGATTCCTCTTTCTGAAGAACCTTGTGAAATAATACTTACACTAATATCATTATCGCCCATCACTCTGAAAATTCGAGCATCTACTCCTGTTTTTCCAAGCAATCCTCTACCTTCAAGATTGACTAATGCTACATTTTCAAGAACAGAAAGCGTTTTAATCCCTTCTTTATTCGATTTTGAAGTGATTAATGTTCCTTGATTTTCGTGATTAAACGTATTTAAAATTCGAAGCGGAATATTTTTCTCTAATAATGGAATTATGGTTTTGGCGTGTAAAATTGTAGCCCCAAAATTGGCTATCTCATTGGCTTCGTTAAACGATAAAAAGTCAATTTTTTTAGCATCAGGAACCAAATCTGGATTAGCGGTATAAATTCCGTCTACATTGGTATAATTCTGAAGTTCTTCTGCATCAATATAGTTTGCAATCAATGAAGCTGTATAATTACTTCCGTTTCTACCTAAAGTGGTCGTTTCATTATTTGCATTTGAACCAATGAAACCAGTTATAATGTTTACCGTTTTGTCATTTTGTTTAAAAAACTGAATGACATGTTTCTTTGAAATTTGTTCTAAAGGTTGGGCGTCACCAAATTTAGAATCGGTTTTAATTAACTCTCTTGAATCGGCAAATTTAGCGTTTACGCCTCGTTGGTTTAAAACCGCTGCCAGTAATTTTGCCGAAATTACTTCACCTTGAGCCAAAACCTGATCTTTTATTTTATTGCTATAATCGCCTATTAAACTAACTCCTTCAAAAAGTTTGTCTAATGTTGCAAATTCTATAGAAAGATCAACGTCAGTATAATTGTCTTGCTGGTAAACTTTAAAACTTTCTAAAAGTGGTTTATAATTCCCGTTTTTAGCGGCTATAGTCAAAATATCCTCTAATTCATCTGTTGCATTTCCTCTAGCAGAAACTACGACCGCAATATTTTCACCTTTATTTTTTTTGTCAATAATAATTTCTAAAACTCTATTGATTCCTTCTCCATTTCCTAAGGATTTCCCTCCAAATTTTACTATTTTCATTTTATTTTTTTTATTTTTAAAAACAACATCTAAAAGCGTATTCAACTGCTCGTATTCCATTAAAAAAGCATCGTGACCATGTTGTGAGTCAATTTCACTGTAGTAAACATTGTTTTTAAATTTTTTAATTTCATTGTACGTTTCTTTATTTTCATTGGCTGTAAAAAACAAATCTGAATTAATTCCAATAATGTAAATATTAGCCTCAACTGCCTCAATTATCTTTTCAAATGAATCTCTATTTCTAGTAATGTCAATCGTTTTCAATAACTGATTCATCATCTTGTATGCCGAAAGCTGGAACCTTTTATGCAATTTTTCTCCGTGGTGATTTAACCAACTTTCTACATTAAATAAGGTTTCATCATCATTCACTTTTCTTTGAAATTTTTCTTTGAATGATTCGGGTGTTCTATAGCACATCATGGCATGTATGCGTGCATCTTCAATAGGATTCCTTGAATTATTAAGAATTTTTTCTTGTAAATAACAATTGGCAATTAACCAATCTGTCGATTTCCAATCGGTAGCAATAGCAATTAAATTTTGAGTTAATTTAGGCTCGATTGCTATCATCTCCCAAGCTATTCCGCCACCTACCGAACCCCCAATCAAAGCGAATACATCATTAACTTTTAAATAATCTAACCCTTCAATGAATAATTTAGCGATATCTCTAGCAGTAAAGTCACGATAGTTGTCGATTATTTTTCTGTCAAATCCATTACCTGGCACATTAAAAGCTAAAATGGTATATTTAGTTGTGTCAATAGTTTTATCAATTCCAATAAGTTCATTCCACCAGCCATTTTCTCCAATCACTTGAGAATTTCCAGTCAAAGCATGATTTACTATAACAATTGGAGCAGTATTTAAGGCTAAACCAAAAACTTGATAACTTAGATTTATACAAGCATAAAAGGCACCACTATCGGTGGTAAAATCATGTACTAAAATAGAGTTTAATTTATGTTCCAATTTCAAATCCGTTATGTTGTTTGATTTGTATTTGGAAATAGTATAAAGAAAAGCTAGAAATACTAGGAGAACTTGGTGTTATCTTTTCCGCTGTGACGGATAGAATGTAGCACCTTTTTCGCAGGGCGAAGAGGTTGCTAAGCTTTCATAGGGTCTATTCCCTCGGGCTTTCTTTATAACATTTCAATACGTTTCTGAACTTTGAAGGCACAAATTAACTACTATTTTTTTTAACAAACAAATTTTTAAAGACTGAAAGCCAACCAAACATTTTTAAAATCAAAAAAAACAAGGAATAAATTTGCAATTCAAATTCGTTTCATACATTTGCAGTCGAATAATTTTAGAGGAAAAATTTGGACTGATTGCAACCTCATTAAAAAATGCTAAAGCAGGGATTCTACTTTAGTTTTTTCTAGTAATCACATTTTTTACTCGCTTAATTTTAAAACTATACTATTACTATGGCTTATTTATTTACGTCAGAATCTGTAAGTGAAGGACATCCAGACAAAGTTGCAGATCAGATATCGGATGCTTTAATTGATAATTTTTTAGCATTTGATTCAGAATCAAAAGTAGCTTGTGAAACCTTGGTAACAACGGGTCAAGTTATTTTGGCTGGAGAAGTTAAAATCGGAGTACTTATCTAGATGTACAACAAATTGCAAGAGAAGTAATCCGAAAAATTGGATATACTAAAAGTGAATACATGTTTGAAGCAATTCTTGTGGTTTTTTCTGCTATTCACGAGCAATCGGCTGATATTAATCAAGGAGTTGATAGAGCTAGTAAAGAGGAGCAAGGTGCAGGTGACCAAGGAATGATGTTTGGTTATGCAACCAATGAAACTGAAAATTACATGCCTCTAGCTTTAGATTTATCTCATGAATTATTAAGAATTAGCCGCTTTAAGACGAGAAAACAAAGAAATTAAGTACTTACGTCCAGATGCAAAATCTCAAGTTACTTTAGATTGCTGATGATAATCCACAAACCGAATTGATGCCATCGTAATTTCTACACAACATGATGATTTTGATGAAGAATCAACGATGTTAGCAAAAATAAAATCAGATTTAATTGGTATTTTAATTCCAAGAATTATCAAACAAAATCCTCAATATGCTCATTTATTTAATGACAAAATTACCTATCATATCAACCCAACCGGAAAATTCGTTATTGGCGGACCTCACGGAGATACTGGTTTAACAGGAAGAAAAATTATTGTTGATACTTATGGTGGAAAAGGCGCTCACGGCGGTGGGGCTTTCTCTGGAAAAGACCCTTCAAAAGTAGATCGTTCAGCGGCTTATGCTACACGTCATATTGCTAAAAACTTAGTTGCTGCGGGATTGTGTGATGAAGTTTTAGTTCAAGTTTCTTATGCAATTGGAGTGGCAAAACCAACTTCTATCAATGTTGTGACTTATGGAACATCAAAAGTGAATATGACTGATGGAGAAATTAGTAAAGTTGTAGAACATGTTTTTGATATGCGTCCTTACTTTATAGAACAACGTCTAAAGTTAAGAAATCCTATTTATAGTGAAACTGCTGCCTATGGGCATATGGGGAGAACTCCAGAAACAGTTACTAAAACATTCCAATTGCCAAATGGAGCACCAAAAACAGTTACTGTTGAATTGTTTACTTGGGAAAAATTAGATTATGTAGATGCTATTAAAAAAGCTTTTGGATTGTAATCTAAAAAAACATCTTTACAAAGCCTGACTAAATTAGTCAGGCTTTTTTGTTAATTTGCAGGACTAGAGAAAATAAATGCACCCATCATTTGATTCCATAGCAGCACGAATTAAAAATTTTACAATCTGTAATGAGCATGTTTTATTGTTATTAACGCTATTTAACTGTGCGCTTTTGATGAATTTTCATGATTTGTTTTGGAACAGACAAATCATGGTTGGATTTTTACTAGTATCAGTTGTAGTAAATTTAATATCGTTCAAAATTTGGATCGTAACTATAGGAAGTGTTTGCATCAGTTTTATTTTTTTTGCAATCCGATTTCCAAGATTGGCTAACCACGCCACTATAGAATTCTTTGTAGAAATTTGTATCCTCTTACTCTTATTTTGTCGTTTTTTTGATATAAAACTAAAAATACCTCCAAAATTAATTGGATACTTTTTTAGAGTTGCAGTTGTAACACTATATTTTTATACTGGCTTTCATAAATTGAATACCGATTTTTTTAATCCTTGTGTGAGTTGTGTCAATGAAATTAACAACTACATATTGGGAAATTTTGTTGGTAGCAAAATAGCCATTCCTGATAACATATCATCGGTATTGCAATATGCCACTATTTGTATGGAAATGATAGTGCCTTTTGGTTTATTATTTTATCAAACAAGAAAAGAACCGCAATTTTACTTCTTCTTTTTCATTTCTACTTGAACTTTGCTGTTTATGCCGATTTTAGTGCTCTTGCAGTGTTTTTAATCCTTGGAAGTATTTTGGATTTTGAATCAAAAAGGTGAATAAAAAAATTATTCAATCGCTGAAATACTATGTAGGTTTTACACTACTAGCATTTATAGTAAGACAACTACTCATAAAGTATCAAATGAATCCTTATTATTACGGATTTATCGAAGGAAGCATTTTCAATATAGGCTGGGTTATCTTCTTTTACACTTTTTTTAAAAATTATGAAAGTAAAATCAATCCTTACGAAAAGAATTACAAATTACCATTATCAATCTGCTTTCTTCTCATCAGTTTTTGGACTTTGCGTGCCTATGTTGGTCTTGGAAATTCAGGTAATCTTACCATGTTTAGCAACTTAAATACTGAAAAAGAGAGGAGTAATCACTTATTAATCAATACGATATATACTAAAATAGTTGATTTTGAAGAAGATACTGTTCTCATATTAAAACTTCATGATACTTTGAAAAAACACAAGTTGGAAAACTTTAGAATCCCAATTTCTGAATTCTGTTTTTTGAGTAACGACTGGAGCAAAAGATATAAGATAAAATTAAATTGCATCTTGGTTTATAAAAACGATACAATTAAAATCGATGATTTGAGAAACTCTTCGTTTGTAGAAACCAAATGGTGGTATAAATATTTATATTTTAGGAAAATTCAACCAAATGGTCCAAATGAATGTCGATGGTAAATACTCTATTGAAACAATAACAGTATTTGATTATTATAATGTAATTTAGTATTTATGAAAAAAATAATTCTAACGATTGTTCTATTGCTATCCTTTCCAACTTTTGGTCAAGACATCAAAATCAATGCTTCGTTGATTGACACTGTAAAAATTGAAGCCGATTCCTATATTGGTAACGATTCATTCAGTGCGTATTATTTTATAAAAAACAATGTCTTTATAAAGAAAACCAAATCCAAAATCTATCAATACAAAAATCTTTCCTTAGGTGCAATTTCAAAAGTTGACATTCAAAATCCTTTGAATTTAGTTTTATTTTACGAACCGTTTAACACCGTTATCCTTCTTGATAACCAACTCAATGAAATCAGAAAAATCAACTTATCAGAATATTCTACACCCATCTTAGCTACTGCAACGGGATTGGCTTTTGGAAACCGTCTTTGGGTGTACAATAGTTTGTCACAACAAATTGGTCTATTTGATTTTACAAAGTCAGAATTCATGCCCATAACAACTTCCTTTGAAGGAAACATGAAGTTTTACAGTTCTAATTACAACTATTTTCAGTGGATTGATGGAAATCAAAACTGGAATAGCTGCAACATTTATGGACAAATAACAAATCTAGGTAAAATTCCAGATTTTGATTCATTACAACTCATCTCTGACGGGGATGCAATTGCAATAAAAGAAGAAATACTATATTATTTCTCTTTGAAAGAAAACAAAACGACTTTAATCAGCATTGATAAAAAAACCTTTAAAAATTTCTATTATAAAGACCAAATTTTGTCTATTTTTACAAACGAAGGAATTACAAACTATAAAATTACCATACCATAATGCACATAGCTATAGCTGGGAATATTGGCGCAGGAAAAACAACATTGACTCGTTTATTGGCAAAACATTTCAAATGGGAACCTCATTTTGAGGATGTAGTTGACAATCCCTATTTGGATGATTTTTATCACCAAATGGAACGTTGGTCATTTAATTTACAGATTTATTTTCTCAACAGTCGATTCAGACAAATTCTACAAATTAGAGAAAGTGGAAAAAAGATTATTCAAGACAGAACCATTTATGAAGACGCACATATTTTTGCTCCAAATCTTCATGCAATGGGATTAATGACCAATCGCGACTTTCAAAACTATTCCTTACTATTTGAGCTAATGGAAGGTTTAGTTGGAGCTCCAGATTTACTAATATATTTAAGAAGTTCCATTCCGAATTTAGTTGGACAAATTCATAAACGCGGGCGTGAATATGAAAACACAATCTCTATTGATTACCTGAGTCGATTGAACGAACGCTACGAAGCATGGATTCATACTTATGATAAGGGAAAATTACTAATTATAGATGTTGATCAATTGAATTTTGTCGATAATCCTGAAGATTTGGGAATTATTATCAATAAAATAGATGCAGAGATAAACGGTTTATTCTAAAACAAAAAAAATGCCTCATTTCTGAGGCATTTTTTTATGTATTATATCTAATTACTATTTTAAAGCATCAACCTTAGCCTTTACTTCGGCTTCTGTTCCTTCAAAAGTTTGTGTAGTAGATTTATCATCAAGAGTTGTTGTTATTGTAGCTTTAGATTTCCCATTAGTGTTTGTAATTTCAACTCTAACATCTTTTGTTGAAGCTTCTGTTGGATTTTCTTTTTTTGTACAACAGTCCATTTTCTTATTAGCGATAAATTTTCCATCCGCATCGTAATGAGACAAACAAGCTTCTTTTTGAGCTGCATTACAACCAAGAGAATCGCACATTTTAGCACACTCTTCTTTAGTCATAGTTGCACATTTGCTCCTATCGCATTTGCCCATCATGTCTTCTGAACATTTCATTTCTTTAACAGGCATTGAACCACAATTAGGAATAAAATTTTCTTCATGACCTGCACCTAAAATTGGTGCGATAACCAATCCTATTAAACATGTTAATTTGATTAAGATATTCATCGATGGTCCAGAAGTATCTTTAAAGGGATCACCAACAGTATCTCCAGTTACAGCTGCTTTGTGTGCATCAGAACCTTTGTATGTCATTTCACCGTTAATCATAACCCCAGCTTCGAACGATTTCTTAGCGTTATCCCAAGCACCACCAGCATTGTTCTGGAACACAGCCCAAAGAACTCCTGATACGGTAACTCCAGCCATATAACCACCTAACATTTCAGCGATTAATTGGTTATTATCTCCATAAACTAATTTACCTAACAATACAATTGCTATTGGGAAACCAATAGTTAAGATTCCAGGCAACATCATTTCACGTAAAGCAGCTTTGGTTGAAATCTCCACACATTTTCCGTATTCTGGTTTACCAGTTCCTTCCATAATTCCTGGAATTTCTTTGAACTGACGACGTACTTCATATACCATATCCATTGCTGCTTTACCAACTGAGTTCATTGCTAATGCAGAGAATACAACCGGAATCATTCCACCTACGAATAACATTGCTAATACTGGAGCTTTGAAGATGTTAATACCATCAATGCCTGTAAAAGTTACATAAGCCGCAAATAAAGCTAAAGATGTTAATGCAGCAGAAGCGATAGCGAAACCTTTTCCTGTTGCAGCGGTTGTGTTACCCACTGAATCCAAAATGTCTGTTCTTGTACGAACTTCTTTTGGCAATTCACTCATTTCAGCAATACCACCAGCGTTATCGGATATAGGTCCGAAAGCATCGATTGCTAATTGCATAGCAGTAGTAGCCATCATTGCAGAAGCAGCTAAAGCCACACCGTAGAAACCAGCCAAAGCATAAGTTGACCAAATAGCACCACCAAACAATAAAACCGTTGGAAAAGTAGAAATCATACCTGTAGCTAAACCAGCGATAACGTTAGTTCCTGCTCCGGTAGATGATTTCTGTACAATTGCCAAAACTGGTTTTGTACCTAATCCCGTGTAATATTCAGTAACAGATGAAATAGCTCCACCAACAAATAATCCTATTAATGTTGCATAGAATACGCGTATTGAAGAAATGTCTTTCAAGCCTTCACCAAAGTATTCCATTTTCATTGTAGTAGGCAACATATATTGAACTAGGAAGAAGCAAGCAATCGCAGTTAAAACAATAGAAACCCAGTTTCCAATGTTTAATGCTTTTTGTACTTGAGCTTCTTTAGCATCATCACTAGAAATTTTCACCAACATTGTTCCGATGATAGAGAATAAAATTCCGAAACCAGCAATTGCCATTGGCAATAAGATTGGTCCAATTCCACCGAAAGCGTCTTCGATTTTTCCGCCCATATCTTTGATAACATAGTTCCCTAAAACCATTGCAGCCAAAACGGTTGCCACATAAGAACCAAATAAATCAGCTCCCATTCCGGCAACGTCACCAACGTTGTCACCAACGTTATCTGCAATTGTAGCTGGATTACGAATATCATCTTCTGGGATTCCTGCTTCCACTTTACCTACTAAGTCAGCACCAACATCAGCCGCTTTAGTATAAATACCACCACCAACACGAGCAAACAAAGCAATAGATTCAGCTCCAAGAGAGAAACCAGCCAATGTTTCCAATACAACGGTCATGTCTTCCATTTGCTGTCCAAGCACCACCCATAAACATATTATATAATATAATGAAGAAACTTGTCAGACCTAAAACAGCTAAACCAGCAACTCCTAATCCCATAACTGTTCCACCACCAAAAGAAACCTTTAAAGCTTGTGGCAAACTTGAACGAGCAGCTTGTGTTGTTCTTACATTAGTCTTGGTAGCGATTTTCATTCCCATATTTCCGGCTAAAGCGGAGAAGAATGCACCAAAAATAAATGCGATTACAATTAATAAATGTGTTTTAACCCCAGGCAAAAAAGTAATACCAGCTAAAACCAAACTCGCAATAAGCACGAAGATTGCTAATAATCTGTATTCTGCTTTTAGGAAAGCCAAAGCGCCTTCATAGATATAATCTGAAATTTCTTTCATCTTTCCATCTCCAGCGTCTTGTTTTAAAACCCAAGATCTTTTGATTGCCATAAAAGCCAATCCTAATAATGCCATAACTATAGGCACATAAATCATCATTGATTCCATATTGAATTTATTGGTTGTTAAATTAGTTGGTTGCAAATGTAACGAAACAGATATAAATAAAAAAGCAATATTCTATTCAGAATATTGCTTTTTATATAAAATTTATACCAAAAAAATTATTTTATGCTAAATAATCCTTCTGGTTTATTTTCAATTTGATTGAAACGCTCTGTACATTTTTTAATGATATCATAAGCTTCATCTACGTCACCCCATCCTTCAACATCAACTTGCTTGTGCTCTAAATCTTTGTAGACTTGAAAAAAATGTTCGATTTCTTTTAATAAGTGTGGATTTATATCCGATAAATTCTCTAACTTATTCCAAATTGGATCAGAAACTGGCACACAAATTACTTTTTCATCAGGACCTTTGTCATCGGCCATGTGGAAAACTCCTATTGGTTTTACTTCCATTACACATCCAGGAAACGTTGGCTCATTTATTAAAACAAGTACATCTAGCGGATCACCATCTAATGCTAATGTTTCTGGAATAAAACCATAATCTGCTGGGTACATCATAGAGGAGAATAACATTCTATCGAAACGCATTCTCTTTATTTCAAAATCATACTCGTATTTGTTTCTACTGCCTCTCGGTATCTCAATTAATACGTCAAAAGTTTTTAATTTGTCTGCCGTCATTTTTAATTTTCTTTTCTATGTTTTTAAAGTTGCAAAAATAAGCAAACTATAGCTTTTCTCCATAAAAAAGTAGCTTTATCGTCTATTACGATTTCGATAATGGAAAAATGTAAATCTAAGTCTTGAGAAGTGATTTAAAAGTAAAATCCAAAAGAACCCTTTACCGTAAATTGATTCGTTTCAGGAATATTTAAATAACTTCCTCTCCATGCAAAATCAATTCGAAACACCTTGAAAATATTTCCAATTCCTGCACTGTACTCCCAGTAGATGTCTTCAGGTGCAGTGTAGATAAGTCCAGAGGCATTAATGGCTCGGTTTTCATCTGATAAAGTACCATAAACACCACGTGCACCTATAATTTCTCTCCAGTTGAGTTTTCTCATAAAGGGAATTCTTGAGAATAATCTACCATTAAAATTGTGTTCCCATTGTAATGTGGCATATTGGTCGGATACAAACTCGTAAAAATTTAAATTACTAAAGGTATTTTCAATATTAAAATAAGTCTGATTTCCGGGAATTACACTTAGCAGACCTAATGGAACTGTCCCAAAAGTTTTCCCAATTCTACAATAATATTTGTTCGACCTAATACCTATATAATTATGGGTTGTTTGTAGTACAACTGAAGTTTTTCGTATTGAAAATCACTATTTAAAACACCTTTAAAGCCGTGACTGTAATTGACAAACAATCGGCTGTAGGGACTATCAACCACATTTCGTTCGACTCCAAACCCAATTGTTTTTCTATTAGGAGTATATTCAATCTGAATGTTGGCTTCGGATTGTTTCACATCGCTTTTTACACTTCCTTGAGGATTGGTATCACTAGGCAATGCGGTGTAATAATCTAAACTAAAGGTAGGCGAGGCCGATTCCAGAGTTCTGTATGAAATACCCGTAAGAAAAGTTAAGTTTTTTACGGGCTCAATTTCTACAGCCGCACTACTTAAATTAATGTTTGTTAATTTTCCGTTACTACCAGTTGTAAATAGAGCAGATGAAGCAAAACTTCTACCAAGAACATCATTTGTAGTAGTTAAACTAGCTCCTATTTGTTCAATATCACGCCTATTCCCTGCCGAAAGAATGATTCTATTTCTCTTATTTACCATCCATTTACCAGAAATACCGTATTTAAATTTGTTATCATCAAACCCATAAGCAGTAAACCCTTGCAATCGCCAAGTATCATTTGGACCAAAATAGGTTCTTCCACCTACTCGCATTCGAATGCCTTCTACTTCATTGAATCCAAAGGTGGAAAAAATAGGTCCATAATCAAAATGTCCAAACTGAATGTAGCCGCTGCCGAGAATAGAAACCAAATTGTAAATTTGCTTGAATTTCTTAACCGTCTGCAAGGTATCGAGCATTTTGTATACTCCTAGTTCGTCTTTACTTAATTCCTCAAATCGATTGGTTTTCCAATAATCGTCTGATTTATTATACACTTCATTGTCAATAAAATTTACCTCATCTTTATAGAATGTGCTTGGTTTTCAACATTGAATTGATGATTTCGGTAAAGTGTAGTTCGCTTTCCATAAACACCTTTAGATTCTTCTTTTTTATTCAAAGCAAAATCAGACATCATGTAATCCCTTGTTAACAGAAAAACCGAATCATTCATCACATCAAATTCTTGCTCAATATAAATGTCCTTCACCCAGTTGATATTAGCGCTTTTTGACACTGCCATATTTATTTTTTTGATGGCAAATGTGGAGTCGTTGACCCAAAAATCTCCTTTAAATGTCAGCTCGTTTTTTCTTCTTGGATAAAACACAATATTATAACACCACTTTTCATTGATGTAAGCACTATCTTTCAACACATAGTTGTAAGTGTCTATTCCAGTTCTGGATAGAGGGCTTGTAAAACTCTTGTCAAAAAAAGTAAGATGGTTGTTGTAAATATCAAAATCCGAGTATAAGTCTTTGACAAAAGCTAAAATTTGTTGATTGCCATTGAATCCAGAAGTTTTATTTGCCTTTAATTTTTCTTTAACTCTATTCAATTTATTGTCTCCATTAACATCATAAATGGATTCATTGATAAAAATTGGTAAATATGTCTTTCCTGTAACTTTGGAAGTATCCATTTGATTGAAAATAAACTCCATTCCTTTGAAAAGTTTATTCTTCATAAAAGCACTATCAATTGAGTTCATATCAAACTCAACCTTCTCGTACTTCTCCATTTGATATTGATTAAAGATTCTCAAGCCGTTTTTGCTTTCTTTCCCAAATTTTTCTCAAAATATCTAAGGCAGGATTGTTCTTTTTGATGTTTTCCCAGTATAAATAACTACTTCACTTAACTGTTGTCCATCACTCAATTGAATTTTAAAATTATAGTTTACCGATTTTGTCAAAGGAACAACTTTAGTTTCAAAACCCACAAATGAAACCACAAGAGCTGCATAGGTATTTGAGGACTCTATGTAAAAACGGCCGTCTTCATTTGTAACAGTTCCAATGGTTGAATTTTTGAAAACTACATTGGCATAAGGTACGGGTTGATTGGTATTATCTACAACAACACCACTCACTTTAGTTTGTGAGAAAACTAAATTTGCAACTACTAAAAATGCTATAAGGAATATATTTTTTTTCATAAGCAAAAAACTTCATCCGATAGACTCAGATGAAGTTTCAAATATAGTTATTTTGGATTTTAGATTACTAGTCTTTCCTTTTTGAAACAAGAAAGTTTCATTGCAGTCTAACTCGCCAGCAAATCAATTTATTTATACATTACTTTTTTAACTGCCTTAACAACATCTTTTGCATTTGGCAACCATTCTTTCAACAAGGTTGGTGAATATGGCGCTGGAGTATCCGCAGTTGTAATTCGTTGAATTGGTGCGTCCAAGAAATCAAAAGCGCGTTCTTGAACAATATAGGTTATCTCGGAAGAAACACTTGCAAACGGCCAAGCTTCTTCAAGAATAACCAAACGGTTTGTCTTTTTTACAGAAGTCAAAATCGTTTCGTGATCCATCGGACGTACCGTTCTTAAATCTATAATTTCGCATGAAATGCCTTCTTTAGCTAATTCATCTGCAGCTATAAAAGCCTCTTTAATAATTTTACCAAAAGAAACAATAGTTACATCTGTACCCTCTCTTTTGACATCAGCAACACCAATAGGAATGGTATACTCCCCTTCTGGCACTTCTCCTTTATCGCCATACATTTGTTCTGATTCCATGAAAATTACTGGATCATTATCACGAATTGCTGATTTTAATAATCCTTTAGCATCATATACCGTTGACGGAACTATAACTTTTAATCCTGGTGTATTGGCATACCAATTCTCAAATGCTTGAGAATGTGTTGCTCCTAATTGACCTGCAGAGGCTGTAGGCCCACGAAAAACCATTGGCATAGGAAATTGTCCAGCGGTCATTTGACGCATTTTTGCAGCATTATTTATAATTTGATCGATACCAACTAACGCAAAATTAAACGTCATGTATTCCACAATTGGTCGACAACCGTTCATTGCAGAACCTACAGCAATTCCCGCAAAACCTAATTCCGCAATTGGAGTATCAATTACTCTTCTTGGTCCAAACTCTGCTAGCATCCCTTTTGATGCTTTGTAGGCACCATTGTATTCCGCTACTTCTTCCCCCATCAAATAAACCGTTTCATCACGGCGCATTTCTTCACTCATTGCTTCACAAATAGCTTCTCTAAATTGTATCGTTCTCATATATTTATTGTATATCTTTACTTTTTCGAAAAGCAAAAATAAATATTTTAAATTACTTAAAAGCATAATTTGTTTTAAAAAAAAATCTCAAACTGCTAACCCACGACAGAATGCTATTCAATAATCATTCTACATAATTTTTATAAAATTAAATCTATAAAAATGCCTCATCAAAACAAATCCTCTTACCTAAATAAAATGTTTCTAAAAATATTATGCATGCATAGTATATTATTCCGATTATTATGCTAATTTTGTACTTCATATAGTAAAAACGAATTCTAAAAAACATGAAAATATTAGTTTGCATCAGTCATGTTCCTGATACTACTTCAAAAATTAATTTTACCAATAATGATTCTCAGTTTGATACGAATGGTGTTCAATTTGTTATCAATCCAAATGATGAATTTGGACTAACTAGAGCCATTTGGTTTCAAGAACAACAAGGCGCTTCAGTAACAGTGATTAACGTAGGAGGGCCAGAAACCGAACCTACTTTGAGAAAGGCATTAGCAATTGGGGCTAACGAAGCTATTAGAATTAACGCTACTCCGTCAGATGGCTTTTATGTAGCTCAACAATTGGCTGAAGTTATTAAAACAGGAGGCTATGATTTAATTATAGCTGGAAAAGAATCTCTAGATTACAATGGAGGTATGGTTCCAGGAATGATTGCAGGACTTTTGGGTTATAATTTTTTAAATTCCTGTGTGGAATTGTCTGTTGATGGAACTACAGTAAAGGCAGCACGAGAGATTGATGGAGGAAAGGAAATAGTTTCTACGTCTCTACCCTTAATAATTGGTGGTCAAAAGGATTAGTTGAAGAAAAAGATTTACGCATCCCTAACATGAGAGGTATCATGACCGCTAGAACAAAAGCGTTAACAGTACTTGACCCCATTTCAGCTGCTACAGAGACAAAGGCGGTACATTTTGAAAAACCAGCTCCAAAGTCGGCGGTGAAATTAGTAAGTGCTGATAACTTAGACGAATTAATCAGTCTTGTACACAATGAAGCAAAGGTAATTTAATGTTCCGTTTCAAAATTAACTTGTAAACGCTCTACCTTGTTAAACCATTTTTAAACTTTTAAACTAAAAAAAATGTCAATACTACTATATGCAGAATCTGCAGAAGGAAAATTTAAAAAAGTAGCTTTAGAATTGGCTTCTTATGCAAAAAAAGTAGCCGATTCAATGGGAACAACAGTAACAGCCTTAACCGTAAATGCAACTGACGTTTCTGAATTATCAAAATATGGAGTTAACAAAGCAATCAAAGTCAGCGATTCTAAATTGACAGGGTTTTCTGCAAAGGCATATTCCAACATCATTCAACAAGTTGCTAAAAAAGAAGGTTCAAAATTAGTTTTGTTATCTTCGTCAACTGACAGCTTGTATCTTGCTCCTTTGGTAGCCGTTTCACTGCAAGCGGGATTTGCATCTAATGTCATAGGATTGCCTGTAAGCACTTCGCCTTTTCAGGTAAAAAGAACCGCTTTTTCAAACAAAGCCTTCAATATTACAGAGATTAATACCGATGTAAAAGTAATAAGCCTATCGAAAAACTCCTATGGTGTGGTTGAAAATGCATCCACTTTAACAGAAGAAGATTTTAATCCATCACTAGCGGATTCAGACTTTGGTATAAAAATAGAAACCGTTGAAAAATCATCTGGAAAAGTTACTATTGCCGATGCTGACATCGTTGTTTCAGCTGGTCGTGGACTAAAAGGTCCTGAAAACTGGGGCATGATAGAAGAATTAGCTTCTGTACTTGGTGCTGCAACGGCTTGCTCTAAACCGGTTTCTGATTTGGGTTGGAGACCTCACGGAGAGCATGTTGGACAGACAGGAAAACCAGTAGCCACCAATTTGTATATTGCTGTTGGAATTTCGGGGGCTATACAACATATTGCTGGAATTAATTCCTCAAAGGTGAAATTAGTAATCAACACCGACCCAGAAGCTCCTTTCTTTAAAGTAGCGGATTATGGGGTTGTTGGAGATGCATTTGAGGTAGTTCCTAAATTGATTGAAAAGTTGAAGGTATTTAAAGCGCAAGGTTAATTTATTACTATAGTATATTATTCTTTTTTGACGACACTATTTCGCTAGTTCAGTTTATTTTTTATTGGACAATTGTTTTAAAACAAGAGATGGTTCATTAAAAAGGTTATCGATACATTTTTAATATATATCCGATAGCAATCGGACACATATTAAAAACACTCGAACTGACGATAGTGGTAATAACATCCAATATACACCATAAAATAATTTCTTTATAACAAGGCTTTCTAAAGTTGTAATTTTAGAAAGCCTTTGTAATTTCTATTATGTTAGAAAATATTTTGTAATTTTATTTATTAGATTGTATTTTTGCAACTATGAGCTTAGTAAAATTAACTATTAAAGGAATTTCATACAGTCAGACTCAAAATGGTGCTTATGCGCTGATTCTGAATGAAGTGGATGGAGAGCGAAAATTACCGATTGTTATAGGAGCTTTCGAAGCCCAGTCTATTGCTATAGCTTTAGAGAAAGAAATCAAACCACCTCGTCCATTAACTCATGATTTGTTCAAGAATTTTGCTGATCGATTTGATATTGTTGTAAAACAAGTAATCATTCATAAACTAGTCGATGGTGTATTTTATTCGAGTATCATTTGCGAAAGGGATAAAATCGAGGAAATTATTGATGCCAGAACATCGGATGCTATCGCTTTGGCTTTACGGTTTAATGCACCCATATTTACGTATAAAAACATCCTTGAAAAAGCCGGTATTTATTTAAAATCAAATCCACTTGAAGCTAATACAACTTCTCAAGATGCCGATAATGTTTTAAGTTCGCCTGAAGTATTCGGTACAGAGGAAAGTAATCAGTCTGGTGACACTTATGCTAAACAAAGCCTTTCGGAACTCATTGAACTTTTGGAGGGAGCTGTTCAAGATGAAGACTATGAAAAGGCGGCTAAGATTAGAGATGAAATTTCTAGGAGAGAATCGTAAACTCTTTTTCGGTATTTACTAGTTTGTAACAATTAACTATCCATTTATAATCTAAAGACGAAGAGATTGCTTCGTTGCTCACAATACCATGAAACAATACCACGATTTAGTACGTCACGTTTTAGAAAACGGAACCCAAAAAGGAGATAGAACGGGAACAGGAACCAAAAGTGTTTTTGGCTATCAAATGCGTTTTGATTTGAGTGAAGGTTTCCCTATGGTGACTACCAAGAAATTGCATTTAAAATCTATTGTTTATGAGTTGCTTTGGTTTTTGAAAGGTGAAACCAATATCGCTTACCTAAAGGAAAATGGTGTGAAAATTTGGGATGAATGGGCTAATGAAGATGGCGAATTAGGACCTGTTTATGGACATCAATGGCGCAATTGGAACAGTGAAGAAATCGATCAAATTACGGAGTTAATTGACACTTTGAAAACCAATCCTAACAGCAGACGGATGTTGGTTTCAGCCTGGAATCCTTCGGTTTTACCAGACACCACAAAATCCTTTGCAGAAAATGTGGCTAACGGAAAAGTAGCCTTACCCCCATGTCATGCTTTTTTCCAGTTTTATGTCGCCGATGGAAAACTGTCTTGTCAATTGTACCAACGCAGTGCCGATATCTTTCTAGGTGTTCCTTTTAATATTGCTTCTTATGCGTTACTCACTATGATGATTGCTCAGGTTTGCAATCTTGAAGCGGGAGAATTCATCCATACCTTTGGGGATGCGCATATTTACAACAATCATTTTGAGCAATTGGAACTGCAATTGTCTCGTGAGCCAAAACCTTTGCCTAAAATGATTTTAAACCCTGCTGTAAAAAACATTTTGGATTTTACTTTTGAAGATTTTACCCTAGAGGGTTACGAACCTCATCCTCATATTAAGGGTGCTGTAGCGGTGTAAGTTTTTACTTCACTCCATTTTTGGTTTACCTCATTTTATCATAAATTGAAGTTGTTTTTTTGGTAAACTAGCCATTTGAGTTACATATATTTCACATATGCTATATATCCTTTGGTATACTTAAAGTATTCAGTTGCCTTGTCCTTGTTAGATGCGTCGGATGGTTTGGGTGAAAGCTTTTTTCTAATTTGAGTACTATATTGATTATCTGAGATATCAATTATGCCATTATTAAAAGTGTTTTTTAGCTTCTCATCAGTTATTCTTTCTCCAATTTCTTAATAATTTGGGCTGGGGTTTCTTTAGATTTAGCCGTTGGGTTTACTCTAATCTAAAGTACCAAATTTTCTTAAATAAACCAAAACTGTACTTCTGCTTTGAATTCTATACTTCTTTTGAACTTGCCTATTGGTTAATTTGTCTTTTTCTACTTGCGAAATAACAGCTAATTTAAAGCCTAAATTGTAATTACGTTGACTACGCTTTTCTGCTCTGTTCAGAATAAGTCGATTTTGTGTCAACTTATTTCATTCAGGACGAGACATTTTGCATAAAAAAGCCCTTTCGTTATCGAAAGGGCTTTTAGGAGTTAAAAAAGAAGGTTTTAGTTGACTACTTTTTTAGTTACTGTTCCGTAAGAGTCTGATGTGATTTTCACTAAGAGAACTTCCTGAGTAGTTCCTGTAAAGAGTTTTACCTGTGTAGCATCAATATGGTCTTTGGCAATTAATAGCCTTCCTCTAATGTCATATACTTTGACATTGGACATTGGAATCTTGCCTGTATTGACCACCAATTCCTGATTTTGTTTGTAAACTACTACATTGTTTTCATTGAAGCTGTTTTGATTTACCGCTAATGGACTCTCGTAAACCACTTCAAAACGCTCTTTGAAATTACCCGATTCAGAACCAAAATCGTATGGCCCTGATTTCAAGTCATGAATGGTATTGGTCAACTTGTCTTTCAAGAATACATCTTGGGTGGTAAATACACCACTCAATTGCTCTATGGCTATGCTGTATTGGTCCGCATTTTCGATTTTGTATTGCAAAGGCACAATGTCGGTTGCTGAAAATTCTGGACGACCTTGAATTACATAGGCAGCTCCTTCAATAGTACTACACAAATAATTGGTGCTGTTAATGTTGAATCCGTCTATTCCATCATCTACCCCTAGAGTGTACTCTGGTGAATAACCCAACACCATTTGACTAAAGACACCATTGGTGCTGGTCAAATTCAGTTTGAAGGTATTAGGGTCTTCCACTAACTTGTTGCTAGTTCTAAAGAATTGATTGCCGTTGTTGGTTATCGTCTCATAGCATTGGTGAAAACTAGATTCGAGGCACTTTTGGCTTGAACAAAGAAGCCTTGTCCTACATTGATAACCCAATCAGCAGCGGGTGTGGTCATAGTATTGTAGTAGGTACTTCCAGTATCACCTCCTGTGGCAGTGTTAGCAGCATAGGCCAACTTGGTTAGGGTAGCATAACTGGTTGCTAATGGATTGTTTCTTTTTCTCCAGAAATAAAGCGTTCCTTGAATGTTGGAGATATTGGCATCAATGAAATTATGCACATTGATTTGGGAAGGATACGGATTTCCTACAGCATTAAATCCATTTAAGGATTTACTCATACTGTAACTTATATCGCCACTGTTAGGTTTGCCTGTGAATGCACTGTTGTAGACTGTCTGAGTAGTTGAAGAGAATGTTCTTGGTACTCGAATCAAATAGCCTTTTCCAACTGAAAAATTATTTCCTGAAGATATACTATTATATTGGTCTGTTGGCTCATCATAAATGTAAAAACGATTGGAAACTGTATTTGGAGAGAAATTATATAAATTTTGGTTTTCAACGGGTGATGACCATAAGGTGTAGTCTAATAGATATAAGGGAGAGCTGTCTCTTTTTGATTTTATATTGCCAGTATTAGGATTACTTGAACCACTTTGAATTAAATTAGCATTGTTTTCGAGGGTAAAACTACCTCCGTTTTCAACTGTTAATGCACCGCTCAATGTAACATTATAGTTAGTTGGTATGGTAACCTGAGCAGTTCCTTTTACCGTCATGGCACATGCAGTGATGTGTGCAGGAACATTATAGACTGTTCCAGTATTAAAAATAACATCATCTGTTATGCTAGGTGCGCTAGGAGTCCAACTTCCAATCCATGTAGCTGTTCCACCTACATTTACTGTTGGCGAACCACTATTTCCAGTACCAGTACAACCTCCTGAACTAGTTACAGATATCAAGGAATAGGTTTTGTTTGAACTAGTTACAGGTGCAGTAAAAGGAGTTCCTGAAGTATAATTAGTAACTGAAAAATTAGATGTACCATCGGTGTAAACAAGATTGTACAAAGAACCGCTACCTGTTATTGCCACACTTAAATTCGGGCTAGTTCCAGAACAAATGGTTGATGCTCCAGATGACAAAACTGCTGCAGACGAAGTGTCGTTTGCTCCAGTCGCTATGGCAAACTCACTTGCGATATTTGTTAATGCTAATGCGGTTTGGGTGAGTGAAACTTCAGCTGTCGCTGGGCTTATTACAGTAGATATTGGACTTGACCATGTACCCGCTACTCCCCAAGCTGTACTTGAATTGTCCCGTCTTATAATAGCATGAAGATTTAGATTAGCTCCAGCGTTAGTATGACCGTTTCGTGTAAACGTGATATTTGGAGTATTTGTTGCTGTTCCTGTACTTGTTGTTACCCAATACCCATTATTCAATATAGTAGAAGCTGAAACACAACCTGCAGCTGCTGGAAGACCTGACCCTGACCCTGCTGTGGAGTTAATGTAACGTATGGAAAAAGCAGTTATTCCAGGAGCAGACCAAATGAAGGAAGAAGGATTAAAATCTGAAGCTGAACCTATAGGACAATCAAAGGTTCCTGAGCCTCCTATATTTCTTATCAATGTACCAGTGCTACTGGTAACAACATAATCTGTGGGGCCAGTTCCGTCAATACTTCCAGTTGTTGCGATGGTAAGAGTATTTGTAGCAACATCTAATTTGCCTTTGTAAAAAGTTAATGCACCTGTTACTTCGGTTGAGCTACTTAAGGTTACAAAATTAGTCGACGCATCTTTGTCCATATATAGGTTAATCATAGATGAAGGTAGTCCAGTTCCAGTTGTTTGAGTTGTTGCACCTACAAAACCATAGGAAGCAGTAGTTGGAAAAGTTCTAGTATCTGTTCTAATATTTCCTGTTGCTCCAGTAGTTGCAATTGATCCACCGTATTTAAAAGTAGCACCTGGTTTAATTTCGAAAGTACTTGTCCCAGCATCAGTAATTGTAAAACCACTTGCTAACTGAAAACAAGTTGGACTATTTA
>JADKDN010000010.1 GCA_016718345.1 Flavobacterium sp. | reverse complement strand
ATGAATGCCGATGTGGATATTCATATCAACTAATTCATCTGAAATATGACAAAAGTAGTAGGAGAAGATGACTTGGTAGAATACGGGTTTAGACGTATTATTATCACAATAACTGCAGTACTTTGTGCCTTGCTAGAAATTGTAGATACTACCATTGTAAACGTGGCCTTAACTAATATGAGAGGAAGTCTCGGAGCTACACTCAACGATGTGGCTTGGGTAATTACTGCTTATGCTATTGCCAACGTAATTGTGATTCCAATGACAAGTTGGCTTTCACAACAATTTGGTCGACGCAATTATTTTGCTGTATCCATTATTATCTTTACTACGGCTTCTTTTCTTTGTGGAAATGCTACCAATATCTGGGAATTGGTCGTTTTTAGATTTATTCAAGGACTAGGCGGAGGTGCTTTACTCGTTACTGCTCAAACCATTATTACCGAAAGTTATCCTGTAGCAAAACGTGGAATGGCGCAAGCTATTTATGGAATGGGAGTTATTGTTGGTCCTACCCTTGGACCACCTTTGGGAGGGTATTTAGTAGATCACTTTTCGTGGCCCTATATTTTTTATATCAATATCCCAATTGGAATTATCGCCACTTTACTAACGTTGACCTTTGTAAAAAGTCCAAAATACGGTGAAAAACTAAAAGCCAATCAGGTCGATTGGTGGGGTATTGTATTTCTAGCTTCGTTTGTGGGTTCGCTTCAATTTGTTTTAGAACATGGTCAGCAAGAAGATTGGTTTAACGACGATTTGATTCTATTTTTAAGTATTGTATCTGTTGTTGGATTATTGCTTTTTGTTTGGCGTGAACTTACCTACAAGCATCCTATTGTAAACTTAAGCGTTCTTAAAGACGGTAATCTACGTATTGGAATTGTTATGTGTTTTATTCTGGGATTTGGACTCTATGGTTCAACACTTATTATTCCTATATACACCCAATCGATTCTGGGATGGACTGCTACAGATGCAGGTTTATTATTAATTCCGGGTTCTATAACTACCGCTTTTATGATGCCAATAGTTGGAAATTTAATTCAAAAAGGAGTACCACAAGGGTATATGGTTGGCGTTGGATTCTTGATTTTTTTCTTTTTCACTTTTGGATGTTTAAAGTGATGACTCCAGACACGAGCGTAGACAATATGTATTGGGCGTTAATCTTGAGAGGAATTGGTTTAGGATTGCTTTTTGTACCCATTACCACCCTTTCTTTATCAACTCTAAAAGGAAAACATATTGGAGAAGGTGCAGCTTTTACAGGTATGATGAGACAATTAGGAGGGTCTTTTGGAATTGCGATTATCACAACATTTATCACTCGATTTACTCAAGAACATCGAATTAATTTAATTGCTCATTTAGATCCTTCAAAAATTGAAGTACAACAACGAGTGGCTCAGTTGCAACGTGGATTTATGTCCAAAGGATTTAGCTCTAATGAAGCTTTAGGCAAAGCCTACCAAATTTTAGATTATTCGGTTACTAGACAAAGTACTATTCTGTCGTATATGGATATCTTCCTTTATCTAGGAATTTTATTCTTGTTCTGTATACCTATCATATTCTTTATCCGAAAAGGAAAATCTAAAATAAATCCTGCTGATGCGATGCATTAAATGCTAAAAAACTTATTCTACTTATCAACAATTTCGATTTATTTTTAAAATGTTTATTTATATTTGATTGAATGTAAATTAGTTATATCATTTTAAATTTTAATCGTTATGGGATTTTTTAGAAATAATACCAAGAGAATGGTTCAGGAATTTAAAAACAAAAGTGAGTACTTTTCTAATGATTTGAACAAAGAAATTATCGAGTCCTATGAGGATTTGAAATCAGAATACGATGAACACAGCCAGGTTCTTCCTGAATTTTTAGAATTTGTTTCACAATTAAAAGACAAATTAACAACTACCGAGGCCGCTGCATTAGACCATTTTACAATTGAATTACGTCAAATTAACCGTTGTGCAAAAAATGGAATAGAAGCCCTAAGATATTTATCGCTCAATCAAAAGAAAATTACCAAAGAAACGTTACGGCTTTACGAAGAATTTGAGTAAAAAAATTAACCGAATATTATCTCGTAAAGACCAATTTATTCCCTTTAGATAAATTGGCATCAAATCCATACCCCTCATAATGAAACCCTTTCAAGTCCTCAATGGATTCAGCATTTGTATCGATGATGTAGCGAACCATTAATCCTCTTGCTTTCTTTGCAAAAAAACTTATCATTTTGAGTTTACCCTCTTTATAATCCATAAACTCAGGCGTAATTACGGGAACTTTTAGCGCTTTTGTGTCTAGTACTGAGAAGTATTCATTGCTAGCTAAATTGATAAACAATTCCCCTTTTTTGAGTTCTTTATTTAAGGAATCTGTTAGTTTTTGCTTCCAAAAATCGTACAAATTTTTACTTTCGTCAATCGCAATTTTAGTTCCCATTTCTAGTCGATAAGGTTGTATTAAATCCAAAGGTTTAAGAATTCCGTACAAGCCCGATAAAATACGAAGTCGCTCCTGAAGAATGGCTATTTTTTCAACAGGAATAGTATTTGCATCCAATCCTATGTAGACATCACCTGCAAAAGCATACAGTGCTGGTCTAGCATTATCAGGTGTGAAAGGCGTTTTCCAACTTTTATTACGCTGCCAATTCAATTCACCCAATTTATCCGAAATTGACATCAATTCAGACAATTCCTTCGGTGATTTTTGTTTAATAACTTTATTAATAATCTTACTCTCTTTTAAAAAACGAGAAGATGAATATTCTGATGTTGGCAAAACCGATTCAAAATCAAGCGACTTTGCTGGTGATATGACTATTTTCATAATTTAAAATTTAATACCATAAAATACTTATTCTTTTATCTATCCCAACCAACCGTCTCTATCAAGACTTCTGATACTGAATAGCTTCCGCAATATGCGATGAGGTTATTTCATTCGAATTATCTAAATCGGCTATGGTTCGAGAAACTTTGAGAATTCGATCGTAAGCACGAGCTGATAAATTTAGTCTATCCATTGCTGTTTTGAGTAATTGCAGGGAAGTTTCATCTAATTTGCAAAATTCTCTGATGAGCTTCGTACTCATTTGTGCATTATAGTTAATTGATTCGTGTGTTTCAAATCTACGGGATTGGATTTCTCTTGCCTTTGTTACTCGTTCACGAATGGCAACACTACTTTCTGCTTTTCTATCATCGGATAATTTTTCGAAAGGTACAGGAGTCACCTCAATATGAATATCAATTCGGTCTAATAACGGCCCTGAAATTTTGTTTAAATAGCGCTGCATTTCATGTGGAGAAGAAGTTTGAGGTGAATCTGGATCATTAAAAAAACCACTTGGACTAGGATTCATACTCGCCACCAACATAAATGAAGAAGGATAAGTAACGGTAAACTTAGCTCTGGAAATGGTTACCTCTCTGTCTTCTAAAGGTTGGCGCATAACTTCGAGAACGTCTCTTTTAAACTCTGGCAATTCATCTAAAAACAAGACCCCATTGTGCGCCATTGAAATTTCACCGGGCTGTGGGTAACTTCCTCCACCAACCAAAGCAACATTTGAAATGGTATGATGCGGACTTCTAAAAGGTCTTTGATTCATCAATCCTACTTCTTTTAATTTACCAGCAACACTATGAATTTTTGTCGTTTCTAATGCTTCTCGTAAAGTCATTGGAGGTAAAATACTTGGCAAACGTTTGGCTAACATTGTTTTTCCTGCGCCTGGCGGACCAATTAAAATAATATTATGACCACCAGCAGCCGCAATTTCCATACAGCGTTTAATACTTTCTTGCCCTTTGACATCGCTAAAGTCATGCTCTGGAAAATCTAAAGTTTTATAAAACTCTGCTCGAGTATCTATAGTTGTTGGCTCTAAGTTGCCTTTTCCTTCAAAAAAGTCAATTACTTCTTGTAGATTTTCCACTCCATAAACGTCCAAATCACTCACTATTGCAGCTTCTTTTACATTTTGCTTTGGCAGAAAAAATCCTTTGAACCCTTCTTCTCTAGCTTTGATAGCAATAGGTAAAGCCCCTTTAATGGGTTGTAGACTTCCGTCTAATGACAATTCCCCCATAATAATGTACTTATCGACCTCATCTGCTTTAATTTGTGACGATGCTACCAGAATTCCGATAGCCAAGGTTAAATCATAGGCTGAACCTTCTTTACGCAAATCGGCTGGAGCCATATTTATAGTGATTTTTTTACCCGGCATTGCAAACCCATTATTTTTGAGTGCAGCTGCAATTCGGTAACTGCTTTCTTTTATAGCGTTGTCGGGTAAACCTACCAAATGGTATCCTATTCCTTTATCAATGTTTACTTCTACTGTGATGGTTGTGGCTTCGACTCCAAAAACGGCGCTTCCAAAAATTTTTACGAGCATATATATTAATTTTGAATGTAAATTAATAAAATATTAGCAGGAACAACAAACAATTTAATTTAATTTTGAACTTCAAAAATTAAACTAAATTATTTATGGGACTATTTAATGCTATACTAGGCAACGCATCAGAGGTAACTATTGAGAATGTTTCAAAAGAATTTGAACCAATTTTAGTAGAAGGAGAAATCATTGAAAAAGCATTTAAACTTGTTAAAGACATGTTTATTTTTACCAATAAACGATTGATATTGGTTGAGAAACAATTGGTTGGAACCAAAGTCGATTATATGTCTATTCCCTACTCTAGCATTCAAAAGTTTTCTAAGGAAAGTGCGGGAATCCTTGATTTGGATGCTGAACTAAAAATTTGGCTAAGAAGTGAAGCCACTCCAATTGTTAAACAATTTGGTAAAGGTGGTAATAACATTAATGAAGTCTATCAAATTTTGAGCAAGCATATTTTATAGAATAGTAATTCCTTACTGTTGGATTCATATAATGCCTATTGTTGTGATTGCAATGGGCATTTTCTATTCTTTAAAATTAAAAGCACACCATTTATTCAAATTCATTATAATTGAAATTGAATTCATTAAATGCAAAAAATGCATTATCAAATTATAAATTTTCGCATTTAATAATCTCATACCTATAAAATTTTAGGGGTCATATTGAAAAATTAATAAAAATCATTTACAAATGACGATTTTTTACGGGGGTTTTAAATGATTTTATAATTTTAGCAAAACTTTAAAACTAAAAACAATGCGAAAAATTATTTTAAGTGTGATTCTAATCACGATTTTGGTGTTATCCGTTTTCTCAATTTATCTTTTTGCTGATTCTGCTACACTTGGTGCACATGTTGTAGAATTAAAATTAGATACTGGAGACACGGCTTGGATGTTAGTAGCTACAGGCTTCGTCTTATTGATGACTCCTGGGCTTGGTTTCTTCTACGGAGGAATGGTAGGAAAGAAAAACGTAATTAGTACTGTACTTCAGAGCTTTATGGCTATGGTTATTGTAACTGTATTATGGGTGGTAATTACTTTTGGATTGTGCTTTGGACCATCAATTGGCGGTTTTATTGGTGACCCAACTTCAAATATGTTTTTTCAAGGTGTTAGTGCTAACACCGCTTGGGAATTGGCTCCAACCATACCATTTATCTTATTTGCTTTATTCCAAGCTAAATTTGCTATCATCACACCTGCATTAATAACTGGAGCATTTGCTGAGCGTGTTCGTTTCTGGGCTTATTTGTTATTTATGGTTTTATTTATATTATTTGTTTACGCACCATTATGTCATATGACTTGGCATCCTGATGGATTATTTTTCGGATGGGGAGTTTTAGATTTTGCAGGTGGAACTGTGGTTCACATGAGTGCTGGATGGGCTGCATTAGCGGGAGCGATGTTCTTAGGTAAAAGAAAAGTACAAAAATCAAATCCAGCACGTATTACTTATGTACTATTAGGTACTAGTTTACTATGGTTCGGTTGGTTTGGTTTCAATGCTGGATCTGCTGTTGGATCTGGAAGCCTTGCTGCTCAAGCATTAGGAACCACAACAGTAGCTGCTGCTGCTGCTGCAATGGGTTGGGTATTCTTAGATAAAATTCTTGGACACAAACTTTCTGCGATGGGTGCTTGTATAGGAGCCGTTGTTGGTTTAGTTGCCATTACACCTGCTGCAGGTTTCGTTTCAATCCCATCAGCTGTAGCTATCGGACTTATTGCTAGTATTGTGAGTAATCTTGTAGTAAGTAAATTCCCTAAAGGTAAAATTGATGATGCTTTAGATGTATTTGCTTGTCATGGTGTAGGTGGTATGGTTGGAATGCTTTTAACAGGAGTATTTGCTTCTAAATCGGTTAATGCTATTGTTGGAGACAATCAAGGTTTAATCTACGGAGATGCTACATTATTCTTAATCCAATTAAAAGCATTAGTATTGGTATCTATATTTGCTTTTGCTGCTTCTTATGCTTTATTCTTTATTGTAAACAAAATTACTCCTTTGAGAGTTAGTGAAGATAAAGAAGAATTAGGATTAGACATTACACAACACGGAGAATATCTATAATAATCATTCTTAATACATTTAAAACACTCTAAAGATTCGTCTTTAGAGTGTTTTTTTTATTAAATCTATTTCTTAAAATTAGAAATTCCTACTTGTAACCATTCTTTATATTCTTGAACACCCACGTAACTGATAGTTGGATGATTTTGATTTAAACTATTTCCTTTTAAATCTGTTAGAACATATAATGGCTGTGTGTTGGTTTTATATTTTGAAATCATGAAATCAGTCCATTTATCTCCAATTGTCTCAATAACAGAGCCCGTTTCTTTAGAAACAAACTGCTCCCCTTTTGGCAAATCTCTTTTATCGTCGACATATAATGAAATAACTACAACCTCATTCTTTAAGAGGGTAAGAATTTGCCTGTCAGACCAAACTGTATTTTCCATTTTTCTACAATTAACGCAGGCAAAACCTGTAAAATCCAGCATGATTGGCTTATTCACTTTTTTTGCGTAGACTAAACCTTTATCATAATCATCAAAAACTACAAGTTGATGAGGACCATACTTTGCTCCTTCAGGTAAAACAGTAGTAGCTATTGAGGAATCTTTCAAAGCACCCACTCCCATAGGGCTTTCACTGTACTCTATTGGTGGTGGAAATGCATTAATCAATTTTAAAGGAGCGCCCCAAAGTCCAGGAATCAAATAAATAGTAAATGACAAAACCAACAAGCCTAATATTAATCTACCTACTGAAATATGAACAACTGGGCTATCATGTGGCAAAGAAATTTTACCAAAAAGATATAATGCTAATGACCCAAAAATTGCAATCCAAATAACTAGGAAAACTTCTCTTTCTAACAAGTGTAATTGTAAAACCAAGTCGGCATTAGACAAAAATTTAAACGCCAAAGCCAGCTCAAGAAATCCTAAAAACACTTTTACTGTATTGAGCCAACCACCTGATTTAGGTAAAGAATGCATCCAACCCGGAAACATAGCAAACAACATAAAAGGTAGAGCTAATGCCAATGAAAACCAAACATTCCAACAACAGGCGCAAACCTCCTTTTGAAGCTGCATCGACTAAAAGAGTTCCTACAATAGGTCCAGTACACGAAAAAGAAACAATTGCTAGCGCTAAAGCCATGAACAAAATCCCGATAACCCCACCTCTATCGGCTTGTTTATCGACTTTATTAGCCCAAGAATTTGGCAACATAATTTCAAAAGCTCCCAAAAATGAGGCTGCAAAAACCACTAATAAAACAAAGAAAATAAGATTGAACCAAACATTGGTAGACAAGGCATTTAATGCATCTGCCCCAAATATCCAAGTTACTAAAAGACCTAAAAAGACATATATCACAATTATAGAAATACCGTAAATAATAGCGTTCTTTTTACCTCCTGCTTTCGTCTTACTCTGTTTTGTAAAAAAGCTAACTGTCATTGGAATCATTGGAAAAACACAGGGAGTTAACAAAGCAGCAAAACCTGATAAGAAAGCAATTAAAAAAATAGACCAAAAACTTCTGTTTGAAGATGCTCTTGATGAAAAATTCTCTGTTTTTGCCTCGCCTTGAGAGTTTTTATCAACCTTAGTTTTTAGTGTGTCTATAACAGGAGCTTTGACTTGAGTTCTACTTGTATCAACAGCGGTTATATTGTTTTCCTCAATTTCATTTTTTGGAATAGTGAATTGAAATTTCTTTTCTAAATTTACGCATACTTGTTTACAAACCTGATAGTTCAAACTTGCTTCAATGATTGATACTTTAGAATTGACTACTTGTATTTCTTGAGTAATTTTAGCGTTTTTCTCAAAATAGGTTTCGTTTACACCAAAAACATCATTAAAAACGGTCTGGGTTTTGCTCTCTTTTGCTTTACCAACCAAATCGTAATTGCCTTCTTTATTCTTAAAAACAAGTTCCAAAGGTAAAGCGCCCCCATCTGGAGTAAATTGCGAATACATATGCCAATCCTTTTCTATAACTCCGCTAAAAGTCAATATATAGTTGGTTGTTGATTTTCTTTCAATTTTAGTCGTCCATTTCACCGGATCTACAAGTTGTGCTTTTGCAGTAACAAAAGTCAGTATCGCAACTACTATAAAGAGTATCTTTTTCATTATACAACTGTTATTTTTAGAATTTTTTTTGTGGTTTCATCAATCTTAAACCGTTCGTCTTGTCGCATTCCAACAATCCAAACAATCTGATTATTTGAACATAAAAGCCAGGTTTTTTCTTTTTCTATTAACGATAATTTCTCGTCTTTAAAAATTTACTCACTTTTTTCGATTTTCCTTTCATTCCAAACGGCTGAAAAGAATCTGCTTCCTTCCATCGTCTCAAAACCAGAGGAAACTCTAGCTTCATTTCATCAACAAATATACTTTCTATTGTAGTATCGCTAATGTCTGTTACTTTACAAATGGAAAGATTTAAGGGAACTTTAACTTCTTTTTGATTTTTAGTAATAAAATATTCTCTTTTACTATCTGTAAAATCGAGAGGACACAAAACCAAATAGTCTCTATTTTTGAGCAATCTAAAATGAGAAGAAAAGATTTGTTTTCCTGATTGACTATCAACCAAATCATAAACATCATCCCAAGCCGAAAAGCCAAACTCTCTAAGCCATTGGTACAAATACGACTTGTAATTGGGTAGCGGTTTTAGTTTTTTTAAATCAAAATGAATTTCCTCTCCTACTTCCTTAGCGACCTGCTGATAGACCATAATTGAAGCGTCTTCCACCATCACTTGAGCTTGCTGAAGGTACTCTTGTGTTTTTTGAAAAGAAGCTATAAAATCGGTATTCAACTCTTTTAAAATAGGAACTACATCATGGCGAATCTTATTCCGTAAGTATTTATCCGAAGCATTGCTGCTGTCTTCTCTCCATTGAATTGCATTTTGCTTTGCATATGCTTCCATTTCCTGACGAGAAAAGGCCAATAATGGGCGAATTACTTTATCATTTTGTTCTGGAATTCCTGTTAAACCATCCAATCCAGTTCCTCTGGAAAGATTTATTAGAAACGTTTCCAAATTGTCATCGGCATGATGTGCAGTGAGAACATAATCGAAATTTTGAGTCTCTAAAAGTTCATAAAACCAATTGTATCGGAGTTCTCGCGCAGCCACTTGAATGGAAAGTTTGTAATCCTGAGCAAAAGCTTGAGTATCAAATTGAGTTATGAAAATTGGTAACGAATTTGCCTCAGCATAATTCTGAATAAAATTTTGATCTTCAAAACTTTCTAAGCCTCTCAATTGGAAATTACAATGTGCCACACCTATTTCATAGTGTAGTTGTTGAAATAAATACACTAAAACCATACTATCCAAACCACCGCTAACAGCAAGAAGTACCTTTTTCTGTTTTAAAAAGGGAAAATGTTGATTACAATGATTTTTTAGTTTTTCTACCATATTCAAATGTAATTATTTCTTTTGAATTTAGCTCAAAACTTCACTCATTGCTTTTGCTTTGAGAATACATTCTTCATATTCTTTTTCAGGAACAGACTGAGCCGTTATAGCGCTTCCAACCGAAAAAGAAACATACTTATTTTCTTGATTGTACAAGATACTCCTAATGACCACATTAAAATCGAAATCAGCTGTAGGGGTAAAATAGCCCACTGCTCCACTATATAGACCTCGCTTGGTTTCCTCCAATTCTTCACTAATTTTCATTGCAGAAACTTTTGGTGCACCTGTCATACTACCCATAGGAAAAGAATTTTTAATTGCCTCTATAACAGAATATTGAGAGTCTAATTTTGAAGTTATTGTTGATATCATTTGATGCACTTGTAAAAATGAATATACCGCACAAAGTTCCTCCACTTGAACAGAATTTTGTTGAGCTGTTCTAGATAAATCATTACGAACCAAATCAGTAATCATAATATTTTCAGCGCGTTCTTTTGGATCGGAAGCCAACTGATTCTTGGATTTTTCGTCTTCAACTGCATCCAAAAACCGTTGTGCCGTTCCCTTTATAGGCTGAGAAATAAGCCTTTCGCCTACTTTCTTTAAATAACGTTCTGGCGAAGCAGACAGGAGAAACTGTTGATTATTTTTAAGAAAAACTGTAAATGGAGCTTTTGAAATCGTAGTTAACTTTTCAAACTTTTCAAATGGATGTATATGGGCATTTTCAGCAAAAATTCCATGCAAAAATTAGCTTCATACATGTCACCACGATGGATGTATTCCTGCATTTTAGATACTTTTTTGATGTAATTTTCTTTAGAAATTCGTTGTTGAATTTCAATTGAACTTTCATTTTCAGTTACCCATTTTTGACTTTGAATTATTGCTGAAAAATCTTCTTCTATTTCATCATCGCACATATTGAGATACTGAATTTCGAGTTGATTTCCTTTCAATAGAAATAGCTTTTTAGGCTGAAAGAAAAACAAATCTGGAAAATTTAAACCATCAAAATTATTCGATTGCAAAGCCTCTACATCATTTTTCAAATCATAGGTCATATACCCAAAAATCCAATCCCTTGTTGTTTGTTGATACTGTTTTAAATCCTCAAAAGCGTTATGATAGTCGGTTTTTATCGAAGTGAAAGCATCAGCTGCTAAAATACTGTCGTAGCTAGAGTATTTTTGATTGGTATTGTGCTTTGAATTGCTATCAAGAAAAATAATTTCGCGGAATTGCTGAGACCAAAAAAGCAATTGTTTTTTCAATTGTTCAGGGTTTCCAACGGTATAACATTTAGATGTTCTCAAAGAAATAGCATAATTTAGGTTCCCAAAATTACGATAATTTCACTGCTTTTTTCATACATTTGATAGTATATTAACAAACAAAACCACTGAATTATGAAAATTGCAACTATTATTATCCGAATTCTTATTGGTCTTTTACTCCTATTTGCATCTGTTAGTTTCTTTCTGAAATTAGTACCTGAACCTGTTACAACTGGTGATTTCAAAGCTTTTCAAGTGGGTTTAGTCGCTTCTGTCTATTTAATGCCTTTGGCTAAAACTGTAGAATTGCTGTGCGGATTAGCTTACATATCAGGAAAATTTGTAACCTTAGCTAACATTGTAATTTTACCAGTTTCATTGAATATTCTGTTGATAAATTATTTTTTGTCACCTGAAACTCTTCCCATAGCCATATTTGTATTCCTTGGGAACTTATTTTTGATTTACAGGTATTGGGACAATTATAAAAGCGTATTTACTATGTAGTCCAATTAGTAATTAAAAAAAACTAAACTGACCTGTTTCATCGTAAAAATGAAACAGGTTTTTTTATTGGAATAATTAACGCTAAAAAAATCTTGGCACGCTTTTTATTGTGATACTAATATCCCTTTTAATTAAAATTGATTTTAACTATTGATAAAAAATTACTTATTCGTTTTCAAAATTAAAAACAAGAATTTTCAATAAGTACCCTTTTTATTAATCACTATTTAAAATCAATTTCCTATGAAAACAATCACAAAATTAGGCCTGGTAACGTTCGCATTTGCTGTAACCTTGTATTCCTGTAAACAAGCTGAAGCAACAGCCGAAGAAGCTGTTTCAGAAAATGTCAAACTAGAAAAAAGCGCTGATACAACTTCGAGCGTGGTTGAGAAAAAGGACATGAATCGAAAGTTTATAAGAACTGCCGATATTAAATTTAAAGTTAAAAACGTACCCCAATCCACCTATGCTATTGAAAATACCACTGCTAAATTTGGTGGGTTTGTCACTTATACCAACTTACAAAGTGATATTTCAGAAAAAACCAAAACTAAAATAAGCCAAGACAGTACACTTGAAACTACAAAATACAATGTTGAGAATAATATCACTATACGTGTACCCAATACGCAACTTGACACCATATTAAAAACAATTTCCAAACAAATTGATTTTCTTGACTTTAGAGTTATTAAAGCTGATGATGTTTCTCTACAAATGCTAGCCAATCAATTAGCTCAAAATCGAAGTGCTTCTCAAGAAAAAGAGTACAAAAAGCCATTGATACCAAAGGCAAAAAACTAACTGCTATTATTGATGCTGAAGAAAATTTGAATGCGAAAAAGGAAGCAAACGACAGCAAGAAACTTGAAAATCTTTCATTACAAGATCAAGTAAACTTTAGCACCGTCACACTTCAAATCTATCAAAGAGAAACAATTAAACAAGAAATAGTGGCTAATGAAAAAATGCATAGACAAAATATTGGTTCCAAAATTATTGATGGATTAAGAACTGGTTGGTATATGCTTGAAGAAATTATTGCTTTTCTAATCCAGCTATGGTCTCTCTTTTTTGATTGGAATAATGTGCTTTTTAGTTTATAAAAAGTATCTTAAAAAATAGAGAAATAAAACCCGATAACGTATTTTGCTATCGGGTTTTTAGTATTCTTGTTTCAGAAAAAGAAATTACACGTGCAAAGCTCTATTATCTGTTGCGGCTAAAGCAGCTTCTTTAATTGCTTCTGCAAAAGTTGGATGTGCATGACTCATTCTGGAAATATCTTCAGCGGAAGCCTTAAATTCCATAGCGGTTACAGCTTCAGCAATCAAATCGGCACAACGAGCACCAATCATGTGAATCCCTAAAACTTCGTCGGTTTTAGCATCGGCAAGAATTTTCACAAAGCCATCGATATCCCCTCCAGCACGAGCGCGACCCAAAGCTTTGAAAGGAAAACTTCCAGCCTTGTAGGTTACTCCTGCTTCCTTCAATTGCTCCTCTGTTTTTCCAACAGCAGCAACTTCTGGCCAAGTATATACAACTCCAGGAATTAAATTATAATCAATATGTGGTTTTTGTCCTGCTAAAATTTCAGCTACCATTACTCCTTCTTCTTCCGCTTTGTGGGCTAACATAGCACCACGAACAACATCTCCAATAGCATAAATATTTGGAATGTTTGTTTGCAAATGATCGTTTACTTCTACCATCCCTCTTTCGGTGAGCTTCACTCCTGCTTTTTCAGCATTCAACCCATCAGTATAAGGGCGACGTCCTACAGAAACTAAAGAATAATCGCCTTCAAGAGTTATCGTTTCTCCTTTTGGATTCTCTGCTTGAACTTTTACTAAATTTCCTTTTCTTTCGACAGATTTAACTTTGTGAGAAACATAAAATTTCATACCCTGTTTTTCAAGACTTTGGTCAATTCTTTGGACAATGAACTGTCCATTCCAGGAATAATTCTATCCATAAATTCTACTACAGAAACTTCTGCTCCTAATCGAAGATAAACTTGACCTAATTCGATTCCAATTACACCTCCACCAATAATAACTAAATGTTTAGGAACCTCTTTCAACTTTAACGCCTCAGTAGAAGTGATAATCCGTTCTTTGTCAATTTTGATAAAAGGTAACGAAGACGGTTTTGAACCTGTTGCTATAATTGTATTTTTAGCTTCAATTGTTTCTGAAGATCCATCTGGCTTAGCAATAGCAATATGAGTAGCATCAACAAAAGAACCTAAACCTTCAAAAACAGTAATCTTATTTTTATCCATAAAGAATTTTACGCCCCCAGAAGTTTGGTCAACAACTGCTTGTTTGCGGGCAATCATCTTCTCAAGATTTACTTTTACTTCTCCTGAAACTTCTATACCATGATCGGCAAAATGTTGCAACTCTTCATAATGATGCGAAGAAGCAAGTAGCGCCTTAGACGGAATACAACCCACATTTAAACAGGTGCCACCTAAAGTTGAATATTTTTCTATAATAGCAGTTTTGAAACCTAATTGTGCACAGCGAATAGCTGATACATATCCGCCTGGTCCTGAACCTATAATGACTACATCGAATGAACTCATAATTTGTATTTATTTTTTAGTATCGCAAAATTAAAGAATAAAGTTTGGTTTAAAGCCTAATTTTTAAGTTTTTTGAAATACAAATTCTACTCTTGAACTGGTTGGTTTCTCTTTTATTTTTTATACGAATAGGACTACAATATAATTTTGTTTGTCGGGGTTTTTATACACATTAACGAAAAAAGGATGACATTGATTTATTAAGAAAATATTAATACTAGGTTTGTTTGATAATTGACACCATTTAGAACACTAACCCCAAATTAATTTCTATTGTCATGAGAAACCTACATATAATAGTATTCTTCCTATTGTTGAGCTTTTCGCTCAGCTCACAAAACGTATCTATTCCTGATACAAACTTTAAAAACAAACTTATTTCACTAGGTATTGATGAAAACAATGATGGTGAAATCCAAAAAAGCGAAGCCAATGAAGTTAATGAACTAGACATTTCAAATTCTTCTATTAGTTCTATCGTCGGAATTGAAAGTTTCAAAAAGCTACGTAAATTAAATTGCAGCAATAACTCCCTAACGACATTACCATTTGATATTAGTGAACTTCACGAATTGAGATGCAATAACAACCAAATTACTGAATTAAATAATTTGAGTTATGAAACTCAAGAATTAGATATTTCTTACAATAAAATCAGTTCTTTGGTATTACCTGCTTCAGCTAATTACTATTATTTAAACATTTCTGGTAATTTGTTCACCTCCGTTGAATTTAATGACCTTACTTTAGAGGATTTCTACTGTAATGATACCAAACTGACTACTTTAGATTTTTCAACTATAAGACGTTTTAGTAAAACGATTTCAATAAAAAACAATCCTAATCTTAAATCCATAAATTTCAAAAATGGAAAATTTGATTTATGTTATATAATATATGAAAATTGTCATTTTTATTTAATAGTCAATAACAATCCTAATTTGAAAAATATTTGTACCGACGAATTCAATCATGAAGGACCTACAGTGGTTACTGAAACAGAATATTTTCAATCGTATTACAATTTGCCAAACATTACGTACAATGCTTTGTGCTCTGACAATTCTGGAAAGGAATTAGGAACGGTTTCTCAAAAAAACACAACATTAAACTATAAACTTTATCCAAATCCGGTTCAAAATACTTTAAACATTGATACCGATGATTTTGTTACTGTTTCATCCATAAAGATTTACAATACTATAGGACAAACAATAAAAGAGTACTCAAAAGAAACTTTAACCAAACATACTGAGCTGTCACTATCTGAATTAAAAACAGGGAGTTACCTAATTGAAATCAGTTCTGGGCAAGGAAAAACTACAAGGAAATTCATTAAATTATAAAATTCACCAAATTAATTTTATTTGAACCGCTCACTAGAGCGGTTTTTTTTGATCTTAATTATTCAACTTACTATTTTTATAACCGTATAAAAAGTAAAAAATCAAACCCAAAACCAACCAAGTTCCAAACCACATCCAATTGGAAACAGCCATGCCTGTTAACAAGTAACAGCAAGAAATCAGTCCTAAAAGTGGAATAAGAGATAAATTTTTAAGATAAGACATCACAGTCATTACAACACATACCACTAAAAAAACAAGCATCGGAATATTGGTAGCCATTTTGCCTTCTGAAAAATCAAAGACAGCGGTAAAAAAATCTGGCTTAAATTGAATGAGCAATGCAGCTGCTGCAATAACTAGAATAGGAAAAATAAATTTTGAATTTACATACGGTATTCTAAACTTCCCTTTTGTAGCTCGTTCTGCCATTTCTTCTTCACTTTGTGGAGATAGCATCAGTACACCACCACAAACTAAAACAAAAGCAAATAGAGTTCCAATACTGGTAAAATCTAATACAAAATTCTCATCCGTAAAGAAAATAGGAATCCCAACAACCAAACCCGTAACTATTGTGGCAAAACCTGGAGTCTTGTACTTGGGATGAATCTTTGAAAATTTCTTAGGCATCAAACCATCTCGACTCATAGTCATCCAAATTCGTGGTTGTCCCATTTGAAAAACCAACAAAACGCTTGTCATAGCAACGACTGCTGCAATAGAAACTATAAACAACATCCATTTAACTCCTTTTAACGCAAAAATTTCTGCCAATGGATCGCTCACACCCAATAATTCATAGGAAACCATCCCTGTAATTACCAATGCCAAAACAATAAAAACTATTGTACAAATAACCAAAGAATAAATCATTCCCTTAGGCAAATCCCGATGCGGATTCTTACTTTCTTCCGCTAAAGTTGAAACGGCATCAAAACCAATATAGGCAAAGAAAACCGCAGAAACACCAGCCATAACTCCACCAAAACCGTTCGGCATAAAAGGGGTCCAATTGTCAATATCAATATAGAAAGCGCCGACAACAATTACTAAGGCAATTATAGTTAACTTAATGTAAACCATTATATTACTAAAATTCTTAGATTCTTTTGTGCCCCTGTAAACTAAATACGTTATCAGTAAATTAATAACCACCGCTGGCAAATCAAATATGATTTTTAAGCCTCCTACAACAGGAGCAGTATTCCAAGCATTCAATCCCTCAACCCCTTTATTAGCAACAAATGCATCTTGGGCAGATTTGTAATTTATTGTTAACCATTCTGGCAAATGAATATGAAACGTTTCTAATAAATTAGTAAAATAACCACTCCATGAAAAAGCAATATAAATATTGCCTATGGAGTATTCCATGATTAAAGCCCAACCAATTATCCAAGCAAATAATTCCCCAAAAGAGACATAAGCATAGGTATATGCACTACCTGAAACTGGCACACGTGAAGCAAACTCAGCATAACACATGGCTGTAAATCCACATGCTACAGCACACATCACATACAACAATACCACTGCGGGACCTCCTGAAAAACAGGCATTCCCAATGGCACTAAAAGTCCCCCCTCCAATGATGGCTGCAATACCAAAAAAAGTTAAATCTCTTACCGTTAATACTTTGTGTAGCCCTGAAAACTCTCCTTCTAAGTCTCCTCCTTCTTGAACAATAACTTTTGCAGATTTTTTTCGGAATAAATTGGATAAACCCATATCAAATTTGTAGTTTATTGATGTCTTAATCAAAACAAATATACTATAATTTCACAATGATTTACAAAACAGAATAAATTAGAAAGCATAACTAAAATCTATTAAAAAATAAATTTTAAACATTAATTGTCTATACTTATGCTATTTTTAATGTGTATATTTGTTAGTATTGAAATTAAAAATGTAAAAAATCAACAAAAAATTATAACTAAAATTAAATTATTATTACTATATATGGAACATTCAAACGACATTAGCAAATGCCCATTTCATCAAAATCAAAAAGGTTTGAGTGATGGTGTTAAAAACCATGATTGGTGGCCAAAAGCACTTAACCTTGATATTCTTCACCAACATGATACCAAAACCAATCCGCTGGGTGAGAAATTTAATTATGCTGAAGAATTTAAAAAACTAGATTTAGAAGCACTTAAAACCGACTTGAAAAACCTGATGACAGACAGTCAAGATTGGTGGCCAGCCGATTGGGGTCATTATGGTGGATTATTTATTCGAATGGCATGGCATTCTGCTGGAACGTATAGAATTGCAGATGGTCGTGGCGGTTCTGGAACAGGAAATTTAAGGTTTGCACCTCTAAACAGTTGGCCAGACAACGGAAACTTAGACAAAGCAAGAAGATTACTTTGGCCAATAAAAAAGAAATATGGGAATAAAATTTCATGGGCAGACTTAATGATTTTAGCAGGAAATATGGCTTACGAATCGATGGGATTAAAAACGTTCGGATTTGCAGGAGGACGAGAAGATATTTGGCATCCTGAAAAAGACATTTACTGGGGCGGAGAAAAAGAATGGTTAGCCAAATCAGGTGGAGAAGGAACAAGATATTCTGGCGAAAGAGATTTAGAAAATCCTCTTGCTGCTGTAATGATGGGATTAATCTAGTAAATCCTGAAGGAGTAAACGGACAACCTGATCCTTTGAAAACAGCTCACGATGTTAGAGTAACTTTCCAAAGAATGGCGATGAATGATGAGGAAACGGTGGCTTTAACAGCTGGTGGACATACCGTTGGAAAAGCTCACGGTAATGGTGATGCCTCAAAACTGGGAAGAGAACCTGAAGCTGCTGAAATCGAAAATCAAGGTTTTGGTTGGATAAATCCAAAAGGAAAAGGAAATGGTGCTGATACTGTAACTAGTGGTCTAGAAGGATCATGGACTACACATCCAACACGATGGGATAATGAATATTTCTATTTACTATTAAATCACGATTGGGAATTAAAGAAAAGTCCAGCTGGAGCTAATCAATGGGAACCAATAAACATCAAAGAGGAGGACAAACCTATCGACGCACATAATCCATCTGTAAAAAGAAATCCAATCATGACCGATGCTGATATGGCTATGAAAATGGATCCTGCTTACCGAGAAATTTCAGAGCGTTTTTATAAAGACCCAGCCTATTTTTCGGAAGTTTTTGCTCGTGCGTGGTTTAAATTAACACACAGAGATTTAGGTCCTAGAGAACGTTACCTTGGAGCTGATGCACCAAAAGAAGATTTGATATGGCAAGATCCAATTCCAAAAGTAGATTATACTTTATCAGAGACTGAAATTGAGGAATTGAAAGGAAAATTATTGAATTGTGGATTAACAAGAGCCGAATTAATAAATACTGCTTGGGACAGTGCAAGAACATTTAGAGGTTCTGACTTTAGAGGTGGTGCCAATGGAGCCAGAATTCGATTACAGCCTCAAAGAAATTGGGTTGCCAACGAACCCGAAAGATTACAAAAAGTATTGAATAAGCTAGTTGAAGTGCAAACTTCATTGAGTAAAAAAGTAAGTATAGCCGATTTGATTGTTCTTGGTGGAAGTGCAGCCATCGAAAAAGCGGCTCAGGAAGGCGGTCATCCTGTAAAAGTTCCTTTCCATGCAGGTCGTGGCGATGCTTCACAAGAAATGACTGATGCAGAATCATTTGAAGTTTTAGAACCAACAAATGATGCTTTCAGAAACTTTATGAAAGCTAAATATGTTGTACAACCCGAAGAATTACTATTAGATAAAGCGCAACTTCTAGGCTTAACAGCTTCAGAAATGACCGTGCTCATTGGTGGAATGCGTGTTCTTGGAACCAACTTTGGAGGAACAAAACACGGCGTTTTTACTAATAATGAAGGGGTTTTGAGCAATGATTTCTTTGTGAATTTAACCGATATGAACTACAGTTGGAAACCTGCTGGAGATAATTTATACAATATTGTTGACAGAAAATCAGGTGCTACAAAATGGACTGCTACAAGAGTAGACTTAGTTTTTGGTTCCAATTCCGTTTTGAGGGCTTATGCTGAAGTTTATGCACAAGACGACAATAAAGAAAAATTTGTTCACGATTTTGTAAAAGTATGGACAAAAGTGATGCATTTAGATCGTTTTGACCTAAAATAAGAATTTCCTACTTAGTAGTGTTTTTCTAAAAAGCCACCTTTTTTAAGGTGGTTTTTGTTTTTTATGCAAAAAACTGCACTAAATATTACGCATAGTAAAATTATTATACTAATATTTTGTAAGAAATATATTGATAATTTTTCTCTATTACTTTATCGGAAAATAGAATAAATATCATGTTTTAATAGATAAGCTATTCCTAATTTTGCAGTAGAAAATTAATACAAACATTAAAAATAAAAATCATGTCATTAGTAGGAAAAAAATTCCCAAGCATTACCGTTGATGCTATCTCTTTTATGGGAGATAATTTAAGAATTAACGTTTTAGAAGAAGCGGTAAACAACAAGAAAAAAGTGATTCTATTTTGGTATCCAAAAGATTTTACTTTTGTATGCCCAACTGAATTGCATGCTTTTCAAGCAGCATTACAAGAATTTGAAAAAAGAAATACATTAGTACTCGGAGCTTCTTGTGATACCAACGAAGTTCACTTTGCATGGCTAAATACTCCAAAAAACAATGGTGGCATTGAAGGCGTTACTTATCCAATTTTAGCAGATACAACCCGTAATTTATCTGCTGCTTTAGATATTTTAGATGCAGAATGGGTTTATGATGCTGAATTAAACGACGAAATCTTAGAAGGTTCTAATGTTACTTTTAGAGCAACTTATTTAATCGATGAAGAAGGTAAAATTTTCCACGAAAGTGTAAACGATATGCCTCTTGGAAGAAATGTGAATGAATATTTACGTTTAATTGATGCTTACACTCACGTTAAAACTAAGGGTGAAGTTTGTCCTGCAAATTGGGAAGAAGGAAAAGAAGCTATGAATGCAGATAGACTGAGCACCGCTGCTTATTTGTCACAAAACTAATTAAATATCAATCATAATCGCAATGACATTATCAATTGCAATAAATTGAATTTTGATAGTGTCATTGTAATTGAAATTTTAAAACTATGTTAATCGAATTAAACGAAGATACATTACAAGATCTAGTAGCATCCAATAATAAGGTTGTAGTTCAATATTCCGCATCATGGTGTGGAAACTGTAGAATTATGAAACCTAAATTCAAAAAATTGGCTTCAGAAAATGAAGAAATTACTTTTGTTTTAGTTGACGCTGAAAATGCTCCTGAGTCAAGAAAGCTAGCTAATGTTTCTAATTTACCAACCTTTGCAACTTTTGTTGGAGGAAAATTATTAAACGAAACACAAACCAATAAGGCTGAAGTTTTAGCAGAGTTAGTTGGTGAAATTTCAGCAAACTAATATTATGAAAATTACCAGTAATAAAACATTTGACGCAATTTATTGAAGAAAATGATCAAGATTACTTGATTGAAACCATTGAAGTATTGGAAGCCCTAACCGAAGTTCCTTCCCTAAAAGATGAGGAATTGGACGTCATAGGAGAATTGATTTCCAATATGTATGGTGCTCTAGAAGTTCATAAAATGGTGAAAGAAGGAAAAGATAAAAAAGAAGCTTTAAATGACTTTATGAAAAGAGTTTTAGGCTCGATTGATAAGTAAAAAGCTACTTAGAAGAAAAACGTCTGAAAATTTTCAGACGTTTTTTTATGTGTTAAATTAATCTTTAACTCCTAATTTAGTCAAAATATCTTCCATCAAACACCATTTGGTTATTGATGATTGTAAAAGATTTGCTCCTACAAAGGCAGTAAACCATAACCAATTGATGTTAATATAAATTGCTAACAATAAACTGGTAAGAATAAAAATTCCTGCGACTGCACTTATAATTCTGTTTTTCATATTAATTTGTTTTTTCAATATTTAAGATTGCTGAATGGATATGTGAAAGTGTTTCTTGATTTGAATTGAATTCCAATATTGCAGAAAAAACCATATCTACATTTTCCTTTGGGACGAAGGCGTAAAACATAATCGATTCGTTTTCGTTCATTTCCGAACCAAACCAATTGCTTTCTATAGCATCCTCTGATGTATTTCTGTAGCCTGTAACTTCTCGAAAAGAGAAGGTTTTGACTTGTGATTTTTTTAGAATTTGTTTTACTTCTTTTTCAAATTCGGCAACTGCAGTTATTAATAATAGTTTCATGTTTTTTTTGTTTCAGGTTTCAAGTTTCAGGTTCCACAACTTGAAACCTGAAACTTGAAACTAAATTAATTTTCCCATTTTTTTCTTTCAGTGATGTAGTAGATTAATGGCACTACAATCAAAGTTAGAATTGTTGAAACGATGGCTCCAAATACTAACGAAATTGCTAATCCTTGGAAAATTGGATCGAATAGAATGATTACGGCTCCAATTACAACGGCACCTGTTGTTAGTAAGATTGGTGTTGTACGCACTGCTCCTGCTTCGATAATGGCTTGTTTTAATGGAACTCCATCGTTCAGTCGGATTTCGATAAAGTCGATGAGCAATACCGAGTTCCTGACCATGACTCCAGCTAAAGCAATCATTCCAATAAATGAAGTTGCTGTAAAAAATGCTCCTAATAACCAGTGACCAAATACAATTCCGACCAACGAAAGCGGAATCGCCATCATCATGACCATAGGCGTTTTGAAATTTTGGAACCAACCTACAATCAGCATATAAATAATCACAATTACCACCGCAAAAGCTACACCCAAATCACGGAACACTTCTAAGGTTATTTGCCATTCGCCATCCCATTTTACCGTAAAATCACTTTCGTCGGATGGTTGATCCATATACAATTCGTTGACTTTATAGCCTTTTGGCAATTTCATTTTTTGCAATTCTTCGTTCATTCCCAAAATAGCATATACCGGACTTTCCAATGTTCCTGCCATATCGGCTGTTACATAGACTACTCGTTTTTGGTCTTTTCTGTAAATCGTTTTCTGCAAAGTATCAGCAACTACTTTAACCAAATCGGAAACTGGAACTACATTCCCTTGACTTCCTTTAATTTTTAAATTCTGAATGTCTTGTAATGATGCTTTGTCTTTGTCATCAAGAGACAATACGATTCCAACGCTGTTATTAGAATTTTCATCATATAAATTTGAAACTGGATATTCTTTCAATAAATAAGTCAGATTTCCAACAACTTGTTGCGGAGCAATTCCGTTAAGCATTGCTTTTTCTTTGTCGACTTCCAATCGATATTCGATTTGATTGTCTTCAGTCATCCAATCGACATCTACAATATCAGATGTTTTCTCTAAAATACCTTTTACTTGATTGGCAACTGCAATTTGATCTTTATAATTTGGCCCGTAAATCTCGGCAACCAACGTTGATAAAACTGGTGGTCCAGGCGGAACTTCGATAATTTTGACATTCGCACCATATTTTTTTGCAATCTTTTGCACTTCTGGACGAACAATTTTAGCAATATCATGACTTTGTAAATCACGGTCTTCTTTGTGCAATAAATTTACTTGAATATCCGCCATATTGCTTCCGCCACGCAAATCGTAATGACGAACCAAACCATTGAATGTGATAGGTGCAGAAGTTCCGATGTAATTCTGATAATCCACAACTTCTGGAATTGTGGTAAGATATTGAGCAATTTCTTGCGTAACTGCTGCCGTTCTTTCTAATGTAGTTCCTTCGGGCATATCAACTACTACCTGAAATTCATTTTTGTTATCAAAAGGCAACATTTTTACTAAAACGGATTTGGTGAAAAACATCAAAACTGAACCTGCTAATAAGACAACCGTAATTCCCAACATCACTCTACGCTTGGTAGAATTTTCTAAAAATGGACGTTCAATTTTGTTGTAAACTCTATAAATCCAAGACGTTTCTAATCCTTGTTCAGCTTTGTGTTCTTGTTCGTCTTTTTCGTGTAATAAATGATACCCCAAATAAGGCGTAACCGTTAAAGCTACAAACAACGAAAGTAACATCGCAATAGAAGCACCAATAGGCATCGGACTCATATAAGGTCCCATCATTCCTGACACAAAAGCCATTGGAAGAATCGCTGCAATTACTGTAAACGTTGCTAAAATCGTTGGATTTCCTACTTCATTTATCGCAAAAATAGCCGCTTGTTTGAAAGGCAATCGTTTCATTTTGAAATGTCGGTGCATATTTTCGGCTATGATGATACTGTCATCTACCACAATTCCTACCACGAAAACTAAGGCGAAAAGCGTAATTCTGTTAAGCGTATAACCCAACATATAGTAAGCAAACAAGGTCAATGCAAACGTTAATGGCACAGAAAAGAATACCACTAATCCACCACGCCAACCCATAGCTAACATTACTAAAAGCGTAACTGCAATAATCGCAATTCCTAAGTGCATCAATAATTCTCCTACTTTGTGAGAAGCCGTTTCACCATAATTACGAGAAACCTCCACATGAACATCATCAGTAATTAATGTTTTCTTCAAACCATCAACTTTCTCAAGTATTTTATCTGCAATTTTCATCGCATCAGCACCTTTTACTTTTCCGATAGAAATAGTAACAGCTGGATATTCAGATTTGTTTTTAGAATATTTTTCATTGGCTTTTCCGTAACCAAAAGACACATAACTTCTTGGTGTTGAAGGTCCGTCTTGAACAGTAGCGACTTGTTTTAAATACACTGGCATATTGGCATTTACACCCACAACCAAATTCTCAACATCTTCTGAAGTGGATAAAAATTGTCCTGTTGTAAGCAAGTATTCTTTATCATTAGAAACAAAACTTCCCGATTGAGAACTTCCATTATTGGCTTGAATCATTTGCATAACAACCAAAGCATCCACGCCATTTTCTGCCATTTTATCTTTGTCTAAAACTACTTTTAGCTCACGCGTTCTTCCTCCAATTTCTTTGGTAATGGCAACGTCTTTTACTTTTTCGATTTCAGAAGTTACTTCTTCCGCAATTTGTCGAATTTCAAAATCGTTTAATGTTTCGCTCCAAAGTGTCAATCCCATCATGGGAACATCGTCAATCGAACGCGTTTTTACCATAGGTTTGAAAACTCCTTTTGGGAACATGTTTTCGTTTTTCATCAACTCATCGTATAATTTAACATACGAACGTTCTGAATCTTCACCAACATAAAATTGCACAATAATCATGGCTTGACCATTCATAGCCATACTATGTAAATGCTCAACACCTTTGATGTTAGACAAAACTTTCTCCAATGGTTTTATAACACGGCTTTCCACTTCTGCCGGACTCGCTCCTGGATAACCAATCATAACATCGGCCATTGGAACATTAATTTGTGGTTCTTCTTCACGCGGAATTAAGAACGAACTATATACACCAATTATCATCAATCCAACCATCAATAGAATGGTTAATTTAGAGTTGATGAAAAAATGGGCTATTTTACCTGATATACCTTCTTGCATGTTTTTTTGTTTAAAGTTTAAGGTTTAAAAGTTTAAAGTTTTTTCTAACTAAACTTGAAAACTGCGACTATTTACTGAATACTAACTTTAGCTCCGTTATACAATTTACCTTCTGCTGAAACGATGTATTGCTCGTTAGCCGATAATCCTGATAAAACTTCTACTTGGTTTCCGAATGATTTTCCAGTTCTTATCCATCTTAAAATGGCTGTTTTTCCGGCAGCTATGGTGTAAATTCCTGTTAGTTGTCCTTGTTTTACCAAAGCACTTTCTGGCACCATTACTTTATCTGATTTTACAGTTGTTTCAGTTTTAGGCTCGTTAGAAATTGGAAATTGGACATTCACAAACATTCCTGATAAAATGGCTTTGTCAGTTGTATTTAAAGTAACTTTTACTAAATATTGTCCGCCTGTATTTTTAGCAGAACCACTAACTTCGGAAACTTTTCCTGCCACTTCTTTATTGATTGATTTTACTAAAACTTTAACTACCATTCCATTAGTAATTTGAGCAATATCACTTTCCGAAACCATAGCGGTCACTTGCATTCTTGAAACTCCTTCAACACTTACCAAAGGCATTCCTGGATTGGCCATATCGCCTTCTTTAACAAACGTATTGGTAACTTCTCCTGAAAATGGAGCAGTAATATTGGAATAAGAAAATTGCGCCATTACTTCGTTACGCATTTGTTTGGCACCTTCTAAACCTGCTTTTGCCATTTCGTAACGCGAAGTCATATCATCTAATTCTTTTTGAGAAGCACTTTGCTGATTGAATAAAGCTGTAAATCTTTCGTAATCTTTTTTAGCATTATTGAAAGCTGCAGTTGCTTGCAAAATAGAAGCATCTACTTGTGCTTTTTTGGCCTGTAAATCGGTATTGTTTACACTAACGAGAAGTTGTCCTGCTCCTACTTTTTGTCCTACTTTTACGTGAACTTTAGTTACATAACCCATCATTCGGGTAGAAACATTGGCACTATTTTCGGCTTCAATTTTTCCACTTGCCGTTACAAATGGCGCATTAGAATCGGCTGAAATGCCGCTTACTTGAACTGCAATGGCTGGTTCGTTGTTGGTTGCTTCTTTCGTTTCTTTTCCGCATGAAAGGAATAAGAATGTTGAAAGTGTTAGAATGGTTATTATTTTTCTCATGATTTGATATGTCTTAATACTTAATACTAAAATCTTAATACTCTTTTTATTTAGTTAAAAACTGTAAATACTGCTTAGTGAAATTATACTCGAAAACCGATTGCAAATGCTCCAATTCTTTTTGAATCATTTGGGTTTCTGATTGCAATAAATCGGTTGTTTTTTCTAATCCTTGTGTGAATCTATTTTGTCTAATTCGATAAGCTTCTTGTGATTGTTCTAATGCTAATTGCGAAAGATTTACTTTGTTTTCAGCATCTTTCAATTGACGATTGGTTTTGTTTAATTCCAACTGACTTTGCTTTTTGTATTGGTCTTTTTCAACATCAGCTTTTTGCGATTCAGCTTTGGCTTTTTGAAATTTTCCAATCGATTTATATCCATCGAAAACATTCCATGATAATTGCGCTCCGACTAAATAGCCTTTTGCCGAAGTTCCTAAAAAGTTTTTATCGTACAATTCATAACTTCCGAAAGCATTCAATCGCGGTAAAAAAGCCATTTTGGAAGATTGCATCATTTTGGCATAAGCTTCAGATGATTTGCTTATGGCTTGAATGTCTTTCCTGTTATCTGATAATGAAATATTTATTTCTTCTACTGAAATAGTATTTTCTAATTCTTCCGATGGTTTGTAGATTTTCCCATTACTATCTTCATTCAATAAAAAAGCTAAATAATCGGAAGTATTTTGCACATTACTTTTGGCATATTGCAGTTGGTTCGCGATTTCATTTACTCGAACTTGAACATTCAGCAAATCAGTTTTTTGCAACATGCCTTGTTTGAAATAATTATCAACTAATTTCAAATTGGCTTTTCCTGTTACATTGGCTTTTTCTAAAACTTTTACTGCTCTGTAAGCTAATTGCAATTGCATGTACGATTTTGAAATCTCTAATTCCAAATATTCTTTAGTACGTTCGGTTTGCAATTGATAGGCTTCCATTTTAGATTTTGCTGCTTTTCTTTCAAACAAACCATCTACATTGATTAAAGGTTGTTGGATTTCAAATTTGGTAGCAAAGTTTTGCGTTTTAGCTGGATCATTTAACAACGCTGGATTGAAATCTGCCATAGTCAAAATTTCTTGATTCAATTTGGAACCAAAAGCCATCAGCGGATTGGTAGTTGAAATTCCAGTATGCGACACATTGATGTTGGGCAAAAAAGTGCCGCTGATTGGCTAAAATCTGCTTTTGCTGATTGGTAATTTTTTCAGCAATTTTGATTTGCAAATTCTTCTCGGCGACTTTTTGCAATAATTCACTTTTAGAAATAGCCAAAGTATCTTGACCAAAACCAAAAAACGAACTCAAAAATGTTCCTGTAAAAATGATGTAACTTATTTTCTTCATAATTTTCTATCTGAATTATGAAGCAAAAATAGAATGGTAAAAATGTACTGACAGTCACAAATGTTACAGAGGAGTTTGGAACAAAAAAAAGTGCCTGATTTCTCAGACACTTTATTTAAAAAACTGTAAAGTTATTCGTCTGTTTTATTCTTCAATGTCATGAGAATGGTGTAGGCGCCTTTAGTAATTACCTTTTTATCTTGTAGGTATTCAGGATTCAAAATTTCTATATATCCATTTTCGCTATTTCCTGTTTTTACCTCGGTCATTCTAAATTGATTTTTGTTGAGCACCACAAAAACATAGTCTTTTGCTTCAAAACTTACAATAGACTCCTGAGGCAGAGTCAAAACATCCGAACTTTTCAACTCAATGTCGGCATTCATATACATTCCGGGGAGCAATGTTTTGTCATAATTTTCAAAATGACAATGCACCTCGGCAGTATGCTCATCGATAGATAAATCTTTGCTAATCAAAAGAATATCGCATTTGTACTTTTTATCAGGTTGATTGTTTGTATAAGCAACCAATTTTTGTCCGATGGAAAGTTTTGTTATGTCTTTCTCAAAAATTTTCAGGTTCAGATGAATATCCGATGGATTTATTAGTTCGAAAAGCACATCCGATGGATTTACATATTTTCCGATATTGACATTCACTTTAGAAACAAATCCGTTAATGGGTGCATAAATATTCACACTCTTAGAAATGTTTTTTTCAGATAAAGTATTCGGATTGACATTGATTAATTTTAGTTTTTCGCTCAACGCACTCAACGCAATTCGTAAACTTGTATATTCTGAATCTGCCAATTGGAATATTTTGTCACTACTGGCTTGATTCTGGTTTAATTCTTTCTGACGTTCGTATTCTTTTTGAGCATATACTAATTTGGACTTTGTAGACAAATAATCCTGTTGCAGTTGCACATATTGTTGGTCTTCCATTGTGGCAATAACCTCTCCTTTGTTGATATGTAAACCAGGTAAAAGCTGAGTAGATTTAAGATACCCCCCTAGAGGCATACTCACTGAAACCAAGTTTTGTGGCGGAACATCAATTTTTCCATTTACTTTTAAAGTGGAAGAAATACTCCTTTTTTGCAAGCTACCCATCTCAATAGTTGCATTTTTTAATTGTGCATCTGTTAGTGAGGCTACATTAGTTGTAAGTGCGGATTCTTCCGTTTTTTCTTCGGTACTCTTTGAGTTACAACTCACTATCATTAAAAGAAGCAAGCTGCTTATTATGCTATTTTTCATACGATTACTGTTTTGAGGTAAGATAATTTAATTGAACCACACTTTCATTGTGGGCTAAAATAGTATCAATGTAATTGCTTTTGATAGCAATACTTTGATTGATTAACACGACCCAATCCAAATAATTTATTTCACCATTTAAAAATTGTAAATTGGCTGTCTTTATAATTATTTCAGCATTTGGAAGCGCTGTTTTTTCATAGTAACTTAACTTTTCAATACTGGTATTGTATTGATTGAGTGTGGCTTTGAATTGCTTTTGAAGAAGCTGTTTTTCTTTCTCCAATTCATTTTGGCTTAGGGTTTCACCTACTTTTGAAGCGGCGATTTTTGCCTTTTGATACCCTCCTAATAATGGAATTCCTATTCCGAATTGAGCCGATTGAAACCTATTTGATTTATCATAAAAAACATTATCGACACCAGTTCCCTGTTATTGAAGTCGTATTGTATCCCAAAATTAAATTCGGCAATACTTTCGATCGTTCCAGTTTTGTGGCAACACTACTCACTTTTTTTTTGTTGCTCTAAAAGAGTAAGATAAGGATGCTGTGCCACCATGGTACTATCGATTGTTTCATCTAAAACCAACTTAAGAGTTTCAGCTTTTGGTACTAATTCTCCATCTGAATTAAGCAACAATTGAAACTGACTTTGAACCAATTCTTTTTCCTCTCGAAGCTGAAGCAATTGCATTTTTATTGCACCTCTTTGATTATCGGCGGTCGTTTTTTCAAGAACATTGCTTTCTCCCTTGTTAAATCGCAATTCCGATTTTTTTAAAAATTCAGCAAAAATAGTATCACTTTTCATCAATAATTTTTCTTTTTCGTTCAAATGAACTAGGATGTAAAACGTTTTTGTTACTTCCCGCTTTAATTCTGCTTCTTTCAGAATAACGTTCAATGCCGATGTTTTCCATTCCTCAGTATATAATTTTTTCTGTCTGCTATACACCGTGGGGAAATTGAACGATTGCGCTATTCCAAACCGAGTGTCATTATACACACTGTTAAATTGTCCATAGTCGCCAGTAATGTTTACAGGAGCAATATTGGTTGCCGTTTTTATTATTTTTTGTTGATAGTCCGATTTTAGGCGTTCGCTTTTTATACTGTAATTATTTTTTAATGCCGTTTCCATCGCTTTTTGCAGCGTAATTGGGGTTTGAGCATAAGTAGAGTTCAATGAAAAGAACCCAAAAACTACCAACAGCACCGCTTTCTTTCCAAAGGGATTAAGCTTGATTCCCTTTTCGAAGAGTACATACAGAATAGGAAGAACAAATAGAGTCAAAAAGGTTGCAATCATTAATCCTCCTATAACTACGGTGGCTAAAGGGCGTTGTACCTCCGCTCCAGCGCCATTGCTTAATGCCATAGGTAAAAATCCTAGTGAAGCAACAAATGCTGTCATTAAAACGGGTCGTAAACGTACCTTAGTTCCCATCAAAACAATTCGGTGTAAATCGGTCATACCTTCAGATTTTAGTTGGTTAAATTCAGAGATTAATACAATTCCATTTAAAACGGCAACACCAAAAAGGGCTATGAAACCAACACCCGCACTAATACTAAAAGGCATACCGCGAAGTGCTAAGAAGAAAATTCCGCCAATAGCAGATAATGGTATTGCAGAGTATATCAACAATCCTTGTTTTACAGAATTGAAAGCAAAAAACAACAAGATAAATATTAATAGTAATGAAACGGGAACGGCAATCATCAGTCTAGCCTTGGCTTGGTTTAAATTTTCAAAAGCACCGCCATAGGTAGTATAGTAACCCGGTGGATATTTAATTTGTTGCTCTACTTTTTGTTGTAGTTCATTTACAATACTTTGCACATCTCTCCCTCTCACGTTGAAACCCACCACAATTCTACGCTTAGCATCCTCACGTTGAATCTGGTTTGGACCATCTTTGATAGCTACGGTTGCCAATTGCGAAAGCGGAATTTGAGTTCCCTGTGGTGTCGGGATTAATAGATTTTGAACATCTTCAACATCTTTTCTTTGATTGTTATTCAAGCGAACGACCATATCGAAACGTTTTTCTCCTTCAAATACCAATCCAGCACTTTGACCCGCAAAAGCAGTATTGATGACCCTATTGATATCATCGATATTCAAATGATATTGAGCAATAGTACTTCTGTTGTATTCAATTACCACCTGTGGCATTCCGGTAACGGGTTCGATAAATAGGTTTTGAGCTCCTTCAACCGTATTAATTATTTTTCCAAGTTTATTGGCATAAGTCGCCAGTGTATCGAGGTTTTCACCAAAGATTTTGCAAACCACATCTTGTCGTGCACCTGTCATTAATTCGTTAAAACGCATTTGCACAGGATATTGAAACCCTGCTGTAATGCCAGGAACATCCTCTAATGCTTTACTCATTTTACCCGATAATTCATTAAACGTTTTGGCTGAGGTCCATTCTGATTTGTCTTTTAAAATAACCATCATATCGCTTGCCTCCATGGGCATTGGATCGGTGGGTACTTCTCCGCTTCCAATCTTGGAAACTACTTTTTCAACCTCTGGAAATTGTGTTTTGAGAATATGAGCTGCTTTTTGAGTACTCTCGATAGTGGTATTCAAATTACTTCCTGTTAAAACTCGGGTGTCAACTGCAAAATCTCCTTCTTCAAGCGCTGGAATAAATTCACCTCCAAGAAATGACAACACGACCAAGGCCATTACAAACAGTGCAACTACAGAAGCAATGACCGCTTTAGGAAAGTTTAAAATCTTTTGAAGCAAATGCTGGTATTTTCTTTCGATTTGAATCATAATCCTATCCGAAAGATTGGCTTCGTGCTTTACTTTTTTGCTTAAAAACAAGGCGCTCATCATTGGGATATAGGTCAACGACAAGATAAAAGCCCCTAACAATGCAAAAGCCACCGTTTGTGCCATTGGTTTGAACATCTTTCCTTCGATACCTTGCAAAGTAAAGATGGGTAAATAAACAATTAAAATTATAATTTGTCCAAAAACCGCACTGTTCATCATTTTACTTGCAGAAGTGAGTACTTCTTTATCCATTTTTTTCTGGGACAATACCTCTACTTTTTTAAACTTTTTACTGTGTGTTAATTGGTGCATCACAGCTTCAACAATAATCACAGCACCGTCAACGATGAGTCCAAAATCTAGTGCTCCTAAACTCATTAGGTTTCCGCTCACTCCAAAGGTGTTCATCAAAATGATAGCAAAGAGCATAGCTAAAGGAATCACTGATGCAACTAACAATCCTGCTCTAAGGTTACCCAAGAAAATAACCAAGACAAAAATTACGATTAAAGCACCTTCGAGCAAGTTTTTTTCAACGGTTCCGATGGCGTTATTAACCATTTTGGTTCTATCTAAAAACGGTTCGATAACAACCCCTTCAGGTAAGGTTTTTTGAATTTGAGCCACACGTTCTTTCACATTTTTTATCACATCACTACTATTAGCTCCTTTTAGCATCATCACAACAGCTCCCGAAACTTCACCCTCGTCATTATAAGTCATGGCTCCATAACGAGTCGCATATCCTAATTTTACTTCGGCAACATCTCTTATAAATAATGGGGTTCCTGAAGCAGAAGTTTGTATTGCAATATTTTGAATGTCTTCAATAGTACCAATTAATCCCTCACTTCTGATGAAAAGGGTTGTTGCTCCTTTTTCAATATAGGGAGCCTCCTGTATTTTGATTGTTTTTTCAACAGCGTTAAAAACATCACTGATAGTTAACCCATAAGACTGTAATTTGTTGGTATGTATTGCAATTTCATATTGTTTCAATTTTCCGCCAAAACTGCTTACTTCGGCAACACCTTTTACGCCTAATAATTGTCTGCGAACAATCCAATCTTGAATGGTTCTCAATTCGGTTTCGTTGTATTTTTCTTCATACCCTTTTTTAGGTCGAACAACATATTGGTATATTTCTCCTAGACCTGTAGAAACTGGCCCCAATTCGGGTGTGCCTATTCCACTTGGAATTTGTGTTTGAACTTTTTGCAATCGTTCGGCAATTTGTTGTCGTGCCCAATAGATATCGGTTTCATCATCAAAAACGATAGTTACTAATGATAATCCAAATCTTGAAAAACTTCTGATTTCTTTTAGCCCTGAAATATTATTGTTGGCTTGTTCGATTGGAAATGTTACCAAGCGTTCAATATCGGTAGCACCAAATGATGGAGCAATAGTTATTACTTGTACTTGATTATTGGTAATATCTGGAACGGCGTCAATGGGCAATTTGGTTGTTTCATATATTCCATAAGAAACTAAGGCAATCATAAATAGTCCTATGATTAGTTTGTTATTTATGGAAAATGCAATGATTTTATTCAGCATACTTTAGTTAAAATTAAATTTATAAATGCAGATTTACAACCAAAACAAAATGTTATGGAAGTTATCCCTTTAAAATAAAAAACTTAATTAAACAAACTGTGGAGGTTGCCAAATGGAAGAAAGATAACTAGAGGTAAAAGAGAAGGTATACGTAAACTTTTGTCTTTTTAATTCTTTAAAAAAGAACTTACTACTAAAACTATAATTTTGAATTACTGGGCAAAATATGAACGAACACAAACAATTTGAACTATGGGATTTGAATGGTAGTTTCATGTCCTTACCATAGTCATCGTCATATACTTCCCCTTTCATGTAGTGCATACAGACAAATTGCCACAAACTAATAGATTCTGTACCTTGTTGATGTTCTTGATAGTGTTCAAACATATTGGGAATTTTGAACAACTCATTCACCTGAACTACTGTGAACAAGTAAATCGATAAAAACAATATGGATAGGTATTTTGCCATAGACAACAAATATAGGGTTTAAACTTCTATTCTAAAAATATATTTTAGTGTTGTTTTACATTTTATTTATCAAATAGTGATTCTGCATTTTAGTTCTATTTTCATTTTGTATTTCAAAGACATTCGAGCATTTACAATCGAGTATTTTTTGGTTTTAGTATAAATGTAAAAAACCTAATTTATAACACTAAAATCCTAAATATATTTTTACTACTTTTGAGACTTAAAAATTTAAAAAATATGGCATCAATAACTTTAGGAGGAAATCCTATCCAAACTAGTGGAGAATTGCCAAAAGTTGGTTCTCAAGCTCCCGATTTTAAATTAGTAAAAAACGATTTGTCAATTGCAACCTTAGCCGATTTTAAAGGAAGTAAATTGGTTTTAAATATCTTTCCAAGTATCGATACTGGAACTTGTGCTACATCGGTTAGAAAATTTAATCAAACTGCAAGTCAGCTAGAAAACACAAAAGTGTTGTGTATTTCAAGAGATTTGCCTTTTGCTCAAAAACGTTTTTGTGGTGCTGAAGGACTTGAAAATGTAATCAACCTATCCGATTTTAAATCTGGAAGTTTTGGTAAAGACTACGGATTAGAAATTACAGATGGTGTCCTAGCAGGATTACACTCCAGAGTGGTACTCGTTGTGGATGAAAATGGTACTGTAACCTACACCCAACAAGTCCCTGAAATTGCTGATGAGCCTAATTACGATGCAGCTATCGCAGCACTTTAATTAGAACCTATGGGAGAATTTGAAAGAGACACCACTTTTTTGACTGGACGATTTAAAAGTATTGGATTTGCTCTAAAAGGCGCTTACAAACTTATTACTACGGAACACAGTGTAATGGTTCAAAGTTCCATTGGAGTTGCTATGATTGTAGCGGGCTTTTATTTTCATATTTCACACGAAGAATGGCTCATTCAAACCCTAGCTATAGGCCTGGTTCTTGGAATTGAGGGATTAAATACAGCTGTCGAAAAAATAGCTGATTTTATTCATCCCGAGTTTCATGAGAAAATTGGATTTATCAAAGATATTGCCGCTGGTGCTGTTTTTTTTGCAGCAATGACAGCTATAGCTATTGGTGCTATTATCTACATCCCTAAGATTCTGTAATACCAATTGAATTTCTATTTTTTATAGTATCTATTTCAAAGACAAGAATGGCAAAAACAACAAAATCTACTACAAACGACAAGAAAACAGCTGATGCTACGGAGCAGAAGAAAAAATGGAAAGTGAACAGACAGCATAAAATGTTGATTGGTAGCTTATTTATGTTGTTTGCTATTGCATTATTTGTGGCTTTTATTTCTTTTTTTATTCACGGGCAAGAAGATCAAAGTGCTGTTTTAGAATTGAGTGACAGAAGTGAACCTGTAAACAATTGGTTGGGAAAGTTTGGTGCTTTTCTTGCTGATTTCTTTATTTACAAAGGATTTGGAGCTGCCTCTTTCCTATTCACCAAACTATTTTTTCTTACAGGAGCATTTATAGCCTTAGACATCTCCTTGAAAAAGCTCAAAAACATTTGGTTTTGGGATTTGTTTTTATTGTATTGTTATCCATTTCATTTGGTTTCTTTTGGGCTTCCTTGCCAGAACTGGGTAACCGTAGGTTATGAAATGAACTTGTTCTTTCAAGACTACATTGGAAAAATTGGAACGTCCTTATTGTTAATTCTTGGGATTGTTATTTATTTAATATTTAAAATAAAAATTTCTCCCGACAGTGTCAAATCCTTTTTTGAAAGAAACAAAAGAGAAATTAAAAACGATATAGACTCCATAAAAAGCTCCATGAGCTCAAGTGACTACAACCTTGAAGAATTTGCTGTTAAAGAGGAAGACGAAACAGAGGAGCAAGAGCCTGAATTGAAAAGCACTTCAAAGTTTGAAATTGATAAGGAAAGCTTGCGACCTACCATACAGAATGCTTCAGAAATTAATTTGGAGCCCAACTTGAAAAAAGGAACTCCTATTAGTTTAAATATCTCCGAAAATGAACCTATAAAACAAATTATTCATACTAGTGATGAAGCTTTTGTCATAGAAAAAGCGGTTGAAGAAGATATCGTTGAAGAAAATGTAGCTTCTCGCCTAGTGGCTGATTTTGGATTGTTTGACCCTAAGTTGGATTTGTCGAATTATAAGTTTCCAACTTTGGACATGCTGAAAGAATATTCTAACGGTGGTATTACAATCAATCAAGAGGAATTAGAAGAAAACAAAAACAATATTGTAGAAACACTTCGCAACTACAAGATCGAAATCGCACAAATTAAAGCGACGGTAGGACCTTCTGTAACCTTATATGAAATTGTACCCGAAGCCGGTATCCGTATTTCTAAAATTAAAAGTTTAGAAGATGATATTGCACTATCGCTTTCGGCTTTAGGAATTCGTATCATTGCCCCTATTCCTGGGAAAGGAACCATTGGTATTGAAGTTCCTAATAAGAATCCAACTATGGTTTCTATGAAAAGTGTTATCGGTTCGGCTAAATTTCAGGAAGCAGAAATGGAATTGCCAGTAGCCTTAGGGAAAACCATTTCAAACGAAACCTTTGTGGTCGATTTGGCTAAGATGCCTCACCTATTGATGGCAGGTGCTACGGGTCAAGGTAAATCGGTGGGACTGAATGCGGTACTGACTTCACTTTTGTATAAAAAACATCCTGCTGAAGTGAAGTTTGTGTTGGTCGATCCAAAGAAAGTAGAATTGACTTTATTCAATAAAATTGAACGTCATTATCTGGCTAAACTACCTGATTCAGGAGATGCGATAATCACCGATAACACAAAGGTTATCAATACGTTAAACTCTCTTTGTGTGGAGATGGACAATCGCTATTCCTTGCTTAAGGATGCCATGGTGCGCAACATTAAGGAATACAATGACAAATTCAAATCTAGAAAATTAAATCCTGAAAACGGACACCGCTTTTTACCTTACATTGTCTTGGTAGTTGATGAGTTTGCCGATTTGATTATGACCGCAGGAAAGGAAGTAGAAACTCCTATAGCCCGTTTGGCACAATTGGCACGTGCTATCGGTATTCATTTGATTATCGCTACGCAACGCCCTTCCGTAAATGTAATAACGGGATTGATTAAAGCCAATTTCCCAGCTAGAATAGCCTTTAGAGTAACATCCAAGATTGATTCAAGAACCATTCTTGACACGCAGGGTGCAGACCAGTTGATAGGTCGTGGGGACTTGCTTTATACTAATGGTAACGATGTGGTTCGAGTGCAGTGTGCTTTTATTGATACCCCAGAAGTAGAAAAAATTACTGAATTTATAGGTTCACAGAAGGCATATCCGGATGCCTATTTACTTCCAGAATTCATTGGTGAAGAAAGTGGCATCAATCTTGATATAGATATCTCAGAAAGAGATTCTTTATTTAGAGAAGCTGCGGAAATTATCGTTACGGCACAACAAGGATCGGCTTCCTTGCTACAACGAAAGCTTAAATTAGGCTACAACCGAGCAGGAAGACTGATAGATCAATTGGAAGCTGCTGGAATTGTGGGTCCTTTTGAAGGAAGCAAAGCTCGAAATGTAAACTTTGCAGACTTAACTTCTCTAGATCATTTTTTAAACAATGAACTAAATAATTCGTAAAATGAAATCGAAGACTATTGATTTGAATACCAACAATAGAATTGCTAACACCTCAAGAACTACCCAACTAATTAGATTATCTAAGTGTATTTGCATGCTTGCATTACTTGTGTTTAGTTCTTTTGCTCAAGCTCAGGATAAAAAAGCCAAAGACTTACTAGACCAAGTAACCGCTAAAATCAAAACCTATGACAATATTGTTATTGATTTTAAGTACACTTTGAATAACTCTAGAGAAAACATCAATCAGGAAAGTAAGGGGAATGTGGTGATGAAAGGCAACCTATACACCTTGAATTTAATGGGGGTTACCAAACTTTTTGATGGTAAAAAAACATACACCATCAATCCTGAGGATGAAGAAATTACGATTAGTAAATACAATGAAAAAGACGACAATGCCGTTACTCCCAACAAATTGTTGACTTTCTTTAACTCTGGCTACAAATTCAATTGGGATATTTTACAAGATATAAAAGGTAGAAAAATACAGTACATTAAACTCACTCCTACCAACCCGAAAGACCCTAGAAAAGAAATTCTCTTGGGAATTGATAATCAAACCAAAAACATTTACAACTTAATTGAAATTGGTAAAAATGGTACCAAGACTACCTTAACTGTAAATTCTTTTAAAACGAATCAACCATTGTCAAAAAATCAATTTACCTTTGAGACCAGTAAATATCCAAAATACTACATCAATAAGTTAGATTAGTTGTTCGTGAAGATACTAGACAAATACATTTTAAAAACCTTTGCGATTACATTTACCTCGGTATTTGTAATCCTTTTTTTTATATTCATTCTTCAAACGGTTTGGCTTTTCATTTCGGAACTGGCAGGTAAGGATTTGGATGTCATTTTGATTATCAAGTTCTTGTTGTTCAAGATGCCTAGCTTGTTCCCACTGGTACTGCCCTTATCGGTTTTATTGGCTTCTATCATGACCTTTGGAGACTTGGCAGAAAACTATGAATTTGCCGCTATGAAGTCGGCTGGGATTTCCCTGCAAAGAGCTATTAAATACTTGAGTTTTTTTATTCTACTTCTAAGTTTCGCTTCTTTCTTTTTTGCTAACAACATTATACCCTTTGCCGAATACAAATTCATCAATTTCAGGAAAGATATTGCTCAAATGAAACCCGCCATGGCCATCGCCGAGAAGCAATTTAATGATATTGGCGCTTTCAATATTAAGGTAGAAAAAAAGTCGGGTGAAAATGGCAATCAATTGACTGGGGTCACCATTCACAAAAAATCGAATACTTTTGATGGTAGCAAGAACGTGATCAAAGCCAAAACAGGAGAATTAATTAGTAGAGAAGATTCCAATATTTTACAATTGGTACTCAACGATGGCTATTATTATGAAGACCTGATGCCTAAAGATTATGAGAAAAGAAAGAACCTGCCTTTTGCTAAGAGTTCTTTCAAAAAATACATCATCAATATTGATTTGACTAAGCTCAACAATTCGGAAGAGCAAGACTATACCATTACAAATACCAATACGATGCTGAATCTCAATGAGCTTCGTTACACCATTGATTCGCTCAATAAAGATTATAAGAAGAACGTTATTTCTCTTTCAGATAACATCTATCAAAGGTCAGGATTGAGCAATCGAACTTTTGGTACGGTTCCTGCCCCACCCAAAAAATTACAGCCCGATTTACTGTCTAATTTCAATACTGTAGAGCAACTGGAAATACTAAAAATTGCTTCAAATAGTATTGTTAATTCCAATTATACCATTGATGCCTCCAAAATGGAATTGGAAAACAAACAGAAAGTCATCAACAGCCATTGGATAGCGCTCTATGATAAATTTGTTATTGCCTTTGCTTGTTTGTTGATGTTTTTTATTGGTGCTCCCTTGGGCGCTATTATTCGAAAAGGAGGCTTAGGTCTTCCGATAGTGTTTGCGGTATTAATTTTTATTATCTACCATTTTATCAATACCTTTAGTAAAAAAGTAGCACAGCAAGACGAGTTAAGTCCGTTTTTAGGATGCTGGATGTCGTCATTGATTTTAAGTCCATTGGCTATTTTATTGACCTACAGGGCGACCAACGATATTGGATTGATTAATATGGATGTGGTCCTATTGCCTTTTCAAAAACTGTATAAAAAGCTTTTCCCAACTCAAAATTAAAATTTCAGATGTCTATCGATACTATAAAATTGAATACCATTGAAGAAGCCATTGAAGATATTCGTCAAGGCAAAATTATTATTGTTGTGGATGACGAAGACCGTGAGAATGAAGGTGATTTTCTTGCCGCTGCAGAGAAGGTTACGCCAGAGATGATTAATTTCATGGCAACACACGGAAGAGGGCTTATCTGCGCTCCTTTGACCGAAAGCCGTTGCAAGGAATTGGACTTGAGAGAAATGGTAACTAATAATACCGATCACATGGAAACGGCTTTTACTGTTTCGGTGGATTTGAAAGGAAATGGAGTAACCACAGGAATCTCGGCTTTAGACCGAGCCAAGACCATTCTTTCCCTGGTAGATTCGAATACCAAATCCTATGATTTGGCTCGACCGGGACATATTTTCCCGCTAGTGGCTAAACAGGGTGGTGTTCTACGAAGAACCGGGCATACGGAAGCGGCTATTGATTTTGCCAGACTAGCAGGATTTAAACCTGCGGGTGTCATTGTCGAGATTATGAATGAGGATGGCACTATGGCGCGTTTGCCGCAACTGGTGGAAGTGGCCAAAAAGTTTGATTTGAAGCTGGTTTCTATAGAAGACTTGGTTGCCTACCGCATGCAGCACGACAGCTTGATTGTGAAGAAAGAAGATTTTGATGTTGTGACTCGTTTTGGTACGTTTCGATTGCGGGCGTATGAGCAAACGACCAACAAACAAATTCATATTGCACTCACCAAAGGCACGTGGAATTTGGGAGAGCCTATTTTAACACGGGTGAACTCTTCGCAAGTGAACAATGACTTGTTGGGCACGCTCACGAATAATGCCGACCAGCAATTGGATAACATCTTCAAAATTATCAATGAGCAAGGTCAGGGAGCGGTGATTTTCATTAATCAGGACATGCAGTCGGTTAATTTATTGCATCGCATTACGGAGCTGAAAAGCTTACAAGCGCAGGGCATACTCAAAGCGCCTAAAATTGTCATTGACAGCAAGGATTTTGGTATTGGTGCACAAATCTTGCACGATTTGGACATTTCCAAAATTAGATTGGTGTCCAATACGGAGCATACCAAACGTGTGGGAATGATTGGTTATGGTCTAGAGATTACAGAATATGTGCCGTATTAAGGGCTATTTTATGGCTTTGGATTAGGGTAATTGTAAGATTGTGAAAGCTTTAAATTGAACTCCTAAAAATAAGTTTATTTTTATACCAATTGTTTTTGGAAAACAAAAAAAGGTTTCTATATTTGCAACCGCATTGAGAAATTGATGCTCGACTTATTGGAGAAATGGCAGAGTGGTCGATTGCGGCAGTCTTGAAAACTGTTGACTGTAACAGGTCCGGGGGTTCGAATCCCTCTTTCTCCGCCAGCTGGAAAGCAAATTGAATTAAAACCCTTAAAATCGTATGATTTTAAGGGTTTTTTCTTTTTATCACATATCAAATTATTCATTCATTCGTGAACCTAAAGGGATAAAATCGGTTACCCTAAACAATCCAAATCTTGGGTAACCGATTTTTATTTCAGGCTAGTATTCACAAGGCTTTACAGCCAGTTCAAGAACCTGTTTAAAAACTGTACATCTTGTGGATTAGTCATATTGAAGTTAAATTTAATAACAACTAAAAAGGTCACCACAATGAAAACAAAAGTATCAATTCTCTTTTATGCAAAAAAAGCGAAAGCAGCTGCAAATGGTTTAGTTCCTATCTACTCCAGAATTACTATCAATGGAAAACGTATCGAATTAAGTACAAACCGATTTGTAGAAATTTCAAAATGGTCCACAGAGGCAGGTAAAATGAAAGGTACTTCAGAAGAAGCTCGTTCAATAAATAACCATCTTGATTTACTGAAAAGTCAAATAAGAGATGCTGAAATGGAATTAATCCACAAAAAGATAGCTGTAACTACCGAAACAATTAAGAGTAAACTATTAGGAATAGATGAAAGAGCCAGAATGCTCGTTCCCATCTTCCAAGACCACAACAACAAAATAAAAGAATTGGTTGGAAAAGAATACGCTCCAGGAACATTAGAACGCTACACTACTTCACTCAAGCATACTATTGAATTCATGCAATGGAAATACAATATTTCCGATATAGATATTACAAAGATTGATCATGCCTTTATAACCGATTACGAGTTTTGGTTACGAAGTGTTAGAAACTGTGCTAACAACACAGCTGTCAAATATATTAAGAACTTCAATAAAATAATCAAGCTTTGTCTGGCCAATGATTGGCTAGACAAAAATCCGTTTGCCAATTACAAATCGAAAGTAAAAGAAGTCGAACGGGTGTATTTAACCGAAGCTGAAATTCAAAGCATAATTGAGAAAGATTTCAAAACAGAAAGACTTTCACTAGTCCGCGATATTTTTCTTTTTAGCTGCTTTATAGGTTTGGCATATATAGATGTCAAAAATCTAACAAAGTCACATATTAGCTTCGGTATTGACGGCGAGAAATGGATATTTACTCACAGACAAAAAACTGAAAGTGCTTCCAAAATCCCAATACTTCCGGTTACACAAATGATTATTGATAAATACGAAAATCATCCACAAAGCAATAATCAAGAGAAGTTGCTACCTATTTTGAGCAATCAAAAATGAATGCCTATTTAAAAGAAATTGCTGGAGTTTGCGAGATAGAAAAAGAATTAACCTTTCACATTGCTCGACACACTTTTGCAACTACTGTAACTTTAACAAATGGCGTTCCAATTGAAAGCGTTAGTAAAATGTTAGGACATAAAAATTTAAGGACAACTCAACATTACGCAAAAGTATTAGATAGAAAAGTGAGTGAGGATATGAAAATATTGAGAGATAAATTTTCCTTAATAGAAGTAAAATCAAATAAGAATGCTATTTAAATATTTTAAAAGAGAATTATTTATAGATTTAAAAAAAAATTATACTTTTATCCTCGTGAAATTAATGAACTTCATATTATCAATCTATCTCGTAGCACTATCATGTTTGCCTTGTGCAGATATGGAAGTAAACAGTGCAGCTCACGAAGATGCTCACGACGTGGCTAAAACTACTCATGGTCACGGCGGACATTCACATGATAAAGAAAACGATTTGTGTTCTCCATTTTGCAGTTGCAATTGTTGTGGTTCACAAATAGTAAGTTATTTCAAAACAGTATCCTATAATTTTGCTATTATTTCCAAAGAGATAAAAACCCAATTACCAACCTACACCTCTAAATTTACTTCAATTTCTACGGAAGTATTTGGCAACCACCTCAAATAGTATAACGATGCCCGAGTAATTTCGGGTTAGAAAGTTGTGAGCCTATCACAAATAATGGCAAATAGTTTATTTGCTAATTTCTAATTCTATATACTATTTTTCAATGTTAGATAAAATTATACAGTTCAGTATAAAGAATAAATTCGTTATACTGCTTTTTACCTTAGTATTATTAGCTTGGGGTAGCTATTCTGTCAAGCAATTACCGCTTGATGCCTTACCTGATGTAACCAACAATCAGGTGCAAATATTAACAACTGCTCCAACCTTGGCAGCACAAGAGGTTGAACAATTAATCACCTATCCTTTAGAGCAATCGGTAAAAACAATTCCTAAAGTAATCGAGCTTCGAAGCATTTCTCGTTTCGGACTTTCAGTAGTTACGGTTGTTTTCAAAGACGATGTAGATATTTATTGGGCTAGAGAACAAATTTTTCAGCGACTTGCCGAAGCAAAGGAAAACATACCAAAATATGACGGTTCGCCAGAGTTGGCACCAATTTCAACTGGTCTTGGCGATATATATCAATATGATGTTTACGCCAAAAAGGGATATGAAGACAAATATGATGCTGTAAAATTAAGAACCATTCAAGACTGGATAATTATTCCACAATTACAAGGTATTGAAGGCGTTGCCGAAGTCAGCACTTGGGGCGGAAAATTAAAGCAATACGAAATTGCAGTCAATCCAAATACGCTCAACAGTTTGGGAGTAACCATAACAGAGATTTTTGATGCTTTAGAAAAAAACAATCAAAATACAGGTGGTGCTTACATCGAAAAAGACCAATACGCCTTTTTTATACGTGGTGTCGGTATGGCAACCGGCATTAAGGATTTAGAAAACGTGGTGGTTAAAAACCGAAATGGCGCACCAGTTTTAGTTCGTGATGTAGCAACAGTAAGAGAAGGAATTGCATTGCGTTACGGTGCTTCTACCAAAGACGGCAAAGGCGAAATTGTTTGCGGTTTGGCATTAATGCTAAAAGGCGAAAACTCAAGCGCAGTTGTTGAAAGGGTTAAAGAAAAAATGATCCAAATCAATAAAACCTTACCCGAAGGTGTGGTTGCCGAGGCATTCATTGACAGAGGAAAATTAGTGGATAATGCTATCGGAACAGTTACTAAAAAACTTATTGGAAGGTGCATTAATTGTAATTTTTGTACTGATATTATTTTTAGGTAATCTTCGCGCAGGGTTAATTGTTGCCTCAGTTATACCATTATCAATGCTCTTTGCGGTAATTCTGATGAATTACTTTGGAGTAAGTGGCAACTTAATGAGTTTAGGAGCAATTGATTTCGGTATTATAGTCGATGGTGCGGTTATTATTGTCGAAGCCACGATGCACCATTTACAAAAACTCAAAAGGCAAAAGAACTTAACCCAATCCGAAATGGATAGCGAAGTATATAAATCGGCTTCAAAAATTCGAAACAGTGCCGCTTTTGGAGAAATCATTATTTTAATAGTGTATTTACCAATCTTCGCATTGGTTGGAACAGAAGGAAAAATGTTCAAACCAATGGCAATGACAGTTGGCTTTGCAGTTATCGGAGCATTCATTTTATCATTAACTTATGTTCCAATGATGAGTGCGATGTTTTTATCTAAAAACACCGAGCACAAACCCAATTTCAGTGATAGAATGATGGCGTGGTTCGAAAAAATCTACTCACCGTTTTTAGATAAAGCATTACGATTGAAAAAAACAGTTTTGGCTATCTCTTTGGCATTATTTGTTTTGGCTGTAGTAGTTTTTCAAAATATGGGAGGTGAGGATTTGATTATTGTTTTAAAAGACAAATCCGAATGGACATCTGCTGACAATTGGGAGGATTTAGCCAACTTAATGAAAGAAGAAATGGAAGCCATTCCAGGTGCGAATATCGAAATTTCTCAACCCATTCAAATGCGTTTCAACGAATTGATGACAGGAAGCAGAAGCGATATTGCCATTAAAATTTTTGGCGATGATTTAGAAAATCTGGATACAAAAGCGACCGAATTAATTTCAAAAATTAATAAAATTGAAGGTATTGGCGATTTAAAAGCAGACAAAGTAACTGGCTTACCACAAATCACTGTGAAATATGATTACAATAAAATTGCATTGTATGGATTAAATATTGCCGACATCAATCAAATTATCCGTTCTTCTTTTGCAGGCGAAAGTGCTGGTAAAATTTACGAAGAAAGCAAACGTTTTGATGTAGTTGTGCGGTTAAACAAAGACAATCGTAGTGACATTACTGATGTAAGTAATTTATTTATTCCGCTACCAAACGGTCAGCAAGTGCCGCTATCACAAGTGGCTTCTATCAATTTTGAACAAGGTCCAGTTCAAGTTTCTCGTGAAGATGGAAAACGTAGAATTACCGTAGGTTTAAATGTTCGTGGTCGTGATATCAAAAGTGTTGTAGAAGAAATTCAACAAAAACTAGAAACCAATTTTAAACTTCCTGCTGGATATTATGTTACGTATGGTGGTCAATTTGAAAATTTAGTTGAGGCAAACAAGCGTCTATCAGTCGCTTTGCCAATTGCTTTAGGTTTGATTATGGTGCTACTTTTTTTACATTCAATAGTATCAAACAGTCATTGCTAATTTTCACAGCCATTCCATTATCAGCAATTGGTGGCGTTTTCGCTTTATGGATTAGAGGAATGCCTTTTAGTATCTCGGCAGGAATTGGATTTATTGCGTTGTTTGGTATAGCAGTTTTAAACGGAATTGTATTGATATCTTATTTCAACCAACTAAAATCAGAAGGAATAACCGATCCATTACAACGTGTTTTAATCGGAACAAAAACAAGACTTAGACCAGTTTTAATGACAGCCGCAGTAGCATCATTAGGATTTTTGCCAATGGCATTATCAACAAGTGGCGGTGCCGAAGTGCAAAAACCATTAGCAACCGTAGTTATTGGAGGATTATTTTCGGCAACATTACTCACCTTAATCGTTTTACCAATATTATATTTATTATTCGAGAAAGGAATTAAAAGAAAAAAAAACATGGCAAAATCAATAGCAACAACAATCATTTTATTGGTAAGTACCTTTTCATTTGCACAAAATAAGCAAACCGTAACTTTAGTCCAAGCTATAGACTTGGCCAAAAAGAACAATATCGATTTGAAAATAGCCGATAAGGAAATTGAAAAACAAACGGTGCTCAAAAAAACAGCGTTCCAAGTTGATCCGTCCTATTGGTAAAATCACAAAAACCAACCGTCAATTGCAAGAGGAACTAGCAAAATTAGCCGAGAAAAGAAAAGCATTATCTGAATATGAGTTGGAGAAAGCAGTGACCTTGGCATATTATCAATATTTATATGGCGTTTCCATTCAAAAATTAAACAATGAGCTAAACGAAATCTACACTAAGTTTCTAAAAAATGCAGAATTACGTTTCAATACAGGCGAAAGTGGAAACATTGAAGTAATAAGTGCCAAAGCCAAAGTAAAGGAAATTGAAACTCAAAAGTTGCAGTTAGAAAACGATTTGGTTATGTATCAAAAGCAATTGCAGTATTTCATACAAACAAATGAAAATATAGTTCCAGATGATACAACACCATTGAAATATATTACTACTTCTTTAGCAAATGAAGATAAAGTACAAGGACTAGTAAACGATTTCTACACCCAACAAATTTCGGTATATCAAAAAGAAGCTAATACATTCAAAGCAATGCGTACACCGAGGCTAGGATTAGGTTATTTCGGGCAAACCATTGAAACAAAATCGTATTTTCAAGGATTTACTGCTGGTGTACAAATTCCTTTATTTGGTGGAGCAAATACCGCTAAAGCGAAAGCTTCGCAGATAAGTATTTCGCAATCGCAATTAGAATTGGATAAAAGCAAACTGACTTTAAAACTACAAAAGAGGAACTACAAAACGAGTTTGAAAAACAAAAAAAAGCAGTGGCGTATTACCAAAACGAAGGATTGCAATATGCAGACCAAATTATTACAACGGCACAAAAGAGCTACGCCAATGGCGATATGAGTTATTGGACTTACATCAGTTTTTTAAACCAAGCCATTGATATTAAAAAGCAAAACGCAGAAGCTGTTAATACCTATAATCAAAGTGTTATTCAATTGCAATTTCCATCTTTCAACAATAATTAATATTCAATAATATGAAAAATATAAAATCAAAATCGAAGTTTTTCTTAATACTTAATACTCTTGTATTAATACTTTTTACTTCTTGCGGCGAAAAGAAAACCGAAGAAACACACGAAGAAGAAAAATCGGAAACCGAAGTAGCACTAACAGAAGCGCAATTCAAAACCATTGGTATGGAAACAGGAACTATCGTAATGAAAAACCTCAATACGGTAATCAAAGCAAACGGATATACTGCTGTTCCACCTCAGAATATGGCAAATATATCAACCTTAATTGGTGGTGTCGTAAAAGATATTTATGTGTTAGAAGGCACTTATGTGGTAAAAGGGAAAACATTAGCAACCATCCAAAACCTTGAAGTAACCGAAATGCAAGAAGATTACAATTCGGCTATTGCAAACATTGAATACCTACAATTAGAATACAACCGCCAAAAAACATTGAGCGATGAAAATGTAAATCCTCGTAAAACGTTTCAAGAAGTTAAGTCAAAATTAGCAGTTGAAAAAGCAAAAGCACAAGCAGCAAAAAATAAACTACAAGCGTTGAATGTTAGTTTAAAAGGCAGCACTTCTTTAATTCCGATTGTTTCGCCGATAAGTGGTTATGTGGGTAAAATTAGCATCACCAAAGGAGCGTTTGCAGAAACCGGAGTTACTCTTTTTGAAGTAGTCGATAACAGCCAAATGCACTTAGATTTGAATGTGTTTGAAAAAGATTTAGGTAAAATTTCCGTTGGTCAAGAAGTCGATTTTGTACTTACCAATCAATCCAATAAATCAATAAAAGGAAAAATATTCGGTATCAATAAATCATTTTCTAACGAAAGTAAAACCGTTGCAGTTCACGCCAAAATCAATCCAAGCGATGCTAAAGATTTAATTTCCGGAATGTATGTAGCGGCTAATATCAACATTACTAATCAAACAGTTCAAGCTTTGCCAAAAGATGCTATTGTTAGAAATGGAGACAAATATTACATTTACATTCAAGAAGAACACCAAGAAGAAACTCCAAAAGTAAAAGAAGAAGAACACAATCACAAAGAGGGCGAAGCACATAATGAGCACGCTGAAGGCGAAGAGGAAGAACACAACGAAATTCACTTTAAAGCCATCGAAGTAATACCAGGAACAACCGATTTAGGATATACTGAAATAAAATTAGTTGAAGAAATTCCTGCCAATGCAAAAATAGTAATTAAAGGAGCTTTCTACTTGCTGGCAACATCAAAAGGTGGTGGCGAACACGAACATTAATAAATAATAATTTAAAATAAATAACATGAAAAATTCAATTTTAAAATCAATCGCTTTTTTAGCAATAGTATTTTTTTCAACAAATCTAGTTTCAGCACAAAAACTACTCAAAAAGCAGTCATAAAAACTTTCTTTCATTGCGACCATTGTAAAGAATGTGAAACGTTGGTTTAAAATTCAAAACAGAAATGCTTAAAATAAAAGGAATAAAAATGTATGAGTTAGATGATAAAGCGATGACTTTTACAATCTATTACAATTCAAAGAAAACTACTTTACAAACAATTAAAGAAGGTATCTCTAAATTAGGTTATGATGCAGATGAAGTAAAAGCAGATCCAAAAGCGTATGAAAGTTTAGATGGTTGTTGTAAAGCTTAGTCATGAAATTTAATACGATAATGCCAAATAAGCTAATTCCTTTTTATCAAAAAGAGTTAGAATTAGTTAAGGATAATTTACAACTAAATGATTTTCAAAATGCTTGGCATCATTTGGAACGTGCACATATAATAGCTCAAAAATATCCATGCGAGCATACATTTGTACATTGGAAAATGTTACAATTTGGTATTAAGATTAAAAGTACAAATGAGGTAATTGGTCAAATACCAAGATTATTGATAGGTGGTGTAAAATCATTTGTTGGACATATTCCTGTTGGTAATACTGGTGGTGCAAACGTGCCACCTTTAAAACCAATGGAAATTCCAAAAGACATACAAAAAATAATAAATTCAAATTCTTAATAATTGAATTATGAAACATCAACACAAATACGATGCACAAGGAAAACAACTTTGTTGCACATTAGAAGAAAAAATAAATAAAAAACCCGATAATCATTCTGATGATGACGGACACGACCACAACCATTCCAACGAAGAAAAGTCAACGTTTCAAATGTTCCTACCAGCAATCATAAGTTTTGTTTTGTTAATGGTTGCCATTGGTTTCGATAATTACTTTCCACAATCGTGGTTTACAGGTTGGGTACGAATTATATGGTATGTTGTTGCTTATGCACCAGTTGGTTTTCCTGTAATCAAAGAAGCTTTTGTTGCTATAAAGAAAGGAGAGATATTTTCAGAATTTTTGTTAATGAGTATTGCAACTATTGGAGCATTTGCCATCGCAGAATTTCCAGAGGGTGTTGCCGTGATGCTGTTTTATGCTGTTGGCGAAGTCTTTCAAACACTTGCAGTTCAAAGAGCCAAAGCAAATATAAAATCCTTACTCGACCAAAGACCAGATGAAGTTACTATTTTAGAAAATAATGTAGCCAAAACAATCAAAGCAGCAACAGCTAAAATTGGAGATATTATCCAACTCAAAGCAGGCGAAAAATTGGGTTTAGATGGCGAATTACTTTCCGATACAGCTTCATTTAATACAGCAGCACTTACAGGTGAAAGTAAACCCGACACCAAAGCAAAAGGCGAAACGGTTTTAGCAGGAATGATAAACTTAAATTCGGTTTGTCAAGTAAAAGTTACAACCGCTTATACCGATAGCAAACTGTCAAAAATACTTGAAATGGTACAAGATGCAACAGCAAAAAAAGCACCAACTGAATTATTCATACGCAAATTTGCCAAGATTTACACACCAATTGTGGTGCTTTTAGCCATCTTAATTTGTGTAGTTCCAATTCTTTTTGTAGATAATTATATTTTTAGAGATTGGCTGTATCGTGCCTTGGTTTTCTTGGTTATTTCGTGTCCTTGTGCTTTAGTTATTAGTATTCCGTTAGGATATTTTGGCGGAATTGGAGCTGCTTCTAAAAACGGAATTTTATTCAAAGGAAGTAATTTCCTCGATGTAATGGCTTCCATTCAAAACGTCGTAATGGACAAAACAGGCACAATGACCGAAGGTGTTTTCAAAGTGCAAGAAGTCGTTTTTAATTCCGATTTTAATCAAACCGAAATACTGCAATTGGTCAATGCCTTAGAAAGTCAAAGTACACATCCGGTTGCAACAGCCATTCATCAATATGTTGGAAAAATTGATAGTACCATTATTTTAAAAGACGTAGAAGAAATTTCAGGACACGGACTTAAAGCCATAGTAAACGGAAATGAATTATTGGTTGGAAATTTCAAACTAATGGATAAATTTTCTATTTCGTATGATATTGATCCAACCAGTATCGTTTATACCTTAATTGCTGTAGCTTACGATAAAAAATTCGTAGGTTATCTAACTATTGCCGACAGCATTAAAGAAGATGCACAAATCACAATAGATAAACTAAAAGCACTAGGTATAAAAACCATAATGTTAAGTGGCGATAAAAATACCGTAGTGCAGTTTGTAGCAAAATCACTCGGAATTACAAATGCTTTTGGAGATTTACTTCCCGAAGATAAAGTAAATAAAGTCAAAGAAATCATTGCCAAAAATGAAACCGTTTGTTTTGTAGGCGATGGCGTAAACGATGCACCAGTAGTAGCATTAAGCAACGTTGGTATTGCAATGGGCGGTTTAGGAAGCGATACCACTATAGAAACTGCCGATGTGGTTATTCAAGATGACATGCCTTCAAAAATTCCAATGGCTATCAATATTGGCAAACAAACCAAGAAAATTGTTTGGCAAAATATTATTTTAGCATTTGCTGTAAAAACAATAGTTTTAGTACTTGGTGCAGGTGGTTTAGCCACAATGTGGGAAGCCGTTTTTGCCGATGTAGGAGTAGCTTTATTAGCTATTTTAAACGCAGTTAGAATTCAGAGAATGAGATTTTAACATCAATTTTAACATAATGCAATAATTTTTAGCTAAATTTGTACTGTTTTAATAGATATATGAACAAATACCACATGATACTTGTAGTTTTATTAGGCATGTTCCTCATCCCTAATACTGCTATGGCTTGTGGTAAAGGTTCAGAAAAGAGTTCGTGCAAAAAAGAAATTTCATCCAATAACGCAGAAAAAAAGAGTTGCTGCGGTGATGAAAATTCAAAAGATAAAGACCACAAAGGATGTAAAGGCAATTGCGGTCACTCAAAATGTGGTTGTTCTTCAACGTGTCCAACTTCTTCAGTAAGCTTTTTATCTGAAATTAATTTTAAAAATTACATGTTTAGCTATTCTTCAATCGAGAAAGTTAAATTTTCATACACAACACCATCAATCTCTGATGGGTTTTATTTCATTTGGCTAATTCCTAAAATAAGCTAAATCCAAATTTTGACAGCCATAAGTGTGTCAAATTCATAGCGTTTTGCTATCCAATTCACAACAGTTTTAGAAACATTTTACTACACCATTTTCATGTTGCAGTATCATTTATCTTATAGCTGTAATTATCTCAAATTTATTTTATCAATCAATCAATCAAGGTAAATTACTTTGATTACTAATTCCTTATTTAAAATGAAAAATTCATTTTTAAAAATAATGGTAGCAGCTGTAATGTTGCTATCTACTGCTATCAATGCACAAATAAAAAATTCAAAAACCGAAACAGTTAAAGTTTATGGAAACTGCGGTATGTGCGAAACCAAAATCGAAAAAAGCAGGAACTATTAAAAAATTGCTTCTGTCGATTGGAATAAAGATACCAAATGGCAACAATAACTTATGATGCAAAGACAAATCAAGACGAAATACTAAAAAGAATTGCGCTCGTTGGGTACGATAGTGATAAATTTCTCGCTCCGATGATGTCTATAATAATCTTCACGGTTGTTGTCAATATGATAGAGTGGCAAAAGTTCCTGTAAAGAAGAAAACGCTACTGTTGCAACGAAGACCATTCTAATCACAATAATAATTCAGATACCTACAACAGTAATTAAAAGAAAATCAATTAAAGCAGTATTTGATAATTATTTTTATTGAAAGATGCTTTAATCACCTCTGACGGAACCAAAACAGCTTTAGCTTCAAAAGAACTTTTGGCAGCTGTAAACAATGTCAAAATGGACAAACTCGAAATGGAAGTTCACATGGTGTGGATGAAAGTTGTAAATCTAATCAAAGAAGATGCTGAACATATTGCCGATACCAAAGACATCAAACACCAGCGCGATCATTTCACTTCACTATCAAAGACATTTATGCACTAATTAAAGTTTCTAAATATGAAACTCCGGTGTACTATCAATTCTGTCCAATGTTCAACGATGGTAAAGGTGCCAATTGGTTAAGCAAAGAAAATGCAGTCAAAAATCCGTATTATGGTTCCATGATGTTAAGTTGTGGTAAAACAGTAGAAACTATTAAATAATCTAAAAAAACTATAAATGAAAAATTTATCAATAATAGCTTCATTCGTTGGAGCAATACTATTCACTTCTTGTAATAAAAATGATGATACTATGGATATGACATTAAATGTTAATTATCCTGCTGCTTACATAGTCAATGGCGAAGATGCCACAGTTTCGTTATTAAACTAAGTACCAATGAAGTAACTGGAACCCATACCATTAATGGGAACGGTTCAGGATATGATAATGTAATGCACATCACATTTCATCACACCAAAACATTTAGCAATTGGTGTTCCAGGAATGGATTTGAGTGCAGGACATTCGGATTAAACACCTCTGGAATGAAAGGAAAATTATTGGTTATCGATGCCATGAATGGTTCTATAGTTAAAAATATCAACCTACCATTAATGAACCATAACTCTATTTACTCTCCAAATGGCAATGAAATTTGGGTGCCTCAAATGGATGAAATGATTAGTAAAGTTTTGGTTTATGATGCTACTTCAAATGCATTATTAAATACTATTAATGTGGGAATGATGGCAGCAGAACTTACATTTTCATCAGATGGTACAAAAGCATATGTAGCAAATGGTGATGATGATACTATAACTATCATAAACACTTCCACAAAAGCAATCATAACAGAATTACCTGTTGGTGACAATCCTGTTGGTGCTTGGACAGGAAGTAATAATAAAATGTATGTTGATAATGAAGATGGACAAACTATTTCTGTAATTGATGTAGCAACAAACTCAGTAGATGAAACAATTACTTTAGGTTTCATGCCCGGAATAGCGTCATATAACGGTCCTAAAAATGAACTTTGGGTTTCAGATCCAATGGCAGGAAAAGTGCATTATTGGACTTGGGATGCAGGAATGAATATGTGGATGCACGGAAGCTCATTTAATACTGGTGCTGGTGCACATGCAATTGCATTCACAACAGACGATAATACAGCTTATGTAACCAATCAAACTGCTAATACAGTCTCTGTTGTCAATACCACTAATCATTCTGTAACAAAAACAATCAATGTTGGAAGAAAACCAAATGGGATTGTTATAAAAATGTAATAATTTAATAAACTAAGCCTTATCTCAAATAGGGCTTAGTTAAAAATGCAACTGTTATTCTAATGAAAAATCAAATTAAACATTGTATTGTATTATTCTTAATCTTCTCGCTTTCAATGAGTTCACAGATTAAAATTGGGGATAAAATACCATCAATTACACTAAAAGACAACACTAATAATGATGTAGATATCACATCGTTTAAAGGTAAATATGTGCTTGTCGATTTTTGGGCTTCTTGGTGCGCACCTTGCCGATTGGGTAACAAAAAGTTAGTAAAACTTGATAACGAAGTGAATTCAAATACCATCGAAATTATCGGAATATCAATCGATACCGATGCCAATAAATGGTTAAAAGCGATAGAAAAAGATAAAATCAAGTTTACGCAACTAATAGACCCAAAAGGATTTGATGCAAATGCAGCAGTACAATTTGGAGTAGAAGAATTACCATCAAAATACCTTTTCAATCCCGAAGGCATTCTAATTGCTAAAAATCCATCAGAGGAAGAAATAAAGAAATTAATAAAATCATAAAATGAAAAAAGTATATCTAATGATTGCATCAATGGTTTTGATGTTTTCCATAAAAAGTAATGCACAGATCATAAAAGCCGAAATTAGAGCAACGGGTTTAACCTGTTCTATGTGTTCAAACGCCATTAATAAACAATTAAAAAGTATGACTGAAGTGGTCAATGTAGAAACCGATTTAAACACCAATACATTTACAGTAACGCTCAAAGAAGGTAATGATTTAAGTCCAAAAGTTTTTAAAGAGAAAGTAGAAAAAGCAGGTTTTTTTATTGGTTCATTAGTAATTACTGCTAAACCTGAAACTCTTACTAAAACCTCATACATTTTGGTTAATGACAAAAAAGCAATTCATCAAGTACAATTTCAAGTAGTTGATAAAGGATATGTAACCGAAAAGGAATTTAAAAAATTATCCAAATCATATAAGAACATTGATACTTATGCCTTAAACAATGAAGATGATTTTCACATTAAAATTATAAACTAATGAGAAAGGTAATTTCATTTTTTGTTGTCATTAGTTGCCAAGCTGTATTCAGTCAAGAATTATTTGTAGTAACTGATCCAGCTAGTAATGTTCCGGCAAATTCATTAGCCGTTAATGTGATGCAATCAGCATTCAAAGAAAAGTTTGAAGCAGGTTATAATTACCATTTAATGCCTGAAGTAACTTATGGCATTAATAAAAATTTGATGCTAAGAGGTTCGGCTTTTATCAGTACAAGAACTAATGCATTGTATGCAGAAGGTGGTAGTATTATGGCAAAGTATAGGTTTTATTCTGAAGATGATTTGAATAGTCATTTTCGTTTGGCAACTTATGGAAGATACAGTTTCAATCGTGCTGACATTCATCAAGAGCAAATTGAAATTTTAGGACACAATACTGGTTTTGAAACAGGAATAATTGCAACAAAATTAATTAAAAAGGTAGCTATTAGTTCATCGGTTAGTTTTGAGAAAGCACTTGACAACAAACCTGATTATCCTTTTCCAGATAACATTGGAGACAATGCAACCAATTACACATTATCATTTGGAAAATTGATGTACCCAAAAAAATACTCCAGCTTCAAGCAAACCAATATCAATTTGATGGTTGAATTTGTTGGGCAAACTATCAATGAAAATGGTAAATCCTATTTAGATGTTGTTCCAGCAATTCAATTCATTTTTAATAGCCAAGCACGATTAGATTTTGCCTACAGACAGGAGTTGATGAGTTCAATGGTACGTTCTGCTCCGAATGGGTTTTATTTCAATTTGTATTACACTTTCTTCAATTTAAAAAAATAAAAATCTTATGACAACAAAGAAATTTATTCCAGCACTTGGGTATGATTTTTTAAGTGAGTACTATGATTTAGCAATAAAACTAACGATGCCTGAAAAAAAATTCAGAAACAAATTAATTGATTTTGTAAATCCTGTTGCAGATGAAAAAAAACTAGAATTTGATTTTGGAACCGCTAAAAATATTATTATCCTCAAACAAAGATTTCCCAAAAGCAATATTCAAGGTGTTGATATTGATCCTAAAATTAAATCAATAGCTGAGTATAAATTAAGTAAAGCAGGTATTCATGCTGAACTTTTTTTGTACGATGGCGAAAAATTACCATTTGAAGATAATTCATTTGATAAAATCTATAGTTCACTCGTTTTTCATCAGTTAGATAAGCTAACGAAAATAAAGTGCCTATTAGAAATTCATAGAATTTTAAAACCAAACGGCGAGTTAATCATAGGAGATTGGGGTAAAGCAAAAACAAAATTGATGCGCTTAACATTCTATTTAGTCCAGCTATTGGATGGCTTCAAAACCACTAATGATAATGTGAACGGTTTGATGCCAAAATATATTTCAGATGCTCACTTTAAAGATGTAAATGAAATTGATTTTATCAATACATCAATTGGAACATATTCCTATTACAAAGCAAAAAAATAAAAATAACTTAAAAATTTTAATCATGAAATCACTTATCATAACTGCTATTTTAGCAATCACTCTAATTTCTTGCAATAAAAAAAGTAACGAAAAAGAAAACGCTACTACAGAAACTTCTACAAATTCTAATGAGTTATTTTCTTGTTCAATGCACCCAGAAATTACAGGTAAAAAAGGCGAAAAATGTTCTAAATGCGGAATGGAATTAACCGAACCTGTAACACCTAAAAAACAAGAAGATGTAAAAACAATTGATACAATTACACAATCTGATACACCTACAAAAGAAGAAACTAAAGCAAAAAATGTAGCACCAAAAGAATACACAGAAGATATTATCATCAGTTACATCAATCTTAAAAACAAACTAGTCCAAGACAATTCTAATGGAGCAGCAGATAAAGGCAAGGATTTATTGGCTTCCATAAAAAGATTTGATACAAAAACATTAAATACAAAACAGAAAAAAGAGTTTCTTGAAATAGCTGATGATGCCAAAGAACACGCAGAACACATAGGTGAAAATGCAGGTAAAATTGACCATCAAAGAGAACATTTTGCAATTCTTAGCAAAGACATTAATGATTTAATCAAAATGTTTGGAACTGATCAAAAATTATATCAAGATTACTGCCCGATGTACAATGATGGCAAAGGTGCAATATGGATTAGCGAAACCAAGGAAATTAAAAACCCATTTTATGGTTCTCAAATGCTTACTTGTGGTAGTCTGAAAAAAACGTTCTAAAATGAAACCTAAATTAAAAAAGATTGCATTAGTATTTTTTTAATGTTTGTAGCAATTCAATTCTACCAACCAAAACAGAATATAAGTAGTTCGTTCGATATAGGAAAAAACTTTTCAAATAATTATAAAGTGCCACCATCAGTTCTCAATTCATTACAAAAAGCTTGTTATGACTGTCATAGTAATGATACTAAATATTTGTGGTACGATTATATTCAGCCTGGTAGAATGTTTGTCGAAAGTCATATCAAAAACGGAAAGGAAGAACTTAATTTTAATGAGTTTACTTCCTATTCAAATAGAAAACAACAGAGTAAGTTAGAAGCGATAAGCAAACAAATTAAATCGGGTGATATGCCGTTGAGTTCTTATACTTTGTTACATTATGATGCAGTACTTAATGAAACACAAAAACAAGAAATAATCACATGGATTAATTCAATAAAAGAAAACAGTTTATCTAAAAATTAAGGAAGTATGGTAGAAAAACTAATAACATTTTCATTAAGAAACAGAGCAATTGTGCTACTGGTTTCGGCTTGTTTATTTGTTTGGGGAATCTATAGCGTCAGACAAAATCCTATAGATGCCATCCCTGATTTATCCGAAAATCAAGTGATTGTATTTACGGAGTGGATGGGTAGAAGCCCACAGGTTATAGAAGCGCAGGTAACTTATCCTTTGGTTTCCAACTTGCAGGGAATCCCTAAAGTCAAAAATATTCGGGGCGCTTCGATGTTTGGGATGAGCTTTGTTTACATCATTTTTGAAGATGATGTCGATATATATTGGGCAAGAACTCGGGTGTTGGAAAGATTAAATTATGCACAACGATTGTTACCACAAAATGTAGTACCAACTTTGGGTCCTGATGGCACAGGTGTAGGTCACGTTTTTTGGTATCATTTGAACGCCGACGGTATGGACTTGGGAGAGCAAAGAGCCTTACAAGATTGGTATGTGAAATTCGCCTTGCAAACTGTTCCTGGAGTTGCCGAAGTGGCATCGTTTGGTGGGTTTGAAAAACAATATCAATTAGTGCTAGACCCCTTGAAAATGCAATACTACAACGTCAGTATGATGGAAGTAATGAATGCCGTCAAAACAAATAATAATGATGTTGGTGGCAGAAAATTTGAAATGAGCAATATGTCCTACATTGTTAGGGGCTTGGGCTATATCAAAAACATAAAAGATGTAGAAGACATTGCCATTAAAAACTATAATTCTGTTCCTGTAAAAGTTAAAGATATTGGTTCAATACAAATGGGTGGCGATTTGAGACTAGGTATTTTTGATGAAAATGGTAATGGTGAAGTTGTTGGTGGAATTGTGGTAATGCGTTATGGTGAAAATGCTGATAAAGTAATCACGGCAGTAAAAGAGAAAATGAAAGAAGTCGAAAAAGGATTACCGGAAGGAGTTACTTTTAAAACATCTTATGACAGAAGTGAATTAATTGAAAAAGCAATAGAATCAGTCAAGGACTTTTAATCGAGGAAATGATTGCCGTTTCTATCATTGTTTTATTGTTCCTTTTTCATTGGCGCAGTGCGCTTATTATTCTGATACAATTACCCATTTCTGTTGCTGTCGGATTTATACTGTTGGAAGCTTTTGGTATCTCTTCCAATATTATGTCATTAACGGGTATTGCTCTGGCAATTGGCGTTGTCGTTGATGATGGTATTGTAATGGTGGAGAATGCTTACCGGACAATTTCGGAGAAACAGGAAGAAATGGATAATAACCAGTAATTGGAAATAAGATGAAAAATAAAATTAAAAATATATTCAAAAAAGAAAACGATCCACTATCTCCTGAAGATAAGTTGAAGCTTATAGAAAGCTCTTCCAAATTAGTTGGCCCAGGTGTTTTCTACTCAACAATAATTGTAATTACATCCTTTTTGCCTGTATTTCTTCTCACAGGAATGGAAGGCAAATTATTCGGACCATTGGCTTGGACGAAATCTTTTATTCTGATAGTTGATGCCTTTTTAGCCATTACACTTGTACCAGTGCTAATTAGTTTTTTACTAAAAGGAAAACTTCGCCCAGAAGACAAAAACCCAATTAACAAAAAATTGGAAAGCATTTATACACCCATTTTGATTTTTTGTTTAAAATGGAGGAAAACGGTATTGGGCATCAACATCATTGCATTGCTGATTGGCGTATTGATGTTTACAAGGCTTGGTTCCGAATTTATGCCACCTTTAGATGAAGGCTCTGTACTGTTTATGCCGGTAACCTTGCCTGATGTGTCCAATTCTGAAGTAAAAAGAATTTTGCAGGTTCAGGACAAATTGATAAAATCAATTCCCGAAGTGGCTCACGTGCTTGGAAAAGCAGGCAGGGCAAATACGGCAACGGATAACAGTCCAATAAGCATGATAGAAACAATTATTTTGTTAAAACCTCAAGCAGAATGGCGAGAAGACAAAACCAAAAATGACATTATCACGGAAATAAACAACAAATTGCAAATCCCTGGTGTGACCAATGGTTTTACGCAACCCATTATAAACCGGATTAATATGCTTTCGACAGGAATTAGAACCGATGTAGGCATAAAAATCTACGGAGCAAGTTTAGATACTATCAATGTTTTGGCTCAAAAAATTAAAAAAACATTGGAAGGAACTTCTGGTGTAAAAGATTTGTATGCCGAACCGATTACGGGCGGAAAATATATTGATATTGAAGCAAAAAGAGACGTTATTGGCAGATACGGACTAACCATAGATGATATAAATAACGTAGTTGAAGCTTCAATTGGAGGTATGAAACTCACCACGACTATCGAAGGAAGACAGCGTTTTTCAGTCAATGCACGATATGCACAAGAATACAGAAATAGCATTGAAGCCTTAAAAAAACTACAAGTGCAAACAATGGATTTTGGTCCAATACCATTAGAAACTGTAGCTAATGTAAAAATAAGTGATGGCCCTCCAATGATAAACAGCGAAAATGCAATGTTGCGTGGCACTGTGTTGTTCAACGTTCGGGAACGTGATTTAGGAAGTACGGTAAAAGAAGCGCAGAAGAAACTCAATGCAATGATGACTAAAATGCCAAAAGGATATTATGTGGAATGGAGCGGACAATGGGAAAATCAAATTCGAGCCAACAAAACATTAAGTTTAATACTGCCTATTGTTGTGGTCATTATATTTCTAGTTTTATATTTTACTTACCATTCTATGAAAGAGGCGTTAATCACAATGATTACAGTACCCTTTGCTCTAATTGGAGGAATATTTATGGTTTATTTTTATGGAATCAATTTATCCGTTGCTGTTGCCGTCGGATTTATTGCTCTGTTTGGAATGGCTATCGAAACGGCGATGTTAATGACCATCTATTTGAATGAAGCAATGAATAAAATGGTAGAAAAGTACGGAAATAGTAAGGAAACCATAACTGAAGAAATATTGAAACAATATATTATTGATGGTTCTGCCAAAAGGTTAAGACCAAAATTGATGACTGTTTCGGTTTCCATATTTGGATTAATCCCCATTCTTTGGGCAACAGGAACAGGATCTGATATAATGCTTCCCATTACTGTCCCACTAATTGGAGGTACTATTACTTCCACGATTTATGTATTATTAGTAACACCAATTGTTTTCGAGATTGTAAAGCTTCGTGAATTGAAAACAAAAGGTAAAATAGATCTTATAGATGTTAAAGAATAAATTTTATATAGCCATAAGTTGTTTGATTTTGACCGCCACTAATCTGGCAGCCCAAACACTTTCTTTGGATAATATCTTGAGTACAATCAAGACAAATAATCCTCAACTAAAAATGTATGATGCCGATATTCAAAGTATGGATGCAGCGGCAAAAGGAGCTAAAAGCTGGATGCCTCCTCAGGTGGAAACCGGTTTTTTTATGACACCCTACAATACCAAAATGTGGAAAGCAGATGAAATGAACCCTGGTATGGGAAATTATATGTTGGGAGTTACGCAAATGATACCGAATGCTTCCAAGTTAAAAGCGGATTCTAATCTTATGAATGCAATGTCTTCTGTTGAAAAAGAAAACAAAAACTATACAATTAATCAATTGAAAGCATTGGCAAAAACAAATTATTATCAATGGTTGGTTTTAAATAAAAAAATAAAAATAGCCAATGATAATTTGTCACTTTTAGAGTATATGATTAAAAGTATGGAGATACGCTATCAGTATAATATGGACAAATTGCCAACCTATTACAAAGCAAAATCACAATACAGCGCATTAGAAAGTATGATTCTAATGTTGCAAAATAACATTTCCCAAAAACGGATTATGCTAAATACCTTGATGGCTAGAGATAAAAACACCGCATTTGAAATTGATGAAATATACGAAATAAAAGATTTCAATTCTGCAATATCAGATACCACTTCTCTTTCTAAAAACCGAAGCGATGTGAAAGCCATCGAAAAAACGATGAAAATAAACCAACTCAAAATTGCAGCCGAAAAAACAAAATTATTGCCCGAGTTTGGTATAAAATACGACCATATGTTTGCTTTTGGAACACAACCTCAACAATTCTCCTTAATGGGTATGATTACCATTCCTATGCCTTGGTCATCCAAAATGAATAAAGCCGATATCAATAGTTTTCAAATTAAAAATGAAAGTCTGAACTATCAAAAACAAATGATTTTGAATGAAGCCACAGGTATGATTTCGGGTATGACCACCGAATTAAACGCTTTAAAAAAACAATACGAAGTTGCCCAAAAAAGCATCATTCCTGCCTTGAAAAAAAATTATGAAACTGCAATTTTGGCTTGGCAAAATAACACAGGTGATTTATTTCCCACTCTCGATGCTTGGGAAGCGTTAAATATGGCTCAAATTGATGCGTTAGATAAATTACAAAATATTTTGGCAGCACAAGTGGAAATTGAAAAACAATTAGAAACCAAATAATTATGAACAAGTATATAAAATATGGTTTGGCTTTTACTGCAATTGCCATTATCGGAATTGCAATCTATTTCTTTGCCAAAAAATCAGATAATCATTCAGAAATGGGGCATCAAAACGAGGTTTACACTTGTTCGATGCACCCTGAAATCATTAGAGATAAACCCGGAAATTGTCCCATTTGCAGAATGACTTTAGTAAAAAAAGTAACAGAAAACAATTCCGTTGACGACAATTCAATCGACAATCTTATAAAACCTACCGACAATTTTATAGTAGGTAATTATCAAACGACAACGGCAATAGACTCCACCTTAAGCAGTGAAATAAATCTACCGGGAATTGTGGGGTATGATCCCAATTCATATGTAAACATTGCAGCTCGAATGAGCGGAAGAATCGAACGAATGTATGTCAATTATAAATACCAAAAAGTTAATAAAGGACAAAAGCTATTTGATTTATACAGCCCGGAATTACTGACAGAACAACAAAACTTCATTTATATGATTACTAATGATGTTGAAAATCCTTCGATTATTAATGCATCCAAACAAAAATTGTTGCTTTATGGAATGACCCAGAATCAAATAAATACTTTGACCACTTCCAAAAAAGTAAATCCTAAAATTTCAATTTACAGTCCCGCTTACGGAATTATTGAAGGAACAGAAACGATGGATAACACAACTAATGATGTTATGCAAAGTACAAGTAACAACACTGAAGTTTTGAATGTTAAGGAAGGAGATTATATAAAAAAGGGAGAAGTCATTTTTAAACTATTAAATACGGATAAAGTCTGGGGAATATTCAATGTTATCCAAGGGTATAATAGTGTAATTAAAAAAAATCAATCTATCAAAATTACTACCGAACTAGACAAAGATGAATTCATAGATGCAAAAATAAATTTTGTCGAAACACAATTAAATGCTGCTGATAAAACCAATAGAATTCGAGTTTATTTAAATAACAATAAATTGAAATTACCCATTGGTTTGCGATTGCAAGGCGTTGTGAAAACAAATCCAGTAAAAGGAATTTGGATTCAAAAACAGTCAATGGTAAGCATTGGAAACAAGAAAATAGTTTTCTTGAAAATGGAAAATGGCTTTAGGGCATCCTCCATAAAAACAGGAATTGAAATGGATGATTTTATTCAAATTATTGAGGGTATTTCAGTAAAAGACACCATTGCCACAAATGCACAATATTTAATTGACAGCGAAAGCTTTATTAAAACCGAATAATGATGAAGACAATAAAAACAATAAGTTTACTATCAATACTATTTACGGTAATGATAGCTTGTAATTCTAAAAACAAAGAAGACCATAGCAAACACAATAAGAGTGCAGCAACAACATTTTACACTTGTTCTATGGATCCACAAGTTAAGGAAGACAAACCAGGTAAATGCCCTATTTGCCATATGGAGTTAACCCCGATAAAACAAGATGACAAAGAGGCTAACGAAATAAGTTTGAGTAAACAGCAAATACAATTGGGAAATATAACTACCCAAACCATTTCAGAAACTCAAAGCAGTTTAGAGCAAAATTATACGGGAGTCTTGACCATTAATCAAGAGAAAATCAAAACTATTTCTGCAAGAGCAATGGGACGAATTGAAAAGTTATATTTCAAAACCGTTGGTGATTATGTGGCTAAAAACCAAGCCGTATATCAATTGTATAGTGAAGATATTGCCATTGCCAAACAGGACTATTTCACGGCATACAAACAACTGGCAATGCCTGGCGATTTTGGAAAGAATGCCCGAAATATGCTCAATGCAGCAAAACAAAAACTGTTGTTCTTTGGTCTATCCAATGCCCAAATTGAAAGCCTAAAAACAGTTGCGGTCGTTTCTCCATATACCATTTTTTATAGCGCTGTTAGTGGAACACTATCGGAAATAAGTACCACAGAAGGCAGTTATGCAATGGAAGGTTCCAGCATCATTAAATTGGCAGATTTAAACAGTCTTTGGTTAGAAACACAGGTAAACGTAAACTATGCTAAAAATCTAAAAATAGGACAAAAAGCCCAAATCACATTTACCGATTTTCCTGAGAAAACCATAAATGCACAAGTCTCTTTTATCAATCCCGAAATAAATCCTGATACTCGGCTGCTTTTAATTCGATTGGAAATACCAAATCCAAATTTGCAATTAAAACCCGGGATGCAAGCAATGGCAAAATTAACACAATCTAATCTGAAAGGATTGTATATCCCTGTTGATGCAGTTATCAGGGAAGAAAACGCTTCCTATATTTGGGTAGAAAAAAGACCGGGAGTATTTGAAAATCTAATGGTCGAAACAGGAATCGAAACCAATGGAATGATAGAAATTAAATCTGAAATAGATAAGTCAAAAAAAGTCGTAATTACTGGAGCTTATGCGATAAATAGTGAGTATAAATTCCGCAAAGGCAGCGACCCAATGGAAGGAATGAAAATGTAATACTTAAAACAAGTAAAAGAAGAAAATACCATAAATTTTACATAGAATTCTAAACTCCTTTTTATGATTATAAATACTTTAAAATAAAGAAAATAAATAAATCGGGCAACAGCGATACTGAAGACCGAGCAACAGCGGAACTGAAGAATAATTAAATACAATTTATTATGAAAATTCAAAATTAATTTCGACAAAAACAGTTTCATTACTAACAATGTTTTTAATGGTAATCTCGTTAAGTGCCAATGCACAAACTAAATCAGACTCCACCCCTTCTGAAAAAATTTATATCAATAAAAAGGGTGAAATTCACGATCACGGATGGAATAAATTAGGATTTATTACCAAAGACAACATCGTGAAAGACAATGAAGGCAAAACTATCTATTTTATCGATGGAAACGGTAATGTTATTGATTCTAATGGGAAAAAGTTGGGAAAGTAAAAGAATGGTTCGTACTACAACATAAAGGCGAAAACGTGGTGAATATCGGAAAAACAGAAGCAGAAAAATGCGAAATACTGGATCCAAAAGGTCATAATTTAGGTAGTGTACATCAAAATTACAAACTACACGCGTGTGCCGCTCACTGCCTACTGTTGGAAAAAAAGATGAATGAGGAAAAATCTAAAAATTAATTTTTTAATAAATGGTTCGTTTTGCCACGAACCATTTGTTTTATACTATAAAAGGATTATCTATTAATTGTATGAAAAGAAAAAAAATGCAAAATAAATTAAAACCTAAAGGATGAAACTATACATTAAAAATATGGTATGCAGCCGCTGCAAGATAGTAGTAAAATCTGTATTTGAAAATATGGGCATCAATCCTGTTTCAGTTGATTTAGGTGAAGTTGAATTGAAAAATGACATTCAGGAAATCCAAAAAAACGAATTATTAAAAAAGCTTCATGCTGTAGGCTTTGATTTGATTGATGATAGGAAAAGCAAAACTATCGATAAGATTAAAACATTGATTATTGATTTGGTTCAAAATAAAAACAATCATTTAAAAACAAATCTATCCGAGTTTCTATTCCAAGAGCTACACCAAGACTATAATACCTTGAGCAACCTCTTTTCCGAAGTAGAAAACACAACAATTGAAAAATACTTCATTAATCTGAAAATTGAGAAAGTAAAAGAGTTGATCATCTATGATGAATTATCCCTAAGCCAAATAGCTTACTCTTTAAACTATAGTAGCGTTTCACATTTAAGTAATCAATTCAAAAAAGTAACCGGCTTTTCACCAACACACTTTAAGAATATAAAAACCATTAAACGAAAGCAAATCGAAGACTTATAAATCTTGCAAATCAAACCCAAAATTTTGCAAATACAAAAAGCAGTTATGATAGAAATTTGTATTAAAATAATATAAAAAATGATACATACTTACAGCATTACCGGAATGACTTGCGATGGTTGTCGCTCTAAAGTCGAGAAAGCATTGAATACTATTGATGGTATTGAAGCAAAAGTTTCATTAAGCCCACCAGTGGCCATAATTACTATGGACAAACACATTCCAACATCAAAGTTGCAGGAAGCACTGACGACTGTTGGAAAATACACCATAGAAATGAGCAATGATAAAACTACAGAAGATACTACAACTAATGAATCCGCTGCAAAGTCATGTTGTTCTACTCATGAGCATAATTATAAAAAAGAGGCTGTTATACCAACCAACGCCGCTGGTAAATATTATTGCCCAATGCATTGCGAAGGCGAAAAAGTCTATGACAAAGCGGGCGATTGTCCTGTGTGTGGAATGGATCTAGTCAAAGCACCTGAACTAACCGTAAACAAGACACTATATACTTGTCCAATGCATCCCGAAGTAATTAGTGAAACTCCGGGTTCCTGTCCTATATGCGGTATGGATTTAGTACCAATGGAACCAAGCGAAAGCGAAGACCAAAGGACTTATAAAGATTTGGTTAAGAAAATGAAAATAGCAGTTGTGTTTACAGTTCCCATTTTCGCCATTGCCATGATTGAAATGGCACACAATAATCCTTTATTGCAACTAATGGATGCGGACAAATGGAACTGGGTACAGCTTATTTTATCTCTTCCTGTTGTTTTTTATGCCTGTTGGGTATTTTTTGTCCGCGCCTGGAAATCAATTATTACTTGGAATCTGAATATGTTCACACTCATCGGAATTGGAACGGGAGTGGCATTTTTATTTAGTTTAGTCGGAATGTTTTTTCCGGATATTTTTCCAAGTGAATTCAAAACAGAACACGGAACTGTATTATTATACTTTGAAGCAACAACAGTTATTCTGACTTTAGTTTTGTTAGGACAATTACTCGAAGCAAGGGCACACAGCCAAACCAGCGGAGCTATCAAAGAATTATTAAAACTTGCGCCAACTGAAGCTACTTTGGTTATTGATGGCGGTGATAAAGTAATATCAATCCACGACATCAAAAAAGGCGATTTATTGAGAGTAAAACCCGGAGATAAAATTCCTGTTGACGGTAAAATAACCGATGGGGAAAGCAGTATAGATGAAGCCATGATTACTGGTGAGCCAATACCGGTTGATAAAAAGAAAGGCGATAACGTAATTTCCGGAACAATAAACGGAAACAAATCATTTGTGATGATAGCCGAAAAAGTAGGTTCCGAAACCTTGCTATCTCAAATCGTGCAAATGGTAAATGATGCCAGTCGTTCACGAGCTCCAATTCAGAAATTAGCAGATAGTATCTCCAAGTACTTTGTGCCAATTGTGGTCATTATATCGGCAATAACCTTTTTTGTTTGGGCAAAATTTGGTCCCGAACCAGCATTGGTGTATGGCTTTATAAATGCTATTGCTGTATTAATTATAGCCTGTCCTTGTGCTCTGGGTCTGGCAACTCCATGTCAGTAATGGTTGGTGTTGGCAAAGGAGCACAATCAGGCGTTTTGATAAAGAATGCTGAGGCTTTAGAGAACATGAATAAGGTTAATGTTTTAATTACCGATAAAACAGGAACCATCACCGAAGGAAAACCATCTGTCGAAAAAATTTATGCATCCAATAACAACGATAGTGACTTATTGCAAAGCATTGCTTCCTTAAACCAATATAGTGAACATCCATTGGCACAAGCTGTGGTAATTTATGCCAAAACAAAATCCATTTCTTTAATCGAAGTAAAAGATTTTGAAGCCGTTGCCGGAAAAGGAGTTACAGGAACAGTTGCTGGTAAAAAAGTAGCATTAGGTAATAAAAAACTAATGGAACAAGTTAAAGCAACAGTTTCTGACGATTTAGAGAACAAAATCATTATTGAACAAAAATTAGGAAAAACAGTCTCTTACATTGCCGTTGATAACATAGCTGTTGGTTTTGTATCTATAACAGATGCTATTAAAACTTCTAGCAAAGAAGCCATAAAAGAATTAATGAGCCAGGGAGTCGAAGTAATCATGATGACTGGTGACAATGTCAATACAGCTAAAGCAGTTGCTGATGAATTGGGATTAAAAACCTATAAAGCTGGATGCTTACCCGAAGACAAACTCAAAGAAATTAAAAAATTGCAGGCAGAAGGCAAAATTGTAGCCATGGCTGGCGATGGTATAAATGATGCGCCGGCATTGGCACAAGCCAACATTGTAATAGCAATGGGAACAGGAACAGATGTCGCTATTGAAAGTGCCAAAATAACTCTGGTCAAAGGAGATTTACAAGGCATTGTAAAAGCTAAGAATTTAAGCCACGCTGTTATGGGTAATATCAAGCAAAATCTATTTTTTGCCTTTTTCTATAATGTACTTGGTGTCCCAATTGCAGCTGGTGTGTTATATCCGGTTTTCGGAATTTTACTATCTCCTATGATTGCAGCTTTGGCAATGTCTTTCAGCTCCGTATCTGTTATTATCAATGCCCTGAGACTAAGAGGTTTAAAACTATAATAATTAACGATAACACGAATGAAACTAAAAAATAACATAGATAAATTAGGAACAATCGGGATGTTCTTTACAGCATTGCTTTCGCCTTGCTGTTTCCCTCTTTTTGCATTTGTAGCATCTGCTTTAGGTTTAGGTAGTTTTGAACTTTTTGGAGGTTGGACAATGTGGATTTTTCAAGGGATGGTCTATAATATCTTTAGTTGGCTTTTTTCTTTCCTATCGCCTGCATAGATGCCTATATCCTTTGTTGATAGCTATTCCAAGTACAATAATCATTTTTTACAGCTATTACTTTTGTAATAATGATTATCAGTCCTATTTTTTATATACTGGTATGTTCGGGCTTCTTATCGCTACAATAGTCAATTATCATAGAAACAAACTTCACTATGGCTGTAATACTTGCACGATGTACAACGGTAAATCAGTAGAACTGAAATCAAAAATAACATGTCCACATTGCGGTCACAAAAAAGAAGAAATGATGCCTACTGATGCTTGTCAATTCTTCTATGAATGCGAAAACTGTAAAAAAATAGTGAAACCTAAACAAGGTGATTGTTGTGTTTATTGCAGCTATGGCACTGTAAAATGTCCACCTATTCAATCAGGTGAAAAGTGCTGCTAAAAATAGTACAGGGCAGCATGCGGAAGCTAACAAAATGAAAGCTAAGCTTAAAGAATTAGATTAATATTCCAACATATTTAAAAATTAAAATAAATGAAAAAAAACATCCTATTAAGCTTTATGCTTTTGCAATCTGTAATACTGTCAGCACAAGACAAAGTTCAAATTAGAGTAACTGCAGCTAGCCCTGCAGCATCGTATGAGCAAGAAGTGGGTAGCGCAAAAATAAAAATTTCATATAGCAGACCTTTAGTCAGAGGACGAAAAATATTTGGGGAGTTAGTACCATTTGATAAACTTTGGCGAACAGGGGCAAGTGATTGTACTGTAATAACTACTTCCGAAGATATTTCATTTGGCAACAATGTATTAAAAACAGGTAGTTACTCAATATTCACAATTCCTTCAATCAATGAGTGGACTATAATTATCAACACAGATACTACTTTACATGGCGAAACCGGCTATGATGAAAAAAAGGATGTGATGCGTTTCAAAGTTCCTGTCGAAAAAAGCTCTAACTTCTATGAAACATTTACAATCGATTTAAATGACATCAACAGCAAGGGTGAAGCATTTCTGAAAATACTTTGGGAAAACACTATGGTTAAAATACCAATAAAGAGCAAGGAAGACGATACTATACTAGCATTAATAGACCAGCATATCATTAAAGGGAAATCTCAGGATGCTAATTTATTATTTCAGGCAGCTAATTACTATTACAACACCAATAGAGATTATAAACTGGCAATGACATGGCTTTTAGAAGCCGAAAAATTAAAACCTGAAAATTTCAATTACCCAAATTTAAGACAAAAAATAGCATCCGAATTAAAAGATTATACCAATGCAATTGAAGCAGCAAAAGGGCAATTACCTTAGCCGATAAGGAAAAAATGAAAAGTACAATCGAGACACTAAATAAAAGAATAGCGGATTGGGAAATGTTGTTAAAAAAATAAAGTCATGAAAACCAAGTTATCAATTATCGTTTTTCTTTTTTTTATAAATCATTTTGTTGTTGCTCAAAGCAATTCACAGCAAACTTTTTACACTTGTGTAATGCACCCTGAAATCCATTCTCCAAAACCTGGAAAATGTCCAAAGTGTGGAATGGCGTTAGTAAAAGAAAAACCAAAAACTACAACACCTGCTAAAAAGCCTATTGCTGAAAAATCTGCTGTAGAAAAAACCAAAACTGATAACAGCCATGATATGAAAAACATGGAAAAAGTAACAGTGAATCCACCTGCAAAAAAGAGAGTGATAAAAGATGAACCTCCAAAAGTAGTCCGATACGATTTATATGTTCGTGACACAATCGTCAATTATTCTGGTAAAGAAAAAAGAGCCATTGCGGTTAATGGTCAAATTCCAATGCCAACACTAACATTTAATGAAGGTGATATTGCCGAAATTTATGTACACAACCAACTAAAAGAAGAAACATCATTGCATTGGCATGGTTTGTTTTTACCTAATAAAGAAGATGGTGTTCCCAACTTAACGCAGATGCCAATTAAACCTGGCACAATACACAAGTACACATTTCCAATCATACAAAACGGAACACATTGGTATCACAGCCATTCGGGCTTACAGGAACAAATCGGCATGTATGGTATGTTCATCATGAACAAAAAACAAAAAGATAAAACTTTCCGAAAAGGAATAGATGATTTACCAACTGTTCCATTAATTTTAAGTGAATGGACCAATTTAAAACCCGAAAACATTCATAGAATGTTACACAATGCAACTGATTGGTTCGCCATCAAAAAAGGTACAACTCAAAGCTATGCAGAAGCGATAAGGCAAGGTCATTTCAAAACAAAAATTGCCAACGAATGGAAACGAATGAACGCTATGGATGTGAGTGATATATATTATGAAAAGTTTCTTATTAACGGTAAAAATGAAAGCCAATTATCACAATTCAAAGGTGGTGATAAAGTTCGACTGCGAATAGCTAATGGTGGAGCTTCATCCTATTTTTGGTTGACTTACGCAGGTGGTAAAATTACCGTTGTAGCTAGTGATGGTAATGATGTAGAACCAGTTGAAGTAGATAGATTATTGATTGCCGTATCAGAAACCTATGATGTTATAATTACAATTCCTGCCGATAAAACTTCATACGAATTTTTAGCAACTCCAGAAGATAGGACTAAATCAACTTCATTATACATTGGGAATGGCATCAAACAATTAATTGCTCCTTTACCTAAATTGAAATATTTTGAAGGAATGAAAATGATGAACGGTATGATGAAAATGAACGGAGATTTGGACGATATGGGAATGAGTATGTCCTTAAATCAAATGGATATGAATGTAGTAATGTACCCAGAAATAACGGGTGCTACAAATGTAAAAAACAAGGAAAATGAGAGTAGTATGGAAATGAATAATGATCATTCCAAACACAATCAAAATCAGTACAATGCCAATGCATTATCTACTATTACAACGCTCAATTATGCTATGCTAAAAGCGACAGAGAAAACAACTTTACCCAAAGATGCCCCAGTAAAAGAACTTCGTTTTGAACTAACAGGTAACATGAACCGATATGTTTGGAGTTTAGACAATAAAGTAGTTTCTGAAACAGATAAAATCCTAATAAAAAAAGGAGAAAACATTAGAATTACACTTTACAATGGTTCGATGATGCGCCATCCAATGCACTTGCATGGTCATGATTTCAGAATTATCAATGGTCAAGAAGAGTTTGCACCCTTAAAAAATATAATGGATTTAATGCCAATGGAAACAAATGTAATTGAATTCAATGCAAATGTAGAAGGCGATTGGTTTTTTCACTGTCACATTTTATATCACATGATGGCTGGTATGGGAAGAGTTTTTACCTATGAAAATCAAGCTCCAAATCCACTTATTCCAAATCCAAAATTAGCACAAAGAAAATTATTTGCCGATGATAGAGCTTTTCATTTTATGGCAGAAAATGATTTTGCAACAAATGGTAATGACGGAATGGCAATGATCCAAAATACACGATGGAGTTTAGGAGCAGAATGGCGAATAGGATATAATGATATGCATGGTTACGAAGCCGAATTCCATTTAGGTAGATATATAGGAAAAATGCAATGGTTAATGCCTTTCATCGGTTTCGACTGGCGTTACAGAAGAATGAATGGAGAAATCGAAAGTAATATTTTTGGACAAGAAAACACAAAAGACAAGAGAGCTGTTTTAAGTGCTGGTGTTAATTATACATTACCAATGCTCGTAATTGCGCAAGCAGAAGTTTTCCAAGACGGTAACGTAAGATTACAATTAATGAGAGAAGATATTCCAGTTTCTAAACGATTAAGAATGGGTTTTATGGTAAATACTGATACAGAATTCATGCTTGATGCTAGATACATCTTCAAAAGAAATCTAAGTTTAAGAACACATTATGATAGCGATATGGGATTTGCGTTCGGTTTTTCTTTAAACTATTAGAGAGGTTCAATCAAAAATAACTACTAAATATATAAAAGAAATTGAGCTCAAAAATCAACCAATTAATAACTGATTTAAACGAACAACTAAATTTTACCGATTTAGAAATTGACGACCCAATCAAGCGTTGTGAAAGTGCTATTGATATTATTTTGAAATCGATCCAAAAATTAAAAAGATTATTTGAAAAAGAAAAGAATAAATCACAACAACAAGAAATTGAATTTTTTAAAATTGTAAAACCCAAATTTACATCCAAACTAATTTATTATAATGCAATATTTAAAATTGAAAGCAAGAAACCACATGGAGGGAGAACGAATTCTCAAAAAATACCTAAATAACGAACTGGATAAACTTAAAAGATATTTTGATGGTAATTTAGACTTCTATAGATATTACAGAACAGGAAGTAGCTATTTAGATCATAAATATTTTCTACGAGGTAAAATTGATGTAAAGTTAGCTTTAGATAGCTTTTATTTTGAAGCAGATCATACTTTTTCAACCTCTCATGATTTTAAAGTGGCAAAGATTTTGGCACACGATTTAATCCAAGTTTATCTAGAAGATAAATTATTGATGATGGAAAATAAAGACCCAAAAGAAAAATCACAAGTTCAACCGAAGGTGAAGCAAACTTGGACTGGCTCTAAAGTCGCATTAATAGAGCTTTTATATGCTCTTCATACCGAAGGTGTGTTCAACAATGGTGCATCCGATTTAAAGGATATTGCAGAATACTTTGAGGTGGTGTTTGATATCGACTTAGGGCAGTACCACCGTGCTTTCCTTGAAATTCGAATGCGAAAATCAGACCAAACCAAATTCCTAAACTCATTAAAAGAAAAATTAGTGAAACGTATGGAAAATACAGACGACTTGCTGTAACATCAATAAATACAATACTTTGAATAAAAATCATTCACAACTTGTGATTGACTTGTGATTTAAAACTATTCAAATACTACAAATTTGTACCATAACAATCTAAAATATACGTTATGGCAATCGAAGTAATTACTCGCGAAGATTTAAACGAATTCAGAAGTCTTCTTTTAAACGATTTAAAAGAAATCATTCAATCCAAACCGCAACAAACAAAACAGTGGCTCAAATCCAATGAAGTCCGCAAACTGTTAAACATTTCTCCTGGTACTTTACAAAATCTCCGCATCAACGGAACACTAACCTATACCAAAATAGGCGGCATAATGTACTACGACAATTCAGATATTGATAAGTTATTAAATGGAAATAAGGTAAATGCCTTGCCTACTCTGTTCAAATAGTAAGCTACTCGTCAGTTCGAGTGTTTTTCTAAAATGCGACAGCTTTTTAGAAAAATGTATCGAGAATCTTGTAAACCATAATTTTTAATTCGTAATTCAACATGAACTACATCAAACACCTAACCGGTTTCTTCGAAAAAGTAGCTATAGACAAAACACTCAATCCAACACACGTTAGCTTGTACATTGCTTTATTTCAGTTTTGGAACTGCAACCGCTTCAAAAATCCAATAAGTATCAATCGCGATGAGGTAATGCGAATAAGCAAAATCAGTTCCAAAGCAACCTATCACAAATGTCTGAAGAACTTGCATAGTTTGGGTTACATCAATTACGAACCATCATACAATCCATTCAAAGGAAGTCATGTCATTTTATTCAATTTTTCAGAAGATTTAAAACCGCTACCAAAATCCGAAAGAAAACCAAAAAATGAACCAATTATTGAACTTGTTTCTGAACAAGCTTTGAACAAGTCTTGTACTAGTAGTGAAACAGGTACTGAACAAGCAGTAGTATCTTCTATAAACTATATAAACAATACAAACATTTTAAACGATAATAACGTTTCAAACTTGGAAAAGCACACAAAAAATTTTGAAGAAATAAATAATTTGGATTTAAAAAACGAAACAGAAGAGAAAGAAAAAAAGTTGCGCGAAAAAAAGAAAGAGGAATTTGAGAATTCCGATTTGTCATCCCGAGCATTTGATATTAAGAGGAGGACTGCCAGTGGCAGTCAGGTAAACTTACAGCCAACAATCGAAGAAGTCAAAACCTATTTTCTAGAAAATAACTTTCCAGATCAAGAAGCTCAAAAATTCTTCAACTACTTCAAAAGTGTTGGTTGGTTAGTTGGTGGAAAAACCCCAATGGTCGATTGGCAAGCAGCAGCACAAAATTGGATGATTAACGCACCAAAATTCATTTCAAATGCAGAACAACCAAACAGAGCAAAACAACTCAACACAACAACCGATAAAGACTATTCAGAGCCATTATAGCTATGATGAGGTTATTAAATGGTTAGAAAACAAAGGAGTTGAATTATACGGCAGTCATTTTAAAATCCTAGAAAGCGATTATCCAATTGTTTACAAATTAATTGCCTATTTTCTAAAAGACGAACCAACATGTTTTCAATACGG
>JADKDN010000009.1 GCA_016718345.1 Flavobacterium sp. | reverse complement strand
CTACAATTTTGGCAGAAAGCGCCATGGCTTCTTCATCTCCACCAAAAATTTGAATCCCAACTGGTCTTTCGTAATCAAAAATATCTAACTTCATGCGGCTCTTCATTGCATCACGAATCAATCCCTCAGAAGAAATAAACTCCGAATACATCAAATCGGCACCGTGCATTTTGCACAAACGACGAAATGGCGGATCGCTCACGTCTTCCATCGGTGCCAATAATAGTGGAAAATCAGGTAATTCTATGTTGCCAATTTTAACCAAGGGTACTTTTTTTGCAAAAATACAATTTAAGATTTTAGATTGCAGGTTTTAGATTGTGAATTTTAAAACCTCAGAAACAACAATAGTTAATCTTGATTCTCGTTTCCAAAAACTTTGCCTTATATTTGCCGATTAAATGCGAAAGCATTTGCAAAAAATTGACAGATACAGAAAATGAAAAACATAAGGAATTTTTGCATCATTGCACATATCGACCACGGGAAAAGTACGCTTGCAGACCGACTACTCGGAGCCACACAAACCGTTTCCGCTCGTGAAGAAAAAGCGCAATTGCTAGACAACATGGACTTGGAGCGCGAGCGAGGTATCACTATAAAAAGTCATGCCATTCAAATGGAATACAATTATAAAGGCGAAAATTATATTCTAAATTTGATTGACACTCCTGGACACGTTGATTTTTCCTATGAAGTTTCCCGTTCCATCGCCGCTTGCGAGGGTGCACTTTTGATTGTGGATGCAGCGCAAAGTATTCAAGCTCAAACTATATCCAATTTGTATTTGGCTTTAGAAAATGACTTGGAAATCATTCCTGTTTTGAATAAAGTCGATTTACCAAGCGCTAATCCGGAAGAAGTTAGTGACGATATTGTTGATTTGTTAGGATGTAAATTGGATGAAATTATCCATGCTTCGGGAAAAACGGGTTTTGGTGTAGAAAATATTTTAGCTGCCATTATCGAAAGAATTCCTGCTCCAAAAGGCGACCCAAATGAACCCTTGCAAGCATTGATATTCGATTCTGTTTACAATCCGTTTCGTGGCATCGAAGTTATTTTTCGTGTAAAAAACGGTGAAATTCGCAAAGGTCAAAAAATAAAGTTCATGGCGACTGGCAATGAATATTTTGCGGATGAAATTGGCACATTAAAATTAAACCAAGTACCAAAACAAGTGATTTCTGCTGGTGATGTTGGTTATTTAATCTCTGGAATTAAAGAAGCTAAAGAAGTAAAAGTAGGTGATACTTTGACCGATGCTAAAACTCCGACAACCAATATGATTCATGGTTTTGAAGATGTAAAGCCAATGGTTTTTGCCGGTATTTACCCCGTAGATACGGAAGATTACGAGGAATTGCGAAATTCCATGGAAAAATTACAGTTAAATGATGCTTCTTTGGTATTTACTGCTGAAAGTTCTGCAGCTTTAGGATTTGGTTTCCGTTGTGGTTTTTTAGGAATGCTTCACATGGAAATTATTCAGGAGCGATTGGAACGTGAGTTCAACATGACCGTAATTACTACTGTTCCCAACGTTTCCTATTTGGCTTACACCAAAAAAGATCCAGAAACTGGTTTTGTAGTCAATAACCCCTCTGACCTGCCTGAGCCTTCCCGCCTAGACCGTGTTGAAGAACCCTATATTAAAGCAACTATTATTACCAAGGCTGATTTTGTGGGTAATGTAATGAGTTTATGTATCGAAAAACGCGGATTGATTACCAATCAGACGTATTTGACAACCGAACGTGTGGAGTTGACATTTGACATGCCTTTGGCGGAAATTGTATTTGATTTTTATGATCGATTGAAAACCGTTTCTAAGGGATATGCTTCATTTGATTATTCTCCAATAGGAATGCGTACTTCAAAATTAGTAAAACTAGATGTTTTACTCAATGCACAATCTGTAGACGCACTTTCTGCCTTGATACACGAAGATAATGCGTACACTATTGGTAAAAAAATGTGTGAGAAATTGCGCGAATTGATTCCAAGACAACAGTTTGACATCCCAATTCAAGCGGCTATTGGTGCGAAAATTATTGCGCGTGAGACCATAAAAGCCTTACGAAAAGACGTTACTGCAAAATGTTATGGCGGTGATATTTCCCGTAAACGTAAATTATTGGAAAAACAGAAAAAAGGTAAAAAACGGATGCGCCAAGTAGGAAATGTTGAAATTCCCCAAGAAGCGTTTATGGCAGTGTTGAAATTGAATGATTAAAATTAGACTTTTAGATAAAAGACTTATAGATAATAGAGAAAACCTGATAACGAAAGTTGTTGGGTTTTTTTATTACTTCTTCCCTAACCATTCAAACAATCGCTTTGCGTCTTCAATTTTAAACAACTGCGTTCCTTCATTCATCGTTGCTGCAGAACCACAAGCTACTCCCCCATTGAACCACTTCTTTCAAATTTTTGTTTTGTGACAATGCCCATGTCATAGCGCCTACCATACTATCGCCAGCGCCAACAGTGCTTCTCTTAACAACATTGGGGGCTGCAACAAATTCCGTTTGATTTTTGGTTACTAAAACCGCGCCTTGCGGCCCTAAGGAAACTACAACAATTTCTGCGCTTCCTTTGTCAATTATTTTTTTTGCAGCGGCTTCGACCTCCTCCATTTCTAATTTTTCAACGCCTATTAACTTTGCTAATTCCCCAACATTCGGTTTTACTAAATAGACTTCTGTTTCCAGAGTCTTTTGTAAAGCTTCTCCAGAGGTGTCTACAATAATTTTGGTGCCAAATGGCTTTACTTTATTGGCAATTATTTTGTAAAAATCCGTAGTCAAGCCATCATTCAAACTTCCACTCAAAACCAAATACTTCGGTTGCAACTCAAGAATTGATTTATAAATAGTTTCTTTTTCTTCATTTGTAATTTGATCCCCAGAAAATCCGAATCGATATTGCGCATTGGTGTTTTCATCTACAGCAACAAAACTTTCTCTAGTCCAACTTTGAGTAGGAATGGCTTTAAAAAGAATCGATTCTTTTTGCACCAATTGTTCAAGCATAGTTCCAATTGGACCTCCAGAAGTGAACACACAAAAGATTGTCCGCCCAAACGCGCTATTGCTTTTGAAACATTAATTCCTCCGCCTCCAGCATCATACCGTGGCGATTCACATCGAATTTTTTGCTCAGGAACTAATCCTTTAAAACGCGTGCTTTTATCTAATGCTGGATTAGCGGTTAACGTTACAATATTATAATCTCCCATTTCTGTTTTTTTTAGTGACTAAATTTAATGAAATTAATCATTAGATTTTTTACTTCTTTTTAACCTTGTTTTTCTTTGTACCTTTGACACTTGAAAAATTTTAAATATGAGGAAAGATTCCTCCTTTCCTCGCAATAATCATGATTGAAGATAAAACCCCACAACGTACTAGTATAGCACAATTAGGAGAATTTGGTTTGATAGACCATTTGACTAAAAACTTTGAAATTAATCAACCTACAACATTAAAAGGAATAGGTGATGATGCTGCTGTTTTAAATTTTAAAGAAAAAAGAGCTGTCGTTTCTACTGATTTATTGATTGAAGGCGTCCATTTTGATTTGGCTTATATGCCATTGAAACACTTAGGATACAAAGCCGTAGTTGTGAATATTTCAGACATATGTGCCATGAATGCAAAAGCAACACAAATCACAGTTTCGGTAGCGGTTTCTAATCGATTTCCTCTGGAAGCTTTAGAAGAATTATTTGCAGGAATAACCCTTGCTGCTAATGAATATAAAGTAGATGTTATTGGCGGAGATACCACTTCATCGCAAAAAGGGTTGATTATTAGTATTACTGCAATTGGTGAAGCTGACGAAGAGGAAATTGTGTATAGAAATGGTGCCAAACCAACAGATTTACTGGTAGTTACTGGTGATATAGGTGCTGCCTATATGGGATTGCAAGTTTTAGAACGTGAGAAACAAGTATTTCAAGTAAATCCAAATTCACAACCCGATTTGGATCCTTATACCTACTTAATTGAACGTCAATTAAAGCCAGAAGCTAGAAAAGATGTGCGGACTTTATTACACGCTTTGGAAATAAAACCAACAGCAATGATTGATATTTCGGATGGATTGTCTTCAGAAATCATGCATATTTGCAAACAATCTGGTGTAGGATGTAATCTGTATGAAAACAAATTACCTCTTGATCCACAATTTATAAACGTATGTGAAGAATTTAACATTGATAGCACTACTGTCGCTATCAACGGAGGTGAAGATTATGAATTATTATTTACAATTTCTATCGAAGATTTTGAAAAAATAAAAGGCAATCCCAATTTTACCATCATTGGACACATGACTCAAGAAAGTGAAGGTATTCATTTAATTACTCGTGCCGATACAAAAATTGCTTTAAAAGCCCGCGGTTGGAATGCCATAACTGAATAAAATAAAAAAGCGACAATTCCCTAAAGTTGTCGCTTTTTTTACCTTAAATGACTAGGTTTTGTTTCTTTAGATTGGGTCAAAAAGAGTTTTTATAGTGTTATACTACACTGCTAAAGTACTTTAAAACTCTTTTCTCTTTGTTACGGTTTCCCGCAAAAAGCATTGCGGTTTCCCGCAAATTTAGTTACGGTTTACTACCTATTAAAGTAACAACCCTTTGTTTTTAGCCTCTCTAATCAAATCTATATCGCTTCCTCCTTTTATTTCAAGAGTTTCTTTAAGATTTAATTTTCTTTTTTCGATGGCGCTCAAAGATAATGGAACGTATTGTGGAATGTCTTTTGTTTTTGTTCCTTTTGATAAATGATATAAAATTTGTTTGTCGAAAGCATCTATTTCAATATTGTCATATTGAATTTGGCTGACCAATTTTACTACCGTTTGACTGTAATAATTCTCTTCTTTTAATATTTTATCAAAAGCTAAAAGCAATTCGTCAAAGGTTAAATCGTTTTTTATAACTAATCCATTTGGATTAATGTTTTTGATAATGGTATTAATTTTTAATAATTCTGTATGCATCGTCAGTAGAATTATTTTACAATCTGACATTTTTTCTTTTATTAGAAGAGCCAAATCTTCACCTGAAAAAATTCCTTTTTCTTCGTATGTAGGCATACTTAAATCAAAAAAAGCAATTCCAAAAGGATCGTCTTGAGCATCGATAATTGCTTCATAACCTGTTTTACAATCTTTGGCTTGAGTGATTATAAATTCGTAAGCTCCTTTTGAATTGTACCCTTTTATAGCGTTTTTATAGGCTTCGATGATAAAAGGATGATCGTCTACTATAAGTATGTTAATTTTAGTTGCCATAATTAAGCTGTTACTGTATTTTTTTGAATTGGTACTGTTATCGTTATTGCTGTTCCTTTACCTTTTTTAGAATCGATATCAAAAACACCATCGCATTCATTAACTCTCGATAACATATTTTGCAAACCTATACCTTTTTTTCTTGTGTTTACATCAAATCCAATTCCGTCATCAACAATTTTTAGTACAATGTTGTCAATATCTTTTTTGAAATCGACTCTGATGTTTTTTGCACTAGCATATTTGTTGATATTTTGAAGTGATTCTTGTAAAATGCGGTACAAATTTATTTTTGTGGTATTATCAATCAAATCCCATTGTATACTTTCATCGATACTAAACGTAATGTCAGATTCAAAAGAAGATTTTTGTTCTTCTAAAAGATTGTGAACGATGGCTACAAAGTTATTAATAAGTACATGTTTCTCTCGATTCAAATCATGCGATATTTCTCTAATATCTTGCTCAATATTTTTTAATTCATTCAAATAATTGTATCTATTGGCAATAGATTCTTCGTCATTAAATTTATTTAAACTATCTAAATTTAATCTAGCTCCAAACATTCTACCTAAAATACCGTCATGGAGTTCTTGAGCAATTCTCTTTTTTTCTTTAACTCTGTTTTCTTCTATTGTCTGCTGCTGGGAAATCATCAAACTGTAAATTTCCTCATTTACTTTTTGCTGTTGTTGTTTTAATAAGAGCTCTCTATTTCTAGCTCTTTGTGTACGAATCACAAACAATAAAACTCCAACGGCAAATGTTCCGATAAAAAAGTAAAGTAAGGTTCGGTTTTGTTCTTCAAGTTTGTCTTTTTCGCCGATGATTTCATCTGTTTCGTATGCAATCCTTGCAAACTTATCTTTAGCTTTTCGCTCTTCCTGTTGAATACTATCACTGATCTTTATATATTCTTTAGAGTATTGCGATGAATTTTTATGTTCAACCAGTGACAATTGTTTTAAAGAACTCAATAAATCCCCTGAAATTTTAGTCGTTTTTGCTAATTTTAAAGCCTCATTAGCATATTTTTGAGAATTAATCGTATCTTTTATTTCTGCAAAAAAATTCGGATAAATGAATTTTGTTAGCAATAACTCCTGAAAAAAGTTCATTTTTTCTCTAATTTTCAAAGATTCAAAAATAAATTTGGCAAGTCCATTGTAATCTTTTAATTTAAATTTTGAATACGCTAAATTATCAACAATTGTTGAATAAATATATGGAGCATCTTGTAATAAATTTTTCTTTAAGTCCTAACCTAAAATTATTAACTGCTTCTTTTATGATTGTTTAAATTTTGATAAACATACCCTAAATTATTATAAGTACTTGCTCGCGAAAATGCAATTTTGAATTAGATATTTCTTCATATTTATTTACATAATCCAATGCTTTTTTTGATATACTAATGCATTATCATAATTTTTAAGTTCATTAGAACTTATACCTATTAAATTGAGAGCTAGATATTCAGATAAGTCTATCATTAAATTTCTATAACATCCTAAAGCCTGAATTGATGAGAGTTCAGAACCTGTATAATCATTCTCATACATTTGGGAATACGCTTTATCTATGTAGTTTTTTCCAAGACTTAAACTATCTTTGAGTTTTATAACAATTTTCTGATTTTAAAAAGTAGTAGTAAGCACTATCATTTTCTCCTTGATTAAAATAATTATTCCCATAATATACTGTAAGCTTTTGCAATATGTAATGTCTTTTTTCTTCTATTGATTTATAAAGAATTAATTGAAGTGCTTTTTGTAAATCTTTATTTTCATTAAGTGAAAAAAATTTCTGTGACATTAATAAATTGTCTCGATATTCCGGATCATTTTTATGATTTTCCAGAATTGAAAATGCTTTTTATTGAATTGCAACCTTTTTTTGGATCAATTTTTATTTTTGCAAAGAATTATATGTTGATAAACTATCTGAATTAAATTCATCTGTTTAGTTAGTTTTAATATTTTTATTGCAACTAAAGGTTATAAATAAAAGGCAAAAAAATATGATTATTTTATTTTTCAATAGTTAAAAATTGATTACTGCGCTAAAGTAATAAAATTAATTTAAAAAAAAAGGTCTTCAAATTGAAGACCTTAAATATCAATTAAATATTATTTACAATAATTATCTTGGCTTTGGAGCCTCCTATTGCAAACATTGTCTTGGGCAATATCCTCAATTTCATACATTGGTTTTGGAGCTGTGTTGCTACCCCCAATATCAAACAATCTTGGTTTTGGAGCTGTGTTGCTTCCACCGATTTCGAACATTCTTGGTTTTGGAGCTGTGTTACTTCCTCCTATTTCTGGAGATGTAAATGATGTTAATACCATCATTAAAGAAAATAATCCGATAGTTAAGATTGACTTTTTCATAATTTGAGACTTTATAAGTTTGTAATTGTTTTTCGCTTTTGCAGTAAATCTTCCTGATTCACGATGTAAAACTACATAGTATGTCTCTGTAATCGCCCTGTTTTCGGGTGTTTTTGGTAGAATGATGTCATTTGATAGTGAATGAATATCAAATTCGTGTAGATGGTATTTCTAAATTTCTAGATAATTGCCATTTGTGATGCTATTTATAATAGAATCAACATTCTCTTTATAGGATTTTGAAAACGGAAGTTTCGTCGTAGTGTTCTTAATATAACAAACAGCATTACCTGTATGAATCCTTGAAACATAATCAATGTTAACAATGTAACTGTTGTGAATACGAACAAAAGGAGAGCTTAGCACCCCTTCGAAATGTTTTAATGTTTTGAATGCGGTAATCATTTCCCCATTGTACAGATGAATATCTGTTGAATTATTGTCTGCTTGTAAATAACAAATGTCTTTGGCTTCTATAAATCGATAATCACCATAGGATTTCACGCAAATAATGAGGGGTTTGTCCTCTTTTCTAATTTGTGAATATTGTGCAGTTGTTTTATTATCCCTGAGAGGCTGAGATTCAATCGAATCATCCAATTCATCATTAGGACTCTCTTCAATTGATGACATGCTGTTTTCAGAGATTTCTTTCTCAAAAACACCAGAATTATTATTCTCTTCTGTTGGATGAATTAGTTGTTTCTCTTCGGGTGCATTTTGATTAAAAAACTGAGGTGTATCTACAATTGTTTTTTCAAATTTTAATATCGCCTTTCTAAGATCTTGCTGCTCAAGTGGTTTTACAAAATAATCTAAAACATCATATTTAATAGCTTCAAAAACTTGCTCAACATCTTTGGTTGTTATAATAAATTTTGGAATCTCTTTCAAATACCTGTGCAATTCATTAATCAGCTGTAGCGATAAATTACTTGATTTATCGTCTGGATTAATTTCCAAAAAAACAATTTTAGGATTAAACTCCAAAATAAGGTTTAATCCATCCTCATAATTAGTAGCAGATGCAATATATTGAAGATTTTGAAAACTTTCAGCAATGGCTTTAGTTTTCAAAAGACTTTGAGTATTATCATCAATAATTATAAAAGAATGCCTCATTAATTGCTTTTCCTAAATTTTAGTTTAGTAAAGCATTAAGCAGAAAGTTGTATGTAGTAGGTTTGGGGGATTTTGGGGTTGTCATGCTACTAATATGATGCATAGCTACCACAAAACTGAGGCTAATTTACATTTTTTATAAATTCGTGTTAACGAATGTTAATACAATTCTAGATATTGTTAATAATAAAATATAAACCGCAAGAATATTCGTTGAATTACATTTTGACCTGATTCAAATGACCTAAATATGGAATAAATTTATTTTTTATATATTAAATTACATCATTTTTTATATTTTTGTGTGATTTAATATTTCACACCTAAATTAATGTTGAGCGAAGATTTTAAATCTATTAGTGAACTAAAAGAAGCTTTCCCAGATGAGCAAAGCTGTATTGAACATTTAGAAAGATTACGATGGAATGGCCAAATAGTTAGTCCATTTGATCCAAACTCAAAAGTGTATCGCTGCAAGCAAAATCGCTACCGCTGCAGAAATAGCAGGAAATATTTCAATGTTAAAACCAATACTGTATTTTATAATTCCAAGATTGAATTACAAAAATGGTTTGTTGCTATTTGGCTCATTACTCATGAAAACAGGGCTATTTCATCTATTGAATTGAGTGAAACTCTCGAAATTACCCAGAAATCAGCCTGGTTCATGATAAAACATATTCGTCATTACTTTGATCTTGAAAAAAAATCGGGAGAAAAGAAAAAACTCAAAGAAAGAAAGAAAAAAATTGACGAAATAGAGGTAGTTGTTGAAAAAGACAGATTGCAATTGGTAGAATGGCTCAAACAATTAAAGAAATAGATTGATGCTAAAAATACGTTTTGGTCAAAAAGAAAATCCATTACAACTTGGCTCTGTGAGCTTGAATTGCTATATCTTGGAGAATAAAATGCGAGTTTTGACACTCCACTCCATTCAAAAAAACCTAGGATATGAGGGTAAATCGGAAAGTTGGGTGATTGAATTTATAAATAAATTAAATACGTTTTTACCTATAGATTCAGATTTATTTGCTGCATTTAAAAATGCTATTTTAATTGAAATAAATGATATAAAAGGTAAAAAAGCATCTGTTGAAAGCACAATAGAATCTCATCATCTTATAAAACTTTGCCAGATAATTATAAAAGCAAAAGAAGAAGGTTTTTTAAAAATTGCACATTTAAAACATGCAAAAGGAGCACATTTAATTGTAAAAACGCTTGAAAAAACTAATATCGATGATTTAATTGATCAAGTTACTGGATTTACTCGGCACAAAATTGTAACTCTTGAACATTTTGTTACACTTTTAAAAAACCAACAAAATGATACTGCTGTTGATTGGATAAAAACGATTCCGATAGATTTTATAGAGGCTATCTTAGAAGCGAATCATCTTTTTTGGGAAGATGTGCAAGGAAAACCTTCAGCTTTAGTCGATTTATTAAATGAAATCATCTTTTCGAGAATTGAAAATGATGTGCTAGAGGCTATTCGAAAATCGAAACCTAAAAGAGTTTATACCCGAAAAAACAATAAAAAACAAGAAATTGAACATCCTAAATTGAAAGAGTATGTCTTAATTTTAAATTCATTGCTTAAAGCTTCTGGTAAAAATTGGAATATCTTTATTCAGTTACTCAATAAGGCCTATCCTAAACAAAAATTTTTTAAAATTATTTTCATTGAAAACAAAGAAAAATAACGTCCTTATTCCGATTTTAATAAAAAACTTAAGACGGTTATATTCAAATAAAAAGCTTCTTTGAGAAGCTTTCATCATTAAAATTTTAATTTTTGTTTTCAGCAACCAATTTTTCATTGAAACTTCATTTCGATTATTGATTTTAATTCAACTATTTTTACTCTATCCTGTTTCATAGTATCTCTATGACGAATGGTTACAGTATGGTCTTCTAAAGTTTGATGGTCTACAGTAATACAAAAAGGTGTTCCAAGTGCATCTTGACGTCTATATCTTCTTCCTACAGCATCTTTTTCATCATAGGCTACGTTAAAATCCCATTTTAAATCTTCTATTATTTTCTTGCTACTTCTGGCAAACCGTCTTTTTTAACCAATGGTAAAACCGCAGCTTTAGTTGGTGCTAAAACTGAAGGCAATTGTAAAACTATTCTGGTTGTACCATCCTCAAGCACTTCCTCTTTTAATGAATTAGAAAAAACAGCCAAAAACATTCTGTCTAAACCAACAGAGGTTTCTACCACATAAGGAGTATAATTTGCATTCGTTTCTGTATCAAAATATTGCATCTTTTTCCCTGAATACTGTTCGTGCGCTTTTAAATCGAAATCGGTTCTTGAGTGGATTCCTTCTAATTCTTTGAATCCAAAAGGAAAATTAAACTCAATATCGGCAGCCGCATTAGCATAATGTGCTAATTTTTCATGATCATGAAAACGATAATTTTCTTTCCTAAACCTAATGACAAATGCCAGTTTAATCGCGTATTTTTCCAATAGTCGTACCATGTCATCTCTTCACCTGGCTTCACAAAGAATTGCATTTCCATCTGCTCAAACTCGCGCATACGGAAAATGAATTGACGTGCTACAATTTCATTCCTAAAAGCTTTACCCGTTTGAGCAATTCCAAAAGGAATTTTCATTCTTCCTGATTTTTGCACATTCAAAAAGTTCACAAAAATTCCTTGAGCCGTTTCAGGTCTAAGATATAAATCCATTGCATTTTCAGCAGACGCACCTAATTTTGTACCGAACATTAAGTTGAATTGCTTTACATCTGTCCAATTTCTTGAACCTGTTTCAGGGTCAGCAATTTCGAGTTCATCGATTAAGGCTTTTACATCGTCTAAATCACCATTGCCTAATGATTTTCCCATTCTTTCAAGAATTTCTCTTTCTTTAGCGAGATATTCCATCACACGAGGATTTGTAGTTTTATATTGCTCTTCATCAAATGAAGCTCCAAAACGCTCACGCGCTTTTTCAATTTCTTTCTTTGCTTTTAGGTTTAATTTTTCGGCATAATCCTCAATTAAAACGTCTGCTCGGTATCTTTTTTTGGAATCTTTGTTGTCAATCAACGGATCGTTAAACGCATCAACGTGTCCAGATGCTTTCCAAGTAGTTGGGTGCATTAAAATTGCAGCGTCTAATCCCACAATATTTTCATGCATTTGAACCATTGATTTCCACCAATATTCTCTTATGTTTTTCTTTAATTCGACGCCATTCTGAGCATAATCATATACTGCACTCAATCCGTCGTAAATTTCGCTTGATGGAAAAATAAATCCATACTCCTTTGCGTGCGAAATTACATTCTTAAATAAATCTTCTTGTTTTGCCATAGTGGTGCAAAAATATAAAAAGTGTCTATAAATTAACATCTAATGAGACGATTTTCTTATTTTTATCTTTAAAATATCAATCTCCATGTTTGAAAACCTAATCAATGTCCTTTTTCCTAAAGTTTGCTCTGGATGTTCTAACCATTTATTATCCAATGAAAATGTAATTTGTACCATTTGTCGCCATGAAATCCCCCTAACAAATCATCATTTGAATCCTGAAAATGAAGCTCTTAAAAAATTTTACGGAAAAATTCCTGTTGAATTTGCGTCTACCCTAGTTTATTTTCATAAAAAAGGAATTGTACAAGAAATGATTCACAACTTGAAATATCGTGGGCATGAAGGAATTGGAGCCGTTTTAGGAGAATGGCAAGCCGATACCTTAAAAAATTTACCCGTTGCAAGTACATTTGATGAAATAATACCTGTTCCGCTTCACAAAAAAAGATTAAAAGAAAGAGGATACAATCAAGTTAGTTCGTTTGGATTAACGCTATCTGAAAAATTAAAAATCAATTACAATCCAAATATATTGAGCAGAAACATCTACTCGAAAACTCAAGTAAGAAAGAATCTTTTGAATCGAACTGAAGTTTTAGAACATGTTTTTGATGTACAGTTTTCTGAAAAAGAATACAACAAACATTTTCTTTTAATTGATGATGTTTTAACGACTGGATCAACTCTTGAGGCTTGTGGCAGGGCTTTATTGAAGATTCCTGGCGCAAAAATAAGTATTGTTTGCATGGCCATGTCACATTCATAAATTTGTGTAATTAAATATATAAGTTTTATTAATTAATTGATAATCAATGTTAAAAATACAAACTAATTAAATTTCATATTCTTGCTTTTGATAACAAAATCGGGTTTACCAAAGTCACTCAATAAAACCATAAAAGATTTCGTTTACAATAAATATAATTGTTATTTTGTGGATTCAAATTATCTACTTGTGATGTTAAAAAACGGTTTTAAATTCACTTTACTTTTTCTGCTTTTATTACTTATCAGTTGTGCCAAAAGAGGAACTATTGATGGCGGAGTAAAAGATACGATTGCGCCTGTCTTAAAGATAAGTTTTCCTGCTAACTACAGTACAAATTTTAAAGGTAATACTATCAAACTGACTTTTGATGAATACGTAAAACTGAAAAACATCAACAAACAATTGATTATTTCTCCGCCTATGAGCAAATCACCTACAATTCTCCCTCAAACGGCTAGCAAGTATATCACAGTACAATTTAATGACTCATTACAAGCCAATACAACCTACAGTATGAATTTTGGTGAAAGTATAGAAGATAACAATGAGGGTAATCCGTACCGTCAATTTAAGTACGTTTTTTCTACTGGTTCTTACATAGATTCACTATCACTTAGTGGTTCTATTAAAGATGCCTATGCTAAAAAAGTGGATGCATTTGTTTCTGTAATGCTATATGAAGTAAATTCTAAATTTAATGATTCCGTAATTTACAAGGATAATCCTCGCTATGTGACGAATACTTTAGACAGTTCTAAAACCTTTAAACTGGAAAATCTAAAAGCTGGCAAATACCTACTCATTGCTATAAAAGATGAGAACAGTGACAATAAATTTAATTCCAAAAAGGAAAAAATTGGTTTCCATAAAGAGTTTATAACCATACCGAATGATTCTGTTTTTGAATTGTCTTTATTTAAAGAAACTGCTCCTTTTAAAACTTTCAAACCTAGCCAAGCCTCTGGAAACAGATTTACCATGGGCTACGAAGGGAAAACTAAAAATTTGAAAGTAACTTTAAAAAACAAACAAGAGTTAATTCCTTCGATTGTAACAAAATTACCTGAAAAAGATTCTGTACAAATATGGTTTAAGCCTTTAAAAATAGATTCTTTAAATGTATCAATTGCAAAAGGTAACTATTCACAAGACTACAATACTTATTTGAAAAACCAGAAAAATGACACTTTAAGTTTTAGTACTAAACAAAATAAAACAATAGGTCTCTCTGAAATTTTTAGCTTAAAAAGTAGTATTCCTTTACAGAATTTTGATGTTACAAAAATGCAATTAATCAATAAAGATTCTGTTTCGGTAGCTTTTAAAACTGAATACGATGAGTGGAATCAGGAGTTAAAATTTGATTTTAAAAAAGAACCTTTAGAAAAATACAAACTCAAACTTTTGGCAGGTGCTATGAAAGATTATTTAGAGCATGAAAGTGATTCTTTGACCTATGTTTTAGAAACAAAAAATATCTCAGAATATGGAAATCTTACTGTGAATCTTCAAAATGTAGAAAAATTTCCAATCATTGTAGAATTGACCAATGCTAAAGGAGACGTTGTCGCATCACAGTATACAGAAAACAGCACAAAAATTGATTTTAACCTACTAGAACCCAATTTATTTACACTTAGAGTAATCTATGATGAAAATAAAAATGCAGCATGGGATAGCGGAAATTTTTTAGAAAAAAAACAAGCCGAAAAAGTAATTTACTTTCCAAAAGAAATTGATATTAGAGCCAACTGGGAAGTAGATCAGACGTTTAATCTGAAACCGTAAAGGCATCTCTGTCATTTAAAAAGCCGAATTTTTCTCTAAACTCAACCAAACTACTTTTGTGTAATGTCGTACAATATATCTCTTCATTCTCTTGAGGTTCAATGAGATAATTTCCTAAAAAATCTATAATCTGTGAATGTCCGTTGTATTCTAGATTAGTAGCATCAATACCAATTCTATTTACTCCAATAGTATAGCACATATTCTCTATGGCACGGGCTTTTAATAATGAATCCCAAGCGTTAATTCTTGGTTTAGGCCAGTTTGCAACATAAATCAAGACATCGTAATCTTCTTTATTTCTAGAAAAAACAGGAAAACGAAGATCATAACAGATTAACAAACAAATCTTAAATCCTTTGTATTCAACAATTAGTTTTTTTCTTCCTGAAGTATAGATTTTATCTTCACCAGCGAGTGTAAACAAATGTCTCTTATCATAGAACTGTATTTCGCCAGATGGAAAAACAAAAACTAATCTGTTGTAGAAATTACCGTCTTCCTTGATAATTAAACTGCCTGTTATTGCACTGTTTTTGGCTTTCGCTAAAGATTGTAGCCATAAAACCGTTTCGCCTTCCATAGTTTCAAAAACTTCCTTGGGATTCATAGTAAAACCCGTCGAAAACATTTCGGGAAGAACAATCAAATCGACTTTTTCGGAAATAGAATTAATTTTTTCTTCAAAATAATTTCGATTTAAAGATGGGGTTTCCCAAAATAATGGAGATTGTATTAAGGCTACTTTCATTTATAATAATTTCATCAAAGATAAAAAATGAATATAAACAGAAATTGAATCATTGATGGGATCTTTTTTGTCATTCTTTATTCTAGATTTTAAATCAAATTTGGACAAAATTATTTATACTTCAGCTCTACAAAAATAGGTAAATGATCTGATGGATATTTTAAATCTACAGCATCACTTAGAACTGCATATTTTTTTACTTTCAAATCGCTATTTTTAGAGATAAATATATAATCTATCAATTTTGTGACGGGTTGGTCGTGCTTGAAGTTATTAAATGTACCTGAAGGACCGTAAGGTTTTTGTTCAGAAACTTCTTTAGAATCGTCCATTACACTTCTCAGTTCAAGTATTCTATTCTCATTCGGTTCTGAATTGAAATCTCCCATAAAAATTACTGGATAATTCTTACTATTCAAAGTTTTTATTTTCGATAGAATTAATTGAATCCCTTTTGTCTTTGCTTCTTCACCCATATGGTCTAGGTGTGTATTAAAAACCCAAAATGTTTTATTGGTTTTCAAATCTTTAAAAAGTGCATATGTACAAACTCTATTAAAAGCCGCATCCCATCCTTTTGATGGTATATCTGGAGTTTCTGAAAGCCAAAACGTATTCGTTTCTTTGACTGAAAATCTTTCTTTATTATAAAGTATATTTGAGGACTCTCCTTTTCCATCACCATCTCGCCCTATTCCTAAATAATTATATTGAGATAAAGCAGTGGCAATATCTGCCACTTGATTCGGCTTAGCTTCTTGAACTCCAAATATATCTGGCTCATAGAATTGTATTTGAGAGGAGAAAAAATCCTTTCGATTCGACCAATTGTTCTCTCCGTCTGATGGAACGTCAAGACGAATATTATATGTCATTATCTTGAGGCTTTGGGCATCCATAGATAGACCTTTAAGTATATAAACTAAACATAAAATATAAGTTAATTTTAGCATACTGTACTTTTTTTAAACTAGTAACGCATTCAATTGAATGCGTTACTAATATAAATTTTATTTTAAAAAGTTTATCCTTTCGCACTTGCAGACAAATATTCTCTATTCATTCGAGCAATATTTTCTAAAGAAATACCTTTTGGGCATTCGATTTCACAAGCTCCCGTATTGGTACAGTTTCCAAAACCCTCTTCATCCATTTGACGTACCATGTTTAAAACACGTTGGGTCGCTTCAACTTTTCCTTGAGGTAACAAAGCATATTGAGATACTTTTGCCCCAACAAATAACATGGCAGAACCATTTTTACAAGTAGCTACACATGCCCCGCAGCCTATACATGCTGCCGCCTCAAAAGCTTTATCCGCATCTTGTTTATTAATTGGGGTTGCATTCGCATCTATGGTGTTTCCTGAGGTATTTACCGAAACGAATCCTCCCGCTTGTTGAATTCTATCAAAAGCACTTCTGTCTACTACCAAATCTTTAATTACTGGAAAAGCTTTACTTCTCCATGGTTCTACGTAAATAGTATCACCATCTTTAAACATTCTCATGTGTAATTGACAAGTGGTTATTCCAGTATCTGGACCGTGTGCGCGACCATTGATATACAAAGAACACATTCCGCAAATTCCTTCACGACAATCGTGGTCAAATGCAATTGGTTCAATTTTTTCATTAATTAATTGCTCATTCAACTGGTCTAACATTTCCAAAAATGAACTTGCGGTAGAAACATCATTCAATTTATATGTTTCTAATTTCCCTTTAGCTTTGGAGTTTCTCTGACGCCAAATTTTTAGGGTGATATTTATATTTTTTGCTGCGCTCATAACTCTATTATTTGTAATTTCTTGCGGCTATTTTAATAAACTCGTATTTCAATTCTTCTTTGTGAAGCTCTTCTTTGGTGATATCATCACCTTTGTATTCCCAAGCACCAACAAATGAGAAGTTTTTATCATCGCGAAGCGTTTCTCCCTCACTATCTTGATATTCTTCACGGAAATGACCTCCACAAGATTCGTTTCTTTGTAAAGCGTCCATTGCCATTAATTGTCCTAAATCAATAAAATCAGCAACTCTAAGTGCTTTTTCTAACTCAGGATTCAACTCATCTGCACTACCTGGAACACTTACCTCTTTGTAAAACTCTTGTTTAAGAGCGGAAATTTCAGAAATAGCTTCTTTTAAACCTGCTTCATTTCTAGCCATACCCACTTTGTTCCACATAATCAATCCTAATCGTTTGTGGAAATGATCTACAGATTTAGAGCCTTTGTTATTTAAAAATTGATTGATAGTTTCTTTAACTCTATTTTCTGCATCAACAAATTCTTGACTTTCTGTTGAAATTTTACCTGTTCTAATCTCATCCGCTAAATAATTAGAAACCGTATAAGGTAGTACAAAATAACCATCGGCTAAACCTTGCATTAACGCTGAAGCTCCTAACCTGTTTGCACCGTGATCGGAAAAATTAGCCTCTCCAGCTACGAAACATCCAGGAATTGTGGATTGTAAATTATAGTCTACCCAAACTCCTCCCATAGTATAGTGGACTGCAGGATAGATTTTCATTGGGGTTTCATACGGATTTTCATCGGTGATTTTTTGGTACATAGTAAACAAGTTACCGTATTTTTCCTCTAACCATTTTTTTCCTAATGAAATGATTTCTTCTTGAGAAGGATTGTGATTTCCCTTAGCGTATGCAGCTTGTTTCCTTTTGATTGAATCTCTGTAGAAAAATCCAAATAAACGCCTTCATTAGTATCATTTGCTTCAATTCCATGTCCAGCATCACATCGTTCTTTTGCCGCTCTTGATGCCACATCACGCGGCACGAGATTACCAAAAGCTGGATATCTTCGTTCTAAGAAATAATCTCTATCTTCTTCCGCTAACTGTGTTGGTTTTAATTTTCCAGCACGAATTGCTTCGGCATCTTCTTTTTTCTTTGGAACCCAAATGCGTCCTGAGTTTCTCAAAGATTCAGACATTAAAGTTAATTTTGATTGATTAGTACCATGCACTGGAATACACGTTGGGTGAATTTGTACAAAACATGGATTAGCAAACAAAGCGCCTTGTTTGTGGATTTTCCAACCAGCAGTTACGTTGCTTCCCATTGCATTTGTAGATAGAAAATATACATTTCCATATCCACCAGAGGCAACAATAACAGCATGAGCTGAATGTCTTTCTATTTCACCTGTAACAAGATTACGAGCAATGATTCCACGAGCTTTACCATCTACTTTTACTAATTCTAGCATTTCGTGACGGTTGTACATTTTTACACGACCCAATCCAATTTGTCTTGATAAAGCGGAATACGCTCCAAGCAATAACTGTTGTCCAGTTTGCCCAGCAGCATAAAAAGTTCTTTGTACTTGTGTGCGACCAAACGAACGGTTGTCTAATAACCCTCCATAATCTCTAGCAAAACGGCACTCCTTGGCCACATTGATCTATAATATTTCCCGAAACTTCTGCTAAACGATGAACGTTTGCTTCACGTGCTCTATAATCTCCACCTTTTATTGTATCGTAAAATAATCTGAAAATGCTATCCCCATCATTTTGGTAATTTTTGGCTGCATTTATTCCACCTTGAGCTGCAATAGAGTGAGCTCGACGTGGAGAATCCTGATAGCAAAATGCTTTTACATTGTAACCCATTTCTGCAAAAGACGCTGCCGCAGATGCTCCCGCAAGTCCTGTTCCTACAACGATAATATCAATTTTTGGACGGTTGTTTGGAGCAACTAACTTCAAGTGGTCTTTATAATCAGTCCATTTTTGTGAAATGTGACCTTCTGGTATTTTAGAATCTAGTTTCATACATGTGAAATTTTTTGTCTTTGGTCATATATGTTATCGCCTTTTGAACTGGTGTTTGCTATAACAAACTAGTCTTTCTTGGCGATTTCATTTATAGATTGATATTAGTGATTAAAATGATGAAATAATGCAATGAAAATGAATCCAAAAGGGATTACAATTGCAAATGTATATCCAAATTTATGTAAGGCTTTAGCATATTTATTATCAAATCCAACAGACTGGAAAGAGGAGTTAAACCCATGCCATAAATGTAATGATAGCAGTACGAAAGCTACACAATACAAACCAGTACGAATAGGGCTTTCAAACTTGTGAACTAGTTCAGGGAAATATCTCGTTTCGTCTATTACATTCACTTCTACATATTTGTAAATCATTTCGTGAACCCAAAAATCATAGAAATGAAGCCCTAAAAAAGCCAAAACCACCAAGCCTGAAACAATCATATTTCTTGAAGCCCAAGAAGCATTAGCAGCACCGTCATATTTTACATAACCAATTGGCCTTGCACTTCTGTTTTTTAATTCTAAAACGAAACCCATAACAAAATGAAAAACAACACCCGCAACCAAAATAGGCTGCATAATAAATTGAATAAGTGGATTGTACCCCATAAAATGCGACATTGTATTGAATGTTTCCGAACTAAATACAGAAGTCATATTGATAAAAAAATGTAGCGCAAGAAACGTAATCAAAAAGAGTCCTGAAAGCGCCATTGCTACCTTTTTCGCTATTGACGACTTCAATAATGCAGATTGTGCCATAATATTTTAAAATTTTGTTTAAAAGTGATACAAAAATAAAGCAAATACAGATGAACCACAACCTTTATGATGTTATTTATATTAATTTTAAAGTGTTCTAAATAAAAAACTAAAAACCCAATAAATAATGGGGTTTCAGCTCAAAAACAAGCTTTTAGATTAAACAAAATTTAAAAAAAATTTAAAATGTGATTTTCGATTCTTAATTATTTTTTCTTGAAATCAACATTATATTTGATAATTAATCATCAATTGTCCTAAATCGGTAAAAATTTCGTAAAAATTTGAATCTCTAATGTATTTTTTCTGTCAAAACAATTGCAATTTAGACCGTGTACTTTACCTTTAACCTCTCAAAATTTAAGCGAAATGAATCCAGGAATTGACGCCATCTCATTTGATGTAGCTAAAATACACTTACCTATTCAATCCCTAGCAAAAGCTAGAAATATAGAACCCGAAAAATTAGAAAAAGGACTTGGTTTAATTAAAATGACGCTTCCTGATGCGCATCAGGACACGATAGTTTTTGGCGCAAATGCCTTAACAAAACTTATTCTCGACAACAACATTGATCTCTCTGAAATAGCAAGAATATATGTAGGGACTGAAAGTGCTATTGACAGTTCAAAACCCATCAGCTCGTTTTTAATTGCTTTAATGGAACAAAAATTTGGAGAAAACTCTTTAGCCGAATGCGATGTGGTTGATTTTACTTTTGCCTGTATAGGTGGTGTAGACGCATTACAAAATTGCATTGATTTTATTACCTTAAATCCAAGCAAAAAAGCGATTGTTGTAACAACTGATTTTGCCAAATATGATTTAAATTCTACTGGCGAATATACTCAAGGAGCTGGAGCTTTGGCAATGTTAATCACTTCAAACCCTCGAATTATTGCTTTTGAAAACCTTTGGGCAACCAGCACTAAAGGCGTTTTCGATTTTTTTAAACCTTACAGAACAATTTCAAAAAAAGAAATTACAGGAAATACAAACAATGACCCTTGGTTTGAAAATCTTGAGGATGAAATAGAAATCCACAAAGATCAACCTGTTTTTGACGGTCAATACTCCAATCAATGTTACATGGATAGAACGAAAAATGCTTATTTTTCGTTTAAAAAACTTGTAAAGAGTTCAAAAACAATCTATAATTCGTGGGAAAGTATCATAATGCACCTGCCTTACGCCTTTCAAGGACGCAGAATGTTGTCTGAAATATACGCTTTGGATGAAGAAAATTTCAGGAATTTCAGGAAGTGAAACTACTGCCGAATATCAAAACAAATTGAAAGAAATTAGTAAAACAGAACAATACAAAAATTTCGTAACTCAAAAATTAGTGCCAGCAGAATTGGCTTCTTCCATTATTGGAAACCTTTACACAGGTTCAATTTTCATGGGATTATTGTCTACGCTTTCTCATTTTCACGATTCAAAAAAAGAGATTTCAGGCAAAAAATTCGGTTTTTTAGCCTACGGTAGTGGTTCTAAATCGAAAGTTTTTGAAGGAACAATTCAAGCGGATTGGAAAAACGCTCTTGCTAATGTTCATCTTTTTGAAACTTTGGAAAAAAGCGTTGAAATTGACTTTGAAACCTACGAAAAACTTCATAAAAAAGAACAAAAACAAAGCATTCGACAACCCAAAAACGAATGGGTTTTAGAGCGAATAGAAAATCAAATTCCAAACCTTATTGGTGCGCGTTATTACAAATGGATTGATTAGATTTGTATTCTAATTTATTCGTTAGTATGAAATACCATCAAATTGACCGACAATTATTCATAAAAAATCGCGCCAAATTCACGGCTCAAATGAAGCCAAAAAGCGTGGCGGTTTTTAATTCCAATGATATTTATCCCGTGTCTGCCGACAGCACTTTGCCGTTTGCGCAACATCGGGATATTTTTTATTTATCAGGAATAGACCAAGAGGAAAGTATTTTGTTGCTTTTTCCTAATGCTCCTTACGAGAACCAACGTGAGATACTTTTTTTAAAAGAAACCAGCGAACACATTGCCATTTGGGAAGGTGAAAAACTAACCAAAGAACGTGCCTTTGAAGTCTCGGGAATCAAAACAGTATATTGGTTGCAAGATTTTGAGAAGATACTCAACGAAATGATGAGTTATTCCGAAATCATGTACATCAACACCAACGAACATTATCGAGCTTCTGTAGACACAGAAACCCGTGAGGCCAGATTTGTAAAATGGTGGGCAGCCAAATATCCAGCGCATCAAGTGGCAAAAAGCAACACTATTTTGCAACGACTGCGTTCTGTTAAAGAAAGTGAAGAAATCGATTTGATTCAACACGCTTGCGATATTACTGAAAGGGGATTCCGAAGACTGCTTTCTTTTGTAAAACCTAATGTAACTGAATACGAAATTGAAGCCGAACTCATTCACGAATTCATTCGCAATCGTTCCAAAGGATTTGCCTACACCCCTATTATTGCTTCGGGAAACAATGCTAATGTGTTGCATTACATCGAAAACAACCAACAATGCAAAGCAGGCGACTTGATTTTGCTAGACGTTGCCGCCGAATATGCCAACTATTCCAGCGATTTAACTCGAACCATACCTGTTTCTGGTCGCTATACTCATCGACAAAAAGAAGTCTATAAAGCTGTTTTACGAGTTAAAAACGAAGCTACCAAAATGCTTACACCAGGAACGCTTTGGAGGCAATATCATGTAGAAGTAGGAAAACTCATGACTTCAGAACTTCTTGGTTTGGGATTAATAGACAAAGCCGATGTACAAAACGAAAATCCAGATTGGCCAGCCTACAAAAAATATTTCATGCATGGCACTTCACATCACATGGGATTAGATACCCACGATTATGGATTGCTACACGAACCGATGCAAGCTAATATGGTTTTTACTGTCGAGCCTGGAATTTATATCCCAGCTGAAGGTTTTGGTATTCGACTAGAGGATAACGTTGTCGTTCAAGCTACTGGAGAACCTTTCAATTTAATGCGAAATATCCCGATTGAAGCTGAGGAAATTGAAAGTTTGATGAATGGTTAGTTTAGAGAAAAGAGAATAGACTAATAGACGGTTGTTTGATACAAAATTTGAAAAATTATGAAAAATAAATATGTAGATTTTATTTCTGATGAACACTTTTTAGATTGCGTAGCAAATCTACATTCCGCCTACTTAAAAGCCAAAAACAACATTACAAAAAAGAATTTTTACACCAATAAAGTTGACACTATCAAACTAACTTTTGATGCTAAATTCAATGATATTGATGAAGAAAGTTTAATTCAAGCTGAAATCTTAAGACAAATTGACAAATCTATAAACAATTCTATTGGAACTTTTCACGAGCAGATATTAGGTGGAATAAATGGTTTTGAGGTTGGAAATTTGAGTGGTTTTGATATAAAAGCAAAAGATGATAGTTTGTTTGCGGATATTAAAAACAAACACAATACAATGAACAGCAGTTCAGCAGAGGCTCTTTTTCAAAAACTATCAAGATATGCTGACACTTACAAAAAATCTAAATGTTATTGGGTTCAAGTTTTAGCAAAAAGTAGTTTTTGTGAACTTTGGAAAGGTGAAATTAACGGAAAAGAATACAGTCATAGCAGAGTTTACAAAATTTCAGGCGACCAATTCTATGCATTACTTTCAGGAAAAGAAAATGCCCTTTTTCAACTATATAAAAACCTTCCAGTTGCCGTAAAAGACTATCTTAATTCAGTTGAAAAAAATGAATTTGTAAAAGAAAATTCTGCATTAAACGAAATCAAAACAGAAACTAAAACTTCAAAAAGAACAATTTTAGACCAAATAACTTTTGAAAATTACAGTTATTATTTAGGTTTTGACAAATTGTAATAGCTATTCAAAAACTTAACAATTGAATAACCAACTTCTTTTCCTAAATTAACAGGAACGGCATTTCCAATCTGTTTATATTGTTGAGCAACTGAACCTTCAAATTTCCAATCGTCTGGGAAAGTTTGAATTCTCGCATATTCTCGAACCGTAAACGGTCGAGTTTCTTCGGGATGACATCTTTCAGTCTGCTTTTGTGCCGGACTACAAGTTAATGTTAAACAAGGTTCGTCCCAACCTATTCTTCTTGCAATTCCTGTTTTTCCGCCGCCAAGATGAAAACTTCCACCCATAAATTCCTTTTGTATCTCTAAAGGTAAATCTCGCCAATACCCTTTCTGAGGTACTAATTTCAAAACATCTATTTTACTTTTTGGATATTTTGAACCTTCTGAATCTGGAACATCACAATCAAATAAGTCTCCTTTTTTTAAGGCATCTTTTAAATTATAAACTTTTTTATAAGGCTTTGGATATTCATATTTAACATCAATATCTTTTCTAATTCCGACTAAAATTAATCGTTCTCTTTTTTGTGGAACTTTAAAATTAATTGCTTTTAGAACTTGAACAGGAACAACATTATACCCAATTTCATCTAAAATTGAAATCATTCCTTGAAGCGTTTTTCCGTTTTCGTGACTTAACAAACCACGAACGTTTTCACCGATACAAATCGGAGGATTTACTTCTTTTACAACTCTAGCAAACTCATAAAACAAAGTTCCTCTTGCATCAGCTAAACCCAATTTCTTTCCTGCATAACTAAATGCTTGGCAAGGAAACCCGCCAGTTACAATATCAACTTTATTTTCATATTCCGTAAAACTAAAAGATTTAATATCGCCTTCTAAAACATTCCAATTCGGGCGATTCTTCCTCAAAGTATTGTAAGCTCATTTATCAATTTCATTTAAAGCTACACATTTCAAACCAGCTTTTTCCATTCCAACAGCCAAACCACCGGCTCCAACAAAAAATTCTAAAACAATATATTCATTATAGGGTTCAACATAATTTGAAGTTGTTTCTTGAATAGATGAATCTAAAAAATCAGCAAATAAAGTATCAACATCAGATTTTCTGTAAACTCTATAATTACTCATTGGTTCACGAACAGCAAGTAATTTGCCTTCTTTATCCCAGCGTCTCAAGGTTTCTTTACTTTTTCCAATATACTCAGAAGCTTCAGATAACGACATATATTCATTCATAACCAAATTATTTAACCTTACACAATGGTTACAAATTTATAAAAACCGATTTAATATTTTAGAATTCAAAAATATTTTTATTCACAATCCGTAAACAAAACCCATGAAATCAGTTGATATTGTAAAAGAATACTTATACGTTACATCATAATTCTACGAGTTAAACCGTCTGAATTCTCTCAACAACCATTTCATTTCCGTTTTTATCATAATAGCTACAAGTCATTTTATCCATAACGACAATCCATTTTTCAACACCCGATTTAGCACAATCGTTTAAAAAAGTTTTGTAATCTGTTTTGCCTTGTTGATGCGCTTTCAAGTCTAATTTGAATTGTTCTACATCACTTTCATCGGCAATTGAAAGAGTGGGAGAAAAGCCTTCAGAGGCTACTTTGTAATTGTCCTTTCCAAAATAATTGGTGTGATTATCAAATACAAAGGTTTCAAATGAAGTTACACCAAGCGCTATAATATCTTGCATATATTTTGGAAAATCGGCACCACTTTTTACTTTCGAATGGGCATCTTTAATTTGTTGGATAGTAAACATGGTTTTATTTTTTAAATTCCTTTACTCAAATATACCTTTTTTTATTTTACTATATAAAGCATTCAAGACCTTTTACAATTTTATTATATGGTTTAAAAGTTTTAATTCTATTTTTGTAAAATATATTGTTATTGTGAACCAAATCCTCTACAAAAACTCTAAAGTCTCCTATTCCGATACTGGAAAAGGTAGTGCTATTGTATTACTTCATGGTTTCCTAGAAAACCAAACCATGTGGCAGGATTTCATTCCTGAATTCAGCAAAAAACACCGTGTGATTTCCATTGATTTATTAGGTCATGGCCATACCGAATGCTTGGGCTACCTTCATTCTATGGAAGATAATGCCGATATGGTTCATGAAGTTTTGCATGAGTTAAAAATTCGAAAAGCAGTTTTGATAGGCCATTCTATGGGTGGTTATGTAGCATTGGCTTTCGCCGAATTGTATCCCGATTCAGTAAAAGGATTGGTTTTACTTAACTCTACATCAAGAGCTGACAGCGAGGAACGCAAAAATAATCGAGATCGCGCCATAAAAGCTGTAAAGCAGGATTATACCACATTTGTTCGACTTTCGATTGCTAATTTGTTCAGCGAGGACAATAGAGCGCGATTGATTGATGACATCGAAAAAACAAGAACTCAGGCTTTAAAACGCCCTCTACAAGGTATTGTTGCCTCTCTCGAAGGAATGAAAATAAGAAAAGACCGTGAAGTTATTTTGCACTTTGCACCCTATCCAATCCTGTTGATTTTAGGCAAAAAAGATCCTGTTTTGAATTATGAAGACAGCTTAGAACAAATAGAAAATACCAATGTTAAACTCGTTTCTTTCCCTGATGGGCACATGAGTCATATTGAAAATCAAGAGGAGTTAAAGACCCTGTTGACGGATTTGTTTTTAAGAAAATTTAATTTTTTTCGACAAAATCAATACTTGAATCCAAAATTTCAGTCAATAACAAAACCAATTGTTCCAAATAATTCGATAGTATTTCACTATCAATAGTCGTAAAGACTTCTTTATCTTCTTTAAAATTAAACGGTAAAAATCCCGATTTTAAGTTCTTAAAAGAGATAATTCCAGCTTCGATAGGTTTGTCGCTAATTTCCTTTTCAAACATATATGCGTATGCTAAAATTTGGATGATTTTATCGTTTTTAATGTCTTCTGTCAGTCCATTCCATGATTTAAGTGTAACATTAGCTTTCTCCACTTTTCCGGTCTTATAATCGATAATCCGAATGATTCCGTTGCGCTCTTCTATTCTATCAACCGATCCACCAATTTTTATAGGAAATGGCAAGCTTGGATGTTCTAAAATACGTTCAAATCGTTTTTCTAAAGCTATTATCTTGAAGTTATCTCCTTTTTTATATTTTCTAATTCTACATTCAAAAAATTAAAAACATTTCGTTTTGCCACCTCAAAAGCTAGAAGATTCCTGCCTTTTTAATTTCGCCTTCTTTGTAAATCAGTTTAAATTGTTTCAACACCTCATCGTCCAAGAGTTTAAAACAATCTTGAATGTTACTTTCTGAAACAAATTTGCCAACAAACGGCTCATACAAAACCCTCAAAGTTTCATGAATAATCGTTCCTAAGGTATTGAGTGCAATAGTTTCTTCCACTTCTTCTACTTCTCGAATGTGGAGAATTTTCTGAAAATAAAAATCTATCGGATTTCGAATATAACTTGTCAAAGCCGAAGGTGAAAATCCTTTTTCGGCAATTTCTCGCAATCGAAGCATTACATTTTCCGATTTTGGAATCACCATAGGTTGATACGCCATTTCTGGCACCACTGCATTATAAATCTCATGCGTGATGTTGTGATTGGCTTGTTTTTCGACTTCCAACTGTGTAATAAAGCGGCTTTTTTCACCAGCGTCAAGACCTTCACTTTCCGTATTATACAACAAATAAATAGTTGTGGCTCGCTGTAGCAAATGATAAAAATGGTAGGTATAAATAGCGTCTTTTTCCTTAAAAGTCGGCAAGCCCAATTCGCGTTTCACATCATAAGGTATGAAAGAATTCATCGATTTGCCTGCGGGAAACTTTCCTTCGTTCATAGAAGTAACGATTACTGTGTCAAAATCCAACACTCGACTTTCCAAAACTCCCATAATTTGCAAACCATTCAAAGGTTCGCCTTCAAACGAAACTTCAGCTAATTCAATTACTTGTTTGTAAATGGCATACAGGGTTTCAATCTTATTAATATGTTGGTGTTGTGAATAATAATTAATCAGCTTGTTAATGATTTTGAAAATAGAAAAAACAAAGGCTTTTGTAATTTTTTCTTCTTCATTATCATTGCTTAAATTGTTTTTAATGCTTAGTAACAAGCTCGAAAGTGATTCCAAAACCGCAATTGATCCATTGTCCCATTTTTGAAATAATAATTGAAACAAAGAGCTTGGATTTACATTTAATTCCATCAATTTATGATGCGAAATAAATGTATAGTTGTTTTGATTAATTACAGTAACTAAAGCATTTGTATTTGCATAGGGTTCTACCAATGGGTGCGTAAGTACATCGAGTACGTCTTTGTAATAAAAAACATAACTGCTATTACTTCTAGACAACGCATTTGTGTGCATTTTAAACAATTTAGCTATCAAAATCTGCGCAGGATTGTTCTTTGCCGAATAACCCATTGTGATGTTTAAAGCTCCAACATTTTCGGGCAAAGCATACAACAACGGAACAAGCAGGCTTTCCTCACCAAGCACTATGGCAACCTTGTCTAGTGCAGTGTTTGGGTTGGAATTAATACTATTTTCAACAATGCTCCCCGCAATTTTAGCTTGACCTATGGATTTTGGTGTACCAATAATTTGAATATTCTTTGTCTGCGAAAAATCATCAACAATCCATTGAAAAGGGTTGGATTTGTAATGTTTCCAACTCTCTTTGAACCGTCGAACAAACAAACCCGCATCGTGGTAGGGATCATTAAGAAAGGTTTGGTCAACATCCCAATAAATCTTTGCTTGATTGGATGCAATAAGATGCTGAATTATTTTCTCTTCCGCGGCATTTAAAGCATTGAATCCTGCAAATATGAATTGCTTTTTTTGAATTGAACTCGAAAAATGATTTAAATTATGCACCGCTTCACGATAGATTAATCCTTGATAGCCAATTCTTTTTTTAAGTAAATGATCATACAATGATTGATAATAGAGTGGTAATAATTTCCAGAAATCGATATAATTTTCAAGCAATTGGGTTTTGTTTTCAACTTCAATTCCCCAACGCTTGATGTCCTCAATATCTTTCAAATAAGACAAAACATGCAAAGGTTCTAACAAATACCTATCTATTTCATTGAAGTCCTGCAATAGTGTTTTAGCCCAATTCGCAAAAAGTTCAAATGATTGTTGATTGGCTTTATCAGTTATTGATATATAGACATCATAAAACTCAAATAGTAATTCTATAGCATCAACAGAACGTATCGTTGCAATATCCTGAATAAAATCCTCAATACTAATTATCTTTGGAGAGAAAATGGTACCTTCAACTTGTTTTTTTAGTGAATCTAATAAAAAAACCTTTGCTCTTTTATTGGGTAAAATGACAATGGTGTCGAATAGTTTCTCCGAATAATCTTCTATTAAAACTTGTGCAATTTTATCTAAAAAAGAAGTGTTTGTCATTTTATAAAAATAAAAAAACGCCCCGATAAATCGGGGCGTTTTCAAAAATATTTTTGATAAAATTATTTTACTAATTTCACTTCAACTCTTCTGTTGTTAGCTTTACCTTTTGCAGTTTTGTTACTATCAATTGGTTTGCTTTCTCCAAAACCTGCTGATGACAATCTGCTAGCATCAATTCCATTTTCAATTAAATAGTTTTTAACTGCACCTGCTCTATCTTCAGATAATTTTTGGTTAGCAGCATCTTTACCATCGCTATCAGTATGTCCTTCAATACTAAATTTAGAAGAAGGATATTGTTTCAAGATAGCAGTTATTGATTGTAATACTGCAAAAGTTTCTTGCTTGAACGTAGCTTTACCGCTATTGAATAAAATAGTTTTAGCATAAGCATTTAATTGACTTACTTGCTCTTCAGTTATTTCTGGACATCCGTTGTTAGCAACAGTACCTTTAACATCAATACATTTGTCATCTTTGTCTAATACTCCGTCACCATCAGTGTCTGGCCATGGACAACCACCGTTTGCAGCAGGACCCACAACTTGTGGACATTTGTCATTTTTATCAGCAACTCCATCACCATCAGCATCAGGACATCCGTTTAATGCTTTTGGACCTGCAACTTCTGGACAAGCATCATCTTTATCAGCAATTCCGTCACCGTCAGTATCAGGACAACCTTGGAATTCAGCTAAACCAGCAACTTCTGGGCAAGAATCACTTCCGTCGATGATTCCATCTCCGTCAGTATCTGGACAACCTTTAAATTGTTTTAAACCAGCAACTTCTGGACAAGCATCATCTTTGTCATATATACCATCTCCATCTGTATCTTTTCCTCCAAATTTGAAAGTAAGACCTGCAAAATGTTGCATGTGAGTTGGAATGTTGTCAGCCATACCTCTATCAGCTGAATCTTCTAAAGAATATTTATATGTTGATTGAAAAGATAAACCAACCATTTCTGAGAACCATAGAGTCAATCCTAAACCTCCATTTACTGTTCCATAACTAGCGTCTCCCAACCAAGTGTAACCTCCACCAATGTGAGCAGAAGGATCAAACCATTTAGAACCTAATGCGTCTTGAAAGCTATATTTGATAACTCCATCAGCAGCATAGTAACTAAGATCTCCTGGGTTAACTACTGTGTAATCTCCTGGAACAGTTGTTCTAGGAAGAACAAATCTTGAAATCTTGTTTATAGATCCTGTAATTCCGAAAGAGAAATTACCTCCAACATTTTTGGAAACATTTAGGTAAGATACAGATGGAATAATATTCCAATTTTCTTTAACATTAAAATATTGAGAAAATTGATCCTCAACGCTTGACGCTGCACTTACTCTAGTGTCTACTGCATTTGCCCCAAAACTTATTGCCCAAGGGTTGTTACTGTCTTGTGCTTGCGAATTTATTCCGACAAACATTAATGCAACAGCAAATAATTTGTTAAGATGTTTCATACTTTACTTTTGTTTAGATTACAATACTTTAATTTTTGTTTTGATTACAACAGATTAATGAGACAAAAGTAATACGTAATTTTTTAACTACAAAACGAAATGTTAAAAATAACAGCGAAAATGTTGCATAAGTGTCAAATATAACACTCATATTACCTTTAATTTTGTTCCAACTTCAATAAAAGCCTCAATAGCCTTATCTAAATGGTCTTTAGTATGTGATGCTGAAAGTTGCACCCTGATTCTTGCTTTACCTTTTGGAACTACTGGAAAAAAGAATCCAATAACGTATACTCCTTTATTTAATAACTCATTTGCCATTTGTTGCGCCAGTTTTGCATCATACAACATAATAGGCACAATGGCTGAATCTCCGTCAACGATATCAAACCCTGCTTCTTTTATTCTTTTTTTAAAATAATTAGTATTCCACTCTAATTGATCTCTCAAATGAGTGCTTTTTTCTAGTATTTCAAAAACTTTAATTGAAGCCCCAACAATTGCTGGTGCTAAAGAATTAGAAAACAAATAAGGACGAGAACGTTGACGTAATAGTTCAATAATTTCTTTTTTGGCAGTAGTATAACCTCCCATAGCGCCTCCCAATGCTTTACCAAGAGTTCCAGTGATGATATCTACTCTTCCTATTACTCCTTTTGCTTGTAGAGTTCCACGCCCTGTAACGCCAATAAATCCGGCAGCATGACATTCGTCAACCATAACCATCGCATCATATTTATCAGCTAAATCACATATTTTGTCAAGTGGAGCAACAATTCCGTCCATTGAAAAACGCCGTCGGTAACAATTATCTTGAAACGGCTTTTGCATCATTAGCTTTATTAACTGTTGTTCTAAATCCTGCATATCGCTATTTTCATATCTATAACGCATGGCTTTGCACAAACGAACTCCATCTATAATTGAAGCGTGATTAAGACTGTCAGAAATTATTGCATCATTTTCACTGAGTAAAGGTTCAAAAACACCTCCATTAGCATCAAAAGCAGCGGCGTAAAGTATGGTGTCTTCTGTTCCATAGAAATCGGCAATCTTTTTTTCAAGTGTTTTGTGAATATCCTGAGTTCCGCAAATAAATCGTACCGAAGACATCCCAAATCCATGTGTATCCATGGTATCTTTAGCTGCTTGAATTACTTCTGGATGGGAGGATAAACCTAAATAATTATTGGAACAAAAATTCAGTACTTTTTCACCTGTCGAAATTGTAATTTCGGCACCTTGAGAAGAAGTTATAATTCTTTCTGTTTTAAAAATTCCGTTCTCCTCAATGGTTTTTAATTCATCTTGAAGATGCTCTTTTATTTTCCCGTACATTTTGATTTTTTTTAAATGACAACTCCTTTTTTAAAATTCAATTAAAATTTACAACGTTAATATCTTCTCCTATATAAACAAGGGCTTTTTTAATGACCTTATAGCCCATTTTTTCAATTGCAATTTTATAATTTTCCAATTGTGATTGGTGCTTAGAATTGTGAATTCCCGTTTTGTAATCAAGTAACAATACCTCATTTTTTTTGGTTAAAACCATTCTATCTGGTTTAATTATAGCGCCCTCTTTCTGAATAATTGTTTGCTCATTTAATACCAAATTTTCTTCTGAAAAACATTCTAAAAGATCTGGATGGAAAACTATTTCGCAAATTGTTCTGCGTACAGTTTCCTTTTGAGCCAAAACAATTAATCCGTTTTCAATAGATTGGATAATAGCTGAATCTATGTCCTCTTTCTTTTTTACTAATGCTATAATTTCATGGATAAGATTACCGTATTCTATTGCTTTTTGCTGGTGTGTTCCCCACATTAACGATTCTTTTTGTGCAATTTTTATATTTACAGGATTGAGAATGTTATTGACTAAATAAATTAGTTTTTATTTCATCTTTAGAGTCACTCTTTACGGATAATCTTACTGGTAAACCAAACTGGTATTCAAGCTTGTTTTCATCAAAATAGTTTTTATCAATTAAATATTTAATAAAAAATGTTGCTGTAGAATTTGGATACATACCTTCTTTATTTGTTTCTACCATTCTAGAAATTATGTATAACTGCTCTTCGGCTCTAGTTAGTGCCACATACAAGACATTGATGTTATCCAATAAGTCTTCTTGTTTCTTCTGTTCGTAAACCATTTTTGCATCCTCTCCATAACCCACTACAGCACTACTGTTATCTATCAAAACCTTGGGCAATCCAAAAGTTTCTTCTTCAGCATTCAGCCATAATTTATCTTTTGGTTTTTTGGTGTAGTCTTCATCGGCAAATGGCAGAATGACTATTGGAAATTCTAATCCTTTTGATTTATGTACCGTCATAATTCGGACTGCATTTTTACCCTCAGGAGATGGAATACTAAACTTTTCAGAATTTTTATCCCAATATTTCAAGAAATCCGAAATCCCTGACTGATTTCGTACATCTCTCTCGATTACAATATCTAAAAAATAGTGTACGTATGCAGTTTTATTTTTTGGATCAATAAATTTTGAAATGATAATTTCTACGGTTTCATACAACGATTTTTTTCTGATATCTTGAAAAGAAATTGAATTGACAACGGTTGCTAACCAATCCTCAAAAGCCCTTTCATTCATTTCCTCCATTCCCTTGGCAATAAAATCATGAACTGGGATTTCATGCTGGATATAGCGTGCTATGTAAAATAGAAAATTAGCTTTGGCTTCTTTATCGGAACTGTTATTTAAATATTTTAAAGTGTTTATAATAAATTGAACTTCGGTCGCATTTTGTATCATTAAGGTTTCTGATGATACAATTGGAATTCCCTGCTCTGTTAAATAATTGGCCACCGAAATTCCTTGCTCTCTTTTTCGGGTTAAGATTACCACATCTCTATATTCGAAGCCTTGTTCTTCTATTTTCCTTATCGTTTTTACAGTAGCTTCTAAATACTGTGTTGTTTTGTCTTTAGAATCTTCATCGATATCAATCGATTTTGGCAAGAACGAGATATTTACATATCCGCCTATCTTGTCATTAGACTTTTGATACGTATGCTTTTCATACAACTCTTTATAATCTGGATTCTCAAACTCGGTTGATAGTAGTTTAAAAAAACCGTTGTTGAATTCAATAATTTGTGAATAGCTTCTGTAATTTTTATCTAAATGTTCAAGTTTTTTATCTGGATTGTTAAATGGATTTTTGTTTTTACTCAACTCAATAAACTGTTCTGCTTTGCCTCCTCTCCAGCGATAAATAGACTGTTTCGGATCGCCTACAATCATTAGTGTTCCTTTTTCTCCATCAATTTCGCTAGAAGTTGCATTATCTATCAACGGAATTAAATTTTGCCATTGCATTTCTGAAGTATCTTGAAATTCATCGATAAAAAAATGACGGTATCGCTCTCCTAATCGTTCATAGATAAAAGGAGCCGGCTGATTTTGAATTTGATGATGTATAATTGAATTGAACTCTGAAATGGAGAGAATATTTTGCTCGTCTTGAATTTTAGCTAATTCACTACTAACTCTATTTAATAAAGAAAGTGGTGTGATGTTTTTTAAAAATGCCTTGTAAAAATCTCTTTTTTCAAAATTCTTATAGATAATTTCCAGTTTTTGTAACAAGTCAGGAATAATTCCTTCTATAACAACTCTATCCTTCGCTGTTTTATTTATCTTTATATCATCAAACTCGTGATAGGTTTTATTTCTAGGATTGAAGTTTCCTTTGATAATACTTTGTAGATGATTCGGAAAATGTCCTCCTGAAAATGATTTAAGATCAATAGCATTTTTATCAATTAATCCAACAGCTTCTTGTGCAAGCTGACTATTTTCTCCTTCCAAAACTTTGCAAGCTTCGCCTAACTTTTTTTTACTGGCTAGAAAGTCACTAATTGATTTGTTTTCAAAAGAAGTTATTTCGTTTCTGTTGTTTTCGTTTAAAATTAATCTTCCCGTTTCAAAAATTTCTCTAGAAATATCCCAACTCTTATCATCGTCTGTTTTCTCCATGGTGAAATCGACCAACAAGTTTGTCAACACATCCTCTTCGCCGGCTTGGTCTATAATTGCATCAACAGCTTCGGTTAGTAAATTTTCGGAATCCAATGAAACCTCAAAAGTCATAGGTAAATTTAAATCATGAGCAAAAGCTCTTATAACCTTGTGTAAACTTATCTATTGTTGAAATATCAAATGCCGCATAATTATGAATTATATGCTTAATAATTTGCTTAGATTTTGTTTTTATCTTTTCCCTAGGAAGCTTGGTTTCTGAAACCAAATCCATAATTAAAACTTCGGCTTTTGAGCTAGGCTCCTCTTTGACAAATTCAGACAAGCTCCCTACAATTCGAGATTTCATCTCATGAACAGCCTTGTTTGTAAATGTTATCGCTAAGATATTGCGGTAAGCATCATCCTTTTTTGAGGTCAAAATAATTTTCAAATACTCTTTGACTAAAGCATAGGTTTTTCCTGAACCTGCTGATGCATCATAAATCGCGAATGAGGGTCTATCCATTTGACTTATTTTCAAAGTTTAAAAACAATCTTTTGTATAATTTAGTTTTTTAATTAAATTATAACAATTGATTATTTTAATTCCAAAGTTAATTGTTTAATTTTGAAATAAATATTTATTAATCCTTTAAAACAAAATAAAATGGCTTTTGAATTACCAAAATTACCTTATGCATACGATGCATTAGAGCCTCATATTGATGCCCGCACGATGGAAATTCATCATACAAAACATCATAATGCATACACTACAAACCTCAATGCAGCAGTTGCCGGAACTGATATGGAAGGAAAAACCATTGAGAATATTTTGATTAATCTTGACATGAAAAACGCTGCTGTTCGAAATAACGGTGGTGGTTTTTACAATCACAACTTGTTTTGGACTGTTATGTCGCCAAATGGTGGCGGACTACCTTCTGGAGAATTAGCAGATGCTATAGAAAAGCACTTTGGTTCATTTGATGAATTTAAAGCTAGATTCAGTAAAGCTGGTGTTACACAATTTGGTTCGGGATGGGCTTGGCTTTGTGTACATAAAGGAGGAAACTTGATGTTTGCGGAACGCCAAATCAAGACAATCCACTTATGCCAGAAGTAGGCTGTGGAGGAACGCCAATTTTAGGTATGGATGTATGGGAACATGCTTATTATTTGAATTATCAAAATAGAAGACCAGACTATATCGAGGCTTTTTTCAATGTTATCAATTGGACAGAAGTCGCTAGAAGGTTTGCTTTAGAAAAATAGTCTCTATCATTAATTAATTTTATAAAAACGTCGAGAATACCCTCGTTACGTTTTTTTTTTGCCTATCGATATTATAACAAAATAAAAAGGGCGAAATTTCTTTCACCCTTTTTGCCCCAAATCTACCATAAACTTATACCTAGCTAAACATATGGTAAGGCAAAGTTAATAAGATTTAACTTATTAAGTGAATTTTTATTGAAAATAAATTGGAAAACTAGTCAAATAATAGCAAAAAGGGTTTGGAAGAAAGATTTTATATAAAATCTATAAAATAAAAAAGGTGAAATCTCTTTCACCTTTTTGCCCCAAATCTACCATAAACTTAACCTACTAATGCTATGGTTCAACAAATGTATGTGGGTAGAATTTAATTGACAAATAAATTAGATGAACAACTATAAAAATCTACGAAGTGATTGAATGTCAGTTTTTTATAAAATAAAAAAGGTGAAATTTCTTTCACCCTTTTTGCCCCAAATCTACCATAAACTTAACCTACTAATGCTATGGTTCACCAAATGTATTCTAGTGTTGTTTATTTAACAAATAAATTAGATGAACAACTATAAAACTCGATAAAGTGCTTAATTGTTTGTGTTTTAATATGCTCTGGCGTCTTTTCCTTCATAAAAATTCATAAAAGCACGGTTCACAACTCGATTCCCTCCAGGTGTTGGATAATCTCCAGTAAAATACCAATCCCCTAAATTTTTTGGACAAGCAGTATGTAAATTCTCAATAGTTTGAAAAATAATTTTAACTTCTGCATTTATTTCAGGGGAGCAAAGCATCTCCGCTATCTTATTTGAAATTTCCTGAGGATGAAAAGGCGCATAAATCTCCGTTACAAAATTGATTCCTTCGCTGTCCTTGTTATTTTCTTGTTGCTTGCATTTTATGTAAACTTCATCAACAATAGAATAGAGTCCTCTTTCTTTAATAATTCCAAAGCTGCTCTAAAGGCAACTAAACCTTCCAGTTTTGCCATATCAATTCCATAGCAATCTGGATACCGAATTTGCGGTGCTGATGATACAATAATGATACTTTTGGGTTTTAACCTATCCATCATTTTCAGAATACTCATTTTGAGAGTTGTTCCGCGGACGATGCTATCATCGATAATTACCAAATTGTCTGTTGGTTTTATAACTCCATACGTTACATCATAAACGTGAGCCACTAAATCATCTCGACTACTATCTTCTGTGATAAATGTTCGAAGTTTAGCATCTTTAATCGCTACTTTTTCAGTTCTGATTTTTACGGCAAGAATTTCTTCTAGCTTTTCCTTGGTCAACGTTTTTCTATTGTCAAGAATAAACTTATTTTTCCTCTGATTTAAAAAATCCTGAGCCGCCTCGACCATTCCGTAAAAAGATGTCTCAGCTGTGTTTGGAATATACGAAAATACCGTGTTGTCAGTATCATTATCTATTGCATTTAAAACTGCAGGGAGAATTAGTTTTCCTAAATTTTTTCTTTCTTGATAAATTTCGGCATCACTTCCTCTTGAAAAATAAATTCTTTCAAAAGAACATGCTTTTTTAATCGTAGGTGCTAAAATATTCTCTTCAGTTACATTGCCATTTTTCTTAATAATTAAAGCATTCCCTGGTTGTAACTCTTGCACTTTTTCAAATCCAACATTAAAAACGGTTTGAATAACAGGTCTTTCAGAAGCTACCACAACAATTTCGTCGTCTTGATAAAAATAAGCTGGACGAATTCCTGCTGGATCTCTAAACACAAAAGCATCACCATGACCTAAAAGCCCAGCCATAGCATAGCCTCCATCAAGATTTTTAGAAGCTTTTTTTAGGATTTTAGCAATGTCTAGCTTTTCAGCAATAATTGGTGAAGCTTCTCTTTTTGAGAATCCGTTGTTTTTACAATCTTGATACAAATCTGTTACTTCATCATCGAGAAAATGACCTATTTTTTCCATAACAGTTACCGTATCTGTCATTTCTTTTGGATGTTGACCAATTTCAATTAAACTTTCAAATAGTTCTCTAACATTGGTCATATTAAAATTACCTGCCAAGATCAGATTTCTATGCATCCAATTGTTTTGTCGCAAAAAAGGATGTACACTCTCGATGCTATTTTTACCAAAAGTTCCATAGCGAACATGTCCTAAAAACAATTCCCCAATATACGGAATATTCGCTTTTTGAAGCGCAACATTGTCAGCATATTCAGGATGGAGCGTCATCTCCTCGTTGACTCTTTCATTAATTTGTTTAAAAACATCTTGAATCGCCTGAGTATCATTAGAACGAACACGACTTATGTATCTTTCACCAGGATTGACATCTAATGTTATAGAAGCTAGACCAGCTCCATCTTGTCCGCGATTGTGCTGCTTTTCCATGAGAAGGTACATTTTTTGTATTCCATAAAAAGCTGAACCGTATTTCTCTTTGTAGAATTCTAACGGTTTTTTAAACGTAAAAGTGCAATTCCACATTCGTGTTTGATTGCGTCACTCATTGTGTTGTTGTGTTGTAGTTAGTAGTTGTGTAAAATAAAAATGCCCCGAAATTCGAGGCATAAATTTATGATAATTCTATTTCAAATTGTGTTAAGGCTTTAAATTGTTTCAAGCGTTGGTTTACTTCTTCTTTATTCAGTTCCAACATTCTTTCTGTTCCAAATTTCTCAACACAGAAAGATGCTAAATTAGACCCTTGAATAATAGCAGTTTTCATAGTCTCAAATGAAATATCACCTTGTTGTGTAATGTATCCCGCAAATCCTCCCGCAAAAGTATCCCCGGCACCAGTAGGGTCAAAAACATCTGCCAAAGGCAATGCTGGTGCAAAGAAAATATGCTCTCCATGGAAAATTAATGCTCCATGTTCTCCTTTTTTAATTACAACATATTTTGGTCCCATAGTATGGATTTTGGCTGCAGCTTTCACTAGAGAATATTCTCCTGATAACTGACGAGCTTCTTCATCATTTATGGTAATTACATCAACACGTTTGATTACGTCTAACAATTCTGGTAATGCGCAATCCATCCAAAAGTTCATGGTGTCTAAAACCACTAATTTTGGTGTTGAAGTCATTTGGTTCAAAACGCCTGTTTGTACAATTGGATGTAAATTTCCAAGCATTACAACATCAGCATCTTTAAAGTTTTCTGGAACAATAGGATTGAAATCGGCTAATACATTAAGCTCTGTAGCCAAAGTATCTCTCGAATTCATATCATTGTGGTAACGACCGCTCCAAAAGAATGTTTTTCCTCCTTTAACCACTTCTAATCCTGAGATATCAATATTTCTTGAAGTTAATAAATCTAAATATTCTTGTGGAAAATCATCTCCAACAACGGAAACAATTGCCGATTGTAAATTGAAATGAGAAGCGGATAGACCTATAAAAGTTCCTGCTCCACCCAATATTTTATCTGTTTTTCCAAAAGGAGTTTCTATAGCGTCGAAAGCAACCGTTCCAACAATTAAAAGTTTGTTCATTTTTATAATTTGTAATTAAAGGCGCAAAGATACATTTTTAGTTTAAAAGTTTAATTGAAAAATTATTTAGAAACGTCGCGCTTTGGCGTTATTAGAAATTAATTTTGACGTAAATAATAAAAACTAATTTCTAAATATTTGATTAGGATTGAAATTACTTATATTTAAAGAAAAAATATTTATGGCTTTTACAAAACAACAAATACAAGCAGAATTTGATAAATTGCCAAAAAACTGGCATAACATTTACCAATGGGATAAATGTTCACGAACTGGCTATATTGAATTTATCTCGGAAATACTTTTAGATCAATTTGACCATATTAATAAAAATTGGACTGATAAAGGACATAGAAAAGAAAATTTCAGGCAAGACTTGCATACTGGAGAAACTATTTTGAGCACAGATATTTCACAATTTACTGAAAAAAGATTTTGTAGAGCTTTATTCAATACAGGTTCTATAGATTTATTAGGCAAAATAATTGATTATGAAATACCACTAACAGAACCAAAACAAGGAAAGGGAAAACAAAGTCACGGAGATATAGATTTGTTATCTATAGCAAGTAATCAACAGTTTTTAGAGAAAAACCAGAACCTTCGGATCCATTGTTAGGCAATTCTTGAAATATTTGTATATACATATAGATTACATAAATATGGTTTTATAAATAAGTTTAAAGAAGAGTATGAAATGTATGGAGTAACAAATCACAAATCAGTACCGGCAGTTTTAGTATTTGAAAATTCAGCTGCAGGTCGTCAAATAATAGATGTTTATAATAAATCGAATAAAAACAAACAATTTATAACTCTAATAGATAGAATTAACATTGAATTGAGTAAGGTCGGTGTCGAAAAAATTGAATTTTATGTAATTGATAAACTAGAACATGAACTAGACAAATTTAAAAACAGAAACGACATTAATCCAAAACAGAAAAATGGAAAATATAAAATTATTTTAAATCAACCTATTTCAATTAAAAATATTAGAAAATAATGAACCTAACCATCCACAGAGGAACCAACGAAATAGGCGGTTCTTGCATTGAGCTTCAATCAGACAATAGTAGAATATTACTTGATTTTGGGATGCCGTTGTTGAGCAGTAATGGAAAACCTTTCAGTTTTAGAGAATACGAGAATTTATCTGTAAACGAACTCATCAGTAAAGGTATTTTACCCGATGTAAAAGAAGCCTTCTCTGAAAATTCAAAAATAAATGGTTTGATAATTTCTCATTCTCACGGAGATCATTATGGATTGATGCACTACTTGAACAAAGATATTCCTGTTTGGATTGGAGAAGCAACCCACGAAATTTTAAAATTGAACAACATCTTTCTGAATCAGGAAAACAAGATTGAAAAACCAAATTATTTTGAGCGATGGAAAAAATTTAAAATAGGCGATTTTACGATAACTCCTTATTGGAGCGACCATTCAGCCTTTGATGCTTATTCTTTTTGATAGAAGCAAATGGCAAAAAATATTCTATTCTGGTGATTTCAGGTCACACGGACGCAAAAAAGAAGTGTATAAAAAATTTATTGAAAACCCACCCGAAAATGTTGATTGTTTGATAATGGAAGGAACAACAATTGGCAGAAATGTTATAAAAACCAAGACGGAAGATGATATAGAAAATGATTTTTTGGAGTGTTTCAAAAATTCTAATTCCATAAATTATGTTTTTACTTCAACACAAAATATAGATCGATTGGTTTCTATTTATAAAGCCAGTTTAAGAGCTAGAAAGACTTTTGTAGTAGATGTTTATGGCGCACATCTTTAGAAAAACTTTCTGAATTTGCAAAAACTTCCTTCTTTTAAAAGGTTATCCGAGAATGGGAGTTTACTTTTATAACCATCCAACATCTAAATTAATTCGTGAAGGATATAAGAAATAGTTCATAAATATACCTCTAATAAAATTGACAAAAAGGATATTATAAATAACTCTTCCGATTATGTTCTTCTTGTTAGGTCGTCAATGGTAAATGATTTGAAAAGTATGAATATTAAAAATGGAAATCTTATATATTCCATGTGGTCTGGTTACAAAAACCAACCTAAAACGCAAAAATTTATTGATTTGTTTCTGAATAATAATTTTAAAGTAATTGACATACACACTAGTGGTCACGCTGATGTGGAAACATTAAAAGAATATGCAAATGCAATAAATCCTAAAACGATAATTCCAATACACACAAACAATAAGAAAGACTATAAAAGCATTTTCGACCAAACCATTTTAGAACTTGAAGACAATCAGACGTATAAAATATAATATTATATTCCCAAAATTTAAATGCAAACACTCAAAATCAATCTTCACGGCGAAAGCTGGTCACTCAAAAAGTTCGAATGTAGTGAAGAAGATTTAAGTGCATGCTTGAAAGTGGCTGATAAAATGAAACGCTCATTATCACAAGCTTTATTAGATCCTTTTTTCTATTATTATCTCAAAATTCCCGCTATTTCATCTGTCGAAAATTTGCCTGGTAAAAAGTGGTCTGGATTATTAAACACACCTAAAAACCAAATCGAAATCATACTAGATGGAAAGAAAATTAAAAAACTCCACATCAAAGATTTGAATCAAGAACAATTGCTTTTTCCTTTATACAACATTCATAAAACAGAAATCATCGAAAATTTTAACTCTGGAATTTATGTCGAACAAAAAGCTATTGGGTTTATTGCTAGCTATGAAATAAAAGTAGAACATTTTGCTATTGATGATTTACAGTTTTATTTACTACAATTCAACGAAAAACAGCTGTTGCAAAAACCTAGTTATCAAAATAAAAAAGTACGCATTTGGAAAAAGGAAACATTGCTAATTTATCAAAATAGTTTTGAGGTTTTATAGTTACAACGATTATTTGAGAACCTTTTTCACTTTCACTTAGCATCTTGTTCATAAAACTCATGGCGTAAGATTCTGCAAGCTAGCCATTACAGCCAATTCATCGCAACGTTCGTTTTGAGGATGATTGTTGTGGCCTTTAATCCATTTGAAATCAACTTGGTGTTTTCGATACACTTTTAGGAAGCGTTTCCATAAATCAGAATTTTTTCTGCCAGCGAAACCTTTTTTCTCCCAACCTAAAACCCATTTTTTCTCAACTGAATCCACAACGTATTTAGAATCGGAAATTATTAAAACCTTCATGTTGGGATTTTTGAGCTTTTCGAAACCTACAATCACGGCTAAAAGTTCCATTCTATTATTTGTTGTCAAGCGGAAACCTTCGTAGAATTCTTTTTTATGAGGTGTTCCAACTAATTCCATAACTATGCCATAACCACCATTCCCAGGATTTCCTTTGGCGGCGCCGTCAGTGTAAATGTGAACTTGATGAGACATTTTGAAATTTTAGATTTAGGACTTTAGGATTTGCTCAATTACCGCTGGAAAATACTTGTGCTCTAAAACATGTACTTTCTCTGCAATCTCTTCTGGCTGTACTGCAACCTTCTATATTTACTGATTGTTGAAAAATAAATTCCCCTTCATCATAATTTTCGTTTACATAATGAATCGTAATTCCCGTTTCCTTGTCTTTATTTTTTAAAACCGCTTGATGAACATGCATTCCATACATTCCTTTTCCACCATAATTTGGCAAAAGTGCTGGATGAATATTGATTATTTTATTGGGATATTCTTTGATAATATGTTCTGGAAACTTCCATAAAAATCCTGCAAGTACAATTAAATCGGGCTTATACAGCTTTAGTTTCTCTAAAACGTTTCCTTCATTTAATTCTATCTTATCAAAGACTTCTGTTGGAACATTCAATCTTTTAGCCCTTTCTAGTACTTTAGCATTGCTATTATTAGAAAAAATTCCAACAACTTTGGCGCTGTTTTTTTGTTGAAATAGGACACTATTTGCTCGGCGTTACTACCAGATCCTGAGGCAAATAGTACAATGTTTTTTATTCTATTAAGCATAGGTTCTATTTATAAAAAAAGTCGATACAGCACTTCACAACCTAGTATTTACAAAGGTCATCTCTTGTGTACTATACTTTTACCACACAAAAAAAAGAATAATAAACGATAATAAATAAAATTAAGCTGTCTTTGTTAATTTTTTTTTTTAAATTCGTAACTATATTTATTAACTAAACCGTTGTTTTAAAATAAAGTTTTTTATTTTTGCCAACAAATTAAATTTTAAAATTAAAGATTATGTCAGACATTGCATCAAGAGTTAAAGCGATTATCGTAGATAAATTAGGCGTTGACGAGAACGAAGTTGTAACAGAAGCAAGCTTCACGAACGATTTAGGAGCTGATTCATTAGACACTGTTGAGCTTATCATGGAGTTCGAAAAAGAATTTGATATTCAAATTCCAGACGACCAAGCAGAAAACATCGCTACTGTTGGTCAGGCTATTTCTTACATCGAAGAAGCTAAAAAATAATACATTTACACCTACAATTATCCTATTAATTGTAGGTGTTATTATTTTTTAAATTTAAACCACTGATTGTGTTTCAATCAATAGTATAATTTATTGTAATACCTGTGTCTTTTTATGATTTTACATAGAAAAAAGCATAGGTATTATTTGTTTAAACTCAAAATTTAAAAAACGCTTGCGTATGGAATTAAGACGAGTTGTTGTTACTGGTTTAGGAGCTCTTACTCCCATTGGAAATACTATACAGGAGTATTGGAATAATCTAATTAATGGAGTTAGTGGAGCTGCTCCTATAACTTATTTTGATACAACACATTTCAAAACCAAATTTGCTTGTGAATTAAAAAATTTCAATGTTGAAGATTTTTTGACCGTAAAGAAGCAAGAAAAATGGATCGCTACGCACAATATGCCATAGTTTCATCCGATGAAGCTGTTAAAGATGCCCATTTTGATTTTGAAAAGTTAGATAAAGATAGAGTTGGTGTTATTTGGGGTTCAGGAATTGGCGGATTAGAAACGTTTCAACAGGAAGTTACTGATTTTGTCAATGGAAGTGGTGCACCAAAATTTAATCCTTTTTTCATCCCAAAAATGATTGCTGACATTGCTGGAGGTCATATTTCAATCAAATATGGTTTTAGAGGTCCTAATTTTACTACTGTTTCAGCTTGTGCTTCCTCTACAAATGCTATGATTGATGCGTTCAATTACATACGATTGGGTCATGCAGATGTTATGGTAACTGGTGGGTCTGAGGCAGCAGTTACAATTGCTGGAATGGGTGGATTTAATGCCATGCACGCGCTATCTACTAGAAATGATGATCCAAAAACGGCTTCAAGACCTATGGATAAAGACCGAGATGGTTTTGTTTTAGGCGAAGGAGCTGGCGCTTTAGTTTTCGAAGAATATGAACATGCCGTTGCAAGAGGCGCTACTATATATTGTGAAATAGGTGGTGGTGGAATGTCTGCAGATGCTCACCATATTACCGCTCCACATCCTGAAGGATTAGGAGCAAAAAATGTAATGATTAACTGTTTGAGAGATGCTGGTTTAAAACCTACAGATGTTGACGGAGTAAACATGCACGGAACTTCAACGCCTCTAGGAGATATAGCCGAAAGTAAAGCTATTCTTCATGTCTTTGGTGAACATGCTTACACGATGAATTTGAATTCGACAAAATCGATGACGGGTCATTTATTGGGTGCTGCAGGTGCAATAGAAACTATTTCTTGTATCTTATCAATAAAACATGGAATTGTTCCCCCTACAATTAATCATTTTACAGATGATGAAAACATAGACCCTAAACTAAATTTCACTTTCAACAAAGCACAAAAAAGAGAGATGAAAGTAATAATGAGTAACACCTTTGGTTTTGGAGGACACAATGCCTGTGTTTTAGTAAAAAAATTAGACTTATAATTTTGAAACGTATTATTCAACAACTATTTAAAAACTCCCGTTCTTCTGATAACGGGATTTTTTTTACTGAAATTGAAAAAATCTTAGGTTTCAAACCTTTAAAAATTGAAATTTACGAAAAAGCTTTTATTCATCGTTCGACCAATAAACTAGATGAAAACGGAAATGCAATTAGTTACGAACGATTAGAGTTTCTTGGCGATGCAATGCTCAGTTCAGTAATTGCTGCACATCTTTTCAAAAAAGTTCCTACTGGAGACGAGGGGTATTTAACAAAAATGCGTTCCAAAATTGTTAGTAGAGAACATCTAAATGAACTAGGGAGAGATTTAAATTTAATTCAATTTATTAAAAGTAAAGTTCCTTCAAATCACTTTGGAGAGAATATCCATGGAAACATTTTTGAGGCGCTTATTGGGGCTATATACTTAGATAGAGGATATTTATTTTGTGAAAAATTTATTCAAAAAAGGGTTTTGATTCCCTATGTCGACATTCCAAAACTGGAGGGAAAAGTAATCAGTTATAAAAGTTTGGTGATTGAGTGATGCCAAAAAGAAAAAAAATCATTTCACTATGATGTTTTTGAAGACAACGGAATTGGTGGCGAACGTTTATATGGTGTTAAATTAAGTATTGATAATAAAACCGTGGCAAAATCTAGAGCTACTTCAAAAAAGAAAGCTGAAGAAATTGCCTCAAGAAGGGCCTATTTTGCATTTCAAGAAAAAATAGATGGCAAATAATCTAATTTAGTGTAAACTACAACGTTTTCGTTGCTAAATTTAGACTAAGTTATCTTTTCAAATTGTTTATTCTTTACTAAAATGCACTACATTTACGCGATATTTTTTTATTCAAATAATGGCCATACTCAAGTTACACCTTGATGAATTTGATGAAATAGATTATGACCTTATTGCCATACATTCCGTATTGGAAGGTTACAGGTTAGCGTATTTCATCAATCAAAAATTGCCCATTATATTAAGTAAATGTAAAGAGGATATAAGCGTAACTGTAAAAGAAGGTGAAGCATTTTTCTCTAAATTTGCTTTTGACGATTTAAAAAACGGTTTGATTTGGAATTTGATACCAAATAAAAATGAAATAATTGTAAAAAAAACAAGTGCTGGGCAAAATCTCTTTTTGAATACTGCAGTTGAAATATCGACCAAAGTATATTTGCTCCCAGAACTTAAAAAAGTAGATTATTTTTTGAAAATAAAAAACAACAAAGGCATATTTGATATCAATCAAATAATAAAACAAATTAATTCAATTGAGAGAATTGCATCAGTTTATGCTGTAATTCCTGAAAAAATAAAATCAAAAAACAATTTAATTTTTTAAAACAAATGTCGACAAACAAGAAAACGAAAATTGTAGCCACACTAGGACCAGCTTGTAGTACTCGCGAAACCATCAAAAAAATGGTAGATGCAGGTGTAAATGTTTTTAGAGTAAATTTCTCGCATGCTGATTATGCTGATGTAAAAGAAAAAATTAGTATCATTCGCGGTCTCAATGAAGAATTTGGATACACAACAGCAATTCTTGGTGATTTACAAGGTCCTAAACTCCGTGTTGGAGTTATGGAAGAAGGAGTTGTCGTAAATGATGGCGATTTAATAACATTTACAACCGCAGAAGACATTATAGGAACGGCTAAAAAAGTCTTTATGAAATATAAAAATTTCCCAAATGATGTTAATCCTGGCGAGAGAATTCTTTTGGATGATGGGAAATTAATTTTCGAAATTATTGAAACGGACAAAAAAACAGAAGTCCTTGCCAAAGTAATACAAGGCGGAGAACTAAAATCTAAAAAAGGTGTGAATCTTCCTAACACGAAGATTTCGCTTCCTGCGATGACCGAAAAGGATGTTGCTGATGCTATTTTCGCTATCGAACAAAAACTAGACTGGATAGCACTTTCATTTGTAAAAACACCTAGAGATTTACAAGATTTACAAGAGTTAATTGCAAAACACTCTGAATATAAAATTCCTATTGTTGCCAAAATTGAAATGCCTGAAGCATTAGAGAATATTGACAGAATTGTTGCTTATTGTGATGCTTTGATGGTGGCTCGTGGTGATTTAGGAGTTGAACTTCCCGCTCATGAAGTACCTTTGGTACAAAAAGAATTGATTCGTAGAGCAAAAACAGCTAGAATACCTGTAATTGTTGCCACCCAAATGATGGAAACAATGATTTCAAGTTTAACACCGACCCGTGCTGAAGTAAATGATGTTGCCAACTCTGTAATGGATGGAGCTGATGCGGTAATGCTATCTGGAGAAACTGCAACAGGTAATTATCCCGTTCAGGTAATTGAAAAAATGACACAAATTATCGAAGCTGTTGAAGATTCTCCACTAATACAAGTTCCTCAAAACACACCTCAAGTAAGAACAAATCGATTTATTACTAAAACTATTTGTCATCACGCTGCATCTATGGCAAATGTAATAAAAGCTAAGGCTATTTGTACTTTGACAAACAGTGGTTATACCGCTTTTCAAATTTCGGCTTGGAGACCATCGGCACATATTTTAGTTTTTACGTCTAATAAAAGAATTCTTACACAGCTTAATTTATTATGGGGTGTAAAATCATTTTACTATGCAAAAAATGTAAGTACTGATGACACCGTTACTGATGTGAATGAAATTGCAAGAAAAAAAGGATTCGTAAAAAAAGGTGATTTTCTTATCAACTTAGCAGCCATGCCAATAACAGACAAAGGAATGGTAAATACTCTAAGAGTTTCTGAAATAGAGAAATAAAAACTATCCCAAACAATTCTCAAATCCGTTCCGATAAATTCGGAACGGATTTTTATAAAATTAAGAATTATTAAACATTCTTCTAAAAAATAAAATTTACTTTTGATAAAATAAAATGTAAAAACTATGAGTTCAGATTCAAAAAACCCATTTTTAAATAATAAAATTTTTAGTTCTACAACACTTTCAAATAAAGAAGAAGTTCACCAAGCTACTATAATAGACTATAGTAACGAGATGTCATTATCGGGTACTATTAATAAAAGTTTTATTTTGTTTCTTTTACTAAGTGCTTCTGCAATGGTGATTTGGTGGCTAACTTTTAACGGCATGAATCCATTTGTGCCAGCTATTGGTGGTGCAATCATAGGATTTGTTTTGGTGCTAATTTCAGTATTTAAACCTGAATACTCCGGTTACTTAGCTCCAGCTTATGCTTTATTTGAAGGACTTTTTATAGGAGGAATTTCAGCAATATTTGAAACCCGATATCCAGGAATCGTAATTCAGGCTGTGGGTGCCACTTTAGTGACATTTTTGATATGCTTAGGATTATACAAATACCAAATCGTCAAAGTGACTGAACAATTTAAATCAGTAGTTATAGCTGCCACATTAGCCATTGCTACTTACTATCTAGTGTCTTGGTTGTTCTCTTTATTTACGAGTTTCGTTCCTGTTCATTACGGCAGTTCATTAATGAGCATTGGTATAAGTGTATTTGTAATTGTAATCGCTGCTTTAAATCTCTTTCTAGATTTTGATCAAATTGAAAAAGGAGTAGAAAGAAGACTTCCGAAATATATGGAATGGTATGGCGCTATGGGATTGATGATTACACTCGTTTGGTTGTATATTGAATTCCTTAGATTGTTGTCTAAATTATCTGATAGGAAATAATAAATAAATTTATAATGAAAAGGCTGCAAATATATTTGCAGCCTTTTTTTATTTATAGCCTTTAAGGCATTTACAAATCAAACTTGATTCCTTGGGCTAAGGGTAAATTTGCAGTATAATTAATGGTATTGGTTTGTCGTCTCATATAAATTTTCCATGCGTCAGAGCCTGATTCGCGTCCTCCACCAGTTTCTTTTTCCCCACCAAAAGCACCTCCTATTTCTGCTCCAGATGTTCCAATATTCACATTGGCAATTCCGCAATCGGAACCTGAAACAGATAAAAACAATTCCGCTTCTCTCAAGTTATTGGTCATTATTGCAGATGACAATCCTTGTGCAACTCCATTTTGTATTTCAATAGCATTTTCAACGCTACCCGAATATTTCAATAAATACAATATGGGAGCAAAAGTTTCATGCTGAACAATTTCGAAGGAATTATTCGCCTCAGCAATTGCTGGTTTTACATAACAACCACTTTCATATCCATCACCAAAAAGGACACCCCCTTCTACGAGGATTTTTCCACCCTCGGCTACTACTTTTGAAAGTGCATTAGTATACATCGCTACAGCATGTTTATCTATTAATGGTCCAACATGGTTTTTTTGATCTAGAGGATTGCCTATTTTTAATTGTCCATAAGCCGATACAATCGCATCTTTAACTTTATCGTAAATACTTTCATGGATGATTAATCGTCGGGTTGAAGTACAACGTTGACCAGCAGTTCCAACCGCTCCAAATACTGCTCCAATTACAGTCATTTTAATATCGGCATCGGGAGTTACAATTATAGCATTGTTTCCTCCTAACTCTAATAACGATTTCCCTAAACGTCCAGCCACAGTTTGTGCAACAATTTTTCCCATACGGGTTGAACCTGTCGCGGAAACTAAAGGTATTCTAGTGTCTTTGGACATTAATTCCCCCACTTTATAATCTCCATTAATTAGACAAGAAATTCCCTCGGGCAAATTATTTTCTTTGATTACTTCAGCAATTATATTTTGACATGCAATTCCGCATAGTGGTGTTTTTTCTGAAGGTTTCCAAACACATACATCTCCTGAAATCCAAGCTAAAGCGGTATTCCAACTCCAAACCGCAACTGGAAAATTGAAGGCTGAAATAATTCCTACAATTCCTAGAGGATGATATTGTTCGTACATTCTGTGTCCCGGACGTTCTGAATGCATTGTCAATCCATGCAATTGACGAGATAAACCAACAGCAAAATCACAGATATCAATCATTTCTTGTACTTCACCATAACCTTCTTGCAAGGATTTACCCATTTCATAGGAAACTAATTTACCTAATGCTTCTTTATTTTTACGTAATTTTTCGCCAAACTGACGTACTATTTCTCCTCTTTGTGGAGCAGGCATGAGTCGAAATATTTTGAAAGCTTCTGTCGCTGTTTGCATTACCTTTTCGTAATCAGCAAGATTTGAAGTTCTTACCGAAGCAATACGTTGCCCGTCTACTGGTGAGTAACTCTCGAGAATTTCGCCATTTGAAAAATAATTTTGTCCTGTTGAAGTTCCTTCATTTATATCTTTTACACCTAATTGTTGAAGCGCCTCTGTCATTCCAAATTGTTGAGCTATTGTTGTCATTGTAACTTTTTGATTAGTATTTGTTGTATTTTTCACAAAGTTAGCAATTTTAATTGAATTCAAAATTGCTTTCCTTGAGAAAGACAATATGTTATATACTTTAATATCAGCAGCTGATAAAATAATTTTTGGATCTATTTTATGTTAGGTTATGCCTGTTTTAGCCCATAAAAAAAGGTTGATTAAATCAACCTTTTCATCTCTATTTTTGTTCCTTTATCAAGTAAATATAAACTGGGAAGTGGTCACTAAAACCAATTTCGTTTGCTGAATGTCTGAAAGATAGCCTTTATATTGACCTGTAGTTTGTATCATGTAGGGCTTGTTATAAATTCCAGCTTTCCAATATTGAAAAGTACTAAAATCTGTTCTAATTAATGCTTCTGAAACCATTATTTGGTCAAATATATCTCCAGCATCGCGATAAAAAAGCGTGCACTCTCCATTCTTTGCCATTTGCTCAAATGGATTGTAAATCCCAAATTCTTTGACTTCCGTTTTCTTTAATTTAGCTCCTATGCCCTCTTTTACACTCTTATTATAGGAGCCGTCATTTAAATCACCCATAGTTATAATTTTGGCATTTGGATTTATCTTATAAATAGAATCCATTATCTTTCTATTCAGTTTCCCTGCGGCTTCACGAAATGGACTACTTTTTTTCTCTCCACCTGATCGAGATGGCCAGTGATTCACCATAACATTAACTTCTTCACCATCTAAAAAACCTGTTACTAAAAGAATATCTCTTGTATAGACTCTGTCCCCAACAGCTTCAATAATTTTGTCAGAATCTGCTTTGTCTTCAGCAGTTTCATCATTGCTTTTAGTTTTGACAACCGCCGTATTTTTATAAATCAACAAAGGTATATTTACATAGCTTGTGGGTTTAAAATGTTTCTTTTGATACAGTAAAGCAACATCGATACCTCTTTTATCAGGAGAATCAAAATGTACTATACCATAATCCCACGGTGCTAACTTAGGCTGTTTTACTAAATCCTCTAAAACTCCTCTATTCTCAATTTCGCAACCTCCAATTAAAGTAGGAGCATTGTGATTCATTTCATTTGTTCCTATTTCGGATAAAACACGTGAAAGGTTTTCTAATTTTTTATGATATTTTTTTGATGTCCAGTTTTGAGCTCCATTTGGCAACCATTCTTCATCATTGTTCGGATTATTTATAGTGTCGAATAAATTTTCGAAATTATAGAAAGCGACTGTGTGTAAAGTAAACTTCTTTTGTTGTGCATTAGCATTCCATAGTGCTAAAAATAGAAATAATAAAATAATGTTTTTTTTAATTTTCATAGATGTTATAATTAATTTAAAATCAAATTTAAGATAAACTTATGAGCAAAAGTATATAATATTAATTAATAATGTATCTTTGCTTCCCTTAATAAATGATTATTCTTTAAAAAAAAGTCGATTTAACTAAATTTAATTTATGAAAAAACTTGTTATTAGTACATTATTTGTAATGCAAGTGTGTTTTGTTTTCGCTCAAACTGCCACAGGAATTTCTGGAAAAGTGGTTGACTCTAAAACTCAAAAACCATTGCAAAACGTTGTTGCCACAATTCTGAACACTACTTTAATGCAAACTACGGATGCAACTGGAAAATTTTCTTTTGATTCAGTTGAGGTAGGAAAACAATTGTTACAAATTAGAACTCAAGGCTACAAAGATCAATTAATACAAATTGAAATTGTCGCAGGTAAAATATTAGATATAGGGCTAGTTGTCCTAGAAGAAGACCAAACTCAAGAACAACAATTGAGTTTAATTACCATCACAGAAAATGATTTAGGTGATGATAATAGTGGCTCTGAAAACACAGCAGGTTTACTTCAAGCCAGTAGAGATGTATTCCAACAATCTGCGGCGTTCAATTGGGGTCAAGCACGATTTAGAATTCGTGGATTAGACAATGAATATGCAACTACCATGATAAATGGTATTACGATGAATAAAATCTATGACGGTAGACCACAATGGGGTAACTGGGGTGGACTAAATGATGCTACTCGTAATCAAGAATTTACGTCTGGTTCAGCACCTTCTGATTATACATTTGGAGGAATTCTTGGAACCCAAGAAATCAATACAAGAGCATCTATTTACAGAAAAGGAGGTCGAGTTTCGTTTTCAGGAACAAACACTAATTACAGTTGGAGAGGCATGGGTACTTATGCATCAGGTATGAGTACTGATGGTTGGGCATTTGTGGTTTCAGGTTCAAGAAGATGGGCAAAAGAAGGCTACTTTGAAGGAACTGATTATGCAGCAAATTCATTATTTGCGAGTGTTGAAAAGAAATTTAATGATAAACATTCCTTGAATTTTACTTCAATTTATGCTCAAAATAGCAGAGGAAAAAACTCTCCAAATACACAGGAAGTTAATGATCTTGGTGGTGTTAAATATAATTCATACTGGGGATGGCAAGATGGTAAAAAAAGAAATTCTAGAGACAAGGATTTAGAAGAGCCTATTAATATGCTAAGCCACTATTGGAATATCAGTGACAAAACGAAGTTAAATACTAATTTCGCTTACCAATATGGATCCATAGGGAACAGCCGTCTTGATTTACAAGCTGCAAACAATCCTGACCCTACTTACTATAAAAATCTTCCGAGCTATTTCTTGAATTACCATACTAATGATGGCGTTTGGATTCCTAATCTAAGCGAGGCAACAGATGCAGAACAAAGGTTTTTAAGAAATCGTCAAATGGATTGGAATGCTATTTACGATGCAAATCAAAAACAAAACTTGGTAACAGTGCTATTGTTTTGTATGAAGACAGAACTGATGACAGACAATGGACTGCAAACTCTATTTTAAGTACTTCATTAGCAGACAACATAAGCATGAATGCGGGAGTAAATTTCAGAAAATTAAAATCGCACAATTTTCAAAATTTATTAGACTTATTGGGTGGAGCCTATTTCCTTGATATTGACCCTTTCAATTCACAAATTTCCACAGACGCCATGCAGTCTGATTTGAACAATCCAAATAGACAAATTGGAGTTGGTGACACTTACGGTTACAATTACAATCTATTTGCCACAACCTTTGATGCATTTACTCAGTTTAAGTTTAGATATAAAAAAGTAGATTTTTATCTTTCTCAAACTTATGCTAAATCAATTTATCAAAGAGAGGGGTTGTATAAAAATGGTCTTTATGCTACAAACTCATTAGGTAAAAGTGCTAAAGTAAACTTCGAAAATTTCGGTTTTAAAGGTGGATTAACCTATAAAATTTCGGGTAGACACTTCTTAGATTTCAACGCTGCTTATTTAACTAAAGCACCTAATTTAAGAAATACGTTTTCTAATGCTCGTTTAAATAACAACATTACTCCTGACTTAACTAGTGAGACTATTAGCAGCGCAGATGCAAGTTATATCATAAAAACACCTAAACTAAAGACAAGATTAACTACTTTTTATTCAAGAGTAGAAAATTCCACTAAAGTTTCTTTCTACTACGGAGAAGGTATTGATGATACTGACCCTACTGATGCTGGTAATGAAGATGCTTTTATTAGTGAAATTCTAACAGGAATTGACAAAAAAAATATTGGTGTTGAATTAGGTATTGAATACCAAATAACATCTACAATTAAACTTACCGGAGCTGCTACATATGGTGAATACATCTTTACGAACAACCCTAATTTGAAAATTAACAATGATGCTCAAGCAACTGATGTTAACACACAACCAGTTGTGGATTTAGGTAAAGCGTACTTAAAAGATTATCGTGTGGCGGGTACACCACAACAAGCCTATTCAGCAGGTATTGAATACAGAGACCCAAAATTTTGGTGGATTGGAGCTAATGCCAATTATTTATCTAATAGTTATTTAGATGTTTCGAGCATTTTAAGAACAAATAATTTCACAATTGATCCTACAACTGGTGTTTCCTATCCTGGTGTAACTGAAGAGTCTGTTAGAGGATTATTAAAGCAAGAGAAGTTTGATCCGTTCACATTAATAAATGTTACAGGAGGAAAATCATGGAGAATTAAAGGATACTTTTGGATTCTTTGCTTCTATAAATAATGTTTTTGATATTGAATATAAAACAGGAGGTTTCGAACAATCTAGAAAAGCTACGTATCCTTTTTTGAAAGAAGATTTAGTTAGCGGAAATAGTTTGCGCTCTTTTGGTCCGAAATATTTCTATGGTTATGGAAGAACCTTTTTTGTAAACTTTTATCTTAACTTCTAAATTAATTAAACCATGAAAATATATTTATAAAACCTATTTTCTTGTCAATTCTATGTTTAGGGTTGTTTACAAGTTGCGTTAATGATGATGAATTTGCTATTCCTGAAATAAAAATTCCTTTTTATTCCGAAGATTTTCAAAATCTTGATGAAATTCAACACAATACAGTATTAGATCTCACAGGATGGACAAATTTTGCAGAAAAAGGTTCTGTTTTGTGGTTTGAGAGAATCTTTGAAGAAGACGGATACGCACAATTTAATACTTTTGGTAGTCTAGACTCAAAAAATGTTAGTTGGTTAATTTCTCCCTCATTAGATATTAGTGAATATGAAGATGTTAAATTTTCTTTTCAAACGGCACAAAATTTTGTTTCAAGTGATGCTAATAAACTAGAAGTATATGTGTCAAGTAATTTTGACGGAACTAATGTTCTAACTGCAAAATGGACTAAGCTAAATGCAAAAATTGCAGACAGAAATACTAAGGGATATACCTTTATTAATTCAGGAGAAATTAGTTTAAACAAATATACTAATTCAAAAATATTTATATTGATTTAAAGCAAATAGGGATCAGGTACTGATACTGCTCTTGACGGCTTATTTCAAGTCAATAATTTATACCTCTACACTATAAAATAAAACATTATGAAAATTTTAAAAACAATAATCTCAATTCTCACTCTATCAACTATAGTAAGCTGTGTTAATAGTGATATTTATGATGTTCCAGATTTATCTAGCGAATGTTCAAACCTAACTCCAACAAAACAAGTCTCTGATATAACTTCTCAGGCAACACCCTCATACAAAAAATATGAGACCGAAGATATCATAGAAGCCTATGTCACTTCAAGTGATGAAGGAGGTAATTTTTACAAATCTATTTCATTAGTTTCTATTGACGGAAAGATAGGTTTTAGTATGCCAATTGACGATTATAACCTTTACACTAAATTTGAACCTGGAAGAAAAGTTTATGTCAATATGAAAGATCGCTATTTTGTAACAGAATTTGGATCAACGGTAATTGGTTCCTTATTTAACAATTATACTCCAGATATAACATCTGATGATGAAGTAGGAAGAATTTCAGGATACACTACAGAGACGTAATTACAAGTTCTTGTTCAAAAATAAATGAAGATAATATCGTAATTCGTCTATCTTCTGTAAAAGAAGCTGAGAACGATTCATATTTGAATAAATTAATTGAATTTGATAATGTTCAATTTAAAGAGAATGATCCTGATAAAACATATTATAATTCTAATAATGAAATAGGAGGCGCTACCAATAATATTTTAGTAGATGCTGATGGAAATACTACGACATTCCGGGTGAGCTCCTACTCTGTTTTTGGTTTGAAAAAAAGGCCTACTGGTAGTGGAAAAGTTAGAGGAGTTATGACTAAATTTAGAACATTTTATCAGTTCATGCCAAGAACAGAGAACGATGTACAATTAAATAATCCTCGCTTTGTTCCTGCTTTTAATGAAACATTTGATAGTGGATTATCTGAATGGATAAATTTCAGTGCTACTGGAGCCCAAGTTTGGAAAATAGAAACACGATTTGGTAATCCAGCTCCGTGTGTAGTAATGACAGGTTTTGTTAATAGTTCTAACAATAGTAACGAAGATTGGTTGATAACTCCTGCCCAAGATTTATCTGCTGTTACATCAGCCTCTTTAAGTTTCGATTCTGCTACAAGATTCTCAGGTAATGCGTTAACAGTCTTGATTTCTAAAAATTACAGTGGTTCTGGAAATCCTGAATCGGCAACTTGGACAACCTTAACTGCAACTTTAGCTCCGGTTAACAGTAATTTTGTATGGACGAACTCTGGACTTGTTGATATTTCAGCATATACTGGAATAGGAAATGGTAACGTTTATATTGCTTTTAAATATACTTCTACAACTAGTGCTGCCGCTACTTGGGAAATTGATAATGTTAAAATTACGGCTAATTAAATTAGCATTAGCTAAATACATTATAAAGAGGCTTAAATAGCCTCTTTTATAATGAAAAACTCAATTAATATACAATTTCTACGTGGCAGACATACGATTAATCATTTCGCAATACATCTAAAATTAATTTACCTTAAGATTTATTACTCTGCATGTGTTTTAAAAAATAATGTTTTTCAAAGCTATAATAATTTTCAATTATCATTAACCGCAAACGTATTGACGAATTTTTTTCTCGAATCAATGCAAAATCTATTTTAAAGTTTAAAAGTTCTATATTGATGTAGGCGTATACTAATATTATTTTACAAAGAATTTAATTAAGTTAACCTTGTTGAAACAAAAAAACCGAGTCAAATAACTCGGTTTTGTATTCTAAAATGGTTGCCCTACTTCACAATCAAGAATTCTGATCTTCTATTTTGCGCATGTTGTTCATCGGAACAATTGCCTTTACAATCTACCTTTGGTTCAGTTCTTCCGTATCCTTTCCCGGTGATTCTCTTCGCGGATATTCCTTTAGAGATGATGTATTGCACGGTTGCTTTGGCTCTTCTATCGGATAAGGCTAGGTTGTAAGCATCGCTTCCTCTGTAATCGGTGTGTGATTTTGCTAGTATGATTAACTTATCGTTGCTTTTCATCACCTGAACCAGTTTGTCTAACTCAGTTGCTGCTGCTTGGGTGATGTTGTGTTTGTCGAAATCAAAATAAATCGGCTGTAATACCACCTCTGTTTCGGTGACAATGGCTTCGATTGGGTTTAAAGCAGCATTGACTGTTGCCTGTGGTTCTCTACCTTTGGCTACTGCAAAGGTGTTGCTTTCATAGCCGTCTTTTGAAGCCTTAATGACATAGGCTTTGTCGCATTCTATAGCGTAGCGTACTTCTCCTTTTTCATTAGATTGTTCGGTAGCGATAACATTACTTTTATCATCTACTATAGCTACAGTAGCATTCGATAGTATGGCACTAGTCTTAGCATCGGTGACTAGTGCTAAGAGTTGTACTCCACAAATGGGAGTAGCACCAAAGATGTCATCATTGCCATTTCTATTACTGGATAGGAATCCTATTTTTTTGTCTTTGTTAAAGCTAAAAGCAAAGTCGTCTTTTTCTGTATTGACAGGTTTGCCCAAGTTCACTGCTTCAGTACCTTTGGCCAAGTCGGCTTTAAAGATATCCAACCCTCCTAAACCTGGTTTGCCGCTAGAAGCGTAGTACAAGGTAGTATTATCATCAGAGATAAAAGGGAAACTCTCTGCTCCTTCGGTGTTGATTTTGATGCCTAAATTCTCCGGTTTGCCAAAACTTCCGTCTTTATTTACGGCTACTTTCCAAATATCTACTCCTCCAATACTTCCTGGCATGTCCGATGAGAAGTATAAGGTTTTTCCGTCTCTACTCAAACTCGGGTTGCTAATTGAGTAGGCTGCGCTGTTAAAAGGTAGCGCGGTTACATTTGACCAACTATCCCCTTCTTTAGTAGCCTTGTATAGATTATTTCTTCCTTGTTTTAGATTGGCTGCTTTGTCTTTTTGAAAAGAAGATTCTCTAAAACTATCACTTGAAAAATACAGACTGTTCCCATCGGCACTTACCGTTACCGAACCTTCATGATATTTTGAATTTAAGGCATCTACAGTGCTAGGATTTGTTATGGTTCCATCGGCATTATAATCGGCTCTGTAAATGTCTAAAAAAGGCTCTTTATTCCATCCGTATTCTTTTCTAGCTGCATTTCTTGCGCTGGAGAAGTAAAGGCTGTTGTCGTATAGAATGGCTCCAAAATCTGATTTTTCACTATTAATATCGAGTATTTTAACATCAAATAGTTTTGCTTTATCCAACAATTGTGGAATGTAATTAGGGTTTTCTAAGAATGTTTTAGCACGTTGGTCGTTTGGAGCTAAACTGGCAAATTTTTTCATTTGTGTATTTGCCTCTGTGTATTTACCATTGCCTTTTAGCATTTGTGCATAACGGTAATAGGTTTCAGCTTCTTGATTGGTTTCTGTTGCCTTGGCATACCATTTTACTGCTTCTGCTGTATTGAAAATGTTGTAATAGCTATCGGCTAGTTGTTTGTATACATAACCATCGGCTTTGCCGTTGTTTACCAGTTTGAGGTATTCTTCGGTTGCGGCAACATATTTGTATTGGTTAAATAACTTATCTGCTTTTTTGGTGGCTGTAGTTTGGGCACAGAGACTAGTGCTTACTAGTGCTAAACTGAATATGATATATAGTTTTTTCATTTTTAGGCTTGCTTTAGGTTAGAAATATCGTGGTGATTGGGAAACTTTCTTTGGGAAGTTCAAATCAAACAACAAAATAACCTCATGAGACGAAGGTGTTGTTACATTTAAATCAGAGACGATATGGTCATAGGCATATCCTATTCTTAGGTTAGGGGTAATGGCAAAGTTAATCATCGCTCCAAAGCTGTCTTCTAGTCGATAGGTTGCTCCCAATTCGAGTTTGTCATAAATCAAAAAGTTGGTGGAAGCATCTACAGATAGAGGTGCATCAAAGGCTGATTTTAGCATCGCAAAAGGCTTGAATTTTAGATTAGGATTCAAATCAAATACATAGCCTCCTGTTAGGAAGTAGTGTAGGGATTCGGTACCGAATTTCTTACCATCGTAATCCAAATGGGTTGATTTTAACATATTAGGAACGGAAAAGGCTACATAATATTTATTGGTGTAGTAAAATAATCCGGTTCCAATATTTAAAAAAGTATTGTTGGTGTTTTTGGAGAAGGCTGGGTCATCAGCATCTGGAACAAAACCGTTTCCGATATCACTTAACAAGTCTACTTTGTTAAAGGTGGCACCTGCTTTTAAACCCAAGGCTAGTCGATGTTCTCCTCCTAGGTTCAAGGTGTAGGAGAAATCTCCATAGACATTGTTTTCCTCTACTGGTCCTATCTTATCTGAAATAACAGACAGTCCTATCCCTACATTCTTACCAACGGGTGAAGAGCCTGAAAGGGTAAATGTGGATGGGGCATCTTCGATATCTACCCACTGTTTTCTGTACAACAACCCAAAGGAAAGATTCTCTTTTGAACCTGCATAGGCGGGATTGATAACATTCATATTATACATGTACTGCGTATAATGTGGGTCTTGTTGGGCTTGGCTCTCACTTAAAAAACCTAAGGCTAATAGGACAATGAAATGTATTTTCTTCATGTTATGTTTTGTTTAATTACTGTTTAAAAATTAATGCTCTCTGTTGAGATAAACCCAGCCCGTCTTGGACTTACCACTCTCAAACTCTACTACATAATAATACGTCCCGTCTGGTAATTCTTGGCCTTTGTCGCTGGTGCCATCCCACTCGTTTTTGTATCCTGATTTGGTGTAAACCTTAATTCCATATCTGTTAAAAATCTCTAGCTTATTTACACTAAAGTTTGTTAAATCAAATGAATCATTCTTAGTATCTCCATTTGGGGAAATTCCCTTTGGGATGTCGCAATATATACTATTTACTTCAATATTTTTCGAAACTTTACATGCACCATCAGCAACCTCAACTTCATAATTTCCTACTTTATCAATTTTAATAGAAGGTGTACTTCCTATTTTCTCTTCTGATGAATTATACCATGAGTATACCAAATTATCCGTATTATTTTGATTCACTTTTAAAACAAAATCCGTTCCGTCACAAACTGCTGATACTGAAATCTCTGGAGTCGAATTGACTGAAATTGTCAATGTTTGACTACTCGCACATTGTCCTAAATTTGGCGTAAAGGTATAAATTTTTGTTATTGTATTGTCTAAATTTGGTGACCAAGTACCAATTATATTATTTAAAGATGTTGTAGGCAATGGTGAAAGTTCAACTCCTGAACATATTGGTTCCACAACATTAAATGTTGGAACCGTACTAGAATTAACATTAATAGTTACTGTTGCAGTTGTTGCACATTGTCCAGAATTGGGTGTGAAAACATATGTTGTAGTCGCTGTAGTATTAATAATAGCTGGATTCCATGTTCCTTGAATATTATTTGCTGAAGCTATTGGTAAAGTCTGCACAGTTGAGTCTGAACAAACTGATTGTGGTATACCAGCAAATATTGGAATTGATAAATCACTAATTGTAACTGTAATTGGTACCCGCAAACTTTCACAAACACCAACACTTTGACTCACATAATAGGTTGTTGAGCCTATTGAAGTTGTTAATGGTGTGGTAGGAATTGATGATGCTACTCCCCCTGTCTCATCTGTACCATACCAATTTAGAGTAGCTCCAGATAATGCTGTAGCAGACAATGCTGTAGCAGATGCATTGATACAATAATTAACAGGAGTTGTTACCACTGGTGCTGGCAAAAGATCGTTTATAATTACATCAAATGTTGAAAATCCTTCCGCTTGACAGATTTCTGAATTTTCTGCAACGAGATATTTAACTGTATAAGTTCCACTAGGTGAAGCTGCTAAATTTATTTCTCCAGTAACAGAATCAATTGACAATAGGCCTGTCAATTCAGAATATACACCTCCGTTTGTAAAACCTAAAGCAGGAGATGGAATAGGATTTATACCACTTTTACAAACTGGAGTTTGATAAGAAAAATTTGTTATAGGCTTTACACCTCCAATAGTTATTGTTAACTGAGTAGATAGATTACAAGTTTTAGGAGTTGGTGTACTAAAAGAAATGTCATCTAATGCAAAGTCATTACCACTCGAGGCCGTGTTTGTATCAATGATTTTTATCGTAGCTATCGTGGCGTTAACTGAATTCCAAATTCCAGTAATGTTTGTCCAACCTGATGCGGAACCATTAGCTGCTGATATAGGCGATATAGTAATTGGCGCACCATTTATCAAAACCTGAAATTGAGCTGGGTTACTAGCAACTAAATTTTGAGCCCAAAACGAAAAAGTATATTGTTTATTATTTTCAACTGGTAATGATTGTGACCAAATAACTTTATTAGGATTCGTAGCGCCATCAGCAACCAACATCTTACCAGAACCGCTATGATCAGTACTCGTAACAAAATCAACAAACCAGTTTTTCGGATTGCTTACAACACCATAAGCAAATTGTGCACCACTTGTATTTGAAGTTGAATATCCATAATCTGAGAAAAAACCTGAAGTCCCCGATTCAAAATCTCCATTTTCAATTAAATTAGGTTTTGTTAAAGACGAAGTTGTTGAAGTTACTGTGTAGGTTGTAGTTTCCTGAGGATTGACCAAAACAACATCGTCAGATTCCAAAATTTGAATTCCCGTTGAAGCGGTCCAACTGTAAGAAGTTCCACCGTTTGCTGCTGTAAGTGTTATTGGTGTGCCGGGAAAATTACAACCTGTTGATGATGAAGATAATGTTAAATCTAACGGTGCAACAATAGAAATTGATGATGTGGTCGCTACACTAGCTGGATTGTTAGAATCAGTTACAGTAACCGTATAGTTGCCTTCTGCTAATCCTTGAAAAATACCAGATGTATTAGTTGCTGTTGATGTACCTGCTAAAGAAAATGTGTAAGGAGCAACACCTCCATTAGGATAAGCTACTATTGTTGCATCTGAAGCTCTTGGACAAGATGGATTTAATTTTGAACTCGAAATAGTTAATGGGGCAGGTGGAGCGGTCAATGAAAAATCATCTACAGCAAAATCATTCCCAATTGCACTTAGATTGTTATCATAAATCTCAATATTAACACATTGATTGGTTGGTGTAAAGGTATAAATGACTTGTTGCCATCCCGAAGCAGGTAACGGGGCAAAGGTATTTCCAGACACTAAAGTAATATTTGAGGCATTGTTAAAAATGATCTTAATATCTGCCTGTGTACTCGGCCCAGTTACAAGAGTTGATACAGATTTTATCCAATAACTGAATGTATAAACCGTTCCTACCGCCAAGCCACAAGCTCCACCTCCATTATCTCCAGCTCTCCAAAATCGTTGTTGTCCTCCAGAAGTTGTAGCATCTACAACAAGCATCTTTCCAGAACCTGAAGTATGATCTCCTCCAGCAATAAAATTAGCCGTGTTTAATAGTTTAGGATTATCTGTAACTGCATAATTCCCAGGAGAAGTATTTCCTGAAAATGGAGGAGATAATTGTAGGTACTGCGAACTATTTATACTAAAACCTACGCCATTACCTCCGTTTTCAAAATCACCATTAACAAGACGATTTTGTGAATAAATATTTGAAAACGATAAGATTAATAAAAAAACTATTGTCCAAGTTGTTTTTTTCATTACTAAAAAAGTTTTAAGATTTGTTTAATAAACTATTAGTTTTTTGTTTGGATTGTAAAACTATACAAAAAACTAAACTTCTTTATGTAATTATATCTTACAGAGGATACGAAAACGTAGTAGTGTTGAAAAATATTTTGATTTTTTTGTTGAAATTATGAATAATATATTTTTTTGACTATTTTTTAAAAAATAATTAATTCTCTCGATTAAGATATACCCATCCTGTTTTTGATTTACCAGATTTAAATTCTACCACATAATAATAAGTTCCATCGGGTAATTTCTGTCCTTTATCGCTTGTTCCATCCCATTCGTTTTGATAGTTTAATTTACTATACACCTTTACTCCATATCTATCGAAAATCTCAAGTTTGTTTACGGTTAAATTTCTTAAGTCAAAAGAGTCATTTCTTTGATCATTATTTGGTGAAATCCCTTTTGGAATTTCACAAAATATACTGTTTACCTCAAAATCTTTGGAAGCTTTACATTTACCATCTTCAACCTCAACACTATAATTCCCTTTCTGTGTAATTTTAACAGTCGGAGAACTTCCTATTTTTTCATTTAAAGCATTATACCATGAATAGGTCAAGTTATCTGAATTATTTTCTTGACTGCTACTTAAAACAAAGTCAGTACCATCACAAACGCCCGAAATCGAAAACTCTGGAATTGAATTTACCAAAATTGTTACTGTTTGAGAAGTAGCACATTGCCCTGAACTTGGAGTGAAATTATAGGTCTTTGTAATTGTGTTATCTAGAATAGGAGACCAAAAACCAGTTATACCATTAATAGAAATATTAGGAAGTGGAGACAAAAAATCTCCTGAACATATTGGACTAATTGGGTCGAAAATTGGTGTCGTATTTGGAATTACGGTTATGGTTAGTTTTACAGGAGTCCCACATTGTCCTAAATTAGGTGTGAAACTATATTCTGTAGTAAGCGTATTATTTAAAGCTGGAGACCATGTTCCAGAAATTCCATTTACTGATGTTGTAGAAAGAGGTTCAAGTATGGCACCAGCACATATAGGATCAATTGGAATAAATGATGGCGTTTCTATTGAATTAATATTTAAAGTCAAAGTTGTTGTCAATGAACATTGACCTACATTGGGAATAAAAGTATAGATTGTGGTAGTTGTATTATTGATATTCGGAGACCAAGTCCCTATGATTCCATTGTTTGATGTTGTGGGTAAATCCGGTATTAAACTGCCTCTACAATATGAATTTACAACTGTAAAAGTTGGAATACTTATAGGAGTAACATTTATTGTCAAATTAGATGTTGTTGAACATTGATTTGAACTTGGTGTAAAAGTATAAATGGTTGTTGCTGTATTGTTTAAAACTGGAGACCATGTTCCTGTTATTCCGTTGAGAGAGTTAGTAGGCAATGGTGATAAAATATCTCCTGAGCATATTGAACTTACTGGACTGAAGGTGGGAATATTATTAGGATTCACTGAAATAGTTCCTGTTGTACTTACAGTTCCACACCCCCCAGTTAAGGTTACTGTGTAACTATAGGGAGACCCTACCGAAACAGATGGAGTTCCTGAAATTGTTACTGTATTGGCCGACCAAACACCATTAACCCCTGATGGAAGCCCTAAGAACGTGGCTCCTAGTCCCTAGTGGTATGCGTAATATTGGCAATAGGTGCATTGATACAAACAGTCTGAGCATCGGATGCTACAGCAGAAGATAGACTTACGGTATTATTGAGATTCACAGAAATTGTTCCTGTTGTACTGATTGTTCCTGCACCTCCAGTTAAGGTTACTGTGTAAGTATAGGGAGACCCTACCGAAACAGATGGAGTTCCTGAAATTGTCACTGTATTGGCTGACCAAACGCCATTAACCCCTGATGGAAGCCCTAAGAACGTGGCCCCTGTGGCCCCTCTAGTAGTGTACGTAATAGTGGTAATAGGTCCATTGATACAAACCGTTTGGGCATTAGTTCCTACAGCAGATGATAAACTTATGGTGTTATTAGGATTCACAGAAATAGTTCCTGTTGTACTGATAATTCCACACCCCCCAGTTAAGGTTACTGTGTAACTATAGGGAGACCCTACCGAAACAGATGGAGTTCCTGAAATCGTCACTGTATTGGCTGACCAAACACCATTAACCCCTGATGGAAGCCCTAAGAACGTAGCTCCTGTACTTCCTGTAGTGTTATACGTAATAGTAGTAATAGGTGTATTAATACTCTGGTTTGAGCGTTAGTTCCTACACCAGAAGACAAACTTATGGTGTTGTTTGTAAGAATATCAACAACAACTGGCTTGATAACTGAACATGGAGCAATTGTGCTTTTAATGTAGTATGTACCAGATAATGTTATGCTGTTTGGATTAAGTAATGGAACTGTCCCAGCTGCATCTCTCCAATATGAAATTACTGTTCCAGTAGTGCTACCTGCTGTAATAGAAGGCTGTGTAATATCTACCGATCCAGGTGAACAAACAAATGATGGATTTGTAATTATTAAGTTTATTGGGTTTGGAATAGTAACGGTAACAGACTTAGATAAATTACAAGTAGCTGAGGATTCTTTAAATGATATATCATCAATAGCAAAGTCATTTCCTGCTGAAATGATACTTCTATCATATATACAAATTTCAGCTGTAGTACTTACACCAGAACTCCAATTGATCGTCTTCTTTAACCAATTACAAACTCCTCCTGTAGAGGCAGGAGGTGCAATAGAAACTCCGTTAATAAGAACTTCTATATTTGCCAATGTTGCCGATTGAATAGATTCTGACCAATAACTAAAAACATAATTCTGACCTGGCTTTACAGCAACTGTTTGACACCAAACCCTGTCGTTCCCCCCATTCACAATTGAACCGTCAGCCACCATCATTTTTCCTACACCAGGAGATAAACGTTCTACGCATGGTTGAAAACCACTCCAATAACTATTTGCATTGGTTGTAATTCCGTAACGCCCTGAGCTCCCGGTGAAACTACCAAATACTTATAATCAGTACTAAATCCAACATTCCCTAATGAAAAATCACCATTATATATTAATTCATCATTAGTAATTACAGAACTAGAAGTTACTGTATAAATTGTTGTCTGTGTTGGACTGACAGTTGGATTTGAAACATTTGGTGTAGTTAAAGTCGGATCTGAAGGGGATGCTGTCCAAGTATAACCCGAAGAGCCTCCGCTTACTGATAAAGCTGTTGATGTTGATGAACAATTTGTCACTCCTGAACTGACTGTTAAATCAGTCGGTGTCGTTAAAACAATGTTGTTTTGCGTGATAACCGTATTAACCGCATCTTTATAGAAAGACTATAGGTTCAGCACTTAAGCCTGTAAATATTCCTGTACTGTTTGTAATAGATGCAACTACAGGAATAATCCCTGTCAAAGTATAATTGGCATAGGTAAAACACCTCCTATTCCAAAACCTGATATAGACCCATTTGATAAACCAGGACAAGTAGGACTCTGTGATGTATAGTTTAATGATAAAGGTTGTAGTCTTGTTAGGGGAAAAAATCATCAACTGCAAAGTCATTCCCTGTTGCATTTACATTATTATTCCAAAGTTCAATAGAAACACAGGTTGCAGTTGCTTTAAAAGTATAAACCACTTGCTTCCATCCCGAAGCAGGCAATGGAACAACTGAACTAAAAGGAGTTGGAACAATGCTTCCTGCTCCAGTAAAAGAAATACCTATACCTGCCTGCGTGGATGCGTTAAGTGACCGTAGTTGAAATTGATTTTACCCAATAACTAAAAGTATAAGAAGTACCAATAGTCAATCCACAAATACAGATCCAGCATTGCCTGCCTTCCAAAATCGAGGCGAGCCTGCTGTTGTATTTCCATCTACAATCAACATTTTTCCTGACCCTGTAGTATGATCTCCTGCGTTGATAAATATAGAGGAATTAACTGATATTGGATTGGTAGCTAAAGCAAAATTTCCTGAAACTGTTGACCTGAAAAGGAGCTAAAAGCTCTGAATAACCTGCTCCATCTGTAATGAAACCAACCCCATTACCACCACTCTCAAAATCGCCATTAACAATGAGATTTTGAGCACTTAAATTGTAAATCGATAAAATAAAAACAAGCAACGGTAAATGTTTTTTCATAGTTCTGAAATGCAATTTTGTTCATGTGTATTACTGATGCAATATAGTGTTTTTTTGCTTTTTGTAAAAGTTTAAAACTTTGATATAGAACCCTTCTAAGAAATAAACTCTTAAATGTTTATTTTGATTTTTATTGTTTTGTAAATCACTAAATTTGCATAACATTTAAGAACTAATGCTAGAAAAAGAAACTACAAAATTTGAGAAAACGGTTATCGTTGGAATCATAACTCAAAATCAATCAGAAGATAAACTAACTGAATATCTTGATGAATTAGAATTCCTAACCTTTACTGCTGGTGGTGAAGTTATAAAACGTTTTTTTCAAAAAATGGAACGACCAAATCCTAAAACTTTTTTAGGAACAGGAAAGATGGATGAAATTAATCGTTATATAAAACAAAATAAGGTTTCAACCGTAATTTTTGACGACGAGTTGTCTCCATCTCAACAAAAAAACATTACCAAAATTTTAGATTGCAAAGTTTTAGATCGAACCAATCTCATCCTAGATATTTTCGCTCAAAGAGCAGAATCTTCTTATGCTAAAACACAAGTAGAACTCGCCCAATGCATTTATTTATTACCCAGACTTTCTGGAATGTGGACACACTTAGAACGTCAAAAAGGAGGTATTGGTATGCGTGGTCCTGGTGAAACCGAAATAGAAACCGACAGACGTATTGTTAGAGACAGAATCTCTTTATTAAAAGAGAAAATTAAAGTTATTGATAAACAAATGTCGGTTCAAAGAGGAAATCGTGGAGCTATGGTTCGCGTTGCTCTCGTTGGTTACACCAATGTTGGAAAATCAACTCTAATGAATGTTATAAGTAAGAGTGAAGTTTTTGTCGAAAACAAACTTTTTGCAACATTAGACACCACGGTTAGAAAAGTAGTAATTAAAAATTTACCTTTTTTACTTTCTGACACAGTTGGTTTTATAAGAAAATTACCTACTCAACTTGTTGATTCTTTTAAAAGTACATTGGATGAAGTTCGCGAGGCCGATTTATTACTTCATGTTGTAGATATTTCACATCCAGATTTTGAAGATCACATTGCATCCGTAAATCAAACTTTATTAGATATCAAAAGTAGTAATAAACCAACCATAATGGTTTTTAATAAAATTGATGCGTTCAAACACCTTACCATTGATGAGGATGATTTAATTACTGAAAAAACCAAAAGGCACTACACTCTCGAAGAATGGAAATCTACTTGGATGAGCAATGTTGGTGAAGAAAACGCCTTGTTTATTTCGGCTGTTAATAAAGAAAACATAGAGGAATTTAGAGAGCGTGTTTATGAAGCGGTAAGACAAATTCACATTACCCGTTTCCCTTACAATAAATTTTTGTATCCAGATTACAAAGATGCTGTGGATAAAGAAGATTAAAAATCAAATTTAAGCTGAACCACAATGATTTTCTTTATTTCTGTATTTAAATTGTTCAATGAAATTCCAAGTAATCTAACCGAATTTTTCATCCGTTCTTGATACAATAACTCCTTGGCTATTTCAAATAGTAACGCTTTGTCTGAAATAAAATAAGGTAATGTTTTGCTTCGGGTTTGCTGAGTAAAATCGCTATATTTTATTTTTAAAGTCACTGTTTTTCCAGCAATATCGTTTTTCTTTATTCGTTTTTCTAACTGTTGGGCTATTGTTTGTAACTTTTCTTCCATAAAAATCTCTGAAGAAAGATTTTCATTGAAAGTATGTTCGGCAGCAACGGATTTTGTTATTCTATCTGATTTCACCTCACTATTGTGAATACCGCGAACCACACTATAATAGAATTTACCTGATTTCCCAAAATGTTTTTCTAGAAATTCTTCTGATTTATTCTTTAAATCCAAACCCGTAAAAATACCTAATTGATACATTTTTTCAGTGGTAACTTTACCAACTCCATAAAATTTCCGAATGGGTAATTCTTCTAAAAAAGATAAAACCTCATCTGGACCTACCGTTTTTTGACCATTAGGTTTATTATAATCGCTAGCAATCTTAGCAATGAATTTATTGATGGAAATTCCTGCCGACGCTGTTAATCCAATTTCATTCCATATCCTATATCGAATTTCTTGAGCTATTAATGTAGCGCTTGGATTTCCTTTTTATTTTGAGTAACATCTAAATAAGCTTCATCTAATGAAAGTGGTTCAACCAAATCAGTATATTCGTAAAATATTTTTCTGATTTTTTTTGAAATCTCTTTATATCTTTCAAATCTAGGTCTTACAAATATCAACTCTGGACAATATTTCTTAGCTAAAACTCCACTCAAAGCACTTCGAACACGAATTTTCGTGCCTCATAACTTGCCGCCGAAACCACGCCTCTTGTTTCATTTCCTCCTACAGCAACTGGCTTTCCTTTCAAATCAGGATTATCCATTTGTTCTACAGAAGCATAAAATGCATCCATATCGATATGAATAATTTTTCTATTTGAATTAAAATCCTGCATCTTACAAATTTAGAAAGAGATAATAGAACTATTAAAAATACTTTGAATAATATGTTATCTTTGATACTCATCGTAATTAAAATAACTAATGATTGAAATAGAACGAAAATTTCTAGTGACTTCTGAAAAATTTAAATCAGAAGCTTTCACTAAACATGAAATTGCTCAAGGTTATTTAAATTCTAATCCTGAAAGAACCGTAAGAATTCGAATAAAAGGGGAAAGTGGTTTTATAACTATTAAAGGTAAAAGTAACGAAACAGGGACAACTCGATTTGAATGGGAAACTGAGATTTCATTACTTGAAGCCAAGCCACTGCTTTTGCTTTGTGAAAAAGGGGTTATTCACAAAACACGCTATGAAATAACTGTCGGGAAACACGTTTTTGAAGTTGATGAATTCCATGGTGATAATGAAGGGCTTATCATTGCAGAAATAGAACTTTCAAATGAAAACGAACACTTCAAAAAACCCGATTGGTTGGGAAAAGAAGTTACAAATGACATACGTTATTATAATGCCTATTTAAGTCAAAATCCTTATAAAAGCTGGTAAATCTATTCGGCAATTTCTATTTTAACTTTCATAGATCCACTGTTTTTATTGGAGGTAATGTCCATAAAAGCCCTTCTTGATAAATCTATTTCTCTTCCTCTGGAAAATGGTCCTCTATCAGTTACTTCTACTAATACAAATTTTCCATTAGACTCATTAGTTATTTTAAGTTTTGTGCCAAAAGGCAATTTTCTGTGTGCTGCAGTATATTTGTTATTATCAAACTTTTTCCCACTAGCAGTTCTCCTTCCATTGAATTTATTAGCGTAATAGGATGCTTGAACATCTTTCTTATACGGTTTAAACAACCCTTTAATAGCAATTACCGAATCGTTGAATATAACTCCAGGCTGAACTACTTTTTCATTTTTGACAGTATCCTTTTGGACAACTGATTTTGTCTTGTCTTTTACAGCAATTTGACTGGTAACAATACCAATTATAGCAATTGAAAGAAATAAGGTTATTGCTTTTTTCATCCGATGGTTTTTAGTTAAATTCCTTTGATTTAAAATTTAAAATCCGAAAAATCTTAATTTGAAAACCACAATGACCAAGGAATTCTACTTAATATTAAAACAAGTCCTAAACCATAAAAAAGAGCTATTGATTTAAACTTTGCCACAGATTCAGTTGCCTTCTTGTGTTTTGACCAACCAATTGTAATCAAAACTATAGCAATAATATTGATCAACGGATGTTCCAATGAAGTTAATCGCAATGCTTTATCACTCATTTGCCCAAATGATGCAGAACCTAGAGGAGATACGAAATATAAAATGATTCCTACTAGCAATTGAATATGAACTCCTATCAAGGCAAATAATGCTATTTTTCTGTCTTTTGCAGTAAATTCTTTCCCAGAAGTCTTTCCAATGATTGAATTTACAACTGCGAATACTAGTAATGCTATTGCCAAATAGGCCCAACCCGAATGAAATTTTTGAATGAAAGTATCCATGCTTTTATTTTTTTGAATTTCAAATATAAGAAAAAAAGGATAAAAAAACCTCAAATTACTTTGAGGTTTAAAATTGTGATGCGTTATTTTTATTTATTCTTCAAAAAATGAGACAGTAAAAAAGTTGTTGAACTATCATGCTGTTTTACATCTCCCGAATTAATTTCGCTTAAAATAGAATTAGCCAATTGCTTCCCTAATTCCACTCCCCATTGGTCATAACTGAATATATTCCAAATGATTCCTTGAACGAATATCTTGTGTTCGTAAAGTGCAATCAAAGAACCCAAATTTTCAGGAGTTAACTTTTGAATTAAGATGGTATTGGTTGGTTTATTCCCTGAAAACACTTTAAAAGGCAATAAAAAACCAGCTTTTTCTTTTGACAATCCTTGTTTGTCAAACTCGGATTGAACTTGGGCTTCCGTCTTTCCATTTAATAAAGCTTCTGTCTGTGCAAAAAAGTTAGACATTAATTTATCATGATGATCTTGGTCTCCGTACAAAGGTTTTACAAAACCAATAAAATCGGTTGGTATTAGTTTTGTTCCTTGGTGAATCAGCTGAAAAAAAGCATGTTGAGAATTGGTTCCAGGTTCTCCCCAAATAATAGTTCCTGTTTGATAATTTACTAGTTTCCCGTCGCGTCCAATACTTTTTCCATTACTCTCCATAATTCCTTGTTGCAAGTATGGCGCTAGTTTTTGCAAATATTGAGTATAAGGGATAAGTGCTTCACTTTCGGCACCAAAGAAATTGTTATACCAGATACTTAACAGTGCCAAAATTACTGGTATGTTTTTGTCGAAATCAGCCGTTTTAAAATGGTTGTCCATTTTGTTAGCGCCAGTTAACAACTTATCAAAATTATCAAAACCAACTGCTAAACTGATTGATAATCCAACGGCGCTCCACAATGAAAATCTTCCTCCAACCCAATCCCACATGGGGAAAACATTATTTTCATTAATACCAAATTCGGTTACATTTTTGATATTAGTCGAAACAGCAACAAAATGTTTTGCAACATCCTCTTGAGTGGCGGATTGTAAAAACCATTTTCTGATAGTTTCAGAATTTGTCAAGGTCTCTTGAGTTGTAAATGTTTTGGAAACAATCACAAAAAGAGTCGTTTCTGGATTTAATTTTTTAATAATTTCATTTACATGGTCTCCATCAACGTTTGAAACGAAATGAAGATTCAAATGATTTTTGTAAAACTGTAAAGCCTCCACAACCATTGCTGGTCCAAGATCTGACCCACCAATTCCTATATTAACAACATCAGTAAAGGTTTTTCCAGTGTATCCTTTTCGAGTGCCATTAATTACTTCGGCGGTGAAATTTTTAATTTTTTCTTTAACTTCAAAAATTTCAGGAATTACGTTTTCTCCTTCAACTTTTACATCTGTATTTGATGGCGCTCTTAAAGCGGTATGTAAAACGGCTCTGTTTTCAGTTTGATTGATGCTTTCTCCTGCAAAATATTTAGCAATAGCGTCTTTTAATTCTACTTCATTTGCTAGTTCAAGTAACAAATTAATCGTCTCCTGATTGATTCTGTTTTTTGAGTAGTCTACTAAAAAATCATTCCATTTTACATGAAATTTTGCTGCTCTATTTTTGTCATCTTCAAACATTTTGGGCATTGATGCTAGTTGCATACTATCAAAATGTTTGGAGAGCTTTTGCCAAGTTGTTGTTGTTGTTGGGTTTGTATTTTTTAAGGCCATTATTTTAAATTTTGCGCAAATTTACAATTTTAGTTTTTAAATTCTTTAAAAGATTGTTTTCTTAATTGTTTTGCTTTTTGAATTTTAAATTCGAGACACTATCTAATTCGCGTTTTAGAGGTTTCATTACAGTCAAAAATCGTGGTAAATTCCTTTTATCCATTGGTTCTGAATTTGGCAATTTAAGTTTTAGAGCGTCCACTTGTTGGCCATTTTTCCAAAATCGATAACAAACGTGTGGCCCAGTTGCTAATCCAGTACTTCCTACTTTCCCAATGATATCTCCTTGATTTACATGTTGTCCCCTTCGAGCCAAAATCTTTGACATGTGTAAATATTGTGTAGAATAGGTTCTGTCGTGCTTTACTTTCACAAAATTCCCGTTTCCTGCGGTGTAACCCGTTTGTTCCACAATTCCTGATGCAGTAGTCATAATTGGAGTACCTGTTGGCGCGGCATAATCTGTACCTTTATGAGCTTTCCATATTAATTGCACAGGGTGGAATCTATTTTTTGTGTAATGTGAGGTAATATTTACGAATTTAAGTGGTGCTTTTAGGAAGAAATTTTTAAGTGCTTTCCCTTCTTCGTCATAATAATCTACTTTTCCAGAAGCTTCATTTTGAGCAAATGGAAAAGCATAAATGGTTTTACCTTTGTATTCGAAAAAAGCCGCTTTGAGACTATCAACTCCGTCGTAAATCGTATCATCAATGTACCTTTCGGTAAAAGTTATCCCAAATTTATCACCTTTTTTTAATTTGAAGAAATCGATAGACCAAGCGTATACTTTTGTCAGTTTGTTTGCTAATGCGTTATCCACACCTTCTTTGCTCAAGGCTTCAGATAGTGAACCGTCAAGACTTCCTGCTATTGTTCTACGTTTAATAAGAATTGGTCTGGTTTTTTTATAAACTAAAAGAGAGTCTCTAAAATCGATGACATAGTAAGTTCCTCTATCGGGCTGATAAATAAAGGCTTGTAGTTTTTTATACCTGTCTTTTGAGCGAAGTAATGTGAACGGTTTTCCTATTCTAACTTTTCTTACATCGAAACTGTCTTTAACTTTGTCAATAATATCATATACTTGCTTGTCTCCAATGTTTTGTTTATCAATAATACTGCCAAAAGTATCGCCTTTTTGAATAGTATCATGATATACATTGAAATCATTGAATTTAAATCCAAATTGTTCAACGATGCGCTGAGGTTTAGTTACAACTTCAGGTGTTTCGTTTTCAGATTTGTTGCACGATAGCAATAAAATGAATGTGACAATAAGTACAACTACTTTTCTCAAAAGTTTATTTTAGAATAATTAAATTACTTTATTTTACAAATTATGGATAGCTTACCATCATTTAAAGTTTTATATTTAGTACAAATATTTACTATTTTACTTTAACTTTAAAGGAATATTTAAGCCCTTTGAAAGCATCCAAATCTGCTTTTATGGAACCAACGGCTAAACTCGCTTGAATTCGAACAGGAATTTTATTGTCATCATCTGATATCCAAACGGTTAAGCTTTCTTTTTCTTTAAAGACTCTACCCGATTGAACTAAGGGTCTAAAAATCATGGTTGGAACGACGCCAAATTTAGTTTCTAAATCTTCAGTACCAATGAATTTTAACTTAAACTTTGTAGTTTCATTGTCAAAAAACATATCTACAGCTACTGACTCACCTACTTTTAATTTGTCAATCGTGGGATAATTTCTCAGGTAATAAAACGTTGACATGATGTCCTGAGTGTTTTCGGGAATCAAAAAAGTATTTTCAGATTTGTGTTTGTAATCTTTTACTAAAATTCTGTTTGTTGCTTGATTAAAAAAGCCTTCCTGATTTTTAGTATAACCTCCCTCGTCAATTTTTCTAACAAATTGGTAGGGATTTCCTGTTTCTTTGTCAAAGTAGCTTTCATAATTGTCGTCTACCTTAAAAAAGAACCTAGACATTCCTGTTGTATATCCTTTACCTATGGCGTGGTATACTTTTTTGTTATTTCGAACCGCTTCCTGAACTTCAAGTGTGGCATAACCAGCATTGATAAGTCCGTAATGTATTCTAAATTTGAACCATTCACCAGTATCAAAAGCTCTTTCTTTTTGAGAACTAAATCCCAAACTGGCACTAACCAAGACTAATATAATTATTTTCTTCATTATTTCTTTAGTTGATATACTACCAGATTACAATATTCATTCCAAAAGTATTAAAACAAAAAAACCCAGTCAAATTAATGACTGAGTTTTTATGCTATTAACCAACCAAAAAACTATAAATTATGAAAATTTATATAAAAATTAAAGGAAACCACTCCTTCATTTTTGATACTGCAAATGTATAGCTTTTTTTGAATTATTTTTAATGAAAATTCGACTTTAACACGTTTTAGCATACTTTAACATCACTATAACGATATATTTTGATGATTTTTAAAAAAATTTAACATTTTATTTAGAGTGTTTTTCTTCTTGCTTATAACGCTTGAGTAGTTCTTACTATGAGACAAAAGACATTTGATTATTTGTTAACTGAAATTTATCATTGCAAAACAGTAACTTGCAAACTCATATGTTTTTAAAAACAACAGCATTAAAACTAGGATCAACCAATTTTAATGCCTTTTATTTTTTAAATGTTTCATTTATCTCGCTTTTTTAAAGCTGTAAGCATAAATCAATGCATGAATTGCGGCAAACAATAAAGAGAAATAAAACAAGAAATGGTCATCTATATTAGGGTCATTATGATGAATAAACGCAATAATGATTAAGGCTAAAACCATTACTAATCCAGAACCTGCAACTGTTTTGTAATTATTCAAACTAAAATTACCAACATTCAAAACACTATTTTTCATACCGTAAAACAAATACAAATCAAATCCTATCATCATCCAAACTATTAGACGAATCCATGTATCAAGAGGTAAAAACACCATCATAAACAAGCAAACAAAAACACCTGCCAATGGAACAAACGGAACTAAAGGTGTTCTAAACGCTCTTGGTGCTTCTGGCATTTTATTTCTCATGATTAATACTCCAATACAAACTAGAATAAAAGCAAACAACGTTCCTATACTTGTCATTTCTCCTACTACTCTTGCAGGTACAAATGCTGCAAAAATGCTCACGATTATCATGAACAATAAATTGTTTTTTGCAGGAGTTCTAAATTTAGAGTGCACTTCAGAAAATACTTTTGGCATCAATCCATCTTTACTCATGGAGAAAAATACTCTACTTTGTCCCATAAGCATCACCAAAATTACCGAGGCATAACCCCCTAAAATGGCTAATAAAATCGCATTATTCAACCACGGATAAGCTGGTGTTATCATTCCATCGGCTCCCATTTCGCCCATGGATTGAACAGCAATTGCCACAGGAGCGATTCCGTCTTTTCCGGCAAATGCCTGATAGTTTACAACTCCAGTCATAACATGAGCAAAAAGAATGTATAGAATGGTGCAAATTCCTAATGACAATAAAATTCCTATCGGCATATCTCTTTTTGGATTTTTAGCTTCTTGAGCAGCAGTGGATACTGCGTCAAAACCAATATAGGCAAAAAATACTATAGCAGCAGCTCTAATAATACCCGAGAAACCAAACTCTCCAAATTTACCAGTGTTTTCAGGGATGTACGGTGTATAATTTTCTGGTCGGATGTATTTCCATCCAACAACTATAAAAACCAAAACCACAGCCACTTTTAACAGTACTATAATACTATTTATAAAAGCAGACTCTTTTGTTCCTCGAATTAAAATCAAAGACATTATCATAACAATAACAACAGCTGGTACATTTATTAAACCTCCTTCAAATGGTGAGAGCATATAGGCATCGTCAATATGAATGCCATAGCCTCCTAAAAATTTTCCGAAGTATCTAGACCAACTGATGGAAACTGTTGCGGCTCCTACAGCATATTCAAGAACCAAATCCCAACCGATAATCCAAGCGATGAACTCACCCATGGTTGCAAATGAATACGTATATGCGCTTCCTGCAACTGGAATCATAGAGGAAAATTCCGCATAACACAATCCTGCAAAAACGCAACCTAAAGCAGCCACAAGAAATGAAATGGTTATCGCTGGTCCAGCATTCATAGAGGCGGCTAATCCTGTTATAGAAAATAATCCTGCTCCAATGATTGCACCAATTCCTAGGGCAACCAATCCTGGTGCTGTTAATGTTTTCTTTAGTCCTTTTTCAGACTCTGAAGCTTCATTCAGTAATTGTGATAGTGGTTTTCTTTTCCAAATAGACATACTTTTCCTATTTTAATTTATTTTTAGAAATCAAATATATTCTTTTTTCCATAATTTCTTGCAAAAATATCAAAACCAAAAACCGATATTGAACCAAACCAATCCTTTTCCAGTTTCTGGAGACCATGTATACTTTAGTTCTATTGGTCCAATAATTGTTTCTAAACCATACCCTAAAGCATATCCTGAGTATTGGGGCGAAGAAATCCATTTTGTAGATTCGAAAAGATTGTCTTCAATATTAGAAAAATTGGCCGATGCATTAATATGATTCTTTTTTAAAAACTCATAATCAACTGTAACTGTTGATTTAATATAGCTATCGCCAGCTAGACTTAAAAAATCATATCCGTAAAAATGTCTAAAATTATTTATTGTGTTGTATCCATATCCACCAAGGACAAAATCAAAATAAGGAACACTCTTCTCACCAATGGCAAATCCAGCTTCGGTCTGCACGTTTAGTGCTATTTTCTTGAAAAATGTTCTTGCAAATCCTACATCGCCTTTTACGATAGAAAAATTATTAAACTGTTTTGAGTAGTTCGTTGAATAGGGAAAATATTGAAAATCGCTAGTAAGATACCATCCTGTTTTAGGAAAATACTTGTTGTCAAAAGAATCGTATTTTATGTATCCTAGAAAGCTTATATAATCACTATTTTCGAAAATAGGTTTTACGTTTTCAGTTGTCTTTGAATTTATTTTTAAATGTTTATACTCGAATCCAGCACCAAGTAAAAATTTTTGAACAAAAATGGTCTGCGCATAAAGCTGATTTGAAAAATCTGAAAAATCAATGTTTATCGACTTTATACCCAGCTGTTCTAATAAATCGCCTTCGTTAAAATCGGTAGAAACATTTTTGTTGAATCTATTGAGTCGAGATTTAAAACCAAAACTCCAATAAAATCCATTATCAATATAATAATCTAAATTATATCTTATATTATCTCCTAGAACCAAATCAAAAGAAGTTACATCATTTTTAATAAAAGTCTTCTTTTGTGTAAAGTTTACCAATAGGCCGCTCTTGTATAAATCATCATAATGAAGTCCAAATTTCAAATACGTCTTTACTGGATTTTCTGTTAAACTTAGTACAAGATCATCTTTTGTTTCATTTTTTTCTAATGTATAGCTTATTGAGCTGAAATTTTGTGTCGCAGTAAGATTGTCAATTCCTTTTTTTAAATCATCATACGTAATTTTTGAATCTTGTTTAAATCTCAATTTACCAATAATGTAGGAACGTGTATAGTTTTCCAGGGGCTTAATTACAATATTTTTAATTTCAAGACTATCTGAAGTTATTGGTAAACCTTTTCTGGTATTAATTGAAATATCTCCAAGATCTTTGATTTTTTCATAAACGGCAAAAGCAGCTTCCTCTCCACTTTTTATTAAATCAGTTCCATCTTCAAAAGAGATAACGCCGTATTTTTCAACATTGGGTTTAATGTAAATATCGGTTTGTGTCACCTTTTTCTTCATCTTTTCAATGGATTGTAAATTGGTGATTTGAACCAATATTTTTGTTGCTCCTTTGAGTTTATTTCTATCTAATAATTTGTCTTGAACATCAACCCCAATCACAATATCAGCTCCCATTTTACGAACCGCTTCTATTGGATAATTATTAGTAACTCCACCGTCTACAAGTAATTTATTGTCAATTTCTACGGGAGAAAACAAGGTTGGAAAAGCGGCACTAGCTAAGATTGCTTTGGCTAAATACCCTTCATTTAACAGTACTTCTTCTCCTGTCTCAATATTAGAACCGATGCATATGAAAGGAGTTGGCAAATCTTTAAAATCTCTAACATGCCTTACATTTTTAGTCAGTCTATTCAATAAATTATAATTGTACAATCCTTTTGAAAGTGCTGTGGGAATTCCAATTCTGAACTTGTTAAACGGCAATACAAAAGCATATAACTCGTCATTCTTTTTTTCGTAAAAATTCTTAGAAGAACGAGGAATAAAATCTTTTATTAATTCATCAAAATTAGTTGCTTTAAAAATAGAATCTAATTGATGGGCATTATATCCAGAAGCATACAAACCACCTACAACAGCTCCCATACTTGTTCCGCCAATGTAATCTATTTTCACTCCTGCTTGTTCTAATACTTTTAGAACGCCAATATGAGCAAACCCTTTAGCGCCACCTCCACTCAATACCAAGCCAATTTTAGGCTTAGACTGTTTTTTCTCTTGTGAGAAAGAGGTTAAAACCGTAAAAAAAGCCACAAATAGTAAAGCAGTTTTTCTCATTAAGGACTTATGAATTAGTTGTTTTGTAAAAGTCGGTAATTTTTTTTGCTTTAGATGCACCTACAACCTCAGATATTTCATTTTCTGTCGCCAATTTTAATCTTTTAACACTTTTGAAGTGCTGAATTAAAGTAAGCATCGTTTTTTCGCCTACACCTGGAATGCTTTCCATCGAAGATTGTAAAGATGCTTTACTTCTTTTATCTCTATGAAACGTAATACCAAATCGGTGTGCTTCGTTTCTAAGTTGCTGAATTACTTTTAATGTTTCTGATTTTTTATCTAGATATAATGGAACAGAATCTCCGGGATAAAACAATTCTTCGAGACGTTTTGCAATTCCGATAATGGCAATTTTACCTCTAAGTCCCAATTCATCAATACTCTTCAATGCAGATGACAGCTGTCCTTTTCCACCATCGATGATGATTAATTGCGGTAGCGGTTGATTTTCGTCCAGCATCCGTTTGTATCGCCTGTACACCACCTCTTGCATAGAAGCAAAATCATTGGGACCTTCTACGGTTTTGATATTGAAATGCCTGTAATCATTCTTACTTGGTTTTCCATCTTTAAAAACCACACATGCCGCAACAGGATTTGTCCCTTGAATATTGGAATTATCAAAACATTCAATATGTCTTGGCTCCACCGTTAATCGTAAATCTTTTTGCATTTGCGCCATAATTCGGTTGGTGTGCCTATCGGGATCGACAATCTGGAGTTGTTTGAGTTGTTCTATTCTGTAAAATTTGGCGTTTCGAATCGATAAATCTAAAATTTGTCTTTTGTCACCTAGTTGCGGAACCGTTACTTTAATTGTTGGACCTAATTCAACTGGAAATGGCACTATAATTTCTTTGGACAACAAATGAAACCGTTCTCTAAGTTCGATTATAGCTAGTCCCAGTAATTCTTCATCGGTTTCCTCTAATTTCTTTTTAATTTCTAAGGTATGCGACCGAATAATAGCACCATGGGAAATCTGTAAAAAATTGACATAAGCCGCACTTTCATCCGATTCTATCGAAAACACATCAACGTTCGTAATTTTTGGATTTACAATCGTAGATCGCGACTGATACTGCTCTAGTGCTTCTATTTTTTCTTTAACCTTTTGCGCTTCTTCAAATTGCATCTTCGAAGCCAAATCATTCATCAATCGTTTAAAATCCTTCATGCTTTCTTTAAAATTTCCTTTTAAAATTTCTCGAATCGCATCGATTTGTTGTTGATAATTCTCTAACGATTCCAATCCTTCACAAGGGCCTTTGCAATTTCCAATGTGGTATTCTAAACAGACTTTGAATTTATGATTTTCAATATTGTTTTGGCTCAAATCAAAAGTGCAAGTACGAAGCGGGTACAACTCTTTTATTAATTCTAAAATGGTCGATACAGTTTTAAAATTGGTATAAGGACCAAAGTACTCAGACCCATCTTTAATCATTTTTCTAGTTGGGAAAATCCTTGAAAAAGGCTCTTTCTTGATACAAATCCACGGATAGGATTTATCATCACGAAGCAACACATTGTATCTAGGTTGCAGGGTTTTTATCAGATTGTTCTCAAGCAACAAAGCATCGGTTTCGGTTGGAACAACAATGTGTTTTATGGTGACTATTTTCTTGACTAAAACATTCGTTTTGGCCGTATCGTGAACTTTATTAAAATAGGATGAAACTCTTTTTTTGAGGTTCTTCGCCTTTCCTACATACAAAATTTTATCATCCTTATCATAATATTGATATACGCCAGGACTGTCTGGAAGTGTTTGTATCTGAATGTCGAGAGAAGGATTACTCATTTATAGTATTGCGTTCTGCTTTAATTCTAACCAAATGATTCGATGATTTATTTCTAAGTTAGAGCGTCAAACAAATTTAACTTTAAATTCTACACAAAACAAATTCCCTTTTTTTACTTTTACTTTATGAATAAAACCGAGTTAAGAGTCAAATATAAAGCGTTAAGACAATCTCTATCAGAGGACGAAGTAGAAGAAATGAGTGTGGCTATTGCCAATAAAGTACTCGAACTAACAATTTGGGACAAAACTTATTTTCATGTTTTTTTACCCATTACCGAACAAAAAGAAGTGAATACAGAATGTATTTTACATTTGTTATCAGGAAAAGACAAAGAGATTGTTGTGTCTAAATCAGATTTTGCATCCAGAAATATGACCCACTTTCTGTTAACCGACAATACTAAAATCAAGAAAAACAAATACAATATTCCTGAACCCATAGATGGAATTGAAGTTCCTGTAACTAAAATTGATGTGGTTTTTGTGCCTCTTTTAGCGTTTGATTCCAGAGGAAATCGAGTAGGTTATGGTAAAGGATTTTATGATAATTTTTTATCCGAATGTAAAGCCGAAACCATTAAAATAGGCTTGTCGTTCTTTGAATCAGAAACAAGTATTGCTGATGTATATGAGAATGATGTGAAACTAGATTATTGTGTCACGCCTAAAAAAATCTATACGTTTTTGTGAAATGCTTTTTTATTAAAAACAATTAAAATCCCAACGCCAGTTGAAATCGCCATGTCGGCAACATTAAAAATAGCATTAAAAAACTTAAAATTAGTTCCACCCCAGAAAGGTAACCAAGTTGGAAAAGTACCATCAATTATAGGAAAATAAAGCATATCGACCACTTTTCCATGAAAAACTTTTCCATAAGGCTTCTCAGAAAATAAGGTTGCTAAGTGATTGTGACTGTCGTCAAAAATAACTCCGTAAAAAACAGAATCGATAATGTTTCCGAATGCTCCTGCCAGAATTAATGCAATGGCAACAATTAAATAATTGGATGCATTTTTATGAACAGAATCCCATAACCAATATCCTATTGCAGTAACAGCTATTAATCTAAAAACCGTGAGGAATAATTTTCCGTAAGCTCCAGGTATTTCTGTTCCCCAAGCCATTCCTTCATTTTCTATAAATAAAATTTTAAACCAACTAAAAACATTGACTTCTTCTCCAAGGACGAAATTCGTTTTTATAAAAATTTTAGAGGCTTGATCGACAAGCAATATGATGAAAATTAGGAAATAAGCGTTTCTTAATGACATTTTGTGTTTTTTAGTGGCGCAAAAATACTATTATTTTCTAAAAAAAACGCTCCTGCAGGAGCGTTAATTATATACTTAACAATGGATTATCGTTGTAAATTCTTAGCTTCAATACTCATTGTAGCATGAGGAACAATCAGTAATCGTTCTTTGCTAATCAATTTACCTGTAACTTTACAAATACCGTAGGTTTTGTTTTCTACACGGAACAAAGCGTTTTTTAAATCACGAATGAATTTCTCCTGACGAATAGCCAACTGTGAATTAGCTTCTTTTGACATGGTTTCGCTTCCTTCTTCAAAAGCTTTGAAGGTTGGTGAAGTATCATCCGTGCCGTTATTTAAGTCATTCATATAGGCACTTTTTATCAAATCTAAATCGGCTTGTGCTTTACTAATTTTTTTAAGGATCAGCTCTTTGAACTCAGCTAAATCAGCGTCTGAGTATCTTGCAATTTCATCTACCATATTCTTATTATTTTGTTATTGTTATTTTAGTTTTTATATCATCAAATTCTATTTCTGTTCCGTTAGCAACATTTACTTCAAACAGTAATGTTTCTGTTAAAGTTTCGGACTTGATGTACGCTTCATTTGCTAAAACTGCTTTTTCTAAAGCTTCATTGTTCTGCAAATGCACTTTTATTTTGTCTGTCACTTCAAATCCTGAATCTTTTCTGATATTCTGAATTCTGTTTACCAATTCTCTCGCAATTCCTTCTTGTTTCAATTCTTCAGTTATCGTGATATCCAAAGCCACTGTAATTCCATTTGAATTGGCTACCAACCATCCTTCAATATCTTGCGACGAAATCTCTACATCATCTTGCGATAAAGTTATAGTATTTCCTGAAATATCAATACTTAAGAAGCCTAAGCGCTCCAATTGATTGATTTGATCTGATGTGAACGTTTGTATCTTCTTGGAAATCAATCCCATATCTTTACCAAAACGAGGGCCTAAAGTCTTGAAATTGGGTTTAATTTGTTTTACTAAAATTCCCGAAGCATCGTCTAAAAGTACGATTTCCTTTACATTGACCTCTGCCTTAACTAAGTCTGAAACCGCCTCAATTTCAACACGTTGATTCTCGTCAAGTATAGGAATCATAACCTTTTGCAAAGGTTGACGCACTTTTATCATTTCCTTTTTTCGTAGGGATAAAACAAGTGATGAAATGGTCTGCGCTTTGAGCATTTTGCTCTCTAGTGATTTATTAACAAAGTTTTCAACGAATTTTGGAAATTCTGCCAAATGAACACTATCATATTTTTCGCTCTGGGTAGCTTGTGTTAAATCTCTATACAGCTTGTCCATAAAGAAAGGAGCTACTGGGGCACTCAATTTACTTACGGTTAACAAACAAGTATACAGTGTTTGATATGCAGCAATTTTATCTTGAGCATAATCCCCTTTCCAAAAACGACGACGACACAAACGAACGTACCAGTTACTCAAGTTTTCCTGAACAAAATCGGATATGGCACGAGTTGCTTTGGTTGGCTCATAATCGGCATAAGCCTCATCAACCACTTTTATAAGTGTATTCAATTCAGAGATAATCCATTGGTCGATTTCTGGTCTCTCATTTAATGGAATTTCAGCTTCTGCATAGGTAAATCCATCAATATTGGCATACAAACTAAAGAACGAATAGGTGTTGTACAAGGTTCCGAAGAATTTACGACGCACTTCAGCAACGCCTTCAATATCAAATTTTAAATTGTCCCAAGGATTGGCGTTCGAAATCATATACCAACGCGTAGCATCGGGACCATATTCTGCTAAAGTTGTAAATGGATCAACGGCATTTCCTAAACGTTTCGACATTTTTTGTCCGTTTTTATCCAAAACCAAACCATTTGAAACCACATTTTTATAGGCAATCTTATCAAAAACTAAGGTTCCAATAGCATGCAAAGTATAAAACCAACCACGCGTTTGATCAACACCTTCTGCGATAAAATCGGCCGGAAATGCTTTATTTTCGTCAATTAAATCTTTGTTTTCAAATGGATAATGCCATTGAGCATAAGGCATCGCACCTGAATCAAACCAAACATCAATTAAATCACTTTCACGTTTCATTAATTTTCCTGATGGCGAAACCAAAACGATATTATCAACTACATTTTTGTGTAAATCAACCAAATCGTAGTTTTCTTCGCTCATATTTCCAACTTCAAAACCTTTAAACGGATTTTCTTTTTGGAAACCAGCTGCGATTGATTTTTCAATTTCTGAACATAATTCTTCTACCGAACCAATTAGCATTTCTTCCGTTCCATCTTCGGTTCTCCAAATTGGTAACGGAATTCCCCAATATCTTGAACGCGACAAGTTCCAATCGTTAGCGTTTTTCAACCAATTTCCGAAACGACCTTCACCAGTTGCTTTTGGTTTCCAATTGATGGTTTCGTTCAAATCGAACATTTTGTCTTTGATTTCAGTTACTTTGATAAACCAAGAATCTAACGGATAATATAAAATTGGTTTGTCAGTTCTCCAACAATGAGGATAACTGTGTACATATTTTTCGACTTTGAAAGCCTTGTTTTCTTCTTTTAATTGGATGGCAATTTCAACATCGGCAGAGCGTTCTGGAGCTTCACCATCGTTGTAATATTCATTCTTAACATATTTCCCAGAATAATTTCCTAAACCTTGAATGAATTTACCTTGTAAATCAACCAAAGGAACAAGATTTCCGTTTTCGTCCAAAACCAACATTGGCGGCACTTCAGGAGTTGCTTCTTTAGCAACTTTAGCATCATCTGCACCAAAAGTTGGCGCAGTGTACAATTCCAGTTCCATCTTCAGTAGTAACAAAATCACCTGAAATTACTCTGAAAGCATTTTCAGGATTTTGATATGGCAAAGCCAATGGCATCAATTGCTCGTAACGAATTCCAACTAAATCAGCACCTTTGAATTCGGATAATATTTGATATGGAATATTTTTATCACCTTCTTTGAAATTTTCAAAATCAGATGGTTCATTTGAAGCAAAAAATCCTTTTCCGAATTGTTTTCCGACAAGGTTTTTAGCCAAAATTACTTTAACAGGTCGAAAAGTGTATTGATTGAAGGTTTCTACTAAAACATAATCGATTTTTGGACCAACAGTCAAAGCGGTATTAGATGGCAAAGTCCATGGAGTTGTCGTCCAAGCTAAAATATGAACATCTCCAAAACCTTGTAAAAGCTTGGTAAAGTTTCTGGTTTCGTTTTGAATTGTGCTACAACTGTTGTATCCGTAACATCTCTGTAACTTCCTGGTTGGTTAACTTCGTGCGAAGACAAACCGGTTCCCGCTTTTGGTGAATACGGCTGAATCGTGTAGCCTTTGTAAAACAAATCTTTGTTGTAAATTTGTTTTAGCAACCACCAAACGGTTTCCATGTATTTGGATTTGTAGGTCACATATGGATCTTCCATATCTACCCAATACCCCATTTTTTCGGTTAAATCATTCCATACGTCCGTGTAACGCATAACTGTTCGTTTACACGCTTCGTTGTATTCTTCAACCGAAATAGTTTTTCCGATGTCTTCTTTGGTGATTCCTAGTTCTTTTTCGGTTCCCAAGTTCTACTGGCAATCCGTGGGTATCCCAACCTGCTTTACGCTTTACTTGGAAGCCTTTTTGAGTTTTGTAACGACAAAAAATATCTTTAATAGCACGCGCCATTACGTGATGAATTCCGGGTAAACCGTTCGCAGATGGTGGTCCTTCAAAAAACACATAGGGGGTTGCTCCCTCACGAGAAGTTACACTTTGTTCAAAGACTTTATTTCTTTTCCAAAAATCAAGAACTTCAGTAGCCACATTTGGCAAGTCAAGTCCTTTGTATTCAGTAAACTTAGTACTCATTTTTGTCGTTTTCTTAAATCAGTTTGCGAAAGTAAGGAATTTTGATAAAAGACAATAGAAAATAGATAAAAGAGAATAGACTTTAACCAAAAATTCTAGGGTAAAAATAACTTTTCTAAAAATTTATGAGAAAACTTCTCTTAAAACCTCGAGTGATTTTGGCTTTTTAAATCCTTCTAAATGAAAACCATAATATTCTACAAGAATTTTTAAAATGATTTGACGTTCCGAGCTATGAAAGGTTTTTTTATCACTTTCAAATCGTAATTCAATAAGTTTTTTTAATAAATCGCTTTCGTGTTCAGATAAAGAATTTACTGCTTGAAAAGGGCTAAAAACTCCTTCCTTCATCTCAAAAAAGGTATTTTCAAGCTGAGAAATATCGGGGTAAAAGCCAAAATATTTGGTGATTTCTAACAATAAAATAAGATGAAAATTAGCAATATCGTTATGAGTATCCAACCAATTTAAAGCGGTTTCTAAAAAAGTAAAAAGAGCCTCGTTTTTTTCTTCCTCGTGAATAGAATGATGCAAAATTTCGGAAATAAACAGGACAATGGTACTTTTATAAATATCCGAATAAATAGATTGAAATGGTGTGGCTATCTTTATTTCTTTGAAATTCTCTAAAGTACCTTTATTCTTATGTATGGCTTCTATTTCTAGAATTGTTAATGGCTGGAAATAAGCGATTTTTTGATTGGATTTTCTAGATGAAAAAGCATCTCTAACAAAATAAGATTTCAAACCCTCAGACTGCGTAAAACATTTGACAATCAGGCTTTTTTCCTGATATTTTAAAGATGAAATAACTATTGCTTTGGTTTTGACTAACAATTTTAGGTTTTTAGATTTTAGATTTCCAGAAACTGCAATCTGAATACTATTTTTATCGAATAATCATCACTTTTTTCACCTTCGTTTCCAAACCATCTTCAGAGGAAATGAAAACCATATAAACTCCAGAAGCAACTTTATATTTCCCAAAAGCGGTGGTATCCCATTCTATAGTCCCTCCCTCTGATGTGGTTTCGTAAACTAAATTTCCTTCAACATCGGTTATTTTAATAGTAGCTCTATCTATTAATCCACTAATTTTTACTGTTCCTGTAAAATCTGGCCGAACAGGATTGGGGTAAATATAGGCATTATTCAAATTTTCATTAGCCTCTGTAGCTATCCCTTTAAAAGAAACCATTCCTCTTGAGGTTGCTATGAAAACCTCGCCTGTCAATCCGTTTATATCAATATCGTTAATAGAATTGCTTGGCAAAGGAGAATTTTTTATGGTGAAATGATAGATTGTCTTTTGTCCATCAGATGAAACTAAAAACACTCCAGAATCTGCAGTTGCAATCCATTTATTATTAGATCCATCAACTACAATATCAGTTATCAATTGTTGGTACAAGAGTTCTTGTGCTAAATTTTCTTCGATTATAATTATTGGTTGTGTTGTTAGCTGTTCTGATGAATTAAAACTATCTATACTTGGTAAAACTCGTAATCCGTTTCTGGTTCCTATCCACAGCTGGTTTCTATTATCGATGGCTACTGCACTAGCGTAATTATTGGGAAGATTACCAACATCTGATCCTTCTTTAATAGTCTTAAAAAGGTTGTTGTAATTTTCGTTAAAACCAATTATTCCATCATTTTGAGACGTTAACCATTTGGTCCCATTTCTATCAATAACCATTCTTCCAAAGTTTAAAACTCCAAGTCTTTGATATACCTTAGACATATCATAAGATTGCCATTGTCCATTTGTTTTTAGAACTTTTAGCCCTTTAGAATCAATACTGCTTGTAAGCCATAGATTTCCTGATTTATCAAATACGGTTCCATTAACCCTAATATCATCAGGAACTTGATTTGGAATCGATTTCAACCCGTCAGAGCCTGTATTAGAAGCATTATAAAGTGTTTTTAATTGGTCACTTTCAAACTCTAAAAGTCCTGAATAATAAGAACTTACATATACTTGATTCTCGTTATTTGGGTTTACAACTATTCTGGACAAAGCTTTGGCCTCTAAAAGATTTGAATAAGGAATATTTAACCATCCCTTTTCTGAGTATTTGCTAATTCCAAATTTTGCTGGGCTACCTTTGTAAAATCCATATGGGTTGTAAAAAAAGTTATATCCACCATAAACCGCCCAGAAGCCTTTTGATAAAGTTGAAAGGGCAAAGATATTATTCCTCAAATGGCCTTGAGGTGTAATGTTTTCTAGTACTGATGATGTGATTTTTTTACTAAAAACACCATCTTCAAGAGTTCCTATTAAAACGGTATCGCCAATAATCGTAGCGCATGTAAATTGTGCTGTGGTATTAGGAATTTGATTACTTGTAATATCTGCAATTTGAATTAATGATGGGTTATATACAAAAACATGGTTTGATGTTGTTAAGACTAAATAATCTTCGTTTTTTTTAAAATCTACTACAGACTCGGGCAAAGTGGCAATATTGATATATGAATCGCCTTGAAATTTCAACACATTCCAACCAGAGGTGGCTATTAACTCATTTGCGAAGGCTTCAATACCAGACCAACCAAATCCAACTATCGTTGTCCATTGACTGTAATCATTTAAATTTGGGTTATTGATGTCCGCCCTTCTTATACCGTTACTTAATGTAGCTGCATAAATTTTATTGTCGAAAATAGTTGTCTGCGAAACTGCAATTTGGGCTCCATTGTCTCCTATAAGATAAGTATCACCAAATTGTAATGTTGCTAAATTATATTGTACTATCCCGAAATCACATGATACATAAACAATTCCGCTATATTCCATAAAATGGTTGACTCTTTTAACATTTGTTGGTATCGATTTGTTGATTATATCAACAACATTCAACATGCTTCCATCAATTTCATTGATCACAATCATCAATCCGCTTTCGTAGCCTACTATTGTCTTTTTAAAATTTTGGCTGTAATAAATTGAACTTATTGTTTGTCCCGAAAGTCCATCAATAGTGTTGATGGTTTTAACTTCGCCAGAGATAACATTTTTAGAAAAAATTGCGTTTTCAGAGGCAACGACTAACTTATCATTCGATTGGGATAAATCTTTTATTTCGTTATATGAAAAATAGCCTTTCCATAAAAGACTGTTTTGAGAAAAAGCAATTTGGAAAATAAATAAAAAAAGAAAAGCGATGTTGTGTTCAAAAAAAACGCCCTCATGATGAGGGCGTTTTTCTGAATTAACAATACCTTTTTTATTTACACAACTCCCTGCGCTAACATAGCGTCTGCTACTTTTACAAAACCTGCTATATTAGCTCCTTTAACGTAATTAACATATCCATCATCCTCAACACCATATTTTTTACACTGATTGTGAATACCCAGCATAATGTCTTTCAATCTTGCGTCTACTTCTTCACTTGTCCAATTTAAACGAATTGAATTTTGAGTCATTTCTAAACCAGAAGCTGCAACTCCACCTGCATTGGCTGCTTTCCCTGGCGCATAAAGAACTTTATGATGCAAAAATTGTTTTATAGCATCCAACGTACAAGGCATATTAGCGGCTTCAGTGACACAGATGACACCATTTGCAATTAATTTTTTTGCGTCTTCTTCATTCAACTCATTTTGTGTTGCGCAAGGTATAGCGATATCTACTTTTACTTCCCAAACACTTTTCCCTTTATGAAAAACTGCATTAGGATATTTTTCGATATACATTTCAGCTCTATTGTCTCCACTTGCCCTCATTTCAAGCATGTATTCGATTTTATCTCCTGAAATTCCTTCCTCATCGTAAACATAGCCGTCAGGTCCTGAAATTGTTAAAATTTTCCCGCCTAATTCGTTTACTTTTAAAGCTACACCCCAAGCAACATTTCCAAATCCTGAAATAGCGACGGTTTTACCTTTGATTTCTTGACCTATAGTTCTAAGCATCTCTTCTGTAAAGTAAACCACACCATATCCTGTTGCTTCCGGACGAATTAATGAACCTCCATATGCAATCCCTTTTCCCGTCAAGACTCCTGTAAATTCATTTCTAATTCTTTTATATTGACCAAATAAATATCCAATCTCTCTTGCTCCAACCCCTATATCTCCTGCTGGAACGTCAACATCAGGGCCAATATGTCTACACAATTCCGTCATAAACGATTGACAAAAACGCATTACTTCCGAATCTGATTTTCCTTGTGGATCAAAATCAGAACCTCCTTTCCCTCCACCCATAGGGAGAGTCGTTAAGCTATTTTTAAAAACTTGTTCAAAAGCAAGAAATTTAAGAACTGATAAATTAACCGAATGATGAAATCGAATTCCTCCTTTGTATGGTCCTATTGCAGAATTCATCTGAATTCTAAAACCTCTGTTTACCTGGATTTCTCCTTTATCATCTACCCATGGAACACGGAAAATTATAGATCTTTCGGGTTCAGCAATTCTTAGTAGTAAATTTTTTCCGTCATATTTTTTCTTGGTGGCAATAAAAGGAATTACGGTTTCGGCAAATTCTCTTACGGCTTGGATAAACTCTGGCTCATTTGGGTTTTTGGCCTCAACGAGTGCCATAAATTGATTTATTTTGTGTTCCATTTTGAAATAAATTTTTCAACTAAATTAATAATTCCGTTTTTCTTACTTGAAAAACTTAGCCTATTTTACAATTTAAGAAAACGTTTTCGTTAGCTGGTACAAATATACATTTTATAAAAATATCGGGCTGCTTTTTTTACCTTACTCCAACAGAATTATCATTTTATTAATCTATTTTAGAGAAATCAATAATTACAATATTACATATTACGAAAACGTTATAGTTTTCGTAAATAAATTAGAAATTGACTACTATTCTTTTAATTTTTAATTTTTTTAAATATATGAATGATGTTTTTATATATTTGTCGTTAATTGATTTTATTTAAATGCGAATCACTAAGTGCTTTTTAATAATCTTCCTGCTTTTATTGGTTTTTTCCAATAAGATTATTGCACAATATGGTTTCTCTCATGAAGTTGGTATAATAACAGGATCTGTTGCATTTCAATCTGATTATGGTGAAAGACATGATTTTTCTACAAATGCTGGAAATACAGGATATGGAATTGGTATTATTCACTATTTAAATTTTTCATACAAAGCCGATTGTAATTGTTATACTCCTGAAACCTATTTTAACGACCATTTCAAATTACGAAGTGAATTATCTTATAACAAGACTGAATTAAAACATTTTGGAGAATGGGTTAGACCAGAAAGGAAAAAGTTGTTCAATGAACAATTAAGAGGAATGAGAGGAAGTACTGCCGTGACCAATATAGGCATGCAATTGGAATTTTTCCCAATGAGTATTCGAGATTTTACCGCAACAATTGGTTCTTGGGGACCTTTTTTAAGTCTAGGTGGTCAATTCAGTTTTTATGACCCCGAAGCTTATTCTACTTTAGGAAAACTAAATACTCCGGCAACAACTCCCATTAAATATTATAATGCAACTGATAATGCTGGAGGAACTGTTTGGTCAATTGTAAGTAGTGTTGGATCTCGTTATAAAATATCGCCACTATCAGATTTAATGGTAGATTTACGTTTTCAATATTACTTTTCTAATTGGGTGGACGGATTGAATCCTGACCCAAAGATTTATACTGAAAACCGCTCTAACGATTGGTTAGTTTGGTTTAATTTTGGATATATTTATTACATTCAATAGGAGCACATCAAAATAATGCTTGTTCTAAATCAGCAATTAAATCTTCAATATCTTCAACCCCGACACTTAATCGAACTAGGTCATCGGTAATTCCTATTTCTTTTCTTTTTCTTCAGGGATAGAGGCGTGAGTCATCAACGCAGGATGATTTGCTAAAGATTCTACTCCTCCTAGAGATTCTGCCAAGGTAAACACCTTAAGTTTTTCCAAAAAAGTAATAGCCTCTTCTTTTTTACCTGAAACAAAAGTAAAAGATACCATTCCACCAAAACCACTCATTTGCTTTTTTGCAATCTCATGAAAAGGATGGTTTACCAATCCTGGGTAATAAACCGTTTTTATTTTTGGATGATTGTCTAAAAATTCAGCTATTTTTTGACCGTTTTCACAATGCCTTTGCATTCTCAAATGCAGCGTTTTAATTCCTCTCAAAACCAAGAAGCTGTCCATTGGACCCAATGTTGCCCCAGTAGCAAACTGTTGAAAATGTAACTGTTCTCCTAAAACTCCATCTTTTACAATTAATGCTCCCGCAATCACATCAGAGTGACCACCTAGGTATTTTGTTGCAGAGTGCATGACAATATCCGCTCCTAAATCTAATGGCTTCTGTAAATAAGGTGTTGCAAAAGTATTATCAACAGCAAAAAGGATGTTTTTTGATTTTGTGATTTTAGCAATCTCCTGAATATCAGCTAATTTCATCAATGGATTTGTTGGAGTTTCCACCCATACCATCTTAGTGTTTCCATTAATTAACGATTGGAATTTCTCCAAGTCGTTCATATCCACAAAATGAAATTTTATCCCTGAATCTTTATAAATACGAGTAAACATTCTGTAGGTGCCACCATACAAATCGTCCATAGCAATGACTTCATCGCCTGCTTTAAAAGAACGCAGAATACAATCTGTCGCAGCCAATCCTGATGAGAAAGCTAAAGCACGATTCCCATTTTCGATACTTGCTAAGGCATGTTCTAAAGCTGTTCGTGTAGGGTTTGAGGCTCGACTGTATTCATAATCTCCAATTGGCTGTCCTGGACTTGTTTGAACAAACGTAGATGTTTGATATACGGGAGGCATTACAGCTCCAGTACTTGGATCGTGATGTTGACCTCCGTGAATCGCTTTGGTATTGAATTTCATTTTTTAGTATTAAGTTATTCTTAAACAAATTTTCTAATATTCATCATAAATCCAAGATGAAGTGCTTCGTGATAATTGTTGAATTCCAATGCTTCTTTTGTTGATGCCAAATGAAATCCTGTACTCGTAGTAAACTCGTTATAGTTATTAAATTTTTCCTTTACGAAATCATCCTTTGTTTTCTCCAGCAATGTCATTAGCAAAACTTTTAACTCATCAACTTCAGTTTGGGTGGTCATTCCTGTCGGTTTTGAACCATTTTTATAAGTATCTGTCATTTCATCTGTGATGTAGGTTGGCAATCCTGAGAGACGATAAACCAAACCTTGCTGTGCCACAATAATGTGTCCTATATTCCAAATAAGATTATTACTAAATCCTTTAGGAATACTATTTAACTGTTCTAAGCTATAGCCATCAAAAAATTTTAAATACTGTTTTCTACTCGTTTCCCATATTTTAAATATCGTTTCCATACTTTAAATTTTTTATAAAAATACATATTATAAGTTTCAAATGAATTTCCTTTGCACAAAGAAATAATATGACGAACAAAATATATTATCTCGCTTCCTGCGACACCTGTAGAAAAATTATAAAATCGTTACCAAAAGACGCTAATTTGATATTTCACGATATTAAGCAAAATCCTATCTCAACAGAGGAATTGGAAGAAATGCATCAACTTTCAGGAAGTTACGAAGCCTTATTCAGCAAAAAAGCCCAACTTTATAAATCATTAGATTTAAAAAACAAAAACCTAACCGAAACCGACTATAAAAAATACATTCTCGAACATTACACTTTTCTAAGTCGTCCAGTTTTTATTATTGAAAACAAAATTTACATCGGTAACAGTCAAAAAAACATCCTTGACGTTCTGAACGTTTTAAGCTAATGTCTAAAAGAAATCTGGCGCTTCTTGGCGCTACCATTGTTTCTATAATTTATGGCATCACTTTTACCATCGCAAAAGATGTTATGCCTCAATATATAGACGCTTATGGGTTTATACTGATGCGAGTTGGAGGCTCTGTAGTATTGTTTTGGCTATCTTGGTTATTTGTTCCAAAAGAAAAAATTGACTTGGCTGATGTGCCGCGAATCATCGCTTCGGCTTTTTTTGGAGTAGCTTTTAATATGCTGACTTTATTCAAAGGTTTGAGCTTAACTTCTCCCATATCGGCTGCGGTGATAATGGTTACAACGCCTATGATAGTGTTAGTGCTTTCGGCAATTCTGATGAAAGAAAGGCTGCAAAAATCAAAAGTAATAGGCATCATTTTGGGATTAATGGGAACAGCTTTTCTAATTCTTTATGGCAAATCGATTGGCAATGCAACTAATGGAAGTCTAGGTAATTTTCTAGTTTTTGCAAATGCGGTTTCGTATGGTTTTTACCTCATTATCGTAAAAAAATTAATGGATAAATACAATGCTTTTACGTTTGTAAAATGGATTTATCTTTTTGGATTTTTAATGGTTTTACCTTTTGGCTGGAGCCAATTTATGGATGTTAATTGGTCAATGGTTCCTATAACAATTGTATGGAAAATTGGTTTCGTCGTAGTCTTTTCAACCTTCATCACCTATTTGCTTAATTTACTTTCCATGAAAGAACTAAAACCAACAACTGTTGCTGTTTTTATTTATTTACAACCTTTATTTGCAACAGTTTTTGCCATCGGATTAGGAAAAGACAATTTGAATTGGGTGAAAATCGTCTCGACAATTTTAATCTTTGGCGGAGTTTATCTTGTAATAAATAAAAGAAACCAATAATTACTTAGCCTTTCAAATTGAATTCTATCACACTAAAGACAAAAAAGATTTACTTATATTTGAAAGCTATTAAAACATACAAATGATACAATCAATGACCGGTTTTGGTAAAGCAACACTGCAATTACCAGGCAAAAAAATAACCATAGAAGTAAAATCGTTAAACAGTAAAGGACTTGATTTAAATGTGCGAATGCCTTCTGTTTACCGTGAAATGGAATTGGGTTTGCGTAACCAAATCTCAGCAGCTCTTGAAAGAGGTAAAATAGATTTTTCTATCTATGTAGAAACATCAGCAGAACTAACGGCAAGCAAAGTAAATGTCCCAATAGTGAAAGCCTACATCAACCAATTGAGAGAAGTATATGCTGAAGCAGACGAGACCGAATTAATGAAAATGGCGGTGAGAATGCCCGATGCTCTAAAAACTGATCGAGAAGAAATCGACGAAAATGATTGGGTTCAAATTCAAACCGTAATCGATGAAAGTTTAGCGAATATTGTCAATTTTAGAAAAGATGAAGGTCAATCGTTAGAAAAAGAATTTCAATTGCGAATAGGTAATATTCGTTCTTTAATGGAGCAAGCCTTGGCACTCGACCCAGAACGTGTTCAAGCTATAAAAGACCGTTTACAAACCGCAATTTCTGAACTAAAAGTAAACGTTGATGAAAATCGTTTTGAACAAGAATTAATCTATTATTTAGAAAAATTAGACATTACCGAAGAAAAAGTAAGGCTAACCAATCATTTAGATTACTTTCTTGAAACCATAAAAGGAAATGAAGCCAACGGAAGAAAATTAGGATTCATTACCCAAGAAATGGGAAGAGAAATCAACACGATGGGTTCAAAATCCAATCATGCTCAAATGCAAAAAATCGTAGTAATGATGAAAGATGAATTGGAAAAAATTAAAGAACAAGTTTTGAACGTATTATAAAAAGCCACAAGCTGACAGCCCAATAAAAAATGAAAAAAGGAAAATTACTCGTGTTTTCGGCACCATCTGGATCAGGAAAAACCACTATCGTTAGGCATTTGCTTAGTAAAGAAGATTTAAATTTAGAATTTTCAATTTCAGCAGCAACTCGCGAAGCTCGTGGCGAGGAAATAAATGGAAAAGATTATTATTTCATGTCTATTGAAGAATTCAAAAAACACATTAAAGCAGATGATTTTGTGGAATGGGAAGAAGTGTATCGCGATAATTTCTACGGAACCTTGAAAACAGAAATTGAACGCATTTGGGCCAATGGAAAAATGTGATTTTTGATATTGATGTGGCAGGCGGATTACGTATCAAAAAGAAATTCCCAGAGGAAACTCTAGCTGTTTTTGTAAAACCTCCAAGTATTGATGAACTGAAAATCAGGCTAAAAAAACGCTCGACAGAAAGTGAAGATAAAATAAATATGCGAATTGCAAAGGCTTCTGTTGAATTGGCTACAGCACCTCAATTTGATAAAATCATTAAAAATTACGACTTAGATATTGCCAAAGAAGAAGCCTACGAACTAGTCAAGGAATTTTTAAATAATTAAGTAGAAATACACTGTCAACATATAAAAAATGAAAGTAGGATTGTATTTTGGAACGTTCAACCCCATTCATATTGGCCATCTTGATAATTGCCAATCATATGGCAGAATATTCCGGCTTGGATCAAATTTGGATGATGGTTACTCCTCACAATCCCTTGAAAAAGAAAGATACATTGCTAGATGATTACCAACGTTTACATTTGGTTTTTCTGGCAACAGAAGATTATCCAAAAATTAAGCCTTCTGATTTTGAATTCAAATTACCTCAACCCAATTACACTGTTCATACTTTAGCGCATTTGCAGGACAAATATCCAAGCTATGATTTTTCATTAATTATGGGCGAAGACAATTTAAAGACTTTTCATAAATGGAAAAACTATGAAGTCATTTTAGAAAATCACACCATTTATGTCTATCCTAGAATTTCTTCTGAGACAGAAAATCATGAATTTAAAAACCATCCTAAAATTCATTTTATTAATGCACCGATAGTGGAAATTTCGTCAACTTTTATTAGAGAAAATATTAAGAAAAAGAAAAATATTCAACCGCTTTTACCCGCTAAAGTTTGGGAATATATTGACCATAATAATTTGTATAAAAAATAAAAAAGCGCTCCTGAAACTAATTATGGAACGCTTTTATAACTAACCAAAAACAAAACTAACCCCTTCAAATCATGAACAAGCGTACTTGCTATTCATAGATTCGAACAGTTATAACGAGATTTAGTTTATTTGTATTGCATTGAAAATCATAATTTTAAGTTAATTATAACTTAAAACATCAAATCGGGTTTCCTTTGATTCTTAATCTTAATGCATTTAGCATTCCTTTTTATCGATTTTTCGTTACTTTTGAGTAATTAATAGTTTTAACGCTTTTAATTAAATTCATCATTTTTTATCTCATTCTATTTTAACAATCTTCAGCCGATAAGATTAAGAAAATAAAATAAATATGACAAACTATCCCAAATTTGCTGTTATTGGCGGAGGAAGCTGGGCGACCGCAATTGCAAAAATGCTTTGTGCCAATCTTCCAGAAATTGCATGGTATATGCGAAATGAAGATGCCATAGAACACATTAAAACGGAACATCACAACCCAAATTATTTGAGTTCCGTTGAATTTCATGTTGAAAAATTGAAGCTCACTAATGACATCAATGAAGCGGTTGCTTATGCAGATTATATTATCTTTTCTATTCCTTCCGCTTTTTTAAGTTCAGAATTAGCAAAAATGACTGAAAGTCTTGAAAATAAAATCGTTTTCTCGGCGATAAAAGGAATTGTACCTGAAACGAGTTTAATTGTTGGTGAACATTTCAATAAAATATACAACATTCCTTTTGAAAATATTGGAGTTATAACGGGGCCTTGTCACGCAGAAGAAGTGGCATTAGAACGTTTGTCGTATCTTACCATTGCTTGTGGCGATGCTGAAAAAGCAAGATTGTAGCCAAATACCTTTCGAGTAATTACATCAAAACAAAAATAACCGATGACATCATTGGCACAGAATATGCCGCCATGCTTAAAAATATTTATGCCATTGCTGCTGGAATAGCTCATGGGGCTAGGGTATGGTGATAATTTTCAATCGGTTTTGATGAGCAATGGCATTCGCGAAATGAAAAAATTCATCCGAAAAGTGCATAAAATGAAACGAAATATTAACGACTCAGCTTATTTAGGGGATTTGTTAGTAACTGGGTATTCGGTATTTTCTCGCAATAGAATGTTTGGAAATATGATAGGAAAAGGCTATACCGTAAAAAGTGCCATGATGGAAATGAGCATGGTTGCTGAAGGCTACTATGCTGCTAAAAGTGCTTGGGAATTGAATCAAAAATACGAAGCAAAAACCCCAATTATTGATGCCGTTCACGCTATTTTATACGAAGGAAAAGACGCTAAAAAAATCTTTAAAAAACTAACTGAAAAATTGGATTAGAAAGGCAAAAAGTTGTCATAAAAAAAGCCTGCAAAATAATTCACAGGCTCAATAATATATATTTTTCTCATCCTAATACCCACTTCCAGCACCACCAATTTGTTCAATTGGATGCCAAGTAGTTTTGGTTTCTTGAAAATCATAGATGTAATGTAGGTTCTCATGTTTTTCATCAGCATAATCGCCATTTTCACGAATAATAACACGCTTGATGTTATCAACAGCAATGTCCTGAATAGCTTTAATAACTGTTGCGTCAGAGCCACAATACAATAGCGCATTTACATTCATGTGAGAAGCAAATACAGCACTTAACTCGGCTATTTTACCTGTTAAGATATTGACCACACCATTAGGCACATCCGATGTAGCAATAACTTCCGAAAAAGAAATGGCACACAATGACAAATGCTCTGAAGCTAGAACAACACAGGTATTTCCACCAGCAATAATACTGCATATTTGAGTAACCAATCCCAACAAACCGCTGTCCTCTGGAGCAAAACCCCAACAACACCCATAGGTTCAGGAACAGAAAAATTAAAGTAACTTCCTGAAACTGGATTTACGCTACTGTGCATTTGCACATATTTATCACACCATCCGGCATAGTAAATCAATCGATCAATACTTAATTCTACTTCTTGTACGGCTTTATTTTTAGCAATACCCTGTAATTCTAATTCACTAACAAACTGCGCCTTTCTTCCTTCTAAAACTTCTGCAATTCTATACAAAATCTGGCTTCTGTTGTAGGCTGTTTTATTTGCCCAAGCGCCTTGAGCAGATCGAGCAGCGACAACCGCATTTCTAAAATCTTTTACAGATGATAAACACATGTTAGCAATTATTTTATTGTTGTTTTTTAATGGATAAAAACGTCCCGACTCTGTTCTAGGAAATTTTCCACCAATAAAAATTTTATACGTTTTTAAAACTTCAATTCTTGACATAGCTTATCTTTTTAAACAAATTTTAAATATTCATTCAAACCGTGAATACCACCTTCTCTTCCAAAACCGCTTTCTTTATACCCTCCAAATGGAGACGCTGGATCAAATTTATTAAAAGTATTTGCCCAAACCACTCCTGCACGCAATTGTGAAGTCATGTTAAAAATTTTCGAACCTTTATCGGTCCAAACTCCTGCTGATAAACCATATGGTGAATTGTTGGCTTTATCAATAACTTCATCAATCGTTCTAAACGTTTGAATGGCTAAAACAGGTCCAAATATTTCTTCTTGTGCAATTCGATTGGATTGTGACACATTGGTAAATAAGGTCGGTTTACACCAAAATCCTTTGTCAGGAACGGAACAAACTGGCTGATATAGTTCTGCTCCTTCTTGCAAACCAATTTCAATATATTTTTGAATAGTTGTTAACTGTTTCTTGGAATTTATAGCACCAATATCTGTGTTTTTATCTATTGGATCACCAATGGTCAAGGCTTGCATTCTATCTTTTAGTTTCTGAACTACTTTACTAAAAACAGATTCTTGAACATATAAACGTGATCCAGCACAACAAACATGACCTTGATTGAAGAAGATTCCGTTTATAATTCCTTCAACAGCCTGATCTAAAGCAGCATCTTCAAAAATAATATTAGCCGCTTTTCCGCCCAATTCCATTGAGGATTTCTTATTGGTTCCAGCAATGGCTTTCATAATAATTTTTCCAACTGCTGTAGAACCTGTAAATGCTATTTTATCCACATCAGGATGATTCACAATATGCGAACCAGTTTGTCCAGCGCCTGATACAATATTTACTACTCCAGCAGGCAACTCAGCTTCTTGTATTACTTCTGCCAATAAATAAAGTGTCAACGGTGTTGTTTCTGACGATTTAATTACTACTGTATTTCCTGCCGCTAAAGCAGGTGCAATCTTCCAAGCAGCCATTAATAATGGGAAATTCCATGGGATAATTTGCCCTGCAACACCTAATGGTTTTATTTTTCTATTTGGAAAAGCATATTCTAATTTATCTGCCCAACCTGCATAATAGAAGAAATGCGCTGCTGCTAATGGAACATCTACATCACGTGACTCGCGAATGGCTTTACCTCCGTTTAAGGTTTCAACTACAGCAAATTCTCTGGAACGCTCTTGAATAATTCTCGCAATTCTGTATAAATATTTTCCTCTTTCTTTACCTGAAAGTTTCGACCATGTGGAATTATATGCTTTTCTAGCTGATTTTACTGCCAAGTCAATATCTTCTTCATTTGCTTCAGCTACCTTTGCTAATACTTTTTCATTTGCTGGGTTGATGGTATCGAAATATTTTCCTGATTTTGGCTTCACAAATTTCCCATTGATGAACAAATCAAAGGATTCCTTTAACTTAATCGTTGCCGTGCTTTCTGGAGCTGGAACTAAATTCCAATCGGAACTAAAATCTATATTATGTTGTTTTTTCATCTCACTTAAACTTTAGAAAAATAATCTCCTGATTGATAAATACCTGATTTTTGTTTTGCAATTTGCATTAAAACATCATTGGCTAAACTACTTGCTCCAAATCGGAAATACTGATTTGTAAGCCATTTTCCTCCTAATGTTTCTTTAACCATTAATAAGTATTGAAGTGCCAGTTTTGAATTTGAAATTCCACCTGCTGGTTTCATTCCAATCATAATTCCAGTTTCATAATAGTAATCTCTGATGGCTTCAAGCATTACCAAAGTAACTGGTAATGTAGCAGCTGGACTTATTTTTCCGGTTGATGTTTTTATAAAATCTGCTCCGGCGTGCATGGCAATATCACTGGCTCGTCGCACTTTATCTAATTCACCTAATTCACCTGTTTCAAGAATTACTTTTAGTCGTACATTTTTTCCGCAGGCTTCTTTTATCATGGCTATTTCATCAAAAACGAAATTATAATCCCCGCTATGGAATTTACCACGACTTATCACCATGTCGACTTCATGAGCTCCATTATCGACTGCTATTTTTGTATCCAACAATTTTACCTCAGCACTTGATTGTCCACTAGGAAAAGCAGTTGCAACAGAAGCTACTTTTACATTGGTGCCTTTTAGCTCTTGAACCGCAGTTTTTACAAAATTAGGGTAAACGCAAACTGCTGCAGTTGTTGGTAGTCCAGGAATAGAATCATGGAGATGATGCGCTTTATAACAAAGTTGTTTTACTTTTTCCTCAGTGTCAGCACCTTCTAAAGTGGTTAGGTCTATCATACTAAGAGCCATCATAAGCCCTTGCATTTTTGCTTCTTTCTTTATGCTTCTTGCTGTAATTCTGCTAATTCTATCATCAACTCCAACTTGGTCAATTACGGGAGAATTTAAATAATTATATTGTTTCATTAGTTATTACTTTTTAAGGATTTTAATTCCAAAATATCAAAGTTTAATTACAAAAATATAGTATTCTGTCAAATAATTGATGAATTAATTTTAATTTAATAAACTCAGGAGGCAAATTAACACTATTTTACTTTACTATCACACCATCAACAAATAAAATGGGTACCTCTTCAACAAAGTCTTCGTTAATTGAATGCGATTTAAAAATGTATTTTTTATCGTACAAGGTGTTTCCAATAAAAAAAGTGACCATGAATTCGTTATTCAATACCAAAACACTTTTTTCTACCATCTCAATTTTTACGACTGATACAGGAGGAATTTCTACGAAAGCATGACGCAACAAGGATGTTTTTTTCATCTCGCCATCAATAGTTCCAAATGCTTTTGAAACGACCATGACACTGTCCAATTGAAAATCACTGTCGTTTACAAGATAAACATACCAAACCTTTTCCATGAAGTCGTCATTCCATTCTTGGACAGCGGCAAGGAAAACATTTTCTACTTCTGGAATTTGAATGTCTGATTTCATTTATAGATTGAGAGATGATAGACTAAAAGATAATAGAACAAAATAGCTTAGATTATTTATTCTTTTAGATACTTGATTTGAATTGCTCTAAGAATCTAACATCGTTTTCATAAAACATTCTGATATCGCCTATTTGATACAACAACATCGCTATTCTTTCGATTCCCATTCCAAACGCAAAACCGTTGTATTCATTTGGATTAATTCCACAATTTTGTAACACATTTGGATCAACCATTCCGCATCCCATAATCTCTAGCCAACCTGTTCCTTTGGTAATTCTATAATCGGTTTCGGTTTTTAATCCCCAATAAATATCTACTTCGGCACTTGGTTCTGTAAATGGAAAATAAGAAGGTCGTAATCGGATTTTCGATTTTCCGAACATTTCTTTTGTAAAATACAATAGCGTTTGCTTTAAATCAGCAAATGAAACTTCTTTATCAATATACAATCCTTCTACTTGATGAAAAATACAATGAGAGCGAGAAGAAACAGCCTCATTACGAAAAACTCTTCCCGGAGAAATGGTTCTAATAGGCGGTTTGTTGTTTTCCATATACCTAACCTGTACGGATGAAGTATGTGTTCTAAGGAGAATATCCGGATTAGTTTGAATAAAAAAAGTATCTTGCATGTCTCTTGCAGGATGGTATTCAGGTAAATTTAACGCGGTGAAATTATGCCAATCGTCTTCAATTTCTGGACCTTCAGAAACATTGAAACCAATAGTAGAAAAAATATCTATAATTTGATTTTTTACCAATGAAATAGGATGACGCGAACCAACAATTAATGGTTCTGATGAGCGAGTTAAATCGCCGTAAAAACCCTTAATTTCTTCTTTACTTTCTAAGAAATCTTGAATGGATTTTACTTTTTCCTCGGCAGTAGTTTTCAATAAATTAATGACTTGTCCAAATTCTTTCTTCTGATCGTTAGGTACACTTTTGAATTCAGTAAAAAATTCTTTTAAAAGTCCTTTACTTCCTAAAAATTTAATTCGAAACGCTTCTAAATCGGATGCATTTTGAGTGGAAAAATTGTTGGCTTCGTTGATGTATTCTTTAATTTTATCTATCATTTCCATACCGTAATTGAGAGTGCGAATTTAAGAAAAAGTTGTAAGTTATAGGTTGTAAGTTGTAAGTTTTTGAAGCAAATCTTAAATCTGCAATCGCTACTCAACAATCATCAATCAATTAGTTCTTTTTCTAAAAAATAACCCACTATTGCTTCTTTCATTAAAACCGATTGTTCTCCTGCCTTTAGGGGAGGTAATTCCTCTTTTACTTTATAATGGGGCCAGCCATCTTCATCAAAATACTCGAATTCATAAAAACCATACGGTTCTAATAATCTACAAATAGCGATATGCATAAGATTCAATTTCTCGTCTTTTTTGAAAGTTTGATGCACCTTCCCAGCTCTTGAACTCCTACCAGATAGATTATGGCATCCAAATCTAAATCTTCCCCTTTTGAAAATTTATTGGATAATATATTCACAAGCCGTTCCCAGCGTTCTTTTAGTTGTACATCTCTAGACATAATTTGAACTCTTAATTTATGAAAGCAAAGATAAGGACTTGACGTTTGAGAATTTATTATAAATTGAGTATTCTACAAAATTTATTTTTCAAGATAAATACTCCTCAAAAGCGCTAGCCTGATTTGTCATTCGCGGAAAAATGGTCTGCGAAATTGGAAAACAAAAGCGTTTTTTATTATTTTACTTCCTTAATAGCACTTTCATCAATCCATCCTTCTGTACCATCGGTTAATTGAATTTTTTTCCAATTTTCGAGAGTATCTAGCACATAAACTTTTGTTCCTTCGTGAAGTATAAAGACATCCGAACCTGATGCTCTTGGTTCATTTTTTACAGAAACCACCTCGGCAAATACTATTGCTGGCCTTTCATTCTTATAATGGTTTCTTTCAAAAATTGCTGACGAAATACTGATTAAAAGCAAAAATACAAGAACAAACATTCCAATAAAAAAAACTCTTTTAGAGACCGTTGTTTGCGAAAAATAGTATCCAATAAAAAATAGTACAAATAGAAAAACAAAAGCTACTGCTATCCAAGCCCAAGTGTTGTAATGAAAAGCTCCTGTGAAGTCTCGAATCAATTTTTCAAAACCAACTTTTGGAACTTCCTTAATTTCATCAATTTGTAATTTATGTGCAAATTTTAAATTGTTTTGTACTTCTTTATCATTGGGTTCCAAGACCAAGGCTTTTTCATAATTATAAATCGCTGGTGCTACTTTATTCATTTTATAATAACAGTTCCCAATATTGAAATACAATTCAGCTGATTGTTTGTTGCCTTTTAAAACACTTTCATAAGCTTTCATTGCCTCGATATAATTACCTTTTTGATACAGTTCATTTCCTCTATCAAATCCATTCTGGGAAAAGAGAAGTTGAGTTAGTACTAAAAATATATAAACTGTTTTTTTCATTTTCTATTCGCCTTTTGGAATTTATAATTACAAAATTTGTTTTTCTAATTCTGAAAGTATCGTAACTGCCTTATCATAATCCTGCTGAATTGCAACACTAGAAGATGGCGCATATCGGGCCAATTCACAATTTTCAGTTAAATCAATAAATGACTGAACGGTTTCTAAGCTAACATTTTTAGATGTCAAAATTTCTTTTATTTTATCCTTACTCATTTCGGAGGTTTCAATGTGCAATTTTGCCTTCAAAAAATTATGCATTGCCTTTTCTAAAGCAATATAAAACGGTTCTTTATTATTGATTTGTAGTTTAGCTTCCGACAAATATTTTTTTGCCAATCGGTTATTCATTTTTATTTTATTGCCATAAACATCAGCATCTATTGCTTCTTTTTTCTTTTTAAACAATACAATCATTGGTATTGTTAAAAAAGGTAAAATCATCAAAACATCAAATAAGGTTGAACCAAAAAAATCGTCTTGTTTTATATCCGTGAGATTAGTTTTTAGTTTAATAAATTGGAATTGCTCTCCTGCCGAAACTCTTACTTTTGGAACTCCAGAATTTGCAACAACTGGATTTTCTGAAGCTGATGGACCGTCCAAAACATTAATCATAATCTCAGGTGAAGTTATCGTTTTGTATCTTCCAGATCCTAAATCAAAATAGGAAAACGACATTGGTTTTATAGGATATTTCCCTTTAAACTGTGGAATAATGGTATACAAATCCGAAATTTGTCCGTTCATTCCAGAAAGTGGAGTTTGGATTTTTTCATTATGAACAGGATCATACAATTCTATAGAACTAGGAACTACCGGTCTGGGCAAAGTGAATAATTTTAAATTCCCTGTTCCTGAAACTGCTACTTTTAAATCTAAAGATTCTCCATTTTTAAGATTGGTTTTCGATGGTGTTACCGTAAAATTAAATTTACCAACAGCCCCTGAAAAACCTTCAGGTTTACCTGATTCTGGCAAGGTCTTACTGTAATTGTTTTGCTACCGCAGAAACTCTTTTATTGTCCTCAACAAGTTGAACTTGACCAAAAATATTCCTTCTATTAGTTGGAACTTGAATATCAATATCTAAAGACAACGGCTCAATTTCTAATTTGCCTGATTTTTGAGGATATAAAACGGTTTTTCTTAAAACGATATATCTGTATTTTTCTCCTTTGTATCTGCCTTCCTCAGCAACCAATTGTTTGATGTCTATATTTTGACTCCAAAAATCATTGTATTTAGGTTTGTTCAATTCCCTCCAATTGGTGATTCCAATGTTGTAGCTAAAAAATAATTTATAAACCACCGTTATTGGTTCGTTTACATAAGGATTGCCTTTTGAAATTTCAGCAACGAGATGAATAGCGTCATCAGCAGAGACTTGGGGTTCCTCATTGGGATCTCTTGGCTGTTCAACTGCTGCCGTTACATTGATTTTTATTGGGTTTGTTTTATAGATTTGTCCATTAATTTCTACCGTAGCTTGACGTATTGTTAGAGTTCCTTTTTGTGTAGGTAATAAAAAATAAGAGTACGATTTATTAAATGAACTTCTTCCGTTTATCCATGATTGACTCACTTGTTGACTTGGACCTCCCACAATTCTAAAGCCCTCAAATGAAGGAGGAGAAAAATTATCGCCATCAGCATTCATAGTAAAATCTATTCGAAGTCTCTCATTGAGTCCGAGTGTGTTTTTACTAACCTTCGCTTCAAATTGGATTTGAGCAAAAAGTCCTTGAAAACTTATCATTAAAAGAAAAATATACTTTTTCATTGTTTCTGTAATCATTTATGAATGGTTCTTCTAGCGGTTACCAATCCTTTTCTGTTTCTACTGGTTTTCCTTTTACTTTTTGAGCATTTACTTTGTCTTGTATTTTCTTTTCTTCGTTATTTACTGCATCAAGTAAATTTTGCAAACGCTCTTTAGAGATGCCTCCCGGTTTAGATTGTGGTTGTTGTGACTGATTATTTTTGTCTTGCTTTTTGTCTTTATTATCTTGCTTGTTTTCTTCTTTTTTATCCTTGTCTCCTTCTTTTTTATCGTCCTTCTTGTCGTTCTCTTTCTTATCCTTATCTCCGTCCTTCTTGTCGTCTTTTTGTTTTTTATCTTTATTTTTCTTGTCGTCGTTCTTCGGAGGATTTTCTTTCAACATCTTTTTTGCAAGAGCATAATTATAACGCGTCTCTTCATCATTGGGATTATTTCTTAATGCATTTTTATAGGCTTCAACTGCTTGTGAATACTTTTTTCTTTTATAAATACGTTGCCTAAATTATGAAATGCCCGATGTTTTTCAGATGGAGACATCGTATTTTCGATAGCTTTCAGATAAGAAAACTTGGCTTCGCTTGGCTGATTTTGTCTGTAAATTGCATTTCCTAGATTATAGGAAGCAGTGCTATTCTTAGTTTTTTTCGATTGAGATATTCTATAATTCGCTTCGGCATCAGCATACTTCTTCGCCTCAAATTCTTCATTCCCTTTGGGTAAATTTTTATCTTTTTCCTGCGCCAATGTAACAAAGGAAATAAATAGCAAGCTATATACAATTAGATTCTTCATTATTCCTTTTCATTAAATAAATTCAACTTCTTAATCCAATTTGTGACTCTTTCTGACAGAAAAATGTCTAAAAATAACAAGAAGAATGCAATTCCCAAAAACCACTGAAATTGCGATTGAAAATCGGCCATTTGTGTGGCTTCAAATTCAGTCTTCTGAATATTCTCTAAAGCTTTTTTTATATAATCAATAACTTCTTTTGTGTTGTTCCCATTTACATAACCGCCTTTTGTTGCCTTTGCAATTGTACTGAGGCTTTCTTGATTTAGTTTTGTGATAACTACTTCATTATTACCATCTCTTTTAAAGCTTTCAACAACACCGTTTCTTTTTATTGGAATTGGCCCACCTTTTTCGGTTCCTACTCCAATGGTGATGATTTTCATGCCGTTTTTATTGGCTTCGGCAGCAGCGTCTTCTGCCCCTTCGGAATGATCTTCACCGTCTGAAATTAAAATCAATAATTTACTGGTTTTATTTCCTTTGTCAAAATAGGTAGAAGACAATTTTATCGCTTCATCAAGAGAGGTACCTTGGGAAGAAACCATGGAGGTATTCATGCTTTGAAGGAACATTTTTGCAACTCCATAATCTGTGGTTATGGGCAAAACCGGAAACGCGCTACCAGCATAAGCCACAATTCCTATTCTATCATTACCTAACTGATTGATAATTTGCGAAACAATTTGTTTGCTCTTTTCTAATCGGCTTGGAGCCACATCTTCAGCAAGCATACTTTTTGAAACGTCCAATGCAAAAACAATATCAATTCCTTCACGCTTTACGGTCTCCATTTTGGTTCCAATTTTAGGGTTGACCAACCCAAAAACCAATGCAGATAATGCCAAAAGAAAAATGATAAATTTCAAAACTGGTTTAAAAACAGATTTATCTGGACTTAATTTTCGTAGTAATTCTAAATCTCCAAATTCACGTTGCTTTTTTCTTTTCCAAAATTGAATGTACAAGAAAACACCAACCAAAATAGGGATGATAAATAAGAGATATAAATAACTTTTTTCTTCTAATTCCATTGAATTTATTTCAATTTTTGTTTCAGGTTTTTCCTGTTATAAAGTGCCTTCTTCTTTTTCTTTTAAATTCAGATTATACCAATCAATTTTACGAGAAAAATACATTACAAGTCCTAAGATTATAAATATTCCAATGCTACCAATCAGCAAAGCATAATCCTGAAGTTGAATAATAATAAAAATAAATCCGTATAAAATTATTAAAATTCCAGAGATCAAAAATGTTAGATTTTTTGATTTCAAGATAGCTTGAACATAACCAGTTATCATTAACAATGTTGCTATTGCAGAAAGTATAAATGCTAAATTAAATGCTAAATGCTCAGAAATAGAAAGCAAAAGTGTATAAAAAATAATTAGAGAAATACCCACTAAAAGATATTGAATTGGGTGAATAAATCTCTTATATAAAACTTCAATAAAGAAAAACACAAGAAATGTGAATCCAATAAATAAGATAGCATATTGAATCGAGCGATAGGATTTCTGATAATTATCTACAGGTAACAAAAGGTCTATTCCAAAACTAGAACTCTCGATTTTGTGTAAATCGCCAGTCCAGATTTGTGGGTAATTTCTGTTTAAATGCAACACGTTCCAGTTGGCAACAAATCCTTTTTCGGAAACAGTTCTATCGTCTGGTAAAAATGCCCCATTAAAACTCGGGTTTTTCCAAGTAGACACTATTTTAACATCTGTAACCTTTCCAACTGGTGTAAAATATAAAAATTGACTTCCTTTTAAATCTACACTTAAATTAAATTTATAAACTGTTTTGTCGCTAGGGTCGATTCTAACTATAGCATTTATACCACTTGCCACAACATCATTTGAAGTTACTCCAGAATTAAAAAAATAATTCGTGTCGTTCCACTTTAAACCGACTTGTTTCTCAATTCCTCTTAAATCGTCTATACCCACAATAAATTCGGCTTTGTCAAAAAGTATATTTTTTTGGTCGATATCTAATGCTTTTAAATCTAAAGAATTAAAAACTCCTGAAATATTTAGTTTAGAATTGTAAACTACAATTTCATAAATACCTCTATTTCTTTTTTCTGGATTTATATTTCCAGAAATTTTAAGTTGAGTAGGAAGAATATGAATATATTCTTTTATTTGAATTATACGTTCTGGGACATCTTTTTTAGCAGGTTCTTTAACAAATTTATAATATGGAATTGATATAAAAGGACCTGAAACCGTCTGTGACTCTGCCCATTTTGAACTCACTTCACGAATAGCTTCATTTTGAGTGTTTTCTCTGTCTCCAATTAATCCCTTTATCAGAGCCGTTGGAATCAACAAAAGCACCATCAATACAAAGATTGTAAACAATTTGAATAAAATACTGTTTTTGAGGTTTTTCATGATTTTTTGTTTTGATGATGAACTTTTTAATTTTTATTTACAAGTTTCAAGTTTAAAAAAACTTTTAATTTCAAAATAACTTTATATAAAACTTCTGAAAATGGTATTTCTCAAACTAATTTCTACTAAAAGCAATATTCCAGCAATCCAAACAAAAGGACGGTACTTCTCGTCGTAATCGTAGAATTTTAATTCTTCTATTTCGGTTGTTTCTAACTTATTGATTTCGTTATAAATTTGAGCTAATTTTTCATTACCTGTAGCTCTAAAATATTTTCCTCCTGTTTTTTGAGCAATACTTTGCAACAGTTTTACATCGATTTCAACCTGCATCATTCTAAAAAGAAATTGACCATTTGGAGCTATTGCATAAGGAAATTCCGCCATCCCGTTGGTTCCTATCCCTATGGTGTATACTTTTATTCCATACTGTTGAGCAATATCCGAAGCTGTTTCGGGCTCTATGAACCCAGCATTGTTTACACCATCTGTTAAAAGAATAATTACTTTACTTTTTGCTTTGCTATCTTTTAAACGGTTTACCGCTGTTGTCAATCCCATCCCAATTCCCGTTCCATCCTGCAAAACATTATCATACTTAATACTACTTATTGCATCCAATATCACTGCTTTATCACTGGTAACTGGTGTTTTTGTATACGCTTCTGCTGCATAAACCACTAATCCAATTCGATCGTTTGGTCGCTCTTGTACAAAATCGGATGCTACTCGTTTGAGGGCTTCCATTCTATTGGGCTTCAAATCTTTGGCTAACATACTTCCTGAAACGTCAACAGCCATAACAATATCAATTCCTTTTGTAGTTTTGGTTTTGTTACTTATGTCAACCGTCCTAGGTCTTGCCATGGCTACAATTAACGAACTTAAAGCCAATAATCGCAAAACGTGTAAAAAAGGATACAGCTTTGTTAAAATTGAATTGGTGTTTTGAAAACCTTTTAAAGAACTTATTTTCAAAGTTGCTGTTTGTTGATTTCTTTTCCAAAATAACCATGCTATTGCTAGCGGAATTAGAAGAAAGAGCCAAAAAAACTCTGGATTTAAAAAGGTAACGTTTTTCATTATTCGCTTGCTCTTTGAAGTTCGACAGAGTTTAAAATTCGTTCTGATATTTGATTAGCATACTGGTCACCTTCCTCGTGCATGGTGATAATTTGTTGTAAGCCTCCTTCTTGACTAAACAATAAAATTTCGTAATAAATTTTGGTGCTACTTTTACTAATTCCATCTATTTTAGAAAAAGTTCCATATCCTTTAATTCCTTTCACGCCTTCTTTGGTCTCAAATTCATCTTGTTTTACAATCATGTTTTGACCTCCTTGCATTTCTAGCATTTTTATAGAGCCTTCTAATGATTTTGATAAATCGATTTCAGTTTCTTGTTTAAAATTGAAAGTTGAAACCATAACAAAGAAATTATCTAAAAAAGTGCCATAAACAAATGATTGCATGTCTTTAATCAATGCTAATCCTTCTCTTGGAAAAAACTTCGTTAAATCTGTTCTTTTGAGCACTTTAGGTGTTTCGATTCTAACACTTGGGTTTCCATATTCGCTGTAAATCCATTCGCCTTCTAACAATTCTTTGGATTGATTACCAAGAATATTGTCTTTTACAAAATCAAAACCTTTAGTAACAACAAAGAAAACAAATAATCCAACAATTGATCCTACAACAATTCCAACAGAAGTTATGATTCTGTCTTTTCGCTTTTTTTGTAATTGTTTTTTTAGTTGTTCTTGTCGTTGCAATTCGTTCAAAAGCAATTCATCTTCTGATTCTTCGATAACAGGAATTGACTTATCAAGTGTTATGATTGACTTCTCTATCTTTTTTCGATCTTCTGTGATTTCAAAATCCAACGGTTTTGATTTAGCAAACTTAACCAAGTCGGCTTGTCGCAATACTTGCTCTAAATTTTCGATAGTTTCCTTAGAAAGCGCCATTTTCTTTTTTAAAGAAGCTTGGCGTAACCCTTCTATCAATTCAGAGGTTGTACTTTCCATAGCAGGAATTTGAATCGCCTCTTCAATATAATTTCTGGCAATATCTGTCAATTCACTATAATACGCTTTAATTTCTCCTTTTTGCCAAAGTTCTTTTTTCTCTAAATTATTGAGCAAAACCGTTGCTTTTTCAATAGGTGTTTTATAAACTTCCTGTTCTACTATTTTCTTTTTTCGAATTTTAATCCACCAATAAATAAATGCAGCTATTGCAGCAATTACAAGCAAAACCAACACCAATTTCCAAATCCAACTATTGCTTGATGACACTTCAACAATGGGTTTGATATCATACATTTTTTGTTTCAACGTATCAACAGTCACATTGGCTACTTCTACTCGAATACTGTCTGTAAAAAAAGGGCTATTGTTAATGAGAACTTTGATGCTTGGAATCGTATATTTTCCGCTGTCAAATTGAGTTAAACCGTATTTTTTGATTAATTCATATTTATCACCGTTTTTAACCGTATCTATTCTGTAGGAACGGATTACTTCTAACGGTCCAATGTTTTTTACACTTGGAAAAACCACTTTTGAGGTGGTATCTACAGTCGCTTTTACAGTAAGTTTAAACTCAGCTCCAATTTTATTTTTAGTAGTGTCGATACTGGTAACCACTTTTTTTTGCTGCGCAAAAAAAGTAGTTGAAATAAAGATGAACAGTATGTATACGTATTTTTTCATTTTATGTTTTCAATCAACAATCTTTATCTCGATTTAAAATAACCCAACAATTTTGTTACATAACTTTCATCAACTCGAGTATTTACAACTCCTGAGCCAGACTTACTAAACGTTTCTTTAAAATACCGCACTTTGTCTTGATAGTATTTTTCATAGTTTAATCTAACGGATTTTGAGCCCGTATTTATTAATTGTGTATGCCCTGTTTCTGCATCAAGCATGGAAACCATTCCTAAATTTGGCATCTTTTCTTCTCGAATATCGTATACTCGAATTCCGGTGATATCATGCTTTTTTGAAGCTATTTTCAAAGTGTGCTCATACTCATCAGACATAAAATCTGATATCATAAAGACAATTGCTTTCTTCTTTTGGGTTCCTGATAAGAATTTCAAAGCTTGGGAAACATCTGTCTTGTAACTTTTAGGCTGAAATTCTATTAGCTCACGAATGATTCTCAACACGTGCGAACGTCCTTTTTTAGGCGGAATGTATAATTCTATTTGGTCGGAAAACAAAATAAGCCCAATTTTATCATTGTTTTGAGTTGCAGAAAAAGCCATTGTGGCAGCAATTTCAATTATGATGTCTTTTTTGAATTGATTCTTGGTTCCAAAACTTTCCGAACCTGAAATATCAACCATTAGCATCATGGTGAGTTCGCGCTCTTCCTCAAAAACCTTTACATGAGCTTCATTGTAACGTGCCGTAACATTCCAATCAATAGCGCGAATATCATCTCCATATTGATAGGGTCGCACTTCAGAAAAAGTCATTCCGCGACCCTTAAATGAAGTATGATATTCTCCCGAAAAAATATGATCACTCAATCTTCGGGTTTTAATTTCAATTTTTCGTACTTTTTTGAGTAGGTCTTTTGTTTCCATTTTTCTTTTGTTTGTAGTTTTTGGTTTGTTGTTTATGGTTAGCCTCAAACTAAAAACAATAAACTATAAACATTAAGGAACTTCAATTTCGTTAACGATTTTATTGATAATGTCAACCGAAGTAATATTTTCCGCCTCAGCTTCATATGTAATACCTATCCTGTGACGCAATACATCGTGTACTACCGCTCTTACATCTTCTGGAATCACATAACCTCTACGTTTGATAAAAGCATAACATTTTGCCGCATTAGCAAGATTGATACTTCCACGAGGTGAAGCTCCAAAACTGATTAATGGTTTCAAACTTTCTAATTTGTATTTCTCTGGAAAACGGGTAGCGAAAACAATATCAAGTATATATTTTTCAATTTTTTCGTCCATGTATACTTCACGGACTGCTTCTTGGGCTCTCAAGATTTGATCAACAGAGACAACAGCATTTATTTTGTCATAGCTTCCCTTAAGATTTTGACGAATAACTAAACGCTCTTCATCTATTTTTGGGTATTCTATTACTGTTTTCAACATGAAACGGTCTACTTGTGCTTCAGGTAAAGGATAGGTTCCTTCTTGTTCAATAGGGTTTTGTGTTGCTAAAACTAAAAAGGGCTTGTCTAATTTGAATGTCGTATCACCTATGGTAACTTGCTTTTCTTGCATCGCCTCTAACAATGCCGATTGTACTTTGGCTGGAGCTCTGTTAACCTCATCGGCCAAAACAAAATTGGCGAAAATAGGTCCTTTTTTTATTGAAAATTCATTGGCTTTTATATTGTATATCATCGTACCAACAACGTCTGCAGGCAATAAATCTGGAGTAACTTGACTCCTACTGAACGACCCTTGAACTGCTTGTGATAAGGTATTTATAGCTAATGTTTTTGCTAGGCCAGGAACTCCTTCCAATAAAATATGCCCTTGCCCTAAAAGTCCAATCAACAAACGTTCCACCATGTGTTTTTGACCCACAATTACCTTATTCATTTCCATGGTAAGCAAATCAATAAAAGCGCTTTCTCTTTCTATTTTTTCATTAATCGCTCTAATGTCTAGAGTTGTTGAATTTTCTTCCATTTGTTCTATTTATTGTTTCGAATTGAATTGACTAATTTTAACAGTGCAAATTGAATTTTTTTTTAGTTGAAAGATGTTAAAAAATGGTTAAAACTTATCTTATTGCTTGAATTTTAAGGATGATTTGTGAAACAATTTTCATATTTTTAAGAACTAAAAAAAATCTTTCTAAAAACAAGAGATATATCACATTTATTAAAAGATAAGAACTATGAGTAAAACTGTATTATCACCTATTGTTGCTGGAACTATGAGTTGGGGAATTTGGGATAAAAACCTCAATCAAAAAGAGATGGAAAATATGATTCATATTTGTCTTGAAAACAAGATTACCACCTTTGACCATGCAGATATTTATGGTTCTTATACAACCGAAGCTGCTTTTGGAAAAGCATTTGCTTCAAGCAAAATTTTAAGGGAAAAAATGCAACTTATTTCTAAGTGCGGTATTCAACTTGTTTCTGAAAACAGAACGAACACTATTAAACATTACAATTACTCCAAAGACTACATTATTTGGTCTGTAGAAAATTCATTAAAAAATTTACAAACCGATTTCTTAGATGTACTTTTACTACATCGACCCAGTCCTTTAATGCATGCCGATGAAATTGCAGAAGCGGTTTTAAAACTAAAAACCGAAGGAAAAATCATTGATTTTGGCCTTTCTAATTTTACTTCATCTCAAACCGAATTGATTCGCCAAAAAACAGAAGTCAGCTACAATCAGGTTCAATTTTCTGCAACTCATCTTGAAGCCATGCTTGATGGAAGTTTTGATTATATGCAAATTCACAATATAAGACCTATGTCTTGGAATCCGCTTGGAACAGTCTTTAGAGAAGACATTGAACAAACCAGACGATTAAAAAGAATTTTAGTCAAATTAGTCGAAAAATATCATGTGGGCTCTGATACAATATTACTTTCGTGGATTTTGCGGCACCCTGCAAAAGTAATTCCAATTGCTGGAACAGTAAATGTTGCTCGGATTCAATCTTTAATGAAAGCCGTTGATTTACAACTCGAAAAAGAAGATTGGTTTGCTATTTGGGTCGAAAGCATGGGGAAAGATGTGCCGTAAAACAATTTTCTTTACCGTTTTGACACTTCAACCATGATTAACAAACGCCTACTAATTAAAAATCTTTTAGCTCACAATGATGAATGTAGCTTTTATGATAAAAAGCGGCAATTGAATCTTCATACTCGAGAAGGAAAAGCAAAATTTTTGAAACATATTTGTGCATTATCAAATTCAAATCCTTCAAATAATTCCTATATTGTTGTTGGCGTTGAAGATCATGATAATGAGATTGTAGGTGATGATTTTTTTGATGATAGTCGCATTCAAAATTTGGTAAACGCTTTTTTAGAAAATCCTCCTAAAATTCAATATGAAAATGTTCCGTTTCCCAACTTACCAAAAGATAAAGTGATTGGTTTAGTGACTATTAAACCGAAAAAAGAACTTCTTTTTTTAAAAAAGGAATACACACCATTCTACCTAATAGTGTTTTTATAAGACGTGGAAGTAATACGGTTCCTGTTGAAAATGAGTTTGAAAAAAATTATCAAAATACTGAAACGGTAATTGGTATCGAAAATAATTCCAGAAACAGCATAGCGTATACACTTGATGGCGTCATTGATTTTATGAATTTCAGACACAAAGACATGGCTCCAAAGTATAAAGTTTTTAAAGAATTATTCGTCATTTGCTGGGCTGGAATTCCTAAGAAAATACACAACCAAACATTTCTTTCCAGAGTGGATATTGAATTAATAAACGAACAAATTAAACTATTTTATTCCGCTTTAGACGAAGTAACAATTACATTTGACGAAAACAGTTTTACCATCATTGAACATGTGCCGTTGGGTTTAAATGACAAAACTAGCTACTATCCTCTCGAAAAAAAAACCATTCGTTTTTATGAAAATGGCTATTATAAAATAGATCAAGAAATGCTTTTTCAGCCTCCAGAATTCAATAAAAAAATGTTGTTTCACATCTATAATTCCAACTTAATTTTGATAAACAAACTTCAAAACGGGCTTTCACTAACCGAAAGAGAGCTGAAGGATCTTGGAAATTTACCCTCTACATTTATGATTTGTTACCTGAATGGCTTTGATGAAGCCAAACAAAAACTAATTGATGCCAAAGACCTTTTAAAACCATTTACTCAAGTATATTTGTCGTTCAAAGAAGCACTTCGTATTTTGAGAAAAATGAAATACAATGCTGAATAGAAAAATTTGATAAAACAATGAGAACACTCGTTATAGGAGATATTCACGGTGGTTTACGAGCGCTACACCAAATTATGGAAAGGGCTAAGGTTACCTCTAATGACCAATTGATTTTTCTTGGAGATTATGTCGATGGTTGGAGTCAATCGCCAGATGTTTTAGACTTTTTAATTGAATTGAACCAACGTCAAAATTGCATTTTTATTCGTGGTAATCATGACGACCTTTTATTGTCTTGGCTCAATGAAAACAAAGACAATTTAATGTGGTACAAACATGGCGGAGAAGCAACCGTTTTAGCCTACACAAAAGTTTCAGATGCTGTAAAGAAAAAGCATGTTGAATTCTTACAATCATTATCCAATTATTACCTAGACGAAAAAATCGTTTATTCATTCATGCGGGATTCACCAATATGAATGGTATTGATTTTGAATACTTCCCAGAAATGTTCTACTGGGATAGAACGCTGTGGGAAACAGCATTGGGATTGAATAAAAATATAAAGCCTACTGATTACAACTACCCAAAACGATTTACATTATACAAAGAAATATACATTGGTCATACTCCGCTAACGAGAATTGGAAAGACCGTTCCTTTGCAAATGGCAAATGTTTGGAATGTTGATACTGGTGCAGCATTTACAGGCCCATTAACAATCATGGATGTTGATACTAAAGACTTTTGGCAAAGTGAACCACTACCTAGTTTATATCCTAATGAAAAAGGTAGAAATTAAATTTATTCAACTATTTTTGCTTAATAATTACTAACACATATACAATCATGAAAAAAATTATTACCCTATCATTACTTTTATCAATTGGATTTATCAATGCTCAAGCCTTTAAAGGTAAAGGTGATATTAAAGCACAAGTGGGAGCTAATATTCAAGATGGTGCAACGGGAATTCACTTATCAACTGATTTTGGTATAGGTGAAAATATGTCCTATGGTTTTATCGCATCATATTTATTGTCTGTTCAAGAATTTCCAAATTTAAAGCCCGAGTTTGGCGATAGAATTGATGTAAAAGCACGTTTTAATGCTAATTTAGGAAATGTCATCGGATTAGATAAAAAAATGGATGTTTATCCAGGATTAGACTTGGGATTAAGAAATTTTGGTGCGCATTTAGGATTTCGTTATTTCTTTTCAGAAGGGTTTGGATTGTACACTGAAGCGGGTATTCCAATTGCAAAATACGACACTAACATAACTGGTTTTGATAATTATAATAATCAATTTACAGTTAATATTGGTGCTTCTTTTAATTTATAGAAAAACGTACTATTCCATAAAAAGAAAGCCTTCAAAATTTGAAGGCTTTCTTTTTTAATATTCAGGTGATAATTTAAAATCCAAAATTAACTCCTAGACCCAATACTTGTCTTGTTTGCAAACCTTGAAAGGCATTGTCATCATAAATGGCTTGAAATGCTAAGTTAGTTGACAAATACCTATTGATTCTCATTACAATTGCCAATGAATAATCTATATCAACATTCTCTGGCTTTTCTAAATAGTTTGTGTACATATTTAATGTGTTTTCAGCTGAAACATTGGTCATTAAATTCAACTTGTAATACAAGGATGCATAAAAACCCAATTCATAACGATAACTTTTGTTAGCATCAACACCAAAATAAGTTCCGTCTACATAATCAAATTTTGAAGTTTTCGCCTTGTCAACAAAAGTTAACTTAGAAGTTAAAGGAGCAAAATTTATTTTAAAATTTTCATTCTTCTTCCAAAACAATCCGGGTCCAAAAGTTAAATAGCCCGGAGAAAACACATTGGTATATTCTGTTCTAATTTCTCTTCCTATATCGTCTTTACTATATACATAGCCTTTGGTAAACTGAGTTCTGAAATTTAAAAATAACGAATAAAACCAATCGCCAAAAGCTCTTTTTCCCAAGAACAGAATTAAATTCGAAACGGTCATCTGTTTTCTTTTCAAAATCGGCATTCTTAGTTTGTAATAAACCATAAGAAGATAGAACTTTATTGTCCCAAGTCAAATCATTTTTCTTGTAATTGAAATCGTAATTAATGCTTAAATTACCCGACAAGTTATCTTCTCCTCCGGCAATCCAATTATTAAAATTGGATTGATTAAATAGAAAAGAAAAGTTTCCTTTCTTTTTCCATCCATTTCCTGTAGTATCCGCTATTATTTTGACTGCTTTTTCTGTATTTTGAATTAATTCCTTTTCAGAATTTTGCGCTTCAACCGAAACAATCCAGCTAAAAAAAAGTACTAGTACTAGAATTTTTTTCATTTTATTATTTTAAAAATTATTCGGCAAAGATACTAAAACAATCAAACTGTTAAAATCAGTTGCTTATTTTAAAGCTTACTTTTTGGGAGATTTATATAGTGGAACGGCTGAACATGCTTCACCATACATAATACTTCGTGCAAAAGGTTGCAGTTTTTGAGCAGAAAGTATATAAGCACTCATGGGAACTGGCTTTTTTGAACACCCTTTTATAATAACAGATTTGTCTTTATACGGCGAATAATCTAAGGTTGACAATAACTCTTGATAGAGTGCTGTGTTTAAATCCTCCAAACTTCCGTTTACAACTTTCTTTGCAAATGGAGCAACATGAATGGTAACTAAAATGGAAGCCCAAGCGGGCAATATGGCATCCGTAGAGCAATTAACAGCTACCAAGTGACCCTGATACTGTGACCAATCGTGTTGCTTGAGTGCTTCGCGAAAGTCTTTTTCTTTCAATAAAAATCCTTCAATAAGCCATTGTGAAATATCAATTTGAGAACGTATTCCTTTTGGATAATAATCTTCCAAATCGAAAACTTCGAGTGCTGAATTTGCTACCTTATTTATAATTTCTTCTTGCATGCTTTTTACAACATTCCTAATTCTAATTTTGCTTCCTCGCTCATTAAATCCTTGCTCCATGGCGGATCAAACGTAATTTCTACATCGGCATCTTTGACGTATTCAATTGATTTGATTTTTTCTTCTACTTCTAATGGTAGTGTTTCTGCAACTGGACAATTTGGAGAGGTTAATGTCATAAGGATTTTTACTTCATAATCCTCATTGACCATAACATCATAAATTAATCCCAATTCATAGATATCTACAGGAATTTCAGGGTCGTAAATGGTTTTCAATTTTTTTACGATTTCTTCTCCTAATAAGTTGGTGTCTATTGCTTGTTCCATAGTTTTATTTTTTTGTGTTGAATGCCAAAGCATACATTTTAATATTTTTTATCATCGAAACTAATCCATTAGCACGCGTTGGTGATAAATGCTCTTTTAAGCCAATTTCATCAATAAAACTCATGTCGGCATCCAAAATATCGCTTGCTTTCTGATTGGAAAAAGTGCGAATTAAAATAGCAATAATTCCTTTCGTTAAAATAGCATCGCTATCGGCTGTAAAAATGATTTTATCTTCGTTTTGTTCTCCCTTCAGCCACACTTTAGATTGACATCCTTTAATTAAATTATCGTCTGTTTTGAACTCTTCTTTTATTAGCGGGAGACTTTTTCCTAACTCAATGATGTATTCATAGCGCTGCATCCAATCATCAAACATCGAAAACTCATCGACAATTTCGTCTTGTATTTCTTTTATCTTCATTCTTTTTCTTTAACTAAAGCATTTATTTTTGTTAATTTTTTAATTTCAGACGGAGGATTACCATGGTCAAAAGATGAAGATTCGTAAGTTTTATCTTTATATGTATTTTTTAATTGGCTATGGCTGCTCCATCATAAAATCGTTTTTTGATGGAGCTCTAGATTTGGAAGTTCATCTAAATCAACTTTTGAAAGCTTCTATAATTTTTTGCCAATCAGCGTCTGGCAATCTTTACAGGTGTGGGATTATCGTCTCCTCTTCTGTCTTTAGAAACAGTAATGGTTTTATTTTGGACTACTATTTTTTTATAAAAACCCCTTGTATTGGCAACATATTCAACCACAGTGGTTTCCAAATCTTCATTTTTTTGAGCCTCGCATCCCTTTCCTAAAAAAAGAGTTAAGAACAATAGAGATAGTATTTTCATAAGATCTAATTTATTTTTATGACAACATTAATTTTGCTTTTTTAACAGCTTCAACCATTAAGTCAACCTCTTCCTTGGTGTTATAGAAAGCAAATGATGCTCTTATCGTTCCTGGAATATTGAAGAAATTCATTACGGGCTGTGCACAATGGTGACCCGTCCGAACCGCTATACCTAATTTGTCAATTATCGTACCAATATCGTACGGATGAACACCTTCAATATTAAACGAAATTACGGAAGTTTTTGTTGTTGCTGTTCCAAAAATTTTCAAACCTTCTATTTCAAGCAATCTTTGAGTTCCGTACTCTAATAATTCTTTTTCTTGTTCTTGAATGTTTTCAATCCCAATCGAATTAATATAATCCACTGCGGTGCCTAAAACAATTCCTCCTGCTATATTGGGTGTTCCAGCTTCAAATTTATGAGGCAAATCGGCATAGGTTGTCTTTTCGAAAGTAACTTCTTTGATCATTTCGCCGCCGCCCTGATAAGGCGGAAGTGTGTTCAACCACGATTCTTTACCATATAGAATTCCTGATCCTGTTGGTCCAAACATTTTGTGTCCTGAAAAAACATAGAAATCACAATCCAATTCTTGAACATCTGGTTTCAAATGAGAAACGGCTTGCGCACCATCAATCAATATAGCCGCTCCAACTTCATGCGCTTTATCAATCATATATTTTATAGGATTGATGGTTCCAAGCGCATTTGAAATATGATTTACGGTAACAATTTTAGTCTTTTCAGAAAGTAATTCATCATAGGCTGAAAGAATCAATTCTCCTTTTTCGTTCATTGGAATAACTCTTAATCTGGCGCCTGTTTTTTCGCACAACATTTGCCAAGGTACAATGTTACTGTGGTGTTCCATAGCAGAAACTAAAACCTCATCACCCGATTTTAAAATCGAAGCAAAACCATTGGCAACCAAATTAATGCCATGTGTGGTACCCGAGGTGAAAATGATTTCGTGAGGAAACTTAGCATTAATATGCTTTTGAATTTTAGCGCGAGACGCTTCATAAGCATCTGTTGCTAGTTGGCTTAACGTATGAACACCTCTGTGAATATTGGCATTGATTTCTTCATAATATGTCGCAATCGCATCAATAACCACCTGAGGTTTTTGTGATGTTGCTCCGTTGTCAAAATAAACTAAAGGCTTTCCATTTACTTTTTGCGAGAGAATTGGAAAATCTGTTCTTATTTTATTGATATCTAACATTTCTTTATTTAGAATTTTTCTAAATACAAAAGTAATAAAATAGGCAGCTATATTTACCAAACAGGTGTTAATAATTCGTTTAAATTTTTACATTTACTTGAATAATCTTTTACTGCTATTCAAATGAAAAAAATAGTTAAACTTATTGGAATTGCATTAGTTGCTTTTCTATTTTATTATGGATATACTACTTATCCTAAACTGGATTTAATTTCAGGATTTTCAGCAAAAAGTGTGGCTTCTGGGCACTTTATCGATAATCGTTCTCAAGAAATGATTGAAAAAGGCGACAATGATATCGATATGATTGATTTAGCAAAAAACCACATCGACGAAAATGGAAAGTTTGTCACAGCTTCGGTTTATGGATTAAAAGAACGCAAAGCAATCTATAGAGAAGGTTTAGAAGCGACTTTAATCAACGATGATTTTGATATCACAAAACCCTATGAAATTCCAAAAAGAACAAAACGAAACAACACTTTACCTTTTCCTTACGGAAATAACGAGCCAAAAGACACTGTTTTTTCTAACATTGATTATAAAAATTAAACCTGGCTGTACAATGCTTTGATAAAAAGGCATAAAAATTAAGGAACGAGTGCGCTTATTGTTATCTATAAAGACAAAATCATAGCCGAAAAATATGATACAGGTTTCAATAAAAACTCGAAGATTTTAGGTTGGTCCATGACAAAAAGTTTGACAGCGACCTATTATGGAATTTTGCAAAAACAAGGAAAAATCGATATTATGAAACCTGCTCCTATAGCAGAGTGGAAGAACGACGAACGTTCAAAAATACACTTAACGATTTGATTCACATGAATTCCGGTTTGGAATGGGAAGAAGATTATAACAAAATTTCGGATGTGACTAAAATGTTATTTCAGGCAGAAGACATGTCACAATCTCAAATCGATAAACCTTTGGTTGGAAAACCAAACAACACCTGGAATTATTCGTCGGGAACAACCAATTTATTGAGTGGGATTTTACGAAAACAATTTAAAACGCATCAGGAATATTTAGACTTTTGGTATAACAGTTTGTTGGACAAAATTGGGATGAATTCTGCATT
>JADKDN010000008.1 GCA_016718345.1 Flavobacterium sp. | reverse complement strand
TTTGCAATTATATTTAAGTGTACTGCTAAATCTTTCTCGAATATCCCATTAACCCTAGTCATTGTAGCATTCATAGCGGCTAAGGCTGCTTCTTTACCTCCAAAATAGGCTCCATATTCACCAGTACAAGATAATGCTAAACGCAACGTTTTATATGACTGATTATTAGCTCTACTGGTTAATTGAGTTCTATTCAAAACATCTTGATTTATTTTTTTATCTATAGTTTTACAAACAAAAGACAACTTCTCAGAAACTCTTGTTTTCGAATCAAAAAGAATATAAAGCTCCCCTTCTCTTGATGCAGGTTCTATAAATTCCGAACTATTGTCAGCTTTTAGTACCATTGTTTGTATTCCTCTTGGAGACATACTAAAATTAATAGTTGTCGTTTTATTAGAAATACTTCTACCAACATAAGCTCTAATATTCGGATATTTTTGCTGTAATTCAGGAGCAAAATTGGAATTTTCCCACACTTGAAATTTTTCAAACTCTCCATTAGCTGTGGGAAATTCAATAACAGTATTAGACAATCCTGATCGTTGAGTTTTTGCAACACTTAACTTTTTTCTTAAAACGTCTATGTTTAATGTGTAAAATTGTTGGTTTTCTGAATAAGAGGTTTTTTTTATTCTTTCTAATCTACTTACTTTTTCCTGTGAAACCTTATTCCACATTGCTTTTTCTTGAGCATCGATTTGTGCAAAAGAAAGCACAATTGTGAAAAATAGTATAAACTTTTTCATTTAAATTTTTTAAAATAATAGCTAGCAAAAATAAGATTATTTTTCAGGTTTAGAAGAACTGTTTTGCATATTTAACAATAAATTTAAATTTTATTGAAGATAACCGCAATTATTCTTCTCTTTTATTTCCACATAAATTAAACTGTATCACAAATTATAAAATATCGAATTCTTCAACTAAATTTGCCTTTTTTATAAATAGAGATTTTGAAGATTTTTCAATCCATAGATTCTTTTCATAGTACTAAAAAAACCATTATTACCATTGGTACTTTTGATGGCGTTCATATTGGTCATCAAAAAATTATTGAACAACTCATCGATAATGCTCGAAAAGAATATTGCGAAAGTTTAATTCTTACATTTTTTCCTCATCCTAGAATGGTTTTACAAGAAAAATCAGAAATACAACTCCTAAACACCATTGATGAACGTGCAGAATTATTGGAGAAATCTAGACTAGACAACTTAATTATTCATCCATTTGACAAAGCATTTTCAAGACTGAGTCCAGAAGAATTTGTAAAAGATATTCTTGTTGATAAACTCAACATAAAAAAAATAGTGATTGGTCACGATCACCGTTTTGGAAGAAATCGCACGGCTGATATTAATGATTTGATTTTTTTTGGAGAAAAATACGATTTTGATGTGCAACAAATATCAGCACAAGAAATTCAAGAAGTGTCCGTGAGTTCTACTAAAATTAGAAAAGCTTTGGAGGATGGGAATATCGTTCTAGCAAATGAATATCTCGGATACGATTATTTTTTTACAGGCATAGTTCAAAAAGGGAAACAACTGGGACGCACTATTGGATTTCCAACGGCCAACATAAAAATTCCTGAAAACTACAAGCTAATCCCTAAAAATGGAGTTTACATTGTAAAAAGTAATTTCCAGAACGAAACAAAATTTGGAGTTATGAATATTGGCACTAATCCTACGGTAGAAGGCAAAAATCTATCTATTGAAGTATATTATTTGAACCATAACTCTAATCTTTATGGACAAAAAATTAAGGTTTCTATTTTAGCCTACGTCCGTGATGAAAAAAAGTTTGAATCAGTTGGTCTGCTTAAACAACAACTAGAAAAAGATGTTGCGACTACAATCGCATTTATTGACAAAATATAATCTTAAAATTTTCTCATATTTAAATCTCTTTGATTATTTTTTTGTAACTTCGATAAGCTATACTATTGTTTATCAGGCATTTTATTTTAACTTTTAAAAAAGAATCATGAAACTACCAAAAGAATTAACCAATGGATTACTTATTTTTTAGGAATTAGTATGTATTTTTTAATAATGAATGTATTAGGTCTAGCGAATTTGGTTTATCTAAGACTTTTTAACATTCTATTTGTATTTTACGGTGTGAATCGAACTATAAAAATGAATCTTGCTGAGGGAAATAAAAATTTTGTATCCGACGCTGCATCGGCTATGATTACATCAATTATTGGTGTCTTGCTATGTGTTTTAGGATTACTAATTTATAGCTATATGCAAGGCGGAGATGCTTATGTTCAATCCTTGTCAGAATCCTTTTTATTTGGAGGAAACCCTTCTATCAACAGTTATTGTATTAGTTTATTTTTTGAAGGAATTGCTTCCTCAGTAATTGTCGTTTTATTGTTGATGTTATATTGGAACAATCGCCACAGTAGTGATTAACATGTCCATTTAAAAAATTTAATTGTGTCGTTTTTAAACATACAAACATTGCTTATTCATAACTATTTAATTACTTTTGAAGCATTATAAAAATGTCTACATGAGTATCACAAAGCACAATTGGACCAAAGAAGAAATTATAGCAATTTACAACAAACCTTTAATGGATTTGCTTTATGAAGCAGCTACTGTCCATAGAGAACACCATAATCCAAATGTTGTTCAAGTATCTACGTTATTGTCTATAAAAACAGGAGGATGTCCTGAAGATTGTGGCTATTGTCCACAAGCAGCAAGATATCATACTGATATTGAAGGAAATGATTTAATGTCTGTTAGTCAAGTTAAAGCTCAAGCTTTAAGAGCTAAATCAAGTGGTTCTTCAAGAGTTTGTATGGGTGCAGCTTGGCGCAATGTAAAAGACGGACCTGAATTTGACCAAGTACTGGAAATGGTAAGAACCATCAATAAATTAGACATGGAAGTCTGTTGTACTCTAGGGATGATTACTGAGAATCAAGCACAACGATTAGCAGAAGCAGGTCTCTATGCCTACAATCACAATTTAGACACTTCAGAAGAATATTACAAAGAAGTTATTTCTACACGCGGATTTGAAGATCGTATTCAAACGATAGAAAATGTTCGTAAAACCAATGTTACTGTTTGTAGTGGTGGAATTATAGGGATGGGAGAATCTATTGAAGATAGAGCTGGAATGTTAGTTGCTCTTTCTACTCTAAATCCACAACCCGAATCAGTACCCATAAATGCTCTGGTTGCCGTAGAAGGCACTCCTCTCGAAGAAGAAAAGCCAGTTGAAATTTGGGAGATGATTCGCATGGTTGCAACTACTCGTATTGTTATGCCAGAAACACAAGTACGGCTATCGGCAGGCAGAATGAATATGAGTCGTGAAGGACAAGCCATGTGTTTCTTTGCTGGGGCAAATTCAATCTTTGCAGGTGATAAATTATTGACTACTCCAAATCCAGATGTAAATGAAGACATGAAAATGTTTGAAACACTTGGACTTGTTCCTCAAAAACCTTTCATAAAAATTATGCAGCCAACTACTGTTGAAGCAAAAGATTCAAAATTTGTACCCCTAGGTGAAAAACCAAAATGGTCTAGACCTGGACACGTAATAGAAAGAAACATAGAAGCCTCTGTAAAGGAAAAATAATTTTTAAAAAACAAAAAACCCGTAATTTAAAAATTACGGGTTTTTTGTTTTTGTCACACTCCTAAAGAATTATCTTCTTGCTAATCTCTTGTCCATTATCTAAAAAGACTTTTACAACCAAAGCTTGTCGATTTATAATTATGTCTTTTATTGAGAGTTCCATTGCGTTTATATTATTTTTTGTGAATATCTCTCTTCCCAAAATATCATAAACAGCTACCTTCTTAATTGCTTCAATACTTGACATGATTTTAACTTGTCCAGCATCTGCAGCCACAACAACACTATTTCTATACTCTTTAAAGTGATCCGTTCCAAGTGATTTATTTTTGTTGGTATAACGTAAAACAAATCGATTATCAAACCTTCCTGAAACGCTTTCAAAAGTATACGGATCTTTTCTTAAGTCGTGTATAACATTGAGTAATTTATCTTCTAAATAAATATCTTGGTTCTCATTTTGAAACAATCCGTCAACAAAAGCTATTGCAATTTTGTATGTACCTAAAGTCGAAGTAGTATTTCCAACTTTTAATGGAATACTAACACCTAATGGAACACGATCATCTTTATCAAATGGTACAGCTCTTGCCTGAATAATTTGTGATTCATCTTGAATTAATGAATATATATTCAAATTGGAATCAACAGTTGCTTTGGCATCATACATTCTGTCTTTGTCCAGAGTCGCGCCTTGAATATAACCCACCAAGGTTCTCACTGATGCATTTTTGTCATCTAAAATATCCAACCAAATTCTGTTTCTTTCATTTGTATTTGCTTTTCTATAGAATACACTATTGTTATATATTGTACCAAGTGTTGCATCTCTCCTCATTGAATTATTAAAGATTACATTTTCAGATGCTGAAGCAGAACTATGATTCATAGTCACAAAAAAACCTTGCCCAGAAGCAATCGCATAATCCCCTTCCTGGAAGAAATTCCTGTATAATTTACATAGATATAATCTAATACTGAATAGGTGTAACCAAATGAATTATAAAAAAGATTGTCCGTTAAAAAGTGAACTTTGAATAGGCGTCCCGTGAGTCCACAAACGAATATGACCCGCAAGATTTGTATTTAGTGATAGGAATTTTTGCACATCAACAGCCGAAGGATATGGGTTACCTAGCAAATTATAATTATCATCGTCTTTAACTACCGTTAATGTAGTAGAGCCAGATAGGTATGTGTAAGGAGCGCCATCGTAAGTACTCCTTTCTACCCCAACTGGAATGATTCCATTATTTGGTAAATTATTAGGAGCTGTATTTGTAAATGTGGCAGTAGGGTTCGTGTAAGGTCCACGAATGATGTATCCTTTACCCTTTTCCATAACTTCATTTGCTGGAGTGGCTAACCATCCTCCAAAATTACTTGTATAGGCTCTTGGAATTGTTGGAATCCATTTGTATCGTAACCAAGAACTTGGATTTACATTTCCAACTTGAAAATTAGAAATAGGAGATGACCAATATACATAATCTGTAGTTCTTGCAACAGTAGCCGTACGCTCCATTACAAAATTCCCTGTACCAGAATTGAGTCCAAAGTCATCAATTTGAACTAAACTACCACCACTTTTTACAGTTAAATTCCCATTTAATGTTAAATCATATTGGATATTGATATAGTTTGTTGGGGCAATAATAGCGGTAAATCCATTATTGACTACTAAACTACAGGCATCAAAACTTCCGTTAATAGATGTATCATAGTTTGCATTAATTATTGCTAACTTACCAATTGATGGTGTAGTCACAACATTATTGGAATCTCTCCAATCGGTACCATTCCATGTTATTGCTCCAGTTATTTTGGTTGCTTTAGAAGCAATAAAACATGTAGCTAAAATTTCTCTAACTTGACAATAGTATTGATAATTAATGACGCTAGACACATTTGAAATAGATAAGGTTGAAGATGTAACCCCTGAAAAGACCCCAGTGTTTGATAAAGCAGTCCAATTTGCATCTCCAGAATTTGAGTAATACCACTGATATGCTAAAGTGTTTCCTCCAGGAAAACCTTCACTTCCTGTAACAGATATTGTTGCTGATTTACATGTGGGGTTTGAAACAATGGGTGTCGTTACTGATGGAGGAGTTCCTCCAGGAAATATATAATTGCCTATATCGGTATAATTATTATTCAAGCACGAAGAACCTGCATAATCCGTAATATCCCAATCGGCATTACTGTATGCAGATTTTGGTACTGTGACGCTAGTTTTTCTTTTAAAATTTGAACCGTCAGTTCCCAAAGTTGCTATCAGTGATGCTGCCCAACTTGCATCACCATAAACACCCCAACTATCAATTAGAACTCCACTTTTATATATAGGCCAATAAAATCATTTTTTGAAGATTCCATATTAATTGATCCTGCACCACTAGTTTGATTGGCATAAGACCCATCTCCTCCAGGAACATTGCAGACACTTGACGCTCCAACCCCAAACCGACAACATAAATTCCGCCAGATAGTAGATCTACATTATTTAAATTAACAGTATTAGAAAAACTAGACTGTCCGTTATTCGCTGTTTTTATAGAATACGAAGATAAATTTATTGTGGCATTAGTTCCGTTATATATCTCAACATAACTTAGTGATCCTGTATTAGAATCGGTCAACTCACTAATAAACAAATCTGTACTTCCTCCTTGACAAGTTGCCCTATCTTCTGTGATTATGGTAAAGGGAATGTAAGCATTACATGGTGTTGTGTCTATAACGGTCACATTTCCAGTAGTTGCTCCAATTGGAACTATAGCAATTATTTTAGTAGCGCTACTTGAAATAATAGTTGCTGATATCCCACTGAATTTTACAGCAGCTCCAGATAAGTTTCCTGAACTTGCTGTAATTGTAATTTCAGTTCCAATTGGTCCTGAAGTTGGAGATATACTTGATAGCACTGCAGCAGTACAAGGAGGAGGTACAATTGTCATTGTATTTCCTATTGCATTCCCTGTTGGTAATCCTAATGGTAAAATAGTTGCATTCAAATTATTACTAGATGATATACTAGCATTGATGGTATTACCATTTACAGCACTAATTGAAACATCTCCAACCAATAAATAGTTTCTTGTCGTTAAAATACCTGTTTGCCCTGTTAAAGAAAAAACCATACTAGACGATAAAGCAATACCCGCTCCTGAAACAGAAGTTTCTCCACCATCAATAATCCCATTCGCATTTGCATCATAAATTACTCTAAGATTTGAAATATCACTAGATGTAGCGGTTCCTGTTTTTGTTATTGTAACGCTATTTAAATTGTAGTTAGTTATACAGTTGGGAGTAGTTGTAAACCCCATAATAACAACATCATTTGTATTTACAGAAATATTTCCTGAAACAGGACTTCCAACATTATTAATATTAAGTACCCCATCAGTAGTAACTTGTGCTGTAAAAGACGAAGTCTCTGCAGTAACATTCCAAGCTAAAACTCTCAAATAATATGTCACCCCTGCTGTCAAGGAACTTGTTATTGTTTCTGTTGAAGTATTTCCATTTGAATTATCTAAATAAGATGCGGAAGCAGGGCAAGAACCTGAATACAATTCTATGTCTATATCTCCTGAGAAACTAGAAACGTTTATATTATGTATTCCTGAACATGATGGTGTAAAACTAAACCAAACATCTTTTTTTGTAAAAGGAGCAGTAGTTGTTGATCCAGTCATATTGTTTGTCGTTGCTGGAGCTCCAATAGTTAAATTCGTTGCATAAGCACATAAATCATAGGTTAAGACTGTAAAGGCAAGTGTAGCTGTGCATCCAAGAGCATTTGTTGTAACTAAATTTCCAGTTGTTGCTCCAGTTGGAATAGTTACAACCATTTGTGTAGCAGATGTTGAAATAATTGAAGCTGAAACTCCATTGAAAGTAGCTGTTGCTCCTGATAAATTATTTAAAGTGCTATTTGTAGAAGTAATTGTAACTGTAGTTCCAACTGTTCCCGAAGTAGGAGAAACGGTGTTAGATGTTACTGGACAATTGCCTGTTCCTTGAATCATAAAAGTATAAGACCCTTCGTCGCTATCATTACTTGTTATCGTTACAATTGCTGTCCTAACTCCAATGCCAACTGGAGTAAAATCTATAGTAAAAAGAACCATTCCATTGGGAGGCGCGATAGCATAAGGTGCAGAAGCGATGATGCTAAAATCTCCAGGATTTGCACCTGATAATGTTATTGATGAAACATTTAAAGTGTTTCCTCCAATATTTTGAATTCTAAATCCTTTATTTTGTGTAGCCCCAACAACTTGTGCAGCGAATAACGTATTATCTAATGCAGAAGGAGTTATATCTCCGCTCGTAATATCTGGAAAGGTTCCTATGTTTCCCTCAACATTTATTTCTTGCACTCCAATAATTATATTTTGATTCTGATTTACTGAAATAGCTGCAGCATAATTAGTATTTCCCGCTTGTGATGCAGTAATTATTGTTGACCCCGTGCTTAACATTGTTACAACATTTCCAGAAATCGTTGCTACAGCTGTATTTGAACTTGTGTAAGTAATTGTCAATCCTGCTGATGATGTTGCTGATAGTGTAAATGTTATTCCGCTTAACATTTGGTCAGGTAAAGCTGCAAATGTTATGGTTTGAGGAGCTTGGGTAATATTTGCCGTGAGACCTGTTGGTTGTGAAACAGAATAATTTGCAGCTTGTGCTCCAGTTATAGTGTAGCCAGTAACTGTAACAGCTTTGCCTACCCCGACAGTCGCAGTCGAAAAATTCGCACTTGGAGTTCCTGAAATAGAAACAACATCAGCTCCAACAAGACCAGACAAAGTTGGAGTCCCGGTTAATGTAGCAGTTGAAGTTCCATCATAAACCTTATTTGCCGCTGTTAATCCTGTTATTGTTAATGGTTTTACTGTGATACTTCTATTTGTTACTGTGGGTTGTGTTACTGTATATTTTGCTGCATCTGCTCCAGAAAGAGAATATCCACTAATTGTAATTACAAGTGAAGTTCCAACATTGGATTGTGAGTAATTAGCAGTTGGGCTTCCTGAGATAGTAACAACATCTGAGCCAACAAGTCCACCTGATAAAGTAGCTGTGCCGCCTAATGTTGAAGTTGTAGTTCCATCATACACCTTATTTGAAGATGTCAATCCTGTTATTGTGAGAGGCTTGGGAGTTATTATAAAATCTTTGGATATAGAAGTGCTTGTTCCTATCCCATTAGTTGCTGTTATGGTTGTAGTATATGTACCTACAACTGTTGGAGTCCCTGAAATTAATCCAGTAGTAGTATTAATAGTTACACCAACAGGCAATCCAGAAGCCGTATAACTGGTTGGACAATTTGTTGCTAGAATTTGATAATTTGTTATTGCAGCACCATAAACTGAGGATTGTGAAGCAGAACTACTAGTTATTGTTGGGGATAATGTAATTGGAGTAACAACTCCTTGTACTTTAAAATCATCAACAACCCATCTCTCACTTGAGTCATCTGACAATGTGATTCTAATTTTCAAAAGTGATACTGATGGTAAACCAGTAATATTTATGGTTGAGTATCCATCAGTTGTTCTACTTCCCCCTCCAGCAGGCTGGATATCGACTGGAGTTGCATTTCCATCATAAGACGTACTCGCAACACCTGTTCCAGAATAACCCCAAAATGCGTTAGAATTACCCAAAATTCTCAGCGTGCTATACCAGTTTGCTCCATCATCTGGACTGACTTCAATTGTGACTACATCACCAGAATCTAGACCATTAGTTGTTGAACCAATTGAAAAGGCAGCTAACCTTAAAGACATAGTAACTGAACTGTGCCCACAAGTTGAAAAAGAACTTGAAGTCAAAGTTGCAATACCACTTGTTAGTCCATATCCGTGAGTTCCTTCTATCGCAAATGGTGAGGAAGCTGGCCTATCTCCTGCTGCTGAATTTCCGGTATAATAAGCCCCGCCTGATAAGGTAAAAAGTGAAGAACTATTATTCAGTCCATCAGATACAATTGTAACCTGTCCCCGACCTACTAAAGAAAAAAATAATATAACAAAAAGTAATTTTATTTTCATTTTTTTAATGTGATACTATTTATGATAGAATCATTGTGTTAATTCTGTCATGTAATTTTATATTCAACAATCATAACACTATTTACCCTCATTTTTGTACGCACAAAAACAAGGCAAAGAATATTAGCACATTTGGGACTAACAAAATTAAACTTAATTCACTAAATTTCAATGATTTTAGTTTATTAAATTATTAACAAATATGTTAAAATCACTTTTGTTTTTAAAAATTTAATCATCAAAACAAATCAATACTATCTCTTTTTTGAATATTTTCTAATAATTTTCAAAGAAATAACTGAAATACAGTCTACTCAAAAAGCCAGAAAAAACAATACATTTTAACTCTTTTTAACGAAATTGTTACATTTTAAACATTAATGAGTTTCGATTTTGTTAATCATTTACTTTAAAAAAATAAATATTTTCTAAACAATTTATTTAAATAAGAAAAGTTTTACTTTTTAACAAAGCTTTACTTCAAAACCTTTATTTTTTATAGTATTTTTGTACATATCATAAAACCCTGACTAAATCCAATGTCTTCATTAAATGCAAAAAAGAAATTAGAGCATTATTGTGCATATCAAGAACGCTGTCATGATGAAGTTATTCTAAAACTGAGAAGCATGTCACTAAATTCAGTCGAGATTGACGAAGTAGTTGTACATCTAATAGAAAATAATTTTTTGAATGAAGAACGCTTTGCTTGCTCATTTGCAAGGGGTAAATTCAGGATTAAAAAATGGGGGAAAATTAGAATTGTAAATGAACTAAAATTCAGAACTATTTCTCAATATAACATTAATCAGGCCTTAAAAGAAATTGATGAAGGAGAATATCTTAGCACATTTCATTCTCTTTCTGAATTAACTTGGAACATTATTACCGAAAAAAACAAATTAAAAAAGAGAAAAAAATTCTGTGATTATTTACTTCGTAAAGGTTGGGAAAGTAATATGATTTATGAAAAAGTTAAAGAATTTGAGAACGACTAAAATAATTCTTTTTAAATCGACAGCAATATACTAACTGCATTTCCGCCAAATCCAACAGCATTGATTAAAACCTTTTCAATTTTTTTTCTATTTGAAGGAATTGATGCAAAAGGAACTCCAATAAATTGTTGATGTTGCATCATTAATATCGCCATTTCAACATTCAACATTCCAGAGGCTCCAAATGTGTGACCAATTTTCCATTTATTGGTGGTAAGCATGGGTAAATCCTTTCCGAATACTTTTTGAATAGCTTTATATTCCGTTATATCTCCTGCCTTCGTTCCTGGAGCATGCATAACAATAACATCTACATCTGAAGGTTCAATATCTTTTAGCGCCATTTTCATGGATTTTTGAAAACAGGTAGCTTCTGTTGAAATTGATATATTGTGCTCCAAAATTTCTGTTGCAAATCCCACACCTTCTATGAAAGCCAATGCATTCTGAGATTTGCCTATTTCCAAACAACAGACAGCTGCTCCTTCACCTAAAATAAGAGTATTGATTTCTTTTTCTAAATCCAATGCTCGACATGGCCATTGATTTTGACCTTCGCCATTTACTGAAGCATAAATCTTAAGGGCTTTCATTTGGGCAATAGTAAAGTCCGTCAATGGAGCTTCGCTCCCTCCTACCAAAAATTTACTTGCCATTCCTGATCGAAGCCAAGCCACTCCATTTAACAATGCATGCAATGCTGTGGAACAAGTTATAGAATGCGAAATTTCAGGGCCTTGTGATTGTAAATCATGTGCCACCCAAGAGGAGATGTTTCCTAAAGTTGTTGTTGGCGAAGCTAAAGTTTGAGCCTTTCCTGTTTCTAAAAACTCTTGATGGTATTTTTCAAATAATTCTGTTGCCCCGCGTGAAGAGCCTAAATTTACCCCAAAAACATCCTCTTTTTTCCATCCCGATTGAGCAAATGCCCTGCGAGAAGCGGCTATTGCATACAAAACAGAAGAATCTAAAGATTTGTACTTGTGATCAAACTGTTTTAAGGTCTCAACTTCTTCCTTACTTTCAAAATCTAAAATGGCAGCATACGCTTGCTGCTCATTAAACTCTTTCGTTACAAAACAATGCTGATTGTTCAGATAATTTTTCCAAATTGACTCTTTTGAGTTTCCTAAGGGAGAGAGAGAAGCTATGGATACTATTGATATAATTGGGGACAAAATTTTATTTTAAAAATGAATAAAAAACTAAGATTTAATAATTTAAATCTTTTTCAAATTTATACTATTTCTAATGCTTTTTCAACAACTTTATACACTTTTTCAAGTTGCTCATCTGTAATTATATAAGGTGGTAAAATGTAGACTATATTACCTACAGGCCTTAGTATAACACCATTTTTTATAAAAAAATCATATAATTTATTCCTTAATTCTCCATAATATGAGGCTTTTGTCTCTGTTTCAACTTCTAGTGCAAAAATTACTCCTAAAACTCGAGTTGCTTTTACTTTAGGATGTTGTACTATTCTTTTTTTAAAAATCAGATGTCGATTATTTACTCTGATAAGATTTTCTTGCATTGTATTAGTTTGGAGCAATTCTAAACTTGCTAGAGCAGCTGCACAACCAGTAGGATTTGCGGTGAAAGTATGTCCATGAAATAAGGCTTTATTCACATCGCTATCTAGAAACCCATCATAAATTTCCTGAGTAAATGTCGTTATTGCCATTGGTATGGTTCCTCCTGTTAACGCTTTTGACAAACACATCATGTCAGGTTGTTCATTTAGGTAATTACAGGCAAATGTTTTACCTGTTTTACCAAACCCTGTCATGACCTCATCAGCAATTGTAAATACCCTGTTTTTTTTGCAAACAGCAATCAATTTATCTAAACTTTCTGGAGCATACATAATCATTCCAGCAGCTCCTTGACAAAGTGGCTCAAAAATAAAGGCAGCAAATTCATTGGCAGCAACCAATTGTTGTAAAGCCGATATACTCTCCGATTCTTTTCCTTCTGTTGGAACTGGAATCCTGACCACTTCTAACAACGAACCCTGGAAAGCTTCTGTGAAAAAAGTAATCCCGCTCGATGCCATTGCTCCAAAGGTATCTCCGTGAAAAGCATCTTCAAAAGCAATTATTTTAGTGCGTTTTTCATTCTTGTTATAAAAATACTGCAAAGCCGATTTGATAGCCACTTCAACTGCTGTTGAACCGTTATCAGAATAAAATATCTTTTTTTGATTGAAAGGCAAAATTTCCATCAGCTTTTCCGCTAACATTACTGCTGGTTTGTTCGTAAAACCGCCAAACAAGACATGCTCTAATGTTGTCAATTGATTATAAATAGCACTAGCTATTACCTCATTAGAATGTCCGTAGGGATTGACCCACCAAGAAGCAATAGCGTCAATATATTCTTTGCCATTCTCATCCCAAAGCAAAGCGTCTTTCCCTTTTACAATTGCAGGAAGTAAACCAATGGTCTGATGTTGGGTATAAGGATGCCAATTGTATAATGCGTCTTTTTCTGAAAGAGTCATTTAATAACTATTTAAATTATAAGCTTAACAGGTTTTCCCTAAATAAATCAGCATAATATTGAACTACATTTTGGTCAAAATAGGGTTCGTTATCAATCCTTCCAATACAGTTTACCTTTGTTTTTTTTAAAATAATTGATTCTGTAGCTTGATTTTCATCTCCTGAAAAAATAATTCCTGCTACTGCAATATTTCTATTCTTTAAAGCTTCAAAAGTTAACAAAGTGTGATTGATACTCCCTAGATAATGTCTAGAGACAACAACTACCTTATGGTCTTTTTGAATCAAATCTATTATAGAATCGGTATCATTGAGCGGAACCAAAATTCCACCCGCGCCTTCTATAACTAAATGATTGGCTGTTATAGGTTCCTGTATTTTTTTTATATCCAGAACAATTCCGTCAAGCGTTGCGGCATAATACGGACTTGCGGGGTATTTAATGCATAGGCATTTGGATGAAATTGGGACTTCTTGTTTGACACAAGAGCTTTTACTTTATCCGTATCAGAATGGTCCAAATCACCCGCTTGAATGAGTTTCCAATAATCTGCTTCTAAGGCTTGTGTCACTATGGCTGATGCAACTGTTTTACCTACATCAGTTCCTATTCCTGTAATAAATAGTTTCATTTATTATAAATTTTTGCGATATATTCTAAAAGATATCAAGGCTAAAAAACAAAAGTACTCAACAACTGCAATACTTCCGAAATTTCTTTTTCTGAATTATAACTATGCAAACAAAATCGCAAACGCTCTTGACCTTCGAGAACCGTTGGAGAAAGAATGGGCTTTACATCAAATCCTTTTTCTTGAAGTTGTTTAGCAATAGATCTTACTTTCTCATTTCCTGGAATTATTGCTGATTGAATTGCCGATTTGCTCCTGATAAATAGTGGTTTTATACCTAACAAGTTCTTTTCTTGATTAAAATGAACTATATTTTTCTTTAAAGCTGCGATTGCGTTTTTTTCTTTTTCTAAATGTTGATAAGCAATCAAGATAGTAGCAACAGAATGGGGTGAAAGTCCTGTTGTATAAATAAAACTTCTTGCAAAATTGACTAAATAATTTTTTAAATCTTCACTACCTAAAACCGCTGCTCCATGACAACCTAATCCTTTTCCAAAAGTCATAATTCTGGCAAAAATTTTATCTTGTAGCCCTAAACTTTGAATTACTCCCTCACCTTTTTCACCAAAAACCCCCAAAGCATGTGCTTCATCAACTACTAAATGGCAACTGTATTTTTCTGATAATTGAACTAATTTTTCCAAATCTGGAGAATCACCATCCATAGAAAAAACACTTTCGGTAGCAATGTATACTTCTGAATTTTTTGTTATAAATTTTTGAATGTATTTTTCTAAATCTTCATAATCATTGTGCTGAAATCTATACGCCTTGGCATTACTCATTTGAATTCCGTCACGGATTGAGGCATGACATAAGGCATCATATAGAATAACATCATTGCGCTCTGATACTGAACTAAAAAATCCGACATTAGCATCGTAACCTGAATTGAATATCAGTGCCGATTCTGATTGATGGAAACCAGCGATATATCTTTCTGCTTCTTGATAAACACTATGGTTTCCTGATAGTAATCGAGAACCTGTGGCACCGTTTTGAATAATTGTATTGTCTATCAAATACCGATGTGTCTCTTGAAATATCACCTCTGAATTAGCAAAACCTAAATAATCATTTGATGAAAAATCAATTAAATCATTAGATAAGCTTAATTTCCGTAAGGCTGAATTATGCTCTCGTTGTTGGAGTTTTTGAGATAATGATTTTGGAAAATTTTTCATCTATCAAAATAAAAAAGCCTTTTAAAAAAAATGCTTGGCTTTAGTACTTTATTTCAAATTTGAAATTTTAATCTACTAAAACAATCACTTTGTTGTCTTTCTTTTGAATAGTTCCAGAATTGATATCAAGAGTGTAATTTTGATCGTTAACTCTGTTGAATTTATTTTCAATTTCTTTCTCTAATTTAAAACTTGGTGCAGTAATTTTTAATGAACCCTGCTTTAAGGTTGAAACTATTGGAGCATGGAAATTTAATATTTGAAAACTACCATTTACTCCAGGTAAAGAAACCGAAGTAACTTCTCCTGAAAATAATTTAGCTTCTGGTGATACTATTTCTAAAATCATATTTTTTAGTTTAGATGTCAGTTTACAGTCTCAGTTCTGAACACTGCGACTGAACACTGAATACTCAATTAAGCTTCTGCTAACATTTTTTCTCCAGCCTCAATAGCATCTTCAATAGTTCCTTTAAGGTTGAAAGCAGCTTCAGGTAAGTGATCTAATTCACCGTCGATAATCATGTTAAACCCTTTGATAGTATCTTTAATATCCACCAAAACTCCTGGTATTCCTGTAAACTGTTCTGCTACGTGGAAAGGTTGAGATAAGAAACGTTGAACACGACGAGCTCTTGATACGGCTAATTTATCTTCTTCTGATAATTCTTCCATACCTAAGATGGCGATGATATCTTGTAATTGTTTGTATTTCTGAAGGATTTCTTTTACTCTTTGTGCACAATTATAGTGGTCATCACCTAAAATATGAGGAGTCAAAATTCGAGAAGTTGAATCCAAAGGATCCACCGCTGGATAAATCCCTAACTCTGCAATTTTACGAGACAATACTGTTGTAGCATCTAAGTGAGCAAACGTTGTTGCTGGCGCTGGGTCAGTTAAGTCATCCGCAGGCACGTAAACCGCTTGCACAGATGTAATAGAACCTTTGTTTGTAGATGTAATACGCTCTTGCATCGCACCCATTTCTGTTGCCAATGTTGGTTGGTAACCTACCGCTGATGGCATACGACCTAAAAGAGCCGATACCTCAGAACCTGCTTGTGTAAAACGGAAGATATTATCAACGAAGAAAAGTACGTCTTTACCTTGATCAGAACCTGCACCATCACGGAAATACTCAGCGATAGACAATCCAGAAAGTGCCACACGAGCACGAGCTCCTGGTGGCTCATTCATTTGACCAAAAACGAAAGTCGCTTTTGATTCTCTCATTCCTAATTTGTCTACTTTAGACAAATCCCATCCACCTTCTTCCATAGAGTGCATGAATTCTTCACCATATTTAATAATTCCTGACTCTAACATCTCGCGAAGTAAGTCATTCCCTTCACGTGTTCTTTCACCTACTCCAGCGAATACTGAAAGTCCACCGTGACCTTTTGCAATATTATTAATTAACTCTTGAATTAATACTGTTTTCCAACTCCATCCTTTTGCATAAGGCTCAATTAAATCAATCACTTTAATACCTGTAAATAAAACTTCTGATGAAGTAGATAAGTCTTCAAATTTTGGAGCGGGTCTATGAATAGACAAACCACTTTCTCCTGTTTTTGGCAATTCACCTAAACCGTCTATTGCATCTCCAATTACATTAAATAATCGACCATATACATCAGGTCCAATTGGCATTTGAATTGGATTTCCAGTTCCAACTACTTCATATCCTCTACTCAAACCGTCAGTTGAATCCATCGAAATAGTACGAACAGTGTTTTCACCAATATGAGATTGTACTTCAAGCACTAATAAAGTACCGTCTTTTTTAGTGATTTCTAACGAATCATAAATTTTTGGAAGTTCAACATCAACGCCGTTGAATACAACGTCTACTACTGGACCAATGATTTGAGCAACTTTTCCTATTACTTTTGACATTACTTATGTATTTATTAAATAGCTATTTAGGTTTAAAAAACACATCTCACTTAATCATATTTAGCAGATGCTTTTTTCAGAGTGCAAAGATAATTTTTTAAAATATAAAATCAATACAATTCAAATAAAAAAAATAGATTTTTTAAAGAACTTAGTTATGAATGAATTAAAAATAAAAAACCATCCAATAAATGGATGGTTTTAAGTAAATTAAATAATATGTTATAATGACGGTGGAAATTGAATTCTATAATTTCCTAAATTCACTCCTTTAAAATTAGATCCAAATTTTCCGTTAATAGCGTTTAAAAATTCATTAGCAATAAGAGCATAACCTCTTGGGCTTGGATGAATTCCATCTAAAGAAAACGCACCTCCATATACATAAGCTGAAGTTAACGTAAAATTATTTCCTACAATACCAGTTGAAGATCCTAATTTAGTCATTATCGCTTTGGCGTCAACGAAGGCAATATTTTCATTAGAATCAGCTATACTTTTAATTGCTCTGATTATATGCATCTGTTGCAGTTTGAATTTCAGAAACTTCACTTGGCAGTAAAACATATCTATCAGGTAATGGAAAAGTAATCCCCAATTGAGCCAACGTAGGTGAAGGAGAAACTACCCCATCCAATTCCACACTTGGAGCTTTCCCAATTCTTGAAGACGCTGACAAGCATATCAAATCCGTTGGTTTTGTTTGTCTTGCTCTCCCAAAAATTTGACCAAGCGCAGTTGCTGTAGGCAAATCCAATCCACCGCCTACCAAAACAGCGGTTAAAGATGTTGATAAATCTGTTAAATTTTCATCAACCATTAACATTGGGTTATTGTCTGTAGCTGACAACAAATTAATTCTATCGCCTTGTCCTAAAAAGTTAGACGCTGCTACGGTTAGCTATAATTGAGTATTCAGCGTGCCTACCAAACTATTACCACCTATTGTAAGGTTTGCTTGTGTTAACTGATTGTACTTTATTACATAAAAATAAGGAAATGTAACGTAAGGCAAATTTGCGATGACTCCTTTTCTTCCTCCAGCAGTTAACTGGGAAACAATATTATTGTAAGCTGCATCAAATGTTGCGGGAGGGGTCAATGGATTTACACTTGAGTCACCTCCAGCAGTCGCATATCCAAGTTCATCATTACCACCAATCCACAAAGAGAAAAAAGTTGGGTTTTGTGCTAATGCGTCGCCAAGAATTGTTGCCGTAGGACTTGATGCAAATCTTGTGAAGTAAGGATTACCAGCAGCACTTCCATATCCCGAAAATGCTAAATGTATTGCTTTGGCTCCAGGAACACCCATATTCGTGAATGAACCACTTAGTTTAGCTGAAATATCTGTTCCCGAAACTCCAGAGACACTAGTTGGCGCCACTCCATTATAATATAATCTTGGGCCATATCCCGCAATTTGCACACCACCCAGATTAAACCCTCCAATATTATCACTCATGTATGGAGTTGTAAATTCTCCTCCTCCAACTAATGAGAATTGACTTGCTAAAATATTAGGATAGGCTCCTTTTTGCCCTTCTATAAACAAGGCGCCATCACTATATCCTGCAGCGAACGAATCACCTATCGCTACATATTTAGAGAAATCTGCAGAACCTGCTGTTAATGGAGAACCATCTGTTGAGTTTGCATCTTTTGTAACTTCATCATCATTATTACAAGCTATAAAGGTTGCTGCAACCAATAATAGCCATTTGAAATTTTTTATCATATCATTAAATATTATATGTTTTACTAAAATGAATTATGGGTTAATCGTCCAAGAAACAAAATATTGTTGCCCAATAGCACCTGCACCTAGTACTTGTTGATATTCTTTCCCTCCAAGATTTGCTGCACCTATTTTAAGAGTCGATTTCAATTTTGGAATGCCATAATTTAACTGAGCGTCTAAAACCGTAGCCTCATCAATCATTCCGTCAGCAAAGGTTGATTCCCACATGTATTCGCTGTTCCATCTTGCGCTGATATTGAATCCAAAATTGGCAAACAATTTGTCATTGCTTATGGAAGCTTTAACTCTGTGTTTTGGTGTATTGAATCCTGCTTCAAAACTTGGATCTTTTGATTGATCAAAATCAAATTGTGCATAATTGTAGTTAGCACCAAACTCAAAATCTTTGTAGACTTTTCTAGAAACTCCAAATCCAAAACCTAATGATTTAATTTCTATATCTGTATTTGTATACAATTGAAATGCTCTAAAATTACTATTGGCTAAAGCATGTAGCGTTTGAACCGGAGCACTTGTTGGTTGTGTAAAATCAAAAGTCTCACTAGCTGTTCCATATAATGGAGCAACAACGTTAATATTACCAAGGAAATCATTATAAATATTATAGTATCCATTAATATCATATGAAAATCCTTTTAATTGACCTCTGTAACCTAAATCAAATGCTTTAACCGTTTCTGGTTTAACATAACCCACATTGGTTTTTCTTAATAAAGCTGCGGCACCCGGAAGATTTGTTGGGTTTGCTGCTGCAAATGCACCAAAATCTTGAACTGATGTGGCCGTGTAGGAATTAAAATAAGCTTTTTGTCCGTTCATTACTGCAGTTGTTCCTCCTGCAAAAATTGTCCAGTTGCAGTAGATACTGGTAATATTTCAGAGTATCTATCTAAATTGTCGGGTGCTGAACCTAACAATACTGCATTTCCAATATTAAATCCAATATATTGATCCTGTGTGGTTGGATTTCTAAAACCTGTTTGAAAAGACGCTCTGAAATTATGATTCTTTTCGGCACCGGCTGAATAAACTGCTGATACTCTTGGTGAAAAATTCCCATCAAAATTTTTAGACTTGTCATAACGAACCGATCCTGTCAATTTTAATCGATCTTCCATCAATTTTTTCTGAACTTGAGTATACGCTCCATAATCTGTGTAGTTAATTTGACTATTGGCGTCTGTATAAATACGTCCTCCTGAATTTAACTCATACAAACGATAAGAACCTCCAACTTGAATTTCTGCAAATTTCACTAGTTCTTTAAAATTATAATTTGCATCTGAATGCCAGATTCTTGAATTGTCCTGAAGTCTAGATCCTGTAAGCACATCTGGATCGGCTATTACTTTATTAAAAGCAGCTTTAAATTCAGGTGTTCCTTAAAAATCTTGCTTCCTGTATCTGCTGACACGTACCTGCTGTAGCATGAGCTTGAGCAGGAGTTGCTCCTCCCAAAGTAGCCTGAACATAAGCTCCAGCGTATTGACCAAACCAAGTTTTATCATCTTTCCATTGTCTATTTACATTCAAAGCTGTAAAAGTCATGTCGTATGATCTACCGCCGTCTTCAGTTGTTGTGTACCCTCTAACAAAGAAATTTTTACCTTTCAATTCTAATTTATGCTGTTGCATTGTAAAATTATTTAGATAATATCTGTTAGCACCTTGGTAAACGGTGTTTCCTGTTCCAAATTTACTTTGCCATATAATTTCAGTATCATTCTTCCAAGGTTTAAAATGTAATGAAAAATCTACTTTAGCATTTTTTACCTTGTTATCTGTCAAGTCCGTTTCATTATAACCTGTTCTGCTTACATTATAATTTGGCAAGATATTGTTAAATGCTACAAACTGCGATTCTGTTATTTTACCTTTATCTAACAACCCTTTTGCAACTCCATTTAGATTTGTTGTTAACTCATCTCCGTATACGTTTATTCCGTTGTAATTGTAATAACTTCTATCTAAGCCCACATTATTAACTAAATCTTTATCTCTATAGTCAGTAGCAAACCAATCAGTCCCTTTCATGAAAGTAAAGTTGGCTTTTGCTGCAAAATAAGGCGTAAACGCTTTTGCAACTCTTACTCCATAGTCATAATACTCATTATTACCAGCAGCTTTTTGGCTCGTTTGACCGTATTTGGCATAAGCCGTAATCCCTTGGTTTGTAAATGGGCTTTGACTGTTCATGAATAAAATACCATTGAATGCATTAGCACCATACAAGCAGAGGATGCTCGGTAGCAACTCAACATTTTGAACATCTATTTCAGAAACTCCAATTAAATTCCCTAAAACAAAGTTTAATAACGGTGAAGAATTGTCCATTCCATCAACTAACTGCATAAAACGTGTGTTGGCTACGGTAGCAAAACCTCTTGTATTAATTGATTTAAAAGACATACTACTAGTATTCATATGTACCTCTTTCAAGTTTTCTAAACCATCGTAGAAAGTTGGAGATGCAGTTTTTTTAATTTCCTTAATCCCCATTCGTTCAATAGTCACAGGAGATTCTTTAATTCTCTCTGGTGTTCTTGAAGCCGAAACCACAATTTCATCAAGCAAAGTCTCTTCGTCAACTAGTGCTATGGAAACATTTTGGTTGTTTGTTTTAACTTCTACGTTTTTTGAACCATACCCCACACTGGTTACTTCTATGGTAAAAGGAGGTTTTTTTGATGTCGATAATTGAAATTTCCCGTCAGAATCAGAAATGGTTCCTGCTGAGTCCCCGAGAATTTTAATGTTGGCACCTGGAATGGGTTGTTTCTTTGTATCAGTTACAACTCCTGTAATTGTCGTTTGAGCATAGGTTAAGCTGCACAAAAACAATGACAAAATAAATAAATACATTTTCATTGGTTTATATTTTTTGGTTTATGATACCAAAGTACAACTATTTTTGATATTAATAAAAAAAGAGTAATTATATTTCATATATACTAATTTAATGATTGATTATTTATTTATTTGATATACTACTTTTATTTAAACTTTATTCATTATTTCTATAAAAACCGCAAAAAATACTATGCTTACCTATAAAAAATTATGAATTTTAAAAAAAATCATAAAAAAAGCGAGATTCTTAAATCTCGCTTTTTGCTTTTATTAAAATATCTATTTATTCTACCGTGACCGATTTTGCTAGATTTCTTGGCTGATCAACATTACATCCTCTCATGACAGCGATGTGGTAGGATAGCAATTGTAATGGAATTGTTGTTAATAATGGAGACAGTGCATCTGAAGTATCAGGAATTTCAATGATATAATCGGCTAATTCACGAACTTGTACATCTCCCTTTGTAACTACAGCAATAATTTTTCCGCTTCTAGATTTAATTTCTTGAATATTACTTACTACTTTGTCGTAGTGACCTTGTTTAGGCGCAATTACTATGACAGGCATATGCTCATCAATTAAAGCAATTGGACCATGTTTCATTTCTGCTGCAGGATATCCTTCGGCATGTATATAGGATATCTCTTTTAATTTCAAAGCGCCTTCTAATGCTACTGGAAAATTGTATCCTCTTCCTAGGTACAAACAGTTTGGCGCATCCTTAAATTTAGCAGCAATTTCTTTTGCCTTATCATTGGTCAACAAGGCTTCTGCCACTTTTTCGGGAATAATTTCCAATTCTTGTAAATATCTATGAAAATCTGAATTTGAGAGCGTTCCTTTTGCTTTAGCTAAGCGCAAAGCAATCATTGTTAAAACTGTAATCTGTGTAGTGAATGCCTTGGTAGATGCAACTCCAATTTCTGGACCTGCGTGAGTATAGGCTCCTGCGTGAGTTTCTCTTGAAATAGAAGATCCTACAACATTACAAACTCCAAAAACAAATGCCCCTTTTTCTTTAGCTAATTTAATTGCAGCTAATGAATCTGCTGTTTCTCCGGATTGAGAAATGGCAATAACTACATCATTTTTATTGATAATAGGATTTCTATATCTGAACTCAGATGCGTACTCAACCTCTACTGGTATTCTTGTAAACTCTTCAATGATATACTCAGCAACTAAACCCGCATGCCATGACGTTCCACAAGCAACAATTAGTATTCTATCAGCATTTAAGAATTTTTCTAAATTATCTTCAACGCCAGCCATTTGAATAAGCCCCTGATTCGCATGCAATCTTCCTCTGTAGGTATCTTTAATAACATTAGGCTGCTCATAAATTTCTTTCAACATGAAATGGTCGTAACCTCCTTTTTCAATCTGTTCTAAATTCATTTGTAATTCTTGAACATAAGGATCTACCAGGGTATCATCTTCAATTTTTCTTATTTTCAGAGGTTTGTGCAATCTTACAATTGCCATTTCTTCATCTTCAAGATAGATTGCGTTTGAAGTATATTCAATAAAAGGTGATGCATCTGAAGCGATAAAATATTCATCTTCTCCAACGCCTATTGCTAATGGACTTCCTAATCTAGCAACAACAATTTCGTCAGGATTCTGTTTATCAAACACACATATTGCATAGGCTCCAACAACTTGATTTAAAGCTACCTGAACCGCTTTGCCTAGCTTCAATTTTTCTTTTTTCTGAACCTCCTCAATTAAATTCACTAAAACTTCGGTATCCGTATCTGAATGAAAAACATAGCCTCTTTTTATCAATTCTTTCTTTAATGGCTCATAATTTTCAATAATTCCGTTGTGAATTATAGCTAAGTTCCCAGAATTAGACAAATGTGGATGCGAGTTAACATCATTTGGAACACCATGAGTTGCCCAACGTGTATGCCCCATTCCTATTGTACCATTTATGGTAATTTCTTTTGAAATATTTTCTAAATCTGAAACCTTTCCTTTTGTTTTAGAAAGTTTTAAATCTTGACCGTCATATAATATCAATCCAGCACTATCATAACCTCTGTACTCTAATCGCTTAAGTCCCTTAATTATTATTGGATAAGCTTCTCTATGCCCTATATATCCTACTATTCCACACATAATTTTCTAATTAATTTGGTTCTGTATAATAAATTTCAAACTTTAATCTTTTGTCTTCAGGCACAGTTGAATTGCTGCCATATATAATAGTCCCCAAGGATTCATGACTGAAGACGTTGGTATTCTTACTATTTTCCCAGAATACACTGGATTTGCTATTTTTTTAAAACTTACATCGTTTATATTTTCTGTCACTACTAGCCCTAATTGAACGTTAGTAACTGTATCACTTTTAACTAGATTCCTAATATGATTCGTTAGTTTTACCTTGTACTGAATCCCTTTTTTATCAGAACCTATTTTAATTATACCTCCATGCACATACTTATTGTATTTTTGAGCAGATCGGGTTGTAATATCCGATGAGTAATCCGCTAATGACCTCTTATTATTTAAATCGTACAAATAAATTCTATTTGGCTCGTCTAATATATTACTATTATCAATGGTAAAAGTAAGAGAAGCGTCATTTATCAATAAATTTCTCGCTCTGAGCTGTTCTAACTCACCAACCCCAAACAAATTAATTACAGCCATCGAACCTTCTCCGCCTTTCAAATATAATTTTGTATCACCTTCAGTACTATTAGCTGAATTAACAGCGTTTGTGTACTCAGGCAAATAATCGTTTTGAAACAAATTTACACAATTTCCAGTTAAATTAAGTGCTATAGTTTTATTAACCTTGGTAGAATTAGAACTTGAGGTATTTTCTTTGTAATAAACAGTCACTGTACCTCCTTTAAAATTCATCATCGCCAGCTGTGTAGTAGCTGTGCCTGATTTTTCAACTTTGAAATACAAGCCTCTAAAATAATTTTTAAATACATCATTCGTAACTAACTTACCTGATGCCGCTGAGGAAAAAATTTTGTTCTGGAAAAAAATTCTTATCTAAACTCAACCTCATACTAGGTGCAGAGCGAGTTGTGACTAATTTCGAATCACTATCTTTTGTGTCTTCTCTGGTTTCTTTTTCACTGAAAAAAAATTCTTCATTTTCACTCAAAGAGGTGCTCGTGTTTAAAAGTTGTCCCTTGTTTGAGTCAAAAAGGCTATTTTGATTGGAAAAATACGCTTGTTCATCTAAAGAATTCGGGTCGATATCTCTCAGAAAATATCCTGATTCATAAACTCCTAGTTTAAGCTTAGATTCTGCAGGACCATATATTGAGTCTAACTCATATTTCCCAGTTACATCATCATCCTCAAAACCAACCTTTTTGCTGTAATAAGGAATTTTTAAAATTACACTATCAATTATAGGTACTAAAGCTAAGTCAATTGTAGGATTTTCACTAGCTAATTGTACTTGAGTTACAAAATTGGCAGTAGTAGTCCCAAAAGCCGGATTGTTGTATATACCCAAAGCGTTTACACTAAGATTATTAGACTGTACGGCTCCCGTGCTCTGATTAAATGCAAGCACTTGTTTTGACTCTGGTTTCAACGAAAAATTATTATCGCCAACTATATCGGTACCCACTTCATTAAACCCTAAATCACATGAAGTTAGGACTACAAGAGATAAAACGATTAAAATACTTTTATAAAACGAATTGTTGTTCATGCTTTAATTTAAATTTTACTTACAGTAATTCGCTTTTGTAAAAATTGGTATACAACTCCGCGAATTTATCTTTCGGAGCGAAAGGTAAAAAAGGTTTCCCCGATGTCTCTATAAATTTTGTTAAACTTGGAGAGAGGTTATCAGAAGCAATAATTAAGGCATCTGAATGCATGATACTTGCTTTAATAATATTCTCATAATTTGGTGTTTCCAAATGAGAAATAACTTCTAGCGGAATGTTATCAAACTTCACTTTGTTAATCATTTCAATGTCTAAATTCCCCTCAAAAGATTGACTGTATACTGAAGTTACAATTTTAGTATTTGCAAACAATGCTTCATCCTTGTAGTAGTGCTTCATGTAGATAGGCAACATTGCAGCCATCCAGCCATGAACATGAATGATATCTGGAACCCAATTCAATTTTTTAACGGTTTCAACTACGCCTTTTGCAAAGAAAATAGCTCGTTCATCGTTGTCTGGATACAAAATCCCTTCTTCGTCTGTAAACGTGGCTTTTCTCTTGAAATACTCATCATTATCTATAAAATATACTTGAATCCGTTCTTTTGGTATTGAAGCTACTTTTATAATTAAAGGCATATCTAAATCGTTGACAACTAAATTCATGCCCGATAATCGAATTACTTCGTGCAATTGATGCCTTCTTTCATTAATATTACCGTATCTAGGCATAAAAATGCGTATTTGTCCTCCTTGATCATTGATCATTTTTGGAACATCATAAGACATTAAAGAAACCTCATTTTCAGCTAGATAGGGCACACTTCAGATGATACGTACAATATCCTCTTTTCCTCCATATTGTAATTCACTTTACTTATTGTCAACAAAAACAGTGCAAATTTACAAAATTTTATGGAGTTATTAACTAAAATCTTAAGTTTGCACCCATTTCAATAGTAAAGATATGTTGGTTTTTAACAAAAAAGTCGATTTAGTAGCCCATTTAAAAGCGATTTCAACTCAAGAAACCAGCATTGGCTTAGTGCCAACAATGGGAGCGCTACACCAAGGACACCTATCTTTACTCGAAGAATCCATTCGAAACAATGATATTACCGTTGTTAGTATTTTTGTGAATCCAACTCAATTTAATAATTCAGAAGATTTACTGAACTATCCCAGAACTCAAGAAAACGATATTGAAAAAATCAAGACTGTATCAGAGAATATTATACTCTATGCACCCACTGTTGAGGATGTCTATGAAGAGAAAACCGTATCGCAACACTTTGATTTTGATGGATTAGAAAATCAAATGGAAGGCAAATTTAGACCTGGCATTTCGACGGAGTAGAATAATCGTAAAACGTCTTTTTGAAATTGTAAAACCAACGAATGCTTATTTTGGAGAAAAAGATTTTCAACAGTTGCAAATCATCAAAAAAATGGTTTCTAAACTCAACATTCCTGTAAATATTGTGGGCTGTCCTATTCTCAGAGAGTCAAATGGATTGGCAATGAGTTCACGAAACGAGCGTCTATCAGAAAAAGACAAACAATTTGCTTCTATCATTTACAAAACCATTTTAGAAGCTAAAAAACAGTTTAAAACCAAGAGTGCACTTGCCATTTCGCAATGGGTTAGCAAACAACTGAATGCTACTCCTGACGCTCAACTAGAGTATTTTCAAATTGCTGATGAAGCAACATTATTGCCTTGTATTAGAAAAAATAAAGACAAACAATACCGAGCTTTTATAGCTGTTTATATTAACAAAACTAGACTGATTGACACTATTTCTTTAAATTAATTACTTTTGTTTCATATAAACTTTAATTGTGCAATCAAAAAACCATAACTCCTTAAGTTAAATCACTTTGAGAAAAAAAATTGGAAAATGGCTTTCGGTTCTTCTACCTGTTCTACTCGGGGTATTTTTGATTGTATATACCTATGAAAAATTTACGCCAGAGCAAATTCTTGAAATAAAAGGATACTTTAAAAATGCCGATTATTCCTATATTTATATGGGTCTAGCAATTGCTTTTTTAGGAAATGCCTCTAGAGCCTATCGTTGGAAATATGTGCTAGAGCATATGGGGTATACCACATCATTCTACAATAACTTTATGGCGGTAAATATCAGTTATTTGTTGAATTTAACTGTACTAAAATCTGGAGAAATTTCAAGAGCTTTAATTCTAAAGAAATACGAGAACATTCCCTTTGACAAAGGTTTTGGATCTATAGTTGCAGAGAGAATTATAGATATGTTTGTGCTTTTGCTATTTATGCTATTGGCTGTCTTTTTACAATTTGATATTGTAAAATCTTTTATTTTAGATAAACTCCCATTATTTAAAATAATACTGTATGGTTCAATCTGTTTTTTTACAGGTGTAGTAATTATTCTGGTTTATCTATTTTCCAATGCAAAATGGGTTCAAACTGTGAAACTAAAATTTTCAGGATTAAAAGAAGGCGTACTGAGCATTTTTCACATGAAAAAAAAGATGTTCTATTTAATGCATACAGCCTTCATTTGGTTTTCTTATTTGTTTACTTTCTATATCACTCTTTTTGTAATTCCAGAGACAAGCTCGTTAGGAATTGGAGCAATTGCTTCCGCATTTGTAGTGGGTAGTATTGCTATTTCTTTCACAAATAGTGGTTTTGGTTCTTATCCCTTTCTTTTATCCAAGATATTATTATTTTATTCCGTTGCTGAAACGGCAGGAAATGCTTTTGGCTGGATTGTTTGGTCATCACAAATGTTATTGGTGGTGATTCTCGGGGCACTCTCATTTTTATTTTTACCGGTTTTTAATAGAAGCAAATAATTCATTATATTGCTAGTCTATTTTTGACTATTACCTAACCTCCAATTCTATAAATAATGAAAAGACTATTTTTACTGTTTTTGTGTATTCAATCTGCGTCTGTTTTCTCCCAAAAAACCACAGAAGTTTTGTCTTCATCAAGACTAAAAGAAGACAGAGAAATAACCATTGGCCTACCCGCTTCCTATGAGAAAAATACTGGTAAAAGTTATCCGTTATTAGTGTTACTAGACGGCGATTATTTATTTGACCCATTTCAAGGAGCTTTAAGTTACGGAGCCTACTGGGATGATTTACCAGAAATGATTATTGTGGGAATTAGTCAAAATAAAAATAATGAACGTGAAACTGATTGTACTGTTGACGAAACAACTGGCTTACCAGCAGAAAAAGGCGAAAAATTCTTTGAATTTATCGGATTAGAACTTGTTCCTTATATTCAAAAAAAATACAGAACAAGTCCATTTCGAATCGTTGCAGGGCATGATATTACGGCGGGATTTCTGAATCTTTTTCTCTATAAAGACCAACCTCTATTTAGCGCTTATATTTCGCTTAGCCCAGAACTGGCTACAGGAATGGAAGAACAAATCCCAGAACGATTAAATCTAATCGATCAACAAATTTTTTATTACCAATCTACCGCAGACGGTGACGTTAAAAAAATGCAAAAGCGTATAAGAGCCCTCGATAACGAAGCAAAAGCAATAAATAAACCTACATTAAATTATAAGTTTGATGATTTTAAAGGCTCAACCCATTATTCATTAGTTTTACATTCTATTCCTAATGCTTTGTACCAATTTTTTGCAGCATATCAACCCATATCAAATAACGAGTTCACTGAAAAAATCGCTACTTTACCTTCGGGATATGTAGACTATTTGAGCAATAAATATGATATTTTAGAAAAAACACTTAATCTAAAAACACCCATTCGAATTAACGATTTTAAGGCTATTGAAGCTGCGATTCTTAAAAACAAAGCTTATGCTGAATTTGAAAAACTAGCTGAATTATCCCGAAAAAATTACCCAAAATCAATGTTAGCTGACTATCAGTTAGGGCTAATGTATGAGAAAACAGATGATTTAAAAAAAGCTATTAAATCGTATCAAAATGCATTTCAAAAAGAGGAAATTGGAGAACTAACTAAAGATATGATACTTAACAAAGCGGAGGAATTGAAAGGGAAATTGTGGGTTTATACTTATTCTCAGGTAACAAAAATCATGTATCCCTCTTTCAAATTAGGCGAAAAAGGAGAGGTTATTATTGGGCTTCCTGAATCATATGAAAAAATCCTGACAAAAAAATATCCACTAATACTTCTGCTTGATGGCGATTATTTATTCGATCCTTTCCACGGAGAATTGTGTTATGGGGCTTTTGGGATGATTATCCAGAGGTTATTCTCGTTGGTATAAGCCAAAACAAAAATGACGAACGTGAATCCGACTCAACAGTTGGAGAAACCGATGGACTTCCTATTGATCAAGGAAGTGCTTTTTTTGAATTCGTAGGAGTTGAATTAATCCCTTATCTTCAGGAAAAATATAGAATTGCACCTTTTAAAGTTATTGCGGGTCACGATACAACGGCTGGATTTTTAAACTTTTTTTTATATAAAGAGCAACCGCTATTTGATGGCTACATTTCTATGAGTCCAGCATTAGTTAACGGAATGAAAACCAGAATACCTGAGCGATTAAATTCCATTAACAAACCTATTTTCTATTATCAATCTACTGCAGAGGGGGATGTAAAAAGAATGCAAACCAGAATAAAGGAATTAGATAGTGCCATAAAAGTTATTCCAAACACCAAATTAAATTACCTCTTTAATGACTTTAAAGACGAAAATCACTACTCTTTAGTTTCGCACTCTATTCCTAATGCTTTACGCCAATTTTTCTCAGTATATAGTCCAATTTCAACCAAGGAATTTTTAAATAAAATTGCCAAAATGCCCTCTGGTTACGTAGATTATCTAACCAATAAATACGAAACTATGAGAAAATCCTTAGGGATTAAAATGATTATTCGAATTAATGATTTTAGAGCAATAGAGGCAGCTATATTAAAGAATAAATCCTATGATGAATTTGGAAAATTAGCCGAACTTACCTAAACGAGATTATCCAACATCCATGTTGAGTGATTATTATTTAGCACTAATGTACGAGAAAAAAGGCGATGTGACAAAAGCTGTAAAATCATATCGAGATGCCTTTACGAAAGTAGAAATAAGAGATTTAACCAAAGATATGATGCTAGAAAAAGCAGACGAACTCAAACACCAGTAAAATCTTTTATGTCAAAAATAAAAACTTCTTTTTTTTGTCAAAATTGTGGTGCCCAATATTCTAAATGGCAAGGACAATGCAATTCGTGTAAAGAATGGAATACCATCGTTGAAGAAATCATTCAAAAAAGAAGAAAAATCAACTTGGAAACTTACCAGTTCAGAAACCAAAAAAGAGCAAAACCCCTAAAAGTTACAGAAATTGATTCGACTCAAGAAGTCAGAATGGATACGCGTGACGGAGAGCTGAATCGTGTTTTAGGAGGAGGAATCGTCCCTGATCATTAATTCTTTAGGTGGCGAACCTGGAATTGGTAAAAGTACTTTATTGCTGCAAAATTTCGCTAAAATTACCTTACAAAACCCTTTACGTTTCAGGGGAAGAAAGCCAGAAACAAATCAAAATGAGGCTGAAAGAATCACCTCAAACACTGACAATTGTTATATTCTTACCGAAACTAAGACGCAAAACATTTTTAGACAAATTCAAGAAATTGAACCTGAAATTGTTATTATCGATTCCATACAAACCTTACATACTGAATATATTGAAGCCTCACCAGGTAGCATCTCTCAAATAAGAGAAACTACTGCAGAATTAATAAAATTTGCCAAAGAAACGAACGTACCCGTAATCTTAATTGGTCATATTACTAAAGACGGTACTATTGCTGGTCCAAAAATTCTAGAACATATGGTAGACACTGTTTTACAATTTGAAGGCGATAGAAATCATGTGTACCGTATATTACGTTCTTTAAAAAACAGGTTTGGCTCCACTTCTGAATTGGGAATTTATGAAATGCTTGGTAGTGGTTTGAGAGAGGTTTCTAATCCCTCTGAAATATTAATTTCTCATAAAGATGTAACGCTTTCTGGCACCGCTATAGCCTCAACCTTAGAAGGCATGCGTCCATTAATGATTGAAATTCAAGCCTTAGTTAGCACTGCGGTTTATGGTACTCCTCAACGAAGCACTACAGGATATAATGTCAAAAGACTCAACATGATTTTGGCTGTTTTAGAAAAGCGCTGGTTTTAGATTGGGCAAAGTACGTTTTCTTGAACATCACTGGCGGAATTTCTATTGATGATCCTGCGATTGATTTGGCGGTTGTTGCGGCAATTTTATCTTCAAATGAAGACATTCCAATTGGAGAAGGCTATTGCTTTGCTGGGGAAGTAGGACTTTCTGGAGAAATTCGCCCTGTAAATCGTGTCGACCAACGAATTCAAGAAGCAGAAAAATTGGGCTTTTCTACTATTTTTGTATCTAAATACAATAAGATTTCATTGAAAAATACGTTTATCAAAGTCAAACTTGTTTCCAAAATTGAAGATGTTGCAAGTGAATTGTTTGAATAAAAAAACCAACCTCTAGATTATTAAACTAAATTTATGAGAACCAAAAAACAAAAAATCATTCTAATCGCTAAAATTGTTAGTGCTTTTTTTGTGCTTCTTGTAATTGGAGTCTTTATCTTTCGTGATGCACTTTTACAAAAAACCATTGTAGAAATATCCCATAAAATGGATCGGGATTACAACAGTTCATTTTCAATTAAAAAAGCACACTTTGAAGGTATTACTGGAATTGAAATGAATGATATAATTCTGGTTCCTAAACAAATGGATACCTTATTCAGAATTGAAAAAATAAAAACACACATCAGTTTTGGAATTTGCTCACAGAACCATTCAAATTGAAAGTTTACAGGCTAAAAACGGATTCATACAATTGGTTAAAAATGAAAAAGGCAAAAACTTTGATGCTTTTTTACCAAAAAAGAAAGATTCAACCGAAACAAACGAAAAAACAAATTATGCTAAACTAGCCTACAAATTACTCAATAGAGCTTTAAACTTGGTTCCTACTGACATGAATTTGGAAAATCTCTCCTTGAGGATGAACGATATGGGTAAAAAAGCAACTGTAAGACTCGATAAATTAAACCTAATTGACAAAAACCTTGAGTCATCCATTCTTGTTCAAACCAATACTTTTACACAAAATTGGAGAATAAAAGGAATAGCCGACCCGAGGAATAAACAGACAGATATCCAATTTTTTAATATCGATACCGTAAAAATCAAAGTACCATACTTTGACGAACGATATAATATAAAAGCCAGCTTCGATTCCATACGCTTTAAAGTTTCTAATATGGATATGGACAGCGGAGAATTACATTTAGACGGATTTACATCCATTTCAAATTTTACCATCAACCATCCCAAAATTGCCAGTAAAGATGTTGTGATTAAAAATGCGAATTTCAACTATAACTTTTTGTTTGGAGAAAATTTTATTGCAATTGATAGCAGTTCTACAGTACAATTAAATAAGATAAAATTCAATCCTTATGTTTCTTATAACAATGAAACAGATAAAATTTATACCCTGAAAATTGCCATTCCAAAAATGAAGGCACAAGATTTTATCACTTCACTACCTGATGGTCTTTTCACTCATTTTGAAGGGATGGAAGCCACGGGAATTTTAATTATAACTTGAATTTTGTATTTAATAAAAACAAACCAAATGCTATTGTTTTTGACAGTAAACTCAATAAAGAAAATTTAAAAATCACCAAATACGGAGAAGCCAATCTCAACAAATTAAACGGCGAATTTATATATCGCGCCATCATCAAAGGAGTTCCGCAAAGACCAATTCTAGTAGGGGCTGCAAATCCAAATTACACTCCCTTAAATCAAATTTCTCCCTATCTAAGAAAGTCTGTACTAACCACAGAAGACCCTTCGTTTTTTTCTCATAGAGGATTTATAAATGAAGCTTTCAAACAATCGATTGTGAAAAATATTCGAACTAAAAAATTCGCTCGTGGAGGAAGTACCATAAGTATGCAATTGATTAAAAATGCTTTTCTAACCAGAGAAAAAACATTATCTCGAAAACTAGAAGAAATTCTATTGGTTTACATTATGGAGAAACAATAGAATTGTAGCAAAGAGCGAATGCTGGAAGTATACTTTAATATAATAGAATGGGGACCAAACGTATATGGAATTGGGGAAGCATCAACCTTTTATTTTGAAAAAAATCCTTCTGAATTGACCTTAAATGAATGTTTATATTTGGCCAATATTATTCCTAGTCCTAAAAAATCCATGTACCAATTTAATAGCGAAGGAAATCTGAAATCATTTGCCGTAAACAGAGATCGACTACTTAAAAACATGATGATGCGTCGCGGCATACTTGTATCAGATGATACGTTATACCAAATGCCAATTCAAGTGACAGGTGTCGCAAAATCATTTATCAAAACTAAAGTTTTAGACACCATCAAAATTGACTCTACTTCTATTGAAGAATTTGATTTTTAATTCTATTGTCCTAGAAAACATCTGTTCAGATTACTCGATTGTCTTTATAGCGAATATCGCCTTTGCACAAAACCATCACTCTGCAAAGTGAAAGCGGCATCCGTGATTTTAATTCTGTGAACTCTCAAACAACATCTGTTTTGCTTCCAAAAGGAACAGGAAATTGTAGTAAAAATGTTGCCGACTATTTGAATGAAAACACGTTCAAATTGGCGCACCAGCTAGTGTTACGTGCTTTCTGTGCAGTTTACAACTAATTACATTTCAGAATATGAATTAAACGAAAATAATCCCGCTATTAAAAAGTGCGGAAGATAAATTTGGTAAAAAGAAATACAAAAGGAGAAAATGCCAGAGATTCTGATACCAAAGCCATTGAACTATTAGATAAAAACCGCAAATTTATGGAGCAAATTCGGTCTAAGTGTAGCCGAATTAATTAAAAGTGGTACTACAAACCAAACGAACCGAAGTAAGTAATGCTTAGATGCTTTAGACGAAAACCATAAAACTTAATGAGCTTCTTGTTAAATTAAATTCTAGACTAGAGATTAACACCAAAAACGAAGAAAAACCTCAAAAGGCAAATTAATCCTTCAAGTAATGAATGAAGTGGCGGGAATGTTGACTTGGACATAAATTACATCAGTAATAATGCGTCTTGGAATCCTTTTTATGATTTGCGTGCCAGTAGCATTTTAGAGCCATTAACATGATGTATAAAGCCAAGTCATTCAAAATACGGAATTGATTGGAAAAAGTAAAACTGACTTCTGCGGAAACCCAAATCAGAATAATCAAGCACCCAATTGAATGCTTGGGTACAAACAATATTCAAAATTACGGATACAAGCAAAAGGGCGAATCAAATACAAGGAAACGTTTCTAATTCAGAGGATGATTCAATGGAAGTCTTCTGTTTCCAATTACACAACTGTTTCGAAAACCAACTCAATATTTCTTCGATATTGATATTCCTATGATATTTTATCCAGGAAAGCGCATAGTGTGGCTTGAAAGAAATAAAACTACCGGCAACCTATAAATATATGCCGCCCAAGAATGAAAAGAAGCTTTTTATTAGCAGAACTAAAAGACTATTCAAAATACAATTTACTCAAGGCGAAGCAAATATTATTTTTGAAGGTATGTATGTTGGAAAACTTACATCAATCCCAATCAAACTTCGACACCCTAAATTTGAGTATGGAAGAGATAAGAAAATTTCAATTAAACGCGAAAAGTAGTTGATAAATCGGGAACTAAATTCTTCTTAAAAAAAGAACAGACTTTACCTATGACATCACGATTAGAAATAACAAAAAGAAGGCGTCAAATGCTGCTAAAAGACCAATATCCACTGAGCCCTGAAAAAGAAATTGAAGTGAATTACTGAAAGTGATAAGGCAAAAATAAATGCAGAAACTGGCATTCTAACTTGGGACATCGATTTAAAACCAAATGAAACCAAGAAAATCAGAATAAGTTATAGAGTAAAATATCCTAAGGATAAAATCATTGGAAACTTATAAAAACCTTAAAATAAGTTATTTACATTCTATGTGAAATGGTTTTCATATCTTTATAGTTTAAAATCTTAAGGCTATGAAACTATTTTCCTTGTTGTTTCTTGTCTTCTCCAATTTTCATATTCCCAAACCATCGGATTAACCTCTTTTGCAACTAGCTTTGCCAATCCTATCGAAATTGCGCATCCAAATAACGATAGCAGATTGTTTATCGTAGAACAAGGAGGAAAAATAAAAATTTTAAATTCTGATGGTACTACAAATACTACACCTTATCTAACACTTACCACTTCAACAATTTCTACAGGAGGTGAAAGAGGGTTGCTTGGGTTAGCTTTTCATCCCAATTATGATTCAAATGGTTATTTCTATGTCAATTATACCAACACTGCTGGAAATACTGTAATTGCGAGATATTCGGTTTCTATTGACCCAAATGTAGCAGATTCTCTTAGCAGAACCATTCTATTAACCATAAATGAACCATTTGCTAATCATAATGGAGGATGTATCGAATTTGGTCTAGATGGATATTTATATATTGGAATGGGAGATGGTGGAAGTTCTGGTGATCCAGGAAAAAGAGCCCAAAATCCAAATGAGCTATTGGGAAAAATGCTTCGTATTGATGTAGATTCAGACTCACCCTATGGAATTCCTCCTACCAATCCTTATGCAGGTTCATTAACAGTTCGGAATGAAATTTGGGCAATCGGACTTCGAAATCCATGGAAATTTTCATTTGATTCCGTAAACAATAATTTATGGATTGCCGATGTGGGTCAAAATCAAAATGAAGAAATCAACAAAGTTAGCTCAACAGCTTCGGGTTTAAATTACGGTTGGAATTGTTATGAAGGAAATAGCGTTTATTCCAGTTGTTCAACACTTCCGATAACGTACACTTTCCCTATTGCTCAATATTCTCACAGCTCAGGTTGTTCCATTACTGGTGGTTATGTTTATAACGGTTCACTTTATCCTAATTTTCAGGGGAACTATTTTTTTGCCGACTACTGTAGTAGTAAAATTGGAATAGTAAATTCACTAAACGAAATCAATTGGTCAACTGCTTTTACTGGTAGTAGATTCACTTCTTTTGGTGAAGATAGTAATGGAGAAATTTATATTGCAGCATCGGGGAACGGCACAATTTATAAAATTATTGACGCCTCACTTTCGGTTGATACTTTTAACAAAACAAATAGTAAACTATATCCAAATCCAGCAACTAATGAATTTTATATTAAATCAAATAGCATTCATTTTCCCGTTCTAGTTACAATCTCCGACAGCACTGGAAAACTTTTTTTGAGGGAATCTTTAGAATCTAATGTAAATCCAGTCTCAACAACGTCATTCCGTAGTGGAATCTATTTTGTTACTTTCAAAGACAAAAAAGGAAACTATTTCAACTCTAAATTGATAATTAAATAATCTTATTTAAGGCGCAGGATCAGGAATAGCACTTTGCGCGTTATTAATTTCTTTCAGTATCGTTTCAGACAAAACAACGTTTATAGAATCAATATTTTCTTCTAATTGGGTCAAATTGGTAGCACCAATGATGGTACTAGTTACAAAAGGTTGTTGATTAACAAAAGCCAAAGCCATTTGAGTCAATGACAAGCCATTTTGATGGGCAATTTCTTGATATAACTTGGTTGCTTGAGTACATTGTTCGCTATTATATCTAGAAAACTGAGGAAATAAAGTAAGTCTGGCTTTAGGATGGCTCTCACCTGATAAAAATTTACCTGATAATACCCCGAAGGCCAATGGGGAATGAGCAAGCAAACCTACATTCTCTTTGATAGAAACTTCAGCAGAACCATTTTCAAAAAGTCTGTTTAGCAGAGAATATGGATTTTGAACCGTTTTTATTTTAGGTAAATTGTGATATTTACTTTCTTCCAGAAATCGCATAATTCCCCATGGTGTTTCATTAGAAAGTCCAATTTGCCTTATTTTTCCTGCCTTTATAAAACTATCCAAAGTCTCTAAAACATTGTGAATATTATCTTCCCAAGCATCATCTTGCACTTTAAAACCGCGTTGCCCAAAAAAATTAGTTTTACGTTCTGGCCAATGCAGCTGATACAAATCGATATAATCCGTTTGCAAACGAGACAAACTTTTCTCAATGGATAATGCAATACTGGCTGGAGAAAAATCCATATTTTCCCTAATGTAGGATAACCCAGGATTAGGCCCAGCAATTTTAGAAGCTAAAATTACTTTGTCTCTATTTCCTGTTTTCTTGAACCAAGTCCCTATTATTTTCTCTGTACTGCCATAGGTTTCTTTTCGGCCTGGAACAGAATACATTTCGGCGGTGTCAAAAAAATTAATACCACGTTTCCAGCGCATAATCCATTTGTTCATGGCCTTCAGCTTCGGTATTTTGTTCCCCAAAAGTCATGGTTCCCAAACAAATTTTACTTACTTCTATATTCGTATTGGGTAATGTGTATATTTCATTTTAAAATTAAAGTGATGAAATTTATTTTTGAAGATAAAAAAGGTTTAAAATAAATTCTAAACCTTTTTTCTTGTATTTGACTTCCTACAACTCATTCAACATCTTAGAAATTTCATCTAATTTTGGTGTTAAAATAATTTCGATTCTACGGTTTTTCGCTTTCCCTTCTGGAGTATCGTTACTCATGATTGGAGCAAATTCACCACGCCCTGCTGCGGTTAAATTTTTCTTTTGAATTCCTGAATTTTCTGCCAAAATATTTACAATTGCTGTAGCTCTCTTGGTTGACAAATCCCAGTTGCTTCTATGCCTCCACCAATGTTTCCAAGTATTTTATCATTATCGGTATGACCTTCTATTAGAACAGAAATATCAGGATTTTGAGCTAATACCTTACCTACCTCAACAACTGCTTTCCTTCCCTCTGTTCCTACTGCCCAACTTCCTGTTTGAAACAACAATTTGTTTTCCATAGAAACATATACTTTGCCCATTTTTTTGTTCAACAGTTAGCCCTTTTCCTTCGAAGGCATTCAAAGCTTTTGACAAGGTTTCTTTTAGCTTTTTCATACTAGCATCTTTTGCCGCAATATAGGCTTCTAACTCATTCAATCGTTTTGAGTTGGCTTCTAGTTCTGCTTTCAATTTATTCAATCGATCTTGCTCTGAAGCAAGTGCTTTTTGTTTGGATTCCAATTGTGCTAAAAGTTCTCTGTTTTTATTCATATTCGCCTCAAGAGCTTCATCGCTATTTTTTTCTAAAGCTTTATAAGATGCTTGAAGCGTTTTTAAATTTTTGTCAGCAGCATTATAATCCGCTAATAGCTTATCGCGTTCTGATTTGGTTTTATCTAGTTCAGATTGTAAAGATGAATTAGCTAAGTCCAATTCGTTTTTAGTCTTAACACAATCTTCACCTTCGTCCATCAACCTTCTATTTTCTTTTTTTAATTCGGTGTATTTATTTTCTAAATCGTTAAATACCTTTTTGGAAACACAAGATGAAGCTAGAAGTACTACTACTAATGCAACAGCGATTTTTTTTATCATTTTCTTATTATTTAATTATTCTATTTCAACTACAATTGGACAATGGTCAGAATGTTTGGCCTCTGGTAAGATTAACGCTCTAGCGATTTTATCTTTCAAAGGTTCACTAACTAGACAGTAATCTATACGCCAACCTTTATTATTAGCTCTTGCTTCGGGTGCACGCATAGTCCACCAAGTATAATTGTTTGGCTCTTTATTTAAAAGACGAAAACTATCTACAAATCCGCTTTTCATAAATCCGTCGAGCCAAGCTCTCTCAGCAGGCAAAAACCCCGAAACATTTTTATTTCGAATTGGATCATGAATATCAATTGCTTCATGACAAATATTATAGTCACCACAAATAATAAGATTAGGAATCTCCTTTTTTAAGGCATTGATATAATTCTGAAAATCATCCATATACATGAATTTATGGTCTAATCTTTCAATATTTGTCCCTGAAGGCAAATACAAACTCATCACTGAAAAATCATCAAAATCGACACGAAGATTTCTTCCTTCAAAATCCATATGCTCAATTCCTGTTCCAAAAACAACATTGTTGGGTTTTACTTTTGACAAAACAGCAACCCCACTGTAGCCTTTTTTTGTAGCTGGAAACCAATAGTGATAAGGATAACCCGCAAGTTCAATGTCAAGAGTAGGGACTTGGTCTGATGTAGCTTTTATCTCTTGAAGACAAATTACATCTGGGTTTGCTTGCTGTAACCAAGTAATGAATCCTTTAGAAATTGCTGCTCTAATTCCGTTTACATTGTACGAAATAATTCTCATTGTTTATTTTTTGAGTTTCAAAAGTAATAAAAAATAAAAAGCCTTCCTTATAAAAAACAAACAAAATCAAATCGTGCAATAGTACGATAATCGAGTTTTTTTCTATCTTTGTTCATCGCTCTAAAAACAAAAAAACTACATGGGTTTAGTTACCGCAAAAGAAGTTGCCAAAGCAATAAAAGCTGACAAGTACGGAGTTTTCGGAACTTTTTCGGGTTGGTTGCTCATGAAAGCTTTAAAAATTTCAACTTTAAACAAAATATACGATAGAAATAAACATTTAAGCGAAGTGGCGTTTTTAAACGCAATTTTAGATGAGTTTCAAATCAAATTCGAAATTCATGAAGAAGATTTAAAACGGCTTCCAAAAGAGGGCGCATATATTACCATTTCCAATCATCCTCTTGGTGGAATTGATGGTATTCTTTTACTGAAATTAATGCTGGAAAGAGAGCCTAATTTCAAAATTATCGCTAATTTCTTATTGCATAGAATAGAACCTATGAAACCCTATATCATGCCTGTTAATCCTTTTGAAAACCATAAGGATGCTAAATCTAGCGTTATTGGGATAAAAGAAACCTTGCGCCATTTGAGTGATGGAAAACCTCTTGGAATGTTTCCCGCTGGCGAAGTTTCTACCTATAAAGACGGAAAATTAGTGGTTGATAAAGACTGGGAAGAAGGTGCTATAAAAGTAATTCGAAAAGCTCAAGTTCCTGTAGTTCCTATTTATTTTCACGCGAAGAACAGTCGTTTTTTCTATCTTTTGTCAAAAATAAATCCAACGCTAAGAACGGCCAAGCTACCCTCAGAACTTTTAACTCAAAAAGATAGAATTATCAAAGTTCGCGTTGGTAAACCTATTTCTGTCAATGAACAAAACGAGTACAAAACCATTGAAGAATATTCAGAGTTTTTGAGAAAGAAAACGTATATGCTTGCCAATCCTTTTGAGAAAGAAAGCAAGTTATTGACCGCACCCAATTTAAAACTACCTAAAAGTCCGAAACAAATTGTTACTGCTGCGAGTAAAGACAACATGATTCATGAAGTTGAACTTCTACGTGGTTCCGATTGTAGACTATTGCAAAGTAAGAATTACGAGGTGTTTTTCACAGAAGCGAATAAAATTCCTAATATCCTCTATGAGATAGGTCGATTAAGGGAAATTACTTTTAGAGAAGTTGGAGAAGGTACAAACGAGTCTATCGATTTAGACAATTTTGATCAATATTATCATCACATGTTTTTGTGGGATGAAGACACCAAGAAAATTGCTGGTGCTTACAGAATGGGATTGGGTTCTAAGATATTTCCAAAATACGGTATCGAAGGATTTTATCTCAACGATTTGTTTCGATTTGAACCCGAATTGCATGATATGATGCACAAATCGATTGAAATGGGACGTGCATTTATCACAAAAGAATACCAACAAAAACCGATGCCTCTTTTCCTACTTTGGAAAGGGATTATTCATACTACCTTACGCTACCCTGAACACAAATTCCTTCTTGGTGGTGTGAGTATTAGCAATCAATTCTCTGATTTTTCAAAATCACTGATGATTGAATTTATGAAGTCTAATTATTACGATCCTTATATTGCTCAATATGTGCATCCAAAAAAAGAATACAAAGTAAAACTTAAGGATGGCGATAAAGATTTTATTTTTGACGAAGCCGAATCTGATTTAAACAAGTTTGATAAAATCATTGACGAGCTTGAACCAGGAAGTTTGCGACTGCCTGTTTTGATAAAAAAGTATATCAAACAGAATGCTAGAGTTGTTGCTTTTAACGTTGATCCTTTGTTTAACAATGCCATTGATGGCTTAATGTACATCAGGATAGCAGATATTCCAGAAAGCACCATGAAACCTGTTATGGAAGAATTTCAAGCAGAATTGGAAAGAAAATTAGCTGAAAAAGGAGAAGCTTAATTTTAATTCGTTTAAAACCACCCTCTTTTATTGACTTGGTACGTTTGATAAAACTCCTGGTCGGTTTTAGTCAAATAAATAATACCCTCAATAAAAGGAACAATTCCTGCAACACCGCAAGTAACAATAGACAATATAATTTGGATAACTCCCTCAGTTGTATAGCCTAAAATGAACTTATGAATTCCCAGAGAGCCTAAGATAAGAGCCAAAACTCCTGCTACAACTTTTTTATTTTCTGGTTGAAAATTAGGTTCGGGTTTATTCCAATCTTCTTGTCTTGAATTTTCCATATCTATTTACTATTTGATTGTCATAAAAGTATTAAAATATTTTAATTCTGATGTACTGAAATAAAAAACCGCCTTGAATTTACATCAAGGCGGAATATTTTAAGCTATGGATTCCCTATTTTATTAAGTTCTCACCATTTAAAGTTGCCCAAGCACCAGGTGATAAATTTGCACCAGTAGCTGCTTCACTTGTTATGAATTGTCCAGAAGGAAAATTAACCACTAATGCAAGTGTTGCACCAGCTATGTTTTGAGAAGTATTTAGTATTTTCACGTTAGTCAATTTAATTTTTGAACCATTAACTTGATTATTATTTGTATCTACATCTTGTATTTTAACCGCTGCGCCTTGATAGGTCTTATCGCCTTCTGTATAGGAACCATATCCATCAATTATAACATTGTTAAAATCACCATTGCCATTTTTCTTGAACTGTATTGCATCTACTTGAACATCTCCAGCGACTTCAGGAGTACATCCTGCGGCTCTTTTTTAAAGTTATGTTTGTGAACTTTGGCCAAAAATCATTATTGTTTGACGAAGCTTCTATTTCAATTCCAAAATTTCCTTTTCCCTCTTGATATGCATACCAATTAGAATTGTTTTGACCTTGCCATCCATCTTGCCAATCAAAAGCATCATCATAATTTCCGTAAGAAATTGCATTAGTCAAACTTACTGTTCCACCATAAAACTCGAAGCCATCATCAGCACCTTTATAGGAAACCAAATGATCCAATACCGTTCCTGAACCAACGGAATAGAAAGAAAATCCATTTAATTCCTTAGTACCGTCTGCAAGTTTTTTTCCCGCATATTCAACCCTTGCATATCTCAAGCTCCCTCCATTGTGTGTTGCGTTGGTTCCTCCATAGGAATTAGACAATCCATCTTCAGATGTAGCTGTTCCACCACCTCCCAAAACTTTCACAGGAGCATCTCCATACATAATGATGCCTCCCCATGAGCCAGGAACTTTTGACGTTTCAGTAAATACAACAGGTGCTGATTCGGTACCATTAATAATTAATTTACCCCCGTTTTCAACCACTAATGCATTATCACCTGTAACTTTGTCGCAAGTAATGGTGCTTCCCGCTTCTATAGTAAGTGTTACACCGCTTTTAACTTTAACTATACCTTTCAACGTATAAGTTCCGTAAGCATACGTTTTATTTGCTGTTATATCCCCTGATAGTTCTCCTACTTGAGGTTGGATTACAGTGTCGCTTTCATCGTCACTTGAACATCATGTAAAAAGTGAACTTAAAATGGCTAAGCTGAATACTAATTTTTTCATTGTTTTTTTGTTAAGTTGTACTTGTTTTTGTTGTTACAAATGTCTTTCAAATCGTTGTTTTAGGGGTTAAATGAATATCATTAAATCATTAATTCAATTTCAATTTTATGTAAACAAATAGTAATCAAATCCATATTTATGTAAACAAAAAAGCAACGAAAATCGTTGCTTTTTTTAAATTGAAGAAATTGCTTTTAAAATGTATAACTCAAATTAAATGAGAAGCCTACTCCTTTTTTATAATCTTGAATTACATTAGAGTTTCCTATGAAAGTGTCTTTATTGTTATTGCCCAGCTCTAGTACTGTTTTAGGGTTTAAAACATTATCCGCAACCAATTTTAAATCGATGTGTTCAGATAATTTGCTTGAAAGCACGATATCCAATTTGCTCACAGGCAATTCATAAATATGATCAATTCCTGCAGTTCCAACGCTATAAATTCGTTTTCCAAAAACTGAATATACTGCCGAAAGTGTGTTAGACCAGTTTTTATTTAAATTGAATTGGTATTTCAAATCAGAATTAATCAACCATTTAGAGGCGCCTTGTAACTCTCTTTTTTTGTGAGTTTCTATACTTGGACTAAGAGTTCCGCTTGGATCTAAAGCAAAATCTGGAACTGTAACTTCGGTTTGCATTATTGATGTATTAAATCCCCAAGAAAAATCCTTTAATTTACTGGATATTCTATTTAAATCTAATATAAACTCAGCTTCAACACCATATAACGTTGCTTTTTCTGAATTTTTAAATGATGTTATAGTTGCTCCTGAATTGGCAAGAAAAGTTCTTTCTATTGGGTTTTTAACCGATTTCCCAAATAATCCAATTGAAAAAAGTTCTTTATTGGTTGGAAATAATTCATATTTAATATCAATATTTGAATTTTTACTATTTTTTAAATACGAATTTCCTGAAAAACTGTTCCGTCAGGATTAACAAGTTGTAATGGGAATGCTTCCATTACTACAGGTTTTGTGTAGGTTTGAGAAACCGCGAATCTAAAATTTGCTATTTCACTGATGCTATATTTAGCATTAGCTGATGGTAAAAAATAAATATCGTTAGTGGTGTTTTTCTTATAATTTTGATCAAAATTTCCAATATCCTTATACTTCGTAATTCGGTCGTATTTCTCTACTCTAAGTCCCGCATTAACGTCAAATTTTTCTGAGAATTTGAAAAAAACATTCGTGTATCCTGAATTAATGGTCTCTTCTAACTTTGATTTCCAGTTTGCATTACTCGCTTCTTGAAAGGAAATTTCGTAATCCAATATGTCTTCAGTCAATTTGCTATCAATTTCAAATGGATTCAACACAAAATTGGAATTAGAATTAAAATTCTTTGTTGTTTGTATCAAACGATATTTAGAAATCGTAAAATTATGATTGCCATTGTATCCTAAAGAAAGTTTATGATTTTTTCCAAACTTAAGATTATATTCAAAAAAGGCAGATGTAAACATTTCGCTATTAATATCTAAATATTGTCTCAAAAAATTGTTCCCTCCATAACTCGTGTTAATCTCTGTTTCTGAAACTTGCGAACCCGTGAATGAATTTCTGTCAGGTTGGTTATAGCCTGTTTTTGCTAATGACAACCCTCCTTTGATGCTCTGATTTTTATTTGAAGTCAAAAAATATTCTCCAAATAGTTGTCCGTTTAAAAAATTAGACTCATCCAATTGATTGGTTCTGATTAAATAATTCTCAACATCTTTTTGATTGTTTTGATACCCTAACTGATCTTGTATTTGACTATCAGTAGATTTTAAATACAATAGTGATGTAGAAATAGTAAGTCTATCTGTAGAATAATTTAATCCTAGAATGGATGAAAGATTGGTTTTATAATCATAGGTTGTTTTTTGAAAATTATTGGAAAACTCTATTGAATTACCAGCTTGCAGCGTTCTATCTGCACCAGTTCTGTAACTGTATGAATTATCAAAATTTAATGACACCAAATAACTTAGTTTGCTATCCTTGATGTTGAATTTTTCTCCATGCAAAATACCAAAACTTGTATTTAAAGGACTTTTAGTTTTTGTTATTCCAAATCCGCTTTCAAAAGCATTTACGGCTTCATTCCTACTCAAAGTTACAGGAGGATAGGGTTTAGCACCATATTCTGAAGGTAAATTTCTATCCTTCCTCACTAAACCAAAAAAGCCTTTGGTCGTATTTACATTTGTTGCTAAATAAAAATCTCTCAAGCTGTTATTGGTTGTAAAACCAGAACCTATACTGAGTTTTGTGATGCTTTTTGTTGGTTTTGTCAAAGTAACTAAGTTAAAGGTGGCTCCGGCAAAATCCCCGTAGATATTAGGATTAAATGTTTTATACGTTTCAATAATACTTACAACATCTGTTGGAATTAAATCCAAAGGAATGATTTTCTTGAAAGGGTTGTTAGACGGAACTGCGAGATTGTTTATCAATAAATTATTATATCTATCCTCCAATCCTCGCACAAATAAACCTCTCGAACCTACTTTTGTAATTCCTGTAATTTTAGTCAACCCTTCTTCAACATCACTAATTCCTTTTCTAGACATTTCTTGAGCGCCAATGCTCTGCTTAATTTCTACTGCTTTTTTTTGGTCTAGTAATAACGCTGTCTCTTTTTCTCTATTTCCTCCATTCGATTTTACAACAACATCCTGCAATGTGTAACTCCCTGAACCAAGTGCTTTATTAATGATGATTTCTTCTCCAGATTTAATAGTAACTGGAACTTCTATATTTTCATAACCCAAAAAACTAAAAACAATTATATAATTACCTGGCGTAACACTCAAAGTATATTTCCCTTTTTCATCTGATGTAGTGGCAATTTTGGTTCCTTTTATGGTGGCATTTGCAAATGGCAAACTGGCATTATTAGTATCTTTGTCTGTGATAACCCCAGAAATTTTTCCTTTATTTTGGGCAACAACAATAGAACAAACAAATAAGAGAATAGCTATGAATTTTAATTTCATTTTAACTTTATTTTAATTTTGGGGCAAAGGAACAACCGACTTGTAAAGTTCATGTTACTTCATTGTTACTATTTGGTTGCTGTATTATTAAGGTATTGTTAATAGATTAAATTAACGTAAAATGGTTTATTGATAGGGTTTTATAATTACTTTTACATTCGAAATCAGACGTTTTACTATTATGAAGAAAAAAAATATTAAGATTTTATTAGTAGATGACGAACAAGACATTCTAGAAATTGTAGGGTACAATTTAGCTCAAGAAGGCTATCAAATAAGCACTGCAATCAATGGTAAAGAGGCTGTTGAAAAAGCAAAAAAAGAAGTTCCTCACCTCATTATTATGGATGTCATGATGCCTGAAATGGATGGTATGGAAGCTTGTGAAAATATCCGAAAAATCCCTGAACTTAAAAACGTTATTATCACATTTCTTACCGCAAGAAGTGAAGATTATTCACAAGTTGCTGGCTTTGATGCTGGAGCTGATGATTATATTACAAAACCTATTAAGCCTAAATTACTAATTAGTAAAGTAAAAGCTTTATTGCGAAGACTAAAAGAAGAAGAAAGTTCCAACTCGGAAACATTAAATGTTGGTGGTATAGAAATTAATCGAGAAGAATATAAAATTATAAAGGAAAACGTTGAAATTATTCTGCCCCGAAAAGAGTTTGAATTATTTTATTTGTTAGCTTCAAAACCTGGAAAGGTTTTTAAAAGAGAGGAAATTCTAGATAAAGTATGGGGAAATGAAGTAATTGTTGGTGGCAGAACCATTGATGTTCATATCAGAAAGCTTAGAGAAAAAATAGGAGACGATCTTTTTAAAACCATAAAAGGAGTGGGATACAAGTTTGAAGTATAAATGACCGTTAGCTTTAAAAAAACATACAAATTTGCTGTAATATCAGCTTTATACATCGCTTTTTTTTCGACTGGATTAGTTGCGATTTTAACTTCTATCTTTTTTGAATTTTCCTTAAAATTTTGTTTCTTTTTCTGTATTGGCATTGCAGCATTTTCTTTTTTTGTGCTACAATATAGGGTGGAACGCTTTATCTACAGAAGAGTAAAAAAATATACGACGACGTTTCTCTGCTTGAATCTACCACTTTTAGAAATCAACCCATCACTACCGATATGGCAACTCTTACCAGAGAGGTGAAAAAATTTGCAACTGACAAGAAACTCGAAATCGAAATGCTAAAAGTTCGCGAGGAATACCGCAAAGAATTTTTAGGAAATGTTTCTCACGAGCTCAAAACACCTCTATTTACTGTTCAAGGTTATATTTCAACATTGCTAGATGGAGCGATGAATGATAAAAAAATCCGAAAAAAATATCTTGAACGAGCCGAAAAAGGTGTTGAACGTTTAATTTATATTGTACAAGATTTAGACATGATTGCTAAACTGGAAATGGGTGATTTAAATATTGAGATGGTTTCTTTTGACATTGTAAATCTGATTCAAAATGTCTTTGATTTACTCGAAATGGAAGCTTCAAAAAAAGATATTTTGCTATTGTTTGACATGAAATACAACAAGCCCATAATGGTTCTTGGTGATAGAGAGAAAATCGAACAAGTTGTTATAAATTTAATTGTTAACTCTATAAAATACGGAAAAGAAAAAGGGTCAACAGAAGTGAGTATTGAAAACCTCACCGAAGACAAAGTAATTGTTCGTATTAATGATAACGGCGAAGGGATAGAGAAAAAAAATATTCCGAGGCTCTTTGAAAGATTTTTTAGAGTGGACAAAAGTGGTGCAAGAAGTGAAGGCGGGTCTGGTCTTGGGCTGGCTATTGTTAAGCATATCATCGAAGTACACGACGAAAAAATTTATGTTGAGAGTGAATTTGGTGTTGGATCAGAGTTCTCCTTTACGCTCAAAAAGGCAAAATAAATTTTTCCAATGAATTGGTTTTTGCTGTAGTTGCAAACCCTTGTAGTTCACTATTTCTTCTAAGTTTTCCAATGTAAATTCATCTTGTGTTGCAAATGGAACTAGTCCTAATTTTTTTAATCTTTTAGCTAAATATTCTTGTTCGTATTGCCCAGGCGTAGGAATGAAAAATGCTTTTTTCTCCAATTTTGCTAAATCCATAATTGTAGTGTAACCTGAACGACTTAAAATCACTTTGCTCTCATTAAAAGCACGCTCCAGCTCCTGAGCGGTCATAAAATTATAATAGGTGATGTGCTCGATTTGTTCTATTTTCTGCTTTGCTTCCACTTTACCCTTGATGAAAATAATTTTTCCATTAAAAGCCAATAACTTTTTCCAAAAGCAACACTTCAAGAATTCCTCTTTGCGGTTCAGGACCAGAAAGTAAAACCATTAAATCATATTTAAAACTTAAATTTTCTTTCTCTAATCGACTTAAAGGGCCTATGTATTTTAAATTAAAATTAGATTTCTTTAAATGACCCAATTTACCAGTCAAACTTGGTTCTCCCTCAAAATCAGGAATCCAACATTCATCAAATTTTTTAATAATTTGTTGATGCAATTTGCTGCTAATCCAGGACGTGTTTCCTGACAAAACATTCAATTGATGGGTTATAAATACCGATTGTACTTTCTTGTTGTAAACACCGAGCCGGTTGTCAGAAATGATTCCCACAAGTTGAAATTCCTTTACCCATTTTTTTACCACTTTTTTTTCTTCTAGAATGGCTTCTACCATTTTTGGGGTGTTTTTCAACATTTTCCATTTAAAATCTGCCCCATTTTTTGCATATTCAATTTGGTACGACGGTAACTCTAAAGCTTGAAGATGGGAAAATTCTTTCTGTAACAATTGCAACGCTGCTCCATCTGAAGCGATTATTGGGGTATACTGATTTTTTTCCAAAGCTTTTATTATAGGAATACACCTTGTAGCATGACCTAAACCCCAATTTAATGGTGCTATCAATATATTTTTGCCTTTCATACTCATAAAATCATTTACGCTTTTAATAACTGCAATATAAAAACAATTCTGTTCTTATATATTTCCTTAATTTTGCCAAAACATTAAATTAAATCGTGGGAAGTAAAAATAAGTTAAAAAGATTCAAAGAGAATGAAACGTTTGAAAACGTTTTTCAACCAACTCGAGAAGAAGTAGTCTCGGGTGCTTTTAATCTTAAAGGAAAATGGAATGCTGATTTTTTTAAAAATGACAATCCTTTGGTTCTAGAATTAGGATGTGGAAAAGGAGAATACTCCATTGGACTCGCAGAAATATATCCCGATAAAAATTTTATTGGAATAGATATTAAAGGAGCGCGTTTTTGGAGAGGTGCTAAAACTGCTGTTGAAAATGGCTTGAAAAATGTTGCTTTTATTCGAACCCAAATAGAGTTGATACATCATATTTTTGATGAAAATGAGGTAGATGAAATTTGGATAACGTTCCCAGATCCTCAAATCAAATACAAAAGAACCAAACACAGAATGACCAATTCAGAGTTTCTTCAATTGTATAAAAAAATCCTTAAACCAGACGGAATTATGAATCTCAAAACCGACAGTGAATTCATGCACGGCTATACCTTAGGATTACTTCATGGTGAAGGTCATCAGGTGTTGTATGCTAATCATAATGTATATTTGAACGAAGGTTCCCCAAAAGAAGTTACTGCAATTCAAACTTTTTATGAAAAACAGTATCTACAGATAAATAAGGCAATTACCTATATTCGATTTAAAATTAAATAATAATGAGGAGCATTTTGCCACTTTTCTTTGGTTTCTTTTCGGCATCTATTGGGATAGCATTGCCGGGTTTAATCAATATGACAGCGGCAAAAGTAAGCATTCGTGAAGGGCGTGAGCGAGCATTGTTATTTATAGCCGGTGCGCTGATAATTGTATTTTTTCAAACTTTATCGGCCATAATTTTTGCTCGATTCTTAGACTCTCATCCCAATGTAGTGGTCGTTTTGAGAGAAGTAGGTTTAGTCATCTTCATTTTGTTAACTATCTATTTTTTGTTTCTGGCTAGAAAGGCAAAAACAAAAAAAGAAGAAATGAAAATCAGAAGTAAAACCAATCGTTTTTTTCTTGGGATGTTACTCTCTGCCTTAAACTTTTTTCCAGTTCCCTATTACGTTTTTGTTACTATTCTGTTATCATCAAATCATCTCTTCACATTTGAAATGATGCATGAATTTCTATTTTTAACTGGTGTCGTTTTAGGTTCCTTTGCCGTTTTTTACTATTACATTAACTTTTTTAAACGCATTGAATCAAAAACCGATTTTTTCTTTAAAAATATGAATACAATTATCGGTTCAATTACAGGAATAATTGCGTTGATTACCTTAATAAATATTATAAAATACTACTACTAAAGTGGAAACTAATTTCTTCGAAAGAGTGTATGATGTAGTTCGACAAATTCCGTACGGGAAAGTCACATCATATGGAGCCATTGCTAAGGCTCTAGGAACAGCACGTTCGGCGAGGATGGTAGGCTGGGCGATGAATGCAAGTCATAATCTGGAAGATGTTCCCGCTCATCGGGTGGTAAACAGAAAAGGATTATTGACAGGTAAACATCATTTTAATGGAACCACTTTAATGCAACAATTGCTAGAAAATGAAGGTATAAAAGTTGTTGAAAACCAAATTATAGATTTTGAAAACCATTTTTGGCAACCTGAAATATGCAAATGACTTAATTTTGAAAAATTTAGCTTATATTTCTCTGCTTATACTGTCATAAATATTTCCAATTCAATACTATTTATTTCAATATAATTCGCACTATCTTTGCAATCTATATGTAGTTGTATTTTTAGTGATAACACAACAACTAAAAACCCCCCCACAAACAAAACCCCCCAACCACACCAAAAACAAAAAAATAATTACAAATAACTATCTTTGCAATCTAAAATAAGTCTTAATTAAGATAATAAATGAACATGAAATTAGACAGAAAAGAAATTTTAAAAGCATTAGAAACAATAACTATAGCTGGCGAAGGCAAAAACATGGTAGAAAGTGGTGCTATTACTAATGTGGTCACTTTTGGAGATGAGGCCATCGTTGATTTAGTACTTACTACACCTGCGATGCACATCAAAAAGAGGGCAGAAGACGATATTAGAAAAACAATTCATGATTTAGTTTCTAGTGAAGCTAAAGTCAAAGTAAATATAAAGGTAGAGGTTCCTACCAAAGAAAATCCAAATCAAATTAAAGGTAAAGCAATTCCAGGAATTAAAAATATTATTGCAGTTGCTTCAGGAAAGGGTGGAGTTGGAAAATCTACTGTTACAGCAAATTTAGCAGTAACTTTAGCTAAAATGGGCTTTTCGGTAGGAGTTTTAGATGCGGATATTTATGGACCATCTATGCCTATTATGTTTGATGTAGAAAATGAAAAACCACTTTCGACAACAGTTGATGGAAAATCTAAAATGAAACCTATTGAAAGTTATGGAATTAAAATTCTTTCTATAGGATTTTTCACTTCTCCAAGTCAAGCCGTTATCTGGCGTGGCCCAATGGCATCAAAAGCATTAAACCAAATGATATTTGACGCAGACTGGGGTGAATTGGATTTTATGTTGTTGGATTTACCTCCTGGAACAGGTGACATTCATTTATCAATAGTGCAATCTTTACCCATAACAGGTGTAGTAGTTGTAAGTACGCCACAAGCAGTAGCATTAGCCGATGCCAAGAAAGGGGTGTCTATGTTCATGTCTGAGTCTATTAATGTTCCAGTTCTGGGAATAATAGAGAATATGGCTTATTTCACTCCTGAAGAACTGCCAAACAACAAATACTACATTTTTGGAAAAGAAGGAGCAAAAAACTTATCAGAAGATTTACAAGTTCCTTTCCTTGGTGAAGTTCCTATTGTTCAATCAATAAGAGAAGCAGGCGATTACGGCAGACCAGCAGCTATGCAAACGGGCTCAATAATCGAAACCGTTTTTGAAGAAATTACTAAAGAAGTAGTAAGTCAAGTAGTAAGTAGAAATGAAAATTTACCTCCTACTGAGGCTGTAAAAATCACAACAATGGCTGGATGTTCAGCCGTCAAAAAATAGATTATGAATATTCTTAAATTTCTATTACAATTTAAGAAGTTCAATAATCAAAGAAGTCTAAAATTAAAGAAATGACAACAGAAGAAATAACAAATAACGTTTTAAAAGCTCTTGAAGAAATTAGACCTTTTTTAAACTCTGATGGAGGTGATATTAAACTAATTTCTATTGAGGATAACAAACATGTGAAAGTTCGTCTTGAAGGCGCATGTACCAGTTGTAGCGTAAACCAAATGACGCTGAGAGCAGGTGTTGAAACAACAATCAAAAAATTTGCTCCAGAAATAGAAACTGTTGTCAATATTTCATAAACTGAATTTTAGCAAAATCTCTTTAAAATCATAAATTTTTTTTATGATATAAATCTAGATTTTAAACTAATCAAAAACAAACACAAACAATAAATTTCCAATTCACGATGGATGTATTAATAAAAATTAAAGACAGAGAGGGGATTGTTCATGAAGTTCAAGCACCTACGGACATGAATATGAATATTATGGAACTCGTTCGCGCCTATGAGCTAGCTCCAGAAGGCACTATTGGAGTTTGTGGAGGAATGGCTATGTGTGCTTCTTGTCAATGTTATGTGTTAAATGATATGGAATTACCTGAAAAAAGTGATGATGAAGAAGCCATGCTTTCTGAAGCTTTTAATGTTAAAGACAATAGCCGTTTAGGATGTCAAATTCATATTACTGAAGCCCTTGAGGGATTAGAACTAGAGCTAGCTCCTGAAGCATAAATTTTAGATTAAACCTTATTTTTAATTTATTCTGAATGTAGAATAATTTAAATCTTCTAAAAATACTAAAATAAAAAACGCCTCAGCAATTGAGGCGTTTTTATTAAGCTATGAATATTATTTTTATCTCTTAATCATTCGAACCGATCTCACTTTATCACCTTGGCTTACAATAACATTATAAACACCTGAAGGGTAATTTGTTCCAATCTCTTTAGTACTCAATTCTGATACAGTAGCTTTTTGAACCTCAAGTTCTCTTCCTATCATATCATATACTTTCACTTGAACCAAATCGTCACTTGAACTTTGAATGTCTAGGCTAAAGTGTCTTGCAAATGGATTAGGGAAAGCTTTCACCTCAAACACATTGGTATTGATATCTTGAGCCGCCATTCTTGGTGCTGGAGCTGTAGGAGTGCTTACATTACAAGCAGACCCATACCCTTGCCAGATACCATTGTTGATTGCCACTCGTATAGAATAAGTTTTGCCAAATTCTCCTCCTCCAGGATTCAATTGTGATAAGTTGAAATATCGGTATGGAGAATCAACTTGATCTAACTCCAAATGAGCCACCAGTAACTTCAAAGCGATATTGTGTAGCGCCTACCACTGCATTAGCATATATAGTTGTGTTCAAAGTAGGTAGGGTTGTACCACATCGATTTAACATAATCTGAGTTGTATTAACAGTAATGTTAGGTGGTGTTGTAATAGTACAAACTCTACCATAAGCTTGCCAAACTCCACCGATAAAGGCACTAACACTAACTCCGTATGTAGTACTGTACTCAGCTACTCCAGGTATTTGACTCAATACAAAAGCTCTGATATTTTTCGAATCATTATCGAAGATATAATCAGTTCCAGCTTTAGTTACTTTAAAACGAAAATCTGTTGCTCCTGTAATACCATAACAATAAATTGTGGCATTGATATCTGGCAGAGTACTTCCACATTGGGCTGGCATGATGAAAGAACATACTGTACATTCCCCAAAAGAAACATCGTTTGAAACATCTGTAGTGTTGTAAGAAGTAACGTTAGTATAATTAGGCGTTGTTACTTCATTAGAAGTAGAGGCTCCAGTACCCTCTCTTCTAATCATTACTACTGTACCTGATGTCGTAGCTGGACCTGCATCTAAAGTAACTTTATAGGAAGCACCTACACTAGACTGTGTGATATTCCAATAACGAGTACCAAACTGTGTTGCAGAAGACGGAACTCCACCTGGGAAAGCTGCCTCAAACTGCTCAATTAATACCGTTCTCGAAGCTGGAGCTGTATCATAACTAAAAGTAACAGGACGATAGTTTCCTCCTTTACCTACTGGGAAAGTTCTCGCAATATTTGTTCCTGTAGCTGGATAAGTAATCTCAAGTTTACCATTAATGTAAGTAGAACTATTTCCACCACTTATTGGACTAGCGTTAGATCGCGTTAATGAAACAATATTAGATCCAGTTGTTACTATTCCATCGGTTAAGGTAAGTGTACCACTAGCAGTTATCCCTTGATTACCTAAAGTTATTCCTCCAGCTCTATTCACTGTTAAATTAACTAAAGATGAAGGGCTTGATGTAAATACGCTATTAGGCAAAGTCAAAGCCGCAACATTAGGCCCAAAAACAAGGGAAGAATTATCAGTTGTTAATGTTCCTGCTATTCTTGTAATGGTTCCGTTCAACGTTAAAGTATTAGATCCAGTTGTTACTATTCCATCGGTTAAGGTAAGTGTACCACTAACAGTTATCCCTTGATTACCTAAAGTTATTCCTCCAGCTCTATTCACTGTTAAATTAACTAAAGATGAAGGGCTTGATGTAAATACGCTATTAGGCAAAGTCAAAGCCGCAACATTAGGCCCAAAAACAAGGGAAGAATTATCAGTTGTTAATGTTCCTGCTATTCTTGTAATGGTTCCGTTCAACGTTAAAGTATTTGAACCAGATACAAATTCTCCAGCGCTAAGAGCAAGAGTATTGGAAACCGTTACATTAGTAGATGTTGCTAAAAGTACATTACCAGAAGCTTTATTCACTACTACATTATTGAAGGATTCACCGCCTGTTTTCGAAACAACTTGATTTCCTGTACCATTAAACGTTACTGTACGACTGTTGTGCGTAAAAGTTCCACTGTTAGTCCAGTTTCCACCTACGTTAATATCCCCATTTGCACTGCCTCCAAGAGTTAATGTTCCACTATTCAACACACTACCACTAACCGTTAAGGCATTAGCTGACGGCGTATTAACAGCTGAACCACTATCTATTGTAAGATTACCCTTAACTGTATAATTCGCGTTGTTAGGTATTGTTAATGTTGTATTGTTACTAATTTGAACGTTGGCAGGCAATCCCGCTCCTGGGCCTCCTGTACCAGTTACCCAAGGTCCTGACATACTAGTAACGGTAGTTCCAGTATTAAATAATAGTGTAGAACTTGCACCATAAGTAACAACAGGATTGCTAAATACACCACCTGTATTAATCTGAACTGTTCCATTAACAGTGTATCCACCACTACCGTTTTTATAAAGGTTATCGGTATTTTGAACTAACAACGTTCCATTGATAGTTCGTGCTAAATTATTATTAATCTGCAAACCATTTTGGTTAGTCGTTGCTGATATTAAGGACACATTAAATGGTCCATTGGTTGCTGGCCAAATCAAATCATTATTGGTATTATAATGATAAACATTAGTCGATCTAAATTCTAATGTTGAGGCAGAACCATACGTCCAAGTTCCGCTACCTGTCACTGTTGGACTTCCTCCACCAGCGAGATTTCCACCTATGGTAAATGTTCCATTGATGGCTACACTAGTATTAGTAACAAAAGGCGAAGTAGCAGTTAATTTTCCTCCTGCATCGACTGTTATAGCACCAGTTTGTGTGAAGTTTGAATTTATGGTAATGTTAGCTCCGTTCACAATTTGAACAACATCTATAGTTGATGGAGCAACTCCTCCAACCCAGCTTGATCCATCCGTCCAAAGACCAGTTACAGCATTAGATACTTTCAAACTACTTGTTGTTCCTGTAACTGTTATATTTGGAGTAGTAGCACCAGTTGAAGTTAATGTCACCGATTTTGCCACCGCTGACTCTGCACCTGTGGGCACATAACGTACAAACAAGTTAGTGCTAGATACAGTTCCTCCACTCTGGGTGTAAGTTACACTTCCTCCTGTTGCACTCCAACTAGAGTTATCTTTACTAACTTGATAATAAGCAGGAGCCGTAACAACAATATCTGCTGTTAAAAAACTACCAGAAACAGCAAATGTTTGAGAACCTGAAGTTCCACCTACAGTTGTACTATAGGTAGCTGTAGTAGGAGTTACCCCAATAGTAGGTCCCGACGGACATGTCGCTAGACTTACTCCATAGTTGGTTCCTGTACCAGTAAGAGTGTAACATCTGCTACTATTTACTCCTGTTATATTAACAGTCTGTTTACCATTATTCCCATTATTGAATATTATATCTACTGTCGAATTAGTGTACGTAAATGTATAGGTCCACCAGCCACTTCCTAAACTGGTCATTATAAGACCTGGCCATCCAGAACCTATACCTGCTGGATTAAGTGTGCCCCCATTAAAAGCATATAAGTACCCAGACCCCGACCAATCTCCTGGCTGTTGAAATTGAACAGTAATAGAATTGGCAGCAGTTCCAGTCGCAGTATAATTCACAGTTGTAGCACCAGTCGAAGTCAGGCTTATCGTTTTTGCAACTGCATTTTCACCTGCTGTAGGCTTGTATCTAATAGACAAAGTACCATTAACATTCCCACCAGATTGTACAAATGTAGCTGAAGATGCCCATGTTGTGCCTCCATCAGAGCTCACTTCATAGTAAGCAGGTGCAGTAACTGAAATATTTGCCGTTAAATTAGCCCCTGTCACAGTAGAAGTTTGTACTCCAGAAGTTGCGCCAACGTTAGCACTGTAAGTACCTGAAGTAGTCCCTAATGTAATTGTAGGTGTTGGACCAGCCGCAGTAACTGTGTAAGAGAAATTTGGTGCGTTAGTATTTTGTGCGGTTCCATTAAAAATATTTAAAGATTGGTATTGAACATTCGCAAAGGTGGGTGTAGTATTAGCAGTAGTTAATACATAATAGGTAACAGTAGTTCCTGCTGTAAATGTTGGTATTGAAGCGGTTCCTTGAAAACTTCCATTTAAAGCTGAAAGCTGAACAAATGCTGAATTACCTGAAGTCGCAAAATTATCTGTAGAATAGTAAACATAAACTCTTTCATTTGTTCCAAGTGCATTCGCCATTGTAACAGTAATTGTAGGCGATTGAGTTGCATCCACAGTAGAAAAATTTCTAGATACACTACTTATTGTTGTTGGATTGTAGGATGTCTCCCAAATAGCTAAATCGTTATTTGATGTATTGTAGCTACCAATTAAAATTGTGCTAAAATATTTATTAAAACCTGTTTGAGACTATGTATAAAAATTTAACCATCAGCATGTAACAGCCTTCCATAGACACCGTAGTCTTGTGTTTTTTTGATTAAAGGAGTAGAATTATTTGCACACCCATTTCGGGTTATAAGTTTGTCTGTCATTGTTTAAAAACAAATCTCGTTATTCGCAGTTCCATTACTTGACCTCTATAAGAAAGAACAGTAATGTCCATTTATAGCCGTTCTAGCTGAGACAGTTCCTATTGAACTATTGTAATACGAACCTGAAACCCTACCTTCAACTTCTAGAAGGCTGAGCAAACGTCAAGATTCGTTCCCAAACAAAAGTGTTAAAACGCAAAAAAGTTCTTAAAATACTTCGACACAAAGGTTGTATCGCTCATTTTTGATCCTTTGGATGAATCTTTTGGATGAGTTTTTTTAAAAGAAGCTGGTGGAGCATTCTTCAAATTAAGTAAAATGTTAATCATAATTTTTGGTTTAAAAATTAAATAAATTGGTTTGGTATTTTTGTTGTTTTTGTTCTATAACAACTTGGCGGTTGTTAAAGAAATTTTGAATGCTGTTTTATTAAAATTGCAAATAAATCCGACAAACTACATCGTTTTATATGAAATCAATAGTTTATCAGCACCTAAGTTAATAAAAATAGTTATTGAACAAATACAGCGCTAAAAAAACAATAAGCTACAACGTTTTCGTGTTAATAAATAGTTGTTTTTTTGTAAGTAAATTACTTACAACGAAAAAAATTTAGAAGAAAATTATTGATTTATGAATGCAAAATGAAGAAAATCAAATGTTTTTTATGTCTTTTTGTAGCTTGAAAAATACAACTTGTCAATTCGTAAAAAAGAACCATTTTTTTTGATCCAAATCAATACAGAGTAATTTGTGAAAAATTAAAGTGAAGAAGTAATTTAAACAGAATAAATACTTTTTATCTTATTTACAATGACCCGAGCCAATTGCTCATGACTTTCAAAAGTCCAACCTGCTATGTGTGGGCTAAGCAATACATTATCCGCATTTAATAAATATTGAAAAGCTATGGGAGTATTTTGATCCTGAAAAAGACTCTCAAAAGATAACTTCTCATATTCCAATACATCCAGTCCAGCACCTAAAATTTTTCCAGATTTCAAAGCGACAACCAAATCAGCGGTAACCACATTTTTCCCACGAGAAGTATTAATAAACCAAAACGGTTTATCAAAACCATTGATAAAACCAGTATTGACCATTTTATCTGTTTCTGGGGTCCAAGGGATATGCAAGCTTAAAACATCTGCCTTTTCTTGCAATTCCTCCAAAGAAACTTGTTGGGCATTTTCATCCGCTACATTAGGTAAAATGTCATAAAACAAAACTTTAACCTCAAACCCTCTTAGTTTTTTAGCAAAAGCTTTACCCATATTTCCATAGCCAATAATGCAAACCGTCTTTCCATCTAATTCTTGTCCACGATTGCTTTCACGATTCCATTGCCCTAATTTGATTTCGGAGTTGGCTTTATTAAGATTGTTCATGAGCGACAATAACATCGCCAGTGTGTGTTCGCCAACAGCATTTCGGTTTCCTTCAGGGGCAGCAATAAGGTGGATTCCCCTACTAGATGCGTAATCATAATCGATACTTTCCAAACCCGCTCCTACTCTGGCAATAAACTGTAAACTTGTTGCTTTGTCTAGAAACGTTTTGTCGATTTTAAATCTGCTACGGATGACAATACCTTGGTAATCTTGAATCTTAGCTTCTATTTGTTCTTTGGTGGACACAAAGTCTTCATGATTCACAAATCCTGCTTCCTGCAATTGCTCCCAAAGTAAGGGATGATTGCTATCAATATGTAGGATTTTGATAGGCGTTTTCAAAAGTTATCCCTTAATCTGTTTCAAAGACGTTTTAATGCCTACTATTAATGAAGAGCTGAATCCCAAATGCTCCATCTCATTTAATCCCGCTATCGTGCATCCTTGTGGTGTAGTTACACGGTCTATCAATTGCTCAGGGTGCACTTTTTCTTCAAGTAACATTCGAGCGGCTCCTTTTACGGTTTGAGCAGAAATAGCCAATGCTGTTTGAGAATCGAAACCTATTTCTATACCCGCTTGCATCGAGGCTCTGATGTAACGCAACGCAAAAGCTGTTCCACTAGCGCCAAGAACAGTAGCTGCATCCATTAATTTTTCGTCAATTATAGGTGCTGTACCCAAATCCTGAAATAACGCTATTACTTTTTGAGCAGCTTCTTTGTCTTTTTCTTGAAAAGATATGCAAGTTGCTGACTCTGCAAATTGGGCTGCGATGTTTGGCATTATTTTCACTATCGAATGCAAGTAATTGGTTTTCTTTTCCAAACTTTCGATAGTTACTCCGCTCACCGCAGAAGCTATGGTTTTATTAGAAATAACAGGAAGAATTTCTTTCAACACGGTGTCCACCTGATACGGTTTTATCGTCAGAATAATAAAGTCGGCATCTTGTATTTGATGCGTATTATCTGAAGAAACGGTAACGCCAAGTTTTTCAAGATGCAAAATACTAGAGGTGTTTCTTCTAGTTATAGTTACGCTATTTCCTTTGGTGTATTTTGAAATTCCAATGGCAATAGCTACGCCTAAATTTCCTCCTCCTATAATGTGTATTTTCATTCGTTTACAATTTAAAATCCTAAAATTAATCGTGCGATGCCAAAGTAAAGAATAATTCCAAAAACATCATTTGTTGTAGTAATAAATGGACCCGTTGCAATAGCGGGATCAATCTTATTTTTATGTAAAAACAAAGGTACCAAGGTTCCTAGAGTAGCGGCAAAAAGAATCACAACAATGATAGAAATGGAAATTGCCAATCCTACTTGATATTGCTGATACATAATAGAGTGATACAGCAATAAAAATAAGGAAATTATAGTTCCCGAAATCATGGCAACAGTCAACTCCTTACTAAAATATTGCTTACTGAATTCTTTTAAGGTGCCATTTGCCAAACCTTGCACCACAATGGCTGAAGCTTGTACACCAATATTTCCTGCAGTTGCTGAAAGTAACGGCACAAAAATTATTAAGGTAGAATATCTTTGAAATGCCAATTCATTGCTCTTTAAAGCAAATGATGCCACAATCTCTATGACCATTCCTATTAACAACCAAGGCAAACGCGCTTTGGTCAGTTCTAACACGCTGTCATTTGCCTCAACATCCTGAGTAATACCTGCAGCTAATTGGTAATCTTTATCGGCTTCATCCTTTATAACATCTACGATATCATCAATAGTAATTCGACCAACTAATCTCCCCAATTCGTCGATAACAGGAATTGCTTCTAAATCGTATTTTTGCATGATACGAGCTACCTCAACATCTTCAGTATCTACCTGAACCCAATTTAATTTTCGAATATAAACCTCACTAATAGGTGTTTTTGTAGAAGTAGTCAATAAATCTTTCAATGACAAGCGCCCTTTTAATCGGTTTTCATCATCTACCACATAAATAGAGTGAACTCTGGATATATTTTCAGCTTGAATGCGCATTTCTTTGACGCAAGTAAGTACGTTCCAGTTTTCGTTAACTTTCACCAGCTCCTTATGCATAATGCCTCCTGCGGTATGCTCATCATATCGAAGTAAATCAACAATATCCTTAGCATGTTCCACATCCTGAAGCTCGGAAATAACTTCCTCTTTTCTACCCTTAGAAAGTTCAGCTATAATATCGGCAGCATCATTGGTTTCAAGCTCATCTAGCTCTTCGGCAATCTCTTTTGGCGAAAGTCGATTCAGAATGTTTTCCCTCAAATCATCTTCCAATTCCAGAAGAATCTCAGCCGTTTTCTCGCTATCTAAAACTTTGAAAATATAGGTTGCTTCGTCAAAATCAAGCTCATCAAGAATTTCTGCAATATCAGCATGGTGCAAATCATTCAATAGGACTTCCAATTGGTTGTCGTCCTTGCTTTGAATCAATTGCTCTAATTGTTGAATTAGTTCTTTGCTGATTTTAAACTCCATCGGCGGCTATTTTTTGTGTTAATGAAACAAATTGCTCAACAGATAATTGCTCTGGTCTGAGGTCAAAGATAGCATCTTCTCTCAAATTATCCGACAAATTTAAAGTTTTTAAACTGTTTCTCAATGTTTTTCTTCGTTGTTGAAAAGCAGTTTTCACGATGGTAAAAAACAATTTTTCGCTACACGGTAAAGTATAATTTTCTTTTCTTCGCAATCGCAAAACACCCGATTTTACTTTTGGGGGCGGAATAAAAACATTTTCATCAACCGTAAACAAATATTCTGCCTCATAAAATGCTTGTGCTAAAACCGATAAAATTCCGTAGGCTTTACTTCCTTTTTTCTCGCAAATTCTTTCGGCTACTTCTTTTTGAAACATACCAGCAAACTCAGGAATTTGATGCCTATATTCCAAAGCTTTGAAAACAATTTGAGTAGATATATTGTAAGGAAAATTTCCAATTATAGCAAACTGCTTTCCATCAAAAACTTCATTGATATTGTATTTTAAAAAATCCTTAGAGATAATCCTGCCTTTGAGCTTAGGGAAATTTTCATCAAGATACACCACCGACTCAGTGTCAATTTCAATAACATAGGTGTTTACAGGTTTATCTAGTAAATACTTGGTCAACACCCCCATACCTGGACCAATTTCCAGAACCTCATCATATCCATCCAAATTCAAAGTATCTGCAATTTTTTGGGCGATACTTTCGTCCTTTAAGAAGTGTTGTCCAAGATGTTTTTTAGCTTTTACTTTTTCCATTAGGTTTATTACGAGGCACGAAGCAATCTGTTTTATAGTATTTATTATTAATTTTGAAGCTTATTACTGTGCGCTTGCCATAGAATAATGCTCGCTAATATGTTCTAATTCGGTTCTGAATGAAAAAAGTTTATCGGCGAATAATCGGATTGCTACGTTTTGTAATCTCGGCGCATCTTCCTTATAATATTTGTCTAATTTTTCTTTACTATCTGTAGTATATTGAACAGCATACGTAATCTCATCATTTTCGTTTCCCACAAGTACTTTAACTAAGCGTGCGGATGTAAATTTCCCTGTAGCTAAAACTTCTGGTATGTGTCGTTCCTGCATCCAAGTTACCCATTGATCATGTATACTTTCACTTATTGTTGTGGTCACATTATAAATTATCATGAGAATAGCGTTGTTAAAGTGTTTAAATTACAAATTTCCGAATTATAAATTAGTATCCCCTCGTAGTTGTCGGTATTTTTTTCGGGCATCAGTAAAATAAATACTGTCTTCATGATGAAAAATAATCTGTTCGTAGAATGATTTTGCTTTTTGTTTTGCCTGTTCAGCTCCTGAACTTTGATTTACATCTACTGACTGTTTATTGTAAATCTCAGCTGAAAAATAATAGGCTTCATCAATATAAATTCCATCTTTATGATGATCAATAATTTCCTGATATTGGCTTAAAGCCGATAAAGAATCGCCCATCTTTTCATACAATTTTCCCAATCGCAAAAAAGTAACGCCTTCTATCTCCTGACCTTTGAAGCTTTTTAAAATAGCTTGGAAAAGATTTGCTGCTTCTTTGTTTTTATTTTGATAGAGTAAATAATCTGCATGAGCAAGTTGTTTTAAGGCCGTCTGGGTAGAATCGGCAACGGTATTGTCGTTAATTAACAAAAAATACTCCAATGCATCATTAGCAATTAACTGTGTGGAAGCCGATTTTAACTCTTTGAACTGTTTTTGAGCCCATTGAAAATCGCCTTTAAAATAGCTGGTTTTAGCTGCTTTCAAACTAGCTTCATGACCAATAACATCATTTTTTAAATCTTCTTCTATTTGAGAATAGTAAATCAATGCTTGATTGAATTTTTCTTCAAATAATAAGATATCTGCCAGTTCCATTTTGACATCTGCTTTTTGATATTCATTTAATGGTAATTCTAAAGCAGCATTTAAAACCAGTTTTCCTTGTTCAGCTTGCTTCAAATAGAAAGTCGAAAAATGAGCTTGCATGATTTGAAGCGAAAGTGAATAGGGACTGATGCCAAACTCTTTCAACAATACATCCAAATCACTTGCGATACTCTTAAAATCTTTTTCCTGAGCGGTATCTATTCGCATTTGAATCAAAAAAGTATGGGCTTGAATGAGCAATTCTAAATCCTTGGTGTTCTCTAAAACAAAGGTCAAAATTTCTTTAGCCGTTTCTTGTTCCTTTTCTTCAATGGCCAATTGTGCCAAATTTACTATGTTTGAAAACGTTTCAGGATTGCGTTTGTATATTGCTTTTTCTTGAATAAAGGCTTTACCATATTCTTTTTGTTGCACATAAAACCAACTCAAATATTCATTCCAAAACACATCTTGATTTTTTTGCGCCGTAACTAACAATGCTTTTCGAAGCGTTTCATTAAACATTTCATTAGCATCCTCAGTCATAAATCGAGACAACTGATTTTGAATCATAATCGAACTTTGCGGATTGCTGTATGCTTCATTCAGAAATTTTTCAATCATCATATTGGTATTTCCTAACTGACCGTAAAGAATCGCCATTTGATAATTGAAATTTAAAAGGGGTTCTTGAGCAACCGCAATTTCATAAGACTGCAAAGCATAATCTATCAATACTTTTCTTTCAAAAGTCCCTGCAATCCCATACACTTCATTTGGATTTTTTCTGATTTTATCTAAAGCTTGGTCATAGTGTTTTTTGGCTTTATCAATGTCTTTTTGTAATTGATAATTGTAACCTAATTCGACTAAAAGACTTGATTGTTTGTACCTATCCAATCGATCTTGAATAGCTTTTTCTGCAAGATTATATTGTTGTAACTGTTGGTAACAGTCAATTACTTTTTGAAAATAATAGCCATTTCCAGGTTGTGATTTTAGTAATTCTTCGTAGCTAATTTTTGCTTTTTCAAAGTCGCCCTTATCAAAATAATTTTGTGCTAATTGTTCGTTTTGAGAAAAGACAATTAGTGAAAAAAACAGAGTAAAACAAAGCAGTAATTTTTTCATTTAGTTCCGATAAAAACGACAATGTACTAAAGTAACACATTTGTGCTAAATTAGTACATCGTTTTAAAAAGATTAACTTTTTTAATTAATGATATCAAACCCACAATACGGGCGCAATACCTCTGGTACGACAATTCCTTCTGCTGTCTGATAATTTTCTAAAATACCAGCCAATACTCTAGGCAAAGCCAATGAGCTTCCGTTTAACGTATGTGCTAATTGATTTTTTCCGTCTTTATCCTTGAAACGCAATTTCAAACGATTGGCTTGAAAGGTCTCAAAATTAGAAACCGAACTAATTTCCAACCAACGATCTTGCGCTGTTGAAAATACTTCAAAATCATAGGTCAATGCTGATGTGAACCCCATATCTCCTCCACACAAACGTAAAATACGATACGGTAATTTTAACTCTTGAAGAATTCCTTTTACATGTTCCACCATTCCGTCGAGAGCTTCATACGATTTTTCTGGATGTTCAATACGAACGATTTCAACTTTATCAAATTGATGCAAACGATTCAATCCACGAACGTGTGCTCCATAAGAACCTGCTTCTCTTCTAAAACAAGGTGTATACGCTGTGCACAAAACGGGCAGTTCATTTTCGTTCAATATAACATCGCGAAACAAATTGGTCACTGGAACTTCGGCTGTTGGAATCAAATACAAATCATCTACTGTAGCGTGATACATTTGCCCTTCTTTGTCTGGCAATTGTCCCGTTCCATAACCAGATGCTTCATTAACCAAATGCGGCACTTGAACTTCTTTATATCCTGCAGCAGTATTTTTGTCTAAAAAATAATTAATCAAAGCCCGTTGTAATTTGGCCCCCTTTCCCTTATACACTGGAAATCCTGCACCAGTGATTTTTACACCCAACTCAAAATCAATAATATCATATTTTTTAACCAATTCCCAATGCGGTTGTGCGCCTTCATGCAAAACGGGAATGACTCCTTCCTGAAAAACATTTAGATTGTCTTCTGGTGTTTTCCCTCAGGAACAATATCGGCAGGAAGATTTGGTAAAACATATAGTTTTTGAGTCAAATCATTTGCTAAAACCTCTAATTTTTCAGCTAGTTCTTTGCTTTTCTCTTTTAATTGAACGGTTTGCTCTTTTAAAATAGTTGCTTTTTCCTTTTCACCACCTTTCATCAATTCGCCAATAGAGGATGATAATTTATTAGATTCTGATAAAATGTTGTCTAATTCTACTTGTGTAGCACGACGTTTTTCATCCAATTGTACCACTTCTTCCACAAGAACCTTAGCGTCCAAATTTCTTTTGGCTAATGCTTTGATTACTTTTTCTTGGTTGTCTCTAATAAATGCGATTTGTAACATGTTTGTATTTTTAATGTGCGCAAATTTAAGGAATTCCTTTTTATTTGAAGGGACAAAAGAAAAAAGTTGAAGGCTCAATTTCTACTAAAAATTTGTTGTTCAATAGACCTTTCTATTTATATTAACATGTATCTATTTATTAATTAGTTAAATTCGCAGAAACGTTATAAAAAATGAAAAAATTAGGTTTGCTTTTCTTTCTGTTTTCTTTTGTATTTATGGTCAAAATTCTGAAAAAGAATTGAACACCATTGTAAATGCAGAAAAAAAATCAGCGGCTAAAAAAATGGCTTTGGTAACCAATCCAAATACCTACAATTATGATATCGTATATCATCGATTACGATTTAAAGTTGATCCAGCAATTCAATTTATAGACGGAGAAGTTACCACAAAATACATCGCTAAAGAAACCATAAACTCCGTTATTTTCGACTTGTCAAATGACTTAGAAGTGAGTAGTGTAAAACAAAGAGGCAATGATTTAACTTTTTCAAGAAGCACTGATAATGAACTAATTATTGATATGCCTTTTACTCAAAATACAAATGTTCTTGACTCGTTAACAATTGCTTATTCTGGCGTTCCTCCCACAAGTGGATTTGGCTCTTTTTATCACATCCCAACACAATTCGACCCCAGTACTTTGGACTTTATCAGAGCCTTTCGGAGCAATGGAATGGTGGCCTTGCAAACAAGATTTGAACGATAAAATAGACGCTATTGATGTCTATGTTACAGCGCCATCCGTTTATATCTCTGTTTCAAATGGATTAGAAAAATCTAAGGTGGGAAATAGTGATGGAACTGTAACCACTCATTTTCATCACGGTTATCCCATCCCAGCCTATTTGATAGCTGTAGCGGTCACCAATTACAGTGTGTATACCCAACAGGCTGGAGTTAGTCCAAATCAGTTTCCTATTGTAAATTACTTGTACCCCGAAAGTTTAAATGATAATCTAGTCAATTTAAAGCAAACACCCAAAATTATGGATTTCTTTGAATCTATCTTTACTCCTTATCCTTTCAGGAGGGAAAAGTACGGTCATGCACAATTCGGTTGGGGAGGAGGAATGGAACACACCACTGTTTCGTTCATGGGTAGTTTTGGTCGTGGTTTGATTGCTCACGAACTAGCTCATCAATGGTTTGGAGACAAAGTAACTTGTGGTTCGTGGAATGACATTTGGCTCAACGAAGGCTTTGCAACCTACTTAGCCTCTTTAGTAATTGAAAATTTTGATGGAGAAACTGCCTTTGTCAACGATAAATCGAATATGATAAATTCCATCACTTCATCGACTGATGGAGCTGTCTATTTGACTGATGAAGAAGCTACCAATGTTAATCGGATTTTTAATAGTCGCTTGAGTTACAATAAAGGAGCAATGGTTTTAAATATGCTTCGTTTTAAATTGGGCGATGCTATTTTTTTTCAAGGATTGAAGAATTATTTAAATGATCCTGCTCTAGCCTACAATTATGCTAAAACTCCAGATTTGCAAGCACATTTAGAGGCCGTTTCAGGAATGAATTTAAGCGAATTTTTTAATGATTGGGTTTACAATCAAGGGTATCCTTCCTATTCCATTTCGGCAAAAAATTATGTAACAGGACAAGTTCAAATCACAATCAATCAAACGCAATCTCATTCGTCTGTTTCTTTTTTCGAAATGCCTGTACCTATTCGCTTGATGGGTGCTTTGGGTGAACAAAAAGATATTGTTTTAGAAAATACTACTAATGAACAAACATTTATTGTGGATGTTCCTTTTGTTGTAACAGATGTGGTTTTCGATCCGAAAAAAGAGATTATTTCAAGAAACAACAATGCTACATTAAAAGTGGGAAATTTTGATTTCAAAAACGAAATAACAGTATACCCAAATCCTGTAACAAACCGCCTAAATTTAAGCTTACCTCAAGGAATTACAATTGAAAAAACTATATTCTACAACAGTTTAGGGCAAAATGTAAAAGAATCAACATCAGATAATTCTTGGGACACTAGCAGTTGGGCAAAAGGGGTTTATTTTCTAAAAATAATAACTAGTCAAGGAACAAAACAAATGAGTTTTATTAAAAATTAAAATTGACATCAAAACTTTATTGGATGGCTTTAACTCTTGAAACCATAAAGGATATTAAAACTCCGAAAATTCCAATAAAAGCAAAAGAATATCGTAAATTAAACAATTCGGCAATATATCCAATAACAGGAGGTCCCATTAAAAAACCAAAAAAGCTCACACTGGAAACTATCGTTAATGCTTCGCCAGGAGGCACTGATGGGTTTTTACCAGCAATGCTATAAACTGTTGGGACAATTGTAGAAACTCCCCTATAATTCCCAACCAAACTAGTGTACTATCAGGTTTAGAAAAGAACGCTTTTTTTTCGGGAATAATTTTGCCCTTAGTGACAATCAAAAATTTATAATTAAATGCCATCAATAGGACCACAAGTACAACTACTATCAAAAAATGACTATAGGGCGACAGACCAAGTGCCACCATTCCTATTCCTAATAGTGCTCCTGAAAACCCAGCAAAACTCCACGATCCATGAAAAGAACCCATAATGGTTCTTTTGAAAAGTTCTTCAGTGTAAACTCCTGAGTGTTTATAGCGATGTTACAAATATTACTGGACATCCCAAAGGCTAACAGCCCTAGCGCTAAATGCCATGCTTTTGTGGCAAGACCTAGATTGGTCAAACTAAATACGTATAGTAAAAGAGAAAAAATCAAAACACGATAGCTGCTGAATCGAGTAACTAACTTACCTGAAAAAGGCATAACAATCAACTGACCTATGGGCATAGCAAACAAAATTGTACCTAAATCGCCTTGGCTTAATTGTAATGCAGTTTTAATATCGGGTATTCTACTGGCCCATGAAGCAAAAGTTAATCCCATGGCACAATAAAATAATGTAACGGCCCAGCGAACCCTCCTGAGATAAGAAGTTTTTAAATGGTTAAAACTTTTTCTGTCTTTAGCTTTCGTCCGAAAACGAGTAATGAAATTTAAATCTATCAAGTCAACTCGGTTTAAAAATGAATGCTTCAAAAATACGAAAAGTAAAAGGAACTCCGGAAGGTGTTGAAAATTGAGGTCTTGATAGTAATTTACATACGAATTACTTTATTTTCCGCACTACTTTGGATAGCAGCTTCGATAATTCGCATCACTTTGATGCCTTCTTCAGCAGTGACTGGCTCTTCATGGTTCCTGAGAATGGAATCATACAAACCATCAAAAAATGATAATAATTCCCCAACATTGTCGGAACTTTACCGTAAAGCATTTTTCCGTCTACTTGGGTATGCAAAACGCCCTCATTCTCTGATGATTCTTTTCCCCAATCTACTAAATTGGGCAGCTTTCCTGCTTTTAAATCGTCTTCTTGAACATCACCTCTTGGCTTCAAAAAAGAACCTATTTTACCATGAATAATATAAGAAGGAACTGCTTCTCGGACAAAAAAACCTGCTTTCAATCGTACCCGAAAAGTGGAATAAAACAACAAAATATCGATGCAATCATCAACTAAGGAAGAGTCACGAGTAATACGAATATCAGCAAAAACGGCTTCAGGAAATCCAAACAAATACAGCGCTTGATCAATCAAATGCAAAATAAATCTTTTAAAATTCCAGCTCCTGAATTACTAGTTTCTTTATGCAATTTTGGACTTAAATTAGGATTGTACCTATCAAAATGAAACTCTGCTTCTACAACTTCTCCGAGAATTCCTTCAGCAAAAATTGCTTTTACTGTTTTAAAATCACTATCCCATCTTCTGTTTTGGAAAACGGCAATTTTAACCCTTTTTCCTTGGCTAAAGCAGTCAATTCTTCTGCCTCGGCAACCGTCGTGGTAAAAGCTTTCTCAACAACGACGTGTTTTCCTGCAAGCAACGCTTTCTTGGCATATTCAAAATGAGTTGCTACCGGCGTATTCACAATAACCAAATCGATATCGTGTTCTAACAAAGTTTCTAGTGTGGAATAACTCTTGGCGCTAGGATAATCCAGCTGAATCTTTTTTTGACTTCTTTCCCATGAACCAACGAGTTCGAATCCAGAATGAAAAGTCAAGAAGGGGGCGTGAAATACTTTGCCAGACATTCCGTATGAAAGTAATGCGGTCTTGATTTTATGCATCTTATTTTATTTTAGCCCTATCATATTGTTTGGGCCATTGTACATCTGCTTCTAAGGCTTTGGCAAAATGTAACCCAAAATACGGATTGCGTAATGATTCTCTAGCAAACAAAACAAGATCTGCCTTTGCTGAATTTACAATAGATTCTGCCTGACTTGCTTCGGTAATCAAGCCTACTGCTCCTGTTAATATTCCAACCTCATTTTTTATTCTTTCTGCAAAAGGCACTTGATAATTAGGTTCCAAAGGAATTTTTTGATGCGAAACTAATCCACCTGATGACACATCAATTAAATCGACACCTTTATCTTTTAAAATCGTCGATAACCTAATAGACTCCTCAATATTCCATCCTCCTTCTGCCCAATCAGTAGCTGAAATTCTAACAAATAAAGGTAAATCTGCTGGCCACTCGGATTGTACAGCCTCTAAAATTTCTAAAAGTAAGTGGATTCTGTTTTCAAAACTTCCTCCGTAGGAATCTGTTCTAAAATTAGATAATGGAGAAAGAAATTGATGCAACAAATAACCGTGAGCTGCATGTATTTCTAAAACTTTATAACCTGCTAGCTTGGCTCTTTTAGTTGCTAATTTAAAATCGACAATTACTTTTTGTATTCCTGATAAATCTAATGAAATTGGTGGTTTTTCATCATCGTGATAACCAACCGCACTGGGTGCAACAGTATTCCAACCGACTTGACTTTCGTCTAATTTTTTATTGCCGTTCCAAGGTGATGAAACACTTGCTTTTCTACCAGCATGAGCCAACTGGATTCCGGGAATTGCTCCTTGTGAGCTTATAAAATGATTTATGGATTGTAATTTTTCGATATGTTCGTCTTTCCAAAGCCCTAAATCTTCTGGCGAAATTCTGCCTTCTGGCGAAACCGCTGTTGCTTCCTGTATAATTAATGCTGCTCCACCCGTAGCTCGACTTCCAAGATGCACTAGATGCCAATCGGTAGCGAAGCCGTCTTGGGCGGAATACTGACACATAGGCGAAATAACAATCCTATTTTTGAGTGTAATGCTTTTTATTTGGAGCGACGAGAATAGTTTTGACGACATGAAATAATGTTTAGAGATAGAAATAAGAGGTAAATTTACAAGAGATTGTTTACAGTTAAAATTCAAATTCCCATATTTAACAAACATTTAAATACCAACCAAAATAATATACAACAATAAATAAATAGAAAACCTTACTTTTGTGCGTTATTTAGAAATAGAAAATTAAAAAATGGAAATCGTTATCAAGTTATCTCAATTTTTATTGAGCTTATCCTTACTAATCATACTGCACGAATTAGGGCATTTTATACCTGCTAAATTATTTAAAACTAGAGTAGAGAAATTCTACCTATTCTTCGATATCAAATATTCTCTATTAAAAAAGAAAATAGGCGAAACCGAATATGGTATTGGTTGGTTACCTCTAGGCGGCTATGTAAAAATATCGGGAATGATAGACGAGAGCATGGACAAAGAACAAATGGCTTTGCCTCCGCAACCATGGGAATTTCGTTCTAAACCCGCTTGGCAACGTTTGATTATTATGTTGGGTGGTGTTACGGTAAACTTTATTTTGGCCTTTATCATTTATATAGGAATGACATTTGTGTATGGTGATTTATACCTCAACAATTCAGAAATAAAAGATGGTGTTTGGGTTGCTAATCCAGTTGTCGAAAAAGCTGGTATTAAAACAGGTGATAAAATCCTTGCTGTTGATGGTATCAAAATCAAGAAATTTGACGAAATCAATGAAAAAATCCTTCTTGGGAAAGAGGTAACTATTGAGCGTGATGGAACAGAACAAAAAGTTGCTTTACCCGTTGATTTTATTGATAAATTAATGAAAGGCGGAAAAATTTCTATTGTAGAATTAAGAGTGCCATTTGTAGTAACAGGTGCCGAAGAAAATTCACCTAATAAAAACAATATTCAACCTAAAGATATTATCACTAATTTCAATGGAATTCCTGTTAAATATGCTGATGAATTATTGACTTTAGTCAAAGAGGTTAAAGGAAAAAAAGTTCCTGTAATTGTAAAACGTGAGGACAAAGAAGTAGCGCTGACATTAACAGTAAACGATAGCGCAAAAATGGGAATAGGATATGCTGGTAGGCTTCCATATGATAACCTAGAAAAATTAGGGTTGTACCATGTTAGCGAACAAGATTATGGCTTTTTCGAATCTTTTCCTATTGGCATTGAAAAAGGAAAAAACCAATTAGTTGGATACGGGAAACAATTACAACTCATTTTCAATCCTAGCACAGGTGCCTACAAAGGCGTGGGTGGATTTGCGGCTATTTTTAATATTTTCCCTAACACTTGGAGTTGGGAAGCTTTTTGGAGCATTACCGCTTTACTTTCCATCATGCTTGGAGTAATGAATTTATTACCTATTCCTGCACTTGACGGTGGACACGTTATGTTTTTATTGTACGAAATGATAAGTGGTAAAAAACCAAGTGATAAGTTCATGGAAAATGCTCAAATGGTTGGTTTTGTTTTGCTTATTAGTTTGTTGGTATTTGCCAATGGTAATGATATTTACAAAGCAATTGTTGGGAAATAATTTTTTTTAAAATTTTATGGCATTTTATTTGCGAAAACTAAATTTCCCCTTATATTTGCAACCGCTTAAAAGATATACATCTTCCTCCTTAGCTCAGTTGGTTAGAGCATCTGACTGTTAATCAGAGGGTCCTTGGTTCGAGCCCAAGAGGGGGAGCAAAAGTAAGAAAGCCATTCGAAAGAGTGGCTTTTTTTAGTTTTGGCCAGTAGTTCAACATTTGATAGTAAGAGGAGGAAGCCCTGTGGGCTTCTGGTATACAAACTTTAGTTCGTGATAAGAATAGAAGTTATAAAACATTGATTAAGTACGTAGTTCAATGGATAGAATAGAAGTTTCCTAAACTTTAGATATGGGTTCGATTCCCGTCGAGGCTACTAAAAACCATCAGTTCTGATGGTTTTTTTTTATAGTTTCAATTGATTTAAGATACTATTTTCTGCAATCCATTTTGTAAGTTCAAAATAACGCTTACTTTAGTGATAGTTCAATTTTTGTTATGAAAATAACATCCAAGCGTATAACCTTTATCTCTTCCCAATTATGAAAAGAATACATGTCAATTTGCTCTTTATCGCATTCCTTTTTTCTTTGATTTGCTGTAAAACCAATACATTATCAAACACAAACACCACTCAAATAGATGGTCATCCGGCATGGATTATGCAAAGCAATATCTATGAAGTGAACGTACGTCAATATACGCCAGAGGGAACCTTAAATGCATTTGCCAAACATCTTGACCGTTTGAAAGCAATGGGAGTTGAAACCATTTGGTTCATGCCTATTAATCCAATCAGCAAAGTGGATAGAAAAGGCTCTTTAGGAAGTTACTATGCTGTTTCTGATTACACCTCAATTAATCCTGAATTTGGAACCATGGAAGACTTTAAAAAAGTGGTACAAGAAATTCACGATAAAGGAATGAAAGTAATCATTGACTGGGTGCCCAATCACACTGGTGCGGATCACCGTTGGCTAACAGAACAACCTGATTTTTTTCATCAAAGACCAATATGGAAAGGCTGCAGTGGCATTTGATTGGAACGATGCAAGACAATTGGACTATAAAAATGAGGTAATGCAAGACAGTATGGTAGCTGCAATGCAATTTTGGGTAAAAGAAACCGATATCGACGGATATCGATGCGATGTGGCTTGGAATGTTCCAGCTTCTTTTTGGCATAAGTCTATTCCACAATTAAAAAAAATGAAAAATGTTTTTATGCTTGCTGAAGGAGATAGTACCTATCTTCCTAAAAGCGGTTTTGATGCAGTATATCCTTGGCACATGTTTAAAATAATGGAGAAAATCGCCAAAGGTGAAAAACCAGCAACGGGCTTGGATAGCATCAATAAAGAAAATAAAACTCGGTATCCCGAAAATACGATTCAAATGTATTTTACCAGCAACCACGATGAAAATAGTTGGAATCATGCCGATTTTGGTAGCTTCCCTGGAGATGTACATGCCCCTTTGCTGTGTTTACCCAAACTATGAAAAACAGTGTCCCGCTCATTTATAGCGGGCAAGAAGAACCTGTATTGAGAGCATTGAAATTTTTTGATAAAGACCCTATCTCTTTTGAAAAATTTCAAAGAGAAAATTTCTATAAAACTCTACTTGCCCTTAGAAAAAGAAATGCAGCACTTGCTGCCGACGCCTCTTTTAAAAAGGCAGATATTGGCGATGAAAGAACAATTTATGCCTATACAAGAGAAAAAGGAAATAAAAAGATACTGGTAATTCTAAATCTTTCGGCAACAGAACAGTCCATAGTTATAAAAGACCAAGCTTTAATCGGAAATGCTTACAATGTTTTTAAAGAAAAGCCAGAAGTTTTAAATTCGAATGAACGAAAAATGAAGCCTTGGGGTTATGAAATTTATGAATACTAATTTATGTAAAAAGCATACAAGGAATAAATATATTATATTCGAAAGAGGACATGCAAAATGATGATTCGTTTTATTTCAAAGTCAATCTCTTCTAAAAAATTACATGTTTTACAAAATATTTAATTCTATTTATCAAAATCAATATTTTTTAACAAAATAATTACTACTCCTGTTAAAATAGTAAAAAATAAATTGAATAATAGCTTTTTTAAAATAATACCCCTAATTTTACGTAGGATTAAGAAATAAAAGCAAGTTATATTTCCCGTCCTGTTCCCAAAAATTTTAATACGATTAAAAAATGCATCTAACTCCAAAAGAAATAGAAAAATTACTGCTACATACCGCAGGAGAATTGGCTCAAAAAAGAAGAAAACGAGGTCTAAAATTAAATTATCCTGAAACTATAGCGCTAATCAGCTCCGAATTATTAGAAGCCGTTCGCGATGGAAAAACCGTGGCCGAATTGATGCACTACGGAACGACCATTCTCACTCGTGACGAAGTAATGGAAGGGGTGCCAGAGATGATTCACGACATTCAAATTGAGGCCACCTTTCCCGATGGAACAAAATTAGTAACCGTTCATAATCCAATCAAATGATACCAGGCGAATACATCCTAAGAAAAGAACCGGTTGAGGCAAATGCTAACAAAAAAACCATACGCATTGAAGTAATTAATTCTGGTGATAGACCCGTTCAAATAGGCTCTCATTTTCACTTTTTTGAAGTCAATAAAGAAATGAAATTCGACCGAATGAAAAGCCTTGGCATGCGCTTGAATATTGCTTCTGGAACAGCAGTACGTTTTGAGCCAGGAGAAGAAAAAGAAGTAGAATTGGTTGAAATCAGTGGAACCAAAACCATTTTTGGATTCAACAATCTAGTCGATGGTCAAATCACAGCAGAAACACTACCCGCCATTCAACAACGATTAAATGATTTTTTAAAGGATTAAAAAAAGTAAAAAATGAGCATCCAAATAAACCGAACCAAATATGCCAACATGTTTGGCCCAACCGTAGGAGATAAAGTTCGATTAGCTGATACCGAATTATTTATCGAAATTGAAAAAGACTTTGCTGTATACGGTGAAGAAGCCAAATTTGGTGGAGGAAAAACCATTCGCGATGGTATGGCACAGTCGGCTAGAGCTACCAGAAACGAAGGCGTTTTAGATTTTGCTATCACCAATTTAATCATCATTGACCACTGGGGAATTATCAAAGGGGATATCGGTATTAAAGACGGAAAAATTGTCGGAATAGGAAAAGCTGGGAATCCTGACACCATGGACGGAGTTAGCGAAAACATGATTATTGGTGCGTCTACCGAAGTACATTCGGGTGCTGGCTTAATTGCTACCGCTGGAGGTATTGATACGCATATCCATTTTATTTGCCCACAACAAATTGACCATGCCCTATACAGTGGAGTAACCACAATGATAGGCGGCGGAACAGGTCCTGCCGACGGAACCAATGCGACCACAGTAACTCCTGGTGCTTGGAACATACAAAAAATGTTAGAATCAGCAGAAGCTTTCCCAATGAATTTAGGATTCTTCGGAAAAGGGAACTGCTCTACCATAGAACCATTAGTGGAACAAATTGAAGCCGGTGCCTTGGGATTAAAAATACATGAAAGATTGGGGAGCTACACCAGCAACCATTGATGCCTCTTTAACTGTAGCCGACCAATTAGACATTCAAGTAGCCATTCACACCGATACCCTAAATGAAAGCTGGATTTTTAGAAGAAACCATTAATGCTATAAACGGCAGAGTAATTCATACCTTCCATACTGAAGGCGCTGGTGGCGGACACGCTCCTGATATTATAAAATCAGCTATGTATCCAAATGTACTGCCTTCAAGTACCAACCCAACAAGACCGTATACCATCAATACCATCGACGAACATTTAGACATGCTAATGGTGTGCCATCATTTAGACAAATCAGTTCCTGAGGATGTTTCCTTTGCCGATTCAAGAATTCGCCCTGAAACGATTGCTGCCGAAGATATTTTACACGACATGGGCGTATTCAGTATGATGAGTAGCGATTCTCAAGCCATGGGTAGGGTTTCGGAAGTTATTACTAGAACGTGGCAAACAGCCCATAAAATGAAAGTACAAAGAGGATTTTTGGCTGAAGACGAATCCAACAATAACGATAATTTTAGAGTAAAAAGATACATTGCCAAATACACCATCAATCCAGCCATTTCCCATGGAATATCGAAACATGTGGGCTCATTGAAGCAGGAAAATTAGCAGACATCGTCCTATGGAAACCGGCGATGTTTGGGGTAAACCAGAATTGATTATTAAAGGCGGAATGATTATCGCAGGAAGGATGGGCGATCCGAACGCCTCTATACCAACACCGCAACCCGTGATCTACAGACCTATGTTTGGAGCCTACGGAAAAGCGCTTCACAAAACCTGTGTCACTTTTGTTTCCAAAATTGCTATCGAAAACAAAACCATCGAAAAGTACCAATTGAATAAAATTATTCTTCCGGTAGAAAACTGTAGAAACATTGGTAAAAAAGATTTAATTCACAACGACAAAACGCCCAATATTGAGGTGAATCCTGAGAATTATGAAGTAAAAGTTGACGGCCAAAAAATCACCTGCGAACCTGCTAAAGAATTGCCATTAACCCAAAGGTATTTTTTATTTTAAAATGCTAATTACTCAAAAACCAAAAGAAAATAATGCTTCTCCTCATTCCAAAACTATTGCAGTTGATTTGGAATGGTTTGAAGTGAACAAGCGCATCCAACATAAAACCGCAAGAGATGGTAAAACATTTCGACTGAAATTTTTAAAGGAAAATCCAAACTTTCAACAAAATGAGATTATACATCAGGAGAATGACACCAACTATATCATAAATATTCTCCCTTGCGATTGTTTGATTATTTCACCCAAAAATAATTTCGAAATTGCATCTATTTGTTATGAAATTGGCAACAAACACCTGCCGCTTTTCTATCAGGACAACGAACTTTTGGTGCCTTTTGAAAAACCATTGTTCCGACAACTATCTGCTATGGGCTTCGAAGTAAAATCGGAAAAAAGACAACTTCTAATTCCCTTAAAAACTACTGTTGCGCCTCATGGAGAAAGCGAAAGTTTGTTTTCTAAAATTATGAATCTAACCCAAAAAGAAGAATGAGTCCCCTATTCCATTTGTTGCATCTGTGTGACCCTACGTTGCCTATTGGGGGATTTTCGCATTCATCAGGATTAGAAACCTACACCCAAAAGGAGATTGTAAATTCTCCTGAAACCATGCAGTTGTTTCTGAATGAAATACTTGCCAATTCTATTTTGCATAACGAAGCCGCTTTCATAAGCCTAGCTTATGATGCTTGTATAGATATGAATTGGGACAGAATAACAGCATTAGATGCGCTTTGCAATGCCTCAAAATTACCCAAGGAAATGAGAACCGCAAGTCAAAAATTAGGAACTCGTTTGATGAAGATTTTCAATCCTTTAGTGCAATCTTCTCTTTCAAACCAAATTGAAAACAGTATAAAAAACAAAGAGTTGTATGGTCATTACTGTATTCTATATGGCATATATGCGCATGAATTAAAGATTCCAAAGAAAGAAGCACTACAGGGATTTTTTTACAATTGTGCCATTGGATACATCACAAATGCAGTAAAATTGATTCCATTGAGTCAAGATTCAGGACAAGTATTACTTCATGAAATTCTTCCTTTATTGGAAGAATTGTCGGAAAAAGCATTGACCCAAAAAAAATGTTAGTAGGAAAAGTTCAGTAGGTTTTGATATTCGTTCAATGCAGCATGAGAATTTATATTCCGATTATACATTAAGTAAGATTGCTTAGTCTCTTAGAAAGTTTTAAATAAGAAATAAAATGAATAGAAAGTATATAAAAATAGGAATTGCTGGACCTGTGGGCTCAGGTAAAACCGCATTAATCGAAAAGTTAACCAGAGAATTGGCCGACACCTACTCCATCGGGGTAATTACCAACGATATTTACACCCAAGAAGACGCCGAATTCTTAACTAAAAATAGCTTGCTCCCTTCCGATAGAATCATTGGAGTAGAAACGGGTGGCTGTCCTCACACTGCTATTCGCGAGGATGCCAGTATGAATCTAGAAGCGGTTGAAGAATTAGCCGAACGCTTCCCCGAAATGGAATTGGTTTTTATAGAAAGCGGCGGCGATAATCTTTCGGCTACTTTTAGCCCTGATTTGGCAGACCTTACCATATTTGTAATTGACGTAGCCGAAGGAGACAAAATTCCTCGGAAAGGAGCACCGGAATCACCCGTAGTGATCTTTTAATGATTAACAAAATCGACTTAGCTCCCTATGTCAACGCCGATTTAGGAGTCATGGAACGCGATGCAAGAAAAATGCGAAACGGCAAACCCTTTGTATTTACCAACCTGATGAAAAAAGAAGGATTATTCGATGTCATTGGTTGGATTAAAAAAGTACGCCTTGATGGAAGATGTAGAGGAACCAAAACTCTGGAGATGATTGCAACCGTAAAAATTGATACTTATTTACGTAACGAAATCACACACCTAAAATCAGCCTATCATACCACTCCGTTTAAAGTAGCTGAAATTCGAGAGGATAAAAATTCACCTGTTTTAGAATTGATGTTGATGAGCTCTTCACCTGGTATTTTGGATGGTGACTGCTATGATTTTGAAGTCATTGTTCAGGAAAATTGCCAATTAGAGTTTTCTACCCAATCCTATCAACGTATCTTTACTATGAAAGGTAGTGCGTCGCAAAAGATGAAAGTAGCAATCAAAAAAAACGGCTTTTTACGCTACATTCCGCATCCAATGGTGCCTCACAAAGAATCGAATTACAAAGCAGAAAACACCATTTATTTGGATGAAAATGCCAGATTAATTTGGGGGGAAATTCTCACCTGTGGAAGAAAATTAAACGGTGAACAATTCGAATTTACCGAATTTCAAAACAAAACTTCAATCTTTAAAAATGGGAAATTAGTCGTTTTTGAGAATCTATATATGAATCCATCAGCAATGAATCCCCTATCCATAGGTCAATTAGAAGGCTTTACCCATCAAGCTAGTTTAATTTATTTCAATGAACAAGCCGATGTAAAAAGAGTAAAAACACAATGCGATGCGTTTCTTTCTGAAAAAAAAGACATTCTTTTTGGCACCTCTGAAACCAATGGGAATGGATTCATTATTAAAATTCTAAGTCAAAACTCCGAAAAATTATTTTTGTTACTAAAAGAGTTGAGTCAGAAATATTTCCTTGAAGCGACAACTTCTAGTTCCTAACTTCTAATTTTCACACTTTAATAATGTCAGAATTCCAACTCTTAATCCTAACCGTTTTATCTATAAGTGCTGTTCATACCTTTAGCGGGCCAGATCATTATCTGCCTTTTATTGTGCTATCTCGTTCAAAAAAATGGACTTTAAACAAAACCTTATTTTGGACGTCACTGTGTGGAATTGCTCACGTACTAAGCTCCGTATTACTAGGTATCATTGGAATCTTTTTAGGATGGTCCATAAAACAGACCTTTCACATTGAAGAAATTCGTGGAGGATTTGCTGCTTGGATGCTACTGGGTTTCGGAATTTTGTATCTACTATACGCTGTATACAACCTCAATAAAAACAAGGTACACAAGCATTTTGATGCTTCCGATGAGGGCGAAATCTATGTTTTTGAACACCAACACGGACAAAACATTACATCAAACAAGAAATACAAAGTAACCCCTTGGGTCATGTTCTTTATATTTGCCTCAGGACCCAGTGAGCCTATGATTCCACTTATCATCTATCCTTCTGTTCATTACTCATTAGACGAAGTAGGGATATTAATTCTACTTTATACTTTTTCAACAGTCCTCACCATGATGCTAATGGTCCTATTAGGATATTTTGGGGCTCATTTATTTAATTTTAAAAATTACGAAAAATACCTTGAAACCATAAGTGCTAGTATTATTTTAGTCTGTGGAATTGGAATGGTGTTTTTAGAATGGTAACTTACTTCACTACCCTCCAAAATCTATTTTTTTAAAACCTTTTTGGTTTTATTTTTTACAATACTTATCTAAAAATGATATTTTTTATATAATTACCCCATTTTTCAAAGGGTTTTCGTGTAAAACTTATATCTAAAAAAACAAGAAGGCCCTTATTTAATAGGGCTATTTTTTTGTTAAATAACAGAATTAAAAAAAAGAGCTCTAAAAAAACGAATTCGTTAAAAAATAAATATCAAAAAAATGAATTATATATAAATTATAGAATTTATAGTAAAATAGACTTTTTTAAAAATTAAAATTACTATTTTAGCTAAAAGTGATTGATTTTTTTAATCAAAATTGACTAAATGATGAATTTTTAATAAAAACAAATGGAGTTGATGCCAAAAATTAATCCTAATGGTTGGGATGAAATGTTTTCTAGTAAAGGAGTAAGAAATTCTACAGACAGGTTTTGCAAACTTTACAAAGCTTGAGTAAAGATCGGCTTGAATTAAAACAAAAACAAGCAGCTGAATTTTTTTATGTCTCAAGGAATAACGTTTACAGTTTATTCTGATGACAATCAGGGAATTGAAAGAATATTCCCTTTTGATATTATTCCAAGAATTATAACACAAGAAGATTGGAATGAAGTAGAAGTGGGCATCAAACAAAGACTGAAAGCACTCAATCTATTTTTAGAAGACATTTACAACGAGCAGCATATTGTAAAAGACGGAATCATTCCCGCCTCACTAATTGCTTCTTGCCCACACTATATTCAAGAAGTTCACGGAATTAAAGTGCCTCACAACATTCATGTGCACATAGCTGGAATTGACCTTATTCGGGGAGCAAAAGGCGAGTTTTATGTTCTTGAAGATAATTTAAGATGTCCTAGTGGCGTTAGTTATATGCTAGAAAACAGAGAAATCACCAAAAGGATATTCCCAAAAATGCTTACCTCTAACAACATTAGTATGGTGAGTAATTATCCTATGATTCTCCACAACATTCTCGTTTCCTTGTCCCCGAGAACGATTTCCAATCCTAATGTTGTACTACTAACTCCTGGCATCTACAATTCAGCCTATTACGAGCATACTTTTTTAGCCAGACAAATGGGAATTCCCTTAGTAGAGGGAAGAGATTTGGTAGTAAACAACTGTAAGGTGTACATGAAAACCACCTCTGGACTACATCAAGTTGATGTCGTTTACAGACGCTTAGACGATGAGTATTTAGACCCTTTGGTTTTTAAGCCAGATAGTACATTAGGAGTACCTGGATTAATTAGCGCATATAAAAAAGGAAACGTAGCTTTAGTGAATGCTGTAGGTAATGGTGTTGCAGACGACAAAGCGGTTTATGCTTACGTTCCACAAATGATAAAATACTACCTCAACGAAGAACCTATTCTCAAGAACGTTCCTACCTATCAAATGGAGAACCCCGAAGAACGAGAATTAGTTTTTGCAGACATGGGCAATATGGTAATTAAAGAAACCAATCAAAGTGGAGGTTACGGAATGATAATGGGAAATAAAGCTACCGAACAAGAATTAAAAAAGGCAAAAATTGCCATTGTCAATAACCCCAGAAACTTCATAGCACAGCCTATCATTCAACTCAGTACGGTGCCTTGTTTGATTGATGGTGAACTCAAATTACGTCACGTCGATTTGAGACCCTATGCTTTATGTGGTCCCAATGGTGTTGAGATTGTTCCTGGCGGATTAACAAGAGTCGCTTTAAAAGAAGGGTCGCTTGTAGTAAATTCTTCTCAAGGAGGAGGCAGTAAAGATACTTGGATTATAAAATAAATAAACGATGAAAGCAAACATGCTTAGTAGAGTGGCAGACGGAATGTTTTGGCTCAACAGATATATGGAAAGAACCGACGGAATGTTGTTGACTTTAAACACATTGTATATTTTATCTTTTGATAAAGAAATGAACGACTCGCAAGGTTACAAACCTCTATTAGAATACTATACCGATTTATCCCGTCAGCAAATAATTCAGGCGCAGTACAACACTAATTTTGTTTTAAAATACATCATCTGCGACAATTTGAATCAGAACTCTGTTAAGAATTTAGTAATTAAAGCTCGTGAAAATGCTAGAGGCTCCCAAGACAAAATAACAAAAGAACTTTGGGAACACATCAATTCACTCTATCATTTTATGAATGACCCTGAATTACCCAAAAAGCTAGAAACCTACGATGCATTAAGTATTATTACCAAACTCAACAAAGAGTTACTACTCTACAATGGCATTCTTCACGTAACCATGCCTAGAGGTTTAGGTTGGTGCTTCTCAAGCATTGGCAAACACATCGAAAGATGCCTGCAAACCATTTCTTTAACCCAAGCTTACTATAATCCTATTGGTTACGATTTAGACGGAGAGAAGATTTGTTGTATTGAGAAGACTACTTTTATCGCTTTCGGGTTACGAGTTGTATTTAAAAAGTTACAGCAATATTCCCCACAATCGAAAAGTAGTGCAACAAGTGGTTTTCAATAGAGAGTTTGCTCATTCTGTAATTTATACATTAGAACTAATAGATACCTACTTAGATTTTCTTTTTAAAGACAATAATTTATCTGAAGCAAGAACCTTACAGAACCAATTTGGTCGACTTAAAAGCTATATCGAATTTACAGATTATCACTATTTAACTAATAAAGAACTTGAAAATCTCCTTAAAAATACCAAGGAGCAATTGATACAGTTCTCAACCGATTTTTCAAAATTATTTTTCTCATACACTTAAAAAATGGCGATTTTCAAAATAGTTCACATTACAAAGTACCAATACAATTGGCCAATAAAAGAAAGCATCAACGAAATACGATTGTTTCCTCACAATTTCGAGAACCAAGACGTACTTCAATACGAGCTTCATATTACCAATAATCCTGATGTAGAAATTTCAAAAGATTATTATGGTAACAGAGTGGGTAATTTCAATAATTTAGAAGCACATTCCGAGATGACCATCGAATCTAGAATGTCAGTACGGGTAAATCACTCTTTAAAAATTCCAGAAATTGATTTAACTACCGTAGCCGACTTAGAAATAGAAAAACAAAAAAGTGTGCTATTGTTACGTCTCAGTTATCCTGAAACCATCCAAAAGCAAAATAAGATTAACACAATCTTAAAAAAAATAGATTGCTCCGACAAACCAATTATTGAAATTGCACAAAAATGCAATCAATACATCTATGAAAATTTTACGTATACAAAAGGAATAACTAATATAGAAACTACCGTTGATGAAATACTGGCTATGAAAAAAGGAGTTTGTCAAGACTTTGCACATGTATTGTTACAACTCTTACGAACAGTGGGAATTCCCTCAAGATATGTTAGTGGTTACATATGCCCTAACGAAAGTGGACTTAGAGGTGAGGGAGCTACTCACGCTTGGGTAGAAATTTATACTCCAACTCAAGGGTGGCTTGGGCTTGACCCTACCAACAACATTTGGACAATGGACAATCATATTCGGCTTTCTGTTGGGAAAAATTTCTACGATTGTACTCCTGTTAAAGGAACCTTCAAAGGTTTGGCAAGACAAACACTATCCGTAAGTGTTTCTGTAGGTTATGAAGACGGAAGACACTTTGAAGAAATTAATAATGTTCTGTTGGAAGAGGCAACGATAGAGGAAAAAAAACAACTCGATCACATAGAACTCTTGCACCAACAGCAACAACAATAAGTTCTCTCTTTTAAAATTTTGTTTTATATGTTTATTGGTTGGTTAACTCGAATAATCCCTCTTAATTAGGGATTATTCGGGTAACTTTTAAATCTTACTTCACAACTTAAATTAAAAAACAGATCGTAGCGTTTGCAACGCGGTTAATATCCGAAACAAATGGCGCCTTAGCGTCTTTGCGCGAATAGTGTAAATAATTATAATACAAGAACAAAATTTTGTCTTAAAACTAAAAACAAAAAGACCTTCATTTCTAAAGGTCTTTTATTTAGTTTACTATTCAATAAAAAATAATTTTCTTTATTTCTTCAAAATCTGAACCACTGTCCCCAACATAACATTGGCACCAAGACTCAAATCTTCATAAGAAGAATACTCTAAAGGATTATGACTAATTCCATCTTTACAACGTACGAATATCATTCCGTAATCACAAGCATAAGATAAGGCCAATGCATCATGGAAAGGACCACTCATCAATTCTGGAGCGCCTAATTCTAGTGCTTGACATTCGCTATGTATAATTTCTTTAATCCAATCCGCACAATAACGAGGGTCACTTTTAGTATCTTCTGAGATAGAATACGTTAATTGATGCTTTTGAGTGATAGCCTCAATGCGGTCGCGCAATTGTTTTTCGTAGCGATTTCTTCTATCCAAATCAATATCTCTCAAATCGATAGTAAAGACTACTTCCTCTGGAATAATATTTCTTGAAGCTGGAAAAACATTGATAGTCCCTACAGAACCAACAGTAGGCGCTCCTGGGATTTGATTGGCAATTTCATTAACAGCAACTATAATTTCGGCAGCACCAACAAGAGCATCTTTACGAATTGGCATAGGTACGGAACCCGTATGACCTGCCATTCCTTTTAATTTCACTGTCCACCAAATAGGTCCAGAAATTCCTGATACTACACCAATAGGCTTATGAGCCAAATCTAAAACAGGCCCTTGCTCGATATGCAATTCCAAGAAACAGAAAATACTTCCTGGCTTGTATTCTGATGCTTTAAATTGGGTAATATCACACCCAAAAGCAGTCAACGCTTGCCCTCTTGTAATCCCGTCTTTGTCGGCACGTTCTAGTTCTCCTTCTTCTAGTTTTCCGAGAATGCCACGAGAACCAAACAAGCCTTTATTGAAACGCCAACCTTCTTCATCGGCAAAGGAAATCACCTCAATGCTTCGTTCTGGAACAATTCCGTTTTCATGCAAAGTAGTGACAACCTCAATAGCATATAAAACGCCAGCAACACCATCGAAACGACCTCCGTAGGGCTGAGAATCCAAGTGAGAACCCATCATCAAAACAGGTAAGTCAGGATTTTTACCTTCAAACCGTCCTATGAGATTTCCAAAATTATCAATTCGAGTAGTCATTCCTCCTTCTTTCATCCAAGAAGCGGCAATTTCAAAACCTTGCTTTTCTAATTCGGTATGAGCAGGACGACAAGTTCCTGTTTCTCCTATTTTGCCAATTAAGCTCATCGCTTCAAAATGACTTTGAAGACGACTAGAATTTATTTTCATCAATTTTAAATTTGTTTAGTAAATAAGAAGAAAACTAAGTGCTATAAAAATAGATAACACTTAATTTTCTTCATTTCTTAATGGTTAAATAAAATTTAGTGATCGTTCAAAGGACGACCTTCTCTTTGCCAATCTTTCCAATTCACATACTCTGGTGCCACACGATGTTCTTCCATGGTAATACAATTGTCTACTGGACAAACTAGTTTACACAAATTACAACCCACACACTCTTCTTCTTTAACAGTATAATTGTTATAAGGATTGCCTCGTTCAACATTGATAGACTGGTGTGATGTGTCTTCACAAGCGATATAACACAAACCACAGTGAATACATTTGTCTTGGTTGATTTTTGCAATGTGATGGTAATTGATATCTAAATCTTCCCAATGCGTAATTGTCTCTACCGATTTACCAATAAAATCGGTTGTTTTTTGGTAGCCTTTCTCATCCATCCAATTGCTCAATCCTTCACACATATCTTCCACAATGCGGAAACCGTGATTCATAGCTGCGGTACACACCTGTACTGACGTCGCTCCTAAAAGCATGAACTCAACAGCATCTTTCCATGTGCTTACACCTCCAATTCCAGAGATAGGCACTTTTGAAGCCAAAGCATCTTGAGAAACTGTGGTTAACATTTTCAAAGCAATAGGTTTAACCGCTGGACCGCAATAGCCTCCAAAAACACTTTTACCAGCAACATACGGATTCGGTACAAGCGTATCCAAATCAACTCCAGTTACACTCTGAATCGTATTAATCAAACTCAAAGCATTGGTTCCTCCTTCGACAGCTGCTCTTGCTGTTGGCACAACAGAATGTACGTTTGGAGTTAATTTTGTGATGACAGGAATCGTTGCTTTTTCCATAACCCATTCCACTACCATTTTGGCAATTTCAGGATCTTGACCTACAGCTGCTCCCATTCCTCTTTCGGTCATTCCATGTGGGCATCCAAAGTTCAATTCGAATCCCATCGCTCCCGCATCCTCACATTTTTTGATGAGTTCATGCCACGATTTTCTATCGTTGTCCGCCATAAGCGAAACAATCATCGCTCTGTCGGGGAACATTTTTACCACTTCGGTAATTTCTTTTAAATTGATTTCTAAAGGTCTATCACTAATCAATTCGATATTATTGAAACCCATCATGCGTTTTCCTCCATAATTCACTGAAGAATAACGTGAAGAAACATTTTTTACTTGTGACCCAAGGGTTTTCCATACTACTCCACCCCATCCTGCTTCAAAAGCACGAACGACATTGATTAATTTATCGGTTGGTGGCGCACTCGCTAACCAAAAAGGGTTTGGTGATTTTATTCCTAAAAAATCGGTTGATATATCTGCCATAATTTTTGACTATTAATTGTTGAAGGTTGGTTTTAATTCGGACTCAAGGATGTAGTCTGGTCCAATGATGTATTTCACTATGGCTGCTGCTCCATCTTTCCCAGCTTGAACGGCATCAACCACTTCACGTCCACCATTGACACAGTCTCCACCAGCGAAAACGCCTTTTAAATTGGTGATAGACTTATTTTCTACAGCTATTTTCCCTTTATTGTTTTGGATATTGCTACCAGCAACCAAGCTTTCAAATGGCATTTGCCCAGCAGCTTTAATGACCATATCCACATCGAGAGTAAAAGTCTCCCCTGTCTCAACTGGACTTCTTCTTCCACTGGCGTCTGGTTCTCCTAATTTCATAACATCACAAACCAATTGGGTTACTTTACCCCCAGAACCTAAAACTTCTTTAGGTGCTGCTAGCCAAATAATGTTACAACCATCTAGTTTAGCAATATTCAATTCGTGTTCTGTACAAGGCATTTCTTCTTGTGTTCTTCGATACACCAAAGTAACTTCAGAAGCTCCTAAGCGTTTGGCTTGAGTCGCGGCATCTATTGCGGTCATTCCCATTCCTATTACTGCGACTTTATCACCAACAGCAATTTTAGAATAATCATTCGTACGTAAATTATAAATAAATGTTATTGCATCTTCTACACCTTCTAAATGTTCTCCTGGAATTTCCAATTGACGGGCTAAACCGACACCAAAAGCCATATAAACTGCATCATAATTGCTTTGCAACTCTTCTACAGTGATGTTTTTTCCTAACTCTTGATTGTATTTGATTTCAATTCCACCAATAGAGGTAATATAGTTCACCTCATCTTCGCAGAATTCTGGAGTTACTTTATAAGCTGCAATTCCGTAGGTCATCAATCCGCCACCTTTGCTTTCTTTTTCATAAATGGTTACATCAATTCCCTCTCTGCTCAAGGTGTGGGCACAACTCAAACCAGCTGGTCCTGCTCCTACAATAGCCACTTTTTTTCCTATGGATGGTTTACGTTCAAATAATTGCCAATTGTTTTCCATTGCTTTTTCCGTAGCATAGCGTTGCAATTTAGCGATATGAATAGGTGTTTCATGCATTAAATTATATACACAGGCACCTTCACATAATTTTTCTACTGGACATACCTTACTGCAACCAGCCCCCATAATATTAGATGAGAAAATAGTGTGAGCCGAACCCTTAGTGTTTTCCGTAGCAATTTGTTTAATAAATTTCGGAACGTTTATAGATGTCGGACACGATTTCATACATGGCGGGTCATAACAAAACAAACAACGGTTGGCCTCTAGCAAAGCCGCATCTGGAGTTTCGAAAGGAGGATGAATATCAGAAAAATTTTCTTGATACTCAGCAGTGGTTAATCGATTGTTTTTTATACTCATATTTATTTAGTTTTTATTCTTTGGTTTAACTTTTAATAGTTTTATGATACTAAGGTGCCGTAATTTCACCATAGGTTTCTGGTCTTCTGTCTCTATAAAATTGCCATTTGCCACGGACTTGATCAATCAAATCCAAATCAAATTCAGTAACCAATAATTCATCTTTATCTTCAGAGGCGCAAGCTATAATTTGCCCTAACGGATTTACAAAATAAGATGTGCCATAGAAACGACCTAAATTCCAAGGTTTCTCTTCCCCAACACGGTTGATACAACCCATAAAATAACCATTTGCTACAGCATGAGCAGGTTGTTCTAACTTCCATAAATATTGAGATTGTCCCACAGTAGTAGCAGAAGGATTATAAACTATTTCTGCTCCATTTAGGCCAAGACATCTTGCTCCATCAGGAAAGTGACGGTCGTAACAAATATAAACTCCAACTTTAGCATATTTCGTTTGAAAAACAGGATAACCTAAATTCCCAGGTTTGAAGAAAAACTTCTCCCAAAAACCTCCTGTTTGTGGGATGTGATTCTTGCGATATTTGCCTAAATAGGTCCCATCTGCATCAATGACCGCAGCAGTATTATATAAACTCCCGACTGTTCTTTTTCATAAACTGGAACTACAATAACCATGTTGTATTTTTTAGCATATACTTGCATACGCTCTGTAGTAGGCCCAGGAACGGTCTCAGCTGATGCATACCAAGCACTATCTTGTCCTGGACAAAAATAAGGCGTATTAAATATCTCTTGAAAACACAAGATTTGCACTCCTTGTCTTCCTGCTTCTTCAATATATGGAATATGTTTTTGCAACATGGCTTCCATGATTTCAGGAATCGTTCCTTCTCCTTCTGTTTTGGCTAAACTCAATTGAATAAGCCCTGATTTTACAATTCTTGCCATTTCTTTAATGTTGAATCATTAATTGTAAATGATGAATAAAGCGTTTTAACATTTATAATTCATCATTAATAATTAACCGTTATTTATATTTTTCCATCCACTTTATTTCTTTTCACAAACTGACCGTAGCCTTTAGACACCTTACATTCATTATTGTCAATCACGACCTTACCTCTCAATAAAACAGTCTTCACTTTTCCAGTCAATTCCCAACCTTCATAGCCACTATAATCCACATTCATATGATGTGTTTTCGCAGACAGTGTATGTTTTTCATTAGGGTCTATAAGAATAATATCGGCATCACTCCCTATAGCGATTGTTCCTTTTTTAGGGAACATTCCAAAGATTTTAGCCGCATTAGTACTAGCCACCTCAACGTATTTATTCAAGGTGATTTTTCCTTTGCTTACGCCTTCGCTAAAAAGTAATTCCATACGGTTTTCAATAGCGGGATGCCCATTAGGAATTTTAGAAAAATCATCTTTACCCATCAACTTTTGTTCCCACATAAACGGGCAATGATCCGTAGCAACAACGTTAACCAATCCTTGATTCAATCCAGCCCATAAAGTTTCTTGATCTTTCTTCTCACGAAGCGGTGGACTCATAACCCATTTGGCGCCTTCAAAATTTTGTTCGTACAAACTCGCATCTAGAATCAAATACTGAATACACGTTTCCACAAATACATGTTGATTTCTTCTCGTCGCAAAGCGAACAGCATTCAAAGCCCCCTCACAAGTTAAATGCACAATATATCCTGGACAGCCTGTATAATCAGCCATATCAGCAAAACGACTACTGGCTTCTGCTTCGGTCACTTCAGGTTGCGATAAATAATGATACAAAGGAGCTAACTTGCCTTCCGATTTATGTTTCGCAATCAAAAAATCAATCATGTCGCCATTGGTCGCATGAACGTTAATCATCCCGCCGTGTTGCTTCACTTCTTGCATCAAACCAATCATTTGTCTGTCGTCAATCATCAAAGCGCCTTTATAAGCCATAAAGGTTTTGAAAGAAGTAATTCCTTCCTCTTCAATAAAATGGCGAATTTCTTTCTTCGTATCCTCATTAAAATCCGTAACAGCCATGTGAAAACTATAATCCCCCACGGCATTGTTATCACTTCTACCTTTCCATTCGTTCAATGCCGACTGCAAGCTTTTCCCTTGTGTTTGAAGGATAAAATCAATTACCGTAGTTGTTCCTCCAAATAAAGCCGCACGCGTTCCTGTCTCATAGGTATCACTACTGAACGTTCCCATAAATGGCATCTCCAAATGCACGTGTGGATCAATTCCTCCCGGCATCACCAATTTCCCTGAAGCATCAATCACCTCATCGGCAGTTACATCCAAATTGGTTCCTATCGCCTGAACCGTTTCTCCTTCTATATATATGTCAGCCACATAATCATCTGTAGCTGTAATTACTCTTCCGTTTTTAATTAGTATTGACATGACTTTATTTTTAAATCTTTAATTCTATTTTTTGAACCATTTAAAATTAGCACAAAAAAGTTTTACTCCCCAGAGATTATCTACCTATGTGAAAAAAATAATTTTTCTATCCCTATCTCCAAACTCAATCTCAATCTATGTCTCTATGTGTTTTAAAAAAATCCACATCATCCTATGTGGTTCAAAAAATCAAACCGCACTGCACAACATTACTCCCTCTTCATCAACAACCAATACACCAAACCACTAATCCCAAACCCCACAAACCAAGCATAACTATACAAACCCGAAATCCAAGCAGGAAAAACATCCCCACCAACAACTTAATAGTGGTCAGAAATCCAGGAACATTTGGCACAATCCCTATCAACAAAGCAAGAATAGCCGCACGATTGAATCCATTAGTAAAACTATAAATGCCCTTAGCATCATACAAATCGTTTAAAATCAATTGTTGCTTTCGAATAAAATAGTAATCAACAATCATAATTCCACCAACAGGGCCTAACAAACTAGAATAACCAACGAGCCACGTAAAGATATATCCTGTTGGGTCGGCAATCAATTTCCAAGGAAAAATTAAAATCCCTATCACTCCAGTAATATACCCTCCCCGTCTAAAATCAATTTTAGAAGGAGCAAAATGCGCAAAATCATTGGCTGGACTTACAATATTCGCAGCAATATTAGTTGCTAGAGTAGAAATCGCCACTGCGATCATGGCAACACTAACCAATACCTTGCTGTCAAATTTCCCTGCCAAGACTACTGGATCCCAAATCGTCGTTCCAAAAACAATGGTCGTTGCCTATGTTACTACCACACCCACAAAAGCAAATAAGGTCATCGAAGTAGGCAAACCGTAAATTTGTCCATTAATTTGAGCTTTCTGCGAAGTAGCATAACGCGTAAAATCGGGAATATTCAAAGACAAGGTCGCCCAAAAACCAACCATTCCCGTCAAGGCTGGAAAGAAAAAATGAAAGAAATCTGTTGTAGTAGCAAACTTAGAAGGCGTATCCAATATCGGTCCCAAACCATGTGATGCATTCAATGCCCAAAACAACAAGGCCAGCGCAGCAGCAGGCAGAAAAAACGCTTTGAATACCAATAACTTTCTAATGCTATCAACACCCAAATACACCACATACATATTAAGAAACCAAAACATGATAAAACAAATCGCTGGTCCTGTTTGCAACCCCCAAGAATCAGGAAAAACAGGCGCTAGAGTATCCAAAGCAGGAATCCACAAACGCATCATTTGAAACAAGGCAAAACCGCCTATCCAAGTTTGAATCCCAAACCAGCCACAAGCCACAATCGCCCGAAGCAAAGCGGGAATATTAGCACCCTTAGTACCAAAACTAGCGCGTGCAAAAACAGGAAACGAAATGCCATATTTCGCCCCAGCATGACCATTCAAAATCATCGGGATTAAAACGATAGTATTCCCTAAGAATATGGTTAAAATAGCCTGCCACCAATTCATTCCGCCTTCAATCAGCGAGCTCGATAGCATGTAAGTTGGAATACAAAGACTCATACTAATCCAAAGTGCGGCATAGTTCCAAGTAGTCCATGTTCGTCTTCCCTCGGTGATGGGAGCCAAGTCCTTATTATATAACGAAGAATTCGTAGTATTTAAATTGGTGTCTGTCAAAAGTCTACTGAAATTTAAAAAATTAATCTCTGAATTCGTTTCTTAGTACTAAAAGAATTCAAAATGACCCGCTTGGGAGTCTTGGGAACAAAATACGACAAAAGCGAAACATCCAAAGAAAAAATAGCATCGGGCAATGCTCTTTCTTTGGAAGCCTCTAGTAAATGTAAATTTTGATTTGCTAGAAATTCCATCTATTCGGTATCTATTCCTTAAAAAATTGGAATAAAAATAATAAGAATTTCGGTATAAACAAGTATTATCAACAAATAATTCAAAATTTATATAAAATAGACTGCTCCAAATATTGCATTTTACAAAAAAACACCCTTAAAAATACCAAATTCACTACAAACAACCTTTCTAACTAATGAATAAATAATTCACTTCACATTCTGATATTCGCCAACACAAACAAGACAAACACACAATTTGTCAAAAAAACAACTCCCAATCTGTGCTAATCTGTGAAATCTGTGGTCAAGAAAGAAGATACACCTAAAGAAAAAATAAATGTGCTACATTTAAAAAATTAGTAAACCGCAACTTTAACTAATCCCGATTTGTGCTAATTTGTGCAATTTGTGGTAAAAAAAAGGCCCTCGTAGACTAAAAACAAGTAAGCTTCACTAAAAAAATTAGTAAACCGCAACTTTAACTAATCCCGATTTGTGTTAATTTGTGCAATTTGTGGTAAAAAAAAGGCCCTCATAGACAAAAAACAAGTAAACTACATTTCAAAAATCACTAAAACGCAACTATCAACTAATCCCAATCTGTGCTAATCTGTGAAATCTGTGAAATCTGTGAAATCTGTGGTTAAAAAAGAAGATACACCTAGAGAAAAATAAGTAAAACGCAACCATTAACTAATCTCAATTCGTGTTAATTTGCGAAATTTGTGGTCAAAAAGAAGGTACACCAAGAGAAAAAATAAATGAGCTACATTTCAAAAATCATCAAAACACAACTTTAACTAATCCCGATTTGTGTTAATTTGTGCAATTTGTGGTAAAAAAAGTTTAAGTTTGAACGAATAACACAAAAAGAAATACGGTAGCTTCTACAACAAAATGGTATCTTTTATAAAATTTCACCCCATGAAAAAAATCCTACTCCTCCTCTCCATCCTACTATTCATTCAATGTGGTAGCATTGAGAATTATACCACGCCCGACAACAAACCGGCACTATTCAATCTCAACGACATTCCCGCCATAACCTTAGAATTCGAACTCAAAGATTGGAACAAACTACTCACCAATTATGACCTCAACCCCAGCAACGAGAAAAAGTGGCATCCCGTTTCTCCTTTGATGTCAATGGAACCACCATTGCGCTAGACGATATCGGACTTCGTCTGCGAGGCAACACCAGCCGACGCAGACCCGAAGGCAACCCGGGAGACCTGCACAATGCTACCGATCCCGATTGGCACCACGTACACTTTGCCCTCGATTTCTCTAAAAACATAGAAACACAACGCTTCAAAGGGCTCAACAAACTCAACCTGAAATGGTTCAAGGACGACCCGAATTACTGTCGCGAAATCTACAGCTACGACCTTTTCGCTCGTTATGGCTGCTGGAATGCGCCCAGAGCTTCCTATTGCAAACTCACCGTCAAAGTAAAAGGCGATGCCAAACCCGCCTACTATGGCGTATATGCCATGATAGAAAACATCGATGAAGATTTCCTAACCAAGAACCAAGACAAATGGGGCGCAGGAATAGGCTTCCTCTGGAAAGGCGGTTGGGCAGGCGGAACTAACGCTACCTTTACCACCAACTCCACCCAAAGCATAGGTGTTGAAGACGTCAACATCGACCCTTCGCTTTCGGTCTACTATGCCTATGACCTCAAAACACGCAAAGACGAACTCCCAGCTGCACAAGCAGAATTGACCCAGTTTATTACCGACCTCAATACCAAAACAGGCACTGCCTTCCAAACTTGGATTGCCCAAAAAATGGATGTCCCACTCTTTCTTAGAACCATGGCTACCCATGTCATGCTAGGCATGTGGGACGATTATTGGGTTAATGGCAACAACTTCTATTTCTATTTTGCACCCAATGGCAAAGCCTATTTCATCCCCTACGACTACGACAACACCCTGGGCACTTCCCAAATTATCGAAAACGCAGGAACCCAAGACCCACTGAAATGGGGCAACATGACCAAAAGACCACTGATAACTAAAATTCTTGAAATTCCCCAATACCAAGCGCTCTACAAAAGCTATGTCAAAGAACTGGTAAACCCCAACAACTACCTCTTTACCGCTGCCCGAAGCATAGAACGCATTCAAACCTGGCAAAATAGAATTGCGAACTCAATTCCAAACGACACCGGCGAAGACATGAGCATAGACGACAAACCCGCCTCTTGGGGCAACCAACCCAATTACCGACTCAAAACCGGCAACAACCAAGGCGGCAGCAACGGCCCTGCCAATTATTTCTTGAGCCGAGCGGCAAGTATTACTTGGTAGAAAGATTTTTTTTAAATACAAATGAACCTCTGACAGTGATGTTGGAGGTTTTTTGTTTTGTTAGACAACAACTGTTTATAAAATAATGAAAACACATTCTTATTGCATACAATTGTAGGCGGGTCGATTGTATGAACAGAACTAATTTTGTATTTTAAACTAAGTAAATCCTTAAATAATTATATTTGTTAAATCACTAATTACTTAACAAATCAAAATGAGTAAACATAAAAACTATGAACTCCTTAATTTAATAGGGTATGGTTTGTCTAAATTTGATAACAATTTTATCAAGGAATTTGGATTTAATACAAAAACTAACTTTTTTAACTATTTTGTGGAAATAGGAATAGTTGAGACGGGAAGTGTAATTAAAAACAGAATGGTTTATTTGACCCTTTTTTTCCTGAAAACGGAAGAAAAGGATGGTGGCAAAAAGGAGAAGCTTATATTCATAGAAAATATTTAATAGACAGCTTGTTTGGAACTGAAAATGTAAAAGGCTATGCAGATATTGTAAAACTATATCTTAAAGAAAATTTTAAAGTTCAAGATATAGTAATAGAAGTCCAACCAATAATTAAATCAAGGTTCAAAAAACTTCAAGAAACAGGTTTAGAAGCAGAGATTTATTTTCAAAACAATTATAATTTAATTGATATATTTAAAAACGGTACAATAGAAGATGCTAGATTATATGGAGATGGCTATGATTTCCAAATCAATGTAAACGAAAATTCCTTTTTAGCTGAAATTAAAGGAATTAGAGCAAAAAAAGGCAGATTTAGACTTACTGAAAATGAATATAAAAAGGCAAAGGAATATCAAAATGACTACATAGTGACTTTAGTTTTGAATTTAGATGATCTACCAACATTCTTACCTATCGAAAATCCATTAAAAAATTTGAAATTTGAAGAGAAAATTATTAAATCAAAGGAAATAAAAGAGTATCATTTAATTTCTGATATTAACTAAAAAATATGATAGAATATTCTGTGTTAGACATCCCCTCCGTACTTAATATCCCTTTTTAGACTCAAAGATATTATTTACAATTGTGGATATGCAAATAAAAATTACAGTCTAAGTTAAGCCACATTTTTGTAAATGTGATTTTGATTATTAAACTCCTCTATCGTTTTGTAATTCAAAGCACGATGCCTTCTTTTTCTGTTGTACCATATTTCGATGTATTCAAAGATTTCAAGTTTCATTTGTTCTTTTGATAGTAGTTTATTCCTGTATATAAGTTCAGTTTTTAGAGATTTAAAGAAGCTTTCAGCGACTGCATTATCCCAGCAATTTCCCTTTCTACTCATGCTTCGGATTACTCCATAGGATTCAATTGTATTAGCAAATTTCTTAGTAGCGTATTGTACTCCTTGGTCGGAATGGAAAATTAATCCCTTTTTTACATCTCTGTTTTTTATTGCCATTCTCCATGCAGCCAGAGATGTATCATTGGTGCTCATAGTATTGCTTAAACTCCAGCCGATTAATTTTCGATCAAATAAGTCAATTACTGTCGTCAAATATAAAAAGCCTTCTTTGGTTTGAATATAAGTTATATCAGACACCCAAACTTTTGAAGGTTGGGTTACCATAAAATTTCTATTGAGTACATTATCAACAATCAAATAATTATGTTTTGAGTCGGTTGTAACTTTAAATTTCTTGCTTAATTTGCTTCGCAAGCCAAGCTCTTTCATGTATTTGGCGACTGTTAAGCGTGATATCTGATACCCTAAAGCATTTAGTTCAGATGTAATCCTCGGACTGCCATAGCGTTGCTTAAATTCAAAATAAAGAGTTTTTATTTTCTGTTTCAGCATATTCTGTTTCAATACTCTTTCAGAAATTCCCCTGTTTTTCCATTTGTAATAGCCACTGGAACTGATTTTTAAAATCAAACACATTTTCTCAATCGGAAACTGGCTTTCATGATTCTTAATGAACCGATATTTCATCGACCGCTCTTGGAGAAAATGCTGATTGCTTTTTTTAATATATCACGTTCCATTTCTGCATCTTTCAACTTTTTCTCCAATTCGTGAATACGTTCCTGTTCTGGTGTCATTTTTAAATTTCCTTTTCCAGGAAAACTGCCCTTACCATATTCCTGATAATCTTTGCGCCATTTATAGAGCAAAGAAACCTTTATTCCAAGTTCTCTGGCTAACTCTGACAAAGCTGGATCGTAAATTTTTCTTTCTTGTTTCATGTGTTAAAATTAAGATTTTAGTCTTAACTCCAACTGTACGCTAAATTAGTATATCCAATTTATGACTATATAATAAATGGATAGTCCCCGCCACCGCACGAATCCCTTCCTGTGGTCACAAAAACTTCCCCTATTAAAAAACCACCAACTACATTCTAGTTTTTACAACTATACTTTTAATTAATACAATACTAATTGTAACTTTTACAATACTATTTTTAACTTATATAATAATAATTTTAGATTATAGAATTATTGTTTTAAATTTTAAAATATACATTCTAGTATATAAAAACATATTTTTAGTTTATGAAATAATTATTTTAAATTATACAATACTACTTCTAGTTTTTGCAATAACAATATACAATTATAAAAGAAACTTTCATACATTTGTTACAGTCAGCAACCATTATATCCACACAAACATGTTATACTTCAACCTCAACCCAGTTTTCAAAGCCCGTCGCATCGACAAGCCCTATACCTTTCTAGTAAAAGCAGGCATAGCACCGCACACTGCCACAAAAATCATTAGCAACAACATGCACGTGATGCGTCTCAACCACATCGAAATCATTTGCAGAGCACTCTACTGCGAACCCAACGACCTACTTGCTTTCAAGCAAGACCCAAATCATCCCATTTCAGAAAACCATCCATTAGTAAAGCTAACCCCAACCACCCCAACCACCGATTGGCAAGAACAACTCCGCACATTGCCACTAGCAAAGCTCAAAGAAATAGGTAAAATACTAGATCAACCCGAAAGTCAAGAATAACAAACACAAACCAACCCACACAGAAAAAATCCGTGTTCAAAACAAAAAGCGAAGCTTCAAAACGACAATACTCATTTGTAATATGTAAACAAATTTGCTTACATTTGTACTATGAATGCATATTTAGAGAAATACAAAGGCATACACCCGGGAATTATTTTGGAGCGAGAATTTAAAAAAAGAGCGCTCCACAAGAGGCCTTTTGCCTTATCTATTGGAGAACACCCTCAAACACTAAACGCAATCACTAAAGGAAAACGGAAGTTAAATACCGCTTTAGCACTTAAAATTGAAGAAAAACTTAGTTTAGAGGAAGGCACCTTGGCGCTACTGCAAACCTACTTCGATATTAATGAAGAAAAGCTAAAAAGAGAAAACAAAACCCCTAATTTAGAGATAATCCGTAAATCATTATTTTGGGACACCGATATCAACTTGATAGATTGGGACAGGCATTACAAAGCAATCATCAGAAGAATTTTTGAACGTGGAAATGAAACCGAAAAGCAAGAGCTCATACATTTTTATGGTAACGAAAAAATAAATACAGCACTTCATTCAGTAACAGGAAAACCATATACTATCTATAAAAATAAATAGAATAATGCTGTACTATTCTACCGTAAATAATCTATTAAAAGAAGGCTTACATCAAGTAATGGCCGCTACAGAATTTGAACACTTTAGACTAGTTGGAGGGACAGCATTAAGTTTACAAATCGGACACAGAGAATCTATTGATATTGATCTTTTTAGCGATGTAGAGTATGGTGAAATTGATTTCAAGGCCATTGAGAACTATTTAGAATCCAATTTCCCATACCTTGACCATCTTTCGAATATAATCCCCGGAATTGGGAAATCCTATATAGTAGGAAACGACAAAGACAATACCATAAAGTTAGATATTTGTTACACCGATACATTCATTCAACCTTATCATTTAGAGGATTCTATTCGTATGGCAACTGTTGAGGAAATAATTGCCATGAAATTAGATGTAGTTCAAAGAGGTGGGCGTAAAAAAGACTTTTGGGATCTTCATGAACTATTTGAAAAGTACAGTTTATCCCAAATGTTAGCGTTACACGGGCAAAGATATCCGTACTCTCACAATAGAGATTTGATTATTCAAAACTTTACCAATTTTACTATAGCAGATGAAGAATTCAATCCTATTTGCTACAAAGGAAAATATTGGGAGTTTATAAAGGAAGATATACAAGAAATTATAGCAAAATTTAGTAAACAAAATCCGTGAAATCCGTAAAATCCGGGTCCAAAACAAAAAGCGAAGCTTCAAAAGAAAAATCTGCAAATCTGCGGTAAAAAAAGAAAACAACACAAAGCATAAATTTGTGATAATTCGTGGAATTTGTGGCAAAAGAAAAAACGAAGCGAAGCTTCAAATACAAAATCCGTAATAATCTGCAACATCAGTAAAAATCCGTGTCCAAAAGCGAAGCTTCAAAAGAAAAATCCGCTAATCTGCGGTAAAAAAAGAAAACTGCACAAAGCATGAATTTGTGATAATTCGTGGAATTTGTGGCAAAAGAAAAAACGAAGCGAAGCTTCAAAGAATCAAATCTCAAAATCTGCAACCTATTGCTCAAAAATCAACAAAGCCAAGCGTTCGTCTCGACCATACACATCCTCATAAAAATGAACAGCACCCTCACCATCTACCCAAGCGGTAAAATAGCCAATATAAACAGGAATTTTATTTTTTAGAGTGTACCAACTTTCGGTACCACTATTCATAGCAGCAGCAATCTTTTCGGGAGTCCAATTGCTGTCATCTTTCAAAATAAGATTTGCCAACTCCACCGGCTTGGCCACACGAATACATCCATGACTAAAGGCTCGTTTCTCTTCATCAAATAAGCTTTTGGAAGGTGTATCATGCAAATAAATAGCATTCGAATTAGGGAACAAAAACTTCACCAATCCCAAAGAGTTTTTAGGTCCGGGTTTCTGCCTAATGTTGCCACCATTCCATTCCATATTGTGTTGAGCTAAATAATTTTTATTCTTAGCCATTGCAGGCGCAATCTCTTTTTTAATAATACTCCTCGGCACATTCCAATACGGACTGAATACAATATACTGCATCATGCCACTAAAAATCACCGTTTGATTCATGGCTTTTCCCACCACCACATTCGAAACCAAAGCGGGTGTATTGTTCTTAAAATAAGTCAGTCGATAGGACGGAATATTAATGACAATAAACTCTTTTGCCTTAGTAATAGTGCTAGGAATCCATCGGCAACGCTCCATATTCACCATCAACGTTCTAATCCTTGTAGCAACAGGAATATTCATAGCAGCAATATGTTTGGGTATGATAATAGCGTCGGGAGCAAAGCCATTACGTGTTTTATAATTCAAAACGGCATCTTTCAAGGGTACATCATACAAATTACTTCCCGAATCTGTAGCTATATCTCCCGAAATAAAAGTCGTTTCCGAATTTGACCAATAGTAGCAGAACTGTCACCGAGTGCAAAAAATTTAAACTTCGGATCTAAATCAATAGGGTTCCAACCGCCTTTTTTTTTTATAGCTCTATACTGTTGCAACACCTCTTTCAAGCGGTAATACTGCCCTAATACTTCTTTTTCGTCCTTATTAATCAGAGTGGGATTAACCAATAACGAGTCCAAATAATTGACATAAGATTGTTTTTTACGGGGTAAATACCAACCCAATTCTTCGCTTTTTGAAGCATCGAGTCCTTGAAACACTTTTTTAGCATAGAAAAAATAGAGTGCCGATAATAACAACTCGGTATCGGTATTGGGCTTTTGAATAGTTTTAGCATTCTGAAAAACCGCATCCAACTGCGCACGATAAGGAACTGTTGTTTCTATTCCTTCTGTGGCAATGGCAACAATCTTAGTATGCAACAAATCGCCTACTTCGATAATTCCTTTGGCATCATACCAAATGTAATGATACTGATGTTTCTTGTACAAGGCTTCCACATCAGTCTGAAAATCTTTAAGCAACGGATGTCTTTGAAAAAAAGGAGCAATCTGTGTACTATCAAAATACACTTCTTTACTGTCAGGAACAGCTTTAGGAGACATATCTGACCTAACTGCTAAGGTTTTGGCTTCGCTTTCTGTATTTTTACAGGAACTACCCATAAAAACAACAAGAACGACAAGCAACATCCGTAAAATTAACTTTCTCATACTTAAAACCTTATTGCTAGAATTGTTATAAAAATACAAAAAAATAACGCAAATAAACATGCATTTTGTTGTATAATTACACAACGAAAAACAGATATCAAATTGTATTGGTATACTACAACCTTATTATCATGAAAAAAATACTATTCATCGCGTTATGTCTATTAGATCATTCAGCATTTCCTCAACAACCTACTGTAGAATCCAAAGAAAAAGAACAAATAAACCTTCTCCTTGATGCTTGGCACAAAGCGGCAGCCCAAGCCAAAAGCAACGATTACTTTGATGCTTTAACTGAAAATGCTATTTTTATTGGTACCGATGCCACAGAACATTGGGACAAAACAGCCTTTAAAGCCTTCGCAAAACCCTATTTTGACAAAGGTCAAGCATGGGATTTTAAACCCTTAGAACGACACATCTACTTCAGTAACGATAAAAATACAGCGTGGTTTGATGAATTGCTTGATACTTGGATGAAAATATGCAGAGGCTCTGGTGTAGTTGTAAAAGTAGGAAACCAATGGAAAATACAACACTATGTTTTATCCCACAACTATCCCCAACGAAAGCATTGACGAAGTAGTAAAAATAAAAACACCCACAGAAAACCCTTTGATTCAAAAACTGCAAACTAGATAAAATCAGGATGGTTCTTTAAGTTGTCCAACATAGCAACCGTCATTTGCGCCAAATCATACTGCGGTTGCCAACCCCAATCTCTTCTAGCTTCGCTGTCATCAATACTGGCGGGCCAACTATCCGCAATCTGTTGACGAGAATCAGGAGCATACGTTATAGTGAAATCGGGAAGATGTTTGCGAATTTCTGCTGCAAGCGCTGCAGGGGTAAAGCTCATAGCGGCCAAATTATAGGAAGAACGAATAGAAAGTGCATCTCCTTCGGCTTGCATAATTTGTATCGTCGCTTGAATAGCATCGTCCATATACATCATAGGCATTTTAGTATCTGAGGAAAGAAAACACTCATAAGAACCCTTAGATAATCCTTCATGAAAAATAGCCACGGCATAGTCTGTAGTTCCTCCTCCAGGAGGCGATGACCAGCTCACTAATCCCGGATACCGAATGCTACGCACATCAACCCCATACACATGATGGTAATACCCACACCATCTTTCTCCCGATTGTTTGCTGATACCATAAACCGTTGTAGGTTCCATGATGGTATATTGTGGCGTGTTTTCTTTAGGCGTTGTGGGTCCAAAAACAGCAATACTCGAAGGCCAAAAAACCTTTTGTATCTTTTTGGCTCTAGCCAAATTCAATACATGAAAAAGCGAATTCATATTTAAGTCCCATGCAAAGGCGGGATTTTTCTCAGCAGTCGCAGAGAGTAAAGCCGCCATCAAATAGACATCGGTAATCTCGTGAACCTCCACCAAATGCTGAATCTGATTGTAATCTAAGGCATTAACCACTTCAAAAGGTCCTGAATTGACCACATCGGTACTCATCTTTCGGATATCCGAAGCAATCACATTTTCTGTCCCATAAATAGAGCGTAACTTTTGAGTAAGTTCAGTACCTATTTGACCGCAAGCACCAATAATTAGAATTTTTGGAAGCATCATTCTCTACTTTAGTTACACAAAGATACGAATTTTGAACCCCTAAGCTGATTAATACGCTCTATAGAAACGCTCTTATTTTAACAAAATTATAATTATCGCGAGGTGAAAGGTTTTAACTTTCATTTTACCTTTGTAACTTTGTTGACTAAACCATCCTACATGAAATTGTTTCGTTTTTTACTTCTTTTTTTATGCTGTCTTACAACTGCGATTACCACCCTCTCTTGTAATGATAATGATGAAAAACGTCAGGCTGAAACGCTAAAAGATGCCCAGAAACAAGAAGTCATTTTCAACACCATCAGCAAAGGCTGGAATTTTTTCAAACCCTATTTTAACTCCAAGTTCGCAAACCATTGTCAACAATTGGAACGAATGGCGTTTGTTTTTAGACGAACTAGGAGTAAAACCTAAAAGTACTATTGGTGCCTTCCAGAAAAAAGCCAAAGCCCTATCCAAAAGAGCCACCGATTTGAATGCGAATATTCCCTTGACCTTCAATAAACCCGAAGTAAAAAGTAGAATTGCCGTATTGGTAACCAAAATCAACGCCATCAATCTATTCATCAACTTAGACGATATTCCCGCCCAGAAAGTAGTTAGCTTAGTGGCCGATGTGAATGAAGAAATGCATTCATTGACCCGTCAAATGGATGAAATTATCAGAAAAAATGCCATCCCTAAAGAAGAAGGCGAGTCCGATATGTTACGAATGTTAGACACAGCAAGAGCCATTCCTAATAAAATTGTACCACAACCTTGAGTAAAACCAACGTATTAAATACCTACGACAATTCACCAAAGGTCAAGCAAATTGCCGATAGTTTACAAATCCCCGAACAAAAGATCCACCTCCATGGATTAGTGGGTTCGTCACTTTCATTGGTCATCCAATCGGTATTCAAAAAAGTGGAGCGACCACTGTTACTATTGCTTAATGACAAGGAAGAAGCGGCCTATTACCTCAACGATTTGGAACAATTTATTGGAGAACAAGACGTATTGTTTTATCCAGGTTCCTACCGTCGTCCCTATCAAATTGAAGATACTGACAATGCCAACGTTTTGCTACGTGCCGAGGTATTGAACCGCATCAATTCCCGCAAAAAACCAGCGGTAATTGTGTCCTATCCAGAAGCGCTTTTTGAGAAAGTAGTCACCAAAAAAGAGTTAGACAAAAATACCCTTAAAGTAGCCGTTGGCGATAAAATATCCATTGAATTCATCAACGAAGTCTTGTTCGAATACGAATTCAAAAGAGTCGATTTCATCACAGAACCCGGAGAGTTCTCTGTTCGAGGAGGTATTATTGATGTGTTTTCGTTCTCCAATGACAATCCCTATCGAATAGAGTTTTTTGGCAACGAAGTAGACAGCATTCGAAGTTTTGATGTAGAAACACAACTCTCTATTGAAAGACAAAAGAAGATAGCCATTATCCCCAATGTTGAGAATAAATTCTTTCAAGAAAACAGAGAAAGTTTCCTAGAATATATTGACAGCAAGACCATTGTAGCGATTCAAAACACCGAATTACTGCTTTCAAAACTGGACAAACTCTTTAACAAAGCAGGTGAGATTTATAGCACACTGAATGCCACCATTCAACACGTTGCTCCCGAAAAATTATTTCTCAATCAAACAGAATTCCTTAAAAAAAGCTTGGATTTCTCTGTTATTGAAATGGGAACATCACCTGTTTTTAAAACTAGTAAAACCTTTGAATTTCATATTCAGCCCCAACCCTCGTTCAACAAACAATTTGATTTATTGTTGAACAATCTGAACGACAATCATTTCAATGGCTATAAAAACTATTTGTTTTGTTCGAATGATGCCCAAGCCAAGAGATTTCACGATATCTTCGAATCTCTGGATGAGGTCAATCATGAAAGCATTCGCAAACAGTACCACACGATAACCTTACCCATATACCAGGGTTTTGTTGATGAAGAACACCAAATAGCGTGCTACACCGACCACCAAATCTTTGAGCGGTACCACAAATTCAACATCAAAAATGGCTATTCGAAAAAGCAAACCATCACGCTCAAGGAACTCACCACACTCTCTGTTGGAGATTATGTAACCCACATTGACCACGGAATTGGAAAATTTGGAGGCTTGCAAAAAATCCAAGTCGAAGGGAAAACCCAAGAAGCCATCAAGTTAGTCTATGCAGACAATGATATTGTATATGTCAGTATACACTCGTTGTACAAGATTTCAAAATACAACGGCAAAGATGGAGCTCCACCTAAAATATACAAATTAGGCTCAAATGCATGGAAGGTTTTAAAACAAAAAACCAAGGCTAGAGTCAAGCATATTGCGTTCAATCTGATTCAATTGTACGCCAAACGTCGATTAGAAAAAGGCTTCCGCTATGCTCCTGATAGTTATCTACAAGCTGAATTAGAAAGCTCTTTCATTTACGAAGACACCCCCGATCAAATCAAATCCACTCAGGAAGTAAAAGCCGATATGGAAAGCGACCGCCCAATGGATCGTTTGGTTTGTGGTGACGTAGGATTCGGAAAAACAGAGGTGGCGATTCGCGCCGCTTTCAAGGCAGTTGATAATGGGAAACAAGTCGCTGTATTGGTGCCAACTACTATTTTGGCCTATCAGCATTACAGAACATTCAGCGAACGATTAAAAGAGATGCCAGTTTCTGTCGGCTACCTCAACCGCTTTAGAACAGCCAAACAAAAAACAGAGACACTTCAGCAATTAGCGGAAGGGAAACTCGATATTGTAATTGGAACCCACCAACTAGTCAATAAAAATGTAGCCTTCAAAGATTTAGGATTACTGATTGTAGATGAGGAACAAAAGTTTGGTGTCAATGTCAAAGACAAACTCAAAACGATTGCTGCTAATGTTGATACTTTAACATTAACAGCAACTCCTATACCAAGAACCTTACAATTCTCATTAATGGCAGCTCGTGATTTATCGGTAATAACGACTCCACCACCCAATCGCTACCCTATAGAAACCAATGTTGTTGGATTTAATGAAGAATTGATTCGGGATGCTATTTCCTATGAAATTCAGCGCAACGGTCAGGTTTTCTTCATTAACAACCGAATCGAAAACATCAAAGAAGTAGCAGGAATGATACAGCGATTGCTTCCTGATGCCCGTGTAGGAATTGGCCACGGTCAGATGGACGGTAGCAAACTTGAAGAATTGATGCTCGCCTTCATGAACGGTGAATTCGATGTTTTGGTAGCAACAACCATTATCGAAAGTGGACTGGATGTACCGAATGCCAATACCATTTTTATCAATAATGCCAACAATTTTGGCCTATCCGACTTGCACCAAATGAGAGGTCGTGTAGGGCGAAGTAATAAGAAGGCTTTTTGTTATTTCATCTGTCCGCCCTACTCCGCCATGACTGATGATGCCAGAAAACGAATTCAAGCTCTAGAACAATTTTCAGAACTAGGTAGCGGTTTTAATATTGCTATGAAGGATTTGGAAATTCGTGGTGCAGGAGATTTATTGGGTGGAGAACAAAGTGGCTTTATCAATGAAATTGGTTTCGATACCTATCATAAAATCATGAATGAAGCCATTGAAGAACTCAAAGAAAACGAATTCAAAGAACTGTATGCAGACGAAGACAAACCAGAAAAGAATACGTCAAAGACCTTCAAATCGACACCGATTTTGAGTTATTATTTTCAGATGAATACATTAACAATATTTCTGAAAGGCTGAATTTGTATAATGAATTGAGCCTAATCAAAGACGAAGAAGCTTTGCTTACATACGAACAAAAACTTGTCGACCGCTTTGGTCCATTACCAAAACAAGCAATCTCATTACTCAATAGCATCAAAATAAAATGGATTGCTACTCGATTTGGTATTGAAAAATTGGTCATGAAACAAGGCAAAATGATTTGCTATTTTGTTTCCGACCAACAAAGTGATTATTATACTTCGCCTCAATTTCATAAAGTATTGCAATTTGTGCAAAAGCAATCCCAATTGTGCAAGATGAAGGAAAAGCAAACGCCTAATGGATTGCGATTACTATTAACTTTTGAACATGTAAAATCGATTCGAAAAGCGTTAGAGTTGATGGAGATGATGGAGAAATAAGTCAACAATCCTTCCCGCCTTTGAAGGCTTTAAGCTTTGAAAATGAAATAGTTAGTTGTTTTTTATAATTTGTTTTTAAAAGCCACTAAAAATAAATACATTTGTTATGATTAATTTTTAAGTTATGAATTTAGCTACTAGAAAATATAATTTAATTCAAGAGTTAACTACAATAGATGAAAGTTTATTAGAAAAACTTGAACTTATTTTAAAAACCAGCAAAAAAGATTGGTTTACTGATTTGACCGCTGAAGAAAAACAAGAAATTGAAATTGGTTTAAAACAAGCTGAAAATGAAGATTTTATTAGTCCCGAAACCGTAATGAATAGATTTGCCAAATGGCATTAGAAATCAAATGGACGCCACAAGCCGATAAGGGTTTGGAATTAGTTATTGATTATTTAGAAGCGGAATGGACTTTTAAAGAAATTTTGCAATTAGAAGAAAACATAATACAAGTTACCAATCAAATTAGTCTTTTCCCTGACTTATATCCTAAATCGAAAACCTCTAAAAATCTTCACAAAGCAATAGTAGATAAAAATAACTATTTGGTTTATCGAGTAAATTATAAAAAATCAAGTATTGAAATAATTAATTTTAGAGGAACTAAACAAAAACGGAAACATTAAAAATAAAGCTTCCAGTGTTTTTGAAGGCTGGAAGCGTTATAAACTTACATTCTAACTATCTTAAAATTGGCTTCATTTTCATTGAACTTCAATTTAAAGAAATACGTTCCTGAAGCAAAAGAAGCAATATCTACCTTAGCATCTAGTCCGTCAACTTTCTTTTGGTATAAAAGACGACCTTGTAGATTATACACTAACACTTCTTTGATTGCTGTTTTTGAAGTAATAGACACCAATCCTTTACTAGGATTTGGGTAATAGGTAAAATCAATATTAGGCTTAAATTCAGAATTTTTAAGATTTGAAACACAGTCAATTGATGCTACATAGCCAGCCCCAACTTCATAGGTGTCAGAGAAGAATTTTAGGGTTAACGAACCGTCGGCAGCTGTTGATTCAAAAGGACCAGGTAAGGTTGTACCTGTATACCCTGAACCTAATTCAGTTGCGGAAGTTGAATTTCCGTCATAAACATACAAATAATCGTAATCTTGTTCTAAGTCAAAACTTGAAAAAGTCATTCTCGCTTTTTGATTGGAGTTGTTTGGAATAATGGTTCTAACATAGGTTTCTAAATTAGAATAATTATCTATAACACCTCCTGTATCTGTAATGGTTACACCGTTACAATAATTAGTGTCTGTAACTAAAATCGATTCTCTACTTGGAGCTATTAATCCATTGCCACAAAAGGGACGTATTCGTATTTTATAAAAAGTATTGAGTGACAATCCTTCTACAGTATAGCTATTTGTATCAACAGGAATCCAATTAATCGAACTAGATGTAAATGGAGTAATAGAAACTTCCCACGAAGTAGCATCGCCTAATTCAGTCCAAGTGACTGTTGCAGAAGTATTTGTTACATCTTGCGTCGTGATTTCTGAAACGGCATTAATACAAGTATTTATACAATCTGTACTCAAACAATTTCCTTCACCTATTCTTAAAAGAATTTCATCTGCGGGTTGCGGTCCAAAACCGTTATTAAAGTTAATTCCAGCACTAGGAATTAAATGACAATAACTCATTATTGTTCCTCCAGTGCCTGTTGGAAGTGGACCTGTGGAACAATCCCCTTCAACATACTTAGCATTCGACGTTGGACCACAACCATCAATCGCTGTATCATTACCATTCCAATAACAAGCATGTGTATGTGGAGAACCCATCAAATGTCCAAGTTCATGTGTTACAACTAATACCGTCCAAGAATAAGTTGGCACATTATTGTAGCTGTAAAAAACATCTGAATAGCTGAAATTATTATCTGTACATAATCCATTTATAGTTGAAGCAACTCCTCCAATGTTTCTAAAATCTGAATTCTCTAAATTGTCATTATCTATTCCTATTAACTGACCTAAGTCGCCATCAAAAACTGGTCTTACAGCATTAAATTTATATAAGTAATCCGATGAAACGTTTCCTGCGCCTTCATATGGATCCTGAGTTGTCCAAATGTATAGTGATTTTAAAGAAATGCTAATTCCATCATTAGCATACAATGTTTGAACATTATTAAATAAAGATGTCATCCAGTTAGAAGTGGTAGTGGTATTACTGTTATTTTCTCTAAACAAATCATAATCTATCTCAAAATACATGGTAACACATCTTTCGCTTCGTTTTTGAGTTACTCTTTGAGTATTGAGACGTGGACGCACTACTCCTTCTTTGGTATGACATTCAATATGATTCTGTGATGTTAAATCACTATCGGAGTATATTATATAATCTGTGAGATTGTCTTTTTTATTAATTTTTCCAATAACCAGATTTCCGAAACTTTGGTTGGAAATAATTCCATTTAATTCATTTTTAAAAAAATTAAATGATACTACTGAATTGAAATCGCCTTTAACAATACCTCTGTAGTAGACTCCTTGCTCGTATGGAATTGATTTTGATTTATCGGTATCGACATGAAAACCCTGAGCAAGAAGATTGACTTTGTACAATTGAACTGCGATTAATTCTCCTTGATAGGGAATCGATACTTCAATTGCTTCTTCTTTTCTAGCAACCAAATTAGCTAACGATTGAAAATTAATTTTAGCAACTGTTGCTTTTTTTAATGCTTTATTGATGTCCAAATCTGAAGTTTGACTTGAAACTGTTAAGACAGAATAGCCTTTGAACGTAGTGTTGCTTGCAATTAATGCATTTACTTTTTTAGAAACTTCTTTTTGACCAAAAGCGAAAAAACAAAACAATAAAACGACAGCTGTATAACTTTTTTTCATTTTCATTACTATATACGGATACCTTTTCAAAAGTAATCAATATTTTATTTTGAAAAATTAATTACTGTTAAAGTATGATTGTCCGCTATAGTAAAATGATTTTTACAAAGATTTCAAATCTTTAATAACTCTAAAAGCTACATCTACCACTTCTTCACTAACCAAAATGGTAAACTCATTAGAGGTTGAAATTACCTCATTGATAATAATTCCTTCCCATGCCAGACGTTGAAATATAAAATAATAAATTCCAGGAATTACCACGTTATCATTTGGCAATTTTACTGTTATTGAAGCTAAGTTTTCTAGTTTTTGAACTAGCTTTTCATTTGCAAAATGTTTGTCTACGATATGACCTACGCTCTCACTAATAATAATATTCGTTTCGCTAACACCTCTTGACGAAGTATAAAAAACATCTGAATAGTTGTGAATTTCAGAAATTAATTCTGCCTGATTATTCAATATACTATCCGAAACAGCAAAGGCATAATCTGTTAGCGAAGAACGTACCGTTATTTCTCCAAGATTTTTTAATACCTTAACAATTTTATGATTTAGTCTAAAATCTAAGTCTACTGACAACCTTTTTAACGCCATAACGATAGCGCCTTGTTTTACTTCTTTTCCAAATTCGCTCTCTAATTCTACCATCATATTCCTAGATAATGACGTTAGATTTATAATTCCTTGAGATAAAGCACTCAATAAAAAAGGTTTGGTTTTAATGTAGTTTTCTACAATGGAAGAAACGGTTTTCATATCTACTTGTTTAAAATCTTATGCAAATATATAAATAAAAACATTTTGTTACAAATACAACAAATTAAAAATGATAAAATGCATCTTCTAAATGTTCTATTTTGAATTCACCTTCTTCTCTGTGGATGGCAATAATATCAAATCGAACCCCTAAATCTAAATCATTTGAAATTACATACTCGTTTACCGCTTTGACTAAAAGCTGGATTTTCTTGGGCTTTACAAAGTCTTGAGGCAATCCAAAGTCGATACTCGAACGGGTTTTGACCTCAACAATCGCCAAAACTGTTTCTTTTTGGGCAATAATGTCAATTTCTGCTTTTTGAAACACCCAATTCGTTTCTAAAATGTCGTACCCGTTTTGTTGCAAAAAAGCAACTGCCAATTCTTCACCCAGTTTTCCTAATTCATTGTGTTCTGCCATTTTAGGAACTATTTAAATTTCAAGATGGAATACTTATCATCTACATCTAGTGTCGCTTTTTTTCCAAAAAGTAAGGTGTTGTTATTGTGTATATGCCCTGCTGGAAAATTATAGACTACCGGAAATTCGTATCTTTGGGTGATGTCGGCAATAATTTGGTAGGCTGTTTTTCCCCAGGGTATTTCATTATCATGCATTTTGGTAAAACTTCCAACTACTAAACCTTTCAATCCATCAAAACAACCACATCGTTTTAAACTCAACATCATACGGTCAACATGATACAAATATTCATCTAAATCCTCCAAAAAGAGAATCTTCCCTTTGCAATCTATTTGCGACTTCGAACCCATTAAACTGTATAAAATAGATAGATTTCCGCCAACCAATTCTCCTTCAGTGCTTCCCAATTTATTTTCATTTTCACACGGAACAATATAACTCAAAGGCTCTCCAAACAAAGCTTTTCTCAGCGTTTCTTCCGTCTCAGGCGATGCTTTTTCTACATTTACAGGCATAATTCCATGTATGGTCGCGAAACCTAATCTATTCAAATGACTGTGTAAAACCGTAACATCACTGAAACCAATAATCCATTTTGGGTCTTGTTCAAATTTTGAAAAATCAACCAAATCAATCATTCTTGCTGTGCCGTATCCACCCCGCACACACCAGATAGCTTTAATATTAGGATTGTCAATCATGCTTTGAAAATCTGCTGCACGTTGCTCATCTGTTCCCGCCAATTGATTATTGTCTAATCCAATCGATTTCCCAATAACTATCTCTAAACCCCAACTCTTGCCAAGTTAATCGCTGGTTTCAAATTATCATCAATGTTTTTCTTGCGGTGGCTACAATGGCTATGGTGTCGCCTTTTTTTAAATTGGGAGGTGTAATCATAATGTTTTTTGCTTGACTATTTGATGCCAAAAAAATTAGTAAAAAGAGAATTCCAATTGTTTTTGGGGTTTTCATATTTTTTCAAAAATCGTATAGACAAATATATAAAAACTAGCTAGAAAAATGCGACCAATAAAAACGTCAAAACTCTCAATTCTATTGCTTATTTTTGCAGAAATTATTTTACATCACGATGGTAGAAAATCCTAAAAGATATACAATTACGGCAGCTTTGCCTTATACTAATGGACCTATTCATATTGGGCATTTGGCAGGAGTTTATGTACCCGCCGATATTTATTCGCGTTATTTGCGATTGCAAGGAAAAAGAGGTTTTGTTCGTTTGTGGAAGCGACGAACATGGTGTTGCGATTTCAATGAAAGCCAAAAAAGAAGGCATTACTCCTCAGCAAGTCATTGATAAATATGATGGGATTATTCGTAAATCATTTTTAGATTTTGGAATTTCATTTGACAATTACTCTCGAACATCGGCAAAAATTCATCACAACACGGCTTCTGAATTTTTTAAAAAATTATACGATAATGGCGATTTCATCGAAGAAGTTACCGAACAATTGTACGATGCCAAAGCCAATCAGTTTTTAGCCGATCGCTTTGTAGTTGGAACTTGCCCTAAATGTGGCAATGAAGAAGCCTATGGCGATCAATGTGAACGATGCGGTTCTACACTAAATGCTACCGATTTAATCAATCCAAAATCGACTATAACTGGCGAAACACCCATTTTAAAATCAACAAAACACTGGTTTTTACCCTTAGACAGATACCAAGATTTTTTAACTAAATGGATTTTGGTGGACCATGCTAAAGATTGGAAAACTAACGTACTGGGGCAAGTAAAATCATGGCTAGACGATGGTTTAAAACCTCGAGCTGTGACCCGCGACTTAGACTGGGGAATTGACGTTCCCGTGGATGGTGCCGAGGGGAAAAAATTGTATGTGTGGTTTGATGCTCCTATTGGTTATATTTCTTCAACTAAAGAATGGGCCGCGAGAGAAGGACAAAATTGGGAACCTTATTGGAAAGACAAAGACACCAAATTGGTTCACTTTATTGGAAAGGACAATATCGTTTTCCATTGCATTATTTTTCCAGCCATGTTGAAAGCTGAAGGAACTTATATCTTGCCAGAAAATGTGCCTGCAAACGAATTTTGAATTTAGAAGGCAATAAATTGTCTACTTCAAAAAACTGGGCCGTGTGGCTTCATGAATATTTACTGGATTTCCCAAACAAACAAGATGTATTGCGATATACACTTACTGCCAATGCTCCGGAAACTAAAGATAATGATTTTACTTGGAAAGATTTCCAAGCTAGAAACAACAATGAATTAGCGGCAATCTTTGGAAATTTTATCAATCGGGTGGTGGTTTTAACCAATAAATATTACAATGGAATTGTACCTTCTCCGAATGAATTAACCGAAGTTGACGAACAAACTTTAGCAGAATTGAAAGCCTATCCTGCCGTAATTTCAAGCTCCATTGAGCGCTACCGATTCAGAGAAGCCCAAGTAGAATTGATGAATGTAGCACGACTTGGTAACAAATATCTTGCTGACGAGGAGCCCTGGAAAATGGTTAAAACAAATCCCGAGCGTGTTCAAACGCAAATGTATGTGGCTTTACAAATTGCCACTGCCCTCGGCGTATTAGCGGAACCTTTTTTACCATTTACTGCTAAGAAATTGTCGAGTATTTTAAATTTTAAGAATCTAAATTGGAATGCAATTACTCAGGGTTCTGATTTGATTCCTGCTGGGCATCTAATTGGTCAAGCTGAAATTTTATTTGCACAAATTGAAGATACTGAAATTCAAAAACAAATCGAAAAACTAGAAGCTACTAAAAAAGCCAATATCATGGAAAATCAAGTCGTAGAAGCACAAAAACCAACTTCCACCTTTGAAGATTTTTCAAAATTAGATCTTCGTGTGGGAACCATTTTAGAAGCCGAAAAGATGCCAAAAGCCAATAAACTTTTAGTGTTGAAAGTGGATACAGGAATTGATACTCGAACCATAGTTTCGGGAATTGCTGAACATTTTTCTCCAGAGGAAATTATTGGAAAACGTGTGACTGTACTAGTAAACTTAGCTCCAAGAGCTTTACGTGGCGTTGAAAGTCAAGGAATGATTTTGATGACCAACAATGCGGAAGGAAAATTAGTTTTCGTAAATCCTGATGTTGATGGGGTAGAGAATGGTGCGACGATAAGTTAATAACAAGCCTATCCAAATTTAGTACTCATTGAGCTTAATTATAAAAAAATGAACCTAAAAGTAATCGCTTTCGATGCAGACGACACGTTATTTGTCAACGAACCTTATTTTGAAGAAACCGAACAAAAATTTTGTGCTCTCATGAGCGACTATTTGTCGCATCAAGGATTGTCTCAAGAATTGTTTCGAACTGAAATAAATAATTTAGACTTATACGGTTATGGGATTAAAGGATACACCCTTTCTATGATTGAAGCGGCTATGAAAATTTCTAACAACACCATCTCAATAGAAACCATTGAAAAAATTATTGTGTTAGGTAAAGAATTGCTTCAAAAACCTATTGAAATACTGGACGGAGTTGAGGATACTCTGAAAGCATTGCACGGAAAATATAAATTAATTGTAGCCACCAAAGGGGATTTGAAAGACCAACAACGCAAATTGCATGATTCTGGTTTGGGTCCCTACTTTCATCATATAGAAGTCATGGCCGACAAACAAGAACTCAACTATCAAAAACTATTGACGCGATTGGAAATTAAACCTGATGAGTTTTTCATGATTGGAAATTCTTTAAAATCAGATGTGCTACCAGTATTGGGAATTGGAGGACATGCCGTTCATATTCCTTATCACACTACTTGGGAGCATGAAAAAATAAGTCATAAAGTGGAACATCCAAACTTCAAAACATTGGAGAAAATTTCAGATGTTTTAGACATTTTACTTTAAATAAAAAAACGGCAAAGTGAAAAAACTTTGCCGTTTTTAGTATTTAATTAAACAGATTAGATTGCATTCAAAACAGATATAATGTCATCTCCATATTTTTCTGCTTTCCTATTTCCAAAACCTTTGATTGATCTCAATTCATCAATGCTTTTAGGCTGATTGTAGGCAATATCAATTAGTTCTGAATTATGGCAAACCATAAAATTGGCCATTTTCATCTTTTCTGCTTTTTAGGCTCTCCACTGTTTTAAAGTTTGGAAAACCTCTAGTTGTTTTGCATTCAACTTTGCTTCTTTGGGATCTTCATTTTTTTTAGTTTCATAACGATCTTCAAAATGAACCATTACGGACCAATAACTCACATCTTGTGCTTCGACAAAATGAGTGGCAGACTTAACAAACTTCACGGTTTCTAAAAAATCATTCAATACTTTTTGATCAGAAACCATTTTTTCAGAAGTTAATCTAATGGTGAAAACTTTTACTTTCATGATTGCTACGTATTATTTCCCTAACAAAAGAATATCGTTCGCAACTACCTCAGTAACATAGCGTTTGTTGCCGTCTTTGTCGTCATAGCTTCTGTGAGTTAGTTTACCCTCTATGGCAATTTCTTTTCCTTTAGTCACATATTTTTCGATGATTTCGGCTGTTTTCCCCCAAGCTGTTACCTTGTGCCATTCGGTTTGTTCTACTTTTTCTCCTTTTTCATTTTTGTAAATATCATTTGTAGCGATTGTTAGATTTGCTACTTTTTTTCCTTCACCAAAAGTTTTTATTTCTGGTTCTTGTCCTACGTGACCGATTAACTGTACTTTGTTTTTCATTGCATTCATGGCGTGTAAAATTTAATTGTTTATAAACTATTTTTTGTGTTCGTGTCGCTATTTGTTTGATTTCGACATTGCAAAGATGCGATGGCTTGCAAATTATATTCGGTTACTAACTACTTACTTTCGGTTGTAATTATTTGTAAACGTTTGTAAATGGAAATTTTTGTATATATTTGATTGATTTTAAGTTTTTTAAAGCCAAAACACATGAACAAAACCTGCTTAGAATGTGGCGAAAAAATTGTTGGTCGCGAAGACAAAAAGTTTTGTAGCGATGGATGTCGCAATACTTATAACAACAAAATAAATAAAGACAGCACCAACTTTATGCGCAATATCAACAATAAATTGCGAAAAAATTATCGGATTCTGTCAGAAATTAATACCGAAGGAAAATCAAAAACAACAAGGGCTAAGTTATTGAGTAAGGGTTTTGATTTTGAGTTTTTTACCAATATCCTAGAAACCAAGACAGGTAATACGTACTTTTTTGTTTATGACCAAGGATATCGCACTTTGGAAGATGATTTTTACATGCTTGTTAAAAAAGAAATTTAGAACCCAATTCTATCTTTATGAAAAAAAATAACTTTTCTATTCTTGCTGTATCATTTGTCCTTATCGTACTTGGATGGATTTATTACACCATGATGCCTCAATCCATTTCGGACGACGGGTCATTATCTGAATTCTCAACAAAAAGAGCCTTAGAACACATTCAAAGTATTTCTAAAAAGCCCCATTTTGTTGGCTCTGAAAATCACGAAGTAGTTGCTAATTATCTTGAAAAAGAATTACAAAAATTGGGATTAGAAACTAAAATTCAAGAAGGAACCACTCTTTCAGATTGGGGAAACTTAGTAAAATCTAAAAATATTATAGCACGAATTAAAGGTTCAAATTCTACAAAAGCCTTACTATTATTGTCTCATTATGACAGCGCCCCACATTCATTTTCTCATGGCGCAAGTGATGATGCTTCGGGAATTGCAACAATTCTTGAAGGAATACGTGCTTTTTTACACAATAAAACAAAGCATAAAAATGACATTATTATCCTATTTTCTGATGCTGAAGAATTGGGCTTAAATGGTGCTGCTCTTTTTGTTACTAAAAGTAATTGGGCAAAAGATATTGGTTTAGCCTTAAATTTTGAAGCACGCATGGAACCAGTGGCCCAAGCTTTATGTTGATGGAAGTAAATAAAGGAAATGCTGCATTAGTAAAAGGTTTTTCTGCAGCAAATCCAAAATATCCTGTTTCAAATTCGTTGATGTACAGCATTTATAAAATGTTGCCCAATGACACCGATTTGACCGTTTTTAGAGAACAAGGAAAAATTCAAGGTTTCAATTTCGCATTCATCGATAATCATTTCAATTATCATACTGCTCAAGATGATTATTCGCACATAAATCCTACAACTGTGGCACATCAAGGGACTTACTTAATGCCCCTATTACATTATTTCTCGAATACAGATTTGTCAAACATGAATAGTGCAGAAGATTATGTGTATTTCAACACACCATTTTGTTTTGTGAGCTATCCATTCTCTTGGATTTTGCCCCTATGGATTGGCACATTTGCTGTTTTCTTATTTTTAGTACTCATTGGTATTGGCAAACGTATTTTGATTCCGGTAGAAATTGGAAAAGGGTTTTTACTGCTTTTTGGAACTTTAATTACCACAGGATTAGTTACTCTTTTTGGATGGAAAATCATCCTATTACTATATCCTCAATACACCGATATTCAACAAGGATTTACCTATAATGGGCACAGCTATATAGCCCTATTTATTTGTTTGAGTTTAGCGGTATCCTTTTTATTTTATAGTAAATCAAAAACAGATCAACTAACCATCAATCACTCTATTGCTCCTTTATTGTTATGGATTCTTATCAATTTAGGCATTGCCTTATACTTACCTGGAGCTGGATTTTTTATCATTCCAGTTTTATTTGGATTGTTAATGTTGGTATATTTTGTACTGACACAAAAAACCAGCAAATTCCTAAACTTGCTTTTGAGTATCCCTGCTTTACTACTTTACACGCCTTTTATAGTATTTCTTCCAATCGGTTTGGGTTTAAAAATTTTGATTGGCAGTAGTATTTTAACGGTCTTGGTTTTTGGACTGTTATTGCCTGTTTTTGGTGCTTTTTCAAAAAAAGGAATGTGGTCAACTCTATTTTTTATTGTTGCTATTGGATTTTTTATCAATGCTCATCTCAATTCTGATTATGAAAATAATAAAGCCAAACCCAACAGTCTAGTTTATCTTTTCGATAAAGATGCAAATAAAGCATTCTGGAAAACCTATGACACTAATTTAGACGAATGGACAAAAAAATATTTGGGAGAAAATCCAAAAAATGCCAATAATCAAAACTCGAATCCTTTGTTTAGTAAATACAATTCTCAGTTTACTTTTTCATCTGATGCGCCAATAAAAAAACTAGCAAGCCCGACTGTAGAATTCATAAAAGATTCTGTCGTTGGATCGCAGCGTCATTTAAAAATTAGAATTTCACCGAACAGAAAAGTAAATCGCTTTGATATTTTTGCCAATGAAACTATCATCTTTTACAATTTCAAAGCCAATGGTGCTAGAGACATGCAACAAAAAGGCTCTAAATACAACCGAAACGGCAAAAAAATTTTAAGTTATTATATTGTGGATAATGAACCTCTGGAAATGGAATTCTCCATTCCGAAAAACACAGTTTTTGATATGACTTTGATGGAAAGTTCCTTTGATTTAATGTCCAATCCTTTGTTTACTATGAATAAACGAGCTCCATGGATGATGCCTACTCCATTTGTTCTGAATGATGCTGTTGTCATTCAACAAAAAATTAAACCTACTTTAAAAACTATTCCTGAAATCCCTTTGAAAAACATTCCTAAATTTGCAGCAGAAAAAGACAGTTTGACAATTGCTCAAGATTCTTTAAAAATGCAAAATGACAAAAATTAGTATCCTGGGTTGCGGCTGGTTGGGATTGCCATTGGCAAAAGTATTGGTGAAAAATGGATTTTCTGTAAAAGGGTCAACCACTACACAGGACAAAATTGATGTTTTAAAACAGTCGGGTATTGAGCCTTTTTTATTTGCCCTTAATCCTGAAAACATACAGGGTAATGCTATCTCATTTTTAGAACATTCAGAAGTTCTCATCATAAATATTCCGCCAAAATTAAGATGAAATTCCAAAGAAGATTTTGTTGGAAAAATGAAGACCCTTATTCCCTTCATTGAAAAATCTTCGGTTGAGAAAGTTCTTTTCGTTAGTTCAACATCAGTTTATGCAGATGAAAATGTTATAGTAACTGAAGAAACACCACCTCAGCCTGAGACAGAAAGTGGTCGACAATTGTTACAATCAGAGCAGCTTTTGCAAAACAATACGCATTTTAAAACAACAATTGTTAGGTTTGGTGGTTTGATTGGCGAAGACCGACATCCTATTCGTTTTCTTTCGGGAAGAGATGCTATAGAAAATCCTAACGCTCCAATCAATCTTATTCATTTGGAGGATTGTATCGGAATTATTACACAAATTATCCAACAAAATTCATGGGGAGAAATCTACAATGGCGTTACTCCTTTTCATCCTTCGCGAGAATCCTATTATGTGAACAAAGCAATTAAGTTAAACCTAGATTTGCCAAAATTCAATCACTCAAATCCGTCCATTGGAAAAACCATCATAAGTAATAAGTTAGAATCTGTTTTACACTACGAATTTATAAGGAAGACTCTTTAATGTTATTTAAAATAAAAAATGCTCTTTCGTCCAAAATAAACACCATTGGATTACCAATAATTGCCTTGTGTTGGGTGAGTTTTTTTTGGGGAACCACTTGGCTCGCTTCAAAAGAAGGTGTAAAACATATGCCTGCTTTGCAACTGGCGGGAATCAGACAACTCATTGGCGGAATTCTTTATGTTAGCTTCTTTTTATACAAAAAAGCACCTTGGCCAAAGGGCAAACAATGGAAAGCTATATTCATTCTCAGCACTCTTAATTTTGTGTTGAGTAACGGTCTAAGTACTTGGGGCGTGAAATACATTAGCAGTGGTTTGGGTGCTATTATAGGAGCTATTTTCCCGCTGTGGATTGTAATTATTACTTTGTTTAAAGGCGAACGACTTGCGCGATTATCAATATTGGGACTAGTAGTTAGTTTTTGCGGAGTTTGTGTTATTTTCTACGATCATCTGGCCGATTTCTTGAAACCTGACTTTAGATTTGGAATTATTATTTCTTTGATAGCTACTGTAAGTTGGGCTTTTGGGAGTTTATATACCAAGAAAAAGGCGGCGAGTTTTAATCCCTATTTCAGTTTAGGATTGCAAATGCTCATTTCAAGTTTTATCACTTTGGCGGTTGTTGGCGCAACTGGAACTGGAGTAAATATCAGTTCGATTCCAGCCAATTCGTGGTGGGCAATGGGTTATTTGATAATCATTGGTTCTGTTCTGACCTTTATTGCCTTTATTTATATGCTGCAAAGACTTCCGCCAGAAATAAATAGCATTTACGCCTACATCAATCCTATTGTTGCGGTTTTATTAGGGGCAATAATTTATGGCGAACCACTCACAACGGCAATTGCAATTGGAGGATCCATCACTTTGTGTGGGCTGTATATGGTCAATTATTCGATTCGGAAGGCAAGAATGTAATATAATCATAGCTTCCTAGAAATAGAAAACCCCTCGAAATGATATTTTCGAGGGGTTTATTTTTAGGGGAATTTTATTTTTAAACTATAGCGCTGTAATGATAAATTCGCTTCGTCTGTTCATTTGGTGTTGCTCTTCGGTACAGTTTGATTGGTTGGTAGGCTCGCAACCACAGTCGTTTACTAACTGCGTTTCGCCATAGCCTTTTCCTGTTAATTTGCTGGCGTCTATTCCGTTTTTAACTAGCCAAGCGATAGTCGATTTGGCTCTTCTATCTGAGAGAACTTGATTGTATTGAACAGTTTGTCGGCAATCGGTATGCGAACGGATATCGAGTTTCATTGTTGGATTTTGATTCAAAACGTCTAATATTTTTTCTAAATCCAAGGCAGCTTCGGTTCTAATGTTGTATTTGTCTAAATCAAAATAGATCATTTTTATACCAAAGCATTTTCCTAAATCATCGCCCACAGCCACTTTACATACTTCGCTTTCTAAAGCAAAATTCAAATTCGTTCTTCCGTTTTCTCTTGCGATGGCTATTTTTTGTTCCTTAGTAACATAGTCTGGTTTTGCCGCTCTTACATTATAGGTTTTGCCACATTCTACCTCGAATTTGTAATTTCCTGAGGCATCTGTTATTGCAGTATTAATCAATTTGAATTGGTTGTCAAACAAACTCATTTTGGTGTCAGGAAGTATTTGTGCGGTGTTTACATCCGTTACGGTGCCGTATAATTCTTGTAAGCAAACTAGTTTTCTGGTTTCTAAAAATTTGTAGATGTCATCAAATCCTTGACCTCCGTCTCTATTAGAAGTCACGAATCCTCTTCGAGATTTGGTGTCTATTAGATAAGCAAAATCATCTTTGGGAGAGTTGATGCCATCGCCCACATTTTGAATTTCTCCTAATGTTCCATTGGCATCCATTTTGGTTACAAAAACATCTAATCCTCCTAGTCCTGGATGTCCGTCAGAGGCGAAATAGAGTTCGTTTTCGTCTGTTAGTTGTGGGAAGGTTTCTCTTCCTTCGGTATTGATTGCTTTTCCTAGATTTTGTGGAGTACTATAACTGCCATCATCGTTTATTTTGACTTTGAATAAATCGGATTGACCGAGTGTTCCAGGCATATCGGAGGCAAAATACAATGTTTTCTCGTCTGGACTAAGCGTTGGATGAGCTACGCTATAGGAATCACTGTCGAAAGGCAATTCGGTTACTTTGTCCCAATTGTCGTTTTCGAAACTGGCTTTGTATATTTTTACTAAAGTTACTTTGTTGGCATCTTTTCCTTTTTTACCATCCAGATAGTTGTTTCGGGTAAAGTACATTGTTTTGCCGTCTTTGGTAAAAATTGGTGTCGATTCGTTGAATTTTGAATTGATTTTATCGGCAAACTTGTTTACTTTTCCAGGAGTTAGTTCTTCGCCCAAATCAGAAAAATAAAGATTGGTAAAATGTTGATTGGTCCAAGTGTGTTTTCTTTGTCCTAAACTTCCGGTATCTCTGGCAGAGGAGAAAACTAGTTTGTTGTTGTAAAAAGCGCTTCCGTAATCGGAATATTTAGAGTTGATTCCGGCATCTTCTATTTTGTATCTTCCTGAATTGGCTTTGATTTGTTCGAGGTAGTTTTTGTTTTTCCCGAATAGTTTTCCTCGGGTATCGTTGCCTGCTTTTTGGCTAAATTTTTCTAGCATTTGGTTGGCTTTGTCATTTTGACCAATGGCTTTGAGCGATTGTGCATAGCGATACATATATTCGGATTCCTGATTGGGATTCATCTTGAATAATTCATCATACCATTTGGCTGCTTTGTCCAATTCTCCGTTGAAGTAATAAGAATTACCTAATTTTTGGAACATATCTTCTGATTTGTATCCTTTCTCGGCCACTCTTTCATAGGTACTAACGGCTTTTATATAGGAATAGCTATCGTATTTTTTGTCGGCAGTTGTGGTTTTAGATTTCTGTGCATAACTATTAAATGAAAAAGCACTTAGTATCGTTATGTAAAGGAGTATAGAATTTTTCATATTGATTGCTTTTTAGAAGAATCTTGGAGTGGTTATTTTGTTGTTGTTTTTGAACAATTCGTAACGCAAGAATATTTCGTGCGAGCCAGAATTATAGTTGTTTAAATTGGTGGTTTCTCTATCGTATCCGTACCCAATGTATAAACCGTCTGAGACTTGAAAGCCTACCATTGCACTCAAAGCAGCACTCCATCTGTAGGATGCGCCCAACATAAATTTGTCAAAAAACATAAAGTTTCCTGAAAGGTCCACTTGTAGGGGAGCACCTTCGATCATTTTGGTCAAAATGGCTGGTTTGAACTTAACAGTATCACTCAAATCAAACACATAACCCCCTATGAGGTAGTAGCTTATTCTTTCTTTGAAAATGGCTACTTCATTGTCGTCATAACGGTTGGTTTCGATAAAGTTAGGAATCGAAAAACCTACATACGCCTTGTCAGAATGCCAATAAACACCAGCACCAATGTTTGGGGAAAAGGTATTGTAATTTTGTAAACTAGGGTCTGTGGCATCTACAGGATTTAATTTGGTAGCATCCAAATCGAATAGATTGGCTGTGGCTTTGATACCAAAGGATAATTTCCAAGTTTCTGATGTTGGGATGGTGTAAGACAAATCGGCAGAAAAAGTATTTTCTGTTGTAGGTATATTTTATCATTGATCAAAGACACTCCTAAACCTAAATTAGATTCGTTCAGTGGCGTGTTCATAGATACAGTACTGGTAACAGGAGCTCCGTCGAGTCCAACCCACTGGGTACGATACAGGGCAAACATACTCAAGGCTCCGCGCGACCCTGCATAAGCAGGATTGACATTGATTGTGTTGTACATATATTGCGTAAATTGTGCGTCTTGTTGAGCATGACTTAGCATTCCAGTAAACAGCAAAGCGAATATTAGTATTCTTGTCTTCATAATCTTTTATTTTAAGAGCAACAGCATTTCTACTGTTGCTCATTTATTTTTTAATATTATCTGGTTAAATATAAATAACCCGCTTTTTGTACTCCGTTACCATTAAAGTCGAGATATTTAAGAACATAATAGTATGTGCCATCTGGCAATGCTTCAGACTGTCTAATGGTTGTTCGTCCTTTTGAAAATCCTTCGAAAACATTATCTACATTGTTGTATTTAGTAGTTTCGAAAACTAATACTCCCCAACGGTTATATATTTCAACCGTGTTATTTGAAAAGCAATCTAAGCCTTCTATATGGAAATACTCATTTCGCCCATCACCATTAGGTGTTAAAGCATTAGACACTACAACAACACAGTTTTTTACAGCAAGAACGGTTGCTCCGTCTGAAGTAGTGCTATAATTATCCGAAAGGTCTTTAACAACAGTTCCTAAAGGGCTTGTGCCAAATACTGTAGCTTGATTAGTCACAAGTTCATTGTTTGCATCTGTTTGGGTTATTTTATAGATTCCAACGAATGAACTAGTATCTTGTTGTCCTGCTACTAATGAAATTGGACCTCCAGTTAAAACTAATCCAGGTAATAAATCGGTAATAGTAATATTGGTTAAAGGTACATTACCCGTATTTGTTATTGTGAAATTATAACGAATAGTTTCGCCAGCGTTTGCACGTCCATCTCCATTTTCATCAACAGCGGTTGCAGTTTTACCCAATGCGATGGATGGACTTTGTGTAGTTACAACTATTGTAGCAGTTGCTGTGTCACAATTACTTGGATTAAGTACTTCACAAATGGAATAAGTCACAACGTAAGTTCCTGGCGATGTATTGGATGCAACTTTTATAGTCCCCTCTGCATTTAATGTTAATCCTACTGGAACCGCTACTGCTGTTAGTTTCACCTGACCACTATTAGTTCCAATTATTGCTGGAAGAGTGTTTAATTTATCATTAACAATCACACTAGCTGTTGTGCCTCCAGGAAAGCTAGGTATTGGTGTAGCGGAATAATCATCATTTACTGCGTCAATTCCCGAAGCCAAAATGGTAATTGTAATTGTTGAGGAGCTACAATTGGTTGGATTTAGTTTTTCACAAATTTGGTACACAATTGTATAGACTCCAGCAGGAGTTCCAACCGGTACACTAATTTGACCAGTTGTAGTGTTAACAACTGGAACAGGACCACCACCAATAGATGTTGCAGGAGTTGTTACTGTCAAATTCACTTGGTCAATCGTCACGTTAACACCGTTTAGTGTATCGGTTCCGTTTCCGTTATTGTTTAGAACATTACCCGCATTTGTATTTCCATTTGCGCCATCACCACCAGCGATTGTGTCAGGTTTAGCCTCAATTATTGGAGCTGAAACTGTTACTTTTACTGTTGCTGGATCACAATTTGATGGTACTGCACCTACCTCGCATAAATTATAAGTAAACGTATAAGTACCCGCCGATGTTTGAGCATTTACTCCTACTGATCCTGTAACTAAATTAAAAGTGATTCCTACAGGTAATAGGCTTGTTAATACCATACTAACCTGAGATTGTTGAACTAATACACTATTCAATGTATCATTAGACAATACCGTTGGAATAGCAATTCCTCCCATAAAACCATTTACTGCAATAGGATTAGTATCATCTTTAGCATCGATTGGGTTCAACACTACTACGGTGGCGGTGGCAGTATCAAAATTACTGCAAGCCACTGTCGTTCCTGATTCACACAATTGGTACGTAATGCTATAAGTTCCTGATGTGGTGTTTGGCGCTAAGGTCAAGACTCCGTTCGCATCGATACTCAATGGACCTGTCGTGATTGGGGTGACATCGGTGTTGGTTGTCGTTGCTGCAACTCCATTTAAGGTGTCTGCTCCACTTCCGTTATTACTTAAAACGCTTCCTACTGTAGTAGCTACTGTAGTACTTGGGGTTTGCGTTGGGAAGGTATCCACTACAGCATCGATTGGGTTCAAGACTACTACGGTGGCGGTGGCAGTATCAAAATTACTGCAAGCCACTGTCGTTCCTGATTCACACAATTGGTACGTAATGCTATAAGTTCCTGATGTGGTGTTTGGCGCTAAGGTCAAGACTCCGTTCGCATCGATACTCAATGGACCTGTCGTGATTGGCGTGACATCGGTGTTGGTTATCGTTGCTGCAACTCCATTTAAGGTGTCTGCTCCACTTCCGTTATTACTTAAAACGCTTCCTACTGTAGTAGCTACTGTAGTACTTGGGGTTTGCGTTGGGAAGGTATCCACTACAGCATCGATTGGGTTCAAGACTACTACGGTGGCGGTGGCAGTATCAAAATTACTGCAAGCCACTGTCGTTCCTGATTCACACAATTGGTACGTAATGCTATAAGTTCCTGATGTGGTGTTTGGCGCTAAGGTCAAGACTCCGTTCGCATCGATACTCAATGGACCTGTCGTGATTGGGGTGACATCGGTGTTGGTTGTCGTTGCTGCAACTCCATTTAAGGTGTCTGCTCCACTTCCGTTATTACTTAAAACGCTTCCTACTGTAGTAGCTACTGTAGTACTTGGGGTTTGCGTTGGGAAGGTATCCACTACAGCATCGATTGGGTTCAAGACTACTACGGTGGCGGTGGCAGTATCAAAATTACTGCAAGCCACTGTCGTTCCTGATTCACACAATTGGTACGTAATGCTATAAGTTCCTGATGTGGTGTTTGGCGCTAAGGTCAAGACTCCGTTCGCATCGATACTCAATGGACCTGTCGTGATTGGGGTGACATCGGTGTTGGTTGTCGTTGCTGCAACTCCATTTAAGGTGTCTGCTCCACTTCCGTTATTACTTAAAACGCTTCCTACTGTAGTAGCTACTGTAGTACTTGGGGTTTGCGTTGGGAAGGTATCCACTACAGCATCGATTGGGTTCAAGACTACTACGGTGGCGGTGGCAGTATCAAAATTACTGCAAGCCACTGTCGTTCCTGATTCACACAATTGGTACGTAATGCTATAAGTTCCTGATGTGGTGTTTGGTGCTAAGGTCAAGACTCCGTTCGCATCGATACTCAATGGACCTGTCGTGATTGGGGTGACATCGGTGTTGGTTGTCGTTGCTGCAACTCCATTTAAGGTGTCTGCTCCACTTCCGTTATTACTTAAAACGCTTCCTACTGTAGTAGCTACTGTAGTACTTGGGGTTTGCGTTGGGAAGGTATCCACTACAGCATCGATTGGGTTCAAGACTACTACGGTGGCGGTGGCAGTATCAAAATTACTGCAAGCCACTGTCGTTCCTGATTCACAAATTGGTACGTAATGCTATAGGTTCCACTTGTGGTGTTTGGCGCTAAGGTCAAGACTCCGTTCGCATCGATACTCAATTGGACTGTCGTGATTGGCGTGACATCGGTGTTGGTTGTCGTTGCTGCAACTCCATTTAAGGTGTCTGCTCCACTTCCGTTATTACTTAAAACGCTTCCTACTGTAGTAGCTACTGTAGTACTTGGGGTTTGCGTTGGGAAGGTATCCACTACAGCATCGATTGGGTTCAAGACTACTACGGTGGCGGTGGCAGTATCAAAATTACTGCAAGCCACTGTCGTTCCTGATTCACACAATTGGTACGTAATGCTATAAGTTCCTGATGTGGTGTTTGGCGCTAAGGTCAAGACTCCGTTCGCATCGATACTCAATGGACCTGTCGTGATTGGGGTTACATCGGTGTTGGTTGTCGTTGCTGCAACTCCATTTAAGGTGTCTGCTCCACTTCCGTTATTACTTAAAACGCTTCCTACTGTAGTAGCTACTGTAGTACTTGGGGTTTGCGTTGGGAAGGTATCCACTACAGCATCGATTGGGTTCAAGACTACTACGGTGGCGGTGGCAGTATCAAAATTACTGCAAGCCACTGTCGTTCCTGATTCACACAATTGGTACGTAATGCTATAGCTTCCACTTGTGGTGTTTGGCGCTAAGGTCAAGACTCCGTTCGCATCGATACTCAATGGACCTGTCGTGATTGGCGTGACATCGGTGTTGGTTGTCGTTGCTGCAACTCCATTTAAGGTGTCTGCTCCACTTCCGTTATTACTTAAAACGCTTCCTACTGTAGTAGCTACTGTAGTACTTGGGGTTTGCGTTGGGAAGGTATCCACTACAGCATCGATTGGGTTCAAGACTACTACGGTGGCGGTGGCAGTATCAAAATTACTGCAAGCCACTGTCGTTCCTGATTCACACAATTGGTACGTAATGCTATAAGTTCCTGATGTGGTGTTTGGCGCTAAGGTCAAGACTCCGTTCGCATCGATACTCAATGGACCTGTCGTGATTGGGGTGACATCGGTGTTGGTTGTCGTTGCTGCAACTCCATTTAAGGTGTCTGCTCCACTTCCGTTATTACTTAAAAACGCTTCCTACTGTAGTAGCTACTGTAGTACTTGGGGTTTGCGTTGGGAAGGTATCCACTACAGCATCGATTGGGTTCAAGACTACTACGGTGGCGGTGGCAGTATCAAAATTACTGCAAGCCACTGTCGTTCCTGATTCACACAATTGGTACGTAATGCTATAAGTTCCTGATGTGGTGTTTGGCGCTAAGGTCAAGACTCCGTTCGCATCGATACTCAATGGCCCTGTCGTGATTGGGGTGACATCGGTGTTGGTTGTCGTTGCTGCAACTCCATTTAAGGTGTCTGCTCCACTTCCGTTATTACTTAAAACGCTTCCTACTGTAGTAGCTACTGTAGTACTTGGGGTTTGCGTTGGAAGGTGTATCCACTACAGCATCGATTGGGTTCAAGACTACTACGGTGGCGGTGGCAGTATCAAAATTACGCAAGCCACTGTCGTTCCTGATTCACACAATTGGTACGTAATGCTATAAGTTCCTGATGTGGTGTTTGGCGCTAAGGTCAAGACTCCGTTCGCATCGATACTCAATGGACACCTGTCGTGATTGGCGTGACATCGGTGTTGGTTGTCGTTGCTGCAACTCCATTTAAGGTGTCTGCTCCACTTCCGTTATTACTTAAAACGCTTCCTACTGTAGTAGCTACTGTAGTACTTGGGGTTTGCGTTGGGAAGGTATCCACTACAGCATCGATTGGGTTCAAGACTACTACGGTGGCGGTGGCAGTATCAAAATTACTGCAAGCCACTGTCGTTCCTGATTCACACATTGGTACGTAATGGTATACGTTCCTGATGTGGTGTTTGGCGCTAAGGTCAAGACTCCGTTGGCATCAATACTCAATGGACCTGTTGTGATTGGGGTGACATCGGTGTTGGTTGTCGTTGCTGCAACTCCATTTAAGGTGTCTGCTCCACTTCCGTTATTACTTAAAACGCTTCCTACTGTAGTAGCTACTGTAGTACTTGGGGTTTGCGTTGGGAAGGTATCCACTACTGCATCGATTGGGTTCAAGACTGTCGTTCCTGATTCACTGGGTGTTTGGTGCTAAGGTCAAGACTCCCTCAATATCTGTGTTGGGGTGACATCGGTGTTATTGCGTTGGGAAGGTATCACTACTGCATCGATTGGGTTTCAAGACTACTACGGTGGCGGTGGCAGTATCAAAATTACTGCAAGCCACTGTCGTTCCTGATTCACAAATTGGTATGTAATGGTATAGGTCCACTTGTGGTGTTTGGCGCTAAGGTCAATACTCCGTTGGCATCAATACTCACTGACCTGTCGTGATTGGGGTGCATGTTTGGCTGTCGTTGCTGCAACTCCATTGTGTCTGCTCCACTTCCGTTATTATTAACACTCTACTGTAGTAGCTACTGTGGGGTTTGTGTTGGGAAGGTATCCACTACTGCATCGATTGGGTTCAAGACTACTACGGTGGCGGTGGCAGTATCAAAATTACTGCAAGCCACTGTCGTTCCTGATTCACACAATTGGTATGTAATGGTATAGGTTCCACTTGTGGTGTTTGGTGCTAAGGTCAATACTCCGTTGGCATCAATACTCAATGGCCCTGTCGTGATTGGGGTGACATCGGTGTTGGTTGCGGTTACTCCTAAAGTGTTCAAAGTGTCGTTGTCCGTTACATTGCCAACTGCTGTTGGTATTGTAGTACTTGGGGTTTGCGTTGGGAAGGTATCCACTACTGCATCGATTGGGTTCAAGACTACTACGGTGGCGGTGGCAGTATCAAAATTACTACAAGCCACTGTCGTTCCTGATTCACACAATTGGTATGTAATGGTATAGGTTCCACTTGTGGTGTTTGGTGCTAAGGTCAATACTCCGTTGGCATCAATACTCAATGGCCCTGTTGTGATTGGGGTGACATCGGTATTGGCTGCGGTTACTCCTAAAGTGTTCAAAGTGTCGTTGTCCGTTACATTGCCAACTGTAGTAGCTACTGTAGTACTTGGGGTTTGCGTTGGGAAGGTATCCACTACTGCATCGATTGGGTTCAAGACTACTACGGTGGCGGTGGCAGTATCAAAATTACTGCAAGCCACTGTCGTTCCTGATTCACACAATTGGTACGTAATGGTATACGTTCCTGATGTGGTGTTTGGCGCTAAGGTCAAGACTCCGTTGGCATCAATACTCAATGGACCTGTTGTGATTGGGGTGACATCGGTGTTGGTTGTCGTTGCTGCAACTCCATTTAAGGTGTCTGCTCCACTTCCGTTATTACTTAAAACGCTTCCTACTGTAGTAGCTACTGTAGTACTTGGGGTTTGCGTTGGGAAGGTATCCACTACTGCATCGATTGGGTTCAAGACTACTACGGTGGCGGTGGCAGTATCAAAATTACTGCAAGCCACTGTCGTTCCTGATTCACACAATTGGTATGTAATGGTATAGGTTCCACTTGTGGTGTTTGGTGCTAATGTCAAGACTCCGTTGGCATCAATACTCAATGGCCTGTCGTGATTGAGGTGACATCGGTGTTGGCTGCGGTTACTCCTAAAGTGTTCAAAGTGTCGTTGTCCGTTACATTGCCAACTGTAGTAGCTACTGTAGTACTTGGGGTTTGCGTTGGGAAGGTATCCACTACTGCATCGATTGGGTTCAAGACTACTACGGTGGCGGTGGCAGTATCAAAATTACTACAAGCCACTGTCGTTCCTGATTCACACAATTGGTATGTAATGGTATAGGTTCCACTTGTGGTGTTTGGTGCTAATGTCAAGACTCCGTTGGCATCAATACTCAATGGACCTGTTGTGATTGGGGTGACATCGGTGTTGGCTGTCGTTGCTGCAACTCCATTTAAGGTGTCTGCTCCACTTCCGTTATTACTTAAAACGCTTCCTACTGTAGTAGCTACTGTAGTACTTGGGGTTTGCGTTGGGAAGGTATCCACTACAGCATCGATTGGGTTGCTTACTCTTACAAAAGCTGTGGCAGTATCAGAAATAATTGTCCCTGATGAAGTACTCAAAGTATATACAATTGAATAATCTCCTGAAGGTGTTCCTGATGCAACGGTAATAAAACCATCTACATCTATACTTAATGGAGATCCAGAAATAGCGGTTACATCGGTGTTGGCTATGGTTACGATTACTCCATTTAAAGTGTCATTCGCAATAACAGATGTGACTACTGTGCTGCCTGATGTTACTGTCGCAAATGGTACTAGTGCTGTTCCATCATCATTAGCGCAAATAAAATTATTTATTGAAACACTTGTTGCCGGTGATTCACAAATAACAGAACCCGTAGTTAATGATGTTGTTACATCATAAGCCCCAGGGGCTAATGTGTCAAAAATTCCGGAATTATTAGTAACTGATGCAACAATAGGTGAAGTACCTGTAAGAGTATAGGTAATACCAGGTCCTGAAACAGGAGTATTTACAGTTATCGTCCCAGTAGCAGTAATACAAGTTAACTGAGTTAGTGTTATACTTGGAACTGCTGGCGTTACCAATTGTGCCGCATTACTAAATGAACCTGATGCTACCGAAGTACAAGTCCCATTTCCTGAGGTTACTGTATAAGATGTGCCAACTGTCAGTCCGCTAATCAATCCTGATGCATTGATAGTAATTCCGGCTGTTGCTGGGTTAAATACATAAGTGTTTGACGCACTATAATTGCTAATGGTGCTAGTTCCCGCTGATGAACAACTAGCTGCAACCGATGTTATACTTGGAACTGCTGGCGTTACCAATTGTGCCGCATTGCTAAATGAACCTGATGCTACCGAAGTACAAATCCCATTTCCTGAGGTTACTGTATAAGATGTGCCAACCGTCAGTCCGCTAATCAATCCTGATGCATTGATAGTAATTCCAGCTGTTGCTGGGTTAAATACATAAGTGTTTGACGCACTATAATTACTAATAGTACTAGTTCCCGCTGATGAACAACTAGCTGCAACCGATGTTATACTTGGAACTGCTGGCGTTACCAATTGTGCCGCATTGCTAAATGAACCTGATGCTACCGAAGTACAAATCCCATTTCCTGAGGTTACTGTATAAGATGTGCCAACCGTCAGTCCGCTAATCAATCCTGATGCATTGATAGTAATTCCAGCTGTTGCTGGGTTAAATACATAAGTGTTTGACGCACTATAATTACTAATAGTACTAGTTCCCGCTGATGAACAACTAGCTGCAACCGATGTTATACTTGGAACTGCTGGCGTTACCAATTGTGCCGCATTACTAAATGAACCTGATGCTACCGAAGTACAAGTCCCATTTCCTGAGGTTACTGTATAAGATGTGCCAACTGTCAGTCCGCTAATCAATCCTGATGCATTGATAGTAATTCCGGCTGTTGCTGGGTTAAATACATAAGTGTTTGACGCACTATAATTGCTAATGGTGCTAGTTCCCGCTGATGAACAACTAGCTGCAACCGATGTTATACTTGGAACTGCTGGCGTTACCAATTGTGCCGCATTGCTAAATGAACCTGATGCTACCGAAGTACAAATCCCATTTCCTGAGGTTACTGTATAAGATGTGCCAACCGTCAGTCCGCTAATCAATCCTGATGCATTGATAGTAATTCCAGCTGTTGCTGGGTTAAATACATAAGTGTTTGACGCACTATAATTACTAATAGTACTAGTCCCCGCTGATGAACAACTAGCTGCAACCGATGTTATACTTGGAACTGCTGGCGTTACCAATTGTGCCGCATTGCTAAATGAACCTGATGCTACCGAAGTACAAATCCCATTTCCTGAGGTTACTGTATAAGATGTGCCAACCGTCAGTCCGCTAATCAATCCTGATGCATTGATAGTAATTCCAGCTGTTGCTGGGTTAAATACATAAGTGTTTGACGCACTATAATTACTAATAGTACTAGTCCCCGCTGATGAACAACTAGCTGCAACCGATGTTATACTTGGAACTGCTGGCGTTACCAATTGTGCCGCATTGCTAAATGAACCTGATGCTACCGAAGTACAAATCCCATTTCCTGAGGTTACTGTATAAGATGTGCCAACCGTCAGTCCACTAATCAATCCTGATGCATTGATAGTAATTCCAGCTGTTGCTGGGTTAAATACATAAGTGTTTGACGCACTATAATTGCTAATGGTGCTAGTTCCCGCTGATGAACAAGATGCAGTTGTTGACACAATTGTTGGGACGTCTGGAATAATACATAATCCAACTTCGTCTGAAGTGTAATCGGAGTCACAAATATAACTAGGTGTGGTAATTATTACTCTATATTTATTAGTATGTAAAGTACTATTAGCCAAAATAGATAAGTTTGCTGTAGTAGCATTACTATATACTCCTCCATTGACAATGGTATTCCAAGGTCCTGAACCACTTATTTGTACTTGCCAAGTATAGGTTTCTGCTGTTCCTGAGCCTGTTTTATTGGCAACTACAGAAAAAGTAATTGTGTTTCCGGGAATTGTAGAAATAGCCACAGGCTGTGTTGTAATACCAACTAATGCAACGCTTCTTTGTAAAAAATCTAAAATGGTATTCCCGCTAGCATTATCTAAGTTCACTGGAGCTGAATATCCTGCCAAAATCACTGTACCATTTGGATTTACTTGTGCAGCACCTACAATCCCGCCAAAGGTACCATCTCCATTTGTATCTGCTGATGAATAGCCATAAGCTTCGTTTGCATCATTACAGCCATCGCCATCAGAGTTAATGTCCAGATGATTTGGAATCCCATCTAAATCAAAATCATAGGCATCTGGAATCCCATCATTATTTGAATCGGTATAATTGGTTAGGGAACCATCTGATAAAACATTATTATTGAAAGCATCTGCAAAATTAAATATTCCATCTCCGTCTTCATCCCCAAAAGGAGCAAGAGTAATTGGATACTCAACAGTATCTAGAATACCATCATTGTCATCATCTAAATCAACTATGTCATTAATACCGTCATTATCATTATCATTAACATCTCTATAGTTTACATTACCACCAGTATTTACATCTCCATCGGAATCTGGCAGAGTACTAGGAATATTAATATTCCCATTAGGATCAGTAACATCAAATGTAGTATCTGTTGCATTGTCTAAACCATCTCCATCAATATCATTATTGGTTAATGTAATACCCGCCTCTGCCGTATCATATAACCCATCATTATCAGAATCCAAGTCCATATTATCAGCATATCCTACCCCATCTGTGTTTACAGGGGTTAAACCAAGGCTTGCGCCAAATTCATAGGCGTTGTCCAATCCATCTCGATCATCATCCAATCCACTTGGAGAAATATAGCCAATGGTAATTTGCCCCTCCACATTATCTGGTATACCATCATTGTCAGAATCCAAATCAAAGGAATCAGGAACACTGTCTAAATCAAAATCAAAATTATCATTTACTCCATCTCCGTTTACATCTTTAAACGGCTTTGCAACCGAAATAAAAGCAGGGTCATTGGTGTCTCTGTAATTAGGTATTCTATCTCCATCATTATCTCCACCAGGGTTAATCCCTGGATAAAACGGAGATTCATTTACATCTAAAATTCCATCATTATCATCATCTATATCGTCTATATCTGAAACCCCATCTGCATCCCAATCAAAAGGGTCCTGTCCTAATTCACAACCAAAACCATCATTTTGTCCCGATGGGTTTGCTAACAAAACTTTTGTCGCAATAGTGTTTGTAGATGTGATTACATCTGGTATTCTATAAATATCTCCACTTGAATTACTAAAAAAATAGAAATTACCTACCCTATCTTGCCAAGTTGCACCAAACGCAGTACCTTGTGCAGTAGGATCTAAAGTATTATTAAAAGAAAGTAATCTATAGCTGACCGCTTGGGTCGTTAAATTAATTATTCTAAGGTTAACTCCAGCTGAAACACCCGGTGGATTTCCAGCAGCAGTGATTTGTGCAGCCGAAATATTTGAAACACCATAAATATTATCCCCTATGAGGGAAAAATCGTTTGGAGCAGCTCCCACAGGTGCTATTGTAAACTGCGTAACTGCTACAGTAGCTGGATAAGAAGCAATTCCAGTTACATTAAAACGAACTACATTTACACCATTAACATAACCTACAAAATTTCCTTGGGCAAACAAAGTATTGTTAAATCCAGCACTTGCTCCAGTAATGGTTATTTTTCCAACAAATTTATAATCTTGACCAGGGTCATATACACGAATCACGTTTGCTCCATCAGTTGGAAAGTTCGAATACAAGAGCTGAGTTGTCGCATTATAAGCCGAATTTGGTGCACTGCTTCTATCAACAGCAGGTGTCGGATTTAAGGGGTCTTGCTTTAATTCGCTCACCTTAATATAAGTCTGTTGAAAATTATTGTATCTATAAATTTCAGTTGCGCCGGGTATAATACCAACAGCAGCTCTACCAATTGTTTGATATAGAGTATTGATGGGGCCACAAACTACTTGAGCTTGTAACTCTAGATTTGTAAAAAGTGCTGTAAAGAACAAATAGATAATAAGAACATTTTTTAAAAACAACTTCGTTTTCATAAAATTATAATTTTTTATATTTAAAAATAAGCGACGTTATACAATTAATTTATTTGTAAATTTTCTTGTCAAATAGTAATCAATCACTTGGGACGCAAAAATATATTTTTTTTTTAATATTCTTACAAAAAAAAAAATTATTATAGTTTAACGGGAATTTTTAATAGACAAAAAGCTTAGGGGTTAAATATATGTAAGATTTTATTTTCAAATAAATGAAATTGTTTTTAACTAACTCTATTTTATCCTTTTAAATCAATAAACTCTTGTTTTATCTTTCCTGTTTTTATAAAAATTGACTTACGGAATTCCACTGTATTTATTCGTTTAAAACAAACATTTCTAAAGACCTAAATATAAAAATCACTTTTCGTATTTTTGTAGAAATAAAATTTATGCAATCCTTTTTCTATAAATATCGAAAATTCTTTGGCGCGTTATTAGTGTTTTCCATTATCACTATTTCCTTGTTTTATACTGCATTAAAGCCTAAGAAATCGCTGCCCATCTATAACCCATCGGATGTAAATCCAGAATTGGTCGATTCTACGGTGCAATACATTAGCAAATACCACACCATTGCTGATTTTTCGTTTACCAATCAAAACGGAAAAACCATCACCCAAAAAGACTATGAAGGCAAAATATATGTAGCCGATTTTTTCTTCACCACCTGCAAATCCATTTGCCCAAAAATGACGACAAATCTTGTCGATGTGCAAAAAGCATTTCTGGATAATCCAAAAGTAAAATTACTGTCCTTTACCGTGATGCCCGACATTGACAGCGTTTCGGTATTGAAGGAATATGCCAAAATAAATGGTGTAAATGATAACAAATGGAACTTAGTCACTGGCGACAAAAAAGCAATTTATACTATGGCCAGAAAATCCTATTTGGCAGTAAAACAAGGAAAACCCGAAGAACAATACGATATGGTTCACACCGAAAATTTTGTGCTTGTTGACTCCAAAAAACGAGTTCGTGGTTTTTATGACGGCACCAAAAAAGAAGAAATTCAAAAGTTAGTTGAAGATATCAATTGGCTTTTGGAAGACGAAAAAAACTAAACCTGACATTTGTCATTTAAAATTCTTTTTTTTACTGTATTTTTGTAATCTAAAATCAATCTAAATAAGAATTGCGAACTACAATAGCCAACCTAAAAAAAGGAGAGAAAGCCATCATCAAAGATTTTGATGCAGATGTTATTCCGTTAAAATTATTAGAAATGGGTTGTTTGCCAGGAAACACCGTGGAATTACTCCAAATTGCTCCTTTTGGCGATCCTTTGTATTTAAATATCAATGGTTCACACCTTGCTATTCGTATCGAAACGGCTCGTGAAATCGAGATTGACCTCATCAAAAAATAACCCAAAATGAGCAAACAAAATATCAATGTCGCTTTAATTGGGAATCCAAATACAGGAAAAACTTCGGTTTTCAACCAACTTACGGGCTTGAACCAACAAGTAGGAAATTATCCTGGAATTACGGTTGAAAAAAAGGTTGGTTTTTGCAAATTACCCAACAATATCAATGCCAACGTAATCGATTTGCCAGGAACCTATAGTTTGAATGCTAGTTCTGCCGACGAAAATGTGGTGATTGAACTATTGCTCAACAAAAAGGACAAACTCTTTCCCGATGTGATTGTTGTCGTTTCTGAAGTGGAGAATTTGAAACGTAATTTGCTGCTTTTTACACAAATTAAAGATTTAGAAATTCCAACCATTTTAGTCATCAATATGATTGACCGAATGCAACTCAAAGGCATTTCGCTCGACATTCCTTTTCTTGAAGAACAACTAAAAACCAAAATTGCGCTGGTAAGTTCCCGAAAAAATATTGGAATTAGTGAACTAAAAACGTTAATCACTACTTATAAAACTATTTCGACAGAGCCTTGTTTGAATGCGTCTTCTATAGATGATGAATATTTCAATTCGCTTCGAAAAACGTTTCCCAATCAGTCGTTGTACAAACTTTGGTTGGTCATTACTCAGGATGTGAATTTTGCGGATTTAAATAGGAAAACGCTCGAAATTCATTCGTTTACCAAAACCAAATCGGAACTCAAAAATTTACAACAACAAGAAACCATCAAACGCTACCAATTCATCAATAACACATTGAAAATTGGAAGAAAAGTAGATTCGGCTTCAGCAACGGATTTTCGAAGCCAACTCGATCGCGTGCTCACGCACAAATTTTGGGGTTATCTGATTTTCTTTGTGGTTTTATTCGGTATTTTTCAATCTATTTTTGAATGGTCTAAAATTCCTATGGATTTAATCGATAGTAGTTTTGCCTTTTTGAGTACAGCAGCAAGCGAAAATTTACCCCCAGGTGCTTTTACTAATTTGATTGCGCAAGGAATTATTCCTGGAATTGGCGGAATTTTAATGTTTATTCCTCAAATCACTTTTTTATTCTTGTTCATTTCAATCCTTGAAGAAAGCGGTTATATGAGCCGAGTGGTTTTTTTGATGGACAAAATTATGCGCCGTTTCGGTCTTTCGGGCAAAAGTGTTGTGCCTCTAATTTCAGGTACTGCATGTGCTATTCCGGCTATCATGGCGACCCGAAATATCGAAAACTGGAAAGAGCGATTAATCACCATTTTGGTCACTCCATTTACCACTTGTTCCGCTCGATTACCTGTTTATGCCATTATTATTGGACTAGTAATTCCAGACAAACGTGTTTTTGGAGTTGTTAATATGCAAGGCCTTACACTGATGATTCTTTACCTAATAGGTTTTGGAATGGCAATTATTTCCGCTTTTATTTTAAACAAAGTTTTGAAACTTCAATGCAAAACTTTTTTTGTAGTGGAAATGCCCAATTACAAATTACCAATGTTCAAGAATGTTGTAATAAACGTGGTAGAAAAAACCAAAGCTTTTGTATTTGGAGCAGGGAAAATTATTCTAGCAATCTCTGTTATTTTATGGTTTTTAGCCTCTTATGGGCCGGGTGAAAAATTCAACAATGCCGAAACCATTTTAGCTGCTCAAAACAAAAATACTACTTTCTCAAAAGACGAAATAGAAGGTCAAATCGCTGCTTATAAACTCGAAAACTCCTATATTGGCGTTATGGGAAAAACCATTGAACCTCTAATCACGCCTTTAGGCTATGATTGGAAAATTGGCATTGCCTTAATTAGTTCATTTGCGGCAAGAGAAGTTTTTGTGGGAACCTTGGCTACGATTTATAGCGTTGGCGGAAATGATAACGACACTACCATAAAAAATAAAATGGCAGAAGAAGTCAACCCTAAAACTGGGGAAAAAATATTTGACTTTGCTACTGGAATTTCGCTGCTATTGTTTTATGCTTTTGCGATGCAATGTGCAAGTACTCTTGCCATAACTAAAAAAGAAACCAATTCCTGGAAATGGCCTTTAGTTCAGCTTTTCATTATGAGTGGTTTTGCTTATATCGTAGCTCTAATTGCTTTTCAAATTTTAAAATAAATGTTATGATTCAAGAAATTTTAGCATTAATCACTTTAGGTATAGCAATTGCTTTTTTATTTAAAAAATTTCTTTTCAAGAAGAAAAATCAAATAAAAATTGTGGCAATGATGATTGTGCTTGTCATTAAACAACTCTAACAAAAAGATTAGATGCAATTTTATTAGAAATAATTAATTCGGTGATTTTCAACTTTTATTTTCAACGACAAATCAAACGCTTCTTTGGTAAGGATTTCAATTTTTGTTCCTAAAGCAATTTGATTTTTATTCAAATATTTCAAAAATTCTGTCGAAGAATCTTTAACTCCAACACAAATTCCTGTTTGATTTTGTGGTAGTTCTGAAAGAAGTAATTTTTCGGTTTTAATAATTTTTCCATAAGCATCTGGAATTGGGTCTCCGTGAGGATCCTCAGTGGGGTTTCCGAGAAAATCATCCAACTTATTAATTAATTGTTCCGATTTTATATGTTCTAATTGTTCGGCAATATCGTGAACTTCATCCCATGAAAAATTAAGTTTTTCCACCAAAAAAACTTCCCACAGACGGTGTTTTCGAACTATCATTTTGGCCGATAATTTTCCTTTTTCTGTAAGTGAAACTCCTTGATATTTTTTATAATTCAATAAATCTTTTTCAGCTAGTTTTCTAAGCATATCTGTTACTGACGAAGCTTTGGTAGCTATCATTTCAGCAATTTCATTAGTGCTTACTTCTCTATTCGATGAGCTGGTTAAATGATAAATTGTTTTAAGATAATTTTCTTCTGAAAAAGTCATTGTATTTTATTTTGGAACAAACGTTTAAATTTTTACTACAAATAAAGGAATTTTAATTCTATGACGAACATTATCTACTGTTGTTCCAAAAAGTAAATCATTTAAACCTGTATGACCATGTGTACCCATCACCAAAACATCATATTGGCCCTCATTTATAATAGATGGGATTACTTTGTTCGGTTTACCAAAACCTAACTTAGTTTCAACTTGGTAGCCTTTGCTATGCAGCATTTCCTTATATTCCAATAGTAATTTCTCATCAACTAACGTCTCATGGTCATCAATATTGCCTCCATAAATTATAGCCCCTACTGTTTCAACAACATGTATTAAGGTGTATTTTGCTTCAATCCCTCCCAATTCAAAGGCGTTGTTTAAAGCTATTTCATCTGCACTTGAAAAATCAACAGTTATTGCGATGTTCTTTTTATTGTAATTTCCAGACTTAGTAAATTGTATTTTTAAATTATGGGGAGAATGATTTTGGAATACTGATTTTTGATTTTGCTACAAAAGGTTTAAAAACGATGTAAAGCAATAAAATCAAAAAACCTAATGCCAACGGCACGACTGTAAGCCAAAGCACCATTGGATTATCAGAAGTTTCTAGCCAACCTTTTATTTCATCAAAAACTAGCTTTGCATTAAGAGAAACTATAATGGTAGCTATAATCCAAGCAGCAATTTGAGTGAGCCTACTGATATGAAACCCTTTCATCTTTGATTTATCACTCACAAAATGAATCAAAGGAATTATGGCAAATCCCAATTGTAAACTCAAGATAACCTGACTTAAAATCAATAATTTTCCGGTAACTCCTTCCCCAAAAACGGAGATAACAATTACAACTGGAACGATAGCTATCAAACGAGTAATTATTCTCCTAACCCAAGGTTGAATTCGTAAATTCAAATAGCCTTCCATAATGATTTGACCCGCTAATGTTCCTGTTACTGTTGAACTTTGTCCTGCTGCGATTAAAGCAACAGCAAACAATATTGGAGCCCATTGTGTTCCAAGCAAGGGCTCTAAAAATTGATGTGCATCTTGAATTTCAGCAACTTCAAACAAACCATTTTTATAAAAAGTAGCTGCTGCCAAAATTAAAATAGCAGCGTTTACAAAAAATGCCAAATTCAAAGCAATTGTAGAATCGATAAAATTATATTTAATGGCTTGCTTAATTCCCTCTGGACTTCGGTCAAATTTTCTGGTTTGAACTAATGAAGAATGCAAATACAAATTATGAGGCATTACAGTGGCTCCTATAATTCCAATGGCAATGTATAAAGCACCTTCACTTGGCATACTAGGAATCAATCCTTTTACAACACTCCCGATTTCAGGTTGAGCAAAAATCATTTCAAAAATAAAAGAGATTCCAATGATGAGTACCAATGTGATGATGAAAGCCTCCATCTTTCTTATCCCTTTATTTATCAAAAATAAAAGCAAAAAGGTATCTAAAACAGTTATCAACACGCCTTCTAATAATGGTAATCCAAACAATAAATTCAATCCAATAGCCATTCCAATAACTTCTGCCAAATCGCAGGCAGCAATGGCAATCTCAGCAAGAAAATAAAGAATATAGTTAACGTATTTTGAATAGGTTTCTCTTGACGCTTGAGCCAAATCACGTTGAGTTACAATCCCTAATCTAGCACTAAAACTTTGTAGCAATAAAGCCATGATATTACTCATTAACAAAACCCATAATAAGGCATAACCAAACTGACTTCCGCCAGCAATATCAGTTGCCCAGTTTCCTGGATCCATATAACCAACTGAAATTAAATAGGCTGGACCAAAAAATGCTATTATTTTTCTATAAACCGATTTTTTTCCTTGAGTGACAACCGATTGATTTACTTCTTCTAAGGATTTTGCCATTATTCTATCCATTTTACGAAGGCAAATATAATTATAAATTTGATTTGTATAAATTATTTTTTAGTTTTGTCTAAAAATAATATATCCCTAATGAAAAATATTTTAAGGATTGTATTTTTAGTTGTTTTTAGCTCCAATGCACAACAGAAAGACAGCCTTGAGGTTCCTAAATCCGAAAATTATTTGGATGAAATTGTAATTTCGGGAACCCTAAAACCTGTTTCCCGACTTGCTACTCCTGTTCCTGTGGAAGTTTATAGCAGCGCGTTTCTGAAAAAAGAATCCAACTTCAAATATATTTGAAGCCTTACAGAATGTAAATGGTGTACGCCCACAGCTCAATTGCAACATTTGCAACACAGGTGATATTCACATCAACGGATTGGAAGGTCCATACACTATGGTTACCATCGACGGGATGCCAATTGTTAGCGCACTTTCAACGGTTTATGGCTTATCGGGAATTCCCAATTCACTTATCGATAGGATTGAAATCATAAAAGGTCCAGCTTCAAGTTTATACGGTAGTGAAGCCATTGGCGGATTAATCAACATTATTACTAAAAAGAACTAAAAATGCACCATTGTTTACCGCCGATTTTTTTTCAACTTCCTGGTTAGAAAACAATATCGATTTAGGATTTAAGGCAAATATTGGCAAAACTACCGAATCCTTAGTTGGAATAAATTATTACAATTATAATTACGCAATCGATAATAACCATGATAACTTTACAGATGTGACGCTTCAGGACAGGATATCGATTTTTAATAAATGGAATTTCATTCGAAAAAGTCAAAAAGAATTTACAGTAGCAGGAAGGTTTTTCTTCGAAGATCGTTGGGGTGGAGAAATGCAATGGAATAAAAATTATCGTGGTGGGAATCAGATTTATGGAGAAAGCATTTATACAACAAGATTTGAATTATTGAGCAAATACCAGTTGCCTACTAAAGAAAATATGTCGCTTTCGTTTTCGTTGACTTCACACGACCAGAATTCGGTTTATGGAACTACTTTATATCTGGCGCAACAGAAGATTGCTTTCGGACAATATCTCTGGGACAAAAAACTAAATCGGCATAACCTGCTTTTTGGAGCTGCTTTTCGCCATCAATATTATAATGACAATACCACCGCAACACTCAAACCTGAAAGCACCAACATCTACAGCATATTTATTCAGGATGAAATCAAACTGGCTGAAAAAAATTCTCTTTTATTAGGTTCGAGGTATGACTACAACAACAATCATGGCACTATTTTCACACCGAGGATTGCCTATAAATGGAATCCAACCAAAAACGATATTTTGCGAGTCAATACAGGAAGCGGATTTCGTATTGTTAATTTATTTACAGAAGAACATGCAGCATTGACTGGTTCACGAGACGTTATTATTACCGAAAACTTGAAGCCAGAAAAATCATATAATATTAACTTAAACTATCTGAAAAAAATCAAGTTTACCGATGCTACTTTTTTAGGTCTTGAAATATCAACATGGTATACTTATTTTACTAATCAAATTATTCCAGATTATGATAGCAATCCGAATCAAATCATTTACCAAAACCTTAACGGCTATTCAGAAACAACAGGAATAAGCGGAAATGTTGATTTGGTTACTCCTTATGGAATCAAAACCCTGATTGGTTTCACATTTATAGATTCAAAAAATGTAAAAGACGGAATGGCAAGTCGTCCCGTTTTAATTGAAAAATTCAGCATGAATTGGGCTATAGCTTATGAAGTTCCAAAATATTTTCTAGCAATGGATTACACTGGGAACCTTTATGGATCGATGCGATTGCCACTACTTGGACCACTTGACCCAAGAGATGAATTTTCAAAACCTTGGAGCATCCAGAATATTCAGTTTACATACAAGAAGTTCCAGAATCTTGAAATTTATGTAGGAATAAAAAATATCTTAAACTGGACACCAAACAAAGGAAATTCATTCATAATTGCTCGAGCTGAAGATCCTTTTGACAAAAACGTGGAATATGACGAGAACAAAAATGTACTGCCTTCTGCTTCAAATCCCTATGCGCTGACTTTTGACCCAAGCTATGTTTATGCGCCAAATCAAGGCATTCGTTTTTTTCTTGGAATGAGATATCGTTTGGATTAACAATTGTTTGATTATTTTTAACGTCAGATTATGTACTTTTGATTTATGCAACACTATCATTATATTTTTACCGGTTCCGGTCTATCAGCTTTAATGACGGTTTATGAAATGGTGCTTTCTGGAAAATTTGAGGATAAAACTATTTTACTAATTGATGAAAATTCTAAAAAAACCAATGATCGTACTTGGTGCTTTTGGGATGAAAAAGACATTTTCCCTTCAATAATTTCAAAAAAATGGGATACGGCTTTATTTGCAGACAAAAATTCTCAACGAACATTACAGCTTCATCCCTATCAATACAAAATGATAAAAGGATTGGATTTTTATAATTTAGTCTTCAATCTAATCAAAAATCATAAAAACATTCATGTTTTAAATCAAAAAGTAACTGATTTTGAAGAGCTTGAAAATTATTGCGTTGTAAAAACCGAAACAGAAAGTTATACTTGTAATCAAATTTTCAATTCTATTTTTAATCCTTACAACGTTACCAATCAATCCCAATATCCATTTTTACATCAGCACTTTATTGGTTGGTTTATCAAAAGTGAAGAAGCTGTTTTCAATCCGTATTGTGCCACTTTCATGGATTTTTCAGTAGAACAAAAAGGGAATACTCGATTCATGTATGTTTTACCAACTTCAAAAACAGAGGCACTTTTGGAATACACTTTATTTTCAAAAGAGCTATTACCAAAAGAAGAATACGAAACCGAAATTCAAAACTATATTCAAAAACTAGGAATAACCAATTACGAAATCATAGATACGGAACAAGGCAATATCCCCATGACCTCCTATCCTTTTTGGAAACACAACACAAAGAGAATCATTCATATTGGTTCGGCTGGAGGTTGGACTAAAGCCAGTACGGGATATACTTTTAAAAACGCCACTAAAAAATCTCATGAATTAATCCAGTTTTTAGAACGAGAAACCGATATGAGAAAATTCCACAAAAAAGACAAATTTTGGTTCTACGATTTGTTGTTTTTAGACGTTTTAAATCGGAGAAATGATTTGGGCTGGACAATATTTTCTGCACTATTCCAAAAAGGAGATTCTACCTTAATCTTTAAATTTCTTGATGAAGAAACTTCCTTTTGGGAAGATATACAAGTGATTTGGAAATGCCCAAAAACACTTTTTGTAAGAGCATTATTCGGGAGATTCTTTAAATTTTGATTGTCTATTCAGCAATAATTAATCTTTATGATTTCTTTAATTTTTAAAACTAGAATTCTAATTACCTTTGCAAAAGATTTTCAAATCTAAAATCAAAATGGTAAAACCAATGCGAGCTGAATTAGCACAAGCAGGTTTTCAAGATTTATATAGCGCAGAAGCCGTTGAAAATGCAATTAAAGCTGAAGGAACAACTCTAGTTGTTGTGAATTCCGTTTGTGGATGTGCTGCTAGAAACGCTCGTCCAGGAGCAAAGATGAGTTTAGATGGAGCAAAAAAGCCAGACCACTTGGTAACCGTTTTTGCAGGAGTTGACAAAGAAGCTGTAGATGCTGCTCGTCAACACATGTTCCCTTTTCCTCCATCATCACCAAGTATGGCTTTGTTTAAAGACGGAGAATTGGTACACATGCTTGAACGTCACCACATTGAAGGTCGTCCAGCAGAGTTGATTGCAGAAAACTTAAAAGATGCTTACGCAGAATTCTGTTAAGTCAAAAAATTATTAGTTTATCAACCCTTCCAGAGTTTGAAACTCTGGAAGGGTTTTTTAATAAATTTATTTTAAATTTGCACTCGAATTCTTCCATTTAGAGTTCAACAACATATTTCTCACTTAAACGTTTATAGCATGCAACTGTATAACACCTTAAGCGCAGAAGAAAGAGCTCAATTAATTGATGAAGCTGGAAAACAACGGCTTACATTATCTTTCTATGCGTATGCCAAAATTGAAGATCCCAAAAAATTTCGCGACGATTTATTTATCGAATGGAACAAGCTCGACGCCTTAGGTCGAACCTATGTTGCCAAAGAAGGAATTAATGCCCAAATGAGTATTCCAGCCGAGAATATGGAAGCTTTTCGTGAAACTCTAGAAGCTTATGAATTCATGCGCGGCATTCGTTTGAATGTAGCTGTTGAACACGACGACCATTCGTTTTTAAAACTAACTGTAAAAGTCCGTGACAAGATTGTAGCCGACGGATTGAACGACGAAACTTTTGATGTAACCAATATTGGTGTGCATTTAAAAGCGGCAGCATTCAACCAAATTTTGGAAGATCCAAACACCATTGTAGTCGATTTTAGAAATCATTACGAAAGTGAAATCGGGCATTTTAAAGGTGCCATTACTCCAGATGTAGAAACTTTTAGAGAAAGTTTGCCAATAATTAACGAACAATTAAAAGATTTTAAAGAAGATAAAAATCTAGTAATGTATTGTACTGGAGGTATTCGTTGCGAAAAAGCCTCTGCCTATTTCAAACATCAAGGATTTAAAAATGTGTTCCAATTGGAAGGCGGCATCATCAATTACGCCAAACAAATCAAGGAAGAAAATATGGAAAGTAAATTTATCGGAAAGAACTTCGTTTTCGACCACCGATTAGGAGAAAGTATTACCGATGATATTGTTTCGCAATGCCATCAATGCGGAAAGCCTTGCGACAATCACACCAATTGTTTGAATGATGGTTGCCACTTATTGTTCATTCAATGTGATGAATGCAAGGCCAAAATGGAGAACTGTTGTTCAAACGAATGTCTAGAAATCACTCATCTTCCACTAGTGGAACAAGTCAAATTAAGACGCGGAAAACAAGTTGGGAACAAAGTCTTTCGAAAAGGAAAATCGGAAAAATTAAAGTTCAAACATTCTGGTGAATTATCAGATGAAACCTTTGGCTTTTGCAGAAAAACCAAAGAACTATTCGTAAAACCAAAAATTCGAAAAATTAAAAAACAATTTTAGGTAAAGCCGAGCATTATTATGTAAAAGCCCAAGTGGGTCTTTTCATTATTGAAAATGACGAACTAAATGTAGGTGATAAAATTCTAATTTCAGGCAACAACAGGAAATCAAGAAATGATTTTAGACAAAATGTTCGTCAACGGAAATGAAAATTCAATTGCTAAAATTGAGATAAAGTTACTTTTGAAGTGCCTTTTAGAGTTCGGTTGTCTGATAAATTATATAAAATCATTTCATAAACTTCTCCTTTTTAAGATAATAAATCTCAAATTCTGATAAAAACAGCACTCGGAATTTGGGATTTTTTTATTGGAATTTATTTTTATAAAATACTATCTTTACCAATTAATCGTTTTATGAACTTAAGTTGCTTTTTTGCAACACCACATATATACATATGGCTTGTCAAAGTTGTTCAACATCTGATGGCGGTGCGCCAAAAGGATGCAAAAATAATGGGACTTGCGGCACCGATAGCTGCAATAAATTAACGGTTTTCGATTGGCTTTCAAATATGAGTTTACCTAACGGAGAAGCTCCTTTTGACTGTGTTGAAGTTCGTTTTAAAAATGGAAGAAAAGAGTTTTATCGCAATACCGAAAAACTAACTTTAAGTATTGGCGATATTGTTGCCACAGAAGCTTCACCTGGTCATGATATTGGAATTGTTACCTTAACTGGGGAATTAGTCCGAATTCAAATGAAGAAAAAAGGAGTCAATGTAAATAGCGCTGATATCCCAAAAGTGTATAGAAAAGCCTCTCAAAAAGATATCGATATTTGGTCTAAAGCACGTGACAAAGAGGAGCCCATGAAGGTTAGAGCCCGTGAATTGGCAATTGCCCAAAAATTAGAAATGAAAATTTCTGATATTGAATTTCAAGGAGATGGCTCTAAAGCAACTTTTTATTACACGGCCAATGACCGAGTTGATTTTCGCCTTTTAATTAAAGATTTCGCCAAAGAATTCAGCACTAGAGTTGAAATGAAACAAGTAGGACTTCGTCAAGAAGCTTCCCGTTTAGGCGGAATAGGTTCTTGTGGTAGAGAATTGTGTTGTTCGACTTGGCTTACCGATTTTAGAAGCGTAAATACCTCTGCGGCACGCTACCAGCAACTGTCTTTAAATCCACAAAAACTAGCTGGCCAATGCGGAAAATTAAAGTGCTGTTTGAATTATGAATTAGATACTTACATGGACGCTTTACAAGATTTTCCTGATTTTGACACCAAATTAGTCACTGAAAAAGGGGATGCAATTTGTCAAAAACAAGACATCTTCAAAGGGTTAATGTGGTTTGCTTACACTGATAATTTCGCAAATTGGCATGTTCTCAAAATAGAGCATGTTCGGGAAATAATTGCTGAAAACAAACAGAAAAACAAGGTTTCGTCGCTGGAAGATTATGCTCTTGAAGTAGTTAGTGAGCCTGAAAAAGATTTTAACAATGCCATGGGACAAGAGAGTTTAACCCGTTTTGATCAACCTAAGAAAAAGAAACGTCCGAATAAAAACAAGAAATCTGTGGCGGGAAATAACAGACCTGCTTCGGAGAAAAAACCTTTTGATAACAAAGGCAACAACAAGATTGTTCCTAATCCTAATAAAATAATACCAAACTCAAAAAATGAGACTAAAAAGTAGATTTCTATTTTTTCTTATACAAATTGTTATCTTTTGCTTTACGAGTTCACTTTTACTTGTGTCTTGTGATAAAAAAAGAGTATTTGACGAATATAAATCTGTTGGAAAAAGTTGGAATAAAGATAGCATTGTGAGTTTTGATTTACCAAAAATAGATACTTCAAAACCCTATGATTTGTTTTTAAACTTAAGAAGCAATAATGATTATTCGTTTAATAATATTTTTTTAATTGTTTCTTTAGAACAACCCGATAAAAAAATTAAAGTGGATACTTTAGAATATCAAATGGCAAACCCAGACGGGACTTTACTAGGTGAAGGTTTTACCGATGTGAAAGAAAGTAAGCTTTATTACAAAGAAAGAATGAAATTTAAATCTGGAAATTACAAAATTCATATTAAGCAAGCCGTAAGAAAAACGGGTAAAATTTCTGGAGTCGATAAACTTGATGGAATTACAGATGTAGGTTTCCGAATAGAAAAATTAGATTAGACACGTTATGGCAGCAACAAAAAACAACAATCAAATTAAAGATATCGATTACTACAAAAAGAAATTTTGGAAGATCTTTTTTTATGGTTTAGGAGGACTTTTTCTTTTCTTTATTCTTGCCTCTTGGGGGCTTTTTGGTGCTATGCCTTCCTTTGAAGATTTAGAAAATCCTGATTCCAATTTAGCAACCGAAATTATTTCAACCGATGGAGTAACTATCGGTAAATTTTATAATGAAAACAGAACTTCCATAAAATATTCTGACTTGCCAAAACATCTTGTTGATGCCTTAATTGCAACTGAAGATGAGCGTTTCTATGAACATTCGGGTATAGACGGTAGAGGAACCATGAGAGCTGTTTTAAGCTTAGGAACCAGTGGCGGTGCTAGTACTTTAACACAGCAATTGGCCAAATTATTATTCCATGGAGAAGGTTCTAAATTTTTCCTTTTTAGAATCGTACAAAAAGCTAAAGAGTGGATAATTGCTATACGTTTAGAGCGTCAGTATACTAAAAATGAAATCATAGCTATGTATTTAAACAAAGCCGATTTTGTGAATACTGCGGTCGGAATACGGTCGGCAGCTAAAGTGTATTTCGGAAAAGAGCCTCGAGATTTATCCATTGAGGAAGGGGCTATGTTAGTAGGAATGTTAAAAAACCCGTCTCTCTTCAATCCTATTCGCAGAATAGAGAAAGTCAAAAATCGTAGAAATGTCGTTTTAGGTCAAATGGTAAAAAATGGTTTTCTGGATGAATCTTCAAAACAAGCTTTAGAAAACAAACCGATAGTACTGCACTTTCATCCTGAAAGTCATATTGATGGTATCGGAACTTACTTCCGTGAATATCTTAGAGATTTTATGAAAAACTGGGTGAAGGAGAATAAAAAACCCGATGGTTCTGATTATGATATTTACAAGGATGGCCTAAAAATTCACACTACCATAGATTCTCGAATGCAATTATATGCAGAGGAATCGGTAACCGAACATTTACAAAATCTTCAATTAGAACTTGACAGCCAACATAAAGAAAGTAAAAATGCTCCTTTTGTGAATATCTCGAAAGAGGAAACAGACAAGTTATTGCTTCGAGCTATGAAAGCCTCCGAAAGATGGAGAGTTTTGAAAGAACAAGATATGAGTGATGAAGATATTATCAAAACCTTTGATGTAAAAACCAAAATGACCGTTTTCACTTGGAAAGGAGATAAAGATACCATCATGACTCCCACAGATTCTATTCGATATTACAAAGGTTTTCTGCAGTCTGGATTAATGGCTATGGAACCTCAAACTGGACATATCAAAGCTTGGGTAGGCGGAATTAATTATAAATATTTCCAATACGATCACGTGGGACAAGGAGCTAGACAAGTGGGTTCTACATTCAAACCTTTTGTATATGCCACAGCCATTGAGCAATTAAACATGTCTCCTTGCGATTCCATCATAGACAGTCCATTTATGATTCACAAAGGACGTCACCACGTTACCGAAGATTGGGAACCTAAAAATTCTGACAATAAATACCGCGGAATGGTTACTTTGAAGAAAGCACTAGCTAATTCCATAAACACCGTATCAGCTAAATTAATTGATAAAGTAGGCCCTGAAGCCGTGGTTGAACTGACACACAAACTTGGTGTAAAATCTGAAATTCCTGTGCAACCATCAATTGCCTTAGGAGCCGTTGAAATTACTGTTGAAGACATGGTTGCTGCTTACAGTACTTTTGCCAATGAAGGGGTGTATATCAAACCGCAATTCATCACTAGAATCGAAGATAAAAATGGTGAAGTAATCTATGAGCCTGTTCCAGAATCTCATGATGTTTTGAATAAAGACATTGCCTTTGCTGTTATCAAATTACTAGAAGGCGTTACCGAAGGAGGCTCTGGTTCTAGATTGAGAACACAAGGTGGCGGTGCTGGAGACAATCGTTGGACGGGTTATCCGTATATGTTTACCAATCCAATCGCTGGAAAAACTGGAACTACTCAAAATCAATCCGATGGTTGGTTTATGGGAATGGTTCCTAATCTTACAACCGGAGTATGGGTAGGATGCGAAGATCGTTCCGCTCGTTTCAAAGGAATTACCTATGGTCAAGGAGCTACAGCTGCTTTGCCTATCTGGGGACTTTTTATGAAGAAATGTTATGCAGATACCAGTCTCAATGTTTCCAAAAAAGATTTCGAAAGACCTTCTAATCTTTCCATAAAAGTAGATTGTTGGGCACCAGTTGTTAAGGACTCAACCGAAATAGAACAAGATACTGATGAGTTTGCATTGTAAGCTTTCAATTTAATGTCATCAAAATGATTAACAAAATCGTAAATACCGTTCAAGAAGCTCTTCAAGGAATTGAAAGCGGAATGACGATTATGTTTGGCGGCTTTGGACTATGTGGAATTCCTGAAAACAGTATTTCTGAATTGGTGAAAAAACAGACCTCAAATCTTACTTGCATTTCGAATAACGCAGGTGTTGACAATTTTGGATTAGGATTATTATTGCAAAAAAAGCAAATCAAAAAGATGATTTCCTCTTATGTTGGAGAAAATGCCGAATTCGAACGCCAAATGTTATCAGGAGAGCTTGAAGTCGAATTAATTCCACAAGGAACCCTTGCCGAACGTTGTCGTGCTGCTCAAGCTGGAATACCTGCTTTTTTTACTCCTGCAGGTTACGGCACTGAAGTTGCCGAAGGAAAAGAGGTTAGAGAATTTAACGGAAAAATGCATGTCATGGAATATGCCTTCAAAGCTGATTTTTCCATTGTAAAAGCATGGAAAGGCGATACTGCAGGAAACTTAGTTTTCAAAGGAAGTGCCAGAAATTTCAATCCTTGCATGTGCGGTGCTGCAAAAATCACCATTGCCGAAGTAGAAGAACTTGTTCCAGCAGGAACACTAGACCCGAATCAAATACACATTCCCGGAATATTTGTTCAACGTATTTTTCAAGGCGAACACTATGAAAAAAGAATCGAGCAGCGAACAACCAGAAAAAGAGCATAATCATGGCATTGGGTAAAGAAGAAATCGCAAAACGAATTGCTAAGGAAGTTAAAAACAATTCCTATGTAAATCTTGGCATTGGCATTCCTACGCTTGTAGCCAACTACATTCCGAAGGGAATTAATGTAGAATTTCAAAGCGAAAATGGTGTTCTAGGAATGGGTCCTTTCCCTTTTGAAGGAGAAGAAGATGCCGATTTAATCAATGCTGGAAAACAAACCATAACGACACTAGCTGGAGCCTCCTTTTTTGATTCAGCGACGAGTTTTGGAATGATTCGTGGACAACATGTCGATTTGACTATTCTTGGCGCTATGGAAGTTTCAGAAAATGGCGATATTGCCAATTGGAAAATACCCGGAAAAATGGTAAAAGGAATGGGAGGCGCAATGGATTTGGTCGCTTCGGCTGAGAATATTATTGTAGCCATGATGCATGTCAATAAAGCGGGAGAATCCAAAATCTTAAAAAAATGTACCTTACCCTTGACAGGTGTTGGCTGTGTAAAAAAAGTAGTCACAGAATTAGCCGTCTTAGAAATCACTCCAAAAGGTTTCAAATTAGTAGAACGTGCACCTGGAGTTTCTGTTGAACATATTATAGCTTCCACCGAAGCCAATTTAATTATCGAAGGTGACATTCCTGAAATGGTAATTGATTAAAATGAAAAACTTCTTAAGCATTTTCAAAAGATTCCAAACCCAGCAAACTTGTGATTGTTCTATCATACTTACCGCCCTTTTCTTGTTCAATTTATAAGTCAAATCAAATTTAGTTGTAAATAAAATAGCACTTAAAAAAGGATTATTGATAAACTCCAACAATCTCGTAAAAGCCGAATCAATGGTATGAATTTCAAATAGCTCTTCTTTCTGAAATTTATACTTTAACTCTAATTTCAAAATATTTTCGTCACTAATTGGACGAACATAGATATTCATCAAATCAGTATTCCCAATCGTTTTTGCAAGCGTTAATTTGGCAAAAGTTCCATCTTCCAAACTCGCCTTAACTTTGATATAAAACTCTGAAAATGTTATTGCAAAAGACATATTGTATTTTTATTTATAACCGCAGATTCACAGATTTTTTTTGTTAATCTGCAAATCTGCGGTTATTTTCTTTAATTATAAATCAGCAAAAAAATCATTGCCTTTATCATCAGTGATAATAAACGCAGGAAAATCTTTTACGGTTATTTTACGAACAGCTTCCATTCCTAGTTCTTCAAAATCGACAACTTCAACTTTTAAAATATTGTCTTGCGCCAAAATCGCTGCTGGACCTCCAATGGAACCTAAATAGAATCCACCATACGTTTTGCAGGCATTCATGACTTCTTTGGTACGGTTTCCTTTGGCAAGCATGATCATACTTCCGCCTGCTTTTTGAAATTCTTCTACATACACATCCATTCTTCCTGCGGTTGTTGGTCCAAAACTACCTGATGGCATTCCTTCGGGTGTTTTTGCTGGCCCTGCGTAATAAATAGGATGATTTTTGAAATACTCTGGCATTGGTTTTCCAGCGTCTAATAATTCCTTGATTTTTGCATGGGCAATATCACGAGCTACTATCAATGTTCCGTTTAATTTCAAACGAGTCTTAATTGGATATTTCGACAATTCGGCTAAAATTTCAGCCATTGGTCTATTCAAATCTATTTCAACTGGAGCTTCTAAATGTGGTGGCGTTGCTGGTAAAAATTGCTTTGGATTGGTTTCCAATTGTTCCACAAAAATTCCATCTTTAGTAATCTTTCCTTTAATATTTCTATCGGCAGAGCACGAAACACCCAGTCCAACCGGACAAGAAGCGGCATGGCGTGGCAAGCGAATGACACGTACATCGTGTGCAAAATATTTTCCTCCAAATTGGGCTCCAATAGCGCTTTCTTGACAATACTGTAACACTTTTTTCTCCCATTCCAAATCGCGAAAAGCTTGGCCAGCCATATTTCCTGAAGTAGGCAAATTATCAAAATAACCCGCTGATGCTTTCTTGACAGCGGCTAAATTGGCTTCCGCTGAAGTGCCTCCAATTACCAAAGCTAAATGGTAAGGCGGACAAGCCGAAGTGCCTAAATCTTTAATTTTATCACGAACAAATTCCTCCATTGATTTTTCGTTCAACAGCGATTTTGTTTTTTGGTATAAAAATGTTTTGTTAGCAGAACCGCCTCCTTTGGCTAAAAATAAAAACTCATACGAAGCGCCTTTTTTAGCATAAATATCAATTTGTGCCGGCAGGTTAGAGCCTGAGTTTTTTCCTCAAACATCGAAATAGGAACCTATTTGGGAATAGCGAAGGTTTTTCATTTGATAGGTGTTGAAAATCCCTTTTGACAACCATTCGGCATCATCAACTCCTGTGTAGACATTTTCGCCTTTTTTTGCCATCACAATAGCGGTTCCTGTATCTTGGCAGGATGGCAGTTCTCCCTCAACCGCTACAGCTGCATTTTGCAATAAATTATAAGCTACAAATCGATCGTTATCTGTGGCTTCTGGGTCGTTTAATATGTTGTTTAGTTTTTGCAAATGAGCCGTTCGTAACATGAATGAAACATCATTCATGGCTTCTTGCGCTAATAATTCTAGCCCTTTAGGGTCAATAGTAAGAATTTCTCTAGTGCCTAATTTTTCTACTGAAACGTAATCGGATGTGATTTTTTTGTATTGCGTATCGTCCTTTAGAATTGGATACGGGTCTTGGTATATAAAGTCCATTTTGGATAAAATTTTGAACTGTAAAGTTACGGAAAGTGTTACTCTCCTGCAAGGTTTCCAAAACCTTGTAGGTGTGTTTATCTTTACCACAGGCAAAAGCTTGCACACATCCCACCATGAAATCACGATGTATGAAGAAAATTTTGTTTAATCTAAACCGTGGAAAATATAACGCTAAAAAACCCTTCAAACTAAGAGAAAAAAACCCATTAACAAAAAAAACAAAACCCACCTCTTCACAAAAAAATTTTAAAAAAAATATTTAAAAAAATTTTTTTTTTTTCGCCGAGGAAAAATTTCCCCCATTCATTTCTCCCCTCTTAAAAAGATGTAAATAAGGTGTCCTTTTCTAAAATTTCAAGTTTCATAGCTTTTGAATTTAATCTCTACAAGGATTCGAAAACCTTGCAGGAAAAATTTTAAAAAAACCATCCTGCAACAAAAATTGCTGTAATCACACAAATCACATCAACCAAAAGCATTGTTCCTAGGGCATAACGCGTATTTTTTATATTAACCGAACCAAAGTAAACGGCAATCACATAAAAAGTACTTTCAGCACTGCATTGAAAAATACTGCTTAATCTTCCCGTCATAGAATCGGCGCCAAACGTATTCATTGAATCAATCAAAAATCCTCTTGATCCTGCGGAACTAAATGGTCGAAGCAGTGCAACTGGCAAGGCATCCGTAATTTCCTTGCTCACTCCCATATTGGAGAATCCAAACGCAATCCAATTGCTAATAATTTCAAACAACCCGCTATTTCTGAATAAAGAAATCGCTACTAACATTCCTAAAACATAAGGAAAAATAGTAACTCCAGTTTTAATTCCGTTATTGGCTCCAGATACAAAAGCTTCAAAAACAGTAGTTTTAGCCTCAATAAATTTTTTCTCTTTAAAAAATGAAAATATCAAAGTAAAAGCAATAATTCCAACCAATATCAAAGCCGAAAGATTTGAAGTAAAATAATTTTTACCTATTAAATCCAAATGGTTCACATACATCAACAACCCAACAATTGCAGCTATTAATGCCATCAAAACAGCAATCAAGGAGGCGCTTTTGAAATTAATTTTTTGTTTTACTCCAACAATAAGAAAAGCGGCAATCGTACCTATAAAAGAAGTAATGATGCATGGCAACATAACATCGGCTGGATTGGTTGCGTTCGCTGCAGCGCGATAACCAATTATAGAAGTTGCTATTAATGTTAACCCCGAAGCATGCAGACACATGAACATAATTTGAGCATCGCTCGCTTTGTCTTTTTCAGGATTTATTTCTTGCAAACTTTCCATCGCTTTAAGTCCGAATGGAGTAGCAGCTGAATCTAAGCCTAAAAAATTGGCGGCAAAATTTAAGGTCATGTACGAAATAGACGGGTGGTTTTTGGGAATAGTTGGAAACACTTTTACAAACACTGGGCTCAATACTTTAGCTAATTTCCCGGAGGCTCCAGAAATGATTAAGAGTTCCATCAAACCACAGAAAAAGGCCAAATATGCCATTAATGGTAAAATTAAATCAATCAAGGTAGCTTTACATGTTGGCAAAAGTCCATCTGATTTTTGAACGCCGCTAAATATTTTTACTGTTTTATTTTTAAAAACATAAGTTGTATCAGCATTTAAAGTATCTCGATTTACAACCATCGTTTGATCTGGGGCATTTTTAATGCTGTCTTTAATGAATGCTGGAACTTCGTAAATATATTTTTCGGAAAGTAAAATAGGATCGTCTTTTTTTCCGTTTAAAACATAATCTATTGTATAGCTGTTGCCAAAGAACAAATTAAAAACTACAAAAACAATTGAAGAAATAAAAATAGCGAGCCAAAATCTACTAAGAACCATGATTAGTTTTTTTTGTAAATGTAATAAAAACCTAAAAAAAATAATCAAGATTTTTCTACAATGTCAGTTTCTCTTTTTAAAAGATAACAACGAAAAGCTACACGAGAGATAGAATTATAAACCGTTAAGTTTGGTAATTAAAAGCTTAAATTCGAGTATTTTTTGGAATAATTCAGAACGAGTCTTATTAAGATGCTTCAGCCACAAGGAGATGTATATACACAATCATGTTCAATTCTAATTTTTCGTTTTCTCAATATACTTTTATATTGAAAATAATCGAAACGAAGGAAAATTATAATCAAAAAATAAAGTTAAATGGTGAGTATAAATATATTTTATTTTTAAGGGGTAAATACATTCCAATTTGCTCCGTCACTTAAAACGATGCATGATCTTAAACCATTTCCATTTGCATGGTCATTTGAATTCTGACTATCATACATATATAACTGATCGCTACTATTAGCGTATGAATTCGCAAAATAAAACTTCACTCCTGTTCCCTCCATTGTAATTTTTGCAGTACTTGAGCTTATATTTCTAATAAAATATACTCTACCAGGAAATGATATTGGATTTGGTAATTTAAACTCTTGATCTGTAGCGGTAGGATTTACAGAAATATAAACACCATTATTTATTAATGTTACTGAACTACTACCAACTAAAGAAACTGTTTTTACAGATAAATTACCATTAATATCCAATGTACTTAACGGTAAAACCGTATTTATCCCAACCTGACCATGTGATAAATTTATAAATAAAATCGTTATTATAAAGTATATTTTTTTCATAATTGTAAATGATATTGGTTCTTACTAATTTTAACATGGTAAAAATAGATTTTTTTTATCAAAAAAAAAAACTTTACATCATTCGAAATCGTTTTTGTGTTAAAAACATTTTAAAATACTACAAAAATAAAATTTATATAACATGTAAATCCTTAAGGACTGTCTATTAGTTTATTGAAGAAGATAATAAATTATACGTGAATAATTTCTTCTTCAATCAACAATTCTTCTCTTCGTAATCGCAAGAAAATTTGAGCTACAGCAATCGTGTCTTTCTCGCAGTAAGTTACAATGCGGTCAATGTCTTTTTCTACATAAAAAACATGAGCTACTTGACTACCATCAATATCACCTTTTGGAGAAGGAATTCCTAGAATTTTAGTCAATAGTTTCAAAGAAGTAAAATGCTTGTAATCACCAAATTTCCATAATTCTAAAGTGTCTAGATGTGGAATTTCCCATGGCTTTTTGCCAAATAAATTCAGCTTGTTTGGAATAGCGATTTGATTAATAATCATTCGACGAGCAATGAACGGAATGTCAAATTCCTTAGCATTATGCCCGCACAAAACATGCTGTGGCTGATTGAAATGATTGTTTAAAAGATTGATGAAATCATGAAGTATTTTCTTTTCTTCACCAAAAAAAGAAGTGACTCTAAAGTTTCTAATATCACCTTTCAAAGTAAAATAGCCAACTGAGATACAGACGATTTTACCAAATTCGGCCCAAATCCCAGCTCTTTCATAAAATTCCTCGCCTGAAAATTCCTCTTTGCGTTGGTATTGGGTTTTAAGTTCCCAAAGTTGTTTCATTTCAGCATCAAGCGAATTGAAATTTTCTTCTTCTGGTACGGTTTCAATATCTAAAAAAAGAATGTTATCTAATCGGATTTTTCTATCATGGTTTAGGCTTTTAGAGATTTATACTTATTACAAATCTAATAAATCTAAGTAACCTACATTGTTTGTTTTAAAATAAACTTTGTTGATTGGTTGGATTTTCGTGCTCTAAGAGCCATTTTTTGCGCCATAAACCTCCTGCATAACCAGTAAGTGAACCGTTAGTGCCAATCACTCGATGACAAGGAACGACAATCCAAAGTGGGTTTTTACCATTTGCTGAAGCTGCTGCTCGAATACCCTTTGCGTCGCCTAATTTTTTAGCCAAATCTCGATAAGAAATAGTGGTTCCGTAGGGAATATGAAGTAATTCCTGCCAAACTTTTTGTTGAAAATCGGTTCCTTTTGCATTAATTTTGAAAGTAAACTCGGTTCTTTCATTTCTGAAATAGTCTTGAAGTTGCAAGACTGCTTCTTGTAAAACAGACGGAATTACAGCCGAAATAGTGCCTTCTTCTAAAATTGAAATTGCTGAAATACCGTTATCATCACCTACAATTTTGGTAATTCCAAGAGGTGAATTTATAAAACAGGTTTCCATGAATGTGAAAATTTAAGCGCAAAGTTTTCGCAAAGAGCACCAAAAAATTATTTTATACCAATAACATTTGTAAAACAGTCCAATAGTTTATGGTGTAATGCCGATATAGTATGAAAATAGTCCATCTTTATTGGACTATATTGACCCGAGCGCTAGTGAACAGGCGAAGCAATACATAATCGGTATTATTTTGAATGCGAGTAAATGTACGTTTCAATGGCGCTCAACTCCTCGTCTGACATTGCTTTGGTAATGGTAAAATTGGTTTTCATGACTTCATACTGACTTGGATCAACAATAGGTTTGGCATCATTTTTAAGAAAATCAATTATGTTACCCTTTTGATCTTTATATATTTTTGCAATTTCTTGAATACTTGGTCCAATTACTTTTTGATCTACTAAATGGCAGGCAACGCAATTCCCTTTTCCTTCAAAAAGTTCCTTGCCAATTTCATCAAGGCTTTTGGCATTAGTTTCCGATTCTTCAATTACCGCATCAGATGTTTTGGAAGTTACCGTTGCTTCTTTTTTACAGGAACTAAATAGTAATAAAGTCGTTATGCAGAGTAAGAGTAAATATGAGGATTGAAATATACGTTTTGTCATTTGATGTTTTTTGTAAACAAAGGTATAAAAAACAATACTTTTTTAGCTTTATTCTTTCTTAGCTTTTAATAATTCCGAATAGTCTTCGAGCAATTTAAGGTATTTGTTTTTCCAATATTCAGAGGAGGGTTCTTCGTTTTTATAAGCCGTAGAAAGTTCATTTAAAGTTGTTGGCGAGAGACTAAATTCTTTTATTTCTGGTGTAAAATCATAATGAATAATTTTCCCTATTTGCAATACTAAATCTAGTGAAACATTGTTGTTGTCAAACATCAAGTACATCCATCTTCTGCTTTTGCCAAGTCGTTTAGCTAATGCTGTTATTGGGAAACCGCTTTTATAGACCGCTTCCCTTATTATTTCTCCTCTGTGTTGCATACTGCAAATTTTTGCGCTAAAACGAGAAATAAAATTTATAATAAATGCGCGTATTTGTAAATTTTAACATATTTTTGTGCACAATTATGTGAATTTAACATTATAAGCCGTATAATAAGTGCGCATTTTTAACTAAAATCAAGAAATTATTATAAACCAGTGCAACCGAAAAGCTTTATGAGTAGGATGATTAATTATTAGAAAAATATGTATTACTATTACCATTATTACGAACCTGAAACAGGCAAATTGACAATTACTTTAAATTTTAAAGAGAAAAATAAAGAACCTGTTTCATTAGAACAGTTGACTGATTTTTTAAACACTTTAAATGAATTACACAGGAGAGTGTTATATCTCACACAGCCTGAATACAGTAAAGAAAATAATAATTTCGACAATTTTGATAAAATATCAATGTTGTCTTATC
>JADKDN010000007.1 GCA_016718345.1 Flavobacterium sp. | reverse complement strand
TTTCTTTACCCGAAGAGTAAGAGGAATTTAAAATTGAGGGAAGTCTTGATGAACAAAGAACTAAGACATGAACCTTTTCCTGGAAGAAGTTGAAATCTCTATAAAATTAATCGTCCAGAAAAAGAGACAAACAGCCCGTTAAATTTTTTGATGAAAAACCAAAACTTGACAGACATAAGGCCTTTCATGAAAGCGAAAAGCCAGAACACCAAAGTTAACTTGGAGGTCCCTCCAAACCAAAAAGAAAACACATGTCTCTGTGAATCGAAACATGCTAAAACAAGAGCTAAGAAACGTAAGGATAAGAAACAGTGGGCAGCTTTCAGTGGTCAGTTATTGTAAATTGTGAATTGAAGCAACATTGGATTAGAATTTACTTTAAACCAAGTAAACCGGTGCAGCACAATTTGATTCGTTTGCCAGAATCGGTTAGTTTTCCGTAGTTGAATCTATTTTAAAAATTACCACATTATTCTGAGTACTGATGGGCAACTAACAGAAATTTCCCCGTATATATCAATCACAAAATTTTCGTCCCTTGCCTAAGTAGGCACTAGTTTCACCAACTTCAAATGTCCTTTATTTTGTATTTCAAAACAAGAAATAGTATTGGGCAGTACCTCGATTAGTGGAGATACAAACTTTCCGTTTGGGAGGAAATATGGATATCGTCTGCGCCTCTATTTGTCCTTTTAAAACTGTATCGAGACGACTTGAGTTTCTTGAATCTTATTGGCCTTTTATACCTAAAAACGGTTAAACTTCCGTCTAATTCCTGCAACAAGAGCGTATTTTCCATCTTTATTGAAGGCCAAATGACTGTCCACTACCCGATTTAATATAATACTATCTTTAATTTCCAAAACTTTATCGGCAGCATTGTGGTGGTATTTGTACAAACATAGCGCCGCAATCAATCCTTAAATCATTAGCTAAAACATACTGTTTATCTGGAGTAAATTGCACATGCGCATGAGAACTTTCTTGTCGTTGTGTATTGATACTCTTTCCTTTGTGTTGAATTACTTGTTTTGCCGGTGTAATACTACCGTCCAACTTTCCCAAACCGAAATACTTCCACCTGAATAATTTACCACAATCACGTTCCTGGTATCGCTGATGCTACTAACAAGGGCCTACACTCCCCAGGCGTCTTGTTGATTTAGCAATTGCATCGCCCTGATTAGCAGAAAAGGCAAAGAGCTAATCGTACTTTTTGAACCATTTTCATTAACTGAATAGATGTATTTTTTACTTTCTGACACTGTTAGGTAACTGGGATTAATACTCTTCAGTAAAGTAGATTTCAGCTTAAATTCTGCCGTTTGAGTATTTAATAGTAAATCATAGACGTAAATCCCATTCTATCGCAAGAATTGGTATATATTCATGTAATTAAATTAGTACTGTTTTCTGTGCACAAATACTAGCAGCACTTAGTAAAGCTATTACAACTTAAAAGGTGTTTTTTCATTTTTTTATAAATGGATTAGTTACAAAAATAAGGTTTTTAAGTAGTATCAGTTCTATAGATATGAGCATCTTTTGTACATATTTTTATGATTTAAAATGAAAAATTAAAGCCTCAAAATAATAAAAAGTAGTATTTTGACAAACTCAATTTGAAATGCAATCAAACACCCGGAAACTCTTTACTTTCTTTTATTGGTTATTCCTATTCTGGTTCACGTGTTTCAATTGACGCTTTAAAGAATATTTTACGAATGTCAAGTTCTAAAAGAACTTTCTGTACAAACCCGGAAGAGTTCCAAAATTAAAAAATGGCTGCTACTAGCAACAGTTTGTTGCCTTAACTGTATTGTTTTGTTTTGCCTAACCTTTTTGAAAGTAAAGACAGTAAAACAGTAACAATGAAATGTACATTGTGTCGACAATTCATCAGCTGCAAGCCAAAGGACTAAAGGACTAACTATTGAAAAGAGCTGTTGAAGATTTATTAGAACACACTCCTGAAAATCAAAATTTTTCATTGATAACCAATTCCGAAACCTTTGGAATGACGTATATCAAATCGATTCGTTCCAATCTGCAAACTTGAATATACAGCCCCACTCCTTTTCAGATAGATAGTGCTATGCAAAGACAAATTGCACAAATCTGATTTCAATAAGATGGACATTGTCTTTACTGATGCTGTTGGTTTAGAACCCAAACACTTCTAAGAGTATTGACAAAGGACTTCAATACCTTCTTTATCGTGCCGAAAGCAGAACAAAAATAATATAGGCATTGATAGTGTTTTCCTCAAGCAACCTTGGATAATTTTCCCAGAAATTAGTGTAGCAATATCTTGGTATGGTAAAGATTTCAAAGAAGTTCCAATTGCTTGGTCTAATAATGAAAGCTTATTACCAAAACTTCGGTCAAAATGGAATCCAACAAAAAGTAATTGATTTCACCATTCCTAAAGGAAATTTCATGCCATGTTACCATTACTGAAAGTGGCTTGAGTATGACAACACTCTTTTCTTTAGCATTTCAAAAACTGAAAAATAAATGTTTTAAGCATTGGGGAAAGTGAAAAAGTATTTTTCTATCTCGGAATCTACACCAAAGACGAATTCAATTACAACAATTATACTTTAGAAAGTCTAGATTATAAACGTTCTTGACCAACAAGACGCTATTGTGATGAATGAACCCAAAGAAATTCCTCAAGCATTACAAACCACTTTAAAATCATTTGTAGAGAAAGGCGGCAATCTTGTTTTTATTCCTTCCAATGAAAATAGCCCATCGAATATGTTAGGCCGTTTTCTATCCAATTTTGGAAACATTCAATTCAAATCTTTACAAAAAGCTGAAAAATTAATTACTAAAATTGCTTTCAACAACCCTTTATACTCCTCCGTTTTTGAGAAACAAATTACCAATTTTCAGTATCCTAGTACCAAATCTTCCTCGCGATAAATAGTTCTAATCCAGCGATTTTGTGCTCGGAAGACCAAAGTGTTTTTCTAACTTCTGTACAAAATCAAATTGCTTCGGTCTACGTGTTTTCGGCGGCACTTAACAAAACCAATTCAAATTTCATCAATTCGCCTCTGGTTGTACCTACTTTCTACAACATGGCGCAGAGCATTCAAAAAACCGGCATATCGGCATTAACCATTGGAGAAAACAATCCCATCTTAATTGATGTTTTATTAGAAAAAGATGAAATTGTATCTATTAAAAACAAAGACGAAAGTTTCTATTCCAGTTCAACAAATTTTAAACAACAAAGTAAAATTCTCTTGTAATGATTATCCTCAACAGGCGGGAATTTTGAGGTTTACAAACAAAATGAAATATTGAAAATATCAGTTTTAATTACAATAGAACCGAAAGTAATTTAGTTCCAACTGACGAAAGTGTATTGTCTGACTACACAACATCAGAGACAATTGACACTATTTTCACCACCTTACAAACCAACCGAACCGATACGGAACTGTGGAAATGGTTTGTCATTCTTACCTTATTATTTTTAGTCATTGAAGTATTCATACAAAAATTTGTAAAATGAAACTAATCCTCCGAAACGCTACAATCATTGATTCTAAGAGTCCTTTTCACCATCAAAAGGTTGATATACTTATCGAAAATGGTATCCTTTCAAAAAAAAAAATTGGCTCAACGATTGAAAACACTGGGAATTATAATGAAGTACATCTGGAAAATCTTCATGTTTCACAGGGCTGGTTTGACTCAAGCGTTTTCTTGGTGAACCAGGTTTTGAAGAACGTGAAACGATTGCTATTGGTTTGACTGTGGCTGCAAAAAGTGGTTTTACAGCTATTGCCTTACAAACCCAACTCCTACCCGCGTATTGACAAGCAGTCTCAGAGTAATTTTGGAAAATAGAAGGCGAAAGAGGCGGCCACTCAATTGTTTCCCATTGGCGCTTTAACAAAGGAAAGTCTAGGCAAAGATTTAGCCGAACTATTCGATATGAAAAACGCAGGAGCGATTGCTTTTGGCGATTACAATAAAAATATTGACAATCCAAATTTGCTAAAAATCGCGCTACAATATACCCAAGATTTTGATGGATTGGTACTTGCTTTTGTCAAAATCCTGATATAAAAGGCAACGGTGTAGTCAATGAAGGTATTGTTTCTACCCGATTAGGATTAAAGGGAAATCCCTCTTTAGCAGAAGAAATAGAAGTGGCTCGAAACCTATTTTTACTAGAATACACAGGAGGAAGATTACATATTCCAACCATTTCTACGGCGCAATCTGTTGCACTTTATCAGAAAAGCCAAAGCCAAAGGATTGCAAGTGAGTTGTAGTGTAGCTGTTCATCATTTGGTTTTGACTGATGACCCTGGATGGATTTGATAGTAGGTATAAAGTTTCGCCACCACTACGAACAGAAAGCGATAGAAAACATTACTCAAAGGGAGTAAAAAGACGGAACGATTGATTTAATTACTTCCGATCACAATCCCATAGATATTGAACATAAAAAATTGAATTCGATTTGGCAAAAATTAACCATTGGTCTGGAAAGTGCCTTTGGAGCTTTGAATACTGTATTGCCTTTAGAAATTTGTATCGAAAAGTTAACCCAAGGAAAATCAATCTTCGGTATTGAAAATGCTCCTATTGATGAGGGCGAAATTGCAAACCTAAGCTTTTTTAATCCCGACGAAACTTGGACGTTTACTAAAGAAAATATTCTGTCCAAATCTAAAAATTCTGCATTCTTAGGAATTAAAATGAAAGGGAAAGTGTGGAATTTTAATAAAGGAAAATTAATTTTAGGATAATTAAACACAAAGCGCAATAAAGAAAGCACAAAGAACACTATTGATTATCTGAATGACACTTTGTGAACTTAGCGAAAAAAAACTTGCGCCCTTTGTGGTTAAATAAAATAGAAATGGAAAATAACAAAATTGAAGAAGGAAAACCGCAGCGATATACCAGCTACATTTCATTAATTGGGGTATTGATTGCTATGTCGATGAACTCTGATGTCAAAAGCCCATTTGCTTCATTTCATATTCGTCAAGCGTTGGGATTATCGGTTACGTTTATTTCATCGGGTTTGATTATTAGTAATTTTGAGAGTTTATGATATCAGCCACGATGTGGATTTTTGTATCTATACTTTGGACTTATGGTATTTTTAGCGCCATAAAAGGCGAAACAAAACCGCTTCCACTACTAGGTGAATTATTTCAAAAACGTTTAAAAATATATCCTAATCCGTATGAATTTAGCATTGCACCATTTGGTTAGAGAACCAAAACTAAAAGTTAGCTAAAATCCTTTATTGTTGTTATTGTACGGCTATGGTAGCAATGAAGAAGATTTATTTTCATTTGCCAGTGAGTTGCCGATCACTACTATGTTATCTCCGTCGTGCGCCTTATAGTTTACAATACGGAAGCTATGCTTGGTATGCCATTACTTTTGATGCCGATGAAAATAAATTTTCGGACCATGACCAGTTTATTCTGTTCTAGGATTTAATTGCTCACTTTATTGAGGAGTTGGTTTCAAACTATCCCATTGATTCCAATGCAATTACCTTAATAGGCTTTAGTCAAGGGAGCATTTTGAGTTATGCTGTAGCTTTGTCCTATCCTCAAAAAGTACAGCGTTTGGTGGCAATGAGTGGCTATTTGAATTTGGATATTGTAGCCCCAAATTATGATAAAAACAATTTTTCCAACCTCAGTATTTTTGCTTCACATGGCACGGTAGACCAAGTGATCCTGTAGCTGGCAAGAAAGGCAAAACCTATTTTAGATACTTTAGGCATTGCCACTACCTACAAAGAATACCTGATAGGTCATGGCGTTTCTCCGCAAAAATTTTACGATTTTAAAAATTGGTTGGAGGGTAAGTGAGTTTTGGATTGAAAGAGGATTGAACCTAGGTTAATTTATTTATATTTGGGATAAATACGAAACAAACTTTCGCCAAGCAACTTAAATATGAGTGTATATACGAAGGCTGGTTTTCGGATATAAACAAGTTACCAGAAGCTTTGCGAGCGACACAAATAGCAGGAAAAACAACGAAATTTTTACTACTTTTGCCCAATAAACTTAAGTTAAACAATGCTGCAAACAATTCAAATCATTGCTTTAATACAAGGATTTTTGTTCTTTTTGTCTTGTTTACAAATCGAAAGATTACAAAAACTACTTTTTGGTTGTCTTGGAAGTTTAATCTCTGTTTTACTTTTACATCTTGGTGATGACAAAACAATCTGTTTGTTGAAAATACAGATTGGTTTCTTTGATAACACCTTATTTGTAACCTTTCTGCTTTTGTTTTTCAAGTATTACAAAAATGAAAGAGAAAAATTTATAAAATCCAATTATCTATTTTTTCTTCCCAACATTTTTTATTTAATTCTTGAAGTACTCAAATAAAATTACCCAAAGAAAACTTTAATATTGAAATTCTAGAAGTGATTTTGGAATTAACTTTTGTGATTTATCTAGTCTTAATTTTACATTCTGTTTTTGACGAATAAAAGAAGAATTTGGACTACTTATTTTGTTATTCCAATTGTTATTTTACTTGTGTTTTCTGTGTATAAATGATACTCTTAAAATAATTGGATTACAACAATTATCTTTCAGCAATCAAAACTTTAACTCCTATCTTTATTAATTGTCGCCTTTCTATTTTACTTTATTTCTTTTTAAATTATTGACTAATAACAAATATATTTTCCAAAAACGAAATAAGCAAATACAAAAAATTCTAATCTGAACACAAAACTGATTGAACAATATAAGTCGGATTTAATTAATGCAATGAAAATAGAAATTGTACTTGAATGAAAATTATCCATTCAAGATGTTTCAGAAAACGTCAATATTCCAAAACATTATATTTCGGAAGTTTTAAACGAACACATGTAAAACAAATTTCCAAGATTTCATCAATGAATACAGAGTAGAAGAATTTATAAAACGCCTAAAAATGACCAAAATAATCAATTTACACACTTTTAGGAATTGCCAGATGTGTTTTAATCTAAATCTTCTTTTAATGTTATATTCAAGAAATTCAAAGGTTTAACACCAACTGAATTCAAAAAATCTTGTGCAAAACCAACTAATTTGTAAAAAAAAATTATTTTAAATCTTGATCTTTTTTATTTACTCGTAAGTCACTCAACTTATTTGCAGTATAACTTAAAATCGATCAAAAATGTTTCCACAAAATGCATCAAAAAGTACTTATACTTTTGATTTGGCAACTTTCATTCTTTCTCCCTAACTCTCAAACGCAACAAACAAGGGTGTAACCGTTTCTGGAATTGTATAAAAGAAAAAATGCTAAAGTTGTTTTGCCTTTTGTAAATGTAATTTTGAAAACTGAAAAAGATAATTCATTTGTAAGTGGAACTGCTACTAACGAAGATGGACGATTTTCCTTGTCAAAAATAAAATCAGGAAGTTACTATTTAGAATTTACTTATTTGGGTTATACAACTAAGAAACAACCTTTATTTGTTGGTAATCTTACTGAATTTTTAGATGTAAAAACCGTAGAATTGGATGAAAATACAAAGCAATTAAATGAAGTAGTTGTAATTGGTAAAACTGAAGAAGTAAGTGAGAAAATGGACAAAAAAACATTTTTTTTAAAAGATAATATTAGTCAAGGTGGTGGGTCGGTTTTACAGGCAATGCAAAATTTACCAAGCGTTACCGTTCAAGATGGAAAAGTACAATTGCGTGGAAACGACAAAGTAACTGTGCTAATTGATGGGAAACAAACGGCATTAACAGGTTTTGGAAGCCAGACTGGGTTAGATAATATTCCTGCTTCTGCGATTGAAAAAATTGAAATTATTAATAATCCTTCTGCCAAATATGATGCAAATGGCAATGCAGGTATCATCAACATTATTTACAAACAAAATAAAAAAGAAGGGTTTAATGGAAAGCTTGGCTTTACAACAGGCTTAGGGTCACTTTGGGTACGAAAAGAAAATTTACCAACCATTAGACCCCAATATACATTTACGCCAAAGTTAACCCAGTTTCTCTCAATTATAAAAAAAACAAAGCCAATATTTTTTTCAGGGCGATTACTTATATACCGAAACGCTGAACAAAAATGAATTTGTAACCAGAAATTATGATAACGGAGATATAATTAATTCTCAATTAAAACGAAATAGAAACACCCATTTTACTACTTTAAAATCGGGTATTGACTACGCAATAAATGACCAAAACTCATTCACGATTTCAGGACTTTTTGGTAGCGAAAAAATAATTGACAGTGGTGACCAACCTTTTTTTAATAGCTGATTTTTCACAACGAAATAGACTTTGGCAGTTTTTAGAAGATGAATTAAAAACAACCATTATGGCAACGGCGAATTATCAGCACAAATTTAAGGAAGCTGGGCATTTACTAAATATCGGTTTTAATTATACTTTTCATAGAGAAGATGAAAAAATATTTTTACGACAATTATTTGCCAACTTCTACAGGAACGGATGCTTTAAACTATTATCAGATGAACAGGTTTATGATTTTAATTTTGATTACATAAAACCATTAAAATATGGACGTCTTGAAACAGGACTAAAACTTCGTAATAGAAATATTCCAACAAATATGCAGTTTATTCCTGGCGTAAATTCTGTATTAGATGTCAATGCTGGTGGCTGGGCAACGTACAAAGAGCTGATTCCTGCCGTATATGGAAACTACATTTTTGAGAATAAAAAATGGGAGGCTGAATTAGGTTTAAGAGTTGAGTATGTAAAAATCCAATACGATGTAAATCCTAATCATATAGTTTATAAAAGTGACGGTTATAATTACACGCAACCATTCCCAAATTTACGCTTGGCATATAAAATAAATGATAATAATAAATTGTCTATTTTCTACAACCGAAGGGTGGATAGACCAAACGAGGTGGATATTCGTATTTTTCCGAAATATGACGATGCAGAAATTATTAAAGTAGGAAACCCTGCTTTGCGACCGCAATTTACCAATTCAATAGAATTGGGATATAAAACATGTTGGAAAAAGGAAGTTTATATAATGCTTTTTATCACCGATTTGCGGATGGAACGATTACAAGAATTTCTAGTACTGTTCCAGGAAGTAATTTGATTTATGCTACTTTTCAAAACTTAAAAAAAGTTATAACACAGGAGTAGAAATGGTTTTATCGCAAGAAATTTCAAAATTGTTTGCATTTAATATTAATTTAAACGCATACCGAAATCAAATTGATGCTTTTACGGTTGAAAATAAATATCCTAGTAACACATACATTTTCGGCAGACAAACAAGAAATATATTCTGGAAATATAAAATTGAATAATTCATTTCATTTTCCTAAAAGCATTGATGCACAATTAACAGCTATTTATTTAGCACCTGATATTATTCCACAAGGAAAAATCAAATCACGGTTTGCATTAGACCTTGGGCTAAAAAAGCAATACAGAAAGGGAAAGGAGAACTATTTTTTAATGCAACAGACTTGCTAAATACAATGATTATCAAAAAGAAATCAACGGACAAGGTTTTAGCTATACAAGTAGCGACTATTACGAAACACAAGTAATTAGACTTGGTTATAGTTATAAATTTTAACGGAACAAAAGACCCTAAAAACGCCAACATGAAAAAATGGATTTGGCAAAAGTGATACTTTATTACTTGGCTGAACATTTGTACTTTCATTTAGGTTTTGTGTCAAATTTGTACTTTGGTACTTTCTAAACCCGACCTTCGCCATGAGCCAAAACGTTCATTTTCCCTAACTAAATCTCCCAAATACCATCCTACTGTTTCTGATACAATACTGTTTGAAAAGTCTCAAATGATACGGATTCATCCTCATTGATAAAGTACTTTATTAAAGCTTCGCCCCAATATTCACCATCGTTAAAATCGGCAATAATCCAGCGGTGGTTGAGAATCTTAATTTTGTTGATAATGAACTTTTGGGCTCCAATCTTATCCTGACCTGTGTAGGGATTTCCTTCTGGATTGTCGTTATAATCCATTAATTTTTCGGTGACGTAAGGAATCAATTTTTCGTAAGCGATAAAGGTTTTCGAATTGGAATTGTCAAAATAGTTTTGGGCATTATCATTATTTTCCAGTGAAAAATAATTGGCATCCGCTAGTTTTTGAGTCATAGCGCTAATACTATCCTTGTATTTTATACTCTTTTTCTCAAATTGTGATTCTTCAAAAGCAACGCGTTTACTGTAATACATATAGGTAAACACATTCATCAAAACGGCTAAAATAAAAAGATAAAGAACTAAGGACTTTTTCATTGTATAAGGTTTAAATAGTAATTTCTAAAGTATCGTAGGCTAAAAATACATTTTTAGGAAGCTTTTTTTGTATCTCTTCATGAAATCCAAAAATATGACTAATATGAGTGAGATAGGCTTTTTCTGGTTGAATAAATGCAATAAAATCTAATGCTTCTTGCAAATTAAAATGGGTTTTGTGCGGCTCTTCTCTCAGAGCATTAACAACGAGAACTTTGAGCCCCTTTAATTTATCACTCTCCGATTTCTCGATAGTTTTCACATCGGTCAAATAAGCAAAATCATCAATCCTATATCCAAAAACCTGCAAGTCTCCATGAAAAACATTAATAGGTATAGCTGTTTTATCTCCTATCGAAAATGGACGGTTATTCACTACTTCTAAGGGTTTAACTCCAGGTGCTCCGGGATATTTATTTTCTGTTTCAAAACATAATCGAATCGTCTTTTCAGATTTGCTATCACGCGTTGGTGGGCATAAATAGGAATTTCGCCTTGCTTGAAATAAAAAGGTCTAATATCGTCTAAACCAGCGGTATGATCCGAATGTTCGTGTGTGTAGAGAATGCCATCGATTCGCTGACAATTGGAAACTAACATTTGCTGTCTAAAATCGGGTCCACAATCGATAATATAAGAATACTTATCCCAAGAAAGCCAAATAGAAACACGGAGTCTTTTGTCTTTGCTATCTGTACTTTGACAAACAGAATGATTACTTCCTATAACTGGAATACCCTGAGAAGTGCCTGTTCCTAAAAAGTAAACTTTCAATTATGTTATATTTTTTACAAAAATAGCATTAATTCTGGTTCCTTAAAATCCTATTTCGTTAACTTTGTGAAGCATTATACATAAATACGATGGTAAAAGAAATAAAATTAAAAGGCGACAAAGAAATACAACAAGTTCCTTCTATTAAAGACAAAGCGCTCCGAATAAATATGAATGAAAATATTTATGGCACTTTTGCAGAGATTGGAGCGGGACAAGAAACAGTTAGACATTTTTTTAGAGCTGGAGGTTCCTCTGGAACCATTGCAAAGGCCATGTCTGCGTATGATAAAGATTTTAGTGATGCTATTTATGGTGTTGAGCACGATGGAAGATATGTTACAGAAACCCGTCTCAAAAAAATGCTCGATCTTGAAAAGAATTTAATTGAAAAACGATTAAATAGAGACAAACACCCTAACAAAATGTTTTTTAGTTACGCTAATACTGTGGCGACTATCGATTTTGCGAAACAATTCAAAGGTCATGGTTGGGTAGGTATTCGTTACCAACTGGAACCTAATGAGGAATACAATGATATTATTATCCATATTCGTTTTAAAGAAACCGATGCAAGACTGCAACAAGAAACACTTGGCGTTTTAGGTGTAAATTTGATATATGGTGCTTATTATAAATACAACGAACCTAAAAAATTACTTCGCTACCTCTATGATCACCTCGATAAAGATCAGTTAGAAATCGATACCATTAATTTTTCAGGACCTCGTTTTGCTGATGTAGACAATCGTTTGATGAGTTTACAATTGGTAAAAAATGGAATGACCGATGCCGTAATGTTTAATCCTCAAGGAAAAAACATACTTCCTGCTGCTATTCTTTACAAAAAAAATATCTTAGCCTTAAGGGGAAGTTTTCGTCCAGTTACAAGCGTAAATATGGACATGTACGAGAAATCTCTTAAAATGTTTTTAGAAGAAAGCAAGGTAGAGAAAGATAATACCTTGGTTGTTTTTGAAATCACACTTTCCAACCTGCGCTCTGAAGGAGAAATTGATGAAAGAGATTTTATGGATAGAGCGGAATGATTATGTTCCTTAGGGCAAACCGTAATGATCTCTAATTTTCAAGAATATTATAAAGTTGTAGAATACTTCTCTAATTATACCAAAGCGAGAATGGGACTTGCCATGGGTGTAAATAACCTAATTGATATTTTTGATGAAAAATACTACCGTCATTTGAGTGGTGGAATATTAGAGGCTTTTGGTAAACTATTCTATAGAGATTTGAAAGTATTTTTATATCCTATGCTAGGTGAAAATGGAGAGATTATTACTTCAGAAAATCTAAAAGTGCATCCTAGAATGAAGGAATTGTATAAATTCTTTAAATTTAACGGAAAGGTAATCGATATTGTAGATTTCAATCCTGACAATTTAGAAGTCTTTTCTCGAGAAGTACTCAAAATGATAAGCAACGGAAAATCAGGCTGGGAAAGTATGCTTCCAAAAGGTATTGCAGAGTTAATTAAGAAAGACCGCTTGTTTGGTTATGACCCCAATAAGTTTTGAGGTAATTCTAAATAAACTTAAACGGTTCGGTTTATGAATAAATGCATAAACCGAACCGTTTTATATTACTTTAATATCTGGGCTGCATGAGCCTTTGTCTTAACATCCGAAATTACTTCTTCTATACTTCCGTTTTCGTCAATTACAAATGTGGTTCTATTTATGCCATCGTATTCTTTGCCCATAAACTTTTTTGGACCCCAAACTCCAAAAGCTTGAATTACTGATTTATCTTCGTCTGCCAATAAAGGAAAAGGAAATTCAAATTTATTTTTAAAACTTGATTGTGCTTTAGCATTATCTGCACTCACTCCAAGCAACGCATAATTATTGGCTTGAAAACGATCGTAATTATCTCTCAAATCACATGCCTCAGCAGTACAGCCAGGAGTATTTGCTTTTGGATAAAAGAAGACTACCAGTTTTTTTCCTTTATAGTCGGCTAACGTATGAGTGTTTCCATCTTGGTCTTTTGCTGAAAAATTAGGTGCTTTATCCCCTTTCTTTAATGTTATCATTTTGAATATTTTAGTTATCGTGAAATTCTTTTAAATAAATTAATCTTATTTTTACCAATATAAAAGTACAAAAATGAACAAACAGGAACGTGTAACATTTGTTATAAATACGTTAAAAGAATTCTATCCTACTATTCCAATTCCGTTAGATCATAAGGACCCATATACCTTACTTGTAGCTGTTTTGCTCTCAGCTCAGTGTACTGATGTAAGAGTAAATCAAATTACGCCCTTGCTTTTTGCAAAAGCAGACAACCCGTATGACATGATAAAAATGAGTGTTGAAGAAATTGCTTCAATTATTCGCCCTTGCGGACTTTCTCCAATGAAATCTAAAGGAATTCATGGATTGTCACACATTTTGATTGAAAAATACGATGGTAAAGTGCCTCAAAGTTTTGAAGCATTGGAAGAACTACCTGCTGTGGGGCACAAAACAGCCAGTGTAGTCATGTCGCAAGCCTTTGGTGTTCCTGCTTTTCCTGTTGATACTCATATTCATAGATTGATGTATCGTTGGAATTTATCCAATGGGAAAAATGTGGTTCAAACCGAAAAAGATGCTAAAAAAATTTTTCCTGAGGCTCTTTGGAACGAATTGCATCTTCAAATTATTTGGTATGGAAGAGAGTATTCTCCCGCCCGAGGTTGGGATTTAGAGAAAGATATTATCACCAAAACTATTGGACGAAAATCAGTTATAGAGGACTATCAAAGAAAAACGTCCCGATGATTATCGGGACGTTTTTTTAGTTAGCAATGGTTTCAATTTTCATGTTACCCACTTTGATATAACTTAATGCTTTGGAGTAACTTAGTAAAAAAGATATGGTCTCTTTTTTGGGTTTCATTGAATTTTTAACTAACGTTTTTTTAGAGTAAATTTTTGCCATATTATAGTTTATAAGTTTGTTATTACTACAACGTGACATTATTTTAAATATTGTTAATTCGTCAAAATAATTTGATGCTTTTCAATAATTTTTCTCAAATTTAGTATTGCGTATCGCATTCTACCTAGTGCTGTGTTGATACTAACGCCTGTTAATTCGGATATTTCTTTGAAGCTTAAATCTTGATACATTCTCATAACCAATACTTCTTTTTGGTCTTCGGGTAATTCTTCAATAATCTTCCTTAAATCGCTCTCAACTTGATCAGAAATCATTTGATTTTCGATAGTTAAAGATTTATCGGTCATTAAAGAAAAAATAGAGAACTCTTCGGTTTCTCTGTACATAGGCATTTTTTTATTTCTTCTAAAATGATCTATGATAAGATTGTGCGCAATTCGCATCACCCAAGGTAAAAATTTACCTTCTTCATTGTAGGAATTCGATTTTAACGTTTTGATTACTTTAATGAAAGTATCTTGAAAAATATCATCGGAAATATCTCTATCTGAAATTTTTGAATAGATGAAACTGTATATTTTAGTTTGGTGCCTATTTATTAACGTCGTAAGTGCATTTTCGTCACCTGACATATAGTTTTTTACTAATAATGCATCTGGGGTTTGAACATTAGCCATAAAATTACCTTTTAGTTTATAATTAAAATTGGAGAAATTTCTCTAAAAAGTAGTTTTTTGAATAGGCCTAATGTTAAATTTGAATTAATTTATAGCCAAATATACTATAATTTTTTTCTAACAAACAAACATTAACTTTAAATTTAACAGTTTTTACACAATAAAAAAGATGTAGTTGTATGATATAATTGAATAAGAAGGTTATTCTATTGTAACATAGTGGTTGTTATTACATTCAAAAATTAACCGCAGATTCACAGATTTAAAGTTGATATTAAATGCCTGAATCTGCGGTAAAAGTTTTACTTGTTTCAGTAACCAAAAAATCGAATTAATTATATACTCTAACGTAATCAATTTCAAATGTTGAAGAGGAAAAATTCGGATCAATAGCTCCTCCTAAATTACCACCCATAGCACAATTCATTATTAAGAAAAAATTCTGATTAAAAGGTAGACTAGATGTATTAGTAAAATTTTTAAACAATTGATTGTCTACATAAAACTTAATTGAATCTGCTCTCCAATCTATCGAATAGATATGAAACTCTGTCGTTGCATTAGAAATGGTTTTGCTTGAAGAATCTGCATTTCCTCCTGAACGCCCTGGATAATGAAGTGTACCTAGTACTTTATTCAAATTATTGCCTGTATGTTCCATGATGTCTATTTCTCCACAAGCCGGCCAACCAGCGGTACCAATATTATTTCCTAACATCCATAAGGCTGGCCAAGTTCCACGACCCGCTGGCAACTTAGCTCGTATTTCTATTTTACCATACTTTATAGAAAATTTCCCTTGAGTTTTAAGTCTAGCAGAGGTATACTTACTGCCTTGAAAATCTTCTTTTTTGTGATAATTTTTAAAAAGCCATTTTCAACTTTAACATTATCTGATCGATTCGTGTAGTATTGAGCTTCGTTATTTCCCCAACCACCTGATCCAGTTCCGATATCAAGACCCATTTTGAAGAATTTGGTGCTCCATTTAAATCAAATTCATCAGCCCATACTGGTGCTGTAGTTACTTTTTTAAAGTTATTGTAAACTAGACGACTCCCCACCATTAGGATTATCGTGACCTTAATTGGAGGTGTGTTGTAACTCCGATCATAGGTTTCCAGCGGTTACATTGACAATATATGCTGTATGTTTCAGATGTTTTATAGGTAAAGAGGGCTAAATTTTGGCTCCCCCTTATAACTGTAGTACTATTTTGTTGCCAGTTCCGTCATTCCAAATAGTCTAGATTTCCCCGATAGCGATGTGGCATTCGTGGCACTAATCGTAAACTTAACAGTACCGCTCCCATCCCCATTTGGATTTTCAAGGCTTTGACCATTGATTTCTGATGTGACTACAAGATTTTGTTAAAATTGAAAATTTAATAAATTAGAACGTTGTATAGTATCATTTTTGTAAATAAATGAATTTAATTTGATTTTATCAAATAGATTAAATTAGTAAAATTTATGATTTGTATTGTGTATTATATAATTCCCTAACACTTTTTTTGACTATTCATAAAATACTATCGTGGACTAATAAAGAATTTAAAACTCATTGATTTTCGTCTTTATTGTTCTAGTTCTATTTCATATTTAATTATCTTTGCTATCATTCTTTTTACTGTATATGATTACTACAGACATCTCAAAACTTGATCCTAAAAGAAATATTATCATTAAAGGCGCTCAAGTCCATAATTTAAAGACTCTTGATGTTGTTATACCACGAAATAAATTAGTAGTTATCACAGGACTTTCAGGTTCTGGTAAATCTAGCCTAGCATTTGACACTTTATACGCTGAGGGGCAAAGACGTTATGTTGAAAGTCTATCTTCCTATGCTAGACAATTTTTGGGTAGATTAGATAAACCAAAAGTAGAATACATAAAAGGAATTGCTCCCGCCATTGCAATTGAACAAAAGGTAAACACAACCAATGCTCGATCTACAATAGGAACAAGTACTGAAATATATGACTATCTAAAATTACTATTTGCTCGAATTGGCAAAACCTATTCTCCAATTTCTGGTGAAGAAGTAAAAAAGAATACCGTATCAGATGTTATAAATGCGGTTAAATCTTTTGAAACAAACAGCAAATGGTTACTCCTAGCACCCATACATTTAGAAGAAAATAGAAAACTAGAGGATAAACTAAAAGTTCTGTTACAACAAGGATTTTCACGAATTCTGGTAAAAAATGAAATGGTTCGTTTGGATCAAATCGAGCAACATTCATTAGAAAATAAAGACATCTTACTCATCATAGACCGAATCGTAGTTAAAGATGATGATGAATTCTATAACCGTTTGTCAGATGCGGTTCAGACCGCTTTTTTTGAAGGAAAAGGTATTTGTTATTTACAAGAATTAGATTCAGAGAAAAAATTAACATTTAGTAACAATTTTGAGCTCGATGGAATCGCCTTTTTGGAGCCTAACATACATTTATTCAGTTTCAATAATCCTTACGGAGCATGCCCAGTATGTGAAGGTTACGGAAATATTATTGGCATTGACGAAGAATTAGTTATTCCTAACAGTTCATTATCAATATATGAAAATGCTATTTATGCTGGCGCGGAGATAGTATGAGTTGGTATCGAGATGAATTGGTCAATAATGCCTACAAATTTGACTTCCCTATTCACAAACCTTACTTTCAATTTACTGAAGAACAAAAAGAGATTCTCTGGAAAGGAAATAAATATTTTACGGGTTTGAATGATTTCTTTAAGGAACTTGAAGAAAAGAATTATAAAATTCAAAATAGAGTTATTTTGTCTCGTTACAGAGGAAAAACAAAGTGCTATTCTTGCAAAGGTAAACGTCTTAGGGTTGAAGCTTCCTATGTTAAAATAGGTGGAAAAACATTGTCTGATTTAGTTGATTTACCTGTAAAAAAACTAGTAACCTTTTTTCAAAGAATTGAAATTAAATGAATATGAGCAAAAAGTAGCTAAAAGATTGCTCACAGAAATAAACAATCGACTTAGCTTCCTTGTAGAAGTTGGTTTAGATTATCTGACACTAAATAGAAATTCTGCCAGCCTTTCTGGTGGAGAATCACAACGAATCAATTTAGCAACATCACTAGGAAGTAGTTTAGTAGGCTCCATGTATATTTTAGATGAGCCTAGTATTGGTCTCCACCCTAAAGACACAGAACGTTTGATAAATGTGTTGATTTCACTCCGTGACTTGGGCAATACCGTTATTGTTGTAGAACATGACGAAGATATTATGAAAGCCGCCGATATGATTATTGATATTGGTCCGGAAGCTGGAACTCATGGAGGGAAATTAGTAGCTCAAGGAACTTTTGAAGAAATTTTAAACTCAAATTCACTAACTTCTAATTATTTAAATGGAAGTTTAAAAATTGAAGTTCCAAGAATTAGAAGAAAATGGGGAACTTACATCGAAATACTTGGTGCAAGAGAACATAATTTACAAAATATTGATGTACAATTTCCACTTGAAACATTAACAGTAATTACTGGAGTTTCTGGTAGCGGAAAAAGTACATTGGTCAAAAAGATTCTCTATCCGGCTATGCAAAAAAAATTAGATGGAATTGGCGAAAAAGCAGGTCAATTTACTGAAATGCGTGGCTATTATCATAAAATTCAGCATATCGAATATGTAGACCAAAACCCTATAGGCAGAAGCTCTCGATCGAACCCAGTTACCTACATCAAGGCTTATGATGACATTCGAGATTTATATGCCAAAGAAAAATTATCGAAAATAAGAGGATATCAGCCTAAACATTTTTCGTTTAATGTTGATGGTGGAAGATGTGAAACTTGTAGTGGAGAAGGCAGCATAAACGTTGAAATGGTTTTTATGGCAGATGTTTCGCTTCCATGTGATACCTGTAACGGAAAAAGATTTAAAAAAGAAATACTTGAAATTTATTTTGAAGGAAAAAACATTGATGATATTTTAACCATGACAATTGATGATGCAGTTGATTTTTTTACAAAAACAAAGCAAATCAAAATTTCTCAAAAACTGCAACCTCTTCAAGATGTAGGATTGGGTTATGTTCAGTTGGGACAATCTTCCTCAACCCTTTCAGGCGGTGAAGCACAGCGCATAAAATTAGCTTCATTCTTAGTGAAAGGAAGCACTAAAGACAAAGCGTTGTTTATTTTTGATGAACCCACAACCGGATTGCATTTTCATGATATTAAAAAACTAATAACTTCTTTTGATGCATTAATTGACAAAGGACATTCTATACTTGTCATAGAACACAACCTTGATTTAATAAAATGTGCCGATTGGATTATTGATTTAGGTCCAGAAGGCGGTGAAAATGGTGGAAATATTCTTGCTATTGGAACACCCGAAGATATTATTAAAAACAAAAATTCTATTACTGGTCACTATTTAAAAGAAAAATTAATGCTGAAATAAGCTATTTCTCCTCTTCCTCTTCGTCGTAAGTTATCTTGAAAACAAAAATTTTCAAATACCGTTTCTCGTTACTTTCATAGGAATACGTAAACGTCTTATTTGCAGGGTCTAAAACAAGTTTTCCTCTGGCAAATTTTGAACGCATTATCCATGTTGACAAACCGTTTTCATCAACTGAATACGAAATAATTGAACCGTGAAATAATCGTACTTTTCCATCATCGTTCAAACTTATGATAACGTAACCATTGCTTTTCGTTCCAATTTCTCTGATTTCTATAATGGAATTTTCTAATTCTGAATCTTTAGGTTCATAAGCATCCTTTTCATCACTCCATAAATAAAATATCCTGCTGTTAGAATGATATCGGGATTGATCGTTTGCTTTTACAGGAGCTTGTTGTGCAAAAAGTAATGGACTTAGAAGCAAAAAAAGGAGTACAAAGTATCTTTTCATCAGTGATTATTGGGATTGTTTTTTTCAAAAATACAAAATTGACTTTAAATCTTTGTACATTAAAAATTAATTCTAAATATAATTTATTGATATTCAAAATTTTAAAAATTATTTATATATAAAATTCATAAAATAATATATAAAAAATAAAAATTTGGCACATAAGTTGAAAATACCTTAATAACGTGCCGAAATGAGTTTGGCATATAAATCTAAATTCTATTGATTATGAAAAAAATTACCCTTTTAGTAGCTAGTGTTTTACTATATGGAAATCTAGCAAATGCATCAGCAATTATGAATCATTCTGATGGGAAAAACAAAATTGATTTTAATCAAAACGAGCCTATAGAATTTATTGAACGAGGAATTGCATTTTATGTATTTCCTAATGGCGAATTTGATTTTAACACAACCCCAACTGTTAACAATGATGTTTATTACAGACGCACTACAACCGCAACTCCTGAAGGCAGAAGAAATTTTATACCCGAGAACAATGGTGTTCGTATAGAACACGATGCATTGGGTAGAGTTCGAAGAATTGGGAATGTATTCATAAACTATGATTTCCAAAATAGAATAAAACGAATTGGAACCGTGTATATGAGTTATAACCGTTTTGCTTTAGATCAAATTGGTGGGTTAAAAATCATTTATAATCGTAGAGGTCAGATAATAAATATGTACGGTAGTGTTAAAGGATTTGAAGCAAATTACTGTAATATTAATTCATACGAATACAACTCCAACTATAATAATATACCTAGCAACACTAATCAACATTATTATTAGAAAAGCCAAGTCTGAAACCGAAGAAAATAATTGTGTGACTACCCTTTTATTGTATCTAATCCTGTTTGTAGAATTACAAGCAGGATTTTTTCAATATTGCAACAAATTAATACTTGATTTTCGATAAAAATTTATCTATGAAATCATTTACTTCGTCAGAAATCATGAGTTTATAATTTATCCATACGTAAATAATAGTTATCAAAGCTGATTTTAAGGCAATATTCAGTATTGGATGAAATGAAAAATCCCAGAAATAAAACAGTATAAAAACAACTAGAATCACCGATGCTGATTTTAATGTATTCTTGGTAAATGGAAATAAATTCATTTTCTTAACCACAAATAGTAATCATGGTATTGAAACAAAAACAGAGAGTAGCGTTGCCAAGCAGCACCTACAATTCCGTAAGGAGGTATTAACAGCATATTTAAGCCTATCATCATAAAAACTAATAGTAATCCAAAAAACAAAACGGTTTTATAATATTTTGTATTTAAAATAATTGCATTATTATTTCCCAGAATCACATCGTAAAATTTAGTTAGTCCAATAATAAAAACAACAGCAATACCTCCTGAATATTCATTTGGAATCAACTTATACAACTCTTTAATGTTTAGGAAGATACCCAACAAAACCAATCCTCCAAAAACTTGTAAATTCAACGCACTTTTTTTGTATAAATCATTCAACTCCTCGTGTTTATTTTCGTTCATTAAACGAGCAGTAATTGGGTAAATAATTTGAAGCATTGCTCTACTAGGGACTGCAATCACTGTTGCTATGAAAATGGCCACAGAGTATAGAGCATTTTCGCTTATGTTTCTGTAGGAAGGAATCATTACTTTATCAAAATCCATCAATAAAACCGCTACACTACCCGACAAAATAATAAAAAAAGAATATCCAAAAATAGCATTAACATTAGCAGGAATTTTAAATGACAAAATTGGTCTTTTAACATATATAGCATAGCTTTTCATTGCTACAAACTGCAAAAAATAAGCTCCAAAAAGAGCATATATAAACCCATCTTTTGAAAGCCAATTCCAATGCACAGAAAACAAAAGACAAAAAATAATGGTTCTAACCAATACTTCACTTATAAAATTTCCAACTACGGATTGCATGTGTACTTTTACCCAAGCATAATATACTTCAAAATAACCCATACAAATTCCTATTACAGGAATTAACCAAAGAAAAGGCTTTATTTCAGGGTTTTTTTGTAAAATTAAAAACGCAATCTGATCATAAAAAAATAGGTAATCGTAGTTATTGGAATGATTAAAAAAAGTGGCATCAGTAGCATAAAACTCAAAAAATGATCTCTTTCTGCTGCGGTAGTGTATTTTGAATAAAATCGAATCATCGTATTTTGAACTCCAAAAGCCATTAATGGCATCATAATATTCGATGCCGAAAGCAAAAAAGCAACCATTCCATAATGCGTTTTACCTAAAAAATTGGTGTATAAAAAAAGAGCATTCACAGCACCTATACCAAAACCAAAATAGGTAATTATCGTATTTTTTATAGACTGGTTGATAACTAATCCCATTGGTCAAATTAGAAATTAGAGGTTAGTAGTCTTGCCAATTTTTCTGTCAAATTTTTTCTGGAATACTGTTGCAAACCAACCGCATTTGAGTGCAAATTGCCTTCTTGATATTTGTTATAATACTCCAAAAGTACCTTTTTAAGTTTATCTTTTTCAGAATAATTGAAGAAAACTCCTGTATTAGTTGTAGTTATAATTTCAGCAAAATCAGAACCTTGTGGACCAATTGCTAGTATAGGTCTTTCTGAAACCATGTATTCAAAGAGTTTGCCTGGAATAATACATTTAGTATCGGGTGAATCTATTTCAATTAGTAACAGAACTTGTGATTTCCGTTGATGTAAAACTGCTTCACTATGTGAAATGTAACCTAGATAATTCAAATTGGAATCTAAATTGAAATTCTTAATGGTATCAAGTACTTCTTGACTAACGTTTCCAATAAGCTTCAATTCAAAGTCGTCAGCAAAGCTAGGAATTTCATCTATGAGCTCTGATAAACTTTGCCATAAAAGCAATGGATTTCGCTCCGATAATAGTGAACCAATATGAGCCAAAGTAAATTTTTTATCCAAAGTTGGTTTTATTATTTTCTCAAAATCATAGCCATTCGTTATCACTTCTATTGGTTTCGTTGTGATTCCTTCAAACTCGATTTTTAGTATTTTTACTAGTTACTATAATAGTATCCGCATTAGTCAAGACTTCTTTCTCGAGTTGTTTATGCTTTTTTTCAGAATTACTAGATAGCAATAGCGATTTATGGTATCCTATTGTTGTCCAAGGATCTCTAAAATCTGTAATCCATCTAATATCTAATCTATTTTTAAGCTGTAATCCAATTAGATGAAGACTGTGTGGTGGTCCAGTGGTGATTACCGTTGTGATTGAGTTTTCTTTAATATATTTTTCCAAGTAACTTACCGATGGTTTTACCCAGAAAACTCTGGCATCAGGAATGAAAAGATTGCCTCTAACCCATAAAAGAATCTTTTCTAAAATAGTTTGTTTTTTGGTGCTTGAAATAATTCCAGAGCTAATCTTTTTGGTTTTATTTTAGAAAAAAAGGAAGCTAAGTTATAAGGCTCAAAAATTTTCTTCTCAGGATAATTACTTTGTCGGAAATCTCGTTCTGCAATTCTTTATCAATAATGGGATAGGTAGGGTTTTCTGGAATATAAACAATAGGTTGTATACCAAAGTCTGGTAAATACTTGGTGAATTTTAACCAACGTTGAACCCCTGGACCTCCAGCGGGTGGAAAATAATAAGTGATTATCAGGACTTTTTTCATTTCGCTAGTTTGATAATTCATTTATCATTAGTAGCATACCATTTTTTCTTTCTCTCAAAATAAAGACCTACAATAATCAAAACCATCATACCTACTGAGCTAAATAATGCTATTGTTCCTCCAGTTTTTACAACTTCGGGCTCAAATTTAAACTCAATACTATGTCTTCCAGCAGGTATTTTCAAGCCTCTTAAAACGTAGTTTACCCTGAAAATGTCTGCTGCTTTTCCGTCAATAGTTGCTTTCCATCCCTTAGGATAATATACTTCCGAGAAAACGGCTAATCCATCATTCAAATTATTAGAAGTATACAGAACAACATTAGGCTTAAAGTTATTCAACTTGATGGAAGCTAGACTATCTTTTTCAAAAGTAACTTTATTGTTTTTTACCAATTTGCCAAATTCATTCTCATTAATAATTGCTACATTTTTACTGTCAAATTTGCTTATAGATTTCATTTCTTCATCAGCAGAATTAACAAATTGTATCGAATTTACGAACCATGCATTCCCATTAGTCATTGGATTTAGTATTGGAACGCTTTCTCCATCTTGGGTTTGTACAATTAAATACTTTATGTTTAGTGCATTCAACATTGGAATCTCTTTGATTAAAGTCATTGTTTTAGGATTGATATTTTTTCCTAAATCGGATAACTTCTGATCTATTTCATAATCAAACAATTGATTGTATCGTCTAGGACGAACAGCGCTGTATCCTCCAACTGATTTATGGAAATATGATGTTCGGCCTTGCAACCTTCCCTGAACTTCATATACCCTATAAATTGTGGTATCTTTCAAAATAAAATCATCCGCTTGATTTGGCTGAAATGGTTCGTTTACTTCTCTCTCACTCTTGAACTGTTTTGGGTTGTTGCTTACGTAATTCTTATCAATAAAAAATAAATCTCCAATCATAAAAACCCCAACAATAATGACAGCCGTGTTTTGAGCTAATCTACCTTTGATGTAAAACCATAACGTTCCAAAAGCTACCAATATAAAAAAACCTGAACGCAACAAATCAGCAGAGTACAAACTTGCTCTATCTTCTTTCAAAGCGTTTACTAATGCATAGCCCATTTCTTTACCGTAGGACTGAATAAAATAATCGTCCCCTGAAGTAGAAAAAGTAAACATGTTTTTCGTCAAAAACAAGACTACCAATAGTCCTATTGAAGTAGCTCCTGCATAAACCAATGAATTTTGCTGATTTTCTTTCTCCTTAAAAAAAGATTGCAATCCCATTACTGCAAGAACAGGAATACACAATTCTAAAATAACTTGGATGGAAGAAACCGCACGAAACTTATCGTATAACGGAATATATTCAATGAAAAAAATTAGTCAATATGGAGAAATTTTTACCCCAAGATAGCAGTAATGAGACAACAGCTCCTGCCAAAAAAGCATATTTTATCTTTCGTTTATCATGATATAATGCCACAACACAAAGAAAAAACACTATGGCGCCAATGTATGCCGGTGCAGCAACTATAGGCTGATCTCCCCAGTAGGTAGGCGCCATTTCCACAAATTGTCTTGCTTCTTCATCAGTAGCACCTTGGCTAATAATGAATTGATACAAAGAGCTATCCTTTCCTATATTTTCAGTGTTAGATCCTCCGAATAATCTTGGAGCAATCAAATTAAAACTTTCAGCAATTCCATAACTGTATTCGGTAATATAGTCATGATCCATTGAAGCTGTAGTAGTATTTTTTGACCCATCTGGATTAAAAGTTAACTCACTTTTTCCTCTCATACTGAAATCAGTATATTCCTTAGTGGCTAAAAGGCTACTGGCATTAACTCCTAAAGCTAAAATTAAAGCCACAATAAATGTTCCTGTAATTTTTGGCAAAGAAGCGAAATCCTTAGATTGAAAAATTCTGTATAAAAAATAGCTGCCTAAAACCAGTAAAAACAATAGTAAATAATAGGTCATTTGGAAGTGGTTGGCATTAATTTCTAATGCGACTGACAACATGGTTAGTAATCCACCTATGACATATCTCTTTTTAAATACAAGAATAAAACCTGCTATTACAAGGGCCATATAGGCAATTGCGTGAGCTTTAGCATTGTGACCAACACCAATAATGACAATCAAATAGGTTGAAAAGCCAAAAGCCAAAGCACCAAAAAAAGCTTTTAGCGGATCCGTTTTCAAAACTAAGAGTAAAGCATAAAATCCTAGAAAATACAAAAAAAGATAGTCGGCTGGTCGAGGTAAAAATCGCAACATATCGTCCAGTTTACCGATGTAATCGTGTGGATAATTTGCCCCCAATTGATAGGTTGGCATTCCACCAAAAGCAGAATTTGTCCAGTAAGGCTCTGAATGTTCCGCAGCTCGAAAATCATTTTGCTCTTTGGCCATCCCAGTATATTGAACAATATCCGACTGGAAAATTTTTTTTCCTTGTAAAACAGGATAAAAATAAATTAGGGAAACAAATACAAAGCCAAGAATAGCTAATGCATGAGGATAAAACTTAGTTAGTATTTTCATAAATAGAAGCAGTCAGTATCTAAAACTTTGTTTTGATAATTTGAACCAAAAATAGTCAAAAAGTCTAAACCTCAAACAGAATACTGCATACTATTTTAATCTATTTCTTCATAATCTACATACTCCCCTACTTTTTTAGTTTCTCTAGGTTTTGAGTTTTTTGTAGTAGTATAGACCATTTCATCTTCATTTGATGTAGTAGGATTACCATAGGAACGAGACTGATACTGTTGTTGAAAATTTTGCCCAGCTTTTTCAACAACTTTTTTCACTAATAAGGGTAGAAAAAGTCGAGCTAAAAATTTAAATATATAATAAAAAGCAATGATATAAAACAAAGTTTTTATGAATCCTGAAAAAGACGCTGTCTGCATATGCAACAAATTTTTACAAATTTACTAAATCAAAAGTTCAAAATTAAAAAAGCAATCTTAAATAAATAATAAAATATAGTACATTTGAAAAGCGTTATTAGTCTTAAGTTAAATATACTATTATATGAATAAAATCAAATTATCATTACTACTTTCCTTGCTTTTATCCTATTCTGGCTATTCTCAATTCACTGATGTGATTAACTCCAACAGACCAGGTGAATCTATGGCAGCATTTTCTGTAGGGAAAACCGTATTTCAAGCTGAAATGGGTGTTTATGGTTTTAAAGAAAAACACGAACTACAAAACTATGAAGCTAGAGGTTTTGGCAGTAATTTAGACCTGAGATATGGTGCTTTTTTTGAACAACTTGAATTCATTTTGAATTGACAATACCAAAATGAAAATTACACCGCACCACTAGTAAACGAAACTATTGGTGGATTGAAAAAAACGATTATTGGAGCAAAATTTCTTATTTATGACCCAATGAAAAAATTTGAAGAAAAACCAAATTTATACAGTTGGAAAGCCAATCACAGGTTCAGTTATAGACAATTTATTCCTGCCGTTGGTGTTTATGCAGGCTTAAACATAAACCTTTCTAAGGATGTTTTTCTTCGTCCATCAATCCCAGAGGATCCAAGTTTCAGTCCAAAATTAATGTTGTTAACTCAAAATCAATTTGGAAAATCAGTACTAGTTATCAATGTTATTTTTGATAAATTTCAATCAAAAAAAGAATCTATCGACTATGTGGTAACCTTGACTAGAGGTTTCAGTTCCAGATGGTCTGGTTTTATTGAAAATCAAGGTTTTAATAGCGATTATTATGCTGATGGTTTTCTAAGAGGTGGAGCAGCCTATTTAGTCAAACAAAATATTCAAATTGACGCTTCTATAGGAACTAATTTTAAAAACACGCCCTCTTTTTTAATAGGAGGAATTGGAGCCTCTTGGAGATTTGATGCCAATTACAACGAAGTAATGCTTCGCATACCAAAAGATAAAAAAGACAAAGAAAAAGGGAAAAGCAAAAAAGACAAGAAAAAAGAAAAAGCAAAGAAAAGATTAGATGAAATTGAAGGTGAAAAATAAATTAATATACAGATGATCTCTATTAAAGAAGCAAAAACAAAAAAAGAATTACTAGAATATATACAATTCCCTTTTACATTATATAAAGATAATCCATACTGGGTTCCACCTTTGATTTCAGATGAATTGGAAACCTTCGACAAAACTAAAAATCCAGTATTTCAAACTGCAGAAGCCTATTTTTATTTAGCCTACAAAGACAACAAAATCGTTGGTCGAGTTGCAGCCATTATTAATTGGGATGAAGTTAATCATCAACAAAAAAAGAAAGTACGATTCGGCTGGTTTGATGTTATTGATGATATTGAAGTTACAAAAGCGCTATTAGAAAAAGTATATGAACTGGGTAGAAAAAACAACCTTGAATATGTTGAAGGCCCTATGGGTTTTTCCAATTTAGATAAAGTAGGAGTACTTACCGAAGGATTTGATCAAGTTGGAACACAAATTACTTGGTACAATAATCCCTACTATGTTACCCATTTGGAGCAGCTGGGTTACACTATTGAAAAAAGTTTGTTGAAAGTTTATTCCCATTTAGTAATGTGAAACCTGAATTTTTTGAAAAGCGCACGAATTAATAAAAAAAAGATATCAGCTTGAGGCAATAAATTTCAATTCTAACAATGAAGTATTGCCTTATGTAGAAAAAATGTTTGATTTGTTTAACGAATCTTATGCAAAATTAGCCTCCTTTGTCGCTATTTCAGATGCACAAAAAGCCTACTTTAAAAAGAAGTATATCGGTTTTATCAATCCAGAATATATTAAATGTGTAGAGGATAAAGAGGGAAAACTTATCGCTTTTTCAATTGTTATGCCTAGTATTACTGAAGCACTTCAAAAAGCTAAAGGAAAATTATTTCCCTTCGGCTTCCTTCATCTATTAAAAGCAAAAAAACAAAGTAAAGATGTAATTTTTTACCTCATCGGCATCCATCCTGATTATCAAAATAAAGGGGTGACAGCAATTATTTTTAATGAATATTACAATACCTTCAAGAAAAACGGCATAGTAAACTGTATCAGAAGTCCTGAATTAGAGGACAATATTGCCATACACTTACTTTGGAAAAATTTTAATCCGATAGTACATTGTAAAAGAAAAACGTACAGAAAAGACCTTTAAAAATTATATTTTACCATCCCATCAAAAAAAATCCATTCAATGAATGGATTTTTGCTTTTATTTACATTTAATTTAGATTAGGCATCCAAATCAACTTTAGTTCTGCTGGCAATTTCCTTGTAAGTTCCGTTTACCAATTTATCGCGGATTGCTTCAAAAGCAGTCAATGTTTCGGTAATATCTTCCAATGTATGCGAAGCTGTAGGAATTACACGCAATAAAATCAATCCTTTCGGAATTACTGGATAAATTACAATCGACAAGAAAATACCGTAGTTTTCTCTAAGGTCATTTACCATCACCATTGCTTCCGGAACACTTCCTTCAAGGTAAACTGGTGTCACGCAAGTATTGGTATCGCCAATATTAAATCCTTTGCTTCTCAAACCATTTTGCAAAGCATTTACATTTTCCCATAATTTATCTTTTAATCCTGGGTTATCACGCAATAATTGCAAACGTTTCAACGAACCAATCGTTTGAATCATTGGTAATGCTTTGGCAAACATTTGTGAACGTAAATTGTATTTCAAATAATCGATAATGTCTTTGTCGGCAGCAATGAAAGCACCGATATTCGCCATTGATTTAGCAAAAGTAGAGAAGTACACATCAATTCCATCTTGGCAGCCTTGCTCCTCACCTGCTCCGGCACCTGTTTTACCAAGTGTACCAAAACCGTGTGCATCATCAACCAAGAGACGGAAATTGTATTTCTTTTTCATTTCTACAATTTCTTTCAACTTTCCTTGTTGACCGCGCATCCCGAAAACACCTTCAGTAATGAAAAGAATTCCTTTTTCTTGCTCCATAGCCAATTTGGTAGCACGTTGCAAGTTTTTCTCCATACTTTCAATGTCGTTGTGCTTATAAGTAAAACGTTTCCCACTATGTAAACGAACGCCGTCAATAATGCAAGCATGTGCATCTACATCATACACAATCACGTCATTTCTAGTCACTAAGGCGTCAACTACCGACAAAATACCTTGGTAGCCAAAATTCAGCAAATAAGCGGATTCTTTCATTACAAAAGCAGCCAATTCTTGTTCTAATTGTTCGTGATATTTGGTGTGACCCGACATCATTCTGGCTCCCATAGGATAAGCAGCACCAAATTCTTGAGCTGCGTCAGCATCTGCTTTACGCACTTCTGGATGATTCGCCAAACCTAAATAATCGTTCAAACTCCAATTTAAAACTTCTCTTCCTTGAAATTTCATTCTTGGTCCTAAATCTCCTTCTAATTTTGGGAATACAAAATATCCTTCTGCTTGTGAAGCCCATTTTCCCAGTGGCCCTTTATTGTTTTGAATTCTTTCGAATAAATCTTTTACCATAGTACTGTGAAGTATTATATTTTTTTGAAGTGGCAAAATTAATTATTTAAAATTTATTACAGTATGTAATGACCAATTATTTTAGCATAACTCACTCTATTGCTATTTAAAAATAGACTTAAAAAACAAAACCATGATTGTTATGTATTTACTTTTTAATCATTAACAAACTTTGTATCTTTGGAAATATCATTAATCAAAATAATAAATGTCACAAGGTATAAAAGAATTAAAATTAGCTGTTCTTATTGATGCTGATAATGTTCCTTACAGCAATGTAAAAGGGATGATGGAAGAAATAGCAAAATTTGGCACACCAACTACAAAACGAATATATGCCGATTGGACAAAGCCCAATGCAAGTGGTTGGAAATCTGTTTTATTGGAACACGCCATTACTCCAATTCAACAATACAGTTATACTGTGGGCAAGAACTCTTCTGATTCTGCAATGATTATTGATGCCATGGATTTGTTGTATTCAGATAAGGTAGATGGATTCTGCATTGTCTCCAGCGATAGTGATTTTACACGTTTGGCAATTCGATTGAGAGAATCTGGTATGAAAGTTATAGGCATAGGTGAGAAAAAAACTCCAAACTCTTTTATCGTTGCTTGTGATCGATTCATTTATATTGAAGTATTGGACGGAGCCATCAAAAAGAAATCTCCAAAAAGTAGGTTAGCTGAGGAAAACAAAAAGGTGATTGACCCGAGCGCTAGCGAACAGGCGAGGCAAAAAGTGGCTGCAAAAACTCCCGAAAAAACGGAACAAAAACCGCTCAATAAAATTGACAACCAAACCATTGAACTCATTGAAGATACTATCGAGGCTATTGGAGATGATGACGGTTGGGCTTTCCTTGGTGATGTTGGAAACTTAATTGTTAAAAAGAAACCTGAATTTGATCCTCGAAATTATGGTTTTACAAAGTTGACTCCAATGCTTAAATCACTAACCGATATTTTAGAAATCGATGAAAGAGATTCGGATAAAAAGGGCATCAAGCATGTATATGTTAGACTTCGATTTAGTTAAAACAATGTATGTATAACTAAAAAATAACAGCTATACCTAATAAAATATTCTCATGAATACAAGAGACCAATCTATTTTGAATATGAGAGGAGATAATCTCGGTTCTGTTTCCGATGCGTCTTCATCTGAAGAACGATTTCAAAATAAAACCATTCGACCCATATTGAAATTTCAAAATGATTTATGCATTGATGTTTTTAAAAATCATGTGAAAAAATATAAAAACGAATTCTATTCTTACACTACCGAAAAGAAACTTCAATATATTGAAAACACCATTCAAAAAGACATTAAATTCAGAAACTCGCTCAAAGGAATTATTATTGGATTATTCACCAATGAAGAATATGGCGAGTATATTCAAAATTCATCTGCCTTAAACAAGCGTATGATGAATCTTCTAATTGAAAGAATAAAAAGTCAAATACAGCTTTTTGAGTTAAATGAATCGAATTAATTAATTGCTTTTTCTGCTTTGAATTTACCAATCGTTTTGGATATCAAATTTTTTTATTATACTTGTTACAACTAAAAAGCTATGAAAGAAGAATATTTCAAATGGTATTCCCCTAATTTAAGCAGAGAAATAGAGATGCTAGTCTTTGGTCATGCTGGTTATCCTGTCATTTAATTCCCTACTTCTATGGGAAGTTTTCATGAAAATAAAGACATGGGATTAATTGAATCTGCGAAATGGTACATAGAACAAGGACTTATACAAGTTTTTTGCCCAGATAGCATTGACAAAGACAGTTTCTATAATAAAAATGTATATCCTATTCATCGTATTCAAAACCATGTTTGGTACGACAAAATGATTTGCCACGAAATTGTCGAACGAGTAAAAAACAATACTTGGTCGGGTAAAGTTGTTGTTGCAGGTTGTAGTTTTGGGGGGTATCATGCTGCAAATTTTGCTTTTCGACATCCTGGATATGTAAGCCATATGTTCACAATGGGTGGTGCTTTTAGTATCAAAAGTTTCATGGACGGGTTTCATAATGATGATGTTTTTTACAACAGCCCTGAGGATTACTTATATGGATTAGACGATTATGAATTATGGAATATGGACATCGTTTTAGGGACCTCAAATTGGGATATTTGTTTCGATGCCAATTTAAAACTAAGCAAAGTTCTAAGTGATAGAAATGTTCACCATTGGTTAGATATTAGACAAGATAGAGAACATGACTGGCCTGTTTGGAAAGAAATGTTTCCTCATTATTTATCAAGAATTAAATTTTAAAATACCACATAATAAAACCTAATAGATTATGAAAAAAATTGGAATATTATTCGGGATGGAAGATACCTTTCCTCAAGCATTTATAGATAGGGTAAATTCAAAAAATGAAAATGGAATAATAGCTGAAGCTGTTACCATTGACAAAGTGATTCAAAATAAAGATGGTGAATATGCAGTAATTATTGATAGAATTTCTCAAGATGTTCCTTTCTATCGTGCCTATTTAAAGAATGCCGCTTTAACTGGAACTAATGTTATCAATAATCCTTTTGGTGGAGTGCTGACGATAAATTTTTTAATAATGCATTGGCAGATACCTTAGGTGTGCCAATACCTAATACTGTGATTCTACCATCAGCAGAGCATCCTACGGATACTACCGGAAAATCATTCCGAAACCTAAAATATCCTATGGATTGGGAAGCTATTTTCGATTATGTTGGTTTTCCTGCCTATATGAAACCTTATGCTGGTGGTGGATGGAAAAATGTATACCGATTAGAAAACAGAGACGAATTTTGGGATATTCATCGTGAAACAGGTCAACTGGTCATGATGTTACAAGAAGAAATTGTTTTTACAGAATATTTTAGAGTCTATTGCTTGGGTTGTAAAACAGTTAGAATCATGCAATACGAACCTCGAAATCCTCATCATGCTCGCTATGTTTTGGATGGCCCTCCAGTAGATAAAAAATTATTAGCAACTATAAAAGACTATACCATTCGACTCTGTAAAGGCCTTGGTTATGATTTCAATACTGTTGAATTTGCGGTTCGTGACGGTATTCCCTATGCAATAGATTTTGGCAACCCTGCTCCTGATGCTGAATTGACTTCTGTAGGTCCAGATAATTTTGAATGGGTTGTTGAAGAAGCTGCTAAAATGGCTATTGCTGCTGCCAAAAAACAAAAGCCTGGAAAAATGAATCTAACTTGGGGAACATTTATAAAAGATGCTGCTTCTGAAAAATAAAAATATCGTTTTTTATGAAAAAACTTCCTGTTTTTACACTTGGTGTTGAAGAAGAATATCAAATTATTGACCCGCACTCTAGAGATTTACGTTCCCATCTTTCAAAAATTGTCGATGGAGCTAAAATCATTTTAAATGAACAAGTCAAGGCAGAAATGCATCAATCTGTGGTTGAAGTTGGAACTAATATTTGCAGAAATGTACAAGAAGCAACTGATGAAATCAAACATTTAAGATCCAAAATTGTAGAACTTGCTGCCAAACAAGACTTGGTTGTTGGCGGTGCAGGAACTCATCCTTTTTCAAGATGGCAAGACCAACCCATAACCGACGATCCAAGATACCATCATATTGTCAATGAATTGCAAGATGCGGCTCGTTCCAATTTAATTTTTGGAATGCATTGTCATGTTGGCATCGAGAATCGCGAAATAGGAATGCAACTCATGAATCAAGCGTGTTATTTCTTACCTCATATTTTTGCACTCTCTACCAATTCCCCTTTTTGGGAAGGCAGACAAACGGGCTATAAATCCTTTAGAACTAAAGTTTTTGATAAATTTCCAAGAACTGGTTTACCAGAATATTTTGATTCTGTTGCTGCTTATGACAACTATCTCGACACTTTGGTCAAAACAAATTGTATTGATAACCCTAAAAAATATGGTGGGATTTACGTTTACACCCTTTCTATGATACTATTGAATTTCGTATTTGTGACATGAGTTTAACGGTTGAAGAAACCATGTGCATCGTAGCAATTATTCAAGCTATAGTTGCCAAGCTTTACAAATTGAGTTTAAACAACATGAGTTTCAATATTTACCGATTGGCTTTAATTAAAGAAAATAAATTTCCGTGCCGCGCGCTATGGTATAGAAGGCAATATGATTGATTTTGGTTTACAAAAAGAAGTAGAAACCAAGATGTTAATTTTAGAATTACTTGAATTTATTGACGATGTAGTTGACGAATTAGGCAGTCGCGAACAAATTAATTATGTACATACCATCATGAGAGAAGGTACAGGAGCCGATAAGCAATTAGCCGTTTTTGAAAAAACAAACGATTTATCTCAGGTAGTCGATTTTATTACTAGCGAATTTACTAAAGGGTTATAATACAATTATTTATCTTTGTACTCGATAAGAGTACTTAAAAAACGATTATTATGAATGATCAAGCTATAAAAGTTGCGATTTTAGACATGTACAACGGAGAACCCAATCAAGGGATGCGTTGCATTATAGACATCATAAACCGATTCAATCACATTGTAAGTTTCAAAATTTTTGATGTGAGAGGCAAATCAGAATTGCCAGAAATAAAAAAATATGATATTTATATTTCTACAGGAGGACCAGGTAATCCTCTTGAAGGCGATGGAAGTTGGGATACAAAATACTATGCTTTTATAGATGAATTAACGGCATGGAATAAAGAAAATCATGTAAAAAAACACGTTTTATTTATCTGTCATTCGTTTCAAATGGCCTGTAAACACTTTGGTTTAGCCGAAATCACCAAACGCAACGGAACTTCTTTTGGGGTAATGACTGTTCATAAAACCAAAGAAGGCTTTACCGATCCCTTATTTCAAGGATTATCCGACCCATTCTATGCAGTAGATTCTCGTGATTATCAGGTGGTACAACCCAAGCTAAGTGTTTTTGCTAAAAAAGGGGCAAAAATCATTTCACTAGAAAAAATTCGCGACCACGTTCAATACGAAAGAGCTATTATGGCGGTTCGTTTTTCTGATTATTTTGTGGGCACTCAATTTCATCCAGAGGCTGACCCTATCAGTTTCATTGCAAACTTGAGAAACGCCAATGCTAAAGAAAAAATAATCAACATGAAAGGGCGAAAAAAATTTAGAAATATGCTCGAAGATTTAGTAGATGACGAAAAAATTTATCGAACTAACGAAACCATGATTCCAAATTTCATTCGAATTGCCGTTAATGATTTGTTGAAAACCAAAAAAACACTTTCCAATTAAACTCGCTTTTTTCTGATGATTCCTAAATATCGAACCTTATTTAATTCTAGATTTACTTCAGAAAAATATCAGGAATTTCAAGATGACATTGCCTCCGATTTTGATTACATGCCTACGTTTAGAATGGCAGAAACTCCGTTTTTTATTTCAAATGAATTAAAAAGTCAACTGATTGAAGGCTGTAATGATGTCATTAAACTCATTCAACAGAAAAATTTCAAATCACTTACTGACAAATCATTAGAGCTGAATACTAAAGTTCCCAATGAAGATGAACACACGACTTTCCTAGCTATTGATTTTGGTATTTGCGAGGAAAACGGGGAAATCTTACCCAAATTAATCGAAGTGCAGGGCTTCCCTACACTGTACAATTATCAGCCCAATTTATTTGCTAAATTCAAAAAACACTATCCTTTTCTGGAGGAAACTACACCTTTTTTTAACGGACTATCACCTGAGAACTATCTCAACATATTAAAAGAAGTAATCTGCAACAATCATCCCGCAGAAAATGTTATTCTACTTGAAATTGAGCCTGAAAAACAAAACACAAAAATCGATTTTCTATACTGTAACCGTGATATTGGAATTCCAATTGTTTGTGTGACAGCTATACAAAAAAAAAGGAAAACAGCTTTTTTATACCAATGCTAAAGGCGAAGAAATTCTGGTGAAACGCATTTACAATCGTGTTATTTTTGATGAATTAGAATTACGAAAAGACTTGAAACTCAATTTTAGTTTTTCTGATGAATTAGATGTGGAATGGGCTGGGCATCCCAACTGGTTTTTTAGAATTAGTAAATTCATTTTGCCCTTTTTAAAAAGGAAAATATTTCATTGAAACCACCTTACTTAGTGACCTAAAAGTGATTCCCGTGGATTTAGAAAATTATGTTTTAAAACCTCTATTCTCTTTCTCGGGTTCAGGTGTTATTTTTCATGTTAAAAAAGAAGATATTGAAGCGATACAGGAAAAAGACCTTTATATCTTGCAAAAAAAAGTGAATTATATTCCCATAGTACAATCTCCTGACGGAAAAGTGAAAGCCGAAGTACGCATCCTGTGTTTATGGAGAAAAAATGATACTTCACCCACTCTACTTTGTAATTTAGTCCGACTCAGTCGAGGTGAAATGATTGGCGTAAAATTCAATAAAGACAAAGATTGGGTTGGTGGTTCTATCGGATTATTTGAAAAATAAAACTACATCCTGCCTCAATCTCAATTAGTGTTATCCGTTTCATAATATTTCACTAAAATCAAGAACAAATAACTAACTATGCTTTGATATCTTTACAAATACAAGATAACGTTAGTTCTTATTTAGTGATTTATCTCTAATCTCATCATAATGTCGGTTTGCTCGTCATCGCCTAATTTGAATAGGTGTTTGTCAAATGCAACAAAACCATTTTTAGTGTAGAAACGTATCGCTCTACTATTTTCTTCCCAAACTCCCAGCCAAACATAGTCGGCCTTTTTCTCTTTTGCAATTTGTAGCGCTTTGTCGTAGAGCAATTGTCCTACATTTTTTCCATGATAGGCTTTAGAAACATAAATTCGTTCTATTTCTAGAGCGTTATTGTCTTTCATTTCTGTTTGAAGTTCCAAAATTAAGTTTCAAGTAACCTATTACGGTACTGCCAAGTAGAGCAAAATAAAATTCGGCGTTTGCGTCGTTAAGTTCTGAAGAAAGTTTTTCGATGGAAAAACTTTCTCTCAAATACATTTTCATGTTTTCCTCGGTATTAAATGCCGAAAAGTTTCGTTAAACGTTTGCATGCTGATTTCTTGCAAGACGTGAATATCTTTATGAGTTACTTTTTGAATACTGATGATTGCCATTTATAAATATTAATTAAAAAACTCTTTCTAGTTTTTTACTAATTTAACTATGCTAAAATCGAATCCTGAATTTATTTTAGCGAAATAAATGCCTTTTGACAATAAGCTATTTTTTAGACTAAATTGTTTACTAGAAGGTATAACAACTTCAAGTAACTTTCCCGAAAAATCAAACAATGATATCGTATCTAAAATGTTATCATGTGAAAAATTCCACTCGTTTGAGGAAGGATTCGGATACACCTTTATGTTCTGAATACTGTAAGATGTGGTTGATAAAGAATTTACAAATTGATAATTTCCAGAAGTTCTTTCAAATGTCACGTTATATACTCCACCAGGAACTGGAATATTTTTTCCGTCTTGAGTTCCTGTACCAGAAGGAAAACTTAAAGAGCCCCAGTTTGTTGACCAACTGTTATTTTTTCTAAACTTTAATTCTCCATTGATGGTCAATAGATTCTTTATAGAATAATTAAAACCATCTGTAGTTGCTAAGTCGGTATCTTCCACTCCAAAGCCACCTAAAGCCGAACCTAAAATCCCAATACTTGGATATGCAAAGGAATATTCGCCCGTATTTCTATTAAAAGTCACAAACCATTCTCCGCCAGTAACAGCTATTGATGGTCCGCTTGGTTGTGCTGTACCTGTTGGAAAACTTACACTTCCAAAAACTAAAGTACTGTTATTATCTTGTCTAAAATAAGCCTGACCACTACTAAAATAGAAATCTGCAAGAGTATAAATAACTCCATCAGTAATTTGCATTTTTTTTATCATTGCCCACATATCCGTTTTGTGAATCAACTGCTGGTCCCCAAATTCCAATGGCAGGAAATGGAGTCCCTATGAAAGTATAGGTTGCATTAACTCTGTTAAAAGTAACATCATAAATACCTGCTTTAGTAGGAATTGCATCTGATGCACTATTCAAAATTCCTTGATCGTTAGGAAAGGTATTTCCACCCCAATTCAATGCCCAATCAAAGTCTTGCCTGAATTTCACTTCGCCATCTGAAATCAATACATTTTCGATGGTATAACTGATATTATCAGTAGTGGTGAGCGTAATCTCAGCCCCTATTTGATTTGGTGGCCAACCATTTACACCTGTCCCAACAATTGAAATAGTTTGAGCATTGATATGCAAACAAAATAATACAAAAAGAGATAAAAGTATTTTGAATTTCATAAATTAAGTTTTTGATTTTTGTTTGAATAATAAAATTAAAACAATTTGTAGATTTCAAGTTGTTTTTGTTACATTTCTTTGAGAATGTGGAGAAACGAACGCTAATAGAATATTTATACAATAAGTATATTTCTAATGCAAATCCTTCACTTCTTTCTGTTCTAATACAGAGGCAAAATCTTGAGTTAGTCGATCCGCATAATTATCTAATAATTCCAACACTCTTTCATGCTTGTCAGATTGTACGATAAGTCCCGCATGATATTCTAATGGCACTCTAAAGCAAATTTCCTCATCGTTGAAAGAGGATAAATCGGGATGTTGGTATTTAGACAAGGTTAATACAATTCCAGCATATTCTTTTTTAACTTTTGGCAATTGATAGTCAATCCCTTTTACTAGTGCATTCTCAATAGCTGCCCACTCCGACCAAAGGTTGATATTGGATGCCGCTTCCACCATTTCGGCAATATGAGCGCCTCCCACTCTTGAAGACGTCTCAAGGAAATAAATTTTTCCGTCTTCATTACATTTGATAAACTCAGTGTGAGCCGCTCCATGTTTTAACCCAAAACCTTGGATGACTTGTTCGTTAATTTTCTTAATGCCCTTGTCATCATTTGAACCATAGGGAATGTTTGCTGTTCTAAAAACGCCACCTCCTTGTGAAATTTCCATTGGAGTAGCCAAATATTTTGAAGTGATACTAAAAATAATTTTTCCGTTTAAAATCAAACTATCACAATGGTACACATCGCCAGGACGGAATTGCTCTACCAAATATTTGAAACGGTTATTCCCCATTCCGTTAATGTGCATCCACAAACTGTCCTTGTCATATACTTTTATAATTCCTGCTGCTGAAGCTTCTGAACGCGGTTTTAATACCCATGGTGGGGTAATCGTATCAGCAAAAGTATTGATATCAAAATCATTGAATAAGGAACAAAAATTAGGGTTAGAAATACCACAGCTTTTTGCTCTCATTCGCATGGCCAACTTATCCCGAAAATAGCGCCCTGTGGTTTGTCCCATTCCATCAATGCGAAGATTCTCACGCAAATAGGTTGCTTTTTCAACGTCAAAATCATCCAGAGCCACAATAGCATCTATCTTATGGTTTTTCATCAGATTACCCACACCCAACAACAAATGTTCCATGTTCCAATCGGTATCTTGTCCTTCCATAAAAAATATTTCGTCAATATACTCTACAGGCCAAGACTTGTCACGCAATTTTTCGGATGTGACTAGAAAAACTTTATTTCCTAATTTTTTCAAATTGATTAAAAAATCGGCTCCCTTGAAATAGTTTGAAATACAAATAAAGGTTTTCATATTGGTAATTGTATTTATAGATTTTCAATAAATTTAGTCAATAAATGTACACCATAGGCAGTAGCATGCTTCGTTTTTGCAAATTCGTCATCTCCAAAAGCCACTCCTGCAATATCTAAATGTGCCCACGCTTTGTGTTCTTCGGTAAAAAATTCTAAAAACTTGGCCGCACTAATAGCCCCAGCAACGGGTTTTCCGCTGTAATTTTTCACATCTGCAATCTCACTTTCTATGTCTGATTTGTATACCTCCCAAAGTGGCAATTGCCAAAGCCTTTCTCCTACTTCATCACCTGACTGTTGCAATTTTTTAGAAATAGTTTCATTGTTGGTAAACAAAGCCGCGCATTCATAACCAAAAGTACCAACGCTACTTCCAGTTAATGTGGCAATATCTACAATAACTTCGGGAGCAAAATTCTTGATTAAATACGATAAACCATCGGCTAAAATAAGACGTCCTTCAGCATCAGTATCAATAATTTCGATGGAATATCCGCTATGACTTTTGATAACATCACTAGGTAAAAAGGACTTACTATCTACCGAATTTTCACAACAAGGAACTATAGCCGTAACTTTTACAGGCAATTTTAAATCAGAAATCAATTGCATTGCACCAAAAACAGCAGCACCTCCAGCCATATCACACTTCATATGAACCATGCCAGTGGTCTTAATATTTAAGCCTCCAGTATCGAAGGTAATTCCTTTTCCGACTAGTCCAACATGTTTCGTTTTGGCATCAACATTTTCAGGAACGTAATTCATAATGATAAACTGTGGTTCTTTATCACTTCCTTTCCCTACGGATAAAAAGGCTTCTAAATCGTTTATTTTAGCTTCTTCATAACCGAAAACTTTTGTAGAAAATCCATATTTTTTCCCACTTTCGATAGCCCAATTCGACAAATATTTTGGTGTAATTTTATTAGGCGGTAAATCGACTAAATTGAAAATTTGAAGCTGAGCAGAAGCAATTTTAATGGCTCTTGCTACTGTTTCTTTGTATTCTTTTTTGGATACGAGTTGTAAAACAAAATCGGGACTCAAAAAAGGATGATCTGCTTTTTCTCTTTTGTAATATCCTAAATTATACGTCCCTAAAAACAATCCCGAAATCGCGGCCTCAACTTGCTCTGCATGAAAGGATTCAGGAATGTTTAATGCCACAGGAGTAGTAAACGAATCTTTCAGTTTTGAAGCAATTCTTCTAAAAGCAGTCTTCAACGATTTATAATCTATCGTTTTTCCTAAACCAACAAAAACATGCACGCAATCGTACTTCTCCACTACATAAAAGCTATCTTTCTTCCCGTAGAATATTTTCGAAGAAACGGAAACCCCATGAAACTCAATTGGAACTAAACTTTTGGAATAGGTTTCAAAAACTGGAATGATAATAGTCCCTGTAAATTTTTCTAAATTTTGAATTGTATTTGTTTTCATTGTTTCATACTATTTAGTTGGTGTTTGATTTCCTAATTGTCTTTAGTATTAAAAAACAACCATTCTATGGCTTTCGGAAATTCATCACTCCAATAGGTTTCATTGTGTTTTCCTAGCATATTAATGCTCAAATTAATTTTCATTTTATGGGTAACAAATTCATTTTTAATCATGCTTTTCTTAAACTTTTTAACATGCTCTACCATGGTAGCACTTTCATCTCCACCAGCATACAAATAAATTTTAGTATCGCCAGGTTCTGAGAAATCAATTCCTGTAAAATCCATTTTGGGAACTACCCAAAGCGAGGGGGAAAAAATCATTAGTTTACCATAAACTTCAGGATACATCAAACCACTGAAAATACTGACCAATCCACCCATAGAACTGCCTCCAATTCCTGTAAACTCACGCTCTGGTTTTGTTCTAAATTGCTTGTCAACAAAGGGTTTTAATGTGTCGGTTATGAATCGAATGTATTTTTTTCCTTGACCTACACCGAGAATGGTATTCCCAACATTGTATTCTTTGATACGGTCTTGTTCGGCGTGTTCTATAGCAATAATGATAATTTTACCAATTTTATATTCGGCCATGACGGCCAATTTTTTATCAATTTCCCAATTACCATACTGGGCTTTTTCATTGAATAAATTTTGTGCATCTTGCAAATACATCACAGGATAATGCTCCTGAGAAGTTTCGTAATCGTGGGGAAGCAAAGCCCAAATTCTTCTTTTTTTATTCAATTGAGGAATTTCAAATTCTTCAGAAATCAGGTGTACTTTCGGTAAAAAATTAGGCTTAAAGGGTAACCAATTTCTTCTCCATTTATCTACATGTTCCTTTCTAACTCCAGAATTTTGTTTGCAAACCCGATTTTCAGTTCGGTTACCATATTTATCAATTTCAACCTCACTCCAATCTCCTTTGGTAAATTTGTATAGCAGCTCTTCTGGATAAACAAAATCATGTGGAAATTTAAAATGATACAACCCATTTCCAATTTTTTCCATCTCAAAATTTTGGTCTTGTGTATGCCAATGATTGAAATTCCCTGAAATATAAACGGGTCTTAAATCATCTTCATCAGTTGTGAGCACTATATTGAGTTGTGGTTCAACCAATTCGTCTTCAGTATGTGCTGAAAAGTTATTTTTATTAGAAATCATATCAATACCAAAAAACTACATATCCTATTTGAGGAGTAAATATAGTTTTTTTGCCTGTTTAAAAAAAGTTATCTTTTGATTATACTTTTAAAAAATAGAAGACTAATTACTATTTTTCTCTTGCTTTTAATACTGAAATCACATCATTCAATTGATATCCTTTTGCTTGAAGTAAAATAAGATAGTGAAAGAATAAATCAGCACTTTCACTCAAAAATAAATCATCATTCGAATCTTTGGCTTCAATTACCACCTCAACAGCTTCCTCACCTACTTTTTGAGCAATTTTGTTGATTCCTTTTTCAAATAATGAAGCGACATAACTTTTATCAGAAGTAGCGTTTTCTTTTCTCTGTTTAATGGTGTTTTCTAGTTTTGAGATAAAACCATAACTTTGATTATTAATTTCTTGCCAGCACGTATCTGAACCTGTGTGACAAGTTGGTCCTTCTGGTTTGACTTGTATTAAAAGTGTATCTTCATCACAGTCATTTTTGATATCAACGAGGTGTAAAAAGTTACCGCTTTCTTCCCCTTTTGTCCAAAGTCTTTGTTTCGAACGACTATAAAAAGTCACTTTTTGAATATCTAAAGTTTTTTGATAGGCTTCGGCATTCATGTAGCCTAGCATCAACACATTTTTGGTTTCGCTATCTTGAATTATCGCAGGAATTAATCCGTGAGCTAATTTTGAAAAATCAATGTTCATTTTTATAATTTAATAATTAAAAGATTAAAAGATTGGAAAGATTTAATAAATCTAATTTCTTTTCTCTTTTTCTAAGTTCTATAATCTAACTTCAATATTATTACTTTTTAATTCTCTTTTCAAAGCCTTAATTTCAATTTCCTTGAAATGAAATACACTTGCTGCAAGTGCTGCATCGGCTTTTCCTTCGACAAAGGTATCCATAAAATGCTGAATAGTCCCTGCTCCTCCAGAAGCAATTATCGGAATGTTCACGATTTCGGATAATTTAGCCAAAGCTTCATTAGCAAATCCATTTTTGGTACCGTCGTGATTCATCGAGGTAAAAAGAATTTCTCCAGCGCCACGTTGTTCTACTTCTTTTGCCCAATCAAATAATCTAATTTCTGTCGGAACCTTTCCTCCCACCAAATGCACCATCCATTCACCATCAATTTGTTTGGCATCAATAGCAACAACCACACATTGGCTTCCAAATTTCTGTGCTAAATCATTAATCAATTGCGGATTTTTTACCGCAGATGAATTGATAGAAACCTTATCAGCTCCGTTTTGCAATAATGCTTCAACATCTTCTACTGTCGAAATTCCTCCACCAACTGTAAACGGAATATTAATGGTTGCAGCGACTTTACGAACTAAATTCAATAAAGTGCTTCTTCTTTCTTCCGTTGCGGAAATATCAAGAAAAACCAATTCATCAGCCCCTTCATCTGAATAGATTTTAGCCAATTCCACAGGATCTCCGGCATCGCGCAAGTCTACAAAATTGATACCTTTCACGGTACGTCCGTTTTTGATGTCGAGGCAAGGGATTATTCTTTTTGTTAGCATTTTTGTTTATTGTTAGTGGTTTATCGCTTATGGTTTGCTGTTTTACAACTACAAACTATCAACAATAAACTATAAACCAATTATATAATTCTCCAATTGTTTCAACGAAATTCTTCCTTCGTAAATCGCTTTCCCAATTATGGTTCCTTCACAACCCAATTCCGCTAATTTAGGTAATTCATCAAAAGTTGAAATTCCGCCAGAAGCTATTAATTTTAATCCGTTGGTTTTTGATAAAATCTTTTGATACAATTCAAAACTTGGTCCTTCAAGCATGCCGTCTTTGGCAATATCGGTGCAAATAACATATTGAATTCCACTTTCCTGATAGCTTTGAATAAAAGGGATTAGGTCTTCTTTACTTTCTTCTAACCAACCCGAAATGGCTACTTTTTCGTTATTGGCATCAGCACCAAGAATGATTTTATCGGAACCATATTTGGCAATCCATTCCTTGAACACATCTGAATTTTTAATAGCGATGCTTCCTCCTGTAATTTGGCACGCTCCACTTTCAAAAGCAATTTTTAAATCGGCATCCGATTTCAAGCCTCCACCAAAATCAATTTTTAAACTCGTTTTAGAAGCTATTTGCTCCAAAACTTTGTGATTCACAATTTTACTTGATTTTGCTCCGTCTAAATCTACTAAATGTAAATATTGAATTCCGTGACTTTCAAAAGATTTAGCCACTTCCAAGGGATTTTCATTATATATCTTTTTAGTATCATAATCGCCTTTTGAAAGACGAACACATTTCCCCTCGATGATATCTATTGCTGGTATTATTCTCATATTGAAGTTAGAAATAAGAAGTTAGAGGTTAGAGGTTAGAAGTAGGAAGTTTTTGAGGATTTGCTCACCAAATTTTCCACTTTTTTCAGGATGAAATTGAACTCCGTAGAAATTATCTTTTTGCAAAGCAGTCGCATATTCCATTTCATAATTGGTTAAGGCAATGGCTTCCTTGCATTTTGGCGCATAAAAACTGTGCACTAGATACATATATTCATTTTCGGCAATTCCTTCAAATAGCGGAGATTTTAAATTATAAATTGTATTCCAACCCATTTGAGGTACTTTTACTTTTGGAGTGAATTTTACTACATCGACATCAAAAATTCCCAATCCTTTTGTATTGCCTTCTTCAGAAGAATGACACATCAATTGCATTCCCAAACAAATCCCTAAAACAGGCTGCTGTAGCGTTGGAATCAATTGATCTAATCCAATCTCATGGAGTTTTTGCATTGCGCTACTCGCCTCTCCTACACCCGGAAAAATAACTTTATCAGCCGCACTAATTTCTTCTGGATTATTAGTTAAAACCCCTTCAAAACCTAATCGTTGTAAGGCAAATTGAATGCTTTGAATATTTCCTGCTCCGTAATTTATGATTACTATTTTCATTTTTATTTAACCATTAAGAAAATTAAGTTCGCTTCGCTCGTTTCATTAAGATTTTAACAATTAATAAAATTCTTAACTTAATAATTCATGATTTTTTTAAAGCATTCCTTTCGTACTCGGCAAAATCATTTTCTCCGTATCGCGCTTTACAGCTACTTTTATAGCTTTAGCAAAAGCTTTAAAAATAGCTTCAATTTTATGGTGTTCATTGGTACCTTCTGCTTTGATATTAATGTTGGCTTTGGCACCATCCGAAAAGGATTTAAAGAAATGAAAAAACATCTCCGTTGGCATTTGACCAATCATTTCACGCTTGAATTCGGCTTCCCAAACCAACCAATTTCTACCACCAAAATCAATAGCTACTTGAGCCAAACAATCGTCCATAGGAAGACAAAAACCATATCGTTCAATCCCTAATTTATTGCCTAATGCTTTGGCAAAAACTTCACCAAGCGCAATTGCAGTATCTTCAATGGTATGGTGCTCATCTACTTGCAAATCTCCTTTTACAGCAATCTCCAAATCCATTTGTCCGTGACGCGCGATTTGGTCTAGCATATGATCGAAAAAAGCAAGACCTGTTTCGATTTTACTTCTACCTGTTCCATCAAGATTTAAGTTGATGAAGATATCGGTTTCATTGGTTTTTCTTGAAATCGAAGCTACTCGGTTTTCTAATTTTAGAAACTCATAGATGGCTTTCCATTCTGTTGTTTTTAAAGCAATAACAGCTTCTAGTTCGTGTATTTTCGAGGCGATCTCGGCACTCCCTAAACCTTCATCCGTATTGATAAAAATAGCTTTTGAACCCAAATTTTTAGCCAATTCTACATCTGTAATTCTGTCTCCAATAACGAATGAATTGGCTAGATCGTAATCAGGATTATCAATGTATTTGGTTAACATTCCTGTTTTAGGTTTACGGGTAGGCAAATTTTCGTGAGGAAACGATTTGTCGATGTATACCGCATCAAAATGAACTCCTTCGTTTTCAAAAGATTTCAAAATCAAATTATGAACGGTAAAAATTAATTTCTGGATGTGAATCTGTGCCTAAGCCATCTTGATTGGTAACCATAACCAATTCATAGTCCAATTCATCTGCAATTTTACTCAAATACTGAAATGCTTTTGGATAAAATTCCAATTTCTCGAAACTGTCTAATTGATAGTCACTTGGTTCTAAAACCATAGTGCCATCTCTATCAATGAATAATACTTTTTTCATTTTATTTTTAGTTTAACCCTGCATGGGTTTATAATCCTAGTAGGGTTAGTGATTCTATTAATTTTAAATTTTCCTTTGCTGTACCAATGGTTAACCGCAAAGTATTTTCACACAATGCTTGTGTCGTTCGATTTCGAATAACAATTCCTTTTTCAATCAACTGATTGTATCTTTTTGTAGCGTCATCTACCTTTATGAGGACAAAATTAGCTTCGGTTGGATATATTTTTTCAACATATTGTATGTGTTGCAATTGTTGCAGTAATTTGTCTCTTTCTTCTTTTATACAATGAATTTCATATTGGATGCTTATCGTATCTAAAATTCTAGTTAAAGCCTTTTGCTGCGTCAATTCATTGACATTATAAGGTGGTTTTATTTTATTTAAAACTGCAATAATAGGTGCTGAAGCATATAAAATTCCTAGACGAATTCCTGCCATCCCATAAGCCTTTGAAAGTGTCTGTGTAATGACTAAATTGGGATACTTATCTATTTTCTGCAACCAACTTTCTTTGTCTGAAAAATCAATATACGCTTCGTCTAGAACTACTAAACCTTTAAATTTTTCTAACAAATTACTGATAGTTTCTTCTGCAAATGTATTTCCAGTAGGATTATTGGGTGAACAAAGAAAAATCATTTTCGAATTTTGATCAACTGCTTCTAAAATTGAAGTAACATCAGGTTGAAAATTGTTATTCAGCACAACTTCTCTATTCTCCACAGCATTCAAATTAGCCAATACGCCATACATTCCATAGGTTGGAGGTAAGGTAATTACATTGTCACGATTGGGTTCACAAAAGGCACGAAATAACAAATCCAAAACCTCATCACTTCCATTCCCTAATAAAATTTGGTTTTGATTGACTTTCTTCAATTCAGCCAAAGCACTTTTAACTGTTTTTTGTTGCGGATCAGGATACCTATTTACGCCATTTTCAAATGGATTTTCATTCGCATCCAAAAAATCATTTCTCCTGATCAAAATCCTTAAACTCATCCCTTGCCGATGAATAGGCTTCATCGTTTGGATGTTTTTACGGACTAAATTATTTATATCGAAACTCATTTTTAAATCTTTATTTTTTTAAATCGTTCAATCTCAAGCTAACTGCATTTTTATGGGCTTTTAAACCTTCAGCTTCTGCCATAATTTCTATTGCCTTGCCTATATTTTGAATACCCTCTTGAGAGATCTTTTGAAAGGTCATCGCTTTTTGAAAACTATCTAAATTGACTCCTGAATAATTCTTAGCATACCCATTTGTGGGCAAGGTATGATTGGTTCCTGAAGCATAATCACCAGCACTTTCGGGCGTGTAATTTCCGATAAAAATAGAACCTGCATTTACAATATTATCAACATAATAGTCTTCATTTTTACTGCAAATGATAAAGTGTTCGGGGCCATATTCGTTAATTAAATCCAAGACAATTGCATCATTTTCAACATAAATTAATTTGGAATTTTTGATGGCTTTTTCAGCAATGGCTTTTCTTGGCAATACTGAAATTTGAGCATTAATTTCTACTTCAACCTCCTCAATCATTTTTTTTGAAGTTGAAACTAAAATTACTTGACTATCGGCACCATGTTCCGCTTGACTCAACAAATCAGAAGCTACAAAACTAGCATTGGCGCTTTCATCGGCAACAATCAACAATTCTGAAGGTCCGGCTGGCATATCAATAGCAACTCCAAATTGCGTAGCAAACTGTTTTGCTACGGTAACAAATTGGTTTCCAGGACCAAAAATTTTATATACTTTCGGAATTGTTTTTGTGCCAAAAGTCATTCCTGCAATGGCTTGAATACCACCCACTTTCAATATTTTGGTAACGCCACATAAATGAGCGACGTACAAAATAGCAGGATTTATTTTCCCGTTTTTATCTGGTGGTGAACATAAAACTACTTCATTACATCCTGCAATCTTTGCGGGCACAGCAAGCATTAAAACCGTTGAAAACAAGGGGCTGTTCCTCCGGGAATGTATAGGCCAATTTTTTGAATAGGTCTTTTTTCTTGCCAACATTGTACTCCCTCGATGGTTTCTACAAATACTTTTGATGTCTTTTGGGCCGCATGAAATTTCTCAATGTTTGATTTTGCTATAGCAATAGCCTCTTTGAGGTCATCAAAGACTAAATTAATAGCTTCAACAATTTCATTGTTTGTAACTTCTATATTTTCAAGTGTAATTCCATCGAAAAGAGACGTATATTTTGTTACAGCTGTATCTCCTTTTGCTTGAATTTCTTTAAAAATTCCTTTGACTGTTTCTTCAATATCATTGAAATTAGCCGTTGGGTGTTGTTACAATTTTGACCAAATATTTCTCGTTGGGTTGTATATCTTATTCATCTTAAAAGAGTTAAAGTACCATCTTTTCAATTGGACACACTAAAATTCCCTCAGCCCCAGCTTCTTTAAGTTGGTCGATAACATCCCAAAAGGTATCCCTATCTATTACTGAGTGCACACTACTCCATCCTTCTTCAGCCAATGGCATTACCGTTAGACTTTTCAAAACTGGTAGAATTTTTCCGATGGTTTCAATTTTGTCATTTGGAACATTCATCAAAATGTATTTTGAATTTCGTGCCTTTAAAACCGATTGAATTCTAAATTGTAATGTATCTAAAATGGTTTGAGTTTCAGAAGAAATTTTTGGTGACACTGCTAAAACTGCTTCGCTTTTAAGAATAACTTCAACTTCCTTCAAATTGTTTTTGAATAATGTACTCCCGCTGGAAACAATATCCACAATAGCATCGGCTAGACCAATATTTGGAGCAATCTCAACCGAACCTGAGATTTGGTGAATATCTACCGTTAATCCAAAAGAATTAAAATATTCAATAACGGTATTAGGATAGGAAGTAGCTATTCGCATTCCATCTAAATCTTTTATCGACTTGTAATGAAATGTTTTTGGAACTGCTACAGAAACCTTGCATTTTGAAAAACCTAATTTTTGTGCAACCGTAATATTTTTTGCTTTTTCTATCAAAAGATTATCGCCAACAATGGCAGCATCTACAACTCCATCAATAAGATATTGTGGAATATCTGAATTTCTTAGGAATAATACTTCCAATGGAAAATTGGTGGCTTGTGCTTTTAGTTGGTCGTTTCCGTTGTCAATAGAAATCCCACAGTCTTTTAAAATCTGGATGCTGTCTTCGTTTAAACGTCCCGATTTTTGAATTGCAATTTTAAAGTACTCATTTTGTTGTTTTTTGTTGTTCTTGATTCTGTAAATTTTGTTTGAGCACTACTAACTAATAAAAACCCGTTTGAAGTACTCAAACGGGTTATTAAAATATAGTGAATTACACACATACCATTAACACATCGCTTGAGAGCAATTAGTAAAATGATGGTGATGTAATTGATTTGAAATCATTATTTTTTATTTGCAGCAAATATAACTTAAAAAGAATTTAAAAAACAAATCATTTAAAAAATATCACAAAAAAACATCTGCCAGTAGATTTTATTCTACTAACAGATGTTCAAAAACAAGTTTAAAGAATTAAACACTATTAACTTAACACAGCGACTTCTAGTGATGGCCCCGCTGCTACCAAACGTTTTCCTTCTTCAGTATTAGTGTATTGTTGGAAATTTTTGATGTATCGGGCTGATAAATCTTTGGCTTTACGTTCCCATTCTGCTTTATCTTTATAAGTATCTCTTGGGTCTAATATTCCTTCACTAACTCCTGTTAGGGCTGTAGGAATTGTTAAATTCAAGAAAGGAATATGTTTTGTTGGAGCAGCATCAATTTCACTATTGATAATTGCATCGATAATCGCTCTCGTATTTTTAAGAGAAATTCTTTTTCCAGTTCCATTCCAACCTGTATTTACTAAATAAGCTTTGGCTCCATGTTTTTTCATTTTCCCAATTAATGTTTTAGAATACATTGTTGGATGTAATGTTAAAAAAGCTTCACCAAATGCTGGAGAGAATGAAGGTTCTGGTTCAGTGATTCCTCTTTCAGTTCCTGCTAATTTAGAAGTATAGCCACAAAGGAAGTGGTATTGCGCTTGATCTTCGTCTAAGATTGAAACTGGTGGCAATACTCCGAAAGCATCAGCTGACAGATAGATGATTTTACTTGCATGACCCGCTTTAGAAGGTAAAACAATCTTATTGATGTGATAAATCGGATAAGAAACTCTTGAATTTTCTGTAATAGAGTGGTCAAAATAATTGATTTCACCATACTCGTCAACAATCACATTTTCAAGCAAGGCATCTCTTTTAATTGCTCTCCAAATATCTGGTTCATTGTTTTCGCTCAAGTCAATCACTTTGGCATAGCATCCACCTTCGTAATTAAAAACTCCGTTATCATCCCAACCGTGTTCGTCATCACCAATCAAGTATCGTTTTGGGTCAGCAGACAATGTTGTTTTTCCAGTTCCAGAAAGACCAAAGAAAACAGCTACATCTCCTTTTTCGCCAACGTTTGCTGAACAGTGCATTGAAGCCATTCCTTTTAATGGAAGGTAATAATTCATCATGGCAAACATCCCTTTTTTCATTTCGCCACCGTACCAAGTACCACCTATAATTTGAATTTTTCAGTAAGGATAAATAAAACAAAGTTTTCAGAATTCAATCCGTGTTCTTTCCAATCGGGGTTGGTTGCTTTGGAACCATTCATTACAATAAAATCAGGTTCTCCAAAATTTTCTAACTCATATATAGAAGGTCTGATGAACATGTTTGTCACAAAATGTGCTTGCCATGCTACTTCCATGATAAAACGAACTTTCAATCTTGTATCGGCATTTGTTCCGCAAAAAGCATCTACCACATATAATTTTGGCGAAGTAGAAAGTTGTTCTAAAACCAGTGCTTTCAAATCATCCCAAACCTCTTTTGTGGTAGGGAAATTAACTTTATCATCCCAATATATAGTATCTTTTGTAATGTCATCTTTTACAATATACCTGTCTTTAGGAGAACGGCCAGTAAAAATACCTGTTTTTACTGCCACTGCACCTGTATCGGTTAAAGCTCCTTTTTCATAACCTTTTCTTTTATGAGAAACTTCTGCTTGAAATAACTCTTCATAAGAAGGATTATAAGCCACTTCGTGATATCCTGTAATTCCTAAGTCATGTAATTCCTGAATAATTTTAATGTTTTTCATATTGCTTAATTTTAAAAAATTCTTAGTTCTTAATTTATATTTCAAAATTAGAATTCTAATACCATATAAAACCTGATTTTTATCATGTTACTTGAAAAAATACGAAATCGATTTCGGAAAAACACCAATATTTACTGGGCTTTCCATATGTTTTATAAATATGAAAATGTTAATTTTTAAAAGCTTAAATTTACAAAAAATAAGCTGATTTTTATCATATAAACACAAAAAAAGATGTTATTCATTTGTACTATTATTTACTTTAAATCATAAAATTATGTTTGATTGGTTTTACAAATTGTTTTCTCCGAACGATAATCCGGATATAACTCAATCGCTGATTGTATTGTTGATTGCTATTAGCGTTGGATTTTTTGTTGGTAGAATTAAGATTAGAAATGTATCTTTAGGAGTTTCAGCTGTAATGTTTGTTGGTCTCTTTTTAGGACATTATGGATACCGAATGGATGAAAGTATCTTGGTGTTTGCCAGAGATTTTGGGCTAATATTATTTGTATACGGAATTGGTATTCAAGTAGGACCTTCCTTCTTTTCATCCTTTAAAAAAGACGGATTACTGTTTAATATTTTAGCAGTTGGGTCGGTGTTACTTGGCGGAATAATTACGTATTGCATTCATTATTTCACGAAGATTGATATAGAAAATGCGGTAGGTTTGATGTCAGGTTCAGTAACAAATACTCCTGGTCTTGGAGCGGCAAAATCAACTCTGCAAGAAATACAAAATCAATTTCCTTCAAAAGTGTTTGGTGACCCTACAATAGCCTATGCAATTACGTATCCTTTAGGTGTTTTTGGAATCATTTTGACAATTATTTTATCCAAATCGGTACTGAAAATTGATTTACATAAAGAAAGTTTATTCCTTAAGATTAAAACATCAAATAATGAAAATAAAATCATTCATGAAAAGTGTAGAATTACCAATCATGAATTATCAGGTAAAAGCATTTATCAGATTTACAAAGAATTAGACATCCATAACATCATTATTTCAAGGCTCAAAAATAGTGGTTCAAAAGTAGTTTACTCGCCCTCACTAGACTCAAAAATTCATCATAAAGATGTATTAATGGTAGTGGGAAACCGAAAAGATGTAGACCATTTTATTGAACTAACCGGAAAAGTTTCAACTGATTTATTTATAGAATCTGAAGAGGATGTTGTAGCAAAAAACATTCTAGTTACTCGTAAATCTGCTACTCACAAAACCTTAGCAGAATTGGATTTGCATAACAAATTTGATTTGAAAGTAACTCGTGTGATTCGGTCTGGTTTAGAACTGTTGGCCCAACCTTCTTTAGAATTATTTTATGGTGACAAATTACTAATCGTTGGAAACAAAGAAGCCATTACTGAAGTTGAAAAAATAATTGGAAATTCAGAGAAAAGCCTTTTAGAACCTGATTTTCTATCTTTATTTGGAGGTCTAATTGTTGGAATTATAGTTGGTTCTATTCCTATTTTTATTCCGTCTCTTCCTGTACCATTAAAATTAGGTTTTGCTGCCGGACCACTTTTAACCGCTTTATTTATAAGTAGGTATGGAGGCGTTGGTGTGATACATTCTTATATTAATAATGGTGCTGTCTATTTTATGAAAGACTTGGGTATTTGTCTCTTTTTTGCTGCCGTTGGGATTCACGCTGGAGCTGCTTTCTATGAGAATTTCATTAAATTCAATGGTTGGCTATGGATTTATTACGGCTGTTTCATTACGTTTATTCCATTAATCTTAATGGTTCTTGTGAGCAGATTTATTTTTAAACTTAATTTCTATCAGTTGGTAGGAATAATGAGCGGAGCCTACACCGATCCTGCAGCGCTAGCTTTTAGTACGAAATATTTGGATTCTGATATTCCAAATCAATCGTATGCAACCGTTTATCCTTTGGTGACCATTTCTAGAATATTGGTTGCCCAATTATTGATTTTGTTATTTGCTAGTTAATAAGGTATTTTATTACATAAAAAAGGAGAATTGTTCTAAAGCAATTCTCCTTTTTTAAAACTATCTGTTATTTATTTTTAATCGTCTCCTTCTTTTTCACCTTGTTCTGCTCCTGAAGCATTTTGAACTTCTCCAACAGTAGTTGCATTAGCTCTAATCTCGGTGTGACGAATTTCTCCACCTGATGTACCCACCTGTTTAGCAAAAATACTGCCACAAGTGCAAGTACAACTACAAGTAATGAAGTGTATTTTTCAAAAACTATTTTTTTAATTGAAAAATATATTGACAAGATTGAGAAAGCTCCAATGATGTACAATAACAATGCAAACGTTTCTGCAAGTTCTTCATGCTCATGGATAATTTGCTTTCCTACAGAGGGCATATCCTCAACTAACTCTTCTGCACCTTCTCCAGTGCCCATACTAAATGCCCCAAACAATGCAGCAATAATAAAGATAACGTAAGCTACTGTTTTAACTGTTTTATTCTTTAAAACAATTCCGGTAATTAAAATACCTAACCCGAAAATAGTTCCAATAATTGGAAAATGGTTTACCACCATGTGCAAATGTGCGTCGTTCATAATTCTTTTTTTTTATTTGTTATTTATTTTATCCTGCCAATGAAACACCTATTAACGAACCTATTCCGTAAGTGACAGCTGCAGCTGCTAAGCCAAATGCTACTTGCCTAAACCCGGAAAACAAAACACTTTTGCCAGTTAATAAAGTTATTGCTGCACCAATGCCAAATAGCCCTACTACACCACTAGCAATACTCAGAAAAATAGCATTTTTTCCATCTAAAAGCATAAATGGATATAATGGAATAATGGCGCCAATGGCAAATAAAATAAAAGAGGCAATAGCTGCTTCCCAAGCAGATCCGCCCAATTCCTCTTTATCAATTCCAAGCTCTTCTTTGATTATTGCATCAATTGCTGTTTGTGGATTTTCAAATGCTTTTTCCGCTAGTTTTTTGGCTTCATCACTACTCATCCCTTTGGCTTGATACAATAAAATTAACTCTTTCTTTTCTTCTTCTGGAGAGGCTTCCAATTCTTCAGTCTCTAAATCGATTTGTCTTTGATTTAATTCTCTCGAACTTTGTACAGAAAGCCATTCGCCTAGAGCCATTGAAATTGCTCCAGCTAAAAGTCCTGCAATTCCCGTTAATAAAATAGTGTTATTGGATACTGCGGCACCAGCAACTCCCATAACCAAACTCATATTGGAAACTAGACCATCATTTGAGCCTAAAACCGCAGCTCGAAGTGCATTCCCACCAACTGATTTGTGTCTACTTTCAAATTTAGACAATAAACCTCCTGAAACGTTTAAGGCTGCATTATTATTAACTGCTTCAATAATATTGAGATGATTGTGTTCAAATCCCGATGGCTTTTCGCCATTTTCAATCTTGTTTTTCACAGCATTTATAGCAAACTGCTTTTCAATACTTGACAAATTGCTAATTATTGAAGTGTATCCAAAAACCTTACCTAATCGCAATTGAAATTTTGCTCTAGATGATGGCAATGGCATCCCATAATTGGGTTCAATAGCTTGGACTTTATCCAACATATGGTTGGCATGACCCTTTTCTATTTCTGCTAAACTTTGTAAAACTCTTGATAAATTTTCATCCGATTGAATTGAAGCAATACTTTCGTACAAAAAAGCAGTGTCCACTTCCGTTTGTAACTGCTCTTTTAATTTGGCACTATCCATACTTGTTTGTCTTATTTACTATTCATATACCCAAAGGTAATCAAAATCAAGCTAAATTTTCATGACAAAATTTGATTTGAAATTATATGCAAGGTCTTGAATATTCTAAAGACAATTCAATTCAGAAATACCCTACTTTCATCAAAACGATATCAAACTATATGAGTAGTTTATTTACCTTTGCTAAAAAATTATCAAATGTCATTCATCAAAAAATTATCTCCTTTTTATTCATTAGGTTTATTATATCTTTCGATTAATTTTGTTTTACGGATTGTATTACTTTGCCATCCAATTACGCAATCTTCTTTTGATTTGGTAGTATTGGCATCCATTTTCGTTTTAGGATTTCTATCTGATATTTTCGTTTTTACAGTAGCATCAGGCTTTTTATGGATCTATCTCATTTTTATCTCAAATTCTAAATATTCGAAACCCTTTGGCTATATCATTTTTGGTTTCCTAATTTTACTTTTTTTGTATGTTTATTTTGGGAATACAATTCTCAATGAATATGGAGGTTCTTTGCCAGAAGTAGGTCAAAGTTTTATTGCTATCAAAACCATCCTTTTTGGATTACTTCTTTTTCTTCCAAAATATCGTAAGTCCATTCGATTTTGGCTTTTTAGTTTTGTCGTTTTCTTATTTGTAATCATCATAATTCAGAATGCAATAAGTGAATACTTTTTCTGGAATGAATTTGGCGTTCGCTATAATTTTATTGCCGTAGACTATTTAGTTTACACCAATGAAGTCATTGGAAACATCATGCAATCCTATCCAGTTATTCCAATATTTACAGGTTTATTTATTGTTTCAGGATTAATAAGTTACTTAATTCTAAAAAAATCGAAATACTACATCGAAAATATTCCTTCATTTTCAGAGAAAATTAAATTATCAATCTTCTATTTGCTGTTGCTGTGTTTATCATTTGTAGCTATTCCTATTTGGGCTTCGGAAAGAGAAATCTACAAATATCTTCGCCAATGAGTTACAAGCTAATGGTGTTTATAAGTTCTATTTGGCTTTCATGAATAACGAATTGGACTATTTTAAATTTTATAAAACTATTCCAGAAAAAAAGGCGTTTGAATTATTGCATCAGCAAATCCCTGATACCTATGGCGAAAATATCACCCGACAAATAAACGGTAATTCAAGCGAATTACATAAAAATGTGGTTCTTATAACCATTGAAAGTTATAGCGGTGAGTTTTTAAAAATGAATGGAAATACACAAAATTTGACGCCGTTCATTGATAGCCTAGCAACCAAAAGTTTACTATTCACTAACCTTTATGCTGTAGGCAACTCGAACTGTAAGAGGATTAGAAGCCGTAACCTTATGTTTGCCTCCAACTGCTGGTGAAAGTGTCATAAAAAGAAAAGACAATAAAAATAAATTTTCAACTGGAGCCATTTTCAAACAAAAGGGTTACACCGTAAAATACATGTATGGTGGAGATGCTTTTTTTGATAATATGCAAGATTTTTTCTCAGGAAATGGCTATGAAATTGTGATAAAAAGTCACAACCGATGAAATTACGTTTCAAAATATTTGGGGCGTTTGTGATGAAGACATGTACAACAAAGCGATAAAGGTAATGAATCATGAAGCTGAAAAAGGTAAACCTTTTTTCAATCATATTATGACAGTGAGTAATCACAGACCTTTTACGTATCCTAAAAATAAAATTGATATCCCTGGCGATTCAAAATCTCGTGAAGGTGGAATAAAATACACAGATTTTGCCATGGGAGATTCTTCAAAAAAGCAAGCAAACAGCCTTGGTTCAACAATACCGTTTTTGTTATTCTAGCAGATCATTGTGCTTCGAGTGCAGGAAAAACAGAACTTCCGCTAGACAAATATCGCATTCCAGCCATGATTTACAGCCCAAGTTTTATTGCACCTAAACAAGTGAATCAACTCATGTCTCAAATTGATGTGATGCCCACTTTGTTTGGTCTATTGAATTTCAATTATGAAAGTAAATTTTTGGACAAGATGTGTTAAAAGACAACTACAAGCCAAGAGCTTTAATTGCTACTTATCAAAATTTAGGTTTAATAAAAGACTCTGTTTTGACGATACTTTCACCCTAAACAGCAAGTAAAACAATTCCATTTGAACCAAATTAAAAACCCAAAACTAGGCTCCAAATTTCCAATTGTATTATGATGAAGTCCTTGAAAAAACACGAAACGATTTAGTGGAAGAAACCATATCGTATTATCAAACTGCTTCCAGTATGCTAAAGAAAAAGAGTATCAAAATAAATTATGTTTAGACATCAAGGCAAAAATAGAACCTTCCTCCACAATTTAAGACTAGCCACTATGCTTTCATTAGTAGCTGGAATCGTTAATATAACTGGGGTTTTGGCGCTAAAAACCTTAACAACAAATGTAACAGGACATTTTGCTTTTTTTGCTGAAGAAGTAATGAAGCACGATTATGCAGCAGCGATTACGTTTCTTTTATTTACTCTTTTCTTTTTGATTGGTGCGTTCTCCTCGAATTTTATTGCAGAATTACTCACTAAAAAAAAACCTCAACTCTATCATGTCGTACCTATTTCATTAGAAATCTTGATTCTAATTGGCATTGGAATTTATGGAAGTCCATCTGATTTATCACAAACAGAAGGAAAATTGACAGCCTTTTTCATGTTATTTGCTATGGGAATGCAAAACTCTTTGGTTACAAAAATTTCGCAATCAACAGTACGAACCACCCATCTTACAGGACTTTTCACCGATTTAGGAATAGAACTGTCTCAACTATTTTTTTACAGAAAACCCGAAGAAATTAAGAAGCTAAAAACGAATATCTTTTTAAGATTTTCAATTATTACTTTCTTTTTTATAGGATGTGTTGGCGGTGGATATGTATACCAAGAAATAAAATTAAAAACGCTTTTTGTAGCTGGTTTAGCTCTTCTGATTGCACTTTTGTATGATTATCTTAGACTACAGTTTCATACCTTTAAAAGAAGGACATTTCACTAAAATTATAGCAAACCATTGTATTTACGAATAAACCATTCTAAGGCTAGAGAAAGTGCTGTAAGAATCAATAACCAAATCCAATCAATCAAAGGCGTTTTCTTAACAATTGCTTTCTGAATTGCTTTGTAATTTTCGTTTTCTAGAAGTGATTTAATCAATTCATCCACTTGGTTTGGATAATACACTTTCCCTTGGGTTTGCGATGCCAATTGATTCAGTTTATTTACATCAGGATTAACAAATTGCTTCTCAATATCAAAATCTAAAATTTCAAAATAGCCATTATAAGCAGTATTTGAATTCAATTCTTTAACCACAAAAGTATATTGTCCGGCCGAAAGCCCATCAAGATTGACTTTGAAGGCATTGCTTGTTTTCAGCAAATCATACTTTTTGATTGCCTTCGTATTCTTATTTGTTACCGCAATAGTCAAACGAGCTTTTTCATCAAACTCGTAATTCTTATTAAAATACTGAGCTGTAATTTCAATAGCTTCACCCGAATTGTAAAAACGTTCATGATTAACCACCAAAGATTTCTTTGTGTCATTTGAAGCCAAAAACTGAATGATTTTACTAATAAAAATATCATATTTTTCAAATGATTGATGGTCTAGGTAGGACTGCATTCTCCATTTCCAACTGTTTTCTCCTAACAGAAATGCAGAGCGTTTTCCTTGATTTTCTGAAAAAGCCAACAATGGCGCATTCGTGTCAATATTTCTAATTTTTGACGATAACAAAACAGATAAATTATTGTTTGTTGTAACAGTTCCGAACGAATTTTGCAACGGTGGAAACTGCTCAAAACCAATATCTTCTGAAGCAAACAAATTAAATTGTGGATTAAACCTTGCCAAATAATCTTCTTTTTGATTGCTCATTCTAAACACCAGATTGTTTTGCTGTTGATTCAAAAAGTAAAATCGGTGTTGACCCAGTAATAATAAAGTGTTAAACTCCTACCTATTATTTTCAAAAACCGATTTGAATTCTGCTGTTGGTTGGTATAAAATCAAAACATTGTATTCTTGTAAGGATTTGATTTCATTGGGTTTAACGATAGTTACTTTTCGTTGCGCATTGCTTTCAATCGCTCGTTTTAGTGCTCCAATATCAGGATGACTTATTGCTGATACAATAGCTATTGCTGTTTTTTGCTCGATCACTTCAACTGCAAAATTCTTGGTGTTATTGTACGTGTTTTTCTCTTGTTCTTTAGATGAGATAGACGCTTTGAAAATTTGCAATCCCACTTTATCTGCAGGAAGTAATACGTTTACAATGGTCGACTTTTTTGAAGGTGAAAAGGAAATCGTTTGCTTTGTTAGAACTGAATTTCCTTGTGAAATACTAAAATTGGCATTTATATTTTTAGTTCCTGAATACTGTAAAAATACTTCAACTGGAAATTTATTTTTGTAAAAAGCATATTTATTGACGTTCAATTGATTGACTTTTAAATCCAGAAAAGTAGTAGTATCCCCAACAATTAATGGATAGACTTTATTGGCGTTATCAAAACTGTATACATAATCGTTCCCTTCGGTTTGATTGCCGTCTGTTATCAAAACAGTGGGATAAGCGGTGTTCTTATGAATACTTTTTAAACTCCTCGCAACTGCATCAAGATTAGTTTGTGTTCCTTTAAAATTAAATGTGGTAGCACTCTCAAAATCAGTGTCAAAGCTATACGTTTGCACATTGAACTTGTCTTGCAAATCTTTGTTTTCTGATAATTCTTTATACAATTCTAAAGCAACAATATCGGATTTCAAATCAACTATAGAACTAGAATTATCCACTACTATTGGCAATGGCGTTTTTATCGTTTCAAAAGTCTTGCTAGAAATTATCGGATTAATCAACAAAAGTAAAATCCCAAAAATGGATATAAAACGCAATAAAGCCAAAAACAAAGTTACTTTAGACTTGTTTTTGGCTTTATAAAAATACTGATAGTATGATAAAACACTTGCTAGAATCAAAGAAAGCAATACTAATAGAAAAGTGTTTGTTGTCATTTATCTTTTAATTTAAAGACTGAAAAATTAATAATTAGAAAAATTATAAAAAGTAATTATTATATAAATCTTTAAATTCTTAAATCATTAATTTTTTTAATTTAGGTAAGCATTCCTCCGTCAACATTTAGTACTTGTCCTGTTATGTAGGCACTCATATCTGAAGCTAAGAAAAGACAGGCATTGGCAACATCTTCAGAAGTTCCACCTCTTTTCAAAGGAATTCCATCTCTCCATCCTTGAACCACATCTTCGTTTAGCTTTGCCGTCATTTCGGTTTCAATAAATCCCGGAGCAATCGCATTACAACGGATATTTCTAGAACCTAATTCTAAGGCAACCGATTTTGTAAATCCTATAATTCCAGCCTTGGAAGCTGCATAATTAGTTTGACCAGCATTTCCCTTCACTCCTACTACGGAACTCATGTTGATAATAGAACCCGCACGTTGTTTCAAAAAGTTTTTTTGAACTGCTTTAGTCATATTGAATACCGACTTCAAATTGACTTCTATTACTTTGTCAAAATCTTCCTCTGACATTCGCATTAGTAAATTGTCTTTTGTGATTCCAGCATTGTTAATCAAAACATCTATTGTACCAAATTCCGCCAAAACTGAATCAACAAATGTTTGTGCTTGATTAAAATCGGCAGCATTCGATTGGTATCCTTTAGCTTTTACGCCCATATCATTTAACTCTTCTTCTAAAGCTAAAGCCGATTCTACAGATGAACTATATGTGAACGCCACATTGGCTCCTTGTTTTGCGAAAACTTCGGCTATACCTTTACCTATTCCGCGACTTGCGCCAGTAATAATGGCAACTTTTCCTTCAAGTAATTTCATAAAGATTTTGTTTTTTATGTCGGTCAAATATAACAATAATTGTGGTTTGAAAAAAATAGTGCCAATTCAATTCAACTAACATATATTTATCCAAACCCAGCACAAGATTGTATAGCTATTCAAACCCAAATGAACACAGAAAATATAACAGCTGAATTGATTGATACATTGGGGAAAGTAATTAAAAGTTCTCAAATTTTACAAGGAAGTACTCTGAGCATCATAGAAACCGATACACTTTATAATGGAATTTATTTTTAAAATTGTCTGACTCAAAAAATAGTAAAACCTTTAAAGTGTTAGTAAATAAGTAATTTAAAAATAGCTTAATATACTATCAAAAATTAATTAGACGATTGTTAATGAGCAATTTAACATTAGTTCAATGAAATAAATCATTGAAAAATAGTATTTTATTTTTTACTAAAATCTTTTTTTTGCGTACCTTCTATTATTATTTGAATGAACTAAATTTTAACTAATACATCACTAAAATGCTAGTAAATACGACAAATTTAGAAATCGCCCTAAGATCTGAAAGGAAGAAATTCAAAGCTGAAACTACTATTTTAGAGGAGGTAAAAGCAATTTTACTGGAAAATGAGCAACAAAGAGATACCATCAAGGAAAAACTTCAAGTAAAAAGTTCAACAAAACGAAATGATTTTGTGTTTGACCTACTAGAAACAAATAAAATTTTCCATATTCAAGAGATAAAAAATGTTTGTATCGATTACAGATTACGATTTTTAGACAGTCATTATTACAAAAATACCATTCCCGAAGAAGCCATATCTACAATAGCATCAGTGGAAAAAAAACACAATACCAAGCTCAGCGGATTCAAAATTATCGCTCCAAGTAAAGCATTTCTTTTATTGAATTATGACGACCCTATGCTATTTGCTCCAATTGGAAATAACTACTATTATTTGATTCATAAATGGGGAAACGATATGAGTCCTCTAAGAAAACTAGCGGTAAAACCCGTTAGGAATTTATGGAATTTTACGATTTTTAGTTTGGCAATAAGTGCACTATTGACTTGCCTTGTCCCAGAGACTAATTTAAGTAAATCAATTCCCTTTGCTCCATTTATCATTTTTTTATTCATGTTTAAATCTGTAATCGCTGTTTTTTGCTACTACTTTTTTATGTTAGGGAAGAATTTTAATGAAGAGATTTGGCAACGAGAATATTATAATAATTAAATAAAAAAGTCCCGATTACTTGGGACTTTCTATATTCAAAATCAAGAAATTAAATTATTTCTTTTAATATTAAAATTGTGGTAAATTTAAAATCGAGTGCACTGAATAATTCGTTCGTTCTTGATTTTCATTGCCACCAAAACCAAGGCAAATTCGTATCGGCTTTTAAATTTTAAAATAATCTAACCCCTAAATTGGTTTTGATAGATTGTTTTTGCTGATTTTATTTCAATAGCATCCAGTCTTACTCCCGTTTCAACAATTAAGTCTACTTCGTTTTGAGATTTATCTCTCCAAAAATAAGTTATTGATTTTGTTGCATTATTTATGCTATTCTTATACATTTCCGAAATTACTAGATTTTCAAAAATATTCCCTTTAGCAAAATGAAGTTCTAAGTCTTCCTGACTACGAATTCTAATAAATGACACAATAGACCCGTGTCGTGAAAGTATATTTTGGTGTTTTACAATTACCTTATTAAAATTAGAATGATACGGCTGTAACTTAAAGGTAAGAAAAGAAGTTTCTAACAGTGTAAACCACGAATTGATTGTTTTGTTATCTAAATCCAGTTCGTTACCCAAAACTACTTTGATTGAATAACTGCCCTACTTACCCGCTAACAATTTTATAAATTTTTGAAATAAATCGAGATTCGAAATATTTTTAGTAAACGAACATCTCTTTCTACATAAGTTTTAAGATAGTTTTCATAATAATCGATGCATCAATATGCTGAATTAATTTTCTCGCATAAGAACCAGAAAGAGCATAATTTTCCCACGAAATTGGACTGTATTTCGTGTTTTTAATTTTGAAAGACAGTGGCAAAGTGTAAAAGTGCAACCCTTCCAGCAAGAGATTGCGCAATTTGTTCCATCATCAAAAAATTTTGTGAACCTGTTATAATGTATTCTCCATTGATGCTCCTCTCATCGGTTACAACTTGTAAATAAGAAAACAAACTTGGCACATTTTGAATTTCATCAATGATAACTCCATTTTTGATAGGTTTGAAGAAAACCCATCGGATCTGTTTTTGCAAATTCCCTATTAGATAAATTTTCTAAATTGACATACTTATAATTGGGTTTTAGAATTTTAGATAAGGTGGTTTTTCCTGATTGTCGTGGACCCGCTATGGCGACAATTGGAAATTTCTCTAATAATTCTACTACTTTTGGAGTTATCGCTCTTGTTATCATTTAGCTAAATTAGGAATTCAATTCCTAATTAGCAAGAAATTAGATTATTTCTTTTTCTCACTTTTTCCATTTTGGCTTTCAAACCAGCAAGAATATCATTGTTCTATCTAGGATCACTTAATTTTTAATAAACTTAGCGTTTGAAATTCCTTTGTTTGTATTCATTTTTATAAAATAATTCCCTGTTTTTAAGCTCGAAACATCCATTTGTTTGATTTGTTGTGCATTTGGTATAACAAGTATTTGTTGTCCAAGGGTATTAAAAATACTAATTGAAGTTAGCTCAATTTGTTTCTTAACATCAATATCCAGAATATCTTTTACTGGGTTTGGATAGATTTTAAAATAAGAATCAAACTCAAAATCTGGCGTTCCTAAATTTTGAAGTATTGAAGTTGTTGCCGTATTGGTGACAATTGGAAAATTGTAATCAAAATAAATACTAGCCGTATTGCTGAATGAATCTCCAACTACCAAGCTTGGTTTGGTCTTGATTTTGAACGCTACGTAACCATCATTGGTAGCATCATCAAAAGGTAAATTGATGTTTTCGAAAATAAATTCAACTTTGTTGGTTTCTGTAATTCTCGTTACAAAAGAATGACTTCCTTGAGTGACTACCAATGAACTCACATCAAATTTTGAAGTATCAATCATATCTTTTACGACAACATTTTGAGCCTCGGCGGTTCCTTTGTTTTCAAAACGAATCATATAATGCACATATTTACCCACAGCACTTGGCGGAATAGTTGAACCTTCTAAACAGGTTTTGTCGTTAGGGTCGAAAGAACCTACTACAATTTGGTTTAAAGTAAAGGTATTGTCTGCTGGTGTTTCGTCTGTGGCTGAACTGGTTATGGTTGTTGTAAAATCTAATGTATTACAATATTTACTGCAGGAATCTCCGTAGGAGAATTGACATTTACTGTAACTATTATTTCTCTAGTTTCAAATGGTTTTAAATCGACAAAACTCCATGACAAATTATTTACGGTTTGACTTGAAACAACTGGACTTGCACTAACTAAATCTATAACCGCATCATCAAAAATAAGATTTACAGAACCTGATTGCGTATTCGTCCCTTTATTTTTATAAATGATTTTATAAGAGGCATCAAAACCTGCCCTTGCTCGTGTAGTTGGTAACGTAGCAACTTCTAAATCGGGATGAATACCATTAGCAGTAACACAAAAATCCTGAGTAAACGGACTGGTTTGAGTTGGGAAAGTTACTACAGTATTCGTTGGAGAAACTATAAAGTAAGGTAAGTTTTCAAGAATTGGAGTTATTGTTTGTGTTCCTTCTTCAAACGGTAAAAATAATTTCCTGCTATGTTAGATATTAAAATTCCTGTCTTGACACCATCGCTAATGGAAAAATTTTAAATTAGGAAAAATTAAATCTTCAACATCACAGCCACTATTGTTAAAATCAAGTTTTGTATTGCCCTCAATGGAATAATATTCTCCTGAAGGTGTAAATGAACAATACGTATTAACATGACTATTAGTATACCCATTCAAATCAATTATTCTTTGCACATCAAATAATATTTTTCGTTTACGCATATGTATTGTACATTACCTGAAAATCTGAGACTTAAACCAAATCCTATAGCCTCATTATAACCCAAATATTTGTGTTCTTAAGAAAAACAAAACTTGTGAAATTATTATCACCTGACAATATAAAGTTCCGAGATTCTTTGATTGCTTAAATCTAATGAAGTGAGTTGATTTTGACTACAAATTAAAGTTTTAAGATTTATCAAAGTCGATAGATTTAGTGAAGTGAGTTCATTTGAATCACAAGCTATATATTGCAGATTGTCTAAAGAAGTTACATTTAATGAATTAATTCTATTACCACTACAATATAAACTTTTAAGATTTACTAAAGGAGCAAGATTTAATGAAACTATTTGGATTTCAAAACTAGAAATCAAAATTTATAAGATTGACCAAAGATTTTAATTCTAAGTAGTAAGTCGATTACTTGAACAATGTAACTCAAGAAGTGGCTAAAGGGAATCATTGATGATAATTCATTATTACTACAAGCAAATAAAGTAAGATTTACCAAAGTTGTTACATCTAAAGAAGTGATTTTATTATTATGACATAACAAACTAGTAAGATTTACTAAAGGGGTTAAATCTATTGTGGTTAATTGATTGTTTGCACAATCCAAACTAGTAAGTTTTATTAAAGGAGTTACATCTAAAAAAGTTAGTTTATTATAAGTACAACTCAAAGCAGTAAGATTTTTTAATGGGCTAACATCTAATGAAATGAATTCATTACCATCACACCGCAAACTAGTAAGATTGACTAGAGGAGTTAAATCTAATGAAGTGAGTTGATTTTGACTACAATTTAAATTAGTAAGATTTATTAATGACGTTACATCTAAAGAGGTAAGTTCATTTCTAAAACACTCCAAACTAGTAAGATTGGTAAAACTTGAAATCCCAGTTAAATCATTTATTTGTGATGAAACAAATAAACTAGAGACCGCCAAAGCTTCGCTAATTTGAATTTCTCTATCTCTATTAGCCATCAATCCTAAAATAATTGCCCGATAAATCTTTTGCTACCGTATTTGCAGGACTAGCTCTTAACAATGCTGCCTTAAACTTCACATCAGGAATATTTACAATTTGTCTTTGAGTTGTAAAAGGCAAAAGCAATAAAAGTAAAAGTATAATTTTTTTCATTTGTAGACATTTATTAACAAAATATATGAATTATTCTCTTTAAAAATTTAAACACAAAGTTATTCTGAGAACGGATTCATCCAATTCTGTTTGAATAAATGGGATTGCTTCGTACCTCGCAATTACTGAAACAAAAAGTCCCGATTGCTCGGGGACTTTCTATATTAAAAAATCAAGAAATTAAATTATTTCTTTTTCTCTTTTTTTCCATTTTGGCTTTCAAACCAGCAAAAATATCATTGTTATCACCTAAAGGTTGCAGGTGCATTGTTAGATGAAACTGCTTCAGCCACTGCTTTCACGTTTTTCTCTTCTTCTTCACGGAAGATAGCAGTGTGAGAAGCAACAACTCTTTTAAATTCTTTGTTGAATTCGATTACTTTGAAATCAGCAGTATCCCCTTTTTTCAATTTCTTACCATCTTCTTTTTCAAGGTGACGAGTAGGAATGAAAGCAACGATATCATCTCCAAATTCCACAGTAGCTCCTTTGTCAACGATTTCAGAGATTTCACCTGAGTGGATAGTTCCAACAGCGAATGAATCTTCGTATTTATCCCAAGGATTAGCAGTAGTTTGTTTGTGACCTAAAGATAATTTACGTCCGTCAACATCTAATTCTAATACTACAACGTCTAATTTTTCACCAACATTTACAAACTCAGATGGGTGTTTGATTTTCTTAGTCCAAGACAAGTCAGAGATGTATATTAATCCGTCGATACCTTCTTCTAATTCTACGAAAATTCCAAAGTTGGTAAAGTTTCTAACGATTCCTGTATGTTTAGAACCTACTGGATATTTAGCAGTAATGTCTGTCCATGGATCTTGAGTCATTTGTTTGATACCTAATGACATCTTACGATCGTCTCTGTCAAGTGTTAAGATAACAGCTTCAACTGTATCTCCTACTTTTACAAAATCTTGAGCAGAACGCAAGTGCGTAGACCATGACATTTCAGAAACGTGTATTAAACCTTCAACACCTTCAGCTACTTCAATAAATGCACCGTAATCAGCGATTACAACGACTTTACCTTTTACTTTATCACCAACAGTTAATTTAGCATCTAAAGCGTCCCAAGGGTGAGCGTTTAATTGTTTTAAACCTAATTGGATTCTTGTTTTCTCATCATCGAAATCAAGGATAACTACATTTAATTTTTGGTCTAATTCAAGAACTTCAGATGGGTGGTTGATTCTTGACCAAGAAAGGTCAGTAATGTGGATTAATCCGTCAACACCACCTAAGTCAATAAACACACCATAAGAAGTAATGTTTTTAACAACACCTTCTAATACTTGTCCTTTTTGTAATTGACCGATGATTTCTTTTTTCTGTACTTCGATATCCGCTTCAATAAGCGCTTTGTGAGACACAACAACGTTTTTGAATTCGTGGTTGATTTTTACCACTTTGAATTCCATCATTTTGTTCACATATACATCGTAATCACGGATTGGTTTCACGTCAATTTGTGAACCAGGTAAGAACGCCTCAATGCCGAAAACGTCAACAATCATACCTCCTTTAGTTCTACATTTAACGAAACCTTGAACTATTTCTCCACTTTCATTAGCGGCAATAACTCTATCCCAAGATTTAATTGTTCTTGCTTTTCTGTGTGATAATACTAATTGACCTGTTTTGTCCTCACGGATGTCAATTAATACTTCTACTTTGTCACCCACTTTTAAGTTTGGGTTGTAACGGAATTCATTCAAAGAAATAACACCTTCCGATTTTGCGTTGATGTCAACGATTGCGTCTCTGTCAGTAATTCTAACAACTACACCTTCTACTACTTCTTGATCCGTGTCAATAAAAGTTTTCGAAACTAACTCTTCAAATTCTTGTAAGTTTTTTCATCTACAGCGTCAATTCCTTCTTGGAAATTGTGCCAGTTAAAGTTAGTTAAAAACTCTTCTTGTGATTTTAATAATTCAGACATGCTGATGAAAAATTTGTATTCTGCTTTCTCTGTGTTTCTTGATGCGATGAAAATAACAGAAGTTGTTGATTTTAATTAGTTGATACCTAATGGAAACACTTCTCCGCCAAAAGGTGTGCAAAAGTAATTCTTTTTTGTTTATTTACAAATAGTATTTAGAAAAAAGATGAAAGATAAAAGACTTAAAATCAGGAGCTATTCCCGATTTCGCCTTTATCTCTTCACTGCGTTACGAGGATATCGGCTCTATCGGGGCTAAAAAAACCCGATATACCTTAATATATCGGGTTAATTATTATTTTATTTCTTATCAATGACTCACATTTTCCACTGCATTCGGATCGTGCTTATGTTTGAACATAATCCCAAAAAAGACAGCAATTACCAATGCGTAAATGGCAAAGGTCAACCAGATAGTGTGCCAATCTTTAACACCTTCATGGGTGAAATAGGTATCTATTAAGTAACCACTTATGGAACTACCCATTATGGCTCCAAACCCATTAGTCATCATCATAAATAAACCTTGAGCACTAGAACGAATTTTAGAATCGGTTGTGGTTTCAACAAATAATGAGCCTGAAATATTAAAGAAATCAAACGCCATTCCATAAACAATACAAGATACAATAATCATCCACAAGCCCTCTACTGGATTTCCGTAGGCAAATAATCCAAAACGCAATACCCAAGCCAACATTGAAATTAACATCACTTGCTTGATTCCAAATCGTTTTAAAAAAAACGGAATTGCCAAAATAAATAAGGTTTCAGATATTTGAGAAATCGACATAATAATAGTGGAATATTTTACCACAAACGAATCCGCATATTCTGGGACATTCGCAAATTCAGATAAATAAATATCCCCATACATGTTCGTTAACTGTAAAGCTCCTCCCAAAAACATAGAAAATATAAAAAATAAAGCCATTTTATACGTTCCAAATAATTTAAAAGCATTTAAACCTAGAGACTCTATTAAAGAAGCATCTTTAGAATTTAAATTTTGAGGAGGACATTTTGGTAGCGTAAAAGAATAAACTCCTAATATTACAGCAGAAAAGCAGCAATATAGAACATATTTGCGGAAGCTTTATTTCCAGACAAATTGGTAATCCACATGGCAATAATAAAACCAATTGTTCCCCATACACGAATTGGAGGAAATACTTTTACTACATCAAACTTATTGTTTTTCAATATGTTATAAGCGATAGAATTTGACAGAGAGATGGTCGGCATGTAACACAACATAGCAACAAATATTACCCAAAAGAAACTAGTAGGATTATCAACCTGAGGAATATATGCTAAAGCCAAACCTCCAAAAATGTGGAGTATTCCGTATAATTTTTCGGCATTAATCCAACGATCCGCAATAATACCCGTAAGAGCAGGCATTAAAATAGAAGAAAGCCCAAGGGTAGAAAAAATAGCACCAAATTCAGCACCACTCCATTGTTTGGTTGCAAACCAATAATTCCCAACTGTAATCAACCAAGCTCCCCAAACGAAGAACTGTAGAAAGCTCATTACTGTCAATCTATACTTTATATTCATAAATATTTGTTTAGGTTTAAATTTTAATAGCACGTAAATCTACTATTTAAAATTAAATAAACAAATAGTTAGGAAGTTTTAGTAGTCTTCTTAACAAGGTCTAAAACTAAATCAAATTGTTCTTCTCTCGAAAGATTAGAATTGTCAATTTCTATGGCATCGGCAGCCTTGACTAAAGGAGAATCATCACGATGGGTGTCAATATAATCCCGCTCTTGAACGTTCTTATAGACTTCTTCAAATGACACATCTTGTCCTTTGGCTTGCAATTCATCAAAACGTCGTTGCGCTCTAGTTTCTGGACTTGCAGTCATGAAAATTTTAAGTTCAGCATCGGGAAAAACAACTGTTCCAATGTCCCTACCGTCCATCACAATTCCTTTTCTTTTTCCCATTTTCTGTTGTTGTTGCACCAACTTGGCTCGCACTTCTGAAACTTCTGCAACCTTACTCACAAAATTAGAGACCTCAATAGTTCGGATTTCTGTTTCAACATTTACCTCATTCAAATACATTTCAGCAAAACCTAAATCGGGATTGTAATTAAACTGTAAATTGATAAATAGCAAACTATTAATTAGTGTTTGTTTATCAAAAAAATCTGCAGTAATACATCCATTTTGCATAGCAAATAAAGTCACAGCTCGGTACATTGCTCCAGTATCTACATAAGCATAGCCTAACTTTTTGGCAAGCTGTTTGGCTAAAGTACTTTTACCTGTTGAGGAAAAACCGTCAATTGCTATGGTTATTTTTTTCATATATTTTATGACTCGTAAGCTTTAAGTAAAAACAGAATTTGACATTACAAAAATAGAGAAACGAATTAAGACATCAGTACTACCTAAATCTTAATTATTCTAACCCATTTATCTATCATTAAAATTGATAGTCAAACCAAATAAGCTTGTATTTGCTGCTAATGTGTATCGTGAATAAGAATAATCGAACTTGAGTCTGCCCATTTTAAGACCAAAACCTAATGAAATTCCAGAGAAATTGCGTTGTTCTACTAATTTTAATTCTTCTCCTCTTCTAAAATTATAGCCAAGTCGAATATTAAAACTTTTAGTAGGAAAAAGTTCTGCGCCAACAATCACGTGGCGTAAAGCATTATTGAAAAAAGAGACTTTTTCTTCTGTGGTTCCACCGTCCAAACTATTTACCGCTCTATTAGGGTTTGAAAATGCTATTTTCCATTGTTGCAAATTTTCTAAAGTAAGATGCCAACGGATAGGGACATTTTCTACCTGTTGCGAAATTCCTGCCATAATTTCCATTGGTAATTTCTCATTGGTTCCAGAATATGTTGTAAATTGGGTTCCAACATTTCTAATTACTAAGGCATAATTAACCTCATTGACTTCATCAATATACAATCCGCCAATATCTATGGCTCCACCAAACGAATTGTAACTTTCTAATGTGGATGAAATCAATTTTCCGCTTGCACCAATATATAAATCGGTATTAGGAACATTATAGGAATATCCAAAATTCAGAGCAATTTCACTACCAGTAAAACTTGAGGTCTGTACTCCGTTTTCATCATACCCATCAAATTGTCCATAATTGATGTAATTGACTCCTGCTTGAAATGTTTGAACATGACGGTCAAAAGTGTATGCATATGAAGCTGTTCCGTATGTTGCCTCTCCATGATAATTTCCATAATTGATAGCGAGTCGATTATTCATTTCCTCATTGATTGTGGCTGGATTAAAATTGGCTTGATTAACATCATAATCGTATATGGTAATCGTCTTGCCACCAAGAGCTGCTTGTCGTGGTGAAGTAACTAAATTCAGAAACTGGTAAACTGATTTTCCTCCTATTTGACTGTAGGTTACAGCACTAAATAAAATAAGGATACAATAAATATTATTTTTAATCATGTTTACAGAAGCAGTTTCTAAGAAGTATAACGCAAATGCGAAGATATTATTTTTTAATAAAAAAAACGGCTAAAATAATTAGCCGCTCTCTATTACAATTTTTTAGCATTCTTAACTTTCTGATTTGTTATTGCTATTGCTAGGACTTCACTCATTTCCTTGACATAGTGAAACGTTAGTCCTTCAACATATTCAGGTTTTATTTCATCAATATCACTTTTGTTTTCATGACATAAAATGATTTCTTTGATATTAGCACGTTTTGCTGCCAAAATCTTTTCCTTGATACCTCCTACTGGCAGTACTTTTCCACGCAGCGTTATTTCACCAGTCATGGCAAGGCTTTTTCTTATTTTCTTTTGAGTCAAAACTGACACCAATGAAGTCAACATAGCAATTCCGGCACTAGGACCATCCTTAGGTGTCGCTCCTTCTGGAACATGAAGATGTATATTATATTTAGACAATGTTTCAGAGTCTAATCCCAACAATTCAGTGTTCGCTTTAATATATTCTAAGGCAATTGTTGCCGATTCTTTCATGACTGTACCTAAATTACCAGTTATAGTCATACTGCCCTTACCTGGAGAAATTAAAGATTCTATAAATAGTATATCTCCTCCTACTGATGTCCATGCTAGACCTGTTACCACACCTGCAACATCGTTGTTTTCGTATTTGTCTCTTTCTAATCTTGGATTTCCTAGAGCTTCTATAATGTCACCATCTGTTACTTTGGTATTGTATGGTTCCTCCATAGCAATAGACTTAGCTGCATGACGAATCACTTGAGCAATTTTTGCTTCAAGACCTCGAACCCCTGATTCTCGTGTATACCCTTCAATTATTTTTTCTAGTTGTTTTTTACCAATAGTTAATTGTTTTGATGTCAACCCATGTTCTTTTAATTGTCTTGGAAATAGATGTTGCTTTGCAATTTCAATTTTTTCTTCAATGGTATAACCAGACATTTTTATTACTTCCATTCTATCAATCAAAGCAGGTTGTATTGCTGACATGGTATTGGATGTTGCAATAAACATTACTTTAGATAAATCATATCCCATTTCTAGGAAATTATCATAGAAAGAATTGTTTTGCTCTGGATCTAAAACTTCTAATAATGCTGAAGAGGGATCTCCTTGATGGCTGTTAGATAATTTATCAATCTCGTCCAAAACAAACACTGGATTTGAAGTTCCAGCTTTCTTCAAACTCTGTATAATTCTTCCGGGCATTGCGCCAATATACGTTTTTCTGTGTCCTCGTATTTCAGCTTCATCTCGCAATCCGCCCAAAGAAATTCTAACATATTCTCTTCCTAAAGCTTCAGCAACCGACCTTCCAATAGAGGTTTTTCCCACTCCTGGAGGACCTGTTAAGCAAATTATCGGCGATTTCATATCGTTTCGCAATTTTAAAACTGCCAAATGTTCAATCATTCGTTTCTTAACATCTTCCAATCCAAAATGATCTTTATCTAAAATCTTTTGAGCGCGCTTTAAATCAAAATTATCTTTCGAATATTCGTTCCAAGGTAAATCTAAAAACAATTCTAAGTAATTTCTCTGAATTCCAAAATCAGGTGCCTGTGGATTCATTCGTTGCATTTTTGACAATTCCTTTTCAAAATGCTTCTTAGTTTTTTCGTCCCATTTTTTGGCTTTAGCCTTTTGGCGCATTTCGTCCAATTCTTCTTCCTGTGACACACCACCCAATTCTTCCTGAATGGTTTTCATTTGTTGGTGAAGAAAATATTCACGTTGTTGCTGGTCTAAATCGAATCGAACTTTAGATTGTATATCGTTTTTTAATTCTAATTTTTGCAGTTCGATATTCATATACCGAAGTGTTTCTAATGCCCTTTCTTTTAATGCATTAACAGCCAATAAATCTTGTTTTTCTTTAACCGTCAAATTCATATTTGAGGTAACAAAATTGATTAGAAAGGATTGACTTTCAATATTTTTAATCGCAAAAGTAGCCTCGCTAGGAATGTTCGGACTTTCTTTGATAATTTGAATGGCTAATTCTTTTATAGAATCTACAATCGCCACAAACTCAGTATCGTGTTTTCCCGGTCTCTTTTCAGAAACTTCTTTCACCTCTGCCCTAATGTATGGATTTTCCGTAATTACTGTATCTATTTCAAAACGCTTTTTACCTTGAAGGATAACGGTTACATTTCCGTCTGGCATTTTGAGTACCCGTAAAATTTTGGCAACAGTTCCTATTTTGTGAATATCATTTTTAGTAGGATCTTCATCTTCTTCATTTTTTTGAGCTACTACTCCAATTATTTTTCCTTCTGCATTGGCTTCGTTTATTAACCGAATCGACTTATCTCTACCAGCAGTTATAGGAATAACAACACCAGGAAATAAGACCATATTTCGAAGTGGTAATATTGCTAAATTGTTTGGTAATTCTTCATTATTCATTTCTTCTTCATCCTCTGGAGTAAGAAGCGGAATTAATTCTGCTTCTGAACCAAAATCTTGAAGTGACAGATTGTCTAGAGTAAATATTTTTTGGTGTGACATATATTTTTGTAAGTCAAAATGACATTAATTTCGTAAATAATTCAACAAATGTACTACATGTAAAGTTCACTATAAATTAAAATCGATGTATAGCCTATTAATTCGTTGCATACATAAAAAAGACAAAATGCATGCCATAAAAAAATCCGCAAACTTGCGGATTATATCCTTTTTATCATTTTAATTAATCCGTTGTGTAAGGAATATTGGTGAATACTCCATTGGAAAATTCTTTTGTTGACGTTACTGATCCGTCGTTGCTGTAGCCTGTAAAATTAAAACTTCCAGAAATCCTTTTATTTACAACATTTATCGATGTGATTGTAATTTTACCTGTATCTGAAACTTCATCTGCAGGGTTAACACTAACAAACAATGGTGCTGCAACAGAAGCTCTATATGCAATTACATTTTCATTTGTTGGATAATCCCCAAGAGAATTTCCCATGATATCCATTGAAAAGGATTCTAGTTCATCACCTCTAAATGCATTGATAACAATATGGCCATCAATAAAAACAGCGCTAGCTAGAGAAGTAGTGTATGTTTGACCACTAAACGAAACTTTGAAGGAAACGGGCAATGATGGAGTTACAGGATTTAAATTTACTGTAGAATCAACAGGCTCATTATCGCATGAAAACAAAAATAGCAATGTTAAAATTCCTATTATTGGTAAAAAATTTATTTTTTTCATTTGAATTTGTACTAGAATAATATTTTTCAAATATAATGGATTCATTGATGAATAAAAAAGAATATTATTTTTTTTATGAAAGTCAATGACAGAATGATTTTTATCTGTTTTTTAGTAAACCAATTTCTTTCTTGGTAACCTAAACAACAAAAGAACTCCAACTATAAAAAATAACGCTAAGAAAACGATGGCAAATCTCGGACTTCCTGTAATTTGATCAATAATTCCGTAAACACACATACCTATAACAATTCCTATTTTTTCGGAAACATCATAAAAACTAAAAAAAGATGCGGTGTCCTGTGTTTCAGGCAATAATTTAGAATAAGTAGAACGAGATAAAGATTGTATACCACCCATTACTAATCCTACTAAACCTGCCATAACATAAAAATCAAGCGGCATCGTTATAAAATAGGCAGCTATACAAAGTAAAACCCAAAAACAATTTATGACAATTAGAGTTGGAATATTCCCAAATTTTGCTGAAGCTCTAGATGTCAATACTGCACCAATAACCGCAACCAATTGAATGACTAAAATACAGATAATCAAACCTGTTGTACTCTCGCTTTTGGACTGCCAAGCGATTTCTTGTGCGCCGAAATAAGTAGCAATAAGCATAACGGTTTGAACAGCCATACTGTATACAAAAAAGCCTGTTAAATATCTTTTTAATGGCTTATTGTGTTCTAATAATTTCCACACTTTTTTCAACTCTTTAAAGCCATTAAAGACTACTGCTTTGGTCACTTTACGTTCTGAGTTATTGTTCCCCTTTGGCAAATAGTAATATGTATATTGACTAAAAACAATCCACCATATTCCAACAATTATAAAAGAATACCGCATAGCTTTCATGGCTGCCTCTCCTTTTGTACCAGTAATCCCAAATAGTTCGGGTTGCATTATCATTGCTAAATTAATGATTAACAAAATAACGCTTCCAATGTAACCTAATGAATATCCTTTAGCACTTACTTTATCTTGTTGTTCAGGAAAGGCAATATCTGGTAAATAAGAATTATAAAAAACTAAACTTCCCCAAAAACCAATCAGACCAAGAAAGTAAAACAATAATCCTATATAAATAGTACTCAAACTGAACCAGTATAGACTCATACATGAAATAGCTCCTAAATAACAAAAAAATTGCATGAACGATTTCTTATTACCTACATAATCTGAAATTCCTGACAACAAAGGAGATACAAAAGCAACAACTAAAAAAGCCAATGCTGTTACAAAACTTATTAGGGCAGAATTCTTTAAATAGATTCCAAAAACATGAATGTAATGATCTCTTTCTGAAAATAAAGCTTCATAAAAAATAGGAAAAACTGCCGATGATATCACTAGTGGATATACTGAGTTAGCCCAATCATAAAAGGCCCATGCATTTAATAATTTTTTACTTCCTTTCGCTAAGTTTGCCATAAACCATTTTCTTATTTGTTGTGGCTAATTTATTTATAAAAATTAGAAGAATTCAACAAATTAAAAAATAAACTTACTACTATAAATTGTCGGTAACAAAAAACCATTTCATAAGAAATGGTTTTAAATGTTTAAAAAGTATTGTTTACTTAAAAACTACTCCAAATTTTGCTGCTTCAGCTTTAGCCTGAGGAATCAAACTTTTAATTTTTGCAATCCTTGTGGCGTCAGAAGGGTGTGTACTCATAAACTCAGGCGGAGCTGCACCACCAGATTTAGCCGACATTCTTTCCCAAAAAGCTACTGCTGTATCTGGATTATACCCTGCAATTGCCATTAATGTTAAACCTATCATATCTGCTTCAGATTCATGACTTCTGCTAAAAGGTAGCATTGCTCCAAATTGTGAACCAAGCCCGTAGGCTTGTTGCCAAATTTGTTGAGTTTCTTGACTTTTGTTTCCAGTAGCTACGGCAACTCCTACTGCTCCAATTTGTTGTAATTGAGCTGCACTCATACGCTGTGCGCCATGATTTGCTAAAGCATGTGAAACTTCGTGTCCCATTACAGTTGCTAAACCAGCATCATCTTTAGTTATTGGAAGAATACCTGTATAAACAACAATTTTTCCGCCTGGCATACACCACGCATTTACATCTTTACTGTCAACTAACTTATACTCCCATTGATAATCTTTCAAATATCCTGAATACCCATTAGCATTCAAATATTTTTCAGCAGCAACCTTAATTTTCATCCCAACAGTTTCAACTCTTTTAGCATCAGCAGTTCCAGAAATCACTTTATTTTCTTTAATAAATTGACCATATTGCTGAAATGAAGATGGAAAAAGTTCATTATTGGAAACAAAATTCAAACTGCTCTTTCCAGTAAATGGGTTTTTTGCACATGAAAATAGCAACAATACAATTGCAATTACGACCAAATATTTTTTCATTTTTTTAAAATTTTATTAAGAACAAAAGTAAACTACTTGAGATATATTATTGTTATTAAATTATTTAAAATAGTTTTAAAATTTAAATGAATTAAACTCCAATGATATGAATCTCAGTAAAATCTTTATCTATAATTAATGTATTATCTTTAAATGAAGCATTACTTAATGTAACTTGCTCCTTGTCAAACAATATTTTCTTTACTTTAAAGGGTAATCCGTGAAAATTAATTCTATATCGAGTATAGTTAGGTACAAATTTCCCTTCTTTATGCTGTTGAATAATCAACTCCGTTTCTTTTCCTCTTAAATTAAAAGTAGAGAGACTATATCGTCCTTTATTATAATCATATCCGTCTTGTGCGTCTTCGTAAAAAATTGACTTTTCCTTACCAAGTTTGAAGTAAACTTCAAGTGTAATTTCTTCAAATTCTAATTCACCAACATATTGCTGAACAGGGTATTTGGGGATTATCGCACCTTCTTTAACAAAAATTGGAATTTGATCAAAATCAGTTTGTACCCATAATTCTTTCTTTCCTGTAACTAGTTCATCAGTCCAATAATTATACCAATTGCCCACTGGTAAATACATTCTTCTTCCTTGTGCATTAGGCTCAAGTATCGGGCAAACCAATATTTGATTTCCAAAAATAAACTCATCAGTTCTATAATGTGTCTGTGGGTCTTCTTGGTCAAAATACACCAAAGGCTTTAACATTGGCACTCCATCATTGATGTATTCCCAAAACATGGTGTACAGATAAGGTAGTAATTGGTAACGCATCTCCACAAATTTTCTTGTGATGTCAATTACTTCATCATCAAATGACCAAGGTTCTTGATCTCCATGATCTCCTGAGGAATGGGTTCTACAAAATGGGTGAAAAACACCGAGCTGAATCCAACGTGCATACAATTCACCTGTTGGTTGCTCAGCAAATCCTCCTATGTCTGAACCTGTGAACCCCATTCCTGAAATGGACATACGTTGCACTTGGATGTTGGCTATCCACAGATGCTCCCAACTGGCAACATTATCACCAGTCCAAGACGAAGTATAACGCTGTGCACCCGAATAAGCAGAACGTGTTATAACAAATGGTCTTTTTGGGTGTGAAAATCGTTTAATCCCATGATAAGTAGCGCGAGCCATTTGTGTTCCGTAGATATTATGCGCTTTTCTATGGCTACATGGATTCCCATCATAATCATGACGAACATCCATAGGGAATGTTTTCCCTGGAACCTCCATGACCGCTGGTTCATTCATATCATTCCAAACTCCTTTTACGCCAAAATCAGAAATTAATTCTTTGAATAATCCAGCCCACCACTCTCTAACTTCTGGATTTGTATAATCTGGAAAATTACACTCCCCTGGCCATACCTTTCCTTTCATGTAGGGTCCGTCTGCTCTTTTACAGAAATAATCTTTCTCAAGAGCCTCTTGGTAAACCCAATCGTCTTTATCAATTTTAATACCTGGATCAATTATAACAATCGTTTTAAAACCGTCTTCTGCTAATTCAGCAACCATCCTTTTTGGATCTGGAAAATAGTCTTTATTCCATGTGAAGCATCTAAATCCATCCATATAGTCTATATCAAGATAAATAGCATCGCACGGGATTTTTAATTCTCTAAACTTGCTTGTTATTTCTTTTACTTTACTTTCAGGAAAATAACTCCACTTGCATTGATGGTATCCTAAAGCCCAAAGAGGCGGCAATTCTGGCTTCCCTGTTAAGTGGGTATATGTAGTAACAACATCTTGCATTTGAGGACCATAAATGAAATAATAATTCATTTCACCACCTTCTGCCCAAAAACTGGTTACGTTTCTTCTTTCATGGCAAAAATCAAAAGTAGTTCTAAAAGTATTGTCAAAGAATATTCCATAAGAGTACTTATTTTGCAGACCAATATAGAATGGAACAACTTTATATAAAGGTTCTTGATCTTTATGAAAAGCATATTGATCGGTGGCAAAGTTTTCGACTCTCTTTCCTTTTAAATTCATTTGAGTAGCCTTGTCACCTAATCCGTAAAAACTTTCGCCGTCTTTTGAAGCCTTACTCATTTTGACTATATTTCCACCAAAATGGTAACTTTCCTCCCAATGGAAACCTAATTCATCCTCTAGAATACAGTTTCCTTCTAAATCAGATATTGATACACGTAAATCATCTTTTTGGATTTTACAAATCACTTTATTAGTTTGAATAGCATAACAAAGTTTTTCTTCTGTAACTTCAAGAAAATTATATCCATGAGATTGGTTCCTATCTATAGCATACGAAAAATCTTTACTGAAATAACCTTTAGTAGTGTATCTAAAACGTAAAAGACTGTCTCTGAGCACAGTTACTTTTAGTATAACACTGTTATCTGTATAGAAGAAAACGCTATCAACTTCTTTCTTAAACTCTATAATTTTTGAGGGATATAAATCACCTTTATATTCTAATTCGGTATTTGTAATCATAATGTTATTTTAAATTCAGGGTATGATTTTTTTAATGGCAAAGATTTCAAACTTACAAAATTTGTTGGTTTTTAGTAATGTATTTTATGGTTTTTTACGAAAACGTTATCGGTTACTCATTAAATTTTCAATTCTTGTCTGGCAATCCTATTTTTAAAAATAAATCTCTCACTAAATCTATTTTTTCAGTGAGAGATTTTTGTATAATTAGTTCAATACCTAATTATCCTATTTTAAATACTGTGACACTTAGCGGTGGTAATACTAATGCTGCTGAAAAATCTCTGCCGTTCCATGGGTCTGCTTCAATCTTTATTGGCTTAGAATTAGTCACACCACTACCTCCATAAATGGTTTCATCACTATTGAAAATTTGAGTGATTTTTCCTTTTTTAGACAAACCTATACGGTAATTTTCTCTTACAACTGGTGTAAAATTACATACCACAACTAAATCATCTTTTTGGTTGTTTCCTTTTCTAATATAGGACATTACAGCATTTTGGTAATCTGAATAACTTATCCATTCAAATCCCTCAGGACTGAATTGCTTTTCATGTAACGCTGGATAGCTTTTATATAAATTATTCAAATCAGTGATAACATTTTTTATCCCTTGATGAAAATCATATTGTAATAAATGCCAATCCAAACTTCCTTGGAAATTCCATTCGCTACTTTGTCCAAACTCTGCTCCCATGAATAATAATTTAGTACCAGGATGTGTAAACATATAACCGTAAAGCAAACGTAAATTAGCAAATTTTTGCCATTCATCTCCTGGCATCCTTCCAGCTATTGATTGTTTCCCGTATACTACTTCATCATGAGATAAGGGCAACATGAAATTTTCAGAAAAAGCGTAGGTCATCGAAAAAGTCAGGTCATTTTGATGGTACTTTCTGTAAATGGGTTCCTTTTTAAAATATTCCAAAGTATCGTGCATCCAACCCATCATCCATTTCATTCCAAAACCTAATCCACCGACAAAAGTTGGTCTGGAAACCATTGGGAAAGAGGTACTTTCCTCTGCTATGGTTTGAACACCTTCAAAAGTAGCATAAACAGCTTCATTAAAATCCTTTAAAAAACTTATGGTGTCTAAATTTTCTACCACCAAAAATATTTGGTTCCCATTCGCCATCTTCTCTAGAGTAATCCAAATACAACATGGACGCAACAGCATCTACACGAAGTCCGTCCACATGGTAATTTTGTAACCAGAAAATAGCATTACTTATCAAGAAAGAACGTACTTCGTTGCGACCATAATTAAAAACCAAACTTTTCCAATCGGGGTGATATCCTTTTCTTCTATCGGGATGTTCGTATAGATTTGACCCATCAAAAAAGCCTAAACCATGAGTATCATCAGGAAAGTGAGATGGTACCCAATCCAAAATCACTCCAATTCCTGCTTGGTGTAATTTATCAACCAAAAGCATAAAATCTTGTGGTTTACCAAAACGAGAAGTTGGTGCAAAATAGCCTACTAATTGATATCCCCATGACGGATCATATGGATACTCCATAACTGGCATGAACTCAACATGAGTAAATCCAGTTTCTTTTACGTATTTAACCAAATCATCGGCTAACTCTACATAAGTCAAAAAATTTCCCTCAGCATTTCGCTTCCATGAACCCAAATGAACTTCATACACGGAATAAGGCTTGTCTAAACCATTTTTATCTTTTCGGGTTTCCATCCACGATTTATCCTTCCATTTATAATCCAAATCCCATATTACGGATGCAGTATGAGGAGGATGTTCACAATACAAAGCAAATGGATCGGCTTTCTCAGTTATAATTCCGTTATTATGAGATTGAATTTTATATTTATAGGTTGATCCTTTTTCTAGTCCTGGTATGAATCCTTCCCAAATCCCCGAAGAATCCCATCTCACATATAATTGATGTTCTCCTTGAATCCAATAATTAAAATCGCCAACTACTGAAACGGATCGTGCTGAAGGTGCCCAAACGGCAAAATAAACTCCCTTAACACCGTTCACTTCCGTTAGATGAGCTCCTAATTTTTCGTATAGCCTAAAATGTTTTCCTGCTTTAAATAAATCAATATCAAAATCGGTAAAAAGTGAATAGGATTGTACTTGATTCATAATGCTTTGTTCTTTATTCATTATTTTTTCTGTTAATTGTTAAGTTAATTTATCTCATGTGAGACAAACTACAATAGAACTCTAACTAATTCTATTTGTTAAACGACCTAATACTTGCGATTCCTGTCAGAGGAATCACTGCCCATCGAGGTCTTGAGTTTAGCTCATAGCCTAACTCATAAACCGCTTTTTCTAAGAGACAATATTTTAATAAAAAATCTATCTCTTTACGGTAACCAATATTTAAATTTCCTGCCTGAGCAACTTCAGTGTAGGTTTGAATAAACACTCCAACAAAATATTTAAATAAAATTTCTCCTGCCTGAAAAAGTTCTTTTTGTTCAAAAGGATACTTATCCTTGTTATTAAAAATAGTTGCATAAACAGAATAGTGAAACGAACGAAACATTCCAGCCACATCTTTCAATGGCGGTTGTTTTACTTTTCTATCTCGAATAGTACTCTCTGGTTCGCCTTCAAAATCTAAAATAAAAAAGTCTTCCCCATTAACCAAAACTTGGCCTAAATGATAATCCCCATGTATTCGAATACGTTCTGATTTCATCTTAGTCCAATCAAAATCTAAAAACAATTTTCTAATCTCCTTTTTATTATCTAAAAATTGATTCGCTAATTCTAATGCTAATCCGTCTAATTTATGAAGATTATTTTCAAGAATATTTAATCTGTTTTGGAATTGATAAGTCAATCTATTTTTCAACCAAACAGTATAATCACCATTGTAAGTTGTTGGCGTAAATGCAGTCTCATGAACATCTCCTCCCAAAGCAATATGCATTTCAGCTGTTCGTGTTGCTAATGTTTGAATACGAACAAAAATACTAAGACCCGCCCAATCAATAATCTCGTGTGGAACTTCATTCAATTTAAGTTGCGTGAATAATTCTACATCTGGTAGTTTGTTGATTTTGATTCTTTTCTCCTTTAAGTTTTCAAAAATCTTATCTACTTTCTCTAACATAAATTGCCAGGCATCTCCTTGATTTGGGACTAATTCCTGCATCAATCCTAAAGTAATATTCCCCTCAGTTAATACTACACTAATGCTTCCCGTATAGGCTGGAGAGCTTTTGAAATTCATTCTTTCAGTAAGAAAACGACTAATTTCGTAGTCTGGATTAGTACTAATGTAAATTCTTCTGAATATTTTTAAAACTAAGGTATTATTATAAATTATAGAAGTATTACTTTGCTCTACTCCCATAAATTTGGAACTTTTATATTCCTTATCCTCAAGCTTAATTCCTTTATGGAATTTAACTTTTGTATCTGATTTATCCCCTGAACTGAGAATTTTATCAAATAACAGTTTTCTAAAATCCTCTTGATGGAGCGCATCCACAAGAAATCCTTCTTGCTCTTTCATTTTAATTGGAGCAATTATAGTGTGTGTATCTAATTCCTCTTCAGACATAAAGGAAAGCGGCATGAAATAATGCTGATAAAAGGCTTCTTTGAAATTCACTTCCAGTAATACCCCGAAATAAGTATTATTCTTAGACGTAATTTTAAACGAATCAACCACCTCAATATATTTTAGTGTACTAGCCTTACCTCCATACCATCTTTTATTAATGATATAATTTTCCAATATATCAGAAGAAAAAACTTTTACAAATTCTTCATCATCAAAGGCGTCTTTCCATTCTATGTTAAAAACAAATGGATTTTGAAATTCGTCCTCGTTAATTTTATTTTCCATCACTATTTCAAATGTATAAATTGCTTTCTTTTTAAAATCTCTTCTAATTTACTAAAAAATCAGAACAAATTCATCATTAAACTTTGGTTAATGCTGAATTTTAAATAAATGAAATGGTAATTCAGGACTAAGCTCTATATAATTCCATTCTCGATTCCAATCATAATTATTCCCTGTAATTAGATCTATTATGTGAACTGGTTGATGCAATGAATGTTCTAACGGCAAACGAATCATAGCATTTGTTCGATCATAAGGATTTAAACTAACTACCATCAATGTTTCGTTTTGCTTATCATCATCGTATTTGTAATAGGCCATAACCTGATCATTATTGGTATCACAAAAAACAATATTATTAGTTTGCTGTAGTGATGCCTGCTCTTTTCTAATAGTATTGATTCGGGTGATTAAAGTCGTAATTTTGTTCTTTTTGTCCCAATCCCATTTGAAATACTCATATTTCTCAGAATTCAAATATTCCTCTTTTCCTGGAGCCATTGGAGTACAAACCATAAACTCAAAAACAGGACCATAAATACCAATATTGGAACTTAGTGTTGCAGCAAGAAAATATTTCTGCAAATGAACCGATTCGTTTCCGCTTTGTAAAGCAAATGGATTAATGTCTGGAGTATTTGGCCAAAAATTAGGTCTGTAGTATTCCTTTTGACTTGTCCTTGTTAGTTCGGTAACATAATCAATCAATTCACTTTTGGAATTTCTCCATGTAAAATAGGTGTACGATTGTGAAAATCCTTGCTTAGCCAATTCGTTCATAATCTTCGGACGTGTGAATGCTTCAGCTAAAAACAAAACATCAGGATGCTTTTTCTTGATTTCACCTATTAACCAACCCCAAAAGTAAAATGGTTTTGTATGTGGATTATCGACTCTATAAATTTTAATATCACATTCTTCAATCCAAAACAAAGCAACATCAAGCAATTCTTTCCAAAGATTTTTCCAATCACCACTCTCAAAATAGATAGGTTGAATATCTTGATATTTTTTAGGCGGATTTTCAGCATACTGAACCGTTCCGTCCGGTCTCCATTTAAACCACTGCGGAAAATCCTTTACATAAGGATGGTCAGGAGCTGCTTGAAGTGCATAATCCATGGCAACTTCAATACCTAAATCTTTTGCTTTCTTAACCAATGATTTAAAATCATCAATAGTTCCTAGTTCAGGGTGTGTTGACTTATGACCACCATATTGAGAACCAATTCCCCACGGTGAACCTACGTCTCCAGGCTGTGCATTAGTTGCATTATTTTTTCCTTTTCTATTCACTTCACCAATTGGATGAATTGGAGGAAAATACAATGTATCAAAGCCCATCGCTTCTATTCTAGGTAAAAGTCGTTCACAATCTTTAAAAGTTCCATGTTTGTGTTCAAACTCAGAGGCCGAACGTGGAAAAAACTCATACCAAGTACTAAATAATGCTTTCTTTCTATCTACGTAAACTTTAAGTTCAAGTGATTGATTCTCTAAAAATCGAATAGGATATTTCTTGAATATGTCATGTAATTCCTTTGAGGTAGCTTCAGAAATAGCACTTTCATATTCAGATTCTGTTGTAAATAAATAGTCTAACTTATTAAGATATTCTTTTTCGGTATCATTAGCTCGTTTTTGAACTGCTCTAACATATTCAGCTCCTTCCAGAAGTTCTGATTTTACGTATTGATTATCTTGAATTTTTCGTTCTGTTCCATGTTGCCAATTCAAGGCATAATCCACCCAGCCTTCAACGTAGTAGGAATAAAACCCTTGCTTTTCCACTTTAAATTCGGCTATCCAAACATCATTTTCAATAGGGTTCATTCTAACTTCTTGCCAGTTTTTATCATTTTCATGTTTAAACTTCACACAACTTTGTAGAACATCATGTCCATCAGAAAAAACATCAGCAGTAACAGTCACTTTTTGACCAATTATTCTTTTTATAGCATAAGCACCACTGTCTAATTGTGGTGAAACATTTTCGATGATAATTCGAGTTTGATTCTGCATTTTAAGTTATTTTTATGATTACTAAATTTAGTAAAAAATATATAATATCATAACTCGTTCAAAAAATTATCAAAATGTCAAAAAACAACTATAAAAAGAACTCTAATTTAGAAATTCCTAAAATAATATTGATAATCGCTAAATTTTTATCTATAATTTCATCAAAATTGACAGTGCTTTTTGCAGCTAAATTATTTACTACACCTATAAAATATAAAATTCCTAAAAGAGAATTAGAAATGTATTCCAAAAGCGACCATGAGTTACTTTACATTCCAAGTATTAATAAGAAAATAATGGTATATAGTTATGGAACTAGCACAAAAAAATTTTACTTGTACATGGATGGTCTGGAAGAGGAACTCAATTGTTCAAGATTGCAGATGAACTTTTAAAATCTGGCTATTCGACAATAAGTTTTGATGCCCCTGCACATGGAAAATCTCCAGGTAAAAACACACTAATGCCTGAATTTATTGAAACAATTTTAGAACTAGAGCAACAGCTAGGCCCTTTTGAAGTGGCTATTGGGCATTCATTAGGAGGAATGTCTTTATTAAATTCCTTAAAAAAAGACTTAAAATTAACAGTCTAATACTAATTGGAAGTGGAGATATTGTTAAAGATATTATTGATGATTTTGTAAAAAAATTAAATTTAAAATCCAATATTAGTGATTTATTACAATATCATTTTGAAAAAAAATCAGGTCTAAATATGAATGACTTTTCTGCTCATAAAGCAGCCAAAGATATTACTATACCAGTTTTAGTAATTCATGATGAAAATGATACCGAATTGCCTGTCAAATGGGCGATTCATATTCATAAACACTTAATGAATAGTGAATTATTACTTACTCAAAACTTAGGTCATCGCAAAATATTAGGTGATAAAAAAGTAATTGAAAAAATAATTCATTTCATTAATTTACAATAGATAAATCATGGACTTATTCAATAATCATGAGGATTGGAGTGTTAAATTAGAACCTATTCTAGTTAAATACAAAATGAGAAAACATCCTCTCAACTACAATAACATCTATCAACTCATGGTAATGGTAATTTTATCAGCTCAAGATTCAGACGCTAATATTAATAAAATTGCACCAACGTTATTTGAAAAATTTCCTAACATCAATAGTTTGGCTCAGGCAAATTATGAATCTTTAACTACATACCTATCAACAGTAAAAAATTTCAAAACAAAAGCAATTTGGTTATTGGAAATAGCTCAAATCATCAAAAATGATGAAGATATTCAACTTTCTATGGAAGCACTTACGGCTTTAAAAGGAATTGGTAGAAAGTCAGCCAATGTTATCATGCGAGAAGCAAAAGTAGCCTCAGTTGGCATTATTACTGATCTGCACGTTATTCGAGTCTCACCTAGAATTGGACTAACACCTGAATTAAAAGATGGGAATCGTATAGAAAAGGAATTGATGAAAGTTTTACCTAAAACCATTTGGAACGAAATTGGCATGGCAATTTCATTCTTAGGAAGAGAAATCTGCAGACCGAAGCCCAAATGCACAGAATGTCCAATAAATTTTTGCTGTAAATACTCCGAAAAAATCGATTTAAAGTAAAAATTTCATTCTCGATCCGAAATTTACGCTATACTTTTCAGAATATACAAATAATCATTTCAATAATGATATAAAACAAAAAGCCCTATCCGATTGGATAGGGCTTTCAAAGAAAGGCGACGACATACTCTCCCACATAACTGCAGTACCATCTGCGCTGGCGGGCTTAACTTCTCTGTTCGGGATGGGAAGAGGTGAGCCCCGCCGCAATAACCACCTTAAGAGGTTAGTTGCTTTAGGCAACTTCTGCATTAATAATTAATAATTGATAATTAATAATTGCAGTACTATCTTAACATACTGAGATAAAGAAGTATTTATATTAGAAAGTTTCTTCCCCGCCGAGGCGGGGAGGACGTACATAAGCTTACGGGTTATTAGTACTACTCGGCTATGACATTACTGCCTTTACACCTATAGCCTATCAACGTGGTCATCTCCCACGACCCTTAAAAGAAATCTCATCTTGTGGTGGGTTTCGCGCTTATATGCTTTCAGCGCTTATCCCTTCCCAACGTAGCTACTCTGCGGTGCTCCTGGCGGAACAACAGATACACTAGAGGTTAGTCCAATTCCGTCCTCTCGTACTAGAATCAGATCCACTCAAATTTCTTGCGCCCACAGTAGATAGAGACCGAACTGTCTCACGACGTTCTGAACCCAGCTCGCGTGCCACTTTAATGGGCGAACAGCCCAACCCTTGGGACCTTCTCCAGCCCCAGGATGTGACGAGCCGACATCGAGGTGCCAAACCCCCCCGTCGATATGAGCTCTTGGGGGAGATCAGCCTGTTATCCCCGGCGTACCTTTTATCCTTTGAGCGATGTTATGCCATTGCACTCTACGCACGGTTACCAAGCGTACTGAGGGAACCTTTAGAAGCCTCCGTTACTCTTTTGGAGGCGACCACCCCAGTCAAACTACCCACCAAGCAATGTTCTCAGTTTCCCGAGTTAGACTCCAGATAAGCAAAGGGTCGTATTTCAACAATGACTCCACAACGCCTGGCGACGCCACTTCACAGTCTCCAACCTATCCTACACATCATTTATCCAAGGTCAATACTAAGCTATAGTAAAGGTGCACAGGGTCTTTTCGTCCCACTGCGGGTAAACGGCATCTTCACCGTTACTACAATTTCACCGAGCTCATGGCTGAGACAGTGTCCAGATCGTTACACCATTCGTGCAGGTCGGAACTTACCCGACAAGGAATTTCGCTACCTTAGGACGTTATAGTTACGGCCGCCGTTTACTGGGGCTTCAATTCAATGCTTCTCCGAAGATAACATCTCCTCTTAACCTTCCAGCACCGGGCAGGTGTCAGGCCCTATACTTCATCTTACGATTTTGCAGAGCCCTGTGTTTTTGATAAACAGTCGCCTGGACCTCTTCACTGCGGCCCCGATAAATCGGGGCGACCCTTCTCCCGAAGTTACGGGTCTATTTTGCCTAATTCCTTAGCCATGAATCTCTCGAGCACCTTAGGATTCTCTCCTCGACTACCTGTGTCGGTTTACGGTACGGGTACTAATAACCTGAAGTTTAGAGGTTTTTCTTGGAAGCCCTTAGGTACACTATCTCTTTGTCCGAAGACGCCGAGTACTATCGCATTTCACCAAAACCTGCGGATTTGCCTACAAGTCTTATAGCTAGGTGCTTTAACGAACTATTCCGTCAGTTCGCGGTACTTTCATCACTCCGTCACCCCATCACAGTTATCAGTAGTACGGGAATATTAACCCGTTGGCCATCGACTGTCCCTTTCGGGTTCGCCTTAGGTCCCGACTAACCCGCAGCTGATTAGCATAGCTGCGGAAACCTTAGTCTTTCGGTGTGCGGGTTTCTCGCCCGCATTATCGTTACTTATGCCTACATTTTCTTTTCCAGCCAGTCCAGCATACCTTACGATACACCTTCAACCCTGCTGGAATGCTCCCCTACCACTTTGACTTACGTCAAAATCCATAGCTTCGGTAATATGTTTATGCCCGATTATTATCCATGCTCGTCCGCTCGACTAGTGAGCTGTTACGCACTCTTTAAATGAATGGCTGCTTCCAAGCCAACATCCTAGCTGTCTGGGCAGACAAACCTCGTTCTTTCAACTTAACATATATTTGGGGACCTTAGCTGATGGTCTGGGTTCTTTCCCTCTCGGACTTGGACCTTAGCACCCAAGCCCTCACTGCTGGTAAACATTATATAGCATTCGGAGTTTGTCAGGAATTGGTAGGCGGTGAAGCCCCCGCATCCAATCAGTAGCTCTACCTCTATATAACTTTACGCCAACGCTGCACCTAAATGCATTTCGGGGCGAGTCTTATTGGCCTTTCACCCCTACCCACAGGTCATCCGAAGACTTTTCAACGTCAACCGGTTCGGTCCTCCACATCGTGTTACCAGATGCTTCAACCTGCCCATGGGTAGATCACACGGTTTCGCGTCTAACACTACTGACTAAAGCGCCCTATTCAGACTCGCTTTCGCTACGGATCCAAGCCTTAAGCTCTTATCCTTGCCAGCAACGTTAACTCGTAGGCTCATTATGCAAAAGGCACGCCGTCACCCCACAAAAGGGCTCCGACCGCTTGTAGGCGTATGGTTTCAGGATCTATTTCACTCCGTTATTCACGGTTCTTTTCACCTTTCCCTCACGGTACTGGTTCACTATCGGTCTCTCAGGAGTATTTAGCCTTAGCGGATGGTCCCGCCAAATTCAGACAGGGTTTCACGTGCCCCGCCCTACTCAGGATACCACTATTCATTACACTCGTTACCCATACGGGGCTATCACCCTCTATGGCGTCACTTTCCAGTAACTTCCGGTTCCTTGTGCATAAAATCTCGTGGTCCTACAACCCCAACATTGCCGTAACAACATTGGTTTGGGCTAATCCGCGTTCGCTCGCCACTACTTACGGAATCACTTTTGTTTTCTTCTCCTCCGCCTACTTAGATGTTTCAGTTCAGCGGGTTTGCCCACCTATCGGTGTACTATCTCTTCAAGATAGTGGGTTGCCCCATTCGGATATCTACGGATCAATTCGTGTGTGCCAATCCCCGTAGCTTTTCGCAGCTTATCACGTCCTTCTTCGCCTCTGAGAGCCTAGGCATCCCCCATACGCCCTTATTTTGCTTATTGTACTTTTATTTTAGATCATAGATGATAGACTTTTAGATAATAGACTTACGTCCATCATCTATTTTTCTATTATCCTTTCGTCTAAAAAGTGTTCTTTCTACTTTTTAAATATTTTCTTATCTCAATATGTCAATGAACTTTTTTCCTTTCGGAACTGTGGAGAATATCGGAGTCGAACCGATGACCTCCTGCGTGCAAGGCAGGCGCTCTAGCCAGCTGAGCTAATCCCCCTTTTTTAAAATTCCAAAATCTTTAAATTCCAAATTCCAAAAAAAATAAGGATTTCAACCTCTAGAATTTCCTTAAGCCTAAAATAGTAGTCCCGCCCAGACTCGAACTGGGGACCCCTACATTATCAGTGTAGTACTCTAACCAGCTGAGCTACGAGACTCTGTTTTTGCTTAAAATATTAAAAAATTTAATCATTAAATGATTTAAAGACTCTTTACGAATAGTTTAATCTTTCAATCTTAAATCTTTCAATTTGTATTATTTGAACTAACAGCGAGAGTAATTAAATCTAAGCTTTGATAACTAATAATTGCGTCTTTCTCTAGAAAGGAGGTGTTCCAGCCGCACCTTCCGGTACGGCTACCTTGTTACGACTTAGCCCTAGTTACCAGTTTTACCCTAGGCAGCTCCTTGCGGTCACCGACTTCAGGCACTTTAGCTTCCATGGCTTGACGGGCGGTGTGTACAAGGGGGAACGTATTCACCGGATCATGGCTGATATCCGATTACTAGCGATTCCAGCTTCATGAAGTCGAGTTGCAGACTTCAATCCGAACTGAGACCGGCTTTCTCAGATTTGCTCCCCTTTACAGGTTGGCATCCGTTTGTACCGGCCATTGTAGCACGTGTGTAGCCCAAGGCGTAAGGCCGTGATGATTTGACGTCATCCCCACCTTCCTCACGTTTGCACTGGCAGTCTTGTTAGAGTTCCCGACTCGACTCGCTGGCAACTAACAACAGGGGTTGCGCTCGTTATAGGACTTAACCTGACACCTCACGGCACGAGCTGACGACAACCATGCAGCACCTTGTAAATTGTCTTGCGAAGGGTCTGTTTCCAAACCGGTCAATCTACATTTAAGCCTTGGTAAGGTTCCTCGCGTATCATCGAATTAAACCACATGCTCCACCGCTTGTGCGGGCCCCCGTCAATTCCTTTGAGTTTCAAACTTGCGTTCGTACTCCCCAGGTGGGATACTTATCACTTTCGCTTAGCCACTGAGATTACTCCCAACAGCTAGTATCCATCGTTTACGGCGTGGACTACCAGGGTATCTAATCCTGTTCGCTACCCACGCTTTCGTCCATCAGCGTCAATCCACTGGTAGTAACCTGCCTTCGCAATTGGTATTCCATGTAATCTCTAAGCATTTCACCGCTACACTACATATTCTAGTTACTTCCCAGTAATTCAAGTCTGGCAGTATCAATGGCCGTTCCACCGTTGAGCGATGGGCTTTCACCACTGACTTACCAAACCGCCTACGGACCCTTTAAACCCAATGATTCCGGATAACGCTTGGATCCTCCGTATTACCGCGGCTGCTGGCACGGAGTTAGCCGATCCTTATTCTTACAGTACCGTCAAGCTGGTTCACGAACCAGTGTTTCTTCCTGTATAAAAGCAGTTTACAATCCATAGGACCGTCATCCTGCACGCGGCATGGCTGGATCAGGCTTGCGCCCATTGTCCAATATTCCTCACTGCTGCCTCCCGTAGGAGTCTGGTTGTGTCTCAGTACCAGTGTGGGGGATCTCCCTCTCAGACCCTACCCATCGTTGCCTTGGTAAGCCGTTACCTTACCAACTAGCTAATGGGACGCATGCTCATCTTTTGCCGTTGTGACTTTAATAGCATCATCATGCGATGTCGCTATACTATGAGGTATTAATCCAAATTTCTCTGGGCTATCCCTCTGCAAAAGGTAGATTGCATACGCGTTACGCACCCGTGCGCCGGTCTCTAGAAAGCAAGCTATACCCCTCGACTTGCATGTGTTAAGCCTGCCGCTAGCGTTCATCCTGAGCCAGGATCAAACTCTTCATCGTATATTGTTATGCTGAACCGAAATTCTGCATCGTATTTTAGACGATTTGCTAGTCTTTTTCAAATCTTTCGACTCTCTTACTCTCTTTTTTTCTGTTCTAGAATCTCTTCTAAAACGGCTGTCAATTCAATATGTCTAGGAACGTATTCTTCTTCTTTATATCGCTTATCTCTCTAAGCGGGTGCAAAAGTATAAATTCTTTTCTTTATAACAAGCTTTTTTAAATGTTTTTTTGAAAAAAATCTCTAAACCGCTTAGCCTCAATCCAATCTCAAAATCCTTATCCAATTGCGGAGCGCAAAGGTAAAAACTTTTTTCGCCAGTAGCAACTATTTTTATCGGTTGTTAACAACTTTTAAAATTTGCTTTCTTGCACTACTATAAATAAAGAACTTTGCTCTAATTGCGGGTGCAAAAGTAATCAACTTATTGGCTAGTCCAAACTTTTTTATCAAGTTTTTTCCTCTTATTTAAAACCTGCTTTTAATCTAATGATTTCGAGTCTGTTGCTATAAAAGTTTTTAAAAAGACTGTTCTGTTTTTTAAATATAAACTGAAAGCTAGTTACATAATTAAACAATTTGAAATGGATTCTTGTAGTGGATTACATATGTAAGAATCATACAACTCAAAACTTATTTTAACCATGTAAGGTATTGAAGTCCAAATAAATTGGGACAGATATCAAGATGGGGGCAAATGTGAAGTACTTTGACCTGCTTTTGAACAAACTAAATCAAAATATTTAAACAAAACTAAGGAGACCTAGCCCTGATAGTAGTGGAAATCCTTTTACTTGCTTCTTTAGCAAGTAAAAGATTATAACGAATAGCAGGAAATAGCTACTGAAAAAAATCAATTTTTATTTATCGCTTTTTTCTCCCAAAAATCTGACAAATCATCATAATCTATTGGAAATGCTGGCTCTTGCTTAACCAGTCTACCTCTATTGAATGCTCTAAAAAGTATTGTTTCTATGAGATAATCTTCGTTAACATTGTATGGAGCATAACCAGTCTTTAGATTAATATCAAATACTCTTGCAGTATTATTAGACCAAAATGCTTTCCAACCGCTTTTGTAATCTTTAATCAAGTCATAAGTAGTGGTACCTGTTTGACGATGAATCAGTTTAACTAAAATTTGTCCTTGTTTTCGAGATAATTTTTTAAGTTGAGCTGTAAATTCATTTTCCATATAATTTTCAACAATCTTAAAATATTTTCTTTTCTCTTTTACTGATTTTAATTTGTCCATTGTTTTATTCATGGCGGTTAACCTGTCTGAAGCAATTCGTGCAAAAGGATACGTTTTATATACTCTATTTTGTAGTAATAAAAATTGCTTTTTGCTTTCTGGATCCAATTTTTCTTTAAAAATAACTACCTCTTCTAGCAAAATAGGTTCTGTTATAGTATCATTTTCTTCTAAAACATAACCCATTTTAGTGGTATCTTTTTCGATAATTTGCGCATGGACATTCCCAAAAATTAAAAGTAGGAACACGATGTGTGAAATCAATTTCATAAAGAAAAAATTTAAATGTCAAAATTATACATTATATATGCAACTGTAATGCCAAATTTTTAATTTAGCAAAAAAATATATTTATGAGTACAGAAACAATATTAAACCAATCTTCGATCACTTTTTTAGAAAACTATTTAAACAATGCTTCTCCAACCGGATTTGAATCAGAAGGTCAAAAGTTATGGATGAACTATGTAAAACCTTATGTTGATACTTTTATAACAGACACTTATGGAACCGCAGTGGGCGTTATAAATCCTGACGCACCCTATAAAGTGGTCATTGAGGGACACGCCGACGAAATTGCGTGGTATGTAAACTATATCACTGACGATGGATTGGTATATGTAATTAGAAATGGTGGTTCAGACCATCAAATTGCGCCTTCAAAGCGTGTCAATATTCACACCAAAAAAGGAATTGTGAAAGGCGTTTTTGGTTGGCCAGCCATTCATACTCGAAATAGAGATAAAGAAGAGATTCCAAAAACCAGTAATATCTTCATTGATTTAGGATGTGACAACAAAGAACAAGTTGAAAAACTTGGAGTTCATGTAGGATGTGTTATTACATATCCAGATGAGTTTATGATTATGAACGAAAACAAATTCGTTTGCCGTGCTATTGACAACAGGATGGGTGGTTTTATGATAGCAGAAGTTGCGCGTTTATTGTATGAAAACAAAATAAAGTTACCTTTTGGATTGTATATTACAAATTCGGTTCAAGAGGAAGTGGGACTACGTGGTGCAGAAATGATTACTCAGACCATAAAACCTAATGTGGCCATTATCACTGATGTTTGTCACGATTCTACCACACCTATGATTGATAAAAAAATTGAAGGTGAGGTAAAAATAGGAAAAGGACCAGTTGTTACTTATGCTCCTGCTGTTCAAAATAATTTAAGGGAATTAATTTTGGATACCGCCTGATTCGTTTGATATATGAATCCTTATTAAAAATAGAAAACGAAGAAACTTTTTCCTATTTCAAATAAGAATATTAGAAAAAATACCATTCATAATACAAAAAAGAGCATCATGATTATGATGCTCTTTCATTTTCTGATTGATGAATAGAGTTTTATTTTGACTGTTTTAAAAGAGCTACTGCATCAATAGCAGATGATAATTCGGCATATTTTAGGGCAGTATATCCTTTTTCGTCTTTTGTATTTAAATCGGCACCATTGGCCAATAAAACTTTGATAATTTCGACTTTGTTGTAACGTGCCGCCAACATTAATGGAGTCATTCCATTTGACTTTTCGTTTACATCAGCTCCATATTCGATAAACTTTTTAACTACTTCTAATTCGCCTTTGCTAATAGCTACACATAAAGGGGTTACTGATGTGTAGTAAGGTGTCCCAACTTTTACATAAGTTGATGATTGAACATTTGATGCCACTGCTACATTTGAAAATGCAACTAAAGCAATTCCCAAACAAATGATTGTTTTTTTCATGATAAAAAATTTTTGATTGATATTTAATTAATGATTTGTATAAATAGACGCAATCATCAACCAAATCGTTACAATCATTTTTGATTTTAACATTTATTTATCATTTAAAACAAAAACCCTTTTGAAACTATTATCCTGTTTACCAATAGATTTTGAATTCAATTCCCATTTAGAACGCCACATTCCACCTTGGCAATTTCCCATTTTCATCCATGAAATTTTGCAAAATCAATGCCTCTATATACGTTGGAATCACTTTTGTCTTTGTATTGAAGGTTTCATACCAATAAACTTCTAAAAGTACCATATTTTCAACTTTCATCTGTGTTGGCCAAGAATATTTTCTTCCTGTTTTTGCAAATTGATTCCCATTTACAATTTTATCATAAAGTCCACCATTTTTACTTTTCAGTGTTCCGTCGTTTTGAACAGTTCCTGTAGAACCTACCATAATCAATTCTTTTTCTTCACCAACAACTGAATAAACGAGAAACACACCACTCCCATTTTCAGTAGCATTGCATACTTCTTCAAGATTATCATTTGTTGTAAAATTGAAACTGTTGTTTGTTTTAAACTTTTTTAACTCTTTGTACATCTTTGTTATCTATATTTATTTTCAAATAAAATGCCTCACTTTTATAGTGAGGCATTACTATATATTCCAAATTGACTATAATATTGTCAATTATCCCATAATTTCTTTTACTTTTTTTCCAATTTCAGCAGGAGAATCTACAACATGAATTCCACATTCTTTCATGATTCTCTTTTTAGCTTCAGCAGTATCATCAGCACCACCAACAATAGCACCTGCATGACCCATTGTTCTTCCTTTAGGAGCAGTTTCACCAGCAATAAAACCTACAACTGGTTTACGATTTCCATCGGCTTTAATCCATTTGGCAGCATCAGCTTCTAGTTGCCCTCCGATTTCACCAATCATAATAATACATTTGGTTTCAGGATCATTCATCAATAATTCAACAGCTTGTTTGGTTGTAGTTCCAATTATTGGGTCGCCACCAATACCTATTGCAGTTGTAATTCCTAATCCTTGTTTTACTACTTGATCGGCAGCTTCATAGGTTAAAGTCCCGGATTTGGAAACGATACCAACAATTCCTTTTTTGAAAACAAAACCAGGCATAATACCCACTTTCGCTTCCCCTGGAGTAATTACACCTGGACAGTTTGGACCAATCAACGTACACTCTTTTCCTTTAATGTATTCGTAAGCTTTAATCATATCGGCTACTGGAATTCCTTCGGTAATGGTAATAATTACTTTTATTCCGGCTTCGGCAGCTTCCATAATAGCGTCGGCAGCAAAAGCTGGTGGAACAAAAATAATGGTTGTATCTGCTCCAGCTTGTTCTACAGCATCTTTTACAGTATTGAAAACAGGACGGTCAAGATGAGTAGTACCTCCTTTACCTGGAGTTACACCTCCAACAACATTTGTTCCATATTCAATCATTTGCGAGGCGTGAAAAGTACCTTCGCTTCCAGTAAATCCTTGTACTATTATTTTAGAATCTTTATTAACTAAAACACTCATGATGTATTTTTTAAATTGTTTTTTTTAAATAATGATGCAAAAGTAAGGTTTTGAAATTTACTTCTGAAGTTTTTTTGCCAAATAATTTTAGGAAAGCTGACTCATTTGATAGCCTCTAAACAGTTTCCCGTCTTTGATTTCCCATATCACCATAAAATGCGCTAATAACATTTCTTCTCTTGGGTTTTCAATAGTTTTTATATAATGTGAATATCGAACAGTAACTAAATTCCCATCTTTGAGGAGATGACTTATTCTCGCTTTTGAACGGACATAGGCCTTGCTTAACTCATTTGCTAATGTCAAAATTTCTGTACGCTTCATTTGCACATAACCCTTACTGCTATTCCATTCTAAAATGACATCGGGATGCAGAAACGTATCCATGATTTCACTATTGATTAGTGCATCTGATTTATAAAATTGTTGAACTAGTTTCTTCGCAGGCATATTATTTTAATTTATTTAATATTTCAGGTATCTTTTTAATATTGGCTAATTGTTTGAGTTTTCTCTTGACTCTTCAATAGGAGTTCCAAAATAGGATTTACCGCCTTCAACTGATTTTGTTACACCAGTTTGCCCCATAATAACCGCTTTTGTACCAATGGTAATACCGCTTGTAGTTCCCACTTGACCCCATAATGTTACTTCATCTTCAATGATTACGCATCCCGCGATTCCAGTTTGTGAGGCTATTAGACATTTTTTACCAATGATAGTATCATGACCTACATGTACTTGATTGTCAATTTTGGTACCTTCGCCAATGGTTGTGTCTCCAGTGACTCCTCTGTCAATCGTGCAAAGTGCTCCAATACCCACATTATCTTCAACTACAACCCTTCCACCAGAAACTAACTGATCGAAACCTTCTGTTCGTTTTTATAATAAAAAGCATCTGCTCCAAGAACTGTACCTGCATGAATAATGACATTATCTCCAATAATCGTATGGTCATAAATTGAAACATTTGAATGAATCAGACAATTGTTTCCAATAACCACATAATTTCCAATGAAAGTATTGGGTTGAATTACTGTTCCCAATCCAATTGACGCCGATTGAGCAATAGAAGCAGTAGAAGCTTGAAAAGGCTTAAAATGTTTCGTTAACGTATTAAAATCTCTAAAAGGATCATCCGAAATTAACAATGCTTTTCCCTCTGGACAATCTACTTTCTTATTTATTAAAACAATGGTTGCTGCCGATTGCAGTGCTTTATCGTAATATTTCGGATGGTCTACAAAAACAATGTCTCCAGACTCAACAACATGAATTTCATTCATGCCATGAACAGGAAAATCTTTGTCTCCCACAAATTCACAGTTGAGTAAATTGGCTATTTCGTGTAAGGAATGAACTTTAGGAAATTTCATGCAATCATTAAATTATTTTACACGTTCCATGTAAGTACCATTAGCTGTGTCTATTTTAATTTTATCCCCTTCATTAATAAATAAAGGTACATTTATGGTTGCGCCAGTTTCAACAGTTGCTGATTTAGTAGCATTTGTGGCAGTATTTCCTTTCACTCCTGGTTCAGCATAAGTGACTTCTAAAACTACCGATGCTGGCATGTCTACTGATAGAGGCAAATCAGTTTCAGTATTAATACTTACCATAACGTTTTCCCCTTCTTTCAATAATTCCGGAGAATCCAATATATTTTTATTTAATGAAATTTGTTCAAAAGACTCTACATTCATAAAATGGAATAAATCGCCTTCAGGATACAAAAACTGAAATTTATGATTTTCAACACGAACCTCATCTATTTTGTGTCCAGCAGAGAAAGTATTATCCAAAACTTTACCGTTTGACAAACTTTTCAATTTTGTTCTAACAAATGCTGGTCCTTTTCCTGGTTTAACGTGAAGAAACTCAATAATTTTATAAATATCGTTATTGTATTTTATGCAAAGTCCATTTTTAATATCTGATGTAGATGCCATTGTATTTTATAATTTTAAATTTGTGATTTGTGATTCTAATAAGAATCTATTTAATTTTCTTTTTAATAATTTCCAGAATACCCTTTCATAATCCCTCTAGATGAATTTCTAATAAAATCCAAAATTTCATCTCGCTCTGTGGTTGCTTCCATTTCAGCTTCTATGATACCAATAGCCTGAGTAGTATTATAATTTTTTTGATATAAAATTCGATAGATGTCCTGAATTTCCTTGATTTTTCTGTAGTAAAACCTCTTCTGCGCAAACCAACTGAATTGATTCCTACATATGATAATGGCTCTTTAGCCGCTTTTGTAAATGGTGGGACATCTTTTCTCACCAAAGAGCCACCAGAAACCATAGCGTGATCACCAATACTAATAAACTGATGAATCGCTGCTAATCCGCCTATAACTGCATAATTTCCAATGGTTACATGGCCTCCTAAAAGTACACCATTAACAATTATAGCATTATCTCCTACATGACAATCGTGAGCTACGTGAGCAGCTGCCATGATTAGGCAATTATTACCAATTACTGTTTGTCCTGAGGCTATGGTACCACGATTTATAGTTACACATTCTCGAATGGTACAATTATCTCCAATTATGGCTAAAGAATCTTCTCCGCCAAACTTCAAATCTTGTGGAACTGCAGCAATTACTGCTCCTGGAAAAATATTACAATTCTTCCCTATTCTTGCTCCTTCCATTATAGTGACATTGGATCCAATCCAAGTACCATCACCAATTATTACATTGTTATGAATAGTTGTAAAAGGTTCAATTACTACATTTTTGGCAATTTTTGCTCCGGGGTGAACGTATGCTAAAGGTTGATTCATGTGTTTTTGTTTATTGTTTTCTTGCAATTTGTGCCATCAATTCGGCTTCTGCTACTAACTTACCATTGGCATACGCTTTAGCTTGCATGTGACAAATACCTCTTCTTATTGGGGTAATTAAATCACATTTAAATATTAGAGTATCTCCAGGGAGTACTTTATTTTTGAACTTAACATTATCAATTTTCATAAAAAATGTAAGATAATTTTCAGGATCAGGAACAGTACTTAATACTAATATTCCTCCTGTTTGTGCCATTGCCTCAACGATGATTACACCCGGCATAACTGGGGCGTTTGGAAAATGTCCTACAAAAAAGGACTCATTCATAGTTACATTTTTCATTCCTACGACATGACTTTCCGACATTTCTATAATTCTATCGATAAATAAAAATGGTGGACGATGTGGCAGTATGCTCATGATTTTATGAATATCCATTAATGGTTCTTTATTCAAATCATAACATGGCACAAAGTTCCGTTGCTCAATTTTTATAATTTTTGACATCTTTTAGCAAATTGAGTATTAACGTAATGTCCAGGCAAGTTGGCGATAACTTTTCCTTGAATTCGAGTTCCGATAAGTGCCAAGTCTCCAATAACATCGAGTAGCTTGTGTCTTGCAGCTTCGTTAGGATAATGTAGGGTTAGATTATCGAGAATTCCGTTAGGTTTTACAGAAATATTTTCTTTTCCAAAGGCTACTTTTAAGTGGCTCATAGTTCGTTCTGATATTTCCTTATCAACATATACTATGGCATTATTTAAATCTCCACCTTTTATTAGACCTTCGTCTAAAAGTGTTTCTAATTCGTGAAGAAAACTAAAGGTTCTGGCATCAGCAATTTCAGATTTAAAATCGGTTATGTTTTTTAAATTCGCATTTTGAGTTCCTAAAACTTTGGTTCCAAAATCAACCATCGCTGTTACTTGATACTCATCGCTAGGCATTAAAATAATTTCACTTCCTGTAGCTTCATCTGAAAAAGAAATGATTTCTTTAACTACATAAACGTTTCTTTTTTCCTCTTGTTCTTCTAAACCCACTTTCTCAATGGCTTCAACAAAAAACTTTGAGGAACCATCCATTATTGGTAATTCAGAAGCATCTAACTCAATTATAACATTATCAACATCACAGCCAACAAATGCAGCTAAAACATGTTCAGGTGTTTGAATTTTAACTCCTAGTTTTTCTAAATTTGTTCCTCTTTGTGTATTTACTACATAATTTGCATCTGCCTCAATAACAGGGGAGCCTTCTAAATCTACTCTAACAAAAGTATATCCATTATTAACAGGTGCTGGTTTAAAAGTTACTTTAACTTCCTTGCCTGTGTGGAGTCCAACTCCAATAAGAGAAATTTCACTCTTAATGGTTTTTTGTTTAACCATGACTTAATCTTTATTGTTTATTGTTTTTTTTAAATCTTCAAATTCAGATACAATCTTTGGCAAATTTTTGAAATGAACATATGATTTACTGAAATCAGTATATCCAAAAGTAGGGCTTCCTTGTAGAATTTCGCCATCTTTTACATTTCTTCCAACTCCTGATTGTGCTTGAATGCGAACATTATTTCCTATCGTTAAATGTCCTGCAAAACCTACTTGCCCACCAATCATGCAATTTTTTCCAATTTTAGTAGATCCAGCAACACCTGTTTGAGCGGCAATTACCGTATTTTCCCCAATTTCAACATTATGAGCAATTTGTATTTGGTTGTCTAGCTTTACTCCTTTTCTAATTATGGTAGAACCCATTGTTGCTCTATCAATCGTGGTACATGAGCCTATGTCGACATAATCTTCAATAATTACATTGCCTATTTGGGGAATTTTAGAATAGGTTCCATCTGAATGCGGTGCAAAACCAAATCCATCCGAACCAATAATAGCTCCAGAGTGAATAGCACAAAAATTGCCAATGATTGACTCTGAATATACTTTTGCTCCAGCAAAAATAGATACATTATTACCAATCGTGACATTATCTCCAATAAAGCAATTAGGATAAATTTTTACATTATTGCCTATCCTGACATTTGTTCCTATGTAACTAAAACTTCCTAAATAAAGATTATCTCCATAAGTAACTCCAGATGAGATTACTGATGGTTGTTCTATCCCTATTTTATTATTCTTTACTTGGTCATAAAATTCTAATAATTTCGAAAAAGCCTGATAGGCATCTTCAACTTTTATCAGTGTAGTAGCCAATTCATTCTCAGGAATAAATGTTTTGTTTACAATAGTCACAGAGGCCTGTGTAGAATAGATATAATTCAAATATTTTGGATTGGATAAAAACGTGAGTGAGCCTTCGGTACCTTCTTCAATTTTAGACAATCTGTACACTTCAGCATTAGGATTCCCTGAAACTTCTCCATCTAAAATACTCGCTATTTGCTCTGCAGTAAATTTCATTTTGTTTTATCCTACTTTTTGGATTTATGTAATTGAAAAGACTTGTTATTCATTACTTTATTACGACCCAAAAAAGTATGCTAGCTAGTTTTGTTTCGACAAAAATATAAAAAATAGATTTTAGTTGTTACTTTTCGAGGAGTTGTTTTGGATAACAGAGATAATATTTGGTTACTGGCTTTGATAGTGCTTTTAAATTGAGTTGATCAGAAGCTTCAGCAACATCTTCAATAGTTTTGTCTTTTTTCCAGATTCTTATTGGCTCTGCATCCTTACTGTATGCTTGATTTTTAATTTTTCCTTTGAAAATAAAATAGTGAACCTCATGTTGTGAAATGTTGCTTTCTTTAGAAAATTGTTCTATTAGATTTTGGATTTCATCAGCTGAAAACTTTTCACTACTTAACTTAATTTTCAACAAATCCCTATTGATTATCATTTTGCTGAGAGAACTCAGTATAAAATCGTCATGATTTTGCCATGACTTTAAAGCTCCTACAACATCAAAATCATCCAGTTGTGAAAATTGATGCAAAACCGAATGATTAAAATCATCCAACTCCACTTTATTTTTCATAAAAAACTGTAGAGCTTCACTTGCTGGAAGTTCGATTCCTTTTTGAGTTAAGTCTTTTGCTCTTTTGAGTACTTTGGTCAATATCGTTTCGGCAACCAAACTTGTTTTATGCAAATAGGCTTGCCAATACATTAACCTCCTTGCCATTAGAAATTTTTCGACAGAATAAATTCCTTTTTCTTCAATTACTAAAACATCATCAACCACATTCATCATTTGAATCAACCTATCGGAATTGATGTTCCCTTCAGCAACTCCCGTGTAGAAACTATCTCGCTTTAAGTAATCCATCCTATCCATATCTAACTGACTAGAAATCAATTGCAGCATGAATTTCCTGTGATATTCTCCTTTAAAAATTTGAATCGCCAAAGCTAATTTTCCTTCAAATTCTTCATTCAGTTTGTTCATAAAAAGTAATGAAATCGCTTCATGATTTACATTTTCAACAATACTGTGCTCCATAGCATGCGAAAAAGGCCCGTGACCTATATCATGAAGTAGAATAGCAATGTACAACGCATTTTCTTCCTCTTTTGTAATAGAAATTCCTTTGAAACGTAATACTTCAATTGCTTTCTGCATAATATGCATACAGCCCAATGCATGATGAAAACGGGTATGATGTGCTCCAGGATAGACTAGATAAGACATTCCCATTTGAGAAATACGTCGTAATCTTTGAAAATAAGGATGCTGAATTAAATCGTAAAGTAAAGGATTGGGTATGGTGATAAATCCGTAAATGGGATCGTTTAGTATTTTTAATTTATTGATTTGACTCACAGGTATTCTTTTTATTTTGGATAGCAAAGATAACTAAATTAGATGGTTGCGTTAAGGTATTCAAAAGAAGAATTTCAAAAACTATTACTCATACTATCAATTTTTTATTACATTTAACCTAAATTTTAAAATCTACTGATAACAAAGATGATTGAAGAAAAAGCAACCTTTGAAGATTTATTAAAAAAGGTAAAGGAACAAGAATTAGAAATCAAGCAATTACAAGAGAATCAAAAAATACTCATTGATGCTCAAAAAATAGCAAAAATTGGAAGTTGGGAATTCAATTTCTTGACTAACAGCCTAATTTGGTCCGACGAAATGTATACTTTTTTTGAAATTAAAAATACTCCCGACATCAATCTTTATGCTGAATATTTATCACGATTTAATCCAGAAGATTTAGAAGACCTTCAAAGCAAAATCAATCAATCCATTTGCAATAAAAAATCATATGAAATTGAGCACAAAGTAAATCTACCAAACAATAAAATCAAATGGGTTCATGGAACTGCTGTTCCGATTCTTGATGAAAATGAAAATGTAATTGGTTTGAGAGGAATTGCTCAAGACATTACCCAAAAAAAAGAACAAGCAGAATTAATTCGACTTAAAGAAGAAGCAGAAATTATACTGAAAGTCAAAGAAGCAGAAAAAATAAGCAATATCAAATTCAAAAATTATGTTGAAAATGCACCAGATGGCGTTTTCGTCTCTGATAATAGAGGGCATTTTTTAGAGGTAAATCCCGCGGCTTCTCAAATTTCTGGATATACTAAAGAAGAACTTCTAACCATGTCAATAACCGATTTGACTTCGCTAAATTCCTCTGAAAATAATCCAAACCAATTTAAAACTCTTGTTGAAACTGGACGATTAATTTCAGAATCTGAATTCAAACACAAAAGTGGAGAAAAAAGATACTGGTCACTAGAAGCAATAAAACTTCACGACCTGCAATATTTAGGATTTGTCAAGGATATTACCGAAAGAAAAAAAGCAGAAGAACGATTAAAAGAGAGTGAAAAATTTCTAAAAGAAACCCAAATAATTGCAAATCTAGGAACCTATTCTATAGACATGAATACCTTCAAGTGGACGTGTTCCGACCTTTTGAATTCCATATTTGGCATTGACGAAAACTATGAACTAACATCAGAGAAATGGATGTCATCAATAGTCCATCCAGACTACAGAGAAATGCTGACTAAAAATCTAACAGAAGAGTTTATTGGAAAAAATATCCCGTTCAATAAAGAATATAAAATTATCAGAGTTAATGACCGTTCCGAACGCTGGGTTCATGGCAAAGGAACATTAAAGTGGAGTAATGACAACAAACCTATCAAAGTTGTAGGAACGATAAGAGACATTACCAACCGAAAATTGGCCGAAGAAGCATTACAGGAAAGCAAAAATTGGTATCACAGTTTATTAAATAATCTAGATGCTGGAGTCATAGTTCATAAACCAGACTCCACCATAATTATGAGCAATTCCAAAGCAGTAGAATTGATTGGGCTTTCGGAAAAAGAATTAAAAGAAACACATTCCAGCACCACTGAATGGAATTTTATAAATGAAGATTACTCGCCTTTAGCCATTGAAAATTATCCGGTACATCAAATTATTAGAACCAAACGCAGTATTAAAAACGTTATTGTAGGACGAAAAAGCCTTGACACAAATGAAATTGTTTGGGTTATGGTAAATGGCTTTCCTGTTTTTGACAAAAAAAGAAATTTATCAGAAATTGTAATTAGTTTTATTGATATTAGTGAACTAAAAAAAATTGAATCTGAATTAATTAAAGCCAAAGAGCAAGCTGAATCTGCTAATAAATCTAAGTCTGATTTTCTTGCCAATATGAGTCATGAAATTCGAACTCCATTAAATGGCATAATAGGCTTTAGTGATTTGCTCATGAAAACAAATCTGGAAAAAAACCAGTTGGAATACATGAGAACTTTGAATGAATCGGGCAAATACTTTAATGGAAATTATTAATGATATTTTAGATTTTTCAAAAATTGAATCTGGAAAATTAGAATTAAATATTGAACGAATTGACCTTTTAGAAATAGCCAATCAAGTAATTGATTTGTTTAAAAATCAAGCTATTGCAAAAGATATTGACCTTAATTTTGCACATAGAAGAAAATGTTCCTTCCTGTGTTTTGGCAGATCCATTGCGACTAAAACAAATATTGGTAAACCTGATCAGTAATGCTTTAAAATTTACTCCCGAAGGAAAAATACGATTGAGTATAAAAGAAGTATCGCATTCCGAAAATACTTTTTCAAAATTGGAATTCTCTGTAAAAGACACTGGAATTGGTATCAAAAAAGAAAATCAAAAGAAAATCTTCTATTCCTTTGTTCAAGAAGATAATTCTACCACAAGACGATTTGGTGGAACAGGTTTAGGTTTAGCGATTTCGAACCAACTTTTGGGATTAATGAAAAGCAAACTAGAATTGAAAAGCGATTTTGGCAAAGGCAGTACTTTTTTCTTTACCGTTGAGTTGAAGAAAGTAAAATCAAAAAAAGTTATAAAAAATAAAGTAGGAGACGATTCTTTTAAAAATAAAAAAGTCAATGTGGATGATAATAGAAATTTCAAAATATTGATAGTTGAAGACAATAAAATCAATATGCTTTTATCAAAAACACTGCTAAAAAAATTAGTCCCAAATTGTCGTATTGTAGAAGCCAATAATGGTGATGAAGCCGTTTTACAATTTAAAACAGAGCAACCCGATTTGATACTAATGGATATTCAAATGCCAGAAAAAAATGGCTATGAAACTACAGCCGAAATTAGAAATCTAAATACCTCCGAAAACATTCCAATAATCGCACTTACTGCTGGAATTATGCTTGGAGAAAAAGAAAAATGCCTTGAAGCAGGAATGAATGATTATATTTCAAAACCCATTATTGAAGCCGAATTAGAACAAAAATTAATTCAATGGTTGCAGTTGTAATTATAGCCTTTACTTTCAATAAACACTAGTAATTTATTTCAGAAATTGCATATTTTGCCTCATAACTAATTGTACTTTGAAGCTTTTTCAATGGAATTTTATGAGCGCTTACAAGTAATACCTCCGAAAAATTAGAACTTATACTCACGTTCATAACACCTTCAATTGCTTGGAATTTATCAGTAATCGCATCTTTACAAGTGGTGCAACTCATTCCTTGAAAATTATAAAGATTAACAAAAACTAAATTGTTTCTTTTGAACTCCATAAATAGTTCAGAATTCGCTCTTTGAGGAATGGAATTCATGCAAGGTTCCAGATGTAAGAAACGAAAAGCATCTTTAAACAGCAATTCATATTCTGCTTTACTTCCACCAAAAGGCGGACTAACTTCAAATGTGGTATTGAATAAAAGTCCAGCTAGAATCCCTTTTGGGGATAATAGCTGATGCATTTTCCAAACATATCTTTGCCTTAGAAAAGGCGGTAAAGCACAAAAAAATGTTTGCTCAATAATTAAATCGTACACTCCTTGATGCTCAAAGAAATCTCCTAAAACAATGGTGATGTTTGGATTGTTAGAAAATCTATTCTTTAGATTTTGAATTAAAGAGGGTGCTATATCAATTAGAGTAACGTTGGTAAAGCCCTTTTGCAAAAGATACTCTGCTTCATAGGAATTACCACAGCCTGGAATTAGTATCCTAATGCTTTTATCTTCAATGGTATCAATATAGGATTGTATTGGAGGTGAAACAGTCCCAATGTCCCAAGCGGTGTTATTGGCTTGGTATTGAGCATCCCAATACTGCTTGTCTAAAGGATTTTCACAAGAAATAGTACAGCAATTATCTGTATTCATTGCAATCTGTTTTAAAAATTTTGGTGTCTTTGTAGAAGAGCATTTATTACTCCTCTGTTCGATAGTTACTTCGGTTCTTTCTTAGTGGTGTTGATACCAAAAGGCATATACAAAGGGCAAAAACTAACAAAACTGGTTCCTATCATTATAAAAGCAAATCCTCCTAAAATGAGCGCCAGTGTTCCATTTATTACCTCCATGAAATACAATACCAAGACGAAAATTGCTACGGCAATACGAATGATTCTATCTGTTAAACCCATATTCTTTTTCATAATCTTTACTTTATTTGGTTACTAATTTTGAGCTAGAATTTTAAACGGTTTAACTGAAATGGTAAACAGCTAAACTATCAAAAACCCTACTTGTAAAGTGATATCTTTTGTTTTTTTAATTGCTTTTTTCAAGAATAGTCTTAATAATTTCCTCTTTTGAAACTACTCCAGACTGTCTCCATAGTTGCCTACCCGCTTGAAATAAAATCATTGTTGGAACACCACGAACTTGGTATTGAGCAGCCATCTGTTGGTTTTTATCCACATCAATTTTTACTATAGTGATACGGTCTCCTAAACTATCTTTTACTTGTTTTAAAATGGGAGCCAATGCTTGACAAGGACCACACCACGTTGCAAAAAAATCAATCAAGACTGGCTTCTCAGATTTAATTATAGTATCAAAATTACTCATGATCGTGTTCTTCCTATTTTAAAGTAGACGGACAAACATAATTTGTCGTCTTTATTCCTGTTTTCTTGATGGCATCAAAACCACCCAAGACGTTAATAACGTTGTCGTATCCACGTGCTTTTACTATAGAAGCGGCAATCATAGAACGATAGCCGCCTGCGCAATGCAAATAAAAAGGCTCTTCTTTCGGAAATTCAGCTAAATGCTCATTGAGAAAATCCAGCGGAGCCGAAGGAACGTCAACAATATGCTCAGCTTCATATTCACCAGGTTTTCTAACATCAAAAACAATTGCGTTTGTAGCTATCTTTTCTTCTAAGACTTTAGCAGTAACTGAAGGAACCGTGTCGTACTCTAAACCTGCGTTCTTCCAAGCTTCAAATCCACCTTTCAAATATCCTAAGGTATTGTCATACCCTACTCTAGCCAAACGCATGATGGTTTCTTCTTCTTTACCTGATGGAGTTACGAGAAGAATAGGCTGTTTAGCATCCAAAATTAATGCTCCAACCCAAGGCGCAAAATTACCTCCAATTCCTATGAAAATTGATCTTGGAATGTGTCCACTGGCAAAATCATCTTGATGACGCACATCTAAGATTAAAGCATCCGTTTCATTGGCTACCAATTCAAAGGTTTTAGGATCGTAAGCAACGGCCTCTTTGATAATATCATCCACATTTTCGTAGCCTTCTTTATTCATTTTTACATTCATAGGAAAGTATGCAGGTGGCGGTAGCAAACCGTCTGTTACCTCTTTTATGAATTCCTCCTTAGTCATATCTGCCCGTAGCGCATAATTAATTTTCTTTTGTTCACCAATCGTGCCAATGGTTTCCTTACTCAAGTTCTTCCCATAAGCGCTACCTGCACCATGAGCCGGATAGACAATCACCTCATCGGCTAGAGTCATTACTTTAGTACGCAAACTGTCAAAAAGAATTCCTGCTAATTTTTCTTGGGTCATGTGAGCCGCTTTCTGGGCTAAATCAGGGCGCCCGACATCCCCAAGAAATAAAGTGTCACCGCTGAAAAGAGCATAATCTTTCCCGTTCTCGTCTTTCAGCAAATAACAAGCACTTTCCATGGTATGCCCCGGTGTGTGCAATACGGTAATGGTAATTTTACCTAATTGAAATACTTCTCCATCTGTGGCAATGTGTGCTTTAAAACTTGGATTGGCATTTGGTCCAAAAACGATTGGAGCACCTGTTTTCTCCGCTAAAGTGACATGACCACTCACAAAATCCGCATGAAAGTGTGTTTCAAAAATATATTTAATTTTCGAATGATTCGCATTGGCTTTGTCTACATAAGGTTGTACTTCACGTAAGGGATCGATAATCGCTACCTCGCCATTACTTTCAATATAATAAGCGCCTTGTGCTAAACAACCCGTGTATATCTGTTCTATTTTCATAGTTACATGTTTTATAGTGTAAAATTATTCTATTCTTCGATACTAGAGCGTAACAAAAGTTACATTCAGCTCTGAGCACTTGAGTCACAAAACTATGTTCCACTATCAAAAAGTGAAACGTCTTACCGCAACCCATAAAAAATATGTCCCCACCTGCAGGCGGGCAGGCCTATGTGGTTAAAAATTATAATTTCAATCACAGCCAACGAGTTAAATACCTACGTCAATAAAAATTCTTTAATCATAATATAAATTCCCATCGCTAAAACAAACCAACCAAAGGCCGTTTTGAGTTTAACGCCCTCTACTTTTTTAGAAATAAAGTTACCAATAAATATGCCTACTATGGAACAGCCTGTAAAGACCAAAAGGAGTTTCCAATCGATGCTTTGACTCCCATTAATATCGCCTAAAAAGCCAATCAAGGACTGTGAGGCAACAATAAAAAGCGAGGTGCCCACAGCCACCTTCATAGGCGTTTTTGCCAAAAACAATAGCGTTGGGATAATTAAAAACCCACCTCCAGCACCAACAAAACCGGACAACAAACCGATACCAATTCCGTAAAATCCTATTTTATAATAGTTCAATTTTTCATCCCCTGAAACGATAGGCATTTCAGAAGGCTTTATCATTTTGATGGAGGCTATGATCATGACTACAGCAAAAACAATCATGATTAAAACCGATTTGTCTAGCGTAAACCAGTCGGAAGAAATAATGACATTGGGAATTTCTGGAACAATGATTTTTCGGGTAATGAAAACGGTAATTACTGTTGGAATCCCAAACAAGACTACTTTTCTGAAATCGACTGCCTTTTGTTTGGCTTTTTGAAATCCTCCAACGAGTGAAGCGGTTCCAATAACAAACAAAGAATAGGCTGTTGCCAATGTGGGTTCTATTCCCATCACATACACCAAAATCGGAACGGATAATATAGAACCTCCACTGCCTAACATGCCTAGGGTCATGCCGACAAAAATGGCTAAAACAAATCCAAGACTTTGAGAAATTTCCATCAATTACAAATTTACAGTACAAAGGTCTGTTTATTCCTAAATTTATTTTGCAACAAAAGTTACAATCTAGTTTTTTATAAATTCTATGGACGCTCTGTGAAGTTTAATTTTTCCCTCATTTTCTAGTGCTTTCAATAACCTAGAGATTACTACCCTAGAAGTGTGCAAATCATAGGCAATTTCTTGATGGGTGTTGTGAATTTCTTTAGAGTGATTGATTTTTACCTTTTCGTGCAGGTATTTTAGCAATCGTTCGTCCATGTTCATAAATGCCAAATTATCAATGGCAGTGAGCATTTCTTTTAACCGATTGTTGTAACTGTTGAACACATAAGCCCTCCAACTTTTGTATTTACCCAACCATTCCTCCATTTTGTAAATGGGTATCATAATTACGGTTCCATCCGTCTCGGCAACTGCCTTAATTTCGCTTTTGGTTTCTCCCATGCAGCACGCCATAGTCATAGCGCAGGTATCGCCTTTTTCGATGAAATACAAGAGCAATTCGCCCTCGTCAAAGTCTTCTCGCAATATTTTGATAGCGCCTGTAATAAGCAAAGGCATTTTCTTGATGTAATCGCCAAAATCGATAAGTACATCGTCTTGCTTGAAATCACGTAATAGGGAAACCGCTGCTATTTCGTCGATGAGCTTTTCTTCAAAGAGTGTTCCGTAGGTGGCTTTGAGTAGGTCTTTCATGGGGTCTTATTTAAACACTGCTTTTTTAGGTGTATTGGTCATTCTTTTCAAACCACAAAGTGCACTTAAAAAATCAATTATTGTCCTATTAAAATAGTTTTACATTTAATCTTACCATAGAAGACATATAAGTTCATATAAGTTATTCAAGCAAATCTTAGATGTTCTTACATTCCTTACATGGTAAAAAATACAACTTTATTCTCATTACTTATGATTCACAAAGGTAGTATTTAGTCTTTTTATTTTGTTTCTAATTGATGGAGTAAATTTCGGTATTATTTTTCAGTTTATGTCTTTTTTGATTGATTTACTACGCCTAGAATAGACACTAACACATCTAAACTATGCAGATAGAAGAACTAATTTGCGATTTCTTGCGTCCCAAAGGTATAATCTTGTCAGAACCTTTGAATTAGTAGTCATAATTTAACAACCGCAGAAATTGATTAATGAAATAATGTACATATATTTGTACAAAATATAACACTATGGTAGTTGCAAATATTTCAGATTTTAGAAAAGATATCAAATCGTATTTTGATAAAGTTGCTAAAAACTTTGAAACACTTATCATCAATCGTGGGAAAGATTCAGGGATTTATTATGTCTCTTGGAAGAATATAATTCTTTGATGGCGACAAGTTATGAATTGTCTTCTCGCATCAACGAAAAACGTTTAGATTCTGCTATTGATAAACTTAAAAAAGGAAGCTCATTTACAAAGGATTTAATCGAAGAATAACATGAAATATGTATTTGTAGATGAATCGTGGGAAGACTATTTATATTGGCAAAAAATAGATAAAAAGAAAGTCAAGAAAATAAATGACTTACTAAAAGATATCTCAAGAACACCGTTTGAAGGAATTGGAAAACCTGAGCCACTGAAACACAAATATGCAGGATTTTGGTCAAGAAGAATTGATGATGAACACCGACTTATTTACAGATTTTTAGACGATGAAATCCAAATTGTAAAGTGTAGACATCATTACGATTAAATAGTATTGCGCCTGAACATATTTGAAGACATGATTTGTGATTTATTTAATCGGCTTGACTCAACAAATTCATATAAGCGTTTCGGGAAATCAGGTCACCAGCAAAAAGGAATTGATATTTTTTCCGCAGAAAAAGATGTTGCCATTCAATGCAAAAAGAAAGACCTTTCGAGAAAGGAAGTTACAATACGGCGAGAACTATTTGATGACATTAAGAATGATGTAAATCTTATTTTAAGGAAAAATTTAAAAATAAAAATTAAACGGCTTTACATCGCATCAACCTACAATGAACATCCAGATATAGACGAATTTTGTGAAGATTTAAAAGAACATCTAAAAGTTGACTTTGAAATAATTTATTGGGGTTGGCAAACATTAGAAAATAAAACATCAAATTACACCAGTCTACTCGAAAAGTATTGGTCAAAATTTGTGATTAATGTAACTCCAACTCAACAAGAATTTAAACGAAATCTTGATTTAAGAAAGAAAATAAGAATTGATTTTGCTGACTGGGTTAATTATCGTTTTGAAAATCGAAAAAAGAGTTCTAAAATGATTATCCGAGCATTTGATGGAATTCAATATCCAAACTCTAATGAACCTGATGAAAATGGAAAATATTCTTGGTTTGGTGCAGAAATCAATAGGAGTATTCTGTATCATCCAAAAGGAATGGAATTCATTTTGGAAGTAGATACGATTGCAGAGGTTTTCAAACAACACTTGGAAATATGGTATACTTTCTAGATTAGATAAAGATTTTGAACTAATCACAGTATTTAAAATTGGACAAATTAATTTTGGTGATATTGTTGACTATGATATCGACGGAGATGAACACTATAATCGTGCAATCATTTTCTGCAAATTTAGACACGATGGAACGCCTTTCGAAAGTTACTACTATCGAAACAGCCAAAAATTATATCAGTCATTTGAAACGTGTAAACTATTGGAGTAATTAAACACAACTACCCCTTCACTGGCCCTCTATTTTTTAAGTTTTTTTGGTGTTCGATGTATTAAACAACAGCACAGGAGATTGCTTCGCTGCTCTCGCAATGACTGAACGCAATGACGTTTGCCACTAACTTTACAATAATTTTAAGAAGTCCCCGTTGAAATAGTGTTACATTGCCTTAACAATTAAAAAAGAATAAACCCATAACCAATGGATCAAATAAAAATACTTTGGGTAGATGACGAAATAGATTTGCTCAAACCTCATATCTTGTTTCTAGAAAAAAAAAAGCTTGAAAAAGAACCTAGACCATTCCCGCTTGGTGTCGGAAAAAACCACCTTAGACTATCAGAAAGAGTTTCGAAAAATCGCCATGGAATTGTCTATGGTGAATTCCTATGAAGACTGGATTGAATTATACAAAAAATTACTCTTCTGGGAATTGGAACTGGAAAATATTGAAGACCAAAGCATGTCAGAGATTTTGGGATCTCAGAAGGTAGAAGCCAATTCGCAATTTGGGAAATTCATAGAACGCAATTACGAAGATTGGTTCGAACCCAAAGCAGAAAAGCCTGTGCTTTCGCACACCTTGTTCAGAGACGTTGTAGTACCCGAAATCGTTAAAAAAGACAAGCCGGTTTTGTTTGTAGTAATCGACAACCTGCGCTACGACCAATGGAAGGCTTTTGAAAGCGTGGTGACCAATCATTACAAGTTGGAAAAAGAAATTCCCTATTATGCTATTTTACCCACAGCGACCCAATATGCCCGAAACGCTATTTTCTCTGGGCTTACCCCGCTGGAAATGGAAAAGCAATTTCCACAGTATTGGAAAAACGATGTGGAAGAAGGCGGAAAAAACTTGTATGAAGCTGAATTTCTGACGGCTCATTTGAAACGATTGGGCTTGAATATCAAGCAAGATTATTTTAAAATTACCAATCTTGCCAGCGGAAAGAAACTAGCGGAGAACTTTAAATCACTAAAAAATAATGATTTGGTCACGGTAGTATACAACTTTGTAGATATGCTGTCGCACGCTAAAACCGAAATGGATGTGGTGAAGGAATTGGCTTCAGACGATAAGGCATATCGTTCCTTGACGTTGAGCTGGTTTAAAAATTCGCCTCTTCTGGAAATTATACAACAAGCACAAAAACTGGGTTTCAAACTGGTTTTAACTACTGACCATGGTACCATTAATGTAAAAAATCCGTCCAAGGTGATTGGTGATAAAAATACCAGCTTGAATCTTCGCTATAAAACAGGAAGAAGCCTTAGTTATGAAGATAAAGACGTTTATGCCGTAAAAGAGCCGAAAAAAATTGGTTTGCCTAACATTAATATGAGTAGTTCTTATATTTTTGCAAAAAATGATTTTTTCTTGGCTTATGTCAATAATTACAATCATTATGTGAGTTATTATCGAAACAGCTATCAGCATGGCGGGATTTCGTTGGAAGAGATGATTGTGCCGTTGTTGGTGTTTAATCCGAAGTAAAATAGTGAGCAGTGGTCAACCTATATCAGGGATGTACAAATCACTAATGACTTATTACTGTTTACTAAACACTGAATGCTAAAAAAACATGAAGATTACTTTTTCATTAGAACAAATAGACGAAGTAGCGTCGCAACTACTAGTAGCAAACCCTAATAAAGTTATTTTATTTCATGGGGAAATGGGCGTTGGGAAAAACAACCCTAATCAAAGCACTAGCAAAAGCATTGGGGGTAAAAGATGCTACTAGTAGTCCTACCTTTTCGTTGGTTAACGAGTACCAAACTTCTGAAAATAGATTACTGTATCATTTTGATGTTTACCGATTGAAAAATGAAAGCGAGGCCTATGATATGGGTATTGAGGATTACCTCTATTCTGGCAATTGGTGCTTTATAGAATGGGCCGAAAAAATACCTAATCTTATTCCGGAGCAACATTCTGTGATTGAAATAAAATTGACTGCTGATGGAAAAAGAGAAGTATTATTGCGCTCTTAAAAATAAAATTTTGTAATTTGGACTCTTATTTCATTTACAATTTATGGCAATCACACCTTTTATAAGTCACAATTACTCCCACAAGAAGAAAAATTAGAAGTAGCTCGACATAAAAGCGAACTGTTTATTGGTATTCCCAAAGAAATAAGTTACCAGGAGCGCAGAATATGCTTGACGCCCGATGCTGTGAATTCTCTTACTTCACACGGGCATAGAGTCATGGTAGAAGCTGGTGCAGGTTTGAGTTCCAGTTATTCTGACAAAAGAATACAGTGATATGCCGGTCTTAAAAGTACCTCTGACACCAAGAAAGTGCTGGGTTGTCCCATTATTCTAAAAGTAGAACCTCTTACTATTGAGGAGATTGAAATGATCAATAAACAAGCGATTGTGATTTCTGCCATTCAATTGAAAACTAGAAAAGCCGCTTATTTGAAGCTTTGAAAAAGAAAAAAATCACGGCACTTGCCTTTGAATACATCAAAGATGAAGACGGTTCCTACCCTGCAGTGAAATCCCTGAGCGAAATTGCAGGAACAGCATCCATCCTTATTGCCTCAGAATTGATGATTAACAATCAATTTGGTAAAGGATTGCTTTTAGGAAATATTACTGGAGTACCTCCTACCGATGTGGTGATTCTAGGTGCAGGAACTGTGGGAGAATTTGCTGCTAAAACGGCTCTAGGGCTTGGAGCAAATGTGAAAGTTTTTGATAACTCTATTACCAAATTAAGAAGATTACAGAATAATTTGAATCAACGGATTTTTACTTCTACCATACATCAAAAATCATTGTTAAAAGCGATCAGACGCTGTGACGTGGCTATCGGTGCCATGAGAGGCAAGACCGATGTCCGGTTGTGGTCACCGAAACGATGGTGGAACACATGAAGAAAGGAGCCGTAATTGTGGATGTGAGTATTGATACTGGTGGTTGTTTTGAAACTTCTGAAGTTACAACTCACGAGAAACCTACCTATATAAAGAATAACGTTATTCACTATTGCGTGCCTAATATTCCTTCGCGCTATTCTAAAACGGCTTCGCTTTCCCTTAGCAATATCATTACTCCTTTTCTGTTGCAAATCGCCGAAGATGGGGGATTGGAAAGTGCCATCCGTTGCAATAAGGGCTTAAAAAATGGAGTCTATTTGTATCACGGCATTCTTACCAATAAAACAATTGGAGAATGGTTTAATCTTCCGGATCGAGACATCAATTTAATTGTATTTTAAGAGAACTTTGAAGTACCTTTGCCAAAAAATTACAGATGAATTTTAGATATCGATTTGCCTATTATTTAATTGGATTTATAATGGGAATGTTTGTTGTAGCCATGGTTTTCATGGGAAAAGATACGCGTTGTAACTATTTTCCCAATGCGAGAGTTTTGAATGATTTGCGAAACAAACCCTTCAATTATTCGGATAAGGCACAACAAATTTTAGCGCAACGTTGGGTAGATACTACTGATATTAAAAACACGCTTACTTATGGTGATGTCGATTTTGACAAAAGTAATATTAAAGTAGGCAATGGAAAACGCTACATCATAGAAGGCAAAACTCAAAAAAATCAGGAAATTATTCTAAAGTTATCAATTATGATGATAAGGCTGTTTTGGAAGATATTGTGAAGAAATAATATTTTTTAACCACATAGAGACATGTGCTTTATTTTGCTATCAAGGCGTTTCACTTTGATATAGGTTTTCATAGTTAGTAGCTGAAATTTTTTTATGTTTCTATGTGGTTGTGAAACTATTTAACTTGAATTACAGCTAACGATTTATTTAACAGTATTTTAATAACCGTTACCACTACTGATGTCTTACATTTGTAAAATATATACTTCTTAATGGCACGATTCAAAGAAAATGATTTACCAAAGTCAAAGATAACGGCAACTTCTCTACAAAAAGCCACTCTTATATTTCAATATGCTGACAACCACCGTTGGAAGTTTTATTTAGGGTTAGTTTTCTTACTCCTGACAAGTGTAACCGCCTTAGCCTTTCCAAAATTTATGGGTATGCTTGTGGATTGTGTCAATAAGAAAGATGCTCATTTGGCCAATCAAATTGCCTTAGGACTGGGACTAGTACTCCTTTTACAGTCTATATTCTCCTTCTTTCGCTTGTCTTTGTTCGTGAACTTTACAGAAAATACCTTGGCTAATGTACGTTTGGCACTCTATACTAATTTGGTCAAGTTGCCAATGTCGTTCTTCTCACAAAAGCGTGTTGGGGAATTGAACAGTAGAATTAGTAACGATATTGGGCAAATACAAGATACTTTAACCACTACTATTGCTGAATTTTTACGTCAATTTATACTGATTATTGGGAGTTTTATCATGTTGGCAAGCATCAACATCAAACTAACGATAATGATGGTTTCCATAGTGCCATTGGTTGGGGTTGCGGCAGTTATTTTTGGGCGGTTTATTCGTAAATATTCGAAAAAAGTACAAGATCAGGTTGCCGAAAGTCAGGTTGTTGTGGAAGAAACTATGCAAGGCATCAGCATTGTAAAAGCCTTTGCTAATGAGTGGTATGAAATTGGCCGCTACAGAGAAAAAATAAAAGAAGTTGTAAAAATTGCTATTAAGGGCGGTCAACTCAGAGGGTATTTTGCTTCCTTTATCATTGTTTGTTTGTTTGGAACAATTGTGGCTGTAGTTTGGTATGGCGTTATGTTAAGTATTGGTGGGGAAATCACGGTTGGCGAACTATTCACTTTTATCCTTTATTCGAGTTATGTGGGTGCCTCATCGGGTGGTATTGCTGAATTGTATGCGCAAATGCAAAAAGCCATCGGCGCTACAGAGAGAGTCTTTGAATTGTTAGAGGAAACTCCAGAAATCAATAGCACTGCATCGGAACTTACTCAAAAAATTAAGGGAAATGTGAGCTTTAAGAATGTAAAATTCAGTTATCCTTCTCGAAAAGAAATTCAAGTATTGAAGGATGTTAGTTTTACAGCAAACTTTGGACAGAAAATAGCAATTGTAGGTCCAAGCGGCGTGGGTAAATCTACCATCGCCTCGCTCCTACTTCGATTTTATGATATTGAAAGTGGAGAAATTCTGATAGACGGAAAAAATATTTACGATTTTGATTTAGAAAATCTCCGTGGTAATATGAGCATTGTGCCTCAAGATGTTATTTTATTTGGTGGAACCATTCGAGAAAATATCGCCTACGGAAAACCCAACGCTACTGAAGAAGAAATTTTCTTGGCTGCCAAACAAGCCAATGCCTTGAATTTTATTGAAGGATTCCCAGAACAATTTGAAACTATTGTGG
>JADKDN010000006.1 GCA_016718345.1 Flavobacterium sp. | reverse complement strand
TATTAATTTGTCAACTGCTTTGTAGGATCTTCACTGAAAGTTCCGTTTGTTCTGACGCAAATAGATGGCGTTTAGAGATAAGCAAGCAGTTGTGTCCTAAAAGTTTGCCTAAACCATAAATGGCTGAAGTTTCCATCTCAAGATTTGACATTCTGACAGTATTGAATTTGAAATTATCCATTTTATCATTGTTTAAACTTGGATCTTGAATATCAAGTCGCAAACTCTTCCCTAGCACCATAAAATCCTCCAGCAGTTCCAGCAATCCCTTTGCATTTGGTTACTATCAAATTTTTTTCTAAAACTTTTTGAGCAAGTAATGATATAGGGCTTACCTTTTTCGTAAATCCCAATTGGTGTGCTTAATGAAAGCATCTTCCATATCGTTTTCGGTACGTTGTCAATTACATAAGAGCGAAGCTATTACTATCCAAGCCTAGACCATAGTTGCCCCATCACAAAAACTATCCAATAGAAGTCTTCTCAATGAACCCGTAGTTCCAATGCGGGACAATGTTCAAAGATGTTAATTTTTCTTTGGTTGACGTGTGTTTGCAAATCGATATTTATTAAGGCATCTACTTCATTCATTGTAATATCAATGTTATCATATGTAATTTATACCTGTTGGATATTATGTTATTCTTTTCCTTTATAATATCCTGTTTGTGTTTTAAACTCACGTTTTTGAGTAGAGAATTCAATGCTATCAAAGAATTGTGTTATTTTTCGACTCTATTTCGATCCCCTACAAAGACAGATATCATTAGCAATATGTTCTGGTTTTAGCTTTAAATGATACACAATTTTATCTGGGTTTAATATCAATTCTGATGATTTTATCATTGTATTTGTCTGTTTGTTAATTTATGTTTTTTGCTATTTGAGTTTTATCCTCCTACACGTTTTATAGAATATCCTTCTGATTTTAAAATTTTCCATGATTTTATCTCTAAAGTTTTCCTGAATGATAATCATTATCCTTTACAGAACCCAACACCACATTTTGTTTTCAACATTTTCCCCAATGTTTTTAAATCTTCTTCATTCCCTTGAAAGCCTTTAATTATTGTTGCCACCTTTCCACCTCTGTTTTTTTTATCTAAATGAGCTTCAAGTCGTTGTTGATTATTTGCTACTGTTTCTTCTACATTTGATTCATTATCAAATTCAAAATCTTTATTTGTAGAAAATACAAAGCCACCTAAATCATGAAAACTATTTACTTTTTTGATATATTAGAGATATGTGTAGTCTTTAGTAGTGTAGAAATACTTATTTTATTATATAACTATATTATTTTGACAAATTTAAGCAAATTCCTTATAATTCAACACCAAATATATGATTGTTTTATTAGAATTGAAATAAGATTTCCAACCTTTAAACGTATCTTTTGAAATTGGTATAAATTTTTAGAATAAAAAAACAGTTGCAAGAAATTCCTGCAACTGTTAAATCAAAATTTATTGTAAACTTTTTATTGTTTGATAAAGCGTTTTATTATAGGTTTTCCATTAGTAGAAATTTCTAGCAAGTAGATACCAGTAGTAATGTTTGAAATAGAAATTATTCCATTTTCAATTTGGCAAATTTCTCTTCTTGACCCATAATATGCTGATGACTCTGTAATTTGAATTATCTGCCGAAGAGAGATGTTCAATTGCTACATCTCCCTTTTACAGGGTTTGGATACATCATTTAATATCGTTTGATATTATGTAAATTCTTTAGCATTATTGGTATTTTGACTGCCTAAATCACCACAACTGTCTATTGCATATGAATCCCATTCCGTTGAAAGGCCATAGTGTAGTGGCTTAGAGAAGTTATTGTCGATTTTCTTCTGATAGCTGATATATCTATAGCAAAGTTAGCCGTTCCTCCGTCAGGGGCTCCAATGATATCAATTAAAACACCATTTTGAATAATCCACCACATCATTACCATTAAAAGTCATTTCATTGGCAGCATAGATACTGGTTGACGCTGTATTATATTAAGGCAATTGAACTATGGACAATTACAAATTTAGCACCATTATTTAAATTACCAGATAATGCAAGACCAGTGCTCCATGAACCAAGCCCATTAGTTTGTTTTACCGTATAAATAGATAAATCAACTGTACTTCCTGTATTGTTAGCAATTTCTAAAGCCTTGTTAAATGAAGAACCTTCGATGTATTCAGAGAATAATAAATCAGTAGCACCACCACCAGAGGAAGCGTTAGTAGTTACACTAACCACGTTACTTGCTGTAGATATGTTTCCAGCAGCATCTTTGGCTTTTACAGAAAAAGTGTAAGCAGTAGAAGCTATTAACCCACTCACTGCAAAGGTAAAGGAATTAGTGTAGTTGCACCACCAATCAAACTTGAATCTTGATACACATCATAGCCAGCTACCTGCAAAGGAGTTATCTGTTGAAGCTGTCCATGACAATTAGTGCTAGGTTTCGGTAGTTCCAGAAGCTGTTAGACTAGTGGCTGAAGCGGTGAGCTGTAGTATCAGCTGGTGTTAATTTAGTAACATTTACAGTATTGCTTGAAGTGGAAATATTTCCAGCAGAGTCTTTGGCTTTTACAGAAAAAGTATAAGCTATTGAAGCGCTTAATCCACTAACAGCAAAGGTAGTAGCAGTCGTTGTTGAGCCTTTTAAAGTAGCTCCTTGATACACATCATATCCTGTTACTCCAACATTATCTGTTGAAGCTATCCATGACAAATTAGTACTAGTTTCAGTAGTTCCAGAAGCTGTTAGACTAGTTGGAGCCGATGGAGCTGTAGTATCAGCTGCTGAGGTTAATGTAGTGTTTATTTACAGTATTGCTTGAAGCAGAAATATTTCCAGCAGCGTCTTTGGCTTTTACAGAAAAAGTGTAAGCAGTAGAAGCGCTTAATCCACTCACCGCAAAAGTAGTAGCAGTGGTTGTTGAGCCTTTCAGTGCCAGCTCCTGATACACATCATATCCAGTTAATCTAAACATTATCTGTTGAAGCCGTCCATGACAGATTAGTTGTAGTTTGTAGTTCTGAAGCAGTCAGACTAGCGGGAGCTGTTGAGCTGTAGTGTCTGTAGCCGCAGTAATAGTAAAATTAGCATTAGAAACGTCAAAGAAAATATGATTTATTCCTTTACCATAATTCTTTTTGTGTTCCCGGTAATAGGAATGGTAAATAGCTTGTGTTCTCCAGCCATTAGTTACTACCAGTCCAAGTACTTCCCCGCATTGGTAGACAGCAAACAAGTCTACATTGGCATAATTTACACCATTAGCCGTATGTCTCCCCGCTACACTCCAAGTTACTGTTTAAATAGAATTTCCCAAAGCATAAGAAACTGGTTGTTTGGAGAACTAACTGTAAAATATCCAGCAGTTCCATTTACTGTAATAACTGTATCATCGCTATTGTTTGCTTTATCCACCGGCACGGTCTCCGAACAGTCAATCTAAAATTTAAAGTACGTACTACTGAAGATAGAGCTTCACTGTACTTCAGACCGGGCTTGTGTTGTCGCTCCTCATAGTATTGATGACATTTTAGAAAAGATTCAGGTGAAAGTGGCAGGCATATACGACCCGCAATGGAGCCTCGTTGTTTTAGTAGCAATTTTATATAGCCGCAGTACTTTGAGAATCTAATGGTTCTTAGTTGTACGTCAGCACATCTCCTGTTTGCATCTGTCCCTATACCCACCAACATAAATGGTGTACTTTTAGGTATAGTATAATCCAAGCCAGCATTAGCAGTTGGAATAGCATTTCCTGTAACTGTTGTACTTTGACATATTGTAGTTTTAATATAATTTGTTACTTGTTGAATGCTGATAGCATGGAAATATGAATGGAAATGTGGCTGAACATTCAAATTAGTTATTCCGGCGTATCCCATTAGTATCCACTGTATTCCATTTGAACTCCAGTTCTTCATTAATTAGGTAAAAGTATGATTTCCTCCAAACTGGTGTCTCATTTCGTGGGCTACATAGTCAATATCAAAATTATCTCCTGATGGAATTCCATCACCAGGAGAAGTAAATCCGCGGGCTTTCCTAGAGAGTATGTAGTTGGATTTCACAAACGCAACCAATACAACTCGTATTTCCACCACCACCAGATACCCAAATAGATGACCACGATCATAATTTGTACTTCCAATAACGTTAGTTAGAGTGGTCTGTAATTCTTGATTCCAAGCTCCATTTGAACCTGTACTTGCTACAGAATACGGGTCAGATGAGGCACTGGTATAAATTACTATATCATTATTGCTAATAAGATTCATATGTACTCCAAAATCTTTTTCAAAGACACCATTGACACGAGTCATGGAATTGTTTATTGCAGCCAAAGCCAAGGCTTTTGTTCCTCCAAAATACGAAGTATACTCTCCTGTTACTGATAGTGCTAATCGAAAATTCCTTAATTGACCATCATCAGCATTAGGTCTTGCAGCCAGACTTTTATCTAAATCTTTGTGAGCAGTAGCTATAACTTTACATTCAAATTTACTTAAAGATGCTATTTTATCTAATGAAGTATATACAGTATAACTACTCAAATCCTTGGTATATGGTTCGATAAAAACAGCAGTTTGATCGGGCCTAATCATCATACTGTAAAGACCTAGTGGAGATAAACTGAAATAAAGAGTTGAATTCGGATTTTCAATTCCCTGACCAACATACGATTAAATTTCAGGATATTTGGCAGCCAATTCAGGATCCATATTGGAAGATTCTTGAATTCTAAAATTTTCAAATTGACCATTAGTAACAGGGAATAAAATAGTTACACTCGACTTTGCACCGCCAGCAAATCGTTTTGGTGAACTAGAAAGAGCTTGTTTTAAATAATTGACATCCAATTCAAATAATTGCGGATTCTTGATGTTTTTCTTATTTTCATAAGTAACAGCATCGATTTTTTTAACTGTAGATTTCCACAAAGTTTTACCACCTTGGGCAAATGTAAAGCTTGTAATAGTAAGTAATGCAATAGAAAGTAATTTGTTTTTCATAATAATATTACTGGTTTTAGTTAAAAACAGCGTCAAATATATAAGTATTAATCAATTAATAATTCAAAGAATAAATATATTTATTAACAATATGTTACTTTAAAATGTTTAATTTTGAATATTTTATAATAAATAAACTAAAATAATAAGATTAATTGATTTTTTATGTAAAAAAATTACATGTTTTTTGGCAGAAAAAGAGCCTTTTATAGAAATTTTGCTTAAAGTTTAATACATTTAACCCATTGAAAACTATTCTTGAATTATATGAAAGCAGCTTTTTTATTTGTGATATTACCTTGGATTGTATTAGGATGCAACGCAGCTAAAACAACTACCACCGAAAAAGAATCTGCAGATATGGTATCTAGCGGTCAACAAACCCTAAATCAAGATCAGATAATCTATTTTAGAGCAGCGGGCAATGAGCCTTTTTGGAGTTTAAAAATTAGTGATACTGGATTTCAATTTTCTTATTTTACTTCAAAAATTCAGACTTTTAATGCTCCTTTAGTAGCTCCAATAGCAGGACAAGATGCAAATTTAAAAAGGTATCGTATAGTAACTGAATCTGGTCAGATGAATATCCAGATTATTCAGAACGATTGTAAAGATAGTATGACAGGTGTGTTGTCGCCCTACAGTTGAAGTTGAATTAAAATTAGGTACTGCACCCATTTTTACCACTTATAAAGGTTGTGGAGAATATATTACTGATGCTCGATTACATGATACATGGATTTTAGAAACCATGAATCGTAAACCTATTGGTAATGATGATTTTAGTATGGGATTTCCAAGGCTTGAAATTAATACCAAGAGCAATCATTTTTACGGATTTGCTGGTTGTAACGGTATGAGTGGAAGCGTATTTTTTGAAAAAGAAGTGTTGCGATTTACTAAGATAGCTATGACCCGAAAAATGTGTCAAACACAAAATAAAGAGATGGATTTTATCAAAATACTTCAAAGCACCTCTTCTTATGAGTTATCAAATGGCAAATTGATTTTAAGAAATACTTCGGGAGACGAGTTAGTATTTAAAAAGTAGATTTTTAGTATCCCTAATTTTGAATTCAAATCACAAAAATATTTAATGGGATGTGTAAGGTGCAATTAATGCTTTATGTAGTTTATCAATTTCTAGTGGTTTCAGTAGAAACCCATTAAAAGTTGTTGTATCCGTTATTATCTTTAGCAGAAATGTCAGGGTTGAGCGCATAAATAGGAATATTTTATTGGATGAGTTCCCATTTCTAATAATTGCTGTAGCTTCAAAACCATCCATTTCGGCATGTGAATGTCCATTAAGATAAAATCATAGGGTTGATTTTGGCTTTTTCAACGGCTTCTTTACCATTCTTGGCATGGTCGGTTACAATGCCCCATCTACTCAACAATCGAATTGCAATTTGAGCATTAATAGCATTGTCTTCTGCCAGTAGTACTCTTTTATCTTCTAAACTTTCTGTTACTACTTCTTGCTTTATTCTGAATGTGATTTATGCCTTTTTGAGTTTCAATTCGAACCAAAAAAGTAGTCCCTTTCCAATTTCGCTCGTAACTTTGATTTCGCTTTTGTGCAATTTTACAAGATTTTTACAATAGCTAAGCCTAATCCAGTTCCTCCTTGTTTTCGTGTTATTGTATTTTTTATTTGAGAAAAACTTTCAAATATTTTAACTAAGTCTTTACTTTCTATTCCTTCACCTGTGTCAGTTACTTTAAAAGTCAATACATCATATTGTTTACCTTTTTTAGTTACTTCGACAACTAGGTCAACTGTCCCTTTTTTTTTAAATTTTATAGCATTACTCACTAAGTTTCCCAATATTTGAGTAAGTCGGGTTTGGTCAACAAGATACATAGCTTCGCTAGAAATACCACCGTGAAACTTAAATCGTAATCCTTTTTCTTGCGCTTGATAATCATAGGATTTCCAAATGTTTTCTAATAACTCTCTGAGCGAAACAGGATGAAATTCTAACATCATTTTACCCAAATCAAGTTTGGTAAAATCGAGAATATCATTGATAATCCACATTAGTAAGTTGGATGAAAATTTCAATGAATTTATGAGTTTCGTGTCCTCGTCATTAGATCGTTCACTCAGCATAGAAACAATGGTAGTAATCGCATTTAAAGGAGTTCTAATTTCATGACTCATCGTCGAAAGAAATTCTTGCCGCACCCTTGCCGCTTCTTCAGCTCTGTTGTTTTTTTCAATCATTTCTGCCTTTTCTTTTTGCAACTGAGCTTCTTTTTGCATTGTTTTCATTTGCACAAGCATATCATAACTATCAATAACTTTTAGAGTTTGTGTATTGATTACATGTTCTTTTTCGTTAAGATAATGCTCTAAATAATCTAGTGCTACGGTCTCATTTTTTCTTGTTTGTAAATAAGATACAATAAATAATAGCATTTGAACTTAATGATAGAAATATTGTATTGCTCTGTTAAGGCTAATGCATCGCTTAATCTTTTTTTAGCATTTTCCAGACGGTTCATGGCGAGGTAGAGTTTTGCCATTTTGTGAAAACACATTGCTAAACCTAAGCGTTCGCCCATTTGAGTATGAATGGCAATGGACTCTTCAAACTCGATTTCAGATTCTTGGTGTTTTTGTAATGCCAATAAAACTTTGGCTCTGCCGTATTTAGCGAATGCTAATCCTCTTACATCTCCAGTTTCCTGTTTTATCGCTATTGATTTTTCTATAATAGTACTGGCTAGTTCAATTTTTTTTTGTTTGATATAAACACCAGATAAATTGTTGTAAGCATTGGACTCTAGATTCAAATCGTTGATTTTTTTTGCGGCAGCAATGGCATTTTCATAGGCTTGAATCGCACTTTTTTGATCGTCAGAATATTCATAAACGGTTCCTAACGACTTTTCGCAACGAGAAATATTATAATAATCGTTAAACTTCTTATATATATTTAAAGCATCTATCAAGAAAACAAGACCTATATGATAATTGTCTGTTTTGTAATATACCCCTGCAATACTGTACTTGACATCGGCAATTCCTTTCTCGTCATTTAATGCTTCGAACAATTCCATGCTTTTTTGGGCATGTTGAAGAGCTGTTTCATTATCACCAATAATCATGTGGTACAATGAAAGTTGAGAAAGTGCTTTGGCTTTTATGTCGTTTAAAGCAGAATCATTACAGCTAGATGAGACCTCTTTAGCTAATTCAATACTATAATCAAGCTTATAAATACGCGCTTTATTAGCTTCGTCCAAAAGAGAAATTAGCTTGTCTTTCAATGCCATTTATAAAGATCTTAATTAAAAAATGAAGACAGTTATTTTTTATAAAACTAAGAAAATTTATTATAAAAAACAATAGAAAATAATTTATCACTAATTATTCTTTCGTTAAATACTCTTAGTCAGTCGATTATTTTTATATACAGATTTTCTTGAGGATTTATTTGTATATTGGCTTGTTAATTAGCCATTTATTTACGTAAATATGTATTTATGAAAGCGCATAATCTAAAGAATGGAGTTGAAAATATTCCTAATCTCACACCGCTAAGAGGCTTTGCGGCGATGGCTGTAGTCCTATTTCATTTTAATGAAATATTGGTTTTGTTCGTTACCCAAGAGCTAACGATGTTACTTCGAAAATGCTATTTGATGGTCGATTTGTTCTTTATCACAGAGGATTTATCATGTTGCATGTGTATGGAGCTAGTTTTACCAATTCTATTCAACAGCATACTTTTTGGACTTTTATCAAGGCGCGATTTGCTCGTTTGTATCCGTTACACTTATTTACTTTGATCGCCTCTGTTGTTTTATTTTATTCGTTATCAAATGCAACGGATTCTATTTCTAGTCGAATTTATAATCCAAATGCGATTGTAACCAATCTATTCATGCTTCATGCTTGTGGTTTTCATGATATTTTTACTTGGAATGTTCTCGCTTGGAGTATCAGTGCAGAATGGTACTATATGGTATTTCCTTTTTAGCACTTCTTTGGCAAAGAATAAGTGCTTTAGGCCATTATCATTGGAGTAATGGTTGTTATCCTTTATTGTGCTATTGTATATTTTTTGCCAAGAATCAATCCTTTTGTACCTACGATTCCAAATTTAAATCATGATTTAGACGTTACTTACGATTATGGCTATTTGAGAGGTATAGCCGGATTTATGATAGGAATGCTAACCTATGTTGCTTATTCAAAAGAAAAAATAGTGCATTTGTTTACTGGAGATACCATCGCTTTAGTAACAATCCTAGTACTCTTGGTGAGTATGCATTTAGGATGGAATGATTTAGTCTATATTCCACTTTTTGTACTTTTGGTTTTGTGCTTCAGTTCAAATGAAGGAAAATTGGCTCTGTTGTGTGCTCAAAAACCGTTGCAGTATTTGGGAGATATTTCGTATTCGATATACATGGTACACGGATTGATGCTCTTTTTTGCTGGCGATTTTTACCTCAAACTTGTTGGAATAACTTTTAATGAAGGGGAGATGCACCAAATTCCTTTTGTTACGGGCTTATGGAGTAGTCTTTTGTTTTTAGGGCTTGTCATTGGTATTTCTTCCATTACTTATTATGGAATTGAAAACCGTGTAGAAAATGGTTGAATAGAAAAATGAATTAAACCGATGACACTCTCAATACTAATCGTGTAATACTCATTATCATAGGAACTATTGTCTGCTATTTGTGGATTAAATTCGTTAAACTATTTGAATTTGTAATGATATTTTTAACAACTTCCATTATCAAAGGTTTAGTTTGGCTAATTGATAGAAAGGGATATAGAGAAATGAACGACCCTCAAATCATGGCACAAAAAAAAGCAGAACGGTATGAAAGACTCTATAACGAATATGTACATGAAATGCAAAAGACGAACCATCCTGAAATTGTATCCAAACACGAATTCATAGCAGATCAAGAACTAAGAAAAAAATTGAATCTTTGATTAAAACTTGCTACGACTGCTCCACAATACTAATTTCCTCATCACTCAACCCGTACAAGGCATACAACATAGCATCAATAGCTTTGTCGGTGGTGTCAATTTGGGATTTTATAGCGTTTAGTTTGGCAGCCTCGCTCCTGAAATACTCTTCCCACTCGGCTTCTTGCGATAGACTGAGTTTTATTTTGAGTTTACCCAGTTCTTTGATAAAATCAGCGTAGGATAACAGATACCAGTCTTGTAGTTTTTTGGGCATTGGAGCTTGCTACATTGTCTTTGTTGTAAAAAACTTACGTTGAATGGTTCTTTGAAACTTTCAGGATTGCTCTTGAAAGTCTTTGTTTAAAGATAGCAACAAATTGGCTTTTTGGATGAAGAGGGTTTAATTCTTTAATTCAACAATAGGTAATTAAAGCAATTGTGATTTTTTTACTTTAGGGTAAACTACTTTATTATCAGACGAAGTATTTGTAAAATGATAGAACATCAATTTTGAATTTAAAGTCGATAGTTTGAATAGAGGAGTTGATCAAAATAAATCGTAAAGTTCTTTTCTAGTTAATTCAATATTTTCCATAAAATGTCTCATTAAGAATTACATTTAAAATTACAAATAGTTAATTTAAAAATGAAAGTAACGAGACGAATAAAGAATAAAAATAGTCACAATTTTATGCTTCAATTTAAATACCTAATGTCAATTGTGTAAGTGAAACTTTATTGTTAAGTTTGGAAGACCTAGTAAAAACTTAATGACTTTCAACGAAGATTCTAGAGTTAAAATACCTACCATATTGCATTTAATGCGATTGGGTTATGAGTATTACCATTATCTACTGTAAGTTGGGATGAATCCACCAATATTTTTACCGATATTTTTAATGAAAGCATTAAAGGTTAAATCCAGAATTTAATAGTGGTGACACTTCTCGTTTTTATAATGAAGTTGTTTTGACATTAGAGAATGAAGATTTAGGAAAAGCTTTTACGAGAAATTGATAGATCAATCAGGAATTCGTTTAATTGACTTTGAAAATTTTGATAATAATTCATTTCACGTCATAACTGAGTTGACTTATAAAAAAGATGAGGATGAGTTTCGCCCAGATGTTATTTTATTAATTAATGGTATGCCTTTGGTTTTTATTGAAGTTAAGAAACCAAACAATCTTGATGGGATACAAGCTGAACACAAGCGCATTGAGACTCGTTTTCAAAATAAAAAGTTTCGGAAGTTTGTGAATCTTACTCAATTGATGATTTTCTCTAACAACATGGAATATGATAATGAATCAACGTCTATGTTGCAAGGTGCTTTTTATGCTACCGCTTCTTATAAAAAGCCTAGCTTCAATTTTTTTAGAGAAGAACCAACTTTTGATCCTAATCATTTACTTTATTCAATTGATGATGTAACTGAAATTAAGGTATTAAAAGACAATAACTTAGTTGGAATTAAAAATTCAGAAGAGTTTATTACCAATAAAGATCCAAATTCTCCAACGAATAGAATTTGCAACTCATTGTTGCAGCGAGAGCGTTTAAAGTTTATGTTGCAATACAGTATCGCTTATGTAAAAAGCAGTAAAGGATTAGAAAAGCATATTATGCGCTATCCCCAACTATTTGCAACCAAAGCAATTGAAGCTAAACTTGAGGAAGGAATTAAAAAAGGAATCATTTGGCATACTCAAGGAAGTGGTAAAACAGCCTTAGCGTATTACAACGTAAAATATTTGACTAATTATTTTCACCAAAAAAAAATAATTCCAAAATTTTATTTTATTGTGGATCGATTGGATTTATTGATACAATCAGCTAAAGAATTTAAAAGTAGGGGATTGGTGGTGCATGAAATTAGTAGTAAAGAAGCTTTTGCAAAAGATATAAAATCTACTAGTGTAATACATAACCATTCTGGGAAAGCTGAAATTACGGTTGTAAATATTCAAAAATTTCAAGATGATCCTGATGTTGTTCGCAACAGTGATTATAATTTAAATATTCAACGGGTTTACTTTTTAGATGAAGTACATAGAAGTTACAATCCAAAAGGAAGTTTCTTAGCTAATTTAAATGAATCTGATCCAAATGCTATTAAAATAGGACTAACCGGAACGCCTCTTTTAGGAACTGATTATAATTCAAAATCTTTATTTGGGGGCTATATACACAAATATTATTACAATTCTTCAATTGCTGATGGTTATACATTGCGATTGATTCGTGAAGAAATTGAAACTAATTATCAACTCACCTTAAAGGCGGCTTTAGAGGAGATAGATATTCTAAAAGGCAATGGCGATAAGAAAATAGTTTATGCACACCACAAGTTTGTAGAACCAATGCTTGACTACATAGTACAAGATTTTGAGAAAGCTCGCATTGCAATGAATGACAACACTATTGGCGCAATGGTGGTTTGTGACTCGTCGGAACAAGCAAAAATGCTTTATGAAATTTTTCAAAATAAGTATGCTGAAAAAACAAGCTTTGAAGACATTTGCCTCTAGCAGCTGAACCTAGAACTAGTTATGGCAACAATAAAAAGTACGAAAGCAAGGTGAAAACTGCTGCTGTAATCCTGCATGACATTGGAACCAAAGACGAACGAAAAAACGAGATCGATCAATTTAAAGATGGCAACATCGATTTACTTTTTGTTTTCAATATGTTACTTACAGGTTTTGATGCTCCAAGATTGAAAAAATTATACATAGGAAGAGTTATTAAATCACATAATTTATTACAAACCTTAACTCGTGTTAATCGAACGTATAAAGATTTTAAATATGGTTATGTAGTTGATTTTGCCGATATTCAGAAAGAATTTGACAAAACCAATCAAGATTATTTTAATGAATTGCAATCAGAGTTGGGTCATGAGATGGAACATTATTCTAATTTGTTCAAATCGCAAGAAGAAATCAATGCCGAAATTCAAGAAATAAAAGAGGTGTTATTTCATTACAACACACAAAATGCGGAAATCTTTTCACAACAAATTACACAGATTCAAGATAAAAATTTGATGCTTCAAATTACAAAAGCATTGAATAATGCTAAGAGTTTATATAATCTAATTCGCTTGTCAGGCAATTATGATTTATTAGAAAAATTGGATTTTCATAAACTAACGGTATTGTCAAGAGAAGCCAATAATCATTTGGCATTAATTAATACAAAAGAAGCTTTTGAAAGCAATGTTGATACTTCTAACTTATTGAACATTGCATTGGAAGATGTGTTATTTGCTTTTGTAAAGGTTAGAGAGGAAGAGATGGTTTTAGCCGATCAATTGAAAACCACGCTACAAAAAACTCGTGAAATGCTTGGTGGTAATTTTGATCAAAAAGATCCGCTATTTATTTCCTTAAAAGAAGAATTGGAACGCTTGTTCAAAAAGAAAAATTTGAATGAAGTTACCAAGGAAGAAATGGAGGCGAATATCAATGCTTTAGAGAAAATCTATTTGGAAGCCAAAGAATTGGAACGTAAAAACCAATTACTACGAGCCAAATATGATAATGACGAAAAATATGCCCGCTTACACAAGCGTTTGATGGAAAAAGACCCGTTAACCGATAGCGAAAGTAAATTGTTTGAGGCCTTACAAGGATTGAAGGCAGCAGTGGATTTACAAATATTGCAAAACTCAAAATTGCTGGAAAATGAAAGTTTTGTAGACCGGATGATGATGCGATTAGTAATTGACCAGTTCAAAAACAAAAACAACATTCCTCTTGATGCGGCTGCTACAAAGCGCATTAACGGAATGATTGTCAAAGAATATATGAATGAATTTTACGGTAGAGTAGCATAATGGAAAACCAAATAGAAATATTTAAAACACAAGACAATCAAACCGAAGTACAAGTTTTATTTGAGCAAGAAACGGTTTGGCTTTCACAAAAACAAATGAGCGAATTGTTCAAAACTTCCATTCCTAATGTAAATATGCACATTAAAAGTATTTACATTGAAGAAGAATTAAATCAAGAGTCAACTATTAAGGATTTCTTAATAGTTCAAAAAGAAGGAACTCGTAGTATTCAACGTTCACAAAAAATGTACAACCTTGATGTAATAATCTCCATTGGTTACCGTGTAAAATCGAAACAAGGAACCCAATTCCGTCAATGGGCAACGCAACGTTTAAAAGATTATTTGGTTAAAGGTTACGCCTTGAACGAAAAACGATTATTAGAGCTCAATTATAAATATTCCGATTTGCAACAAGCCATAAAATTGGCTTCCAATGCAGGAAATATTGAAGCCTTGACATCATCTGAAGCTAAAGGAATATTAGGTGTTATTGAGCAATACGCTTATGCACTAGAAACCTTAGACAAGTATGATCATCAAAAATTAACGATTGATACATCAACAGTAGAAGATACAATTCAAAAACTCAGTTATGAGGAAGCTATCAAACAAATAAGAGTTTGGAGAGATTTTCAAAAAGCCGGTAATTTATTTGGGAACGAAAAAGATCAATCGTTTAAAAGCTCTTTGGAAACCATTTACCAGACTTTTGACGGTACAGATTTATATCCAACGATTGAAGAGAAAGCAGCCAACTTATTATATTTTGTGGTGAAAAACCATTCGTTTTCCGATGGGAACAAACGAATAGCAGCCGGATTGTTCATCTATTTTTTAGATATGAACAACAAACTATTGAACATAAATGGCAGCAAACGAATAGGTGATAATGCCTTAGTAGCCATCACCATCATGATTGCCGAGAGCAAGTCGGATGAAAAAGATATGATGATTAAATTAGTCGTTAATCTGATTAATAATAAAAACTAAATATCTACACTAGAGAATGACCAAAACATTGCAATTTGAAAAGCAAACCAAAACCTTAATAGACGACCTGAAAAGCGTTTGTGCCAATTATGGTTTAGGAAATGACGGAAACGAATTTAAAATTATCACCCAAGTATTCTTGTATAAATTTTTGAACGATAAATTTGTTCATGAAGTAAAACAGATAGACCCTAAAATAGCAAAAGCAGACAATTGGGAAGAAGATCTAAAAGTTACGACACCAACGATTACGAAATGTTGCTCATGCAACTAAACGAGAATACAGCACGTTTGCAAACCAATCAGTTTATATCGAGTTTGTTTGCCAAGCAAAACGAACCCAAGTTTGCTGATATTTTTGATACTACCTTGTTAGACATTGCCAAAGAAAACAGCGATATCTTTTCGGTACTGACAGAAGGTGGTGAAAAAATAGTATTGTTTGAAAATATTTCCAAATATGTAACTGATAAACGGGATGAGTTTTGCAAAGCCATAATTAACAAATTGGTGCATTTTAGTTTTGAAAATATCTTTCATGAGAAGTTTGATTTTTATGCTACAATTTTTGAATACTTAATCAAAGATTATAACACCAATAGTGGCGGAAAATACGCTGAATATTTTACGCCTCATGCAGTAGCCAAAATCATGGCACGTTGCTTAGTGCATGAAAATGTGAGTAATGTAACCTGTTATGATCCTTCGGCAGGTTCTGGAACTTTGTTGATGAACTTGGCGCACCAAATTGGCGAAAATAAATGCACGGTGTATTCCCAAGACATTTCGCAAAAATCTTCTAACTTGTTGCGATTGAATTTGATACTAAACAACTTAGTACATTCTATACCGAATGTGGTAAAAGGAAATACCATACTCGAACCGTATCACAAAGACAAAAACGGACGTTTGCAACAGTTTGATTATATCGTTTCCAATCCTCCGTTTAAGTTGGATTTCTCCGATTTTAGTTTCGAATTAGACACCAAAGAAAATCACGAACGCTTTTTTGCAGGAATACCCAATATTCCGAAAGCTAAAAAAGAAAGCATGGCGATTTATTTGATGTTTTTGCAACATATTATGTTTTCACTTTCTGCCAGAGGAAAAAGCCGCTATTGTTGTACCTACAGGATTTATCACGGCACAAAGCGGTATAGAACGCAAAATACGCGAGCAAATGGTCGAGCGCAAAATGTTACGTGGCGTGGTGAGTATGCCTTCCAATATTTTTGCTACAACGGGAACCAACGTTTCTATTTTATTTTTGGATAAAGAAAACAGCAAAGGCGATATTGTTTTGATGGATGCCTCCAAACTGGGAACTACCGTAAAAGAAGACAAGAACCAAAAAACACTTTTGTCACCAACCGAAGAAGATTATATCATTACTACCTTTAATAACCACGAAGCCAAAGAAGATTTTTCAGTAGTGGTTTCTTATGAGGATATCAAAGCCAAAAACTATTCTTTAAGCGCTGGGCAATATTTTGAGGTAAAAATTGAATATACCGATATTACACCTGCTGAATTTGCTGCTAAAATGAAAACGTTTGAGAGTAATTTAGAAGGTTTGTTTGCAGAGAGTAAAGCTTTGGAAGTTGAGATTCAGAATAATTTGAAAGGGTTGAGATATGAATAGTAAAAAAATATCTATCAATAAAATATGCAAATTGAATCGAGAAACTATTCGCTCAAACAATCAACCTAACTATATAAATTACTTAGACACCGGAAATATTACTAGAAATAGAATTGATGAAATTAAACACCTCGTTAATGGAGTTGATAAATTTCCAAGTAGAGCACAAAGAAAGGTTCAAAAAACATACAATTATCTATTCAACTGTAAGACCTGAACAAGAGCATTTTGGAATAATTGAAAATACAATTGATAATTTAATTGTTTCAACTGGTTTTACAACTTTAGATATCATTGACGATACTATCGATGCTAAATATCTTTATTATTCTTTGACAAATAAAAGTATTACAGAATATTTAAACATCATTGCTGTAAATAATGTTACGTCTTATCCATCATTAAATCCAAGTGACATTAGAGATTTAGTTATAAAAATTCCTTCAAGTAAAACCGACCAACAAAAAATAGCCAAAGTGCTTTCTGATTTAGATGCCAAAATCGAACTCAACAACAAAATCAATGCTGAGTTAGAAGCGATGGCAAAAAACGCTTTATGATTATTGGTTTGTACAGTTTGATTTTCCTTATTCCCCTCCTTCGGAGGGGTGTCCGCAGGACGGGCTGGGTATTGGAAAACCGTATAATTCTAGCGGTGGTAAAATGGTTTGGAATGAGGAGTTGAAGAGAGAAATTCCTGAGGGTTGGGAAGTGAAAACTGTTGAAGATTATGCTGAAGTTAAAAAAGGAGATTTAATAACTGCAAGAGATTCAAAGCAAGGACTGGTAAAAGTAGTTGCGGCAGGTATAAATTATTCTTATTTACACTCCGTTTCAAATAGACAAAAAACACAATCACAATTAGTGGTTCAGGTGCAAATGGCAGGGTTTATTAATTTTGGAGAGAACCCCACCTCGCATCCGATTGTATAACTGTAAGAGGTGAAAATGACACAATTACATTAATGATTTTACACCATTTAAGACTATTGCAAGATTATATTTTAAGTCAAGCAACAGGTTCAGCTCAACCTCATGTTTACCCAAGTGACATTAAGATTTTGAATTATGTCATACCACTAAATCATTTAATCGAACAATTTGGGAAAATTGTTTTACCTATGAATGATAAAATATCAAATAATTTAAAAGAAAACCAAGAACTATCCACACTTCGTGATTGGTTGTTGCCTATGTTGATGAATGGTCAGGTTACAGTGGGAGCAGTTGAGGAACAGTTAGGGATGGTAGCGGAGAGTGGTGAGGAATATAAAAAGTAAAATATGAAGATACTAAATAGAAGCGCCATCACAGTAACCGCCAAGCAACCTTTTGTAGATTGGGCAAATGCGCTAACACCAGAGTTTCCAATGCAAATGCGCATTCTAGGCGAATCGCACACCTACCTCACGAATCCTGATTTTGACGATGCGCAAAAACAGTTAAAAGAATATTTTAAAATAATTTTTGAAGAGGAATTAGAAGGCATTTGGACAGACGAAAACGATTGGCCTCAAAAAAGAGATTTTCAAACCTTTTGTTTATGGTTTGATTTTGAAATAAGTGATTGGGTACAGGATTTAAGTAAAAAGAGTTTGTTTTAAATTTCTAACTATTTCCCGATACAGAAATTCGCGAAGATATTCCCCAAGAGTTCATCGTTAGTAACTTGACCTGTAATCATTCCAAAATGGTACAAAGCTTCTTTAATATCAATCGCAATTAAATCACTTGGTAGTTTGGATTGCAATCCAAATTTCACTTTTTGAATTTCATTCAAAGCTTTTAGTAATGAATCATAGTGTCTTGTATTCGTAACTATTGTTTCATTATTGCGTAAAGCGCCAGTATTCACAAAAGAAAATAGTTGGTTTTTTAATTCTTCGATACCCGTTTTCTGTTTTGCAGAAATCAAAATTAGTGTAACGTTTAACGTTTCAAGTTTCAAGTTAATATCCGAAACGTCTTCATCAGATAAAACGTCTTTTTTATTGATTAAAATAAGAAGTGGTTTTTGAGGATATTTGTTTTTAATTTGCTCAATTTCAACAATAAACTGAGAACTTTGAACTTTAAACTTTGAACCATCAAACAAATAAAGAACAACCTGTGCTTGTTCGATTTTTTCAAAAGTCTTGCGAATTCCAATACTTTCTACCACATCTTTGGTTTCTCGTATTCCCGCAGTATCAATAAATCGGAATCCAACACCACCAATGACCAATTCATCTTCAATGGTATCTCTAGTAGTTCCTGCAATGTCAGAAACTATGGCGCGTTCTTCATTGAGCAAAGCATTCAAAAGCGTTGATTTACCTACATTAGGTTCGCCAACTATGGCTACAGGTATTCCGTTTTTTGATGACGTTTCCAACAGCAAAAGAATCGATTAAACGTTTCAATACAAACTCAATTCTGTTCAATAATTCATTAAATTGTGTTCTGTCGGCAAATTCAACATCTTCTTCAGCAAAATCCAATTCCAACTCAATAAGTGAAGCAAAATTAAGTAGCTCTTCTCGCAACTTCGCTATTTCATTACTAAAGCCTCCACGCATTTGTTGCATCGCGATTTGATGACTGGCTTCATTATCCGATGAAATCAAATCAGCTACAGCTTCCGCCTGAGACAAATCCATTTTTCCGTTTAAAAAGGAGCGTAAGGTGAATTCACCAGGATTTGCCATTCGACACCCTTTTCGAAGTAATAATTGTATAATTTGTTGTTGAATGTAAGTAGAACCGTGACAAGAAATCTCAATAGTATTTTCACCAGTGTAGGACTGTGTTCCTTTGAAAATGGAAACCAAAACTTGGTCTATCACTTTCTCTCCATCAATAATATGACCAAGATGTAGCGTATGTGTTTTTTGTTTGCTAAGGTCTTTTCCTGAAACCGATTGGAATACAGATGCAGCAATAGTAATGGCTTGGTCTCCTGAAATTCGTATAACAGCAATAGCACCCGCACCCGATGGTGAGGCTAAAGCTACTATAGTGTCTTGTAGAATCATAGGTGTTAAATCAAAAACGCAAAGTTACAAAGATTTTAGTGCTAATTTTTAACTTATTTTTTGATAATAAAACTTTGAAAAACTGATAGTTATCATATTTTAAAACTAGATTATATCGTAACTTTATGTATCTAAAAAGCATAGAAATTATGAAAAAGATACTCTTCCCAACAGATTTTTCTGAAACGGCAAATAATGCTTTTGTTTATGTTTTAGAAATGGCAAAAGCCTTTAAAGCTGAGGTTTTGGTGCTTCATGTATTTCATTTACCTATTGTTACTTATGAAGCATATCCTGCTTATGTAGCGGATGTCTTGGATAATATGGAATTAAATACATTTGAAAATTTTAAAGACCAAATTCCCTATTTAAAAAAAATAGCCGAAGAACATCACTTTGATTCTGCCAGGATGAATTATACTTTGGAACAAGGAGATTTGGTTAGTGTTGTAAAAAAAATAGCCAAAAAAGAGCAGGTTGATTTAATCGTTATGGGTACACACGGAGCTTCTGGATTAAAAGAAACTTTTTTGGGCTCTAACACGGGTTCTGTACTATCAAATGTCCCGGTAACGCTACTTTGTGTTCCTGACAATGCCAAATTCAATTCGATACAAAAAATTGCTTTTACAACGCGATTTAGAAATAAAGATTATACTGCTTTGAAGCAAGTAGTGGATTTTGCAAACGGAATTAACGCAAAAGTAAAATGTTTGTATGTTCGAACAGCAGATTCAGATGTGGAAGAATCAGTCATAGAGCGATGGCGAACTAATTTTGAGAAAGAATCGGTATCTTTTTTTACTGTTCCTGATAATGATGTAGAAACAACTGTATTTGATTTTATAACGGGTCAGGAAATAGATATTTTGGCAATGCTCACCTATAAACGCAGCTTTTTTCAAGAATTATTTAGGGAAAGTTTTACAAAACGAATGTCCTATCATACTGAAATACCTTTGTTAGTGTTGCATGAAAAATAGATTGAATATTGTGTTTTTTTGACCACATAGATAAAGCAAATTAGTTTTAGACCAATGTAAATGAAAAGGTATGAGTCTATGTGGTTAAAATTTGTTTTCTTATCGTTTAGTGTTGAATTTAAATAATTGAGTTATGAAAAAGATATTATTTCCCACAGATTTTTCGGATGTGTCTAAAAATGCTTTCCTCTATGCCTTGCGATTGGCTAAAAATATCAATGCCGAGATTATAACCTTGCATGTATATGATATTCCACAGATTAATTTAATAGACGTCCCCGTTCAATTATTTGAAATTTATGAAGTAACAGAACTAAGTCAATTTGAAAATTACAAGCATCACATTCCAATGCTAAGAGCAATTGCCGAAAAACATCATTTGGAACATGTCAAAATTAGCAATGTATTAGTGCAGGGGGATTTGATTACCAATATTGTAAAAATTAGTAAAGACGACCAGATTGATTATGTTGTTATGGGAACCAAAGGCGCTACTGGTTTGGCATCAACTTTCTTAGGTTCGGTTACTACAAAAGTAATGAACGAAACCAAAGCCGTAGTGTTAGCAATTCCAGAAAATTGTAAATACCAACCTATAAAAAAAATACTTTTTACAACTCAATACAAAACAGAAGATATTGCTATTCTCAATAAAATTTTAACTTTAGCCAAAGTATTTCATTCTCATATCGATTGTTTGTATGTGAAAAAAGAAGAAAGTGAAGATACTCAATCCGTGGTTGAGGCATGGAAAAAAATTTTCAGTAGCGAGTCGGTAGATTTTCATACTATTGAAAGTTCCGATGTGGAAGGCATCATTCTTAAGTTTATAGAATTGCACAAAGTTAATTTGCTTGCCATGCATGTTCATCACAGAGGATTTTTTGAAAGAGTATTTCATGTAAGTCTTTCTAAGAAATTAACCTTTCATTCCGACATACCAATTGTTGCGTTACATTAATAAGTTTAATTTATACCTAGTTGAACAAAAAAAAAGTCCCGATATCATCGGGACTTTTTTCGTGGTTTATTGGTTGGTTTATTGGTTTTATTAGTTATTCAACATAACGGGCATTACTAACATGGTAACGGTTTCTCCATCTTCGAGTCCGTCTACTGGAGTTAAAATTCCAGCACGGTTAGGTAAGGACATTTCCAGCATTATCATATCTGATTGTAAGTTGGTTAACATTTCTGTTAAGAAACGAGAGTTAAAACCAATTTGCATATCGTCTCCTTGATAATCACACGTTAAACGCTCTTCAGCTTTGTTTGAATAGTCTATATCTTCTGCAGAAATATTTAATTCAGCACCAGCAATTTTAAGACGAATTTGATGCGTAGTTTTATTAGAGAAAATGGCTACACGACGAACAGAGTTCAAGAATTGAGTTCTGTCTATCATTAATTTATTAGGATTTTCTTTTGGAATAACGGCCTCATAATTGGGGTATTTACCATCAATTAAACGGCACAAAAGAACATAATTGTCAAATGAGAATGTAGCATTTGAATCATTGTACTCAATTTTTACTTCAGCATCAGAAGCTCCAAGAATACTTTTCAAAATATTCAGTGGTTTTTTTGGCATAATAAAATCAGCTACCTGAGACGCTTTAACGTCTGTTCTTGCATATTTTACCAGTTTATGAGCATCTGTAGCTACAAAAGTTAGTCCTTCGGGAGAAAATTGGAAGAAAACACCAGACATAACTGGTCGTAAATCATCGTTTCCTGCAGCAAATATAGTTTTGCTCACCGCGGTTGCTAACACATCGGCAGGAACTAAGGTCGTAGATGGATTGTCTAAACTTACTGATTTAGGAAATTCCTCACCAGGAGCATAAGCTAGAGCATATTTACCAGAGTTAGAACTGATTTCAATTGTGCTGTTTTCTTCAACTGTAAACGTTAATGGTTGTTCAGGAAATGTTTTTAAAATTTCTAATAATAATTTTGCAGGAACCGCTACACTTCCTTGACTTGTAGAATCTATTTCAAGAGTTGCAGACATTGTAGTCTCTAAATCTGAGGCAGATACCGTTAACGTCTTGTTGTCTAATTCAAACAAGAAGTTATCTAATATAGGAAGGGTATTACTACTGTTGATAACACTTCCCAACACTTGTAGTTGTTTTAATAAGTACGAACTAGATACTATAAATTTCATTTTCTCTCTGTTTATTTTTTGTAAACTTTATATATAGTCTACGTTTTACAAATATATCTTAAACTCTCAAATATCAAAAAGAATTTTATTAACATTACTTAGCATATTTTCTTCTTCGAATATAGGTGAAGGCTAATCCAAAAATTCCTAAAATGACAATTGGAAGTCCGACAGTTATGACTTGTGATACGGTATAGTTGGTATATACTTTTTCTTTATCGAGCAAAGGCAAGTTAACGGCTTTGGAGCGAATGTTAATAAGTCCATTATCATCCAATAAATAATTCACGCAATTCATCATAAATTCTTTATTGCCATACAATTTATTGGTCCATTTATCGTATCCTAATTCTAAGGGCTGAAAATTTTTATCCAGTTGATTTCTTATAATATCCCCGTCAGAAACTACAATCATTTTGTTGTTTTTTCCAATACTTTTGAATGTTTTTTCATTAAAAGGCAATACTCTATTTTCGTAAACCGAATGGAATTGACCTTCCAGTAAAACCGCTATCGGAATGTTTCCGGTGTTTTTAAATGCACTTTGTTCAGGACGATCGGTGACCATATTCAAAGATACTTCTACTGGAGTTCCCACAGCTTTAGAATAGGGTGACGATTGTAAAAGCACGGTCTTTTTAATTCCGTTTTTTAAGGTGTCTATACTATTTACAAACTGAAATTTTAAGGCATCTACATTGCTCACAATTGGATTGGTTGACGATGGATAGACCAACGGAGAATAAAACCACGGATACTGAGTATATTGTGTAGCACTTCCTTGTTCGCCAGTAGCTAGTGCTATTGGTGCAGCCATTACATCTTTAATAATGGTTGGATTAATACGAACTCCGTATTTGAAAAATAGATCGTTGAGGTTTAAATCAAATGGATAAGCTAACGTAGCACCAGCATCGTTGTATAAACTATCCATTTCAATATTTACTTGGTCAACCAACCAAAGCGTCTTACCTCCATTAATGACAAATTGATCTAAAGCTAATTTTTCTTCGTCTGAGAATTTTTCAGTGGGCTTGGCAATAACCGCTAGATCGTATTTTTTAAGATAGGATAAACTTTCATTTGGTTTTTTAGCTACAGAGTCTAATGTAAAAGTTCCGATGTAATAATTTTCACGTACTTGTTTTATAAAATCAGCCATCAATAAATCGTGAAGCTCTCCATTACCTTTGATGATTGCTACCTTTTTTTCTTTGTTTTTAGAAACAGTATTAAAAGCATTCGCAAAGGCATATTCTAGGTGTTGTACCGAACTTACCACTTTTTCGGCTGTAGAAGCTCCCATTAAATTTTTAAGTAAAGGTACTTTTACACTTCGTCCATTGTAGGTAGCAATAGCCCATGGAAAAACTACTTCTTGTGTTTGTTTACCCTTGTCTTCAACGGTTACATTCACGGGTGTCAATCCTCTTTCCATAAACGATTGAATGATAGTATCTCGTTCCTCTTCATTTTCTATAGGATTTACAAACTGAAAAGTGATGCTCTTGTTGTAAGCTTTAAATTCTTCTAATAGTTGTTGGGTTTCTGTTTGCAATTTTTTGAATTCTCCAGGAAATTGACCTTTCAAGAATACATCAACTATCAAGGGTTCTTTGACTTCTTTTAGAATGGATAATGAAGTAGGAGACAGGGTGTATCTTTTGTCTTGTGTTAAATCAAAACGATGGAAAAACTGACTTCCAATACCGTTTAATATAACTAAAACAGCAATGATAAATACCAACGATTTCAGGTTTTTATTTTTAGTAGGTACCATTAGGCTTTAGAGGATTTTAATTTGAAAACAGTTAATGAAAGGAACAAGATAGTTAAACTAATGAAGTATAAAACATCTCTAGTATCAATAACACCCGACTCATGCTTTTAAAATGATTGTCCATACCCATAGACGAGATGAAATTTTCTATACTAGGTAAGTAAGTCGCCAATCCTTCAAAAGCAAAGAAAAAACAAAACACAAAAACACCGATAAAATAAAGGCTACAATCTGATTTTCAGATAGAGTAGAGGTAAAAATGCCAATGGAACAGTAAGCCGCAATCAAAAATAATAAACCAAAATAGGAACCAATAGTACTTCCCATATCAATATTTCCCTCGGGCATTCCCAGACTTGAAATTACATAAACATAGATAAAAGTAGGGATAATCGCAATAACTATTAATAACATTGCACCAAGAAATTTGCCATTTACAATTTCCCAAATACTCAAAGGTTTAGTTAATAGGAGTTCGAGTGTTCCTTGTTTTTTTTCATCGGAAAAGCTGCGCATGGTTACGGCAGGAATAAGGAAAATCAATATCCATGGGGCTATTGTGAAAAAAGGACTTAAGTCTGCAAATCCACTGTTTAAAATATTGTAATCTCCATTGAATATCCATAGGAATAGTCCGTTGAGCAACAGAAATATAGCGATCACCAAATACCCTATTGGTGAACCAAAGAAAGATTTTAATTCTCTTACTATTATTGACTTCATTTACTATTGTTTTGTTTATAATTTTAAGCTAAAGAAACAAGTTTATCTACACTCCAAGCTTCGGGTTTTGCATTAAATAATTTTTTGGTAAAAGTCCAAACATCATAAAAAGTTCTGACTTTCTGTAATTTTCCAAATCTTGTTCCGTTTCCCAATAGCTGTAGGTAAAGAATATACATCTGTCATTCTTGTCTTGGTACAGTTCTAAGAAACGGTTTCCTGAAGCATTTCGTATTTTATCTTTCATTAAATGAAAATTCTCCAAAAAAGCGGGAATATTTTCTTCATGAAAGGACATTTTTACTGTTCGTATCAACATTATTTTAAATTAATTTTAAAGAAAATTAATAATTACGGTATCACGATATCCCAAACCCAACAAGCTTGATGCACTTCCCACTGTCATAGGATTGCTTCTGAATATTGCAATTTCTAAAAAACCAGCTTCGTTGAATATTGCTAATTTATCTCCTTCATGATATTTAATTCCGTGGTTGCCTGTTGTAATAATATCAGAGTATTTTGCCCAGATATTTTTAATAGGTTTTGATTCTTTCATCCCTCTTTTTTGTATCATCGGAATCTCATAAGGTCTTCCCTTGGCTATTTCTAAAAACAGTTTTTTAGTAATATTTGTGACAACGTTACCAAAGTGATCAATATAAATAACAGAACCTTTTATAGCATTTTTGTCTTCAGATACTACGGCTTGCAATTCTGTGACTTGTTTTATAGAGTTTATTTCTTTGCCAATAACGTTGAGAAGTCCACCTCTCGCAATATGATTGGCAACGGTTACAAATACATCCAAGTCAGTAGCATCAGTAGGTAATCTATCGTGAATGTTAATCGCTACAATTTTTTGAGGAGCGCTGTTTTGCGTGAGTAAACCTAAAATCCCGTTATCTGCACAAATGAAAAATTGATTGTTCCACTCGATGGCGATATGCTGATTTTCTTTATTTAATTCTGCATCAACACCTATTAAATGCACCGTCCCTTTGGGAAAACTTTTATAGGCTGCACCAATACAATAACTGGCTTCTGCAATGTTAAAAGGGTCGATATCGTGAGATATATCAATAATTGTAGCTTCAGGATATTCTGACAGTATCTTCCCTTTTAGCGCTCCTACAAAGTGGTCTTTCAATCCATAATCGGTAGTGAGAGTAATTATTGACATAATTTTGTTTATAACTATTGGTGCAACGTAAACTTAAATTTTATTAAATTTGAGAAATGCAAAGCTAATAATTATAAGCGATTATTTTTTAATTAAATATTACTCCATTTGAACGAAAGAACTATAGAGCTCATAGACATCGCACCAAAAGACTTTTGGGGCGCTCAAGACACTCATCTTGAAACCATAAAAAAATACTATCCCAAGTTAAAAATTGTTGCTCGTGGCACAACCATCAAGGCCTTTGGAGAAAAAGAAGTCTTAGATGAATTCGAAAACCGTTTTAATAGATTGATGCTTCACTTTTCCAGATACAACAACATCGATGATAATGTTATCGAGCGTGTTATTGAAAGTGATTTGCAGGAGGATAGAAAAGTCTTTGAACATGACAAAATACTCGTTCACGGAGTTGGAGGAAAAATCATAAAACCAATGACGCCAAATCAGCAGATTTTGGTTGATATGATGAATAAAAATGATATGGTATTTGCTGTTGGGCCAGCTGGTACAGGAAAAACGTACACTGGTGTTGCTATGGCTGTCAAAGCTTTGAAAGAGAAGCAAGTAAAAAGAATTATTCTTACACGACCAGCTGTCGAAGCAGGAGAAAATTTAGGTTTCCTTCCCGGTGATATGAAGGAAAAACTAGATCCATACATGCAACCCTTGTATGACGCTTTGCGTGATATGTTACCCAACGAAAAATTAGAAGATTACATATTAAAAGGAATAATTCAGATTGCGCCTTTAGCTTTTATGCGTGGACGAACTTTGGACAACGCTTTTGTTATTCTTGATGAGGCACAAAATACAACTCATTCTCAAATGAAAATGTTTTTGACCCGTATGGGTAAAAATGCCAAGTTTATGATTACTGGTGACCCTGGTCAGGTGGATTTACCTAGACGAACCATTTCAGGTCTTAAAGAGGCCATATTGGTATTGAAAGACGTTGAAGGAATCGGAATTGTCTATCTTGATGATAAGGATATTGTACGTCATCGATTAGTAAAAAAAGTCATAGATGCTTATAAACAAATCGAGAATCATGATTAAGATTTGTTTTTAATTGACAAAAAAAAATTGAATGCCTGAAAAGAATAAATTTAAGGTTGTAATTAGCGATCTTGACGGTACTTTACTAAATAACGAGCACAAAATATCACCGTACACTAAAAAAGTTTTTCAAGAACTTCATCGCCAAAATTTTACACTTATTGTAGCCACAGGTCGGCATCATTTAGATGCTTTACCAGTAATAGAGACCATTGGTGTGCCCATTTATTTAGTGACTTCAAACGGAGCGAGAATACACTCGCCAGAAAAAGAACTCCTTTATTCATTTGATATTAGTAGTGAAATTATTCGGTCTGTTTTATCATTAGACATTGATTCAGAAATTACCACCGTATTGTTCAAGGAGCATGTTTGGCTAACAAATAAGCACAACGAAAAATTAAATAGTTTTCAAACAGAAATGAATTATGTCCCCGAGATAGTTGATTTTAATGCTGTTGAAGATCTTACTGCAATAAAATTATTATTTGTAGATGAAAACCATCATAAATTGGTCGCCCTAAAAGATGAAATCTTGACAAATCATTCGGATAATTTCAATTATGCTTTTAGTCTCCCGATTTGCCTAGAAATAATGGATAAATCTGTAGATAAAAGTATTGCTATTTCCAAAATTTTAGAAAGAGAAAATCGAACCTTTGAAGAAGCAATCTGTTTTGGAGATGGCTTTAATGATGAAAAAATGTTAGTAGCTTCGGCAAAAGGATTGATTATGGCAAATGCGGTTGATAGTTTTAAAAATAAACTTTCACATTTGGAAATAATAGCTATGAATGATGAAGACGGTGTAGCAAAATACCTGTCGAAAGAAATAATTCGTAAGGAGATTTTGTTTGAAAGTAAATAATTGAAATTGGTTTGGATTAGTTGAAATTTTGATACCACCAGTTTTTAAAATCACAATAATTCATTTTTAACGCTCCCTTTATATTCCATATTTTTTCAGTGTTTTCCAATCGATTTCCGTCGTAGACGTAGTAATAGGTATCACCAATTTTTTGAATATCGAAATGATGCATTCCAGCATTAAATTCTTTGAGATTATTATGTTTTTCAGAAAAATGGATTTTCTCGTGTTATTTTATAATTCCCATCTTTGAACGATAATAGATAAAGAGATACTCCAAAACCATAACCGTTACTGGAGTTTTGAATGGGTAGAATTAATCCTTGATGGTCAGCAAAAATCCGACCACCACAACGCGATTCGCTTCCCATAATTACTTTTGGTTTCTTGTGTAGCTTCCATTTTCCAAATAGAGAATCTGCTTGGTACATATACATATTTAACTTATCGTCTGTAGCTAATAAAATATTCAAAGTGTCTGATAAATAAACTGTTGGATCTTTTAACTTGATGTTTTTTAATAAGGTATCACAAACTTTCCAATCATAAGGAAATCGACGGGCTTTATACAACAATACTTGGTTAGAACCCTGACTTTCAGGAATCATGTAATAGTTTTTTTTATATTCAAATACCTGCGGATAGGATAGGTGAAATTTTTCTTTCAAAACAGTACCTCTGTAGGTGTATTTTTTCCCATCAATTGAAGTGAGCAAACCTATTTCTGCATGATCTTTTTTTATTTTTTTATGTTCAAAAAATAGATAAAAAGTGTCTTTTACTTTTATAAAAAATGGATCGGCTAGAAATTGAGTACTATCATTGGATGTTTTGAGTTGTTCCAAAGAATATTTTGTATTTGTACCCACAGGAATACTATCAGGAAAAGTAGTTGATTTTCCAAAACCAATAGACCATGGTCCAGAGTTTTGTTTCAGTATAGGAGTTCTGTAATTGATTAGTATCAATAAAACAAGTAGAAAAAGGCAAGTAAAAAAAAGATTTTTTTTCATTCGATAACAAAATTGAACTACAAATATATTTTAAAATACATTGGTTATTTCTTTTTTAATAAGTAAAAGTAGAATTGCAATTTCAATGTTTGTTTGTCTTTTGTTTACTATGAAAACGTCTTATTTTTAGTTATATTTGCGCCAACACAACTACACAACAATGAACAATACAATCACTACTACAAATTTTAATTTTCCCAATCAAAAATCGGTTTACCGCGGAAAAGTTCGAGAAGTTTACAATATCAATGACGAGCTTTTGGTCATGGTTGCTACTGACAGATTATCGGCTTTTGATGTGGTTTTACCCAAAGGAATTCCATACAAAGGTCAGATTTTAAATCAAATTGCTACCAAATTTATGGAACTCACAAAAGATATTGTACCAAATTGGTTAATAGCAACTCCAGACCCAAATGTGGCTGTGGGTCATTTATGCGAACCTTTTAAGGTGGAAATGGTTATTAGAGGCTATCTTTCGGGTCATGCTGCTCGTGAGTATACACTTGGAAAACGAGAACTGTGTGGTGTGAAATTGCCAGAGGGATTAAAAGAGAATGACCAACTTCCTGAGCCAATTATTACGCCAACCACTAAAGCTGATAATGGTTCACATGACGAAGATATTTCACGTGAAGACATATTATTAAAGGGAATTGTTACTGAAGAAGATTATTTAGTTTTAGAAAAATATACTAGATCTTTATTTCAAAGAGGAACTGAAATTGCAGCTAATCGAGGATTGATTTTGGTGGATACTAAATACGAATTTGGAAAAACCAAAGAAGGTAAAATTGTTTTAATAGATGAAATTCACACCCCAGATTCATCTCGTTACTTTTATGCTGAAGGATATCAAGAGAGACAAAATAGAGGAGAAGAACAAAAACAATTATCGAAAGAATTTGTGCGTCGTTGGTTAATTGAGAATCGTTTTGAAGGTCTAACGGGTCAACAAATTCCGAATATGACCGATGAATATATTGAATCTGTTTCTGAACGATACATCGAATTGTATGAAAATATCATTGGAGAAAAATTTATAAAAGCGGATATTTCGGTTATCAATAAACGAATAGAGGAAAATGTTTTGGGGTATTTAAACAACGGAAAACAGTAAGTTTAAAATTTCTAGAACGATTTTTTTATTCTATCCAAGTCTCGTTTGGTATCTTGCTCTTTTAGTGATTCTCGTTTATCATAGGTTTTTTTACCTCTGCATAAACCAATTTCTAGTTTTGCCATTCCCTTTTCGTTAGTAAACAATTTTAAGGGTACAATAGTCAGTCCTTTTACTTGAACACTTTTGGACAAACTTTTTAATTCTTTTTTATTGAGAAGCAGTTTCCGTTCACTTCTGGCTTTATGATTGAATTGATTCCCAAAAGCATATTCTTCGATATACGTATTTATGGCAAACAATTCATTGTTGTTAAATTCACAAAAGCTTTCTGTGATGTTGGCTTTACCCAATCGGATTGATTTAATTTCTGTTCCCGTTAATACAATTCCAGCAGTGTAGGTTTCGAGAATTTCATAATCGAATCGAGCTCTTTTATTAAGTATATTGACCGTTTTTAGCATAGGTTGGCAAATTTAGGAACAAATCCATGAAACACCAATAGTTATTACTATTTTTGCATTTATGGAACAAAAGCAAGCCAACAATCCGCTACATGGAATCACACTACAAAAGGTAGTGGAACAATTGGTCGACTATTATGGTTTTGATACTTTAGGAGAATTAATAAAAATTAAATGCTTTAACGAAAACCCGAGCGTGAAATCCAGCCTCACTTTTTTGAGAAAAACGGATTGGGCTAGAAAAAAAGTGGAAGAACTTTACATCAAGACGTTGCCAAAATTTCAATAGTGAATTGACATTCAAATGCTTCATCTACCTCAACCATTTGAATCGCTTCCTTTTCTAAAATATTTCCCGAACAAGTAACTGCATCTGAATAGCCAAGCCAAGGTTCTAAACAAAGGAATGGAGCATTCTTTTTAGTCCAAATTCCCAAATGCGGGAAATCTTCACATTCGAGAGTAAGTATTGGAATAGTATTTTCTAAAATAGATATCTTTTTAGAATTTAATTTTTTGAAAATCAAAGCATCCTTTTCAAATAGTGAATAGCTAAGTGGTAACTTGCCATTGTTTGTTTGAATTTCAATCGTCTTATTTGAAAGCAAATCATTATCAAGTTGATAACTCACTAAATGCTCTGATTTTTCAAATTGTAGTGCATAGTTTTCAAAAGATTTTGGCAATGCAAAAGCTGGATGCGCTCCTAGAGAAAAAGGAATGGATACAACATCGTTGTTTATAACAGTATAGGTTAGTACTATTTTGTTTTTATGAAGGGTGTAGGTTAGTTGCAATTCAAAGTCAAACGGATACACTTTCTTTGTCTCATCGTTGGCTTTTAATGAAAAAACTGCTTGATTTTCAGTTTGTTTGATTAACTCAAAATTAACATCTCTTGCAAAACCATGTCGCAATAAATGATACTCTTTATCGTTGTATAAATAATGATTGTTTTTTAAAGTGCCTACAATTGGAAATAAAACTGGTGAATGTTTTCCCCAAAATTCAGGATTGCCTTCCCAAATATATTCTCGATTGTCATTACTTTTTAAAGAAATCAATTCAGCACCTTTATGATGGATTATGGCATTTAATTCGGAATTTTTGATGGATGTTTTCACGATAAATTTAAAATTTTATGAGTTTTTTATTGTTTTGTAAATATATTTTATTAATTTCACTATCCCAAATGCTATTATTAACTTAAACTTAACCGCTATGATTACCTATTTCGAAATCGTTGAGAAAGAGAAAATTAACTCTCTCAAGTTCCCCAATTCAGATGTTTTGCAAGACAAAAATGCTATTCACGAGCGCCACACTGATTTGCAACGTGCACAATCTTTAGGAAATTTAGAACATTCCAAAATTAGAATTTTCTTTGAAGATAATCAATCTAAAAAGGTAGTCGAGACCACCGTCTGGGCAGTTACCGATAATAGAGTAGTTTTAAAACAAGGAGTAGCCATCCCTATTAATAGGATTTTTAAATCAATGTAAATCAAATAAATCGCAATAGGAAACACCAGCTTTTAGTTGGTGTTTTTTTTGTTTCATCATTTTAAATGCAATGAATTCCTTAATATTTTGATAAAAAAGATACTTTTCCCATTTTCTTTTCATAAAATGTATTTAGTTTGCGTAACTTTTCTGTAGAATAGTAGACTAACAATAGATTTAAACAAAAATTATACACGTATGAGAATTAATTATTCCAAAGTCACGCTCTTTTTGGCTTTTTTCTTTTCCATTACCGCTCTTTTTGCTCAGCAGTCCACAGCTGTATCAAATTATGATTATCATGATGCATTTGCACCACTTTTTTATACAAAAAATGGTACAGATACACGTTCAGCAAGCGGGCAACCTGGAGCAAAATATTGGCAAAACCGCGCCGATTATCAATTGACAGCCAGTCTTGATGATAAAAAAAGTGAAATTACTGGAACGGAGATTTTAACCTACACCAATAATAGTCCAGATAAACTTTCTTTTTTGTGGATGAATGTTGACCAAAATTTATTTAAGTCTGATTCTCGCGGAAATACAGTTATACCTATTACAGGAAGTCGTAATGGTGCAAAAGGAGAAATTTTTGACGGAGGTCACAAAATTAAATCGGTAAAAATTATAACTTTCACCAAAGGGAAAATTACTGAAACGGATGCAAAGTATTTTATTGTAGACACTAGAATGCAAATTCAACTTCCACAAGGATTAAATCCAAATGGAGGAACTGTAAAGGTAAAAATTGATTTTTCGTATATCTCTCCAAAGTATGGTTCGGATAGAACAGGAGTTTTAGATACCAAAAACGGGAAAATTTTTACCATTGCACAATGGTATCCAAGAATGTGTGTGTATGATGACGTTAAAGGTTGGAATACTTTACCTTATACAGGAGCTGGGGAGTTTTATTTGGAATACGGAGATTTTGATGTAAACATTATCGCACCTTCAAACCATATTGTGGTATGTTCTGGAGAATTAGTGAATCCAAACGAAGTGTACACTCCTGAGCAACAAAAACGATGGGCTTCCGCCGCTCAAAGTGATAAAACAGTGGTAATTCGTTCAGCTGAAGAAGTTACCAATTCCGCATCAAGACCGTCTGGAAAACCAACCTTAAAATGGCATTTTAAAATTAAAAATGCTCGTGATGTTTCTTGGGCTTCATCAGCGTCTTTTATCATTGATGCCGCAAAAATTAATTTACCAAGTGGGAAAAAATCATTGGCTATTTCTGCTTATCCAGTAGAATCTGATGGAACTGGCGCTTGGGCAAGATCTACCGAATATACTAAAGCTTCCATTGAAAATTATTCTAAACGTTGGTTTGAGTATCCTTATCCAGCAGCTACAAATGTTGCAGGAAATGAAGGTGGAATGGAATATCCTGGAATCGTTTTTTGCGGTTGGGAATCTAAAGGTGCTGATTTGTGGGGAGTTACAGATCACGAGTTTGGACACTGCTGGTTTCCAATGATTGTGGGGTCAAACGAGCGCTTGTTCGCTTGGATGGATGAAGGATTAAATACATTTATCAATTCATTAAGCTCCGTTGATTTTAATAAGGGAGAATATAAAGATGCTCCAGCCGATATGCATAAAATGGCTAAGCGTTACACTGGCGAATTGGTAGAACCAATATTGACAGCACCTGATGGATTGAAAGAAGCCAACCTAGGAATTTTAGCCTACAGTAAACCTTCGTCAGGATTGGTTATGTTGCGAGAACAGGTGATAGGCGAAGAGCGATTTGATTTAGCTTTTAAAACCTATATAGCACGTTGGGCGTTTAAACATCCTACTCCAGATGATTTTTTCAGAACGATTGAGAATGTTTCTGGTGAAGATTTGAATTGGTTTTGGAGAGCTTGGTTTATCAATAACTGGAAACTAGATCAGGCAATTACTTCTGTAAAATACATTAAAAATGACCCTAAACTGGGAGCGATAATCTCAATTCAGAATTTAGAAAAAATGGCGATGCCAGTTGTACTAGATGTAAAAACTACTGATGGTAAGACTACAAGAGTTAAACTCCCTGTTGAGATTTGGCAAAGAAATAAAGAATGGTCGTTCAAGCACAATTCAACAGAATCTATTGAAAGTATAATTATTGATCCTGACCATGTATTTCCTGATAGTAATGAAAGTAACAATACTTGGACTTCGTCAAAAGGAGAAATGGAGAAAGATATTGTACTAGATGCTTATTTAGGAACCTATTCTAATAGAAGCCCAATAAAAATTATTCTTACGGAAGAGAACTTTAGTCTCACAGCTACAATTACAGACTATCCTTCATTTACTTTAACTTCAATTGGTAAAGACTTGTTCGAATCACAACAAGCGGGAGTTAAATTTCAGTTTAATGAAGCTAAGAATGGTTTTGATATGATTTTAGATAATGGAAAGAAAATACCATTTACAAAAGAATAACGAAAGAATTTTTTCAGATAAAAAAAACTCCAAATTAATTTGGAGTTTTTTTTATTCGTTTTTTTGAACTTTATTCGATATTGAAGTTGATAGGATAGTTGAACAAACAACGCACTGTTTTGCCGTCTTTTGTTGCTGGTGTCCAAGTTTTTTTAAATAATTTAAGAACTCGAACGGTTTCAGCTTTCATGGTTTCTATCTGATCCAATTCATTTATTTTTTCATCCTCAGTGGCAATTTTTACCACATTGGAAGGGATATAATCTTTCATGATGATATGAAATGCTTTTTGATTGGTCATCGTACCATCAGGCTCTATTACAAAACTGGAAAAAATGGTTATTTTCTTATTTTTTACGGCTTCAGGAAATTTAAAATTCTCACTAATGAATAAAGAAAGTGTGTACATCCCATCTTTTAATTGAGGCTTAAAATCAACATCCGAGGCGCGATACGTTTTTTCTGTAGTAGCATATTCATTATCTGTAGATGCTACCTGAGCAGAAGTTGAGTAGGTAATAAAAAGCAAAAGGAGAACTAAATGTTTCATGAATAGGGTAGTACTTAATTATCAAAAATAATAAACCAAGAGTTAAAAGTAGCTTATTTTTATTTTAAAAACAAATAACACTTCTAATTATCAGTTTACTACAGCATTTTTTGGTCTTGTTTGTATTATTCTGGAATTTGTTGACTCAAGCAATGCAAAGTTCCAAAACCCCAAATCAAATCTATAGCACTCATCCCAATAATTTCTCTATCAGGAAAACAATCTGCAATGGTATTCAAAGCAATGCGGTCATTAGCATCATTAAATGTGGGAACTAAAACACAGTTATTTAGAATTAGAAAATTGGCATAACTAGCAGGAATGCGCAATCCGTCAAAATCCAAACGCTTTGGCATAGGCAAAGTAATAATGTTAGGAGATTTTCCATTTTCTAATTTTGCTTTTTGCAACCGCTCTAAATTATCTTGTAAGGGTTTGTAGTTGGCATCTTTTGGGTCAGATTCTACAATAGTGATGATGGTGTCTTCATTTACAAATCGGCATAAATCATCAATGTGTCCGTGGGTATCATCGCCTTCAATTCCGTCGCCTAACCAAATCACATTGGTAACGCCTAAATATTCTTTGAAAACCGCTTCATAATCGGCTTTGGTAAATCCTTGATTTCTCACCTGAATGGTAGGATGCATCAAACATTCTTCAGATGTTAAAAGCGTTCCTTTTCCGTTCACATCAATAGCACCACCTTCAACAATCACGGGTTTTCCTTTGTAAGTAACTTGCGTCAATGGTAAATTCAAATGTTTAGCAACCGAACCCGAAACCAGCTTGTCTAGTTGAAAGTTTTTATACTTTGCCCAACCGTTAAAATTGAAGTTTAAGGCTTCTCTTTTACTGCCGTTTTTTACAACAATAGGACCGGAATCACGCATCCAGCTTCTGTTGGTTTTTTGAATGATAAAAGAAACATTTTTCATTGTAACATGAGCTGTTTGCAACCTATCGATGACTTTTTCTTTTAGTTTTTCATCAGAAACAACCAAAAAAACTTGCTCGTAGCTAGCCACTTTCTTGATAAATTCTACAAATGCCCATTGAATAGCTTCGTATTTTCCAGGCCAATCTTTACCATTGTGAGGAAAACACAATAAAATTCCTTGTTGTTTCTCAAATTCAGCGGGAAATCTTCTATTAGATGTACTCATGATTAATCTATGGCACGTTTGGTAATATCTCCGAAGGCATCGATGCGTCTGTCTCTAAAGAAAGGCCAGTTTTGACGCACATTTTCTTGTAAATCTAAATCAACTTCGGCAATCAAAATCTCTTCTTTATCGTGCGAGGCTTGTGCCAAAATCTCACCTTGTGGTCCCGCTATAAAGGATGAACCCCAAAATTGAATGCCAGCAGTTCCTTCAATGTATTGCTCCAAACCAATTCTGTTAGCAGCTGCCACATACACGCCATTAGCTACGGCATGACCTTTCATAACACTCATCCAAGCGCCGTGTTGGTTTTCGCCATATTGTTCTTTTTCTTGTGGATGCCAACCAATAGCTGTTGGATAAAACAAGACTTCGGCACCTTTTTAAAGCGGTTAAACGAGCCGCCTCTGGATACCATTGATCCCAACAAATCAAGGTTCCTATTTTTCCTTTTTGAGTAGGAATAGTTTTGAAACCTAAATCGCCAGGAGTGAAATAGAATTTCTCATAGAAATGAGGGTCGTCTGGTATGTGCATCTTGCGGTACAATCCAGCTTCTGAACCATCAGTGTCAATAATGTAGGCACTGTTGTGGTAAATTCCTGCCATTCTTTTTTCGAAAAAAGGAACGATAATTACGACTCCTAATTCTTTTGCCAAAGCACTGAAAGCGATAAACGAAGTGCTGTACAAAGGTTCTGCCAAGGCGAAATTATCTACATCTTCACTTTGACAAAAATAATGACTGCTGTACAATTCCGGTAGGGAAATGACTTCGGCACCTTGACTGGCAGCATCTCGCACCCAAGACAAACATTTTTTTAGGTTGTTTTCGGCAACATCATTCAGGTTCAATTGAATGACCGCTATTTTGTATTTCTGGTTTGGCATGACAAAAATTTTAGACTGCAAAAATAGTTATTTTTTGCAAAGTGTAGCGGTAAAGGGAAATGGATTTTTTTTTTTGGATTTACTCTTAAGTCAAGAGAATTTCAGAATTCTTGGGCTTCTTTTAAAGCTTGTAATTCTATCTCAGCAGAAATTCTAAAATTAGTTTCTTTGATTTTTTCAAGGTACGGCTTTATTGAGGGAATAATTCCGTTTAGCTTTGCTTTTATAATAACTCCAATTGTTCCTGTAAATGGAATTCCAAGTTGTTGCGCTATTTTTCGAGCTTTGAAGTCATCCAATATTAAGGTACTTTTTGGCATCTCTAAGGCTAAAGCAATTGCGCTAGATTCTCCTCTGTCTATTTGTAATTCGAGAATTCGTTGTTTAGATTTATCAGAAACATTTTCTACAATTACCCATTCTGGAAGCATTTCGTCAAATTCTTCAACAATATCTGGCGTAGTGAAGATTTGTCCATAAACCTTTTTCAATAAATCAAGTTCATTAATTTTTGATAAAATGATAAAACAACTTGTGTCAGAAATTATGGTCTTATGCATTTTCTACGTCGCTTGATAAATCTGTAGAGGGAAAATTAAATATTGAAACATTGTATTGATTTAATAGTTCAGCAAATGCACGTTTTGTTAGTCCAGCAAGATCGGCAGCCTGACCTAAAGAGAGTTTTCCTTGTTCATATAATCTAGATGCTACGAGCATAACTAATTCTCGATTGGTTAAATCTAAACTGTCAGGAACGCTAAGTGTCAATGTTTTCATAGTATCAAATGTAATGATTTTTTTTATAGGAGCAAATTATTTTGTTTTGCTTTCCCGCTGTTGGGACACTCGAGAAAATTATTAGTAAGGATTATATTTTTCAAATTTTTAAACCCTGTGGCAAAATTTTCATTCTGAAAAAAATGCCACAACTTCTGTGGCAAAAAAATCATTTTGAAAAATTTGCCACAGAAATTTCAAGGGTAGAAGATGAGGTTAGTTGGGTTCTAGCTATTATTTTTCACAACTTTTAACTGCGGCATTTTCAGTCGCCAATTTCGTTCTTTTTGAACTTTGTTAATAATGCAACACCTAACCAGTATAATAGTAAAAACGTAAATCCAGGTATAAAGAAAAAAAGTAAAATTTCAAATCCTTTTGGAATGTTAAATTGAGTTACATATATCACTGTGGCAGAAACAAAACCCATTAACCCAAATATAGTCATCACGATTGGATTCCAAATTTTGATTTGTTTCAATTTATATAATAATAGTGAAAGCCAAATTATTAATAGATATTGCAAATAGCGACCAATTGTTGCAATTGCTAATATCGTTGCATTGTCATAATTTTTAGTAAACTCTTCAACGCTTTTACCTTGATTTATCCATTCTTTTAATGCTTCTGGATAGTTATAATGATGGATAAACTCCCAAATAAATTCAGAAAAAATAAGTGTGGCAATTACAGCCATTATCCATTTTGTTGAGTCTTTTACTTTAAATGAATTTCCTTTAGAGAAAATAGGAAAAAGCTGCAAAAAGTAGAGCCGCTATAAAGAGCAAGCTATACCGTAAATGTTCTCTTTCGGGGTGTTCAAGCATTTTAATACTTAGGTCAGGGGTGGAGCTAAACCCACTATACCAAAAATTGGACATAAAAGTAAAAAAAGAAATATTCCAGCAACTACTACATTATTATAGGATCGATGGAAGTATTTAAGAAGTAGTATTACTGTTGAAGCCAAGACAATTGAAACCATTGCCCAAATTATTACATAAGTCCAAAAGCTATTCGCTTCTACATAAGGCGAATACTGACCAATAGAAATTCCTACCAAAAATGGAAGTATAACTAAAATTAAGGTTGTCAGAGTTGTTAAAATTTTCTTTGCCATAGCTTAAGTACTTTTAAATTTTTTAGTATTAAGGTTATTCAAACTGCTACTCAAAATCACAGTCAAAGGTATGCTGAAACGCCTAGTTGCGGCTTGGGAACTGATTTTGTATACTAGGACAAAACGAAGATAGTAAAAATAATGATTGCTAAAAGGTTGCATATACAAAAAGTTGGCAATGGCTTGCAAGTGCTGTGAATGGTTCGTTGTATTTATTTTTTTGTCCTCCTGATTTTATGTGTTTAAAGTTTTCATAATTGGTAAAATACTCTAGTCCTAAAACTAATAACATTGAGCTTAAATTATACACTTTCTGCATTATGACTGCCAAACCCAAATAACCAAAACCAAATAGGGAAAAGAAACAGTAAAAAGTCAATAAGCAAATAATACAGCAGAATTTAAGTAAATGAAGTTTTGACTTTAGGATAAATACCGTGATAGTAAATAAACCAAGCAATGTTAAAATGATCGATATTGTTCCCAGGTCATGCAAAGGTGTTGCAATTAGGAAAATTAATAATATGTTGATAGCACCTATATATTTTAAAATAGTAGACCACTGTCTTGAAGGAACCTTTTTTGACATATTGACAAAAAAAATTCCATAACCAACCGAGTGGAATGCCATTCCTAAAACTGCCCAAATCCATCCAGGATTTTCTAAACCATTTACGGCCTTTGTTGCAAATAAATTACTTAGAAAATTTTTTGACCAGTCAAACCCTATCGAATTTTTGTCAAGCAACGAGCCACCTGGATAAACTAAAGTTGCTATTACTATCAAAATGACGGAAATGACCATGCATATCAAAACCGAATATTTTTTAACCATTTGCTTAATTGTTAAACGTTCCATTTGTTGACTAAGTGATATGTTGTTTATAGCAAGTTAGTTTATAATGACCACAAACTGAAATAGTAATCTGATTTTATCAAACCTACACGCCCTATAATCAGTATACTTTGTCTGACAGTCATTTCAAATATAAAAATAAACTTTTAAACCCTGTGGCAAAATTTTCATTCTGAAAAAAATGCCACAACTTCTGTGGCAAAATAATCATTCTGAAAAATTTGCCACAAACGTAGTTGAGCGAAAACTATTTTTTATTTGTTCCAAAGTTGGGAGATTTTGAAGAGTTGGATGCCTATTCAAAAACAACATTATCTATGTAAATATCATGCGGTGTTCCTTGACCACTTGAAAATAGAACCAAACCAGAACGAATACAACTAAGGTCAAGTTTCTTAACATTGATGGTGTATTTTTTCCATTTGGTAGTTAGTTTTACTTCAATGGATTTTTTGGTAGAATCGGGAAAAGGTTTATCATTACCTATCAATCCAAAACCTATAGTTGCGGTCAAAGGGGTACTTACTTTTGCCCAAAAACTAAAGGTTTTGGCTCCAATTATTTCGTAACCTCCAGCAACATCACCCCAATCATTTTTGGGATCTACAAAACCAATCCCATACCAATCATGGTCGTCTTTATAACTAATTTTTATGGCAGTGATTCCGGATTGAACCTCCTCTTTAGAACTCATATTTACCGAAAGAGCTTTGTAGTTGCCCATAAATCCCGTGGGATTGTAAGGAGACTCTTCACCATCTTTGTAGACATAGAAGGGAAGTTCGGTTTTTGCCGCTAGATTTTTTTTATTCTTTACATTTTCATCTGCAACGAGGATGGAATTGGAAGCAATTCCTACGTTGTTATAGGAATCTTTCACATTCACATATACTTTTATTGCGCCATGCTCTTTGGGTAATTGAATCTCAAATCCAGTAGCTAAACTACCTCTACTATTCAATTTGTTCATTTGGTTTCTTCTTTGACGACCACCTGTTCGTTGATTGTAATAGAAACTTACGGCTAAGCTGTCGTTCTCGATATCGGATACTTTTAAGGTTATGGGAACCCATGTTTCACTTTTTATTTCTGAATCTGGTACTTCAAACGTTTCAATTTTGGGAACGTTGTTAATAGGTTTTTGTCCTGTATAGGCTTCTCGAATCGCCCAATATTGTGGTCGAAGCATGCCGTTGTGATGCGTCATTAACCAAGGCGTACCAAAATCGTTGCCATTGGAATAATGAAAAACATATACCCCTAAACAGCTGGGTTTGTTTTTAATCCAGTTTGGATAGCCTTTGGCTATAGCATCGTATTTTTCGCTATCGGAAGGTTCTATGGCTATTCCGTTTTTTTTATTTTTTATATCCCATTCACCAGTGACGCCAAATTCGGTGACGATGTACGGTTTGTCAATACCTCTTTTGTCTAATTCAGCCGCTAAATAATTGGCCCCTGGGCCGTAACTATTTAGACCATAGATGTCTATTGAAGGCACCAACTTTTGCCACCAATCGAGTCCGAAGGTCCAAGCGTCTACTGAGGTTACAGGATGATTGGGGTCTATGGTTTTGATATTTTTACATACGCGTTCCAGTAATTTCGAATAGGCTTCTTTTTCGGCATCGGTGGCCATATTCAAATAGACTTCATTGCCTACTGCCCATGTGAGTACGGCAGGGTGTTTATAGTATTTTTCGACCGTTTTAATCGCGTTGTTGTATTGGTCTTCCATTCCTTGTTTGTCTTCCAGATAGTTAAAACTGTCATCGTCTTCCATGCCTGGGCGACCGTGTCTCATCCAGATGCCCATCATTATTTTGATACCGTAGGTTTGGGCGGCATCCAGAAGTTGTTGGGTATTTTCATTAGTTCCCTAAATTCGAATCGTATTTACACCCAGAAATTGGAGGTCTTTACAATAGGTATCATACTTTTTTACGTCTTTGTCGTAGCCAAACGTTACGCCTTTCACTTTAAACGGTTTTCCATCTACTAGTAAGCTCCAGCCATTTTCTTTTTTAACAACGGTAGTTTGTGCTGTTGTGTTCCAACAGAAACCGTTCACAAAAATGACGATAATCAATAGGTAGTTGTGTTGTATTTTCATCTTGAAGGGTTGGGTTATTCATTGTCAAAGTATTTGTTTACATATTCTAATGGGATTTTCTCTTGTTCAAGTCTCCAGTTGTTTGTTTTTAAAATCTCGTAAAGCTCTTGTTCTTCGTCTGTCAAGTTAAGTTTCGTGGAAATGTTTGTCGATGTGCCTTTGTCGTTTTCAAAAAACTTTTCAAAGGCATGTTTGTCCATTAATATACTTTTTGTCTGCGGAAAGTAAGTCCTGAATTGCGATAGAATTTCAAAACCTTGAACGTCTATGTCACCCCAATAAAATAATTTAAGATTCTCAAACCAACGTACATTTTTAAGATTGAAAACACTAAATCCACTACCAAAAATTGCAATGGTGTTATTCATTTTTGGAAGTGTCAAAGTGGTGTAAAGAGTTGTCTTATTTTCTACGACCAATACTTTAAAGATTGGTAGTTCCAATTTTTCAAATTGGCTAACTGGAATAGCAATATCATCAATTCCCGAAAAAAATCTGTCTGATATTGTTTTGTCAAGAACTTTAAACCGAATTTGAGGTTCAGCGTATTTTAAATTAAACCTATTTTCAAATTCTTTTTCTTCACTTTTTACGTGTTCCGAGATTAGAACATCTAGTAGTTCCCTGATAAGTAAATTGAAATTGGTAGATCTTGAACTCCTAAATGCTTTGTCTTTATTTTTTGAAATTCCAATGTATAGCCAAAACCTTTTTTCTCCTTTGAATGGCTATGAATTTGTTGAATTTCTCTTTCAAATTCCGACAGTGAAGATTTGGTGTACGACTTATCGCCACGAATAACCAATTTCTCAAAAGGTCGCTGTTCAACCAAAGATTGAAGAAATGAAATGTACTTTCTTTCGGTTTTTTCCTTTATTTCTTTTGGTGTAATCATTTAGTCAGATAATTCGCTTTTTCTTCTTTGAATTGTTCAATCGGCATATCATACAGCCAAGAATGTCTTTCTTCTTTGCGTTCTACAAAGTGAACAAATGAAATATCGTTTTCTACAATGTGAATATTGTCGCTTGGCGTAACCACCAGTAATTGCAAATGAAGTTGTTTACAAAGTGTAATTAAATACCGTGCTTTGTCTTCATCTTGAGCCTTGAATGCTTCATCAATGGCAATGAAGCGAAAGGATTTAGACTCTAACCCTTGATTATATCTTGTTAATCCAAATTGATAAGCAATTGCAGAACCCAAAATAGTATAAGTAAGTTGAGCCTTTTCACCACCTGAAAGTTGCCCCATTGCTTCATAAGTCTTAAACTTTTGACTTGTTTCCTTGTAAAATTCTTCGGCTTTGTAACTAAACCAAAAACGAACGTCCATTACTTTTTTCCGCCATTCTTCTTTGTCTAATCTTTCTATAAATGGTTGAATGTGATTATTGAAATGATGCTTCCTGCCATCAATATTTTTTTCCATTTGGTAAACATTTGGAACAGCTTCTTCTAAAAGCTTTCTAAACTCTTTCACTTCATCATTAATCTTGTTTGGTGCAACAAGTTGAATGTAGGTTTGGGGTTTATTTTTGAAGTCAATCTCTTTTAAAGATTCGTTCAAATGTTTGATGTTTTCTTTGATTGAATCTGACCATTTTTCAAAGAACATTCTAAAATCACCGACTTTGTTGGTAATTGTTTCTTGCAAATAGTCATTGAATTTCTTTTCAAACTTTGGAAGATTATCATTCTCCAACCTAGCTAAGAAATTTTGATATTCACTGATTAACTCTAAATGTGTTGAATCGGGAAGGGAATTAACATCAGAACGCCAATCTTTGAATTTGGTTGATATTGTTTCTGAAGGCTGTTTAAAATCGTTTATCTTGATGATTACTTCTCTTTCTTTCCTTTCCTTTTGTTCTTGAAGTTCTCGTGTTTGTCTTGAGTTTTCTTTTTGGAATTTCTCACGACTTGTTTCAAAGGTTTTGTATTCAATATTCAGCAAATCAGGATGTTGTTTTTCAAACATTGAAACATCAACAATTCCCAATGGCTCATAAATGGATTTGTTACTTCTTATTGATTGTTCAATAGTACCAACTTCATTTTTCTTGGTAAATATTTCTTGTTCTTTGTCGAAAATTTGAACTTTTGAAAGTTGATTTAATGCGTCTTGAATCTTCTTTAAATCTTCTTGAAGCTGCTTTACTCGATTATTTGTTTTTTCTAGTTTATCTTTCTGTTCTGTTTTTTCTTGAATCTCGTTCGCATACGATTGCCAATTTATATCATCATACTTTTCAAATTTTGAAAATAAATTATGGCATTCATCCTTGAATATATCTAAGTTTTTTATCTCGGTATTTTTGTTTGCAATCGCTTTCTTATTTTCCGTTTGTTGATTTTGAAGATTGATTAATTCTTTCTTAAAGGAGGAGATTTTTTCCTTGTTATCCCATCCTAAGACAAAATTTTCTTTTCGAGTAGTATGTGGTCGGTCGTCTTTTTCGTGTTTGCCCCTTTTGAATTTTATTAAGCCATTTTGAGTAATTGCCATTTCGTGAAATTGCTCAAATTCCGAAAGATTATCTACGCAAACAAAATCAAATTGAGATTCCAAATAGTTCTCAATCCAATCGTAATATTGTGTTTTTGGCTTAATTTCAATTTTGTTGATTAATGACTTTTCGTTAAGTATTTTGTTCCTAAAATTTTTAAGATAGTCTTGGTCTTCATACTTGTCGTAACGAATTCTGCCTTTCAAATTATTGCTGTTCACATATTGATTTACTGATGAATAGTACTTTGGTGGAACGATCAATCGTAATGCAAAATTGTGAAGTACTTTTTCAATTGATGATTCCCACTTCATTTCATCATCTTTTACTTTAATCAATTCTCCAATGAATGGGATTTCTTCTCGACTTGCCCCAATGTGTGAAATGATTTCATCTCTTATTTCGGCTTCACGCCCAGCAATATTATTTTTGTTTTCTTGAAGAGTTTTTATAGTTTTTACTAAATCTTCGGTGTCTTGTTTTAGTTTATCTTCTTCATTTTTTAAGGCTCGAAGATTTTCATTTTCATCATCAATATTATGTTGAGTACTTTGTTTTAATTGCTTCGCATTTTCTCTGTTTTTGATAAATATATCTTCACTTGGGTTGGTGCTAAATTTTAGGTTTTGAGCAATTTTATTGTATTCATCAAGTTTTTTGCTTCTGTTGTCTTTTAAGGTTTGAAGATTTCTAATATCCTTCTCTAAATCTTTGATTTTACTTCCTACTTCATCTTTTTCAATAGAAATCGAGATAGTTCGTTCTTCTTGTTTTAGTTTTTCTTCCTTGTCACGTAAATCAGTTAACTCATCATTTAATCTTTGCAATTCTTCTTTACATCTCTCTAATTCTATTTCGCCCAACTCAACACCTTTTCGCGCAAACCAATAAACTGCCGTTTCTTTTGACTTTTCCAATCGAAACAAATCCGCTTTGATATTGGTCAGTTCAGTGGCAATCTCATTAATCGGCTTTAGTTGTTTAATTTGTTCTTTAGCCTTTTCAATGTTGGTTTTAGCATCCATTAAAGTCAAGAAACTTTCTTTCAGTTGAATAAACTCTGCTTCGGCATCTTGTTCTTCCAACATATTGGTTCTTATGAAATCATCTAAGTCTTCCAGTACTTTTACCCCAACAACTTGATTGAACAAAGTCAACGCCTTTGTTGAACGCATTCCAAATAAGTCCGCCATTCTTTCTGCATAAGCAGTTGGACCATCTATGAACTCAATTTTCTTTTTTGTAACATTCGAGTTGTACTTTTTATCTAAAACCTTTTTCCAATTTCCTTTTGAATCGAATTGGCCAAAATCAGATTCTACTTCCAGAGGAACGTGAGCTATTCCGAACTGCCGTCTTAATTCATTATTCGAAAACCAACGTACTTGAAAAAGTGTAATTTGTTTTTGGTCGGCATTAGTGAACGAAGCAAGAATTACTGAATATGTATTTGTATCACGCAATTTTTGTGTTGATGTAGAAGTTTTTCCTTCTTCTTGAATGTTTCCGTAATGTCCCAACACATATGTTTCTTCGGTACGGTCGCCTTTTTTCTCTACGCCCGAAGATTGATTGTAAAAACGGTCTTTCTTTGCAGGAACAATTAGAGTAAGCAATGCGTCAATGTATGTACTTTTTCCTGATGCGTTTGCACCAGTCAAAAGTGAATTATTTCCTTTAGGGTTTATTCTAAAAACCTTTTCGTTAAATGTTCCCCAGTTGTAAACTTCCATATATTGAAGTCTGAACCCCGCTTTGTCATAACTTGTACTAAACAGACTCAACATAATCTTTTAACTTATTTTCAAAATCTTGTAAAATATCAAGAGTTATTTTTTCTTTTATAATTCTGTGTATTTGGTATTTCGTTTCATTGTCTTTCTTGCTGATTTCTTTTAAATAGCCTAAATCAACAGCCACATTGATATATTTATCAAGTTCTTTTATGAATTTGACCTTGTTATATTTTTCTGGAAGAAATAATTCTAACTCGTCCTTGATTTCAGAGTTTGTGATAAATTTTTCAGTTGCTAACTGTGTTGGATTGCTGTCAAAATCTTCTAGGCTTTGTCTTAGAACAACAAGCACAATAGACGTTTCAAAACCGATTTGTCGCCTTTGAACTAATCCGAGAGTGTTACCTTCACTATCTTCAAGTTGCTTTACAAAAGCAAATCCTTCATCTTTTTTAACGATTAACTCTAATCCAATTTTACTAATATAATCCTGGATTTCATTTTGATAATTTATTACATCATCCCATACATTGGAGTTTCGTTCTACGGTTGATTTTAACAACCTTACAATGGCTTTGCTAAAAGGAGTAATATGCTTTTCTAAACTGCTCATTTGGTCAAAATAATTTCAGGGATTTTAATTTGCTTACGGTTGTCCGCATCAAAAATGATACTTTGAGTTTTATCAGGATTGATAATGTGTTTGAATTCTTTCACAATGCCTATATAACCAAACAACTCAGGCAACCCTTTTTCAAGACCACCATAATTTTCGACAATTTCTAAAAGTGTGGTCTGCGACTTTTCTTTAAGTACATCTTTCACTCTTTTTCTCAACAATTCTTTATCAATATTAGACTGTGAAAACAGTCGTCCTAATTGATTAGATGATGTAATGTCTTCATTAGCAATTTTGGGTCTATTGGTGTATGTAACTTCTTCGGATTGCTCTTTCGTGAGTTTGCGTTCAAATGGAATATTTATATCTGTTGCTGTTTCTAATTCAAATGAAATATCAGGCTTGTTCTTGGATTTACTGATTTCTACAAGTTGCTTCTTAATGTCTTGAATTATTTTTTTCGTGGCTTCTGATTTAGAACTTTCATTCTCACGAATTATGCGGCTTAGTTTTTCAGCCATTTTATCATTGGCTTTGTAAACTTTTTGTCCTGAACTATGGAGATGCTTTTTCATTCCTATCAGGAATGTATCCCTTATTGGGATTGATTTTTCTTCTAAGGTTGTGTATAGATCTTTGGTCAGGCTTTCCCATTTGTGCTGTAAATCTGGATTCAATATGAATGACCAGAAGGCGTAAAAGCTTTTTCCTTGTTGGCTATCTTTTAATGATTCAAGTGCATCAAAAGTAAATTCCAGTATGTCACTCTTGGATAAGCTTCCATCAGCGTGTTTTTGATAAATCCTTTTGTAATTTCTTTAAAGTTGTCTTCAACTTCTTAAAGTCGGATAATAATTCTTTAGCGGATTGATTGAGTTGATTAAAACGGGGTACGATTTCAAATTCTTCAAATACTTTTACGTCTTCTCCGATTTTTATTCGTTGAATTTGTTGTTCAATTTCTAATTTTTCTCTTCCAACAACTCTATACGCTTTTCGGCATCTTCATTAGTGAACTCAACCAACTCTTTTAATTGATTCAGTATGTTGTTGAATTTGGATTCAGTACCAACAAACTCTTCCTTTTTAAACTTGCCAACCAATCTATGGTTTTACTTGAATGTGAAGATAGTTCATAAAAAACTTCACCTTGTTCATCAGGATAATTCGTCAAAAAGCCATCGTTAGTCCAGTTTTGAATATACTTTTTGGCTTTTTCTTCATAAGTGTCAAAAAAATTGATCTCATTTTCTTCATCAATTTCAATTCTCTGTCCTTCTAAAAAGTCTGCTAATTGAGAATGAATATTTCCAGACGAAATGGCACCTTGTTTATTCACAAATGTTCTTATTAGAAATTCAATAATCATTTCTCTGTTTCGTAAACGTAACAAACCAACACTTGGTGAAGTGTTTAGCGTGTTACGTATTTGAGAAATATCTGTCATATATAATTACTTTCTGTGCGTTGGCAGAAATTCAGGCTCTTTGCTTGCGAAGTGGTCGCCCGTGTGTAGGGGCAAGCAAATGTGCCTGAATGTGCGGTTGGCATTTATACAATGTCATTATCTTTTTAACATTGGCTAATAATTAGTATATATGTCTTATAAAATCAGATCTATCACTCCAATTTTGGATAAATTAGTATTACAAAATAGCAATATCAATCTTTCTCAAATATATAAATAAACTTTTAAACCTTGTGGCAAAATTTTCATTTTGAAAAAAATGCCACAATAGTTGTGGCAAAAAATTCGTTTTAAAAAAAATGCCACAACATAAACCCAAATCAAAAAACCAAACGCTATGGAAAAGGATAAAAAAATAAGAGAGTACCTAGGCATGAAGCAAGAAGACATGGCGCTGCTGTTGCAGGTCACTCGAACCCAATGGTCGATGTATGAAATAGGGGAACGGGATTTGCCTCTTGCGGCTAAAAACCAATTGGCGAGTATGCTCGCTTTTATCCACCTAACAGAAATGGCATCGTCAGAAAGTTTTCCGCATCTAGAACTTCAGCAAGCCAAAATCAAAAAGGTGTATGAAGATCAAAAGATGGTCAATGCCCATCGTCAAATGATGGTAGCGAGAAAATTAGAATTGGTCACCAAAAAATATGAGGACGCCATGACGGGCTTGAGGTTCATTCGCTTTCTCGAACTTCATGAAGCACAATTGTACAAAAAGCATCAGGAGCTATTGAATGTATTACAGCGTAGGGCAGAGGAGGTTGTTAACAAAAACGGCTTGCATGTGCAGGCGAAGTACCAATTGAAATTGCATGTGCTACAACAGGAAGAGGTGTTGCTTAATAACGCATTGTAAGTGCCGTACTATTTTTGTTATATCTGATTTGTTTTTGCCACAGATTTTCACAGATGAAACAGATTTTATTGGTCTCAAATAAAGTTTAAAACTATGCACTTTAGTGCATTTCCCTTTCAGGTTCTAAAAAATTTACCACAAATTACATAAATTTTCACAAATTGATTTGCGTTAATTTGTGAAATTTGTGGTCAAAAAATTAAGTATTACAACCTAGTAGACTTGAAGTCTGCAAACCAAACCTATGGGCTGAAAGTCCATAGTGGTTTAGTTGTGTTAATTTGAGAAATTGGCGTTCAATGTAGCACTACTTTTAATGAAGTTAATTTTACAACTCTAAACCATTTTAAGTAGTTCCTGTTCTAATCTATCGAAGTTTTCTTCGTTTTTGGGAGCTGCAAAGCCTTTTATTTTATTGCATTCATCGGCTGTTTCGAAAATCATACGAAAGGAAATTTCGGTTTGGGTTTCGCTTCGTTTTTGGAAACCCACTTCCATGTCGAACAGCGGTTTTGAGATTCTTGTCCATGTAATTAATTTATTGGGTTCTACCGTTTTGAAAACAGATTCGTTTTCGTAGTTGCCCTTTTCGGGTCCGTGCATGGTGAGTCTCCATTTTCCGCCGGGTTGTAAATCAAACTCATGAATGGTATTGGTAAATCCTTCGGGTCCCCACCATTCTTTCAAATGCAAGGGATTGGCAAAGGCTTGATAGACTATTGCTACGGGAGCGTTAATCATTCGGGAACTGAAAATTTCGCAATCGGGCTTAGAGGTCATGAAGTAAATGGTTGTACTTGTTAAGAATCTTTGTTTTTCAATTTGCGTAAAAGCTTCTAAATCAGAACTGTCTTTTGAACGCGAATCAGTTTCTTTAGTTTTTATTAAATCGTCTAATGATAGAATTCTAAATTCTATGGTATCGATAATAGATTTTATGGTATTGGAATAGGAATCGGCAAATGAGTTAAGACCTTTAATTTCTGGTAGGAAATCGATTTTAAATTCTTCAAATTCAAATTTCAAGAATGATTTTTTTGGATTTGGTGACGATTCGTTTTCTAAGCGACTTACATCCTTGCCTAGAGATTTCATAGCTTTTAGAATATTGAAATAATTTTCATAATTAGGATTGAACCAAAAATCAAAATCATGCTTGCTTGTTGGTAAACCGTATGGATCCATTGTCATTCTATTGTATCCATGAAAACCTGCGGCAGTACCTCCAACAATAATGAATTCAACATTACAGCTATTCAATGTTTTACAGACTTTTAAAATATGTTCAATAAAGTCACTATACATAGTATTAAAATTATGCTTTTACTAGTCGAGGTGGATTTTTTTCATCTCGTGAATTTTTTACTAGTAATTGAATAAATTCATCTATCATTTCTTGAGTTTTCTCTGAAATTTGAGGCGTATTTTTCAGATTTTTCAAATCTTCAAATTTTTCAAATTTTTCTACATCTTTCATTTTCTCTATTTTATATTCTGGTTTGTGTGTTTTTATAATTCAAAAAGAGAAAACCTCTATTTTCTATCAAATGTAAAGAAATTAAACAATTTTTTGCTATTGTGTTGCTACTAAATTACAAAAAACAGGATTTATAATTCCATTAAACAAGGAAAATAAAGCTACTATAATTGGCATTGTAGTAGGATTTTTAATTATTTTTCTTTAAAATCAAGGCACTAATCAACGAAACAATAATTCCTATGGGGAGAATTTCTGCATACGTTAGCAGGATAACCATTACGGGGCTTTTGTACCATGCCGCCATTTGATTCATTTCGGCTGTTTTGGCAGCAAGGGATTCGGGTTTGGTATTTTTTAGTACCATTTCGCTGTATTTTTCCATAAAATCTGGGAAAAAATTGTAAAAAATAATCAGCCAAACCAGTACATAAATTGTTGCAATTACAAACGAGATTCCGAAACCAGTTAGAAAAGCTTTCCCAAAAGTAATGCTACCGTTATGGTCTAATCGTACTCGTTTAATGGCAATGATTACGGTGATGAATGCCAGAAGCATGCTGATGAACCCTATGATGGGATTGGGTTCTTGATTGGGATGCGTTTTCATGAAATAGGTCATGCCAATCATAACAATCGAGACGATTATTCCGCCAATAATCCCATTTTTGAAGATTGTATTTTTCATAATCTGTAGTTTTTAGGTTGGTATTTTATGGTGTATTGGTTGATGGTTTTAGCTTTTTTGGATATTCTTAAAATGATGCTCCGTATGATAGTGTGTAAAATAGCCAAATTCTCTAACGGTCAGTTTTCCTAATAAAGGATGTGGCAGTAGGAGGGTTGACAATTCTTTTTCGGAGAATTGAGACAAACGCTTTTCAAATTTTTGCTGTTGTTTTAGATACCTTCTTAGTAGTTTTTCTTTGCTTATTTGTTCTACTTCTTTGACTTGAAACGGATTGTTGGGTATGGCTACCAATGCGAGTTTGTCTAGATACTTTTTAACTACTTCTTCATAGGTTCGTTCCTGTCTGTTGTTGGTTCCAAATTTATATTTCATAAAAAACTTCGGTAACAACAGTCCTTTATTGCTCTGTTCTAAGGCATTGATGAGATGTCCTAATTCTTCTGCAATGCTCCATTTGCCATTGGGTCTGGGTGCGTTAAGTTGGTGTTCTTCACAAGATGAAATAAATGAATTTACATCTTGATGAAGTGCATGGATTTTTTGGAGGAGTTCTTTGGTAGTCATTTTTGGTATTTTTTCTCTATCAAAAATACTAAAAAAAATTCGAGATGAATGCCTCCTTATCGGATTATGTGAAGTACAACCTTGACTTCAGTATTTTGAAGTTCAGTTTTTCTTGAAAATTTTTTTGAAAAGAGTCACCAATAGCAAGGTGACAAAACCAAAAAGCAATCCCACTGAAAATTCAGTTATAAATGCTGGAATTTGCGGAAATAAATGATGCAGAAAATCAATGTTGTGTACAAATATACCTCCAGCTACTGAGAGCAATGCAATGGTGCCAATAACTGCTAAACTCTTTATGACTTTGGGTAAGGCTTGAACCAATAGATTGCCAATTGTTTTTGAGAGACTTTTTCTCTTTGGAACTCATTTGGATTAATTTTAAGCCTACTTCATCCATTCGCACGATAAGGGCAACAATACCATAAACACCAACAGTAGCGATTAGTGCAACAATAGAAACGACAGCAATTTGTGAAGAAATAGGTTTCCCAATTACAGTTCCTAGTGCAATAATGACTATCTCGACAGAGAGAATGAAATCGGTTACAATGGCAGATTTTATTTTATCTTTTTCAAGGGTCAGTATTTCTTCTTCGGTCATTGGTTTTAGATTAATCAGGTTTTACATGTTCGTGAGGAAAGAAATATTCGTATATTTTTTCAGCGCCTTCATAAGCCAAATACAATCCACCAAGTACCAAAATAACAATAATAGCTGCTGGTAAAAAGCACTCAATAAGAAGGCTATGGGTAGAATAATTACTTTATTGACTAGCGAACCTTTGCCAATCGCCCAAAGCACAGGAAGTTCTCGAGAGGAAACAAATCCAGAGGCTTTTTCAGCATTAACAGCCAAGTCGTCTCCGAGTATTCCAGCGGTTTTTTTGGTTGCAATTTTACTCATGGCAGCTACATCATCCATAATCGCTGCGATATCATCTAAGAGTACGAAAAATCCTGAGGCCATTGTATTTTAAAATTTAGTTGTCTGACTTAATTTACAAGTTGCGAAACTACTATTTTTTGTTGAAATGAATAGTGCTTACAAGGTATTTTATCAACTAAGGAAACAGTAAATAGTATTAAATCATTAAGAAAGTTAAGTTTGAAAAAGATTAAAATAAACTTAACTTTCTTAATGATTCAAAAAATCAAGCTATTTTATTTTTACAATTGGTATAATAGTTTCTTTATAAAAACTTATTGGCTGGTCAATTTCGAGACTTTTCTAACTCTTCTTGCCAATTCCAAACTTTCACCTTTCCTTCTTGATAATTAATGCCTCCTCTTAATTTACCCATCCCTCTGCATCGGCTACATAAAGCATCTACTCTTACTGTTTTTGGAGGGGTAACGGTAGTTACTGTAACTTGTTCCCAAACCCCTCCACCAAGATAGCTTTTATGTACAGTTTTTTTTGTTTCTTTTGAAAGGTGATAATCTTTATCTACAAATCCAGAACCATGGCAAACATCACAAACCATATCGCCCATAAAACCACCACCACCAAAATAAGCTTCTTCGATGTAGTAACCATCAATAGCAACTTGAAAACTATCCTTCATTGGACCGCTATCGATCAACGCTAATACCGCAGGAAATACTATGGCGTTGTTAGTGTCTTTTAAACCAAATCCAGCGCCTTCTTTAAATACAATATAGTCGTTAACCTTTTTAACAAATATTGTAGGATCTGGAATCGTTACAGGTTGGCTAACTGCTGGTTTATTGATTGTAGCATTTGCACTAGCAATAATAGGTTTTTCAACATTTTTTTTCTCTTCCTCTTTTTTGGGAATATTTGGGATTGGTAATGGAGGTCTGCTAAACACGATTACAACCTTACCCATATTTAATTTTAATTCTTTTACGTTTAGCCCTTTTATTTCCCATTCAGATGTCTTTTTGTTTTCTGGAGAGGATGGCTTACTCATGGTTACAGATACTTTGGTTTGTTCATTATTTAATGTCCAAGTACCACTAAATATACTATGTGGATTGTCGCCAAGTGGGTTACATGAATATTTTCCATCTTGAGAAAACTCCATTTCCATTCTAGAAAATAGCAATTTTGTTTGCTTTAAAATAGTCGAATCCAATTTCTCCTTGTCTGCAATATCTTTATACTTCCATTTGCCTTTTAGCAGTTCAATTTTTTGTGCATTTGTGTTTAGTAAGGTTAAACACATAATTAGTAAAATTGTTATTCGTCTCATTTTCATCAATTTTAGTTTCTCTACTCGTTTGGTTTTTTAGTATTTCTCAGTTTTTGGCATAATCAAAGGTTTTCATTTGGTTAATTATACTTATCTATACCAATGTTTCCCAAAAATTTACTACCAATAAAAGACGTTTTTTGTAATTAAAATAAACTTTAAAAATAAAAATTTTAATTCAATTTTATGGTTTTAAATGAAGTATTTATTTTCTTAAATATAAAAATTCTTCTATTGGAAACAGAATCTCGTTAATATTGTTTTAAAAAAAAACCAGTCTCTCGACTGGTGTTATATGCCAACCCTTTCAGAGTTATAACTCTGAAAGGGTTGATACTAAGAATTAATTAATGAACCAACTCCCCTTGATTTCTAAATACCAATTTTCCATCAAAAGCATCTATCAATACGATACTGTCGGTAGTGATTTTACCAGACAAGATTTCTTTGGATAGTTCATTGAGAACGTCTCTCTGAATGACACGTTTTACAGGTCTAGCACCAAATTGTGGATCGTACCCTTTCTCAGATAAATATTGGATAGCTTCTGGTGTTGCATCCATGGTAATGCCCTGTTGAGCCAGCATTTTAGTCACCGATTTTAATTGTAAGCCAACAATTTGAGCAATATTAGCAGTAGTCAAAGGGGTAAACATCACGATTTCATCAATACGATTAATGAATTCGGGACGAACCGTTTGTTTCAATAATCCTAAAACTTCTACTTTGGCAGCTTCGGTAGCGGCTTCAATTCCTCCTTTGAGATTCTCAAATTTCTCTTGAATGATTTGGCTTCCCATATTGGACGTCATGATGATGATGGTGTTTTTGAAATCGGCCAATCGTCCCTTGTTGTCTGTCAAACGTCCTTCGTCCAAAACTTGTAAAAGTATATTGAAGGTGTCGGGATGGGCTTTCTCAATCTCATCCAATAGAATTACTGAGTAGGGTTTTCTACGAACAGCTTCTGTTAATTGTCCTCCTTCATCATAACCCACATATCCCGGGGGCGCTCCTACCAATCGGCTCACACTATGGCGTTCTTGATACTCGCTCATATCAATTCGCGTCATGGCATTTTCATCGTCGAATAAATATTCTGCTAGTGCTTTTGCCAATTCCGTTTTACCCACACCAGTAGTTCCTAGGAAAAGAAAGGTTCCCACCGGTTTTTTCATGTCCTGTAAACCAGCACGACTTCTTCGCACAGCATCACTTACAGCTTCTATAGCCTCTTCTTGACCTACTACACGTTTGTGCAATTCGTCTTCAAGTCTCAAAAGTTTTTCTCTTTCTCCTTGAAGCATTTTCATTACTGGAATTCCAGTCCATTTGGCTACCACTTCTGCAATATCTTCTCGAGTTACTTCTTCTTTTATCAAGGAGGTTCCGGATTGATTTTCTTGTAATTGTTTGGTTAAAATATCCAAACGCTCCTGCGCTTCTTTAATTTTTCCATAGCGAATTTCAGCTACTTTACCGTAGCAATTTGGATGTTGTCCACCACGTCTTTTTCAGATTTCCATTTGGCGAAGATTTCGTTGCGCTCTTCTTTGAGATTGGCCAAATCCATACCTAAGACTTTAAGTTTGCTTTCGTCTTTTTCTCTTTTAATCGCTTCGATCTCGATTTCTAATTGCATGATTTTTCGATCTAGAACATCTAATTCTTCAGGTTTGGAGTTGATTTCCATTCGTAATTTAGAAGCAGCCTCATCCATTAAGTCAATGGCTTTATCAGGAAGAAACCGATTGGTGATGTAGCGTTGTGATAATTCAACAGCGGCAATAATGGCTTCGTCTTTTATCTGTACTTTATGGTGGGTTTCGTATTTTTCTTTAATTCCTCTCAAAATAGAAATTGCACTTTCAGTATCGGGTTCTTCCACCATTACTTTTTGAAAACGTCTTTCCAGTGCTTTGTCTTTTTCGAAATACTTTTGGTACTCGTCGAGAGTCGTTGCTCCAATAGCTCTCAACTCACCACGAGCCAAAGCCGGTTTCAGAATATTAGCGGCATCCATAGCGCCTTCACCACCACCTGCGCCTACAAGTGTATGAATTTCATCAATGAATAACACGATATCTCCTTCGGCTGCAGTAACTTCTTTCACGACTGATTTTAGTCTTTCTTCAAACTCTCCTTTGTATTTGGCACCCGCTATCAGTGCACCCATATCTAAAGAAAAAACGATTTTATCTTTCAGATTTTCAGGTACGTCACCATCAACAATACGATGGGCTAGTCCCTCTGCGATGGCAGTTTTACCAACACCAGGTTCACCTACTAACATTGGGTTGTTTTTGGTTCTTCGGGTTAGAATTTGCAATACTCTACGAATTTCTTCATCACGACCAATAACGGGATCTAACTTTCCTGTTTGTGCTAATTCGTTAAGGTTTTTGGCGTATTTGTTCAACGAATTATAGGTTTCTTCAGCAGATGCTGAGGTCACTCTTTCTCCTTTTCGGAGTTCGTCAATAGCCGATTTAAGTCCTTTTTCGGTAACGCCTTGGTCTTTTAGGATTTGGGCAACTTTACTTTTGGAATTAAAGATGGCTAGGATTAAATGTTCTATGGAAACGAATTCATCGTTCATTTTTTTGGCGATAATTTCCGCTTCGTTCAGGGTTGTGTTTGCGGTTCTAGAAAGCTGAATTTCACCACCAGATACTTTTGGGAAACTTTGAATGGTGCTATCTAATATTTGAAGAAACAAAGGCACATTGACGTTTAGTTTTTTCAAAATAAAGGGTGCCACATTTTCATCTACTTCAAAAATAGCTTTGAAAATGTGTTCGTTTTCAATTTGCTGTTGACCCAAACTCTGAACCAATTGTTGCGAAAGCTGAATGGCTTCCTGCGATTTAATGGTAAATTTATTAATGTTCATGATTAAAGGTTTTATATGTTTTTATACTGTTTAATACTTAACTTTGCAATAGAATCGTCAAATGCTATTCCACTATAAATTTACGGACATTTTGACGTTTATGCAATGATTTTCATTAGTTTATAAAGACAAAAAGACATAAATTAAGACAGAATGAGTATATTCAATTCCCTATTTGGAAATTCAGAAGAAACACAAAAGATAGAAAGTAGTATCAATTGGATTCCATTAACCAATCTTGGTCAGTTGAATGAGATTATGATGCTTTCAGAGGTAAAACCTGTACTTATATTTAAACATAGTACCCGTTGTAGTGTTAGTAGAATGGCGCTAAAACAGTTTGAAAATGAATTTGATTTAGCTGATACTGTAGATGCTTATTTTCTTGATTTATTGGAGTATCGCAACATTTCTAATGAAATAGCCAACCGTTTTCAAGTACAACATCAATCGCCGCAATTGATATTAATCAAAGAAGGGAAAGCTTTTTATAACGCTTCACATAGTGCTATTGATGCGGTTGAATTGAAAGGGAAAATTTAAATAAATCTTTGTCAAAGTTTTGAACTTTGACAAAGATTATTAAAACGAACGCGTCATTTTATCCTTTATATCTTCCAAACACAAGTTATTAATACTTCCCTCATGAGTATGTTTGGTTTCTTTTGGAGATACAAAAGTGCCATTTTCTAATTGTTCTGCAACCGCTTTATAAGCATCTCTGAAAGGGATTCCTGCAACCACCATTTCATTTAAAGTATCTACGGTAAATAGATAATCGTATTTTTTATCGGCGAGAATATTGTCTTTTACTTTAATGTCTTTAATCGCAAAAATAGCGATGTCCAAACAGGCTTTGAGGTTTTGAATAGCGGGAAACAATCCTTCTTTTAGCAATTGAAAATCTCTGTGATACCCACTTGGTAGATTATTCGTAATTAACGTAATTTCATAAGGTAAGGCTTGAATTTTGTTGCATTTTCCACGAATCAATTCAAACACATCAGGGTTTTTCTTATGAGGCATAATGCTCGAACCCGTTGTAAGGTGTGAAGGTAGGCTTATGAAATCAAAATTCTGACTCATATACAGGCATACATCCATTGAAAATTTAGATAGGGTAGTGGCAATACTACTCATAGCAAAAGCTACGGTTTTTTCAGATTTTCCACGACTCATTTGTGCGGCAACTGAATTGAATTTTAAGGTTTCAAACCCCAATTCCTTTGTTGTAAACGTTCTGTTGATAGGGAAGGAGCTACCATAACCCGCTGCAGAACCCAATGGATTTTGGTCTACAATTTTCAAAGCTGCATTCAGCATGGTGATGTCGTCAATCAAAGTTTCTGCATAAGCTGAGAACCACATTCCGAATGAAGATGGCATTGCTATTTGCAAATGAGTATAGCCCGGCAACAATACATTTTGGTGTTTTTCGGCTGATTCCATCAACAGATCAAACAAGATTTTGACTTGAGATTTGAATTCAGTTACCACGTCTTTTAGATACAGATTCACATCAACCAAAACTTGATCGTTTCGGGAACGGGCAGTGTGAATTTTCTTCCCAGCATCCCCTAATTTTATCGTGAGTAGGTATTCAATTTTGGAATGAACATCTTCAAAGCTGTCTTCAATTTCGAAGTTTCCGTTTTCGATATCTTTTATAATTTCTTCTAATGCCTGAACTAATGAAACCGTTTCAGAATCAGTCAAAAGTCCAATTTGTCCGAGCATTTTTGCATGAGCTATAGAACCTAAAGCATCATATTTTGCTAGAACTAAATCGAGTTCACGGTCGTTTCCAACAGTAAATTGTTCTATTTGCTTATCCGTTGGTATTCCTTTTTCCCAAAGTTTCATATTCTATTTATTTAACCCTATCAGGGTTCAAAACCCTGATAGGGTTTGTTTTTATTGTTTTAAAAAATCAGTTAGTATTTTGATATACAATTGAATTCCTTCTTCGATTTCATGAATAAAAATAAACTCGTCTGCTGAATGTGATCGTAAACTGTCTCCAGGTCCTAATTTTAAAGATTGGCAACTGATTACCGATTGGTCGGACAGCGTAGGTGAGCCATAAGTATTTCTTCCTAGTGCAATTCCTGCTTGAACAAGTCCGTGTGTAATTTGAATTGATGAAGCGTTGAGATGCATGGAACGTGGCGTAACATCGGCAGTCAAATGTTTTCTAACTGTATCTAAAATTTCCGTATTGTTGTAACAATCATTCACTCGAATATCCACCACCAAATGACATTCGGCAGGTACGACATTGTGTTGTTTGCCTGCATTAATTTGGGTTACCGTCATTTTTACAGGTCCTAAAACTTCTGATATTTTATCAAATTGAAAGGTTTTGAACCATTCAATAACGGGCATTGCATTGTAGATTGGGTTATCTGGGTTGTCATGGGCAGCGTGACTTGCCGTACCTTTGACAATTACATCCAACACTAATAGTCCTTTTTCAGCAATGGCAAGTTGCATCAATGTGGGTTCTCCAATGATGGCACAATCCAATTCGGGCAAATGTTTTAAAACACTATTTAGGCCATTTTTACCGCTGCTTTCTTCTTCGGCTGAGGCTACCATTACAATGTTGTAAGGCAGATTTTCATTGGAATAAAAATGAACGAAAGTAGCCAACAACGATACCAAACAACCACCGGCATCGTTACTGCCAAGTCCAAATAATTTTCCGTCTTCGACAATAGCTTTAAAAGGGTCTTTTGTATATCCTTGGTTTGGTTTTACGGTATCGTGATGGGAATTCAATAAAAGTGTGGGTTTTGCTTTATTAAAATGTTTATTGAAAGCCCAAATATTATTATTTTCACTTTTGAAAGGGATGTTGTTTGCTGTAAACCAGTTTTCAATTAAAAGCGCCGTTTGGTCTTCTTCACTTGAAAAGGAAGGAGTTTCAATCAGATTTTTTAAAAGCAAAATAGCTTCTTGTGTAAGAGTTTCTATACTTTTCATAATATGATTGTGGTGTACAAGGCTTTTGTATCGTTTAACATTCGATGATGTCCAATTTTTATTTTTTGAACCCCTTTTTGCAAGCTATTGAAACAATTATCTAATTTTGGAATCATACCCGAATGAATAACACCATCAGCTTTCAATGTAGCATATAATTCTTGATTTATGGATGTAATCACCGAATTATCATCGGCTGCATCAAACAAAACTCCTGGTTTTTCGAAACAGTAATTCAAAGTTACATCAAAAATTTCGGATAAGGCAATCGCCAGTTCACTAGCAATAGTATCGGCGTTGGTGTTTAATAATTGTCCATTTCCATCGTGTGTGATGGCGCAAAAAACAGGAATAATGCCACTATTAATTAAAGTTCCCAATAAGGTAGAATTCACTTTTTGAACATCGCCTACAAATCCATAATCTATCGTTGGATGGTTTCGTTTTGAGGATAGAATTAAATTTCCATCAGCACCTGAAAATCCAACAGCATTTGTATTGTTCGCTTGCAATTGGACAACAATATCTTTATTAATTTGACCTGCATAAATCATAACAACTACTTCTAACATGGCCGCATCGGTAATACGTCGTCCATCAATCATTTGAGGAACTAGACCGATGCTTTGCGCCATTTTAGTCGCCGATTTTCCGCCGCCATGTACTAATACTTTATAGCCATCTATTTTTGAAAAATCAGATAAAAATTGCTTTAAGTCGGTAGGATTGTCAATAATATTCCCACCGATTTTTAAGACGGTTACGGATTTCTTATTTTCCATGTTCCAATATTTTTTGTAAAACCAATTGTGCTGAATAGGTTCTATTATTGGCTTGTTCAATAACGATTGAATTTTCGCTATCGATTACTTCGTCGGTCACAATTACGTTTCTTCTAACTGGTAAACAGTGCATAAACTTAGCATTGTTGGTCAGTTTCATTTTATCAGCAGTGACTGTCCAATTAGGATCCGAATTGGTGATTTTTCCATAATCATTGTAATTGCTCCAATTTTTAGCATAAATAAAATCAGCATTTTCGAAGGCTTTGTTTTGGTCGTATTCAATCTTTGAATCTTTAGTGATTTCTGGATTCAATTCATAGCCTTCGGGATGTGTTATTACAAAATCCATTTCGGTTTGTAATTGCATCATTTCTACAAATGAATTGGCAACAGCTTGAGGCAAAGCTCTTGGATGAGGCGCCCAAGTCAATACTACTTTAGGCTTATGATTGGTTTTATGTTCAGCCATGGTTATAGCATCAGCGAGCGATTGCAATGGATGACCAGTACACCCTTCCATATTTACAATAGGTACAGTGGCATATTTTATAAAACCAGCTAGAACTGTTTCGGAATTGTCTTTTTCTTTATCAACTAAGCCTGCAAAAGCTCTAATGGCAATGATATCGCAATATTGAGAGATTACTTCTGCCGCTTCTTTGATATGTTCGGAAGCTCCTTTATTCATGATTGCACCATCTTCAAACTCTAAGGTCCAGCCTTCATTAGTGAAATTCATGACCATTACGTTCATTCCGAGATTCAATGCCGCTTTTTGAGTGCTTAAACGGGTTCTCAAACTAGGATTAAAAAACAACATACCTAGGGTTTTGTTTTCGCCTAGTTGTTTGTTTTTTAGAGGATTTTTTTTGATTTCAAGTGCTTCTTTCACCCATAGTGAGAGATTATCGATATCTTTTATAGAAGTGTAGTTCATTGTTGTTAGTTATGTTGTTTTGTTTTGTACACTGATTAAACGGATTTGCAAAAGCGAAAACACGAATTAAAAACGGATTTTTATTTTTTACTATTTATTCTTTTTTACTATCGATAAATATCTGTTTTGTCTGTGTTTGCGTAGTATCAGTTATCTGTGTTCATTTTTTATTTTCTGTAATTTTCAAATATTTTCCTTTTAAATTCAGGCTTCTTGCCAAAGTTCAGTAGTAAACCAACTTCACAATCTGTACTTCTCAAATAATTCAAAATTTGATTTTCAAAATCTTTTACGATGTATTCTGCAGCTTTTAATTCCAAAATTACCAAATCTTCAACTATTAAATCAGCATAATATTCTCCGACTTCAATTCCTTTGTAATAAACAGAAATTTTCTTTTGAGCTTCAACTTTAAAACCTTTATTCTTTAATTCTAGAAATAATGAATTTTGATATACTTTCTCTAAAAATCCATATCCCAATTCATTGTATACTTCATAAAAAGTTTTTATAATCACATTTGTTAATTCTTCATGTAACAGTTCCATCTCAAAAATCTGTTTTTATCTGTGTCTTTGCAAAGCAAATCTGTCTAATCCGTGTCCAAGATTTTAAACAATCTTTGTAAACGCAATTTCGTCTTTCAACACTTTTAAAATAAAATTATCTTCCAATCCATTTACAATCCATGTTTCAATATTTGCTGCTTTTGCTATGGCTGCTGAATCAATTTTAGATTGCATACCACCAGTGCCATGGGAAGATTTAGAATCTCCAATTTCATTTTGCAAAGAATTTAAATCCGTAACCAATGAAATAGTTTCAGGGCTTTCGTTATGTATGGACGCTTTAGTATAAATTCCGTTCGTATTGGTAGCAATAATCAAAATATCAACGTTTAATAAAACGGCTGTTAATGCGGCTAGTTTATCGTTATCACCAAATTGAATTTCATCAGTAGCTACCGTATCATTTTCATTAATGATGGGAATATAACTGTTTTTAACCAAAACATTTATCGTGTTGACAATATTGAGTTTGGTTTGCTTCTTTTCAAAATCAGAATAGGAAAGTAGACATTGAGAAGTGTTTAATCCCAAATCACTAAAATTTTCATGAAAAATACGCATCAAATGAGGTTGCCCAATAGAAGCCAAGGCTTGTTTTACAAAAATTTCGTTATCAGGAGCTTCTAGTTTTACAAATTGTTTGGCCGCAGCAATTGCTCCTGAACTAACAATTACAAATTCGTAATCGTCTTTTAAGGCAGCGATTTGCATACCGATATCTTCAATCTTTCCTCTAGAAATATGATTGGTTTCTTTGGTTAAGGTGTTACTGCCTATTTTTAATAATATTCTCTTTTTACCTGATTTGTCCATGACCGTAAATATACCATTTATTAGTAACTAAATGCTGTAATCCAATAGGCCCACGTTGATGTAATTTATCTGTACTGATAGCCAATTCACCACCTAAACCAAATTGTCCTCCGTCTGTGAATCTAGTTGAAGCATTTTGATAGACCGCAGCTGTATCCACATTTTCCATAAATTCTTGCGCTACACTATCATTTTTGGTGATAATTGATGCAGAATGTCCTCCGCTATATTTATTGATTGTATCAATAGCCTCTTGATTAGAATTAGTGGTTCCGATGACGATTTTATAATCTAGAAATTCCTCATACCAAACCAACTCGGATTCTATTTAGGGAACTGAGGCAAGTTTCGAAATGGTTTCGTCTCCCAAAACAGTAACCTTTCTTTGTTGTAATTCTCCAATTATTGTTTTAGCAAAAACTTCCCAATGTTCCAAATTAGTATCAATTAAAACTTTATCTAAAGCATTACAAACTGATATGTTTGAGGTCTTTCCATTTATAATTACTGAAAGTGCTTGGTCTAGATCGGCTTCAGAATGGACATAGACAAAGTTATTTCCATACCACTTACAATTACTGGACAACTAGCATGTTTTTTGGTAAATGCAATTAGATTTTCTCCACCACGAGGAACAATCAAATCGACTCTTTGAGTAGGTTTTTCTAAAAAAGCCTGCGTTTCTTCTCTGTTGTAATTCAAATATTCCACCCAATCTGTTGAAACTTCATTATCTTGCAGTGATTGATGCCAAAGACTTACAATTTTTAGATTGGATTGTAAGGATTCTTTTCCACCTTTCAATAGGATTTTATTCCCTGATTTAAATGCGATTCCTCCAGCTTCAACGGTTACATCTGGTCTTGATTCATAAATAATTAGAATCGTTCCGAAAGCAGCCGTTTTATTGTAAATTTTCATCATCTACCAAAAGTCTTTTTTTCATAGCTAAATCCCCACCAGAATAGTTGGCGAGGTCTTGTTGATTTGCACTTTTGATATTGGCTCTTTCTTGTTCTAAAAGTTCAGCCATTCGGTTTAAAACAGCATTTCGTTTTTCTATGGATAATAATTGGCTCATGATTATGCTTTTATTTGATTTGCTTGTTCGCTAACGCTTATTTCTTCTAAAGATTCTTTTAAAGCAACAATAAAAGTATCAATAGCTTTCTTCTTAATTGTCAATGGAGGAAGAATTCTCAATAAGTTTTTATTGTTAGCATTTCCAGTGAAAATATGTTTTTCGATAATCATCTTTTTACGCAACATACTGACATCAAAATTGAATTCGACACCCAGCATTAATCCTTTTCCTTTTACTTTAATGACTTCTGGAACTTGTTTGATGGCTTCTAAAAAATAAGCATAAACATCATTCACATTATCCATCAATTTTTGACTTTTTATAACATCCAATACAGCGATTCCTGCAGCGCATGCCAAATGACTTCCTCCAAATGTTGTTCCCAACAATCCATAACTTGCTGTAAATTTAGGAGAAATCATGATACCACCAATAGGAAATCCATTTCCCATACCTTTGGCCAAACAAATAATATCCGCTTTGATGTTGTGATGTTGATGCGCAAAAAACTTTCCACTTCTTCCATATCCTGATTGCACTTCATCTAAGATTAAAATCACTTCATATTGAGCACATACTCTTTCTAAAGCTTGAAAAAATTCTGTTGTTCCTTCATCTAATCCTCCTACACCTTGAATTCCTTCAATAATCACGCAACACACATCACCTTTTTGCAATTCTGCTTCAACTAAACTAATGTTGTTTAAGGGTAAAAAGTAACTACTTGTTGCGCATTGATGGGAGCAACAATTTTCTTGTTATCCGTTGTAGCAACAGCAGCAGACGTTCTTCCATGGAAAGCATTTTCAAATGAAATTACTCTCGATTTATTGGTGTGAAAAGAGGCCAATTTCAGGGCGTTTTCATTGGCTTCAGCTCCAGAGCTACATAAGAATAAAGTATAGTCATCATATCCTGATAGCTTGCCAAGTTTCTCAGCCAATTCCACTTGTAATGGATTTTGAATCGCATTCGAATAAAATCCAATGTTATCCAATTGATTTTTGAGTTTGGCTACATATTCAGGGTGTGTATGTCCAATAGAAATTACTCCGTGACCACTATATAAGTCTAGGTATTCAATCCCATTTTCATCTGTAATCGTGCAATCTAAAGCTTTTACAGGGGTTATGGGATATAATGGGTAAACGTCAAATAAGTTCATGTTTAATTATTTAAAGATTTAAAAATTGAAGAATTTAAAAATTTGTGTTTCTCAAACTAAGATTTTTTAATCATTAAATCCTTCAATCTTTTAATAATTTTTAAAATCCACTTGGTTTCAAATGCAATCCAGTTGTTTCATCCAATCCAAACATCAAATTCATGTTTTGAATGGCTTGTCCAGAAGCACCTTTGGTTAAATTATCAATAATTGAAGTAATCAAAAGCCGGTTTCCTTTTTTGAGTAAACTAATGATACATTTATTGGTTTGTACTACTTGTTTCATATTGATGGAAGTAGTTGTTATAGTAACAAAAGGTTGTTTGGCATAAAACGTTTCATATTTGGCAACAATGTCCTCTAAACTTTCTTCAACAGTGGTGTATAGTGTTGCAAAAATACCTCTGGTAAAATCACCTCGGTTTGGAACAAATATTAATTCATTGGTAAAGTTAGCTTGCAATTGGTTTACGCTTTGGTTTATTTCACCCAAATGTTGATGATCAAAGGCTTTGTAATGTGACATATTGTTGTTTCTCCAACTAAAATGCGATGTTTCTGACAGCGTAACCCCAGCACCTGTGCTTCCCGTAGTTGCATTAATATGAACATCAGTGATAAGAATTCCATTTTTTGCTAATGGTAATAAAGCCAGTTGAATTGCAGTAGCAAAACATCCTGGATTTGCTATAAATTGAGCTTTTTTAATTTTGATTTATTCAATTCAGGTAAGCCATAAACAAAAGTTTTCTCATTAAATATAGCGTCCTTATTCAATCTAAAATCATTACCTAAGTCGATAATTTTGGTATGGCTAGCAAATTGATGTTGTTCTAAAAATGCTTTCGATTTCCCATGTCCTCGACATAAAAAAACAACATTTACATTTGGATTTATAGTATCTGTAAAATTCATTTCGATATCCCCCAAAAGGTCATGATGTGCTATCGAAAGTGGTTTTCCAGCATTTGTAGTACTGTATACAAAATCAATGGTTGCATTTGGGTGAAACATCAATATTCTGATAAGTTCTCCTGCAGTATAGCCAGAGCCTCCAATTATTCCAACATTAATCATATTTTTTTCTTTACTTTTTTTATATTTTACTTTTTTTTTTCACATCCAGATGATTTACAGATGAGTATATTTTTTGCGCATTCCCTAAAATTTTGATAAATCCTTTGGCATCATCAGACGTCCAAGCGTTATTCATTTCTCCATATTGTCCGAATCCAGTGTTCATTAAATCATTTTTGGATTCTATTCCGTCCAATGAAAAATGATACGGTTTCAAAGAAACAATTACAGTTCCATTAACGGTGGTTTGAGTATCTTCAAGGAAAGTTTCGATGTTGCGCATTACGGGATCTAAAAATTGACCTTCATGAAACAACATTCCGTACCAGTTTCCTAACTGCTCTTTCCAGTATTGCTGCCATTTTCCAAGAGTATGTTTCTCTAATAAATGGTGTGCTTTGATGATGATAAGCGGCGCAGCAGCTTCAAAACCAACTCTTCCTTTGATTCCGATAATGGTGTCACCCACGTGAATGTCTCTACCGATAGCGTAGGCATTGAGTAATTTTTCTAAAACCACAATGTTGTTGGAAGGCTTATCAGTTTTCCATTTACTGCAACTAACTCGCCCTTTTGAATTCTAACAGTAACTTTTTCTTCTCCATTTTTTTGCAATTGCGAAGGATAGGCTTCGCTTGGCAATGGCTGTCCTGAAGTCAAGGTTTCTTTTCCTCCAACACTAGTTCCCCAAAGTCCTTTATTTATAGAATACTGCGCTTTTTCCCAAGAATAGTGAACGCCATTTTTAGCTAAATAATCCACTTCTTCCTGCCGAGATAATTTTAAATCACGAATAGGAGTGATAATTTCAATTTCGGAGGAGCTATGGTTTGAAAAATCAAATCAAAACGAATTTGGTCATTTCCAGCACCTGTACTTCCGTGTGCAATGGCAGTTGCGCCAACCGATTTCGCATATTTAATCGCTTCAATGGCTTGAAAAACACGTTCAGCACTTACTGATAATGGATACGTATTATTTTTTAATACATTTCCATAAATTAAATATTTTATCGCTTTGTCATAGTATTTATCTAGGATAGTCAAATTGGCGTGTTTGGCACTTCCTAATTCGTAGGCTCTTTCTCAATTGCTACTAACTCGGCTTCATCAAATCCACCTGTATTAATTAGCACCGTATGAACCTCATATCCTTTTTCATTTTTTAGATATTTTAGGCAATATGAGGTATCTAATCCGCCACTGTAGGCTAATACAACTTTTTTCATAACTTTATTTTTTAAGGAAGAGAGCTTGTTTAATTGATTTTAATCTGTTGAGAACTTTGATGTTAAAAGGATGTTTCGGCGGATCTTTTGCTTTTTCTTTAGGATCGTATAACATACCAGTACACAAACACATTTTATTTTCTTTACTTTTTAGAATTTCATAATTGGTGCAGGTTTGACAGCCTTTCCAAAAACTTGGGTCTGTTGTTAATTCAGAAAAAGGAACTGGTTTGTATCCTAAATCTGAGTTGATTTTCATTACGGCTAATCCTGTGGTGATTCCAAAAACTTTAGCGTCTGGATATTTTTTTAAAGAATAATCAAATACTTTTGATTTAATCTTTTTTGCTAAACCTAAATTTCTGTAATCTGGATGCACGATTAATCCTGAATGTGCTACAAATTTTCCGTGTTGCCAGCTTTCAATGTAACAAAATCCTGCAAATTTTCCGTTGTCTAAGGCGATAACGGCATCTTTATTTTGCATTTTCTTTTGGATATATTCGGGAGTACGCTTAGCTATTCCAGTGCCTCTCAATAGGGCAGAAGTTTCAATAGTGTCGCAAATTTCTTGCGCATATTTGTAATGTTCTTCCTGAGCTATAACTATGGATATTTTCATTTCAAGAGTTCAAGTTTTGGGTTAAAAATGTAATATGAATTAAAGCTACAAAACCAAATTTTAAATTAAATACTTTTGAATTCGAATAATTTAAAAGAGTTAGTAACAATAAAGAACCTACAATGGTTATTGTATAAAAAATAAATCCAGAGGATAAAAAAAATAATTTCAAAATGGTAAAATGAAAAATGAATAAAAATAAACTTAACACTCTTTTGGGTACTAGAATTAGATTATAGTATCCGTACTTCGGGCAAGAAGCCAAGCGTGAGTTTATCCTTGTGATTGAAGCGATATGTACAACTGTTTTATTCATTGGTGCAAAATTACATTATTTTGCAAAACAATTTTCATTTTTTCGTTTTATAACAAATTTTTAGTGCATTGTTATTTTTCTTAAATGGAAATCAATTTATGAAATCAAAAAAGAATGTAAAATATTGTTTTACAGTATTTTAATTGTAAAATTATTTTCTAACGAATGGAGGTAGCAGTTTATTTGATACTTCACCAAATCCAATTCTGACATCATTTTTTTTGCAAAATCCTTTTATGATGACTGTATCATTGTCGTTAATAAATTTGCGTTCAGTACCATCATTCATTTTTATTGGATTTTTTCCACCCCAAGTTAATTCTAACATGGAGCCAAAACTATTAGGAGTAGCGCCTGATATCGTTCCTGAGCCCATCATATCTCCTGAATTTACCCGACAACCATTGGAAGTGTGATGTGCTAGTTGCTGACTCATAGACCAATACATATATTTAAAATTGGATTTGGTAACAACGTTTGGTTCTCCATTTTCTGGCTCAATTGACACTTCAAGGTTAATATCGAAGGTGTGCTTTCCTTTTTGTTGCAAATAAGGAAGAGGGTTTGGGTCTTGCTTCGGACCTTTAGTCCTAAAAGGTTCTAAAGCGTCCATAGTAACAATCCAAGGAGAAATAGATGTTGCAAAGTTTTTAGCTAAAAAAGGGCCTAATGGAATGTATTCCCATTTTTGCATGTCACGAGCACTCCAGTCGTTTAACAAAACCATTCCAAAAATATAATCTTCAGCTTCATGTACGGGAATATTTTCTCCCATAATATTTACATCAGTAGTGATAAAACCCATTTCGAGCTCAAAATCTATTGAACGCGATGGTCCAAAAACTGGTGATGTTTCGCCATTTGGCAGGGTCTGCCCCATAGGTCGGTGTACAGGAATTCCTGATGGAACTATTGAGGAACTTCTGCCGTGATAGCCAATAGGAATATGGAGCCAATTGGGCATCAAAGCATTTTCAGCATCGCTCAACATTTTTCCGACATTTGTGGCATGTTCTTTACTAGAATAAAAGTCGGTATAATCACCAATTAAAACAGGTAATTGCATTTCTACATCTTCTATTTTACAAACTACAATTTCACGATGTTCCTTATTATCTCTTAATTCAGGATTAGTACTGTCTAAAAATATGGGCGATTCGATTTCGAACCAATCTCCATGTTTTTTCCCGTCTGAAATAAAATCATTCAGCGTGTCTTGCATGAACATATCATCGGTTAATTCAATACCTTCGAAATAATTCAACTGTTGCAATGCTCCCAAATCAATAGCGTAATCACCAATTCGAGTACCAATAGTAATAACATCGTCTTTTGTTATAAAAACTCCAAAAGGGATATTCTGAATAGGGAAATCACTGTCTTTCTCGACGTCTAACCATGATTTTCTTTTGGGATTGTTAGCTGTTATTGGCATCTTGTCTGTTGATATAATGTTGAAAATTCAATTATCAAATATATCATAATGTGTGAATTTAACAAACTGTTTTTGTAATTTTGCATAGTTTTTAACGAAAAATTTTAAAATGCAACACGACGAACAAATTTTCAATTTAATACTTGAAGAACAAGACAGACAAATTCACGGAATTGAGCTTATCGCTTCAGAAAACTTTGTGAGCGACCAAGTGATGGAAGCAGCAGGTTCCTGCTTAACTAACAAATATGCTGAAGGGTATCCGGGGAAGAGATATTATGGAGGTTGTGAAGTGGTAGATGTTGTAGAACAAATTGCCATTGACAGAGCCAAAGAATTGTTTGGTGCCGAGTATGCTAATGTTCAACCACACTCAGGTTCACAGGCCAATACAGCAGTTTTTCATGCATGTCTCAAACCAGGTGATAAAATCCTTGGTTTCGATTTATCCCATGGAGGTCACTTGACTCATGGTTCACCTGTTAATTTTTCGGGAAGATTATATACTCCCTCGTTTTATGGAGTTGAGAAAGAAACAGGTAGATTTGATTATGATAAAATTCAGGAAATTGCTACAAGAGAACAACCAAAACTAATCATTGCAGGAGCTTCTGCTTATTGCCGCGATATGGATTTTAAACGCTTCCGCGAAATTGCAGACTCTGTTGGCGCACTTCTATTAGCCGATATTTCACATCCAGCTGGATTAATAGCAAAAGGCTTGATGAATGATCCAATCCCGCATTGTCACATTGTAACTACTACTACTCACAAAACTTTGCGTGGCCCAAGAGGAGGAATGATTTTGATGGGAAAAGATTTTGAAAATCCATTTGGGTTAAAAACGCCTAAAGGGGAATTGCGAATGATGTCTAATCTTTTAGATTTAGCTGTTTTTCCAGGTAATCAAGGTGGTGCATTGATGCATATTATTGCTGCTAAAGCGGTTGCTTTCGGAGAATGTCTATCAGACGAGTTCTTTCATTATGCTATGCAAGTTCAAAAAATGCTAAAGCTATGGCTGAAGCATTTGTAAAAAGAGGTTACAATCTAATTTCTGGCGGCACTGATAATCACATGATGTTGATTGATTTAAGAAATAAAAACATTACTGGAAAAGAAGCCGAGAATGCCTTAGTTAGAGCAGAGATAACGGTTAATAAAAACATGGTTCCTTTTGACGATAAATCACCATTCATAACTTCTGGTATTCGTGTGGGAACTCCTGCTATTACTACTCGTGGTTTGATAGAAGAGGATATGGAGACCATTGTAAATCTAATCGATAAAGTTTTAATGAATCACGCCAACGATGCCATAATTGAAGAAGTAGCTGATGAAGTCAACGAAATGATGGGAGAAAGAGCGATGTTCGTTTTTCTAAATAATACCAATTTAATAAACAAATTTCACTTGTTTTTACTTTTTTTCAGTGTGTTAATAAGTGAAATTTGTTTTTTAATCTTAATTTAAAAGATATGTCCATTTTACGATTAAAGTTACCAACCGACCCAAGATGGGTGAATATAGTAGAAAAAAATATTGAAGAAATCCTTTCAGATCATGCTTGGTGTGAACAAAAGGCAGCTTCAAATGCTATCACTATTATCACTATTAATTCCGAATATCCTGATTTGGTTTCCGATATGTTGGCTTTAGCCAAAGAAGAAATTGAGCATTTCCAAATGGTACATGATATCATTAAAAAACGAGGATTAACTTTAGCTCGTGAGCGTAAAGACGAATATGTAGGCGAGTTGGCTCAATACATGAAACGAAGCAATACAGGTAGTCGTGTTTCTGGTTTTGTAGAGCGATTACTTTTTTCTGCAATGATAGAAGCTCGAAGCTGTGAACGTTTTAAAGTGCTTTCTGAAAACATTCAAGACGAAGAATTATCCAATTTCTACCGCGAATTAATGGAAAGTGAAGCAGGACATTATACTACTTTTATAAGTTATGCTCGAAAATACGGTCACGGAATCGACGTGGAACAACGTTGGAAAGAGTGGCTTGAGTTTGAAGCATCTGTTATTGCTAACTATGGAAAAAAAGAAACCATACACGGATAAATTTCTGAAATGATTCTAGTATCAGAGGTTTTTGCTAAAGATTTTAAAAGTATTCAAGAAATCGCCAATATTGCTTGGACTGACACCTATAAAACTATTCTTTCAAAAGCTCAGATTGAGTATATGTTAGAATTGTTCTACTCGGATGGTGCTTTGCTTAAAAATTTAAATGATGGACATCATTTTTTGTTAGCCACCGAAAATTCAAAACCACTCGGATTTGCTGCTTATGAACCTCATTATCATAGCAAAAATCAAATTCGACTTCACAAATTATATTTACTTCCCAAAGCTCAGGGAAAAGGTGTTGGAAAACTTCTTATTCAAGAGGTTGAGAGAAAAGCGAAAGAGAATAACGATGAAACTATTTCACTAAATGTGAATCGATTCAACAAAGCGTATTTGTTTTATTTAAAAAATGGATTTCAAATTATTGCTGAAGAAGATTTAGCGATAGGTCAAGGTTATTTGATGGAAGATTACAAAATGGAAAAACAATTATAATTCACTTTTTTCTTCTGTTTATGTAACAATTGATACTGCTACACATTTTATTTTATCGTACATTTGAGTGTATAATTTCTTCGTCATATCAATAGTTTAAAGAGTTCAAAAATGAGATTTACATTAGTATCATTATTTTATATAATCGTTTTTAGCAGTGTTTCTTGTTCCAAAAAAGATACCGAAGAATGTAAACCCACAATTGGAGATGTAACCCAAAGTGTCTATGCCTCAGGGGTTATAAAAGCGGTAAATCAGTATACCGTTTTTTCTACTGTAAATGGAATTTTAAACGAAACAAAAATCACTGTAGGACAACATGTTAACAGAGGAGACTTATTGTTTAAGTTGGAGAGTGAAAAAGCTGAACTCAACACTAAAAATGCTCAGTTGGCTTATCAATTAAGTCAAGAAGGAAATCGATACATTCAGGATAAAATTTCCGAAATGGAAATGAGAGTTCAATCCGCAAAAGATAAACTCGCCTTAGACGAATCAATTTATAACAGAAATAAAAGAATTCACGAATATAAAATTGTTTCTGAAGTAGATTTTGAAAGGGTAGAACTCGCCTACAAAAGTTCAAAAATTAATTACGAAACCGCAAAAAAGCAATTGGATCAACTTAGGGCTCAATTGAAAAATGATCAAAGTCGTACCAATATCAATTTAAAAATCAATCAAAAATTAGAAAATGACTTCAGTATAAAAAGTGCATTTTCTGGTAAAGTATTTGACATACCAGTAAAAGAAGGAACACTCATCACTACCCAAACTCCTCTTGCTATTATTGGTCAATCAGATTCGTTTTTGATAGAACTTGAAGTGGATGAAAATGATATGGTTCAAGTACGTTTAGGGCAGCAAGTTTTGGTAACCATGGACAGTTACAAAGGTCGGGTTTTTGATGCTGTAGTAGACAAAATATACCCAATAATGGATGAACGTTCCCGAACGTTTAAGATAGAGGCTCATTTTATAAAACCTCCTCCAAAATTGTATCCAAATCTTACCGCAGAAGCCAATATTATCATCAAAATCAAAAAAAACGTAATTACTATTCCTAAAAGTTATTTGATTCATGGCGAATATGTTTTGGTCAATACAGATGAGAAACGAAAAGTTACCATTGGATTGAGCGATTATCAAAACGCCGAAATTATATCTGGATTATCAGTAGGTGAAACTATTTACAAGCCCAAATAATGAACATTAAACTCATTTTAAACATTGCAACTCACTTGTTAAGAGCAAGGCTAAAACAAACCGTTGTGGCGGCTGTTGGAGTAACTTTTGGAATAGCCATGTTTATTACCTTAGTGAGTTTTATGAACGGAATGAATGATTTGCTCGATGGATTGATGCTCAATCGAACTCCACATGTTCGCCTTTATAACGCAATAAAACCGTCAGAAGAACAACCTATTTTAGTGTCAGAAAAATACAAGCGTAGCATTAACTTTATAAGTTCAGTTAAACCAAAAGATAGAGGCAAAGCGATATACAACAGTCAGGCGATTATTCGTAATTTAAAACAAGACCAACGTATTATCGATGTTGCACCAAAGATTACGGAGCCTGTTTTTTTTAACTCAGGAACCATTCAGCTTTCTGGAATGATATATGGAATTGACGTGAATGCTGAAGAAAAATTATTTCAATTGACTGATTACATCATCGAAGGAAAAGTATCCGATTTGAATCAGAATAACAGTATTATTATTGGTAAAGGTTTGGCGGACAAAATGCTTTTGACTACTGGAGATATCATAAAAATTACTTCTGCTAAAGGCAATTTGGCTTCTCTAAAAATCGTTGGAATTACCCAAATAGGAATTGCCGATATTGATGATAAAATGAGCTATACTTCTTTAACAACAGCTCAAAAATTGGTAGGAGAACCCACAAATTATGTTACCGATATACAAGTTAAATTGTATGATATCACACAAGCCCCAGCTCTAGCAAAAGAATTTAAATCGAAGTTTGACTTGGATACGATAGATTATCAAACTACCAATTCACAGTTTGAGACGGGAAGCACCATCAGAAGTATTATTTCCTATGCCGTTGGAATTGTTTTGTTGATTGTTGCTGGTTTCGGGATATATAACATACTTAACATGATGATTTTTGAAAAAATGGACAGTATTGCTATTTTGAAAGCGACCGGTTTTTCAGGCAGTGATGTAAAATGGATTTTCATTTCTCTGTCTTTAATTATCGGAATTACAGGAGGTGTTTTTGGTTTAATTTTTGGATATATTTTCTCATCAATTATTGATGTACTTCCTTTTAATACAGCGGCTTTACCTACAGTTAAAACGTATCCAATAAATTACAATCCATTATTTTATGTCATTGGGATTGTTTTTGCACTTTTTACCACCACAATTGCAGGTCTTTTTCCAGCGTTAAAAGCTAGTAAAGTAGATCCAGTTGAAATCATTAGAGGAAAATAATATGGGAAATCTAGTTCTTGAAACCAAAGGTTTAACTAAATATTTTTATGACCCTATAAAATTTCAGGTACTCAAAGAGATTAGTATGAATATTGACCACGGCGAATTTGTTTCAATTGTAGGAAAATCGGGTTGCGGAAAATCCACCTTGCTGTATTTACTTTCTACTATGGATACCGATTATGAAGGTCAATTATATATACATGAGGAATTGATAACTGGAAAATCCGATAAAGAATTGGCAGTAATCAGAAATGAGAAAATTGGTTTTGTATTTCAGTTTCATTACTTACTTTCTGAATATAATGTCTTAAAAAACGTAATGCTTCCGGGTTTAAAACTTGGTAAACTTTCTGATGAAGAAGTAGAGTATAACGCTATGGAACATCTGAAAACACTTGACATGCAAGACCAAGCGCTAAAAATGCCCAATCAACTCAGTGGCGGGCAAAAACAACGTGTGGCGATAGCGCGCGCCTTGATAAATAATCCTTTGATTATTATGGGCGATGAGCCTACTGGAAATCTTGACAAAAAGAACAGCGATTTGGTATTTGATATTTTTGATAAGCTGACTAAGGAGCAAAATCAAACATTACTAATCGTAACGCATGACAACGATTTTGCAAGCAGAACCAACCGTATTATCACGATGGAAGATGGTCGAATTGTATTGTGATTGTTCGGAATTTTCAATCAGAGATTTTTATTAGGTATTTAGTCCAAATTTTTATCAGAATCCTTCAAAGACACCTAATCCAAATAGAGCAAAATCATATTTTACAGGATCTTTAGCATCAAGTAAACGAAGGCTTTTATCTAATTCAGATAGTGCTTTAGCATCGTTTTGATTTCGGGTTAGCAGTCCTAATTTTCTGGCTACGTTCCCAGAATGTACATCTAGTGGACAAGACAATAGTGCTGGTGAAATAGATTCCCAGATACCTAAATCTACTCCTTTGGTATCTTTTCTGCAAAACCATCTCAGCATCATATTCAGTCGTTTTGCAGCAGAATTATTTAGAGGGTCAGAGATGTGTTTTTGAGTACGATTTTGATGCGGAATTTGAAAAAAAAGTTTCTTGAATTCTGAAATACTCTTTTGCATGGAATCTTTTTCTTGATTTTTGGAAAAGACAAATTCTAGTCCATTGTGGTTTTTATAAATATGTTCTAAACCTTTGATAAAACTTGCAAAATCTAGTCCATTAAATGTTCGATGTACAAAATTTTCTAATCGCTCTAAATTATCTTCATTGTGTGACATCACAAAATCATAAGGGGCATTTCCCATCAAATGCATCATTTGATGTGCATTCTTGATAATCATTTTTCGATTCCCCCATGCAATAGTTGCAGATAGAAATCCAGCAATTTCAATATCTTCTTTGAGTGAATATAGGTGTGGAATTTGGATTGGGTCACTCTCAATGAATTTTGGATTATTGTAGAGTTCTACTTTTTCATCCAAGAAAGATTTTAAATCAACTTTATTCATTGGGAATTATTTCTTTTGCATAAAAACCGTCTTTAATATTTTTAGTTCGAAGTTGTGGAATAATATGAAAATACTTTTCGAAATATTCAATTTGTTCTTTGTTGACAGAAGGTAAATTTCCATCGCCTGATGACCAAAAAAAGTCATTCTTAATGGGCGAATTATATATGAGATTTCCTTTTTTTATAGTTTCAAATGGGGTATCAAACTTCGTGTTTTTGTGAGGAAAAATAATATTGGTTGACGAGAAATTGCTAATTTCCATCATGAATTTATAGTTTGAAAAACGATTTAAATTTACAGGAAGGAATACTACTATTAGTGATGCAAACAAAGAGAGTTGTAGTAAAAAATAAATCGGTTTTTTCCTTTTTATGAATAGTGTCAAACAAAAAAGAGAAAAGAAAAATATAAAATTCATGAAGAATCGATATTGTGGTGAAGTTGCAAAAAGTAGGATTAATTGAATTAACATTAAAAAGTATAACGACCAATATTCTTTTTTGTTTTGAAATTTGTAAAGTAAAATAGGAACAATTAATACAAGTAAAATACTTATTTTATTGAATAATCCATTCATTTTAGGAAGCGTTAACCATCTTAAAAATAAATCTTGAACTGACATGCTGTTGTATTGATTAAGATCAATAAAGTATCCATAGTATTTTAATTGATCGTAATAAAATTGCTCAATTGTATCTGGAATAGAGTAATCCATATTCAATGAATTAAATAATTTAGACGGGAATACCATAGAACCACAAATAATCATATTCTTTGCCACAAATAATCCAGTGACCACTATTGTAATTAAAGTCGGCTTTAGAAGTTTTTTTGAGAGAATCTTGTAATTTAAAATAAGAACTAACAAAGGAATTAGGAAAAAAGTAACAGTAGTATTTTTAATGTAAAATGTGAATAGGATTAAAATAACCAACAAGTTAAAAATCTCTGGGCTTATTTTGTTGTGCTTTTCTATGTAATAAAAAAGGATAACAAATGTAAATACGTAAACTGGAATATCAGGAGAAGGAGCACTAATGAACTGAAATAAAAACAAATTAAATAACGGAAATAATCCGACAATTAAATATTTGGTATCATTGTTTTCAAAAAAAGTATTCAACTTTTGAATAGCAAAAATATTTCCCAAAAGAAGACAAAATCCACTAAGGTCGTTAAAGTTTTTGTAGAGAAATGAAAAATTGAGAGCGCTTTGAGTGATATGCCAGCCACTGACTTGACCCAAGAAGAAATGAAGATTAACTAATCCTTTTACAAAGCCATACTCATTGAGCCATTTTATAGTTTGAATGTAATAGGACTCATTATCAATTACATAAGGTATTGAAGAGCATTGAGCAATTATGCAAAAGGTAATAATGGCTAAATAATACTTTAAATTCTTAGATAGAGTTTTTAATTCATTAATGAATGTAGTGTAAATTGAAAAAATATCATCTTTGAATTTTAAGAAAATAAGAAGATTTAAAGTTAAAAGTAAATAATGAAACTCAATATTAATCCTTCCAAATATAGCCCAAAAACTAGCAAGAATAGTTGTGGCAAATAGTCCCAAAACAGAAGTAACTACAAAGTCTTTGTTTTGAAGTTTAAATAGTTTATCTACACCAAAACCTAGATTAATTGTGGTAAAAACAATGTAAACCCAAGATAAAATAATTAGTAGCATCTTAGAATCATTTTCAGATTAGCCCGTCAACCATAATTAGTTTTCTATCAGCCATATTGGCCAAATCTTCGTTGTGTGTTACAATTACAAAAGTTTGTCCAAGTTCATCTCTTAATTTAAAAAACAGTTGATGCAAATTTTCAGCCGAAGCGGTATCTAAATTTCCAGAAGGCTCATCAGCAAAAATTATTGCAGGTTTGTTGATTAAAGCTCTCGCAACAGCAACACGTTGTTGTTCTCCACCAGATAATTCATTGGGTTTATGGTGAATTCTTTCAGACAGGCCAAGATAGTTGAGGAGTTTTTCGGCTTCTGGTTCAGTTTCAGATTTTTTTCTTCCAGCAATGTAAGCTGGAATACACACATTTTCAAGAGCTGAAAATTCGGGTAACAATTGATGAAACTGAAATATAAATCCTAAGTTTAGATTTCTAAATTGTGATATAGCTTTGTCGTTCATTTTAAGAACGTCTTTATTATTGATAATCAATTCTATTCCTTCACTTTTAGTGGGTTGGTCTAATGTACCCAGAATTTGCAATAGGGTTGTCTTTCCTGCACCAGATGCTCCAACAATAGATACAATTTCTCCTTTTTTTATATGTAAATCTACTCCTTTCAGTACGTGCAACTGATTGTAATAGTTATGGATGTTTCTAGCTTGTATCATTTAAAAACTGTTTTCACAAAGGAACAAAAGTTTTTTAAAATACTCTTGTCTGAACCGGATTTATATCGTTTATAATTCCTTCATAGTATTTACTTATAGTGTCCTAACTAATAAATATAAGTTAAAATTATTATTTTGTTTAATTTAATTGTAAATTTGTTGAACAATATTTTCAAACCATCATCAAAAAATGATTTCAAATAGAGATTCAGAAAACAATAAAAAAGAAATTGCCATTTTCGCTGGCGGTTGCTTTTGGTGTACAGAAGCAATTTTTCAAGAAATAGATGGTGTTGAGAAAATAGTTTCGGGTTACATAGGAGGTCACACATTAAATCCAGATTACAAATCGATTTGTACAGGGCAAACAGGTCATGCAGAGGCTGTTCAAATTACTTTTAACTCTCAAAAAATTAGTTTTGGAGAATTGTTAGAAGTTTTTTTTGCTACACATGACCCAACAACTTTAAATAGACAAGGAAACGACATAGGTACTCAATATAGGAGTGAAGTGTTTTACATCGATGAGCATCAAAAAAAGATAGCTGAAGAATACATCCTTTTATTGAATAAAGAAAACACCTTTGGGAATCCAGTAGTAACAAAAGTTTCTCCAGCATCTCAGTTCTATGTTGCTGAAGACTATCATCAAAATTATTACCGTCAGAATCAAACACAAGGATATTGCTCTTTTGTTATTACACCCAAAATAGAAAAAGTAAAAAACAACTTCCAATCTCATTTAAAAAAACAATCATGAATACACTAACTGAAAAAGAAATTTACGAATTGATTGGCGATAATCATCAAATGACATCTGCTGATACTCCACTTAGACCAGATGCATTTGTAAAATCAGATGCCCAAAAAATGCAGGCTATCGAAAGACACTTTCACAGTATTATGGAAGAAATGGGATTAGATATGACTGACGACAGTTTACAAGGAACTCCGCATCGTGTAGCGAAAATGTTTATACAAGAAATATTTTCAGGATTAGATCCAAAAAATAAACCAAAAATCTCAGTTTTTGAGAACAGTTATAATTACGACAAAATGTTGGTCGAAGCCAATATTAGTTTTAATTCAACTTGCGAACATCATTTTTTGCCTATCATAGGTAAAGCACATATAGGATATGTTTCTAGTGGTAAGGTTATAGGGTTATCAAAATTGAATAGAATCGTAGATTACTATTCGTGTAGACCTCAAGTTCAGGAACGATTGATTATGCAAATTTTCAATGAGCTAAAGTCTGTTTTAGAAACGGATAACGTAATCGTTGTAATGGAAGCAACTCATCTATGTGTTTCAAGTCGTGGTATCAAAGACGAATCGAGTTTCACTTCAACCATTCAATATGGTGGAATTTTCAATGAAAAAGAAAATAGAAATGATTTCTTTAACATGATTAAGCCCGAGAAATAACTGGCATTGATTTTGTAATTCTTTAAACAAAATTATTCTATGTTAATGTCTAAAGAATTACAAAATCAATCAATGTCAGACAACAGAAAAAGAGATTTATTGCTAAGTATAGCATTTGATGCTGTCGGAATGCTTTCCTTTTCTATTCCATTGATTGGAGAATTTTCAGACGTAGTTTGGGCTCCAATATCCGCGTTTTTAATGATGCAAATGTATAAAGGAGGACAAGGGAAGTTGGCAGGTATGTTTTCTTTTTTAGAAGAGATTATTCCTCTCACAGATTTTATTCCTTCTTTTACCTTAATGTGGTTGTACACTTATGTTTTTACAAAAAAACAATACTAGTTTTTCTATTCTTTGTTTTTTTCTTTTGGAAGTAAAAAACCTAGTTTCATGCTGCGCAACATCTTTTTTTCAAAGGCCCAGAAAAATTGGAATTGTCCAAATAAAGTTCCGATAAATACCAACAAAATTTGATATATCGGAAAAATCATCAACAAGCGTACAGGCGTGAACCAAAAACCAATATCTTCTTTTGTTATGCCTAACCACAAGCAAAATGGTCTTGATAGCCATGCTGAAGCAGATCCTGTAAGCGCAAAAACGATAAAAATAATTGTAAGTTGTAAATTCGAACGAATTCCCCAACGTTTTTTTAATCCTTGCATAGTTTTTAATTCGTTACAAATATAAAGGATTCTGATGTATCAACCTTGCTATAATTTTTGATTGTATTTTCTTTGGAAATACATAAAATAATTATAAAGCAAATAGTTGACTTCATAGCCATAATGAATATTTGAATCATAATCAATTCTCATTTCGTATAAATTTGGATCGTAGCGTTGAGGTTGTAAAGCACGTATATTCCATTCAGTAACAAAAAGATAGTTTTTATTTTCTAGGAAGGGTAGGGAATAGAAATTTCTTGGTCTCGCAACACTATTTAACCAAGTAGTGAAGCCTGGGTCAATAATTATAACCTCATATTCTAAGGTGTCATTTGCAATTCGAATAGTGTCGTTTTGCACTATTTTAGTGATTTCAGTATTCACTACATTAGGTTTTTTTGAAGTACAACTAAGAAGTATTGCCAAAACACAAAGTATAAATAATAGCTTTTTCATTATAATTTGATTTGTATAAAATTAGGAAAACAAATTCACATTCGTTTTATTTTAACACTAAAAAAGCCAAGCAAAAGCTTGGCTCTAAATAGTATTTTTACGAAAAATTATTTACCGAAAAGTTTTCCAAGCAAACTGCCAAATCCACCTTTGCTTGATACTGCTGCAATTGCGTCATTCACATCTACTTTTCCATCAGCATTTTGGTCTAAACCAAATTGACTTCCGTACTTAGAAACTGCATCCATCAATCCCGAGTTTCCATTTCCTCCTGAAATAGCATTGACTAAATCGGTCACTTCAAAACCTTTATGATTGGGGTCTTGGGCATTGCCCACAAGAGAACCTAGAACTTTTGGAATTAAGTTCTCAGCCACATTTGTGGTAGCAGTTTCATCTAAACCAAATTTTGAACCCAAATTTCCTGAAAGTTGTTCTGTTAGTTTTTGAACAATAGGATTTGAAGCATCGATTGGAGTTTTTCCTTGAATAAGTGCCGCTAGATCTTCGGTGCCGCCCTCAGAAGCAATGTTTTTCAAACCTGACAAAATAGAGTTGCTGGCTTCATTCATTACATCTTCATTATGTTCATTTGGAATAGCACTGTTGTTTACAACTGCATCATTTCCAAATTGCTGTACTAATTGTGTTAATTGTTCAAACATGACTATTCTATTAAAGTTCAATCAAATATAATAAAAAAAGCGATTATTAACTAATGTAATAATCGCCTTAACTATTATAAATCAAGTATTATCCTAATATACTGATAATTTGTTGTGCTAATTCTGTTCCAATTCTGTCTTGAGCTTCATCTGTGGCAGCACCAATGTGTGGAGTTAAAGAAATTTTTGGGTGCATCAAGATTTTTAGTTCTGGTTTCGGTTCGCTTTCAAAAACATCCAATCCTGCAAAAGCAACTTTACCACTATCTAAAGCTTCAATCAAAGCAATCTCATCAATTACGCCACCACGAGCACAGTTTACAATTCCAACTCCATCTTTCATAGTTGCTAATTCACTTGCACCGATGATATATCCGTCTTGTGCTGGTACGTGAAGAGTTATAAAATCAGCTTCTTCAAACAATGATTCTAATGACTGAGAAACAATGGTTGTTGTGATCGATTGTCTGTCAAAGAATTCTACTTTTACATCTACCTGAGGAATGAACATATCGGCAGCGATAACTTTCATACCCAATCCTAAAGCCATTTTTGCGGTAGCTTGACCTATTCGACCTATACCAACAATACCTAAAGTTTTTCCGCGTAATTCAGTTCCATTTGCATAGGCTTTTTTCAAACCATCAAAATTGGAATCCCCTTCTAAAGGCATGTTTCTGTTTGAATCATGTAAAAAACGAACTCCAGAGAATAAATGTGCAAAAACCAACTCTGCAACACTTTCTGAGGATGAAGCAGGCGTATTAATTACATGTATTCCTTTACTTTTTGCATAATCAACATCGATATTATCCATACCAACACCACCACGACCAATTATTTTAAGTCCAGGACAGGCATCAATAATATCTTTGCGAACTTTAGTTGCGCTTCTAACAAGAAGAACACTTACATCATTGGTATTGATATAATTAGCTACTTGTTCTTGTGCTACTTTGGTTGTGATTACTTCGTATCCTCCTTTTTCTAAAGCTTCGATACCGCTTTTAGAAATTCCATCATTTGCTAATACTTTCATTTTTATAATTTAAAGATTGAATGATTAAAAATGTAAAGATTCAATCTGGTTTATTTACTTTTTTTAAACAAGATTATCGAAAAAGATTTGGGTCAATTTTATTAAACTCTATTCTCTAATTCTTTCATAACATCAACTAAAACCTGAACACTTTCTATTGGTAAAGCATTGTACATTGATGCTCTATATCCACCAACAGAGCGGTGACCTGGTATTCCAGAAATTCCAGCTTCTTTCCACAAGGCGTCAAACAGTGGAGCGTGATCTTGATTATTCAACAAGAAGGTAGCATTCATTACAGAACGGTCTTCAACTGCAGCAGCTCCTTTAAATAATGGATTTCTGTCAATTTCAGTATACAATAAATTGGCTTTTGCATTGTTAACTTTTTCAATTGCTGCTATTCCCCCCAGGTTTTTCAACCATTGTAGCGTTAATAGTGAAGAATACACTGGGAAAACAGGAGGAGTATTATACATACTTTCTGCTTTAATATGTTTAGCATAATCTAACATACTTGGAATAGTTCTACCGTTTTTACCTAAAATTTCTTCTTTAATAACCACTAAAGTAGTTCCTGCAGGCCCCATGTTTTTTTGAGCACCAGCATAGATGATATCAAATTTGGAGAAATCTAACACTCTAGAAAAAATATCCGAACTCATATCAGAAACAATAGGAATATTCAAATTTGGGAATTCCTTCATTTGTGTACCAAAAATGGTATTGTTGCTCGTACAGTGGAAATAATCTGCATCAGCTGGAACTTCATATCCTTTAGGAACATGATTATAATTTTGTTCTTTTGATGAAGCCACAATAACGGTTTCACCAAAAAATTTAGCTTCTTTAATAGCAGCACTTGCCCAAGTTCCCGAATCTAAATAGGCCACTTTTCCATTTTCTTTCATTAAATTATAAGGAACCATCAAGAATTCTAAACTAGCTCCTCCAGCTAAAAATAATGCCTGATATCCTTTTCCAGTTAATCCTAAAAGTTCTAACGCTAAAGCTCTAGCCTCGTCCATAACAGCGACAAAATCTTTACTTCTGTGGGAAATTTCAAGTATTGATAAACCAGAATTATTAAAATTTAGAATGGCTTCGGCCGATTTTTCGAAAACTTCTTGTGGCAAAACACAAGGTCCTGCGCTATAATTATGTTTTTTCATGATGTGAATTTAATTCAAAAAAATTAAGGTGCAAATTTCGGAAATAGAACTCGAAATAGCGTTTTTTTTACTGTTAATTATTTGGATGTTATTAACAAAAACGTTGTAGTAAAAAATAGAAACGAGCTTATTTTTTAATTATTTTGTGGGTTTCGTTATTTCCATTATTGTAATAAAGCTTCATAAAGTAAATTCCTGATGATAATTTATCTAATGATAATTGTTCAAAATCTTGGTCTTCAGTAAAAAGTAAATTGCCTGTTATTCCTTGAATTCCGATTTTTACAATTAAGTTTTCAGAGTTATTTTTTATAAAAACAGAATGTTGTGTTGGATTTGGGTAGATGGAACTTTGCTTTCTAACAAATTCACTAGTAGTCAAATTTGTAGTATTTATATAATATGCTTTACCGTAACTTAAAATATAACCTTCGCCAGGTGCTCCGATAATTAGCGTGTTTCCTTACGGCTGTTGAGAAATATCGTCTTGATAGGCTAAAAAGTTTTCTGGTAATCCAATTAGTATCAACTTTTTGTAATACAAAAGAGAAACTTACTTTCCATTGCAAGTTTGAATTGAATCAATAAACATTTTTATCTCCATTAACCTTGATTTTGGTATGAATTTGGTCACTTTTTGGTATTTCAAATATGCCATCTAAATATAACCAATCAGGATTGTCGATAGGCATTATAGAAACACTGTCATTACCTCCAAGATGATCTGAAATAAAATAAATTTGATTCTTTGAAAGACTAAAATCATAAACATTTTCTTCTAAATTTCCAACTTCTCCAAATCTTGTTAAGACCCAATTGATGTCATTCCATTGATAAATATTAAAGTAGGAAATATCAGTTGGTAACTTTCCATAATCTCCAGATGATATAACAATTGTATTATTTTCGGCTTCGATTTTGTTGCCAAATTTATAAGGAGAATCTGAGATTAGTTTATTTGAGAATTCAAATTCATTTCCATTTAATGTATAGATGTAAACAGCTCCACTATTGGTATTTATATTTTGACCATTTTTCCTCATCATCTATACTACAAATAATTGTTTTATGAATCTTGACAAAGTGCCAAAGTGATCTTCCACTCTCAATAGCTGTAATCTTTTGTATTAACTCCCAAATATTATTTGCTCTTTTATATAAATAGACTGCCCCTGAATTATTAGAATTTGCATCATGATTTGGAGAACCAATCGCTATAAAATCATTTTGAATGGATATTGAAGCTCCAAAGTTATCAGAGGTTAAAGCATCAGAAGGGTAGAGGACATCTGTTTGGAGTAACTCGTCATTAGTTAATTTAAAAGATATCTTTTCAGCTGTCGGCTTGCTAAAACATCTGAATTGTATACATCAACATTATTTCCAAAACTAAATCCACTGGCATCTTCAGTTGGATAGAATGGATTTTGCGAAAAACAATTATAAAAGGGGAAAAATAGGATAAAAAGTAAAATAGTATTCCGCATGACAAATGATTTTTTCAAAAATACTCAAAAAAATCAAATGTTTAATAAAAAAGCTAATGTATCAACATCATCAGCATAATCCCAAAGTTCAGGTTTTTGCGTTGTTCCGAAAGGAATACTGTTGGGAATTAGATGGTTTGAAACAACACATTGAATCTGGTCTTTATCGCTTTCTAATCGCTTTTTAATTTCACTCAAATCATCGTAAAACTCATAAAAAACACTAGCTATTGGAGACGCATACCCTTTGTCTTCTTTGATAGTCAAAAATTCGTTGTCTAATAATTTAAAATTACTCATTAGGAAAACGGCTTTGTTGTAATCGTAATTGTTAGAGTATTTTTCATATTTGATGATGTCTTGATAGGGAAACATTCCGTTAAAAAAAGCATCAAAATTATACTCTCTCGGAACAAATAATTTAGATACATTTCTACAACCTAAACCAAAGTATCTAAAAACATCTTCACCAAAGCAATCATTTGCTCTTTGAGTCCATCCCGCGACTGAATTTGATTTTCTGATAATGCTAGGTTTGTCTTTAAAATAGTACTCAAAATAGCGAGAGGTATTGTTGCTTCCAGTAGCAATTATGGCGTCAAAATTTTCTAATTTACCTTCTACAAACGAAATTTTATTTTTCAACACAGGTTCAACAGCAATTAAATAGTTTGCTAAAAAAGGTAATAAATGTTGATCATTGGAAGATGTTTTTACCAAAACAGCATGTCCAGAAATGAGTACAGAAAGAAAGTCGTGAAAACCTACTAGCGGAATGTTCCCAGCCAGAACTAAACCAATAGTTTTTGGGACAACCGTGTTAAAATTATATGCAGCGGTCCATTTGTTTAATTTTTCGGGTGTTAAAGCGTCAGCCCAAGATGCTATTGCAAAAAAAACATTTTCTGGGGTGTACCAACCATTGTGTGATTGAGACAAATGTATTAAATCTAAAAAATCATCAAAAAATATATCATTACACAAAACACTTGAATCTTTAGAACTTTTTTCGATAGAAAATTGACTTAAAAATTTCCCCAATTCAATAAAAGTATTTTTTTTTTGCTCTAAAGTCATATTGATTTGCTTATGAATAGTTTTGGATGTAATTTTGCACAAAAATAAGAATAAAGTAATTATACATTACAAATGAAAGTAAGTTTTAATTGTGCGTATAACCTTTTGAATTTTGAACTTTTAAACTGTAAGAAATGGCAATTATAATAACTGACGAATGTATTAACTGCGGTGCCTGTGAACCAGAATGTCCAAATACAGCAATTTATGAAGGTGCAGATGATTGGAGATATAAAGACGGTACTAAAATAAGAGGTAAAGTAATTTTACCATCGGGTGAAGAAATCGATGCTGACGCACCTCAAACTCCTATATCTGACGATATTTATTATATTGTCCCAGGTAAGTGTACTGAATGTAAAGGGTTTCATGATGAGCCTCAATGTGCTGCAGTATGTCCTGTAGATTGTTGTGTTCCTGATGAGAATCATGTTGAGAGTGAGGAAACGTTACTCAATAGGCAAGCTTTTCTGCATAATGAATAAATCAAGAACCTGAGTTTAAACTCAGGTTTTTTTATGCTTCAAAATGTTAAATAAATTTTCATTAAATTGTTAATAGTAGCATAATTTGTATTTAGTTTTTATTAGATTTGTTAAAAACTAATTTTTTATGCTAAAAAATTTACTTTTTTTACTTCTTTTTATATTCACTTTTAATGTTTCGTCACAAAGCATTGAAAAAACTATTGTACTTAAGGATGAAGAGAGTAGTCTTCCAATTGAAGATGCCACAGTTTTTGTATTAAAAACAAAACAAAATTTGATTAGTAATTCTGAGGGTCAAGTTAGTTTTGTACTGAAAGGAAATACTAATATCGAAATATCTCATACTTCCTACATTGGAATCACACTGAGATCAAACGCTCTAAAAGAAAAAGTTACAGTAATTTATCTAAAAAATAATGTAACAGGACTTGATGAAATTATCCTTACCAAAAGACATCCACAAAAAATACTTCAATCGTTGGTAGAAAATTCAAAAAAAAGATTGTCAGTTCCAGCAAGACTAAAAGTGTATTCAAGAGAATTTTTCAAACTCAATGGCAACTATTCTTATTACAATGATGGACTCATGAATTTTCAAATATTTGATAAAACGAGAAAAGTAAATTCGAATATACTTGTGGAGCAAAACAGATCTATAGGACTATTGGATGTTGATATTACCGCGGATTTATTGGGATATAATTTGAACGATATTATGGAAAACTATTACAACTTTAAATACTTAAATCCGCTATTGAAATCTGATGCTAAAAAAGAATATGATTTTATAATCAAAGTGTATTCTAAAAATAAGGAATACAATGTAATTAATGCGATTCCAACTGAAAAGGCAAAAGAATTAGCAGATGATTTTTCGATAATATATGACCCAGAGGAAAAAATAATTATTGAAGTGAGTTCTGTGATTTCTCCGAGTGTATTGTCTAGAGTTGAAGATAAAAAAGCAGTAGGCTTCAAAAATATTTATAAATCTTTATTTAAGACAATTTATAAAAGAGTTTGATAATTACTATCTAGTGAGTTCAAAAGAAGAAATTGGTTTTGAAAAAATTGAAAAAGATAAAACTAAGAACATTGAAGTTAGGAATTACTTTATAACCACAAATTTTAGTAATCAAAATTATAGCTTTAAAGAAAATGAGGTTTTTAAAGACAAAACATTATACAACAAAAAGAACGTTATATTAAGTGATTATTGGAATGTTTCTGGAATAACTGCAACCCATGAAGAGCAACAGATTATAGATACAATAAACGAAAGAGAGTAATTGTTTATTCAAAACTATTCAACTTCTTTTTAACCAAATATAAACCTTATATTTGCAAACTTTAAAATAAATTAACATCGAAAGATACTGAATAAATTCAGCATACTATGAAAGCAGGAATTGTAGGATTACCAAACGTAGGAAAATCAACATTGTTTAATTGTTTGTCTAATGCTAAAGCGCAAAGTGCTAACTTTCCGTTTTGTACAATCGAGCCCAACATTGGCGTGGTAAATGTTCCAGATCCACGAATTGTTCGCTTAGAAGAATTAGTAAAACCAGAACGCGTTCAAATGGCAACCGTTGATATTGTAGACATTGCAGGATTGGTAAAAGGAGCGAGTAAAGGCGAAGGTTTGGGCAATCAATTTTTAGCTAATATCAGAGAATGTAATGCGATTATTCATGTTTTGCGTTGTTTTGACAACGATAATATTGTGCACGTTGATGGCAATGTGAATCCGATTCGCGATAAAGAAACCATTGATATCGAGTTGCAATTGAAAGATTTAGAAACCGTAGAAAAACGTCTAGAAAAAGTAAATCGAGCTGCTAAAACGGGTAACAAAGAAGCTCAAGTTGAAAAAGCGCTTTTAGATAGAATTCGTGAAGCCTTATTGCAAGCAAAATCGGCTAGAACAGTTGTTCCTCAAAATCAAGATGAAGAAGTGTTAATGCAAGATTTCCAATTAATTACAAATAAACCAGTGTTATATGTTTGTAATGTTGATGAAGCTTCGGCAGTAAACGGTAACAAATACGTTGATCAAGTTCGTGAATTAGTAAAAGACGAAGAAGCTGAAGTAATTATACTTTCAGTAGGAGCAGAAGCAGACATCACCGAATTAGAAAGCTACGAAGAACGTCAAGTTTTCCTTGAGGATATGGGATTGACTGAACCAGGGTCGGCAGTTTTAATTCGTGCTGCTTACAAATTATTAAAATTACAAACCTATTTTACCGCAGGCGTAAAAGAAGTTCGTGCATGGACAATCAACATTGGAGACACAGCACCAAAAGCGGCTGGTGTTATTCACACAGATTTTGAAAAAGGATTCATTCGTGCTGAAGTTATAGCCTATGAAGATTTTTCTAAGTATGGTTCTGAGGCTAAGGTAAAAGAAGCTGGAAAGCTACGGGTTGAAGGAAAAGAATATATTGTTAAGGATGGAGATGTAATGCATTTCAGATTTAATGTATAAACCTCTAAAAATCAAAATGCAATAAAAATGAAACCTGTAATTATTTTGCAGGTTTTTTTGTTTTTTTCATTAGTTTTTCTTTACTTTATAAAACCCAAACAGATTAGACCATGAACTTATGAAAGTTAAACAACTTCAGATAGATAAAGACAATAATCAAAAAATTATTGCAAACCCAGACGAATTGTCTGCCGACGATGTTAATTTGGTTTTAGCATTTGCTCAGCGAACATTTTTAGAACAAATTTTACCTTACAAAAATTAAAAGAAAGGTATCCTAAGGCAGATATTGTTTTATGTTCAACCTCTGGACAAATTTCGAATAATTGCAATGTTGAAAGTGATATTGTAGCGACTGCAATTTCTTTTGACAAATCATCTATAAAAGCTACCGAAATAGATATTTTAAGTAATAATAATATAGATGATTTAGGAGAGAAAATAAAGCATGACTTACTCACTCCAGACTTAAAATCGATTCTTATCTTATCAGAAGGAAGTTATATTAACGGGACTGAACTTATAAATGAACTTATCAATCAAACTAATGGGTTGGTTCCTATTTTCGGTGGGTTGGCTGGCGATGAATACAGTTTCAAAAAAACTATTGTGGGCTTGAATGCTGACGCAACTTCTGGCAAAATTGTAGCGGTAGGGTTTTATGGGAATCATATTCATTTCGGTTACGGTTCTGAAGGAGGATGGGGAGATTTTGGTCCAGAACGAGAAGTAACCCAATCAGAAAAAAATGTTTTGTATAAAGTTGGTGACCGTTTTGCCTTAGATTTGTACAAAGAATATCTTGGTAAATATGCCGATGAATTACCTGGTTCGTCACTCTATTTTCCGCTTTCTATGAAAGAAAATATTGATTCAACATCTGTAGTGAGAACCATACTTTCAATTGATGAAGAGAAAAAATCAATGACTTTTGCAGGAAACATTCCAGAAGGTTCCTACGTTCGATTAATGAAAGGTAATGTTGATAAGTTAATCGATGCTTCTTCAAATGCTGCTATAAAAACAACCAATGAACAATCACAGATTCCTCAATTAGCGCTACTCGTGAGTTGTGTTGGAAGAAGAATTGTTTTAGGAGTACGAGTGTCTGAAGAGTTAGAAGTAGTGAAAGAAATTTTTGGTAGTAGTACCATTCTATGTGGATTCTATTCCTATGGAGAGATTTCTCCAACATTAAAAAATGTAGCTTGCGAGCTTCACAATCAAACAATGACAATAGCAACTATTTTTGAGGAATAATCAAATGAATAAGTCGCATTTACATAGACATCTTAAGCGTCAAATAGATAAATATTTGACTGACGAAGACATTTGTAACAATCCAAATTTAATTTCATTTTTTGAAACCATAAATCAAACTTATTTAAACTATGAAAGAGATGCCGAGTTGTTTGAACAATCAGCACGACTAAATGACAAAGAATATTTTGAAATAAATGCCAAACTCAAAGAGGAACTAAACAAAAAAGAATTTTTTCAAAAAAAATTGATTGAAGCCATCAAGCAACTTAACGACGATGGTAAAAAACTAAATGGCGATGACAATTTTTTAGATTTACTTCACATCTTGCATAAGGAAATTGAAATCAAGAAGGAGTTTCAAGAGAAATTATTCAAATCTAAAGCTTACGCTGAAGAAGCCAATGAAGCAAAATCGGAGTTTTTATCCATCATGAGCCATGAGATACGAACGCCTTTGAATGCAATTATTGGACTCATATATATCATGGAAAAAGAAAATTCTTTACAAAGTTTCCATGAAAACATTGAAGTTTTAAAACACTCTGCTCAAAATTTATTTTTGCTCATCAATAACATTCTCGATTTTAGTAAAATCGAAGCTGGTAAGGTTGACATCGAAAGAATTCCATTCAATATAATTGATTTGGTAAAACAAATCACTCGTTCTCGAACTTTTATTTTACGCTAAATTTACCTATTGACACCAAACTTTCAGCTGTAAACACGAATGATTTGCACGAAGATTACAAAGAAGAGAATCTCAAAGGACTCAGAGTTTTGCTGGTGGAAGACAATATGATTAACACCAAAATTGCTCAAAAAATAATGGGGCAATGGGATGTAATTGTCGATACTGCTGAGAACGGATTGGTTGGTGTAGAGAAATTCAATTCTAACAGCTATGATGTTATATTAATGGATCTTTCAATGCCTGTTATGGATGGTTATGAGGCTACAACTGCTATTCGTGAAATGGATAAATTAATTCCTATAATAGCTCTAACGGCTTCAGCTTCTTTTGGGTATCTCGACAGAGCGCTCCAAATTGGTATAAACGAATATATTATCAAACCATTCAATCCAAAAGAGCTTAATATGAAATTGCGTAAATATTATTTTCCGTAATTTAGTTTCAAATTAAAGAGGTTTAATATTTTTTATTAAGTACTCAATTTTTCTAAGATAATTGTAATATTACATTAATAACTTTCGTATTTTGATTTTCAATATTCTATCAATTTCTTCTAATTTTTATTCTTTCATTTTACTTAGCAGTCCACGATATTGAGCGTATAAATCGTTATTTTTTAAAATGTCAGAACAAAATCAATATACCGAAGACAATATCCGCTCGCTCGACTGGAAAGAACACATTCGTATGCGTCCTGGAATGTACATTGGGAAACTAGGAGACGGATCTTCTCCTGATGACGGTATTTATATCCTGCTCAAAGAAGTTATAGACAATTGTATCGATGAGTTTGTGATGGGCGCAGGAAAAGTAATCGAAGTTACTATCAAAGAAAAAATGGTAACTGTACGTGATTACGGTCGTGGGATTCCTTTAGGAAAAGTTGTAGATGTGGTTTCTAAAATGAATACAGGAGGAAAATACGATTCTAAAGCGTTCAAGAAATCAGTTGGGTTAAATGGTGTGGGAACCAAAGCCGTCAATGCTTTGTCTAATTATTTTCGAGTAGAATCCGTTCGAGATAACCAACAAAAAGCAGCTGAATTCTCCGCTGGAAACTTAACACTCGAGGAAGACATTCAAGAATCTACCAAGCGAAAAGGAACTAAAGTCGCCTTTGTGGCAGATGAAGCCATTTTCAAAAACTACAAATATCGTAATGAGTATGTTATTCGCATGCTCAAAAACTACTGTTATTTAAATACAGGTTTGACGATTTACTACAACGGTGAAAAATATTATTCAGATAATGGTTTAAAGGATTTATTAGAAGAAACCATCACTGAAGAAGACATGCAATATCCAATCATTCATCTGTTGGGTGATGATATCGAAATTGCGCTAACACACAGTAAATCACAATATTCAGAAGAATACCATTCCTTTGTAAACGGACAAAATACAACACAAGGTGGAACACATTTAGGTGCTTTTCGTGAGGCGATTGTCAAAACCATCAAAGAATTTTACAACAAACCGTTTGAAGCCTCAGACATACGCAAGTCAATAGTTTCTGCTGTTTCTATTAAAGTGGAAGAACCCGTATTCGAATCCCAAACCAAAACTAAATTAGGCTCAACCGAAATCGGTCCAAAAGGGCCTTCAGTACGCACCTTTGTAAACGACTTTATAAAAACGAAACTCGATAATTACTTACATAAGAATCCGGAGAACGAAGAATTCAACTTGCTCCAAGCCGCTTTAGATATAGAAGAAGATATGGGCGATTTGCGTTACAACAATATCGTAATTGCAACCGATGCCGATGTCGATGGAATGCACATTCGCTTGTTGTTGATTACGTTTTTCTTGCAGTTTTTCCCTGAGTTGATTAAAGACGGTCATTTGTATATTTTGCAAACGCCATTATTCCGTGTACGAAATAAAAAAGAAACGATTTATTGCTATTCAGAGCAGGAACGTGTTGATGCCATTGAAAAATTGAAACCAAAACCAGAAATTACCCGATTCAAAGGATTAGGAGAAATTTCACCAGATGAGTTCAAACATTTCATCGGACAAGACATTCGTTTAGATCCTGTAATGTTGGATAAAGCCACTTCGATAGAAACCTTATTGGAATTTTATATGGGTAAAAACACACCCGATAGACAAGATTTTATCATCAATAATTTGAAGGTGGAATTGGATGTGGTGGAGAAATAGTAGCACAAAGTTTCACTAAGTAAGCGCAAAGTCACCCAAAGGAATTTTTAAAACTTTGTGGAACTTTGAAAAGAATAGTGAATAAAACAAATAATTATGACTGAAGAAAACGAAATAAGCTGAATTATTATTGGATTGTGCTTTTAAAGTTCATACTAAATTAGGTTCTGGATTGTTGGAAAAGTGTACAGAGAATGTTTGGCTTATGAATTAATGAAGTGTGGATTAGAAGTTGAACAAAGAAAAGATTTCCAGTATTTTGCGAAGATATAAAATGGATTGTGGTTACAGAGTTGATATAATTGTAAATGACAAAGTAATTGTTGAATTAAAAGTTGTTGAAAATTTTACAGTTGATTACTGGTCTATGTTTAACCTAATATGCGTCTTTCAGAATGTAATTAGGTTTACTTTTAAATTTTTATAAGAAATCATTAAAAGACGGAATAAAAAGATTTTTAAAGTTAGTAACTCAAAGATCCACTATTGAAGCAAAAAATTTCATTAATAAATTTTAAACATTGTGAAAAACTTTGCGTAACATAGTGCTACAAAAAATGAAAGACGAAGAAGAAGACGATATCATCCCAAACGAAGACGAGAATAACGAGGAGTTGAACGAATCTGCAAACGATGAAACATCAGAGAAGGTTTTGAAGACGTAATACGCCCTTCAACTGGTAGCCATTTCTATGAAAACGACGAAAATCCGGAAGATACCATTACCAAAGTTACAGGAATGTACAAAGATTGGTTTTTGGATTATGCTTCCTATGTAATCTTAGAGCGTGCCGTTCCGGCGATTGAAGACGGTTTCAAACCGGTACAGCGACGTATCATGCATTCCATGAAAGAGTTGGATGATGGTCGTTACAACAAAGTGGCGAACATCGTTGGACATACCATGCAATATCATCCACACGGAGATGCGAGTATTGGTGACGCCATGGTGCAAATTGGGCAAAAAGATTTGATTATCGACATGCAAGGAAACTGGGGAAATATCCTCACGGGCGACAGTGCGGCAGCTTCTCGTTATATTGAAGCGCGTATTTCTAAGTTTGGCCACGATGTGTTGTATTCTCCCAAAATCACCGAATGGGGTTTGTCTTATGATGGAAGAAGAGCAGAGCCTATAAATCTTCCAGTGAAGTTTCCGCTACTTTTAGCTCAAGGAGCCGAAGGTATCGCGGTAGGTTTGTCTACCAAAGTATTGCCACATAATTTTAATGAACTCATTGATTGTTCCATTAAGGTTCTAAAAAATAAACCGTTTACTCTTTATCCTGATTTTCCAACTGCTGGAATTGCTGATGTTTCTGCTTATAATGATGGAATGCGTGGCGGAAGAGTTCGAGTGCGTGCCAAAATTAATCAACTGGACAAACAAACATTAGTCATTACTCAAATTCCCTTTTCAACCAATACTTCAACTTTGATTGATAGTATATTGAAAGCCAATGAAAAAGGAAAAATAAAAGTTAAAAAAATAGAAGACAATACGGCTGCCGAGGTAGAGATTTTAATTCATCTTCCGCCAGGAGTTTCTCCCGATAAAACTATTGATGCGTTGTATGCTTTTACAGCTTGTGAAACTTCAGTAGCGCCGCTGGGCTGTGTTATTGAAAACCATAAACCTAGATTTATTGGAGTTTCAGACATGTTGAAGATTTCAACTCATAGAACCGTTGATTTGCTCAAACGTGAATTAGAAATCCAATTGGATGAATTGGAAAACAAATGGCATTTCTCCACTTTAGAGAAAATATTCATCCGTGAAGAAATGTATATCGATTTCAAATTGTATTCCGATAGAGAATCGCTTTACATCTATATGTATGAGCGATTCAAGCCATTTGTAAAATCATTTGTTCGTGAAATCAATGATGATGATTTGCAAAAGTTGACTCAAATTCCGATGATTCGTATCACGCGTTTCGATTCAGATAAAGCCGATGATGCTATCTCAAAGCTTGAAGCTGAGATGGAGCAGGTGAAGCATCATTTGGATCATATCATTGATTTTTCTATTGATTTTTTCCAAAAATTGAAAGACAAATATGGCAAAGGTCGTGAACGTCAGACAGAACTTCGAAATTTTGATACGATTGAAGCTACCAAAGTAGTTTTACGAAATACTAAGCTTTACGTCAATAAAGAAGAAGGTTTCTTTGGAACCAGTTTAAAGAAAGATGAATATGTGGCTGATTGCTCTGATATTGACGATGTGATTGTTTTTCTTCGTGATGGAAAAATGATGGTGTCCAAAGTAGATGATAAAAAATTTGTTGGGAAAGATATTATTCATATTGCCGTTTTTGATAAAAATGATAAACGTACTATTTACAACATGATTTATCGTGACGGAAAAAATGGTTCTGCTTTTATCAAGCGTTTCAATGTTTCGGGTATTACTCGGGATAAATTTTATGATTTAACGCAAGAAAAAGCAGGCTCGCAAGTTTTATATTTCTCCGCTAATCCAAATGGGGAAGCAGAGGTTATCACAATTTTATTGCGTCAGGTAGGAAGTGTGAAAAAATTGAAATGGGATGTTGACTTTAGTGATATTGCTATAAAAGGAAGAGCTTCTCGTGGAAATACGGTTACCAAATATTCCATAAAGAAAATTGAACTGAAAGAAAAAGGAATCTCTACACTACGTCCGCGAAAAGTATGGTTTGACGATACAGTTCAGCGATTAAACGTAGATGGAAGAGGGGAGTTGTTAGGTGAATTCAGGCCTAACGACCGATTGTTAATTATTAATCAAAATGGAAAATTGAAAACCATTATTCCAGAGTTGACAACCCATTTTGATGAAGGAATGATTGTGTTAGAAAAGTGGAATCCTACCAAACCGATTTCTGCAATTTATTATGATGGCGAAAAAGAACGTTACTTTATAAAGCGCTTTTTAGTTGAAAATGAGAACAAAGAAGAAACGTTTATTACGGAACACGAAAAATCACAACTAGAGATAGTTTCTACAGATTGGCGTCCAGTTGCCGAATTGGTTTTTGCTAAAGTTAAGGGTGTTCAAAAAGAAAATATGAAGGTTGATATTGAATCCTTTATTGCTGTTAAAGGTTTTAAAGCTCTTGGTAATCAGCTCACTACTGACAAATTGAAACAAGTGAATTTGTTAGAGCCTTTGCCTTACGAAATTCCAGAAGAGATTGTACCTGAGGAAATTGAAACGGAATCTAATATTCAAACAGAGGTCATTGATGAAGACATTCAATTGGATGAAGATGGTCAGATTACCTTATTTTAAACCAAAAAGCTGTTACGTGAGTAACAGCTTTTTGGTTAAATTATATTTTCCGTTCTAACAAAGCCATGTAAAACCCATCAAATCCAGATTCGGAGGCTAATATTTTTGAATCTTTGATAAAATTGAAATTTTTACCAGTATCTGTTGCTAGAAATCTTTCAACTTGTTTTTGATTTTCAGAAGGCAAAACAGAGCAAGTGGCATAAACTAATTTTCCTCCGGGTTTTACAATTTTAGAATAGCTTTCTAAGACTTCTGCTTGAACTTTTCGGATATTGTCAATAAACTCAGGTTGTAATTTCCACTTTGCATCAGGGTTTCTTTTAAGAACTCCTAATCCGCTACATGGTGCATCGATTAAAACTCGATCTGCTTTTTTCGTGTAATTTCTTTATAACCTTTGTGCTATCAATGATTCGATATTCAATATTGAAAGCCCCATTTCTTTTGGCTCTTAATTTTAATTGCTTCAGTTTACTTTCATATAAATCCATTGCAATTAATTGACCTTTATTTTCCATTAAAGAAGCGATATGCAAGGTTTTTCCACCTGCACCTGCACAAGTATCAACAACGCGCATACCCGGTTTTACATCTAGGAAATGAGCTACTAATTGAGAGTTAGCATCTTGAACTTCAAATAGTCCTTCTTTGAAAGCATCGGTAAGAAAAACATTAGCTCTTTCTTTAAGTACCAAAGCATCTGGCTGATCTTTTAAAAATTCTGTTTCTATATTCAAATCCATTAAAATGGCTCGAAGTTTCTCTTTAGTCGTCTTTAATGTGTTGACTCTCAAAATGACTTTTGCTGGCTGATTTTGAGCAGCGATTTCTTTTGACCATACACTTTCTCCTAATTCTTGAACTCCTAATTCGTCCATCCAATCAGGAATGGATTCTCTAAAAGTTCTTATTTTTGAAAGTTCATCAAATTTTCCTTTTATTTTTCGTTCAGGAGTGCCTTCTAGTTGTCTCCAATCAGGTATTGGATACCCTCTTAAAACGGCCCAAACCGCAAACATTCTCCAAAGGTTATCTCTATCATAAGGCTCTTTTACTTCAGCAATTTCAGCATACAATCGTTTCCATCTTACGATTTCATAGATGGTTTCAGCAACAAATTTTCTGTCGGAACTTCCCCAGCGTTTGTCTTTTTTAAGTGCTCTTGCTACAACTTTGTCTGCATATTCACCTTCATTAAATATGGCATTCAGGGAATCGATTGTTGTGTAAACTAAATTTCTGTGTAATCTCATTACTTATAATTGAGGTGCAAAGGTACTACTTTAATGATGAATGCTACCAAGTAGAATTTATTCATTCATTAATGGAAATACCTAAAAAGTATTTTTAGTATTACTTAATTCGAGTTAAGTAAATTTTTTCAGGAGCATGTAATACTAATGGGAATTGTTCAATTTTAACCGAACTACTATCCAATCCGAAAGCATTTCCTTCGGACAAACTGAATTTCTTGATGAAGAAATAGGTATTCATGATAATTTTTTCATGCCATAACATATCACTATCGTTAGAAAGGAATTTTTCGGACAATACAAATTTGAAATCTCCAAGTATGTTATTTTTATTCAATGATTCATAACGACTGGTAACGTCAACTTCGCCATTTTTCACCATATCCGTTAGTACTTCTTTGAACATTAGGTTGATTTTTGTTGGTTCTCTAAAACCTAAATTAAAATCTATTCTAAATAAGTCGTCTTTGATAATTTCGGTTACTTTGTACTCTTTCTTATACGGTTCATTTAAAATATTCACATGAACAAACCAGTATATATCGGCACGTTTTGGTCTTTTCTGAAGTATGGAGTACATTACTTTTTCTTCAATTTCATCTGTTCTTCCAGCATTGGTCATGTAAACGAGATGTGTAGCATATTTCGGAATAGATAAATCGACTGATAGTTCGGCCATTACTTTTTTTGTAATCATCAATTTTTACAAACTTGGTGTAATTTTTACTAATTTGTTTGGCTAAATACCAGGTAGTCATAATCGATATTAGGAGTATAGCAATAATTAATGTAACGTAACCACCATCGGCAAACTTTGTAATGTTAGCATAAAAGAAACTAAACTCTATCAAAGTGTAAATTCCTATTAAAGGCATGATAAAATAAAGTTTAACTCTTTTCATTATTAAGTAATAATTGAGCAAAATAGTGGTCATTATCATACATAAAATAATGGCTAATCCGTAGGCATGTTCCATATTACTTGATTCCTCAAAATGAATAACAACCCATATACATCCTATTAATAACAACCAGTTTATGGATGGAATATACAATTGTCCTTTGAGCTCTGTTGGATATTTTATTCTCACTTTAGGCCAGAAATTCAATCGCATAGCCTCATTTATCAGGGTAAAAGAACCACTGATTAAAGCTTGGGATGCTATGACAGCAGCAAGTGTAGCCACGACAATTCCTATAGGTTGAAACCAGCTTGCCATGGTTAAATAGAAAGGATTTGCATTTGAACCTCCTAAACTTCTCAACGTTTCTCCTTCGTGTTGAATTAAATAGGCTCCTTGACCAAAGTAATTCAAAATCAATGCGATTTTTACAAAAATCCAACTGATTCTAATATTTTTTCTTCCACAATGCCCCATATCAGAATATAAAGCTTCAGCTCCAGTTGTACATAGAAAAACAAAACCTAGTACAAAAAAACCTTCAGGATTTATGCCTTCATCAGCCATTAGTAAATTGTAGGCGTAATAAGGATTTATGGCTTTTAGAACTTCAAGATTGCTTGATATTTGTATGGCTCCAATTGCTCCTAACATTAAGAACCAAATTAGCATTACTGGAGCAAAAAATTTACCAACAAGCTTAGTTCCAAATTGTTGAATGGTGAATAAAACAAATAATATCCCAATAACAATAGGAATCGTATTAATTTGCGGATAAAATGTTCGAATACCTTCAACCGCTGAGGAAACCGAGATAGGAGGCGTTATAATTCCATCTGCCAACAAGGCGCTCCCTCCAATAATAGCTGGTATTATTAACCATTTTATTTTGGTTCGTTTCACTAATGCATATAATGCAAAAATCCCTCCTTCACCGTGATTGTCTGCACTCAGCGTAATTAATACATATTTCACAGTTGTTTGAAGTGTTAAGGTCCAAAATACCAATGAGATTCCACCTAAAACAAGTTCTTTGTTAATAGCGAAATCAAGTCCAAGAATCGCCTTCATTACATAAAGCGGTGAAGTACCAATATCACCGTAAATTATACCTAAAGAAATCAATAAGCCACCTATTGTTAATTTACTGTGAAGGCCGTGATGTTGAGAGCTCATAAAAAATAATTAGAAAAAGCCAACAAATTTACTACTATAAAGTTGATAAATTAGTAATTAGAATAAAAAAAATATCAAATTAAGTAATGGGTAAAAAGAAAAGGGTAAACACTTATGAAGAAAGTATTTACCCTTATTTATTTGTTAAAAATTTAATCTACCTGCGTGCAGAACTATTTCCTCTATTTCCCTGGGGAGTTACATTCCTAATTTGTTGATTTTCTCTGTGTGAAGAACCTCTAGTTTCAGAATAGGTTCTTAGTGATTCTGTTCTATTTTGAGAATAATTTTCAGAAGGTTTATCGTCATTTCTTCTATTCACCTCTCGAGTTGTGTTTGTATTTGATCTTTCGTAAGAAGGTTGATTAGATCTATTAGTTTCAGAATTAGAAAAAGTTCTTCCTTTGTTTGCGTTCTCTGGAGTATTTCGTTCTCTGGTGGTATTAGCATAAGTTCTTTCATTTACAGATTCTCTTTTTCCATTATTTGTATTGTATTCGATAGGATTTGTTCTTGAATACGTTCTGTTGTTTGAAACTCTGGTATTATTGTAAGCTAATTCATTTCTCGAGTTTACATTTCTATACGATCTATTTTGGTCTAATTCATATCGATTAGCAACATTTCTATTTCTTTGAGAGAAAGATCTATTAGGATAATTTCTTTCACAATAGTTTTGTCTTATCGTATGGTGAATAAACATGGCTCTGTGGCAGCTTCTATGAGATACGTAGTTGTATTGATTGCTAAAATTGATATATACATTGACGTTATTTCTATATCTAAAAATAGGAAAAGGATTCCACACATAGTAATAACTTGGATAATAGTTCCAGTACCAACTAGAATAGTAAGGCCTATAATTTCTTACCCAAAAATTAGAATAAATAACAGGAGTATGAACATAAATTGGCTCATAAATATAATTATCGCCATACATGTAGACATCACCAACTACTTGAATTTGAATTTTGTTATTTCTATCTCTTTCAACTTCGATGGTGGCAACATCTTGAAACATATCTTGACCAAGAACAGATTGAATAATGATTAAATGAGTGTTTTTCTCAACTGATTCAATTACTCGAAGATAATCAACTTGATTATCGTTATTCAAATCTAAATTGGATATCTGAATTTTTGGGTCGTTTAATTGTCTTTCAAAATCTTCCAAATTTCGCGCGTCTCCAAACAATGAGGCAACAGCTCTTAAATCGAGATTATCACTAATTTCTGAATTATTTACATTTATTATTGTTCGATCTTGAGCAATACTAATGGTCGTAAATAAAGAAAGAAAAATTGCTGAATAAATTATTTTAGTTTTCATGGTATTCATTTTTAGGTTAATACTAAGATGCGAGTTTTAATTTCTTTGTAAAGTTCAATTACTGTGCCACTAATTTGATTTTTAATTTGATTCATTGCTGGTATACCAAACTTTAAGAATTATTTAAGAAGCAGTTTATTTATAAATAAATAATATATAAAACATTAATTATGTTTATGTTTTTTCTTGTCATACGTTTGTAGAAATATAAAATCAAAAAATATGAAACTGTATTGTAGTTTATTTTGCCAGTAATGCAGAACAGCTTTACTCAAAGAGGTAAACATGGGGAAAATATTCCACCCCCACCAACCCAGGACAAAAAAAAAAATTTTCGCCCGGAAACAACACCTTTTATAATTGTTGGGGGGGGCCAAATAAGAGTCCCCCGGAAATTATGTTCAGGTGATTTATTTATGAACGCCGGTCAGGCTTCCTTTGCTTCATGGGGAAGTATAGAATTTGCAAATGCTGTTCTAGGAGCAAAGTTAATTGTTGTAAGGGGACAAAATGAGCAGACGGCGGCATTAAGTTCCGAAGGTGACATATAGTCACTTTGATAAATGCCATAAGCCAGCCATCAAACCATTGCAATGAGAATACAAATGACTTATCAACAAAGCGAAACCGGGAAAGTAGAATTTTTAGATTCAAATTTTTTAGAAACCTGTAAACATTAATCTAAAATAAACTATTTAGGAATTCCTTTGTCACGATATTGTTGTAATAATTTTCGATTAAAGTCTTCCTCTACTTTTTTTAGTTTAATAATTTTGATTGGAGGCAATATATCTTTTAAATTTGAAACAAATTTTTTACGAAGCTGATACATTTCATCTTCAGTATTTTCCATCTGATTTAAAAAGTTTGTTGCCTCTTTATCACTCATTTTTTCGACTTCACCACTTTCAAATCGTTTCATATACGATCGGATTTTTTGTTGCTTCAACTCTCGTTGCTTTTCTTCAAAATTATTGTACAAAGGCCAAAATTTTGTAGCTTCATCAGTGGTAAGTTTTAATTCGTCGGTAATAAAAGCTATTTTTAAAGCTCGGATTTGCTCTTTTTTTTCTTTGAAACGAGATTGTGCAAATCCATTCAGAGTAATTAAAAATAGAATTAGTGGTAGTAATTTATTGATTTTCATAATGTAGATTTTATATCAAAATTAAGTACTATTAGTTTATAATATATTCTTCTAAATCAGAATTAGTAGAAAGAATATCTTCAATTGTTTTGTCTTCAATATTGTAATTTAATTTCATTTTCTGAATGTCTTCTTCATCGAGTAGTTCTACCAAATCATCATCAGAAATTTCGGCATGATTGGTAAGGTAATTCTCTATTGTTCCTTTATCTAATTCTGTTGAAGAGGTTTTTAAAGCATTAAAGATAGGAATCGAGAGCGAAATTACAAATACAGCAGCAATTGCAATAGTCCAAATTTTTGTCTTACTGAAAATTGGTGTCACTTTTTGATTACGCTCAGGTAATTGTTGCATTATTTTTTCTGAAAAAGTATCAAAATAGTGGTCTGGAGTTTTAAATCCAGATTCAATTTTAGGTACTTTATTTAATTCAAAATTGTTCATAGTTATTAGACGATACAATGTTTAAAAGGTTTAATTACTATTTACATAGTTTTCTATTTTTTTCACGGCATGATGATAAGAAGCTTTAAGTGCTCCGACAGAAGTTCCTAAAATCTCAGACATATCCTCGTATTTCATTTCTTCAAAATACTTCATTTTAAAAACCAATTGCTGTTTTTCTGGAAGTGTAACAATAGCCTTTTGCAATTTGATTTGAATTTCTGTTCCATCAAAAAAGGAATCGGATTTTAAATTCTCTACTATTTTGCTCTGTAGTGCTTCACTTGTTGTCCCGTTTCTTTTGGCTTTTTGATTTATAAAAGTAATGGCTTCGTTCGTGGCAATGCGATACATCCAAGAAAAAAGTTTACTGTCGCCTTTGAAGCCTTTCAAGTGTTGGAATACTTTTATGAAAGTATTTTGTAATACATCATCGGCATCATCGTGATTCAGAACTATATTTCTTATATGATAATACAAAGGTTTTTGATACTGGCTCAAGAGTATTTGAAACGCTTCATTTTGCGTTTTAGGATTCAATAGTTTTTGTATGAAATCTTTTTCTTCCAAAGAAATATTTTCTATTAGAATGCAACTAATGAAAAAAGTTTAAATTCCACTAAAAAATAATTTATGGTTCTGTATTTTCTGTAGCTGGTTCAATAGGAGCTGATGGAGCTGTTTCCTCTGCTGGTTTGGGTTTATATACTGCTGAAGATTTTGCTTGTATTGGAACATAAATTTCAGTAATCCATTGAGAGGGATTTGCCACTTGTTCCATATTTTTTAGTATATAATTCTATGTATGGAATCGATGTGTTTTGTGATAGATTATTTTTAGAAATGTAATCAAAAGTTTTTTTCCAAGCCTCTTTACTATGAGAATAATCTCCTGTTAAAACTGTTTTTACAGCTTGAAATGCATACAGCTTTCCAGAAGTTATGTCGCTTCCTTCACTTGTAAAAACCGCCTCTTTTATAGGAATACAAACGGATAACTTTGTAATTCCATTTGCAGTGTCATAGGTATGATAAATAACAAACGGCTTCCCATACATGGCTAGCTTATTTTTTTTAAAAAAATGAATAAGCTTTGGAATCATAATTCGTAAATTTTTAGGGACATTACTTATTTTACTTGTAATAGTTTGTCTAAGATAAAAGCAACCTAATTTTTGAACCGAACCTACCACTTTAATAGAATAAGTATTCAGTTCATAATCAAGAGTTTTATCAAGATTAACTAAACTTTTCTCATACATATTCCCTATAACCTTGTCTGCACCACCCTTAAAAAAACTAAAAATTTTAAAACCAAAATTCATTGACCCTTTTGAGTTCCATGTAACTTTTGTTCCGCCAACAGTATCTTTAAAAGTCCAATATACATCCGAAATTGAGCCGTTAAAATTCATTTTTTGTTTTATACTCGCATTTTCCTTTACATCAATAGTTCTCATATCTCCATCACCATCATTCCCTTTCCAAGAATACGAGCCTCCAATTCCTACGGTTGTTGCTGGGTAGTAAAATTTCATTTCAGGGTCTTCTTTTTTCCAAGAACCAAAGGTTTCCCAATTTCTGTAATCATTTACATAATTGAATACAGTTGACTTAGGGGATTTAATTATAATGCTTCGCGTTACGTTAAAATCTCCTTTTTGAGTAGCTACAAATACCGTTAATGCAAAAAAGGCAAGTAGAATGAGAAGAAAAATATATTTTAGAATTTTCATGCGAAATAATTGTTTGCTTTTGTAAAGTTAGAAATTTTATTAGGATTCTGAGTCACTCAAATGAAAATATTGAAAATGTTGATGGTAAAAAATAAATTTGATGCATCTGGATAAAATAGAACTAAAGTTGGTTGGAGCATTTATATTATTACAACAAACGGTTTAGTTATTGCTGTGTTAAAATTAAATTTTAATAGATTATTGATTTGGTTTTTTATGATATATTCAAAGAATAAGTATATTTGTTCACTATTTATTATAAAAATAATTTAATTCAAGACTAATGAAAGTTTTAAAAATTGCAGGTGTTTTACTAGCAACCTCAGTTTCATTTATTTGTAATTCACAAGTAACAAGAACTGCAGATGTGAGTAAAACCAAAGAGGTTCCTTTTGAATATATTGTAGATCAATTTGCTGATATTAAGGTGTTACGATACCAAATACCTGGTTGGGAAAATCTGACGCTCAATGAGCAAAAGTTAGTATATTATTTAACACAAGCAGGAACTTCGGGGAGAGATATCATGTGGGATCAACATTATAAATACAATCTAAAAATTAGAAAAGCACTAGAACAAATTTATCAAAATTATAAAGGGGATAAAACTACGGGAGATTGGAAGAATTTTGAAATTTATCTTAAACGTGTTTGGTTCTCAAACGGAATCCATCATCATTATTCTAATGATAAGATTAAACCTCAGTTTTCTAAAAATTACTTTGAGAAATTATTAGTTTCTACAAAAACTAGTTTGTCTCCAGCTATTGTAGAAATTATCTTTAATGATGCAGATTCTAAAAGGGTCAATCTAGATGAATCAAAAGGATTATTAGAAGGTTCAGCAATAAATTTTTACGACAAAGGGATAACTGCTAAAGAAGTAGAAGAGTTTTATGCTAAAATGAAAAGCCCAGATCCAGCAAAGCCATATTCATTTGGATTAAATTCAAAGCTAACTAGAAATTCCAATGGACAGTTGGAAGAAAAAGTATGGAAAAGTAAAGGAATGTATGGTTCGGCTATTGACAAAATTATTTTTTGGTTGGAAAAGGCAAAAGGGGTTGCTGAAAATAAAAAACAAGCTGATGCTCTAAGTTTATTGATAGATTTTTATAAAACAGGTAGTCTTAAAACTTGGGATGACTACAATATTGCTTGGCTTCAAGCTACCGAAGGTAATATTGATTACATAAATGGTTTTGTTGAAGTTTATAACGACCCACTAGGATATAGAGGTTCTTATGAGGGTATTGTACAGATTAAAGATTTTGATATGTCTGCAAAGATGGAAGTGGTTTCAAAAAATGCACAATGGTTTGAAGACAATTCACCATTACTTCCCAATCATAAAAAGAAAAATGTTGTTGGAATATCCTATAAAACAGTCATTGTTGCAGGAGAATCAGGCGATTCATCACCAAGTACGCCTATAGGTGTTAACCTTCCAAATGCTGATTGGATTCGAGCAGCTTACGGTTCAAAATCGGTTTCTTTGGGTAATATTATTGAGTCTTACAATAAATCAGGAGGAAAGGGAAGACTTCAAGAATTTGCTAATGATGATGAAGAAATTGAGCTTGCAAAAAAATATGGAGAAATAGGAGACAAATTACACACTGCTTTACACGAAGTTGTAGGTCATGCCTCTGGTCAAATAAATCCTGGTGTCGGAACACCTAAAGAAACATTAAAAAGTTATGCATCAACCCTTGAAGAGGGAAGAGCTGATTTGGTAGGATTATACTATGCCTATAGCCCAAAATTACAGGAACTAGGTTTGGTTGATGATTGGAAAAAAATGGGAATGGAATCCTATGACAGCTATATCAGAAATGGATTAATGACTCAATTAATTCGTCTAGAATTAGGCGCAAACATTGAAGAAGCCCATATGAGAAACCGTCAGTGGGTTAGTGCTTGGGTTTTTGAAAAAGGACAGAAAGACAATGTAATAGAGAAGTTAACTCGTAATGGCAAAACGTATTTTAACATCACGGATTATGATAAACTTCATGAATTATTTGGTGAATTGTTGCGAGAAGTACAACGCATTAAATCTGAAGGGGATTATGAAGCTGGAAAATCTTTGGTAGAGAATTATGGAGTAAAAGTAAATCAACAACTGCATGCCGAAGTTTTAGAAAGAAACAAACAATTTACTTCACCTCCTTACAGTGGATTTGTTAATCCAATATTAGTTCCTAAACTGAACAAGAAAGGCAATATTATTTCTATAGAAGTAAAACAACCAAAAACTTTTGCAGAACAAATGTTGAGCTATTCTAGAAATTTTAGTTTTTTACCATTAGAAAACTAAAAATAGACAATATGATTTATAAAAAAAAACGTTCTGAATTTCAGGACGTTTTTTTTATGTTTTAAAAAAAATAGTTTTCGTTAAGCCAACGCTTTACTTTGTTATGACCATTCTTTCCATTTGGAAGATCTTCTTTGATAGCTTTTTCAATTTTGTGAAAAGTACTTATCATTGAATAGTTTTTTAAATTCATATAACTATTGATAAATTGAAGAACAGCATATCCGTTATCAGTATCTAATGAATAAGTATCATAAAAACGGATTTTTTTTGTATAATCAACGTTTTTACTTTCATCCCATGTATAAGAATATTTTAAATCAGATTTTTCAAAATATCTCATAATCCTTGTGCAAAATAAATCTTTGCAATTTAAAATAAATTATTTAATAAAAATATCACTAATTATGGTGATATTTAATTGACCTATTGGTTATCGTTTCATAGTTATTTTAATTATAAAAAGTAGAAATATAAAAAGTAAAAAAGCGATTAAAACCTTTATAACTTCCTTTGTAAAATTTTTGATGGGTGGTTACATCTTTTCTGTAGGAGAAAATCATGACTATCACAAAAGAAATTAAGAATAAAACCGCAAAAATCAGCTGTCCAGTACTAAACATAATTTTAATTTATTTTCTACAAAAATAGACAATTATAAACAAAAGTTATTATTTTGCAGGAAATCAATTAATGAACTACGTTATGCAAAAACAACTCAATGCTGTTAAAGAATTTCATACAGCTTTTACTATAGGACATAGTGAAACTCCTAGGGCAGATTTGGGAACCTCGAAGAATCTACTTCGTTACAATTTGATGAAGGAAGAAAACGAAGAATATTTAGAAGCGGTTCAAAATAATGATATTATTGAAATTGCCGATGCACTTGGTGATATGATGTATATTTTGTGTGGAACTATTATTGAACATGGTTTGCAACATAAAATAGAAGAGGTTTTTGACGAAATTCAGCGAAGCAACATGAGTAAGTTGGGTGAAGATGGGAAGCCAATTTACAGAGAGGATGGTAAAGTGATGAAAGGCCCCAATTATTTTAAACCCGATTTTTCTAAAATACTTAAATGATATTTTTTTAAAATGTTGTATTAAACAAATAAACGATTCCATTATAGAATCGCTTATTTGTTTAAGGCTTTAAAATATACTAAATCTTAACGGTCCAACCGAAAGTATCTTCTGATAATTTATGTTGAATATCAGTCAATTGATTTTTAAGTTTTATAGCATACGTATTTTCTGCTTTTGGTAATTCGTAATATTCATCTTTGTATGAAAAGCCAACAATAGGGTTGACAACAGCTGCTGTACCCGCTCCAAAAATTTCTTTTAAAGTTCCATTTTTAGACGCTTCAACTAGTTCTGAAACTAGAACAGGACGAACTTCAACGGGAATACCTTGACTTTTTGCCAAATCTATAAGTGTTTTTCTTGTAACTCCATCAAGAATTCTCTCGCTAACAGGAGCAGTAAGCAACGTATCATTAATTCTAAAAAAGACATTCATGGTTCCAGCCTCTTCAAGTTTTGTATGTGTTGCATCATCAGTCCAAATCACTTGCTGAAAGCCTGCTTTGTTCGCTAAGTTTGTTGGATAAAATTGTGCAGCATAGTTACCAGCTGCTTTTGCAGCACCAATTCCACCATTTGCAGCCCGACTATAATGTTCAGCAATAATAACTTTAACTTCACCTGAGTAATATGCTTTTGCAGGTGATAAAATAATCATAAATTTATACTCATCGGATGGATTAGCAACAACACCAGCACCAGTAGCAATCATAAATGGTCTAATGTACATGGTATTTCCTTTACCTTTTTTAATCCAAGCTTCATCTAATTTTAGCAATTGATTCAATCCTTCCATAAAAATGTCTTCCGGCACTTCTGGCATTGCCATTCGTATTGCAGAATTATTGAATCGTTTAAAATTTTCATCAGGTCTAAAAAGCCAAATGTCGTTTGCATCATCTTTGTAGGCTTTCATTCCTTCAAAAATAGCTTGACCATAATGAAATACTTTAGCGGAAGGATCTAATAAAAATGGTGCATAAGGTTTAATTACAGGTTTCTGCCATTCGCCATTTTTAAAATCGCATTCAAAGGAATGATCTGTAAATACAGCTCCGAAACTTAAGTTTTCAAAATCTACTTCATTTATTTTTGAAGAGGTAGCTCTTGTTATTTCGATTTTTGTAGTTTGAGTAGAACTCATAGATATGATATTTTTTGTTGCTTAAATAGAATTAATTGTAGTAAAACAATGAATTGATTAGTACAAAATTAAATAAAAATTAGCAAAATCCTTGCTAAAATCCTATTATTTATAGCGTTTATTAATGATTTGTTTATATTTTAAAAAAGCGAAACGATTAGTTTAAATTTATATGAAATATTTAATGAAACATAGTTTTATTAGAATTATACATTATTACTTTTGATAAAATTTATGAATTATAATTTCAATATAACAGTTTTATTTGAAATGAAAAGAAAAATTATACAAACGCTTGATGGTTCGACCACAATTCAATTACAAGAATGGGATGAATGTTATCATTCTAAGCATGGAGCTATTCAAGAGGCTCAGCATGTTTTTATAAAAAATGGACTTTCATTATTTCAAAATAAGCATGTTTCTATATTAGAAATCGGATTTGGAACTGGTTTAAACTGTTTTATTACTTATTTGGAATCCAAAAAAATGAATCAAACGATTGATTATGTTGGTATTGAAGCCTATCCCGTTTCGAGTGATGAAATACAATCTATGAACTACATTCAAGAGTTGAATGCTCAAAATGAAAAAATTGTTTTTGAGACTATGCACTCTTGTAATTGGGAGGAAAAGTATCGAATATCTACTACTTTTACTTTAACAAAAAGAAAACAATTTTTCGAATCCATAGAAGATATTGAATGCTATGACTTGATTTATTTTGACGCTTTTGGTTATAGAGTGCAACCTGAACTTTGGAGTACAACAATTTTTAGAAGCATGTATAAAGCTCTCAAAAACAATGGAGTTCTTGTTACCTATGCGGCTCGTGGTGTAGTGAAAAGAAGTATGCAAGAAGTTGGCTTTTTAGTAGAAAAACTAGAAGGTCCTCCAGGCAAAAGAGAAATGTTTCGAGCACTAAAAGTATAGCTTTTTTTATCACTTAAATAATTTCCCAATTAACATTTTGTTTGTAAAAACCACTGGTATTTTATTTACATTTGAAAATATAATTGGTATTTAATTTTTCTTTTCAACCTTTCAGAATTAAAAAAGTTATGAAAAACACCATGTTGGCCTACACCAAAAATATACTTGAAACAGTAAGTTTTGACTCTCAATTGTTTTGTAAAGAACTAGAGAAAGCTTTAAAATTACTTTTACCATATGAAATTGAGCAACTTACAGAATGGCTTTTGGAGTATACTGTAAAAAAGCCAGAGTTGAGAAAATGTCTTGTTTACATAAACAATTAATAAAAGAGCTTAAAGCTCTTTTTATTTTTTTGAAACAAATCCTTAAAAATCAATATTCCTTTTTTATTTTTATGTAAGTTATTTCTTTAATAAATAGTCTATTTAACGTCAATAAACGTGTTTTTGTGCCTTTTATCGATTTTTTTTTCAACTTTTTTGTTGGAGTTAATGATTTTTTATTTTACTTTTACCTCACGTTCTTATTTAAGATAACCCCTAAATCTTATTGTTATGCCTAGAATGATCTACGATTACACCAAATCTGTGCTCGAGAGAGTGAGTTTTGATCCAGTTCTTTTTTGTAAAGAATTGAGAAAAGCATTAAAAAATTTATTGCCTTACGAAATTGAACAATTGAAAAAATGGTTGCAAAACTTTACCTCAACGGAACATCCTGAGTTGCGACAATATATCGCTATTGTAAGTTAACAGTAGTAAAAAAGGAGCCACGCTCCTTTTTTTATTTTAGAGGTTTAGGACTAATAATTTCAACATTTTGAAAAACAATGGCTCCTTTTATAACTCCCATAATTGTGGAACGAAGGGCATCGATTATCTGTATTTTGAGTTCGCTCTTAGGATATATAAGGCTAACTTCTCTAGCAGGTTTAGGCTCTTTAAAATGTCTTAATTTTGATTTGTCATTATCTTTTAAGTCCAAAGTATGTAAGTATGGTAATAGAGTTGTTCCGAGACCTTCATCCGCTAATTTAATTAAAGTTTCAAAACTTCCACTTTCTATTTGAAAACGATTGAAGTCGCTTTTGGAATTATTTTTACATAAATTCAATATTCCATCACGAAAACAATGTCCATCTTGCAACAACAAGATATCATGTAAATTTAAATCTGAGACTTCTATCTCCTTTTTCTGAAAATGATGATGACTTTCTGGTATGTAGGCTACAAAAGGTTCAAAATACAAAACAATTTCTTTTATTTTTTCTTCCATCAATGGTGTTGCTGCAATTGCTGCGTCAAGATGTCCATTGTTAAGTTTTACTATAATTTCATCTGTATTTAATTCTTCTATAATGAGCTTTACTTTTGGATATTTTTTTATAAAATTATTTAAAAACATTGGCAGTAATGTAGGCATTATAGTAGGAATTATTCCTAATCTAAATTCACCACCAATGAATCCTTTTTGTTGTTCAACAATATCCTGAATCCTATCTGCTTCATTAACAATGTTTTTGGCTTGTGTAACAATTTTAAGACCTATATCAGTAAGTTGAATTGGTTTTTTAGTTCTATCAAAAATTTGGATGTTGAGTTCTTCTTCAATTTTTTGAATTTGCATACTCAAGGTAGGTTGAGTAACAAAACATTTTTCGGCTGCGAGTGTAAAGTTTTTGTGTTCAGCAACTGCCAAAACATATTTTAATTGTGTAATTGTCATATTTTATATTTATATGCAAATATAAAATTATCACTTTAACTTATAGCGAGAATAATAAGTTTTTAATTCCTGAGTAGTAAAAATTAATGTTAAAAAATACACAACAGTCTTTTATTGAATTGATGAAAAGCTACATTTGCAATATGAAATTAATAGCAACAGCGATACTAATTGTCTTTATTACTTTTCTATCAACACCAACTATTGTTACGTTAATAGAAAAAAATACAGATATTTCCTTGTTCTATAGTTTTTCTGAAGAAGAGGTTCATAAGAATTACAAGGAAATAAAGGCTGATATAAAAGAAAGTTCAGAGTATCATCTTTTAGATTCAAAGATAGATCCACGGGCATTAATTATCTCTGAAAACTTGTCTCGTCATGATAATGTTGCTGACGAAATATTTTCTCCACCACCAGAATTAATTTAATACCAAATTCAAGATTTTTCACAGCATGTGAGAAATAGTTTCGTATTCAATTAATTTATAGGTAAATGACAAAAAAAAATAATCTTTTTGCAAACCTTAAATCTGATTTTTCATCAGGTTTAGTGGTTTTTCTTGTGGCATTGCCACTCTGTCTCGGTATTGCACTAGCAAGCGGGGCACCATTATTTTCAGGAATTATTTCAGGAGTTGTAGGCGGGATAGTGGTAGGTTATCTAAGCCAGTCGCATTTGAGTGTTTCAGGTCCAGCAGCGGGTTTGACAGCTATTGTTCTAACTGCAATAACAGATTTAGGATCTTTTGATACTTTTCTTTTAGCAGTTTTAATTGCTGGATTTATTCAGCTTGCTTTGGGATTTATAAAAGCAGGAACGATTTCTAATTATTTTCCAAATAACGTCATTGAAGGGATGTTAGCAGGAATTGGAGTTATTATTATTTTGAAACAAATTCCTCATGCATTTGGTTACGATCCTGATTTTGAAGGAGATGAATCTTTTTTTCAACTTGATGGACAAAACACTTTTTCAGAATTATTTCATGTTTTAAACCATGTTCAATTAGGTTCTATTCTTATCACATTAATATCATTAGCAATTCTAATAGTTTGGAGTAAAATTGATTTTTTAAAGAAAATAAAGTTGGTTCCCCCAGCTTTAGTTGCGGTTATTGTTAGTATAGTATTAAATGAATTTTTCATTCAATCGGGAAGTTCACTAGTTATAGCCACTGATCATTTAGTGAGTTTACCAATTCCTGAAACATTTGATGAATTGAAAGATATTATTATTACTCCTGATTTCTCTGCAATTTTAATTCTAAAGTTTGGATTGTAGCCTTAACTATAGCTATTGTAGCATCAATTGAAACTTTACTTTGCATCGAAGCTTCAGATAGAATGGATTCTCAAAAAGATATACTGATACTAATGTTGAACTCAAAGCTCAAGGTGTTGGAAATATTGTTAGTTCCTTATTAGGTGGATTGCCAATGACCTCTGTAGTAGTAAGAACTTCAGCAAATAATGCTGCTGGAGCAAAATCAAAGATGTCTGCTATTATACATGGTTTACTTTTGTTGGTTAGCGTTTTATCCATTCCGACTATTTTAAATAAGATACCATTAGCTACATTAGCATCCGTTTTATTATTAGTAGGATATAAATTAGCAAATCCAAAAACAATGAAACATTTTTGGGAAAAAGACAAGATTTTTCAGTTTATACCTTTCATTCTCACTTTTTTTGCAGTAGTTTTTACCGACTTGTTAAAAGGGGTTGCTTTGGGTATGATTGTCAACATTATATTTGTTTTATTGGGTAACTCAAAACGTGCTTATAAATTCAGAAAAGAAGATTATCAAGAAGGCGATATCATACATATCGATTTGGCTCAAGAGGTTTCATTTTTAAATAAATCAGCAATAAAATCTACTTTAAATGCATTGCCTGAAAATTCAAAAGTTGTTATAAACGCTAGTGATACCGTTTATATTGCTCATGATGTCTTGGACTTAATTTATGAATTTGAAAAAATTAAATCGAAAGAATCGAATATTAATGTTAAATTAGTAGGTTTCAAAGAGGCTTATAATTTAGAGAATAGTAATGATTACAAAAATACTGTTACATTTGAGCACAAATACAATGTAATGAAGCGAAAATTAGAAGTCATTGAGAAAAAAGATATACAATTCGATTAATTTAAACAAAGAGCTATATGGACATAGATTTTTATAAAAAAATACTTGACAATAATAAAAAATGGGTTGAAACTCAATTAGCCATTGATAAAGAATATTTTAAAGACTTAGCCAAAGGTCAGCAACCACCATTACTTTGGATAGGTTGTTCGGATAGTAGAGTTCCTGCTAATGAAATAATTGGAGCGAAACCTGGCGAAGTTTTTGTTCATAGAAATATAGCTAATATGGTGATTCATAGCGACATGAATATGCTTAGTGTTCTTGATTATGCTGTAAATGTACTAAAAGTGAAACATGTTATTGTGTGTGGTCATTATGGATGTGGTGGAGTAAAAGCTGCCATGGAAAATCAATCAATAGGTTTAATTGACAATTGGATTAGACATATAAAAGATGTCTACAGACTTCATGAAGATTATTTAAATTCAATAACTGACGAAGATGAACGTTTCAATAAGTTCGTTGAAGTTAATGCTCAAGAACAGGTTTTTGATTTAGCCAAAACGTCCATCGTCCAAAATGCATGGAGGAATGGACAAGATTTGACACTTCACGGATGGACTTATGGTTTAAATTCTGGATACGTAACAGATTTGGGAGTAAATATGAGCTCCAATTCAGAGTTAGACGAAGTCTATCGATTAAAGTTTTCAATTTAATTTTTAGTTAACCACAACTCAAGATTACCGCCAGGTAAATAGGCATACCAAAGGTAATGTTAAAAGGGAAAGTAACTGCTAGTGCCATCGGAAGAAATAATCCGGGGTTTGCCCTTGGAGCCACTATTTTCATTGCAGCCGGAACTGCAATATAGGATGCGCTAGCAGCTAGAACTGCAAAGATAAATCGATCTCCAACGCTAGAGGTAATCATTTGACTTACAAAGGCTACAATACAACCATTTAAAAGAGGTATAATTACTGCAAATAACGCTGTAAACCATCCGCTTTTAAAGAAATCGTTTAGTTTTTTTCCGCTAACGATTCCCATATCTAATAGAAAAATAGCCAAGAAACCTTTAAAAATATCTGTTGTAAATGGTTTTATACCCATTGCTTGTTGATCGCTTGCCATAAAACCAATTATTAAACTTCCTAAAATTAATAGCACACTTCCATTTGTTAATGAATGTTTGATAACGGAACTTAATTTAGTTGCATTGGAGTCTTCTTTTTTATACAAGCGCATCAATATAACGGCAATAATAATCGCTGGAGCCTCCATGAGAGCCATTACTGCAACCATATGACCACTAAATGTATATTTTTGAATCTCTAAAAAAGTTATGGCGGTTACAAATGTCACAGCACTAACGGAACCATAAGCAGCAGCAATTGCTCCTGAGTTTTCAATGTTAAATTTACGTTTTAAGATGAAAAAACAATAAGTTGGTATTATTAAAGCAATAAGGACTCCAAATACTACAGACCAAATAATTTCCATATGAAAATGGCTATGCGCTAATTCTTGTCCGCCCTTGAATCCAATGGAAAATAATAGATACAAGGAGATGAATTTTGAAGTATTATTTGGTATTTCCAAATCACTTTTGAGCCTATTAGCGATTATTCCGAGTAGAAAAAAGAGTAGAGCAGGGTTGGTTAAATTGTCAAAAAGTAAATCTAAATTCATGTGTTTTATTTTTTTGTTGCACGAGTTAATCTATCATTTATTGATTTTCCTAAACTATGATTAGGAAATTCTTGAGCTATTATGATGTCTAAATTCATTTTATCTAGCCGATGCAAGGCAGCATATAAATTTGCAGCTGCTTCTTTTAAATCGCTATTTTTTGATAAAATTTCTTGATGATATATAATTTCAGTTTCTAAAGGTTTGTCGAAGAGCAATAATCCTATCTTTTTTTCTTTGTTTTTATTAACAAGTGTTGCCACATCTTCTTCCAAAAGCGTTGGTGTTTTAGGGGCATAATGTCGGGATAACATTCCCGGTGCATCCGGACTCTTTTCGTTATTATTTTTAATTTGTACTTTACCAATGCTATTTTCAATATCCTCAATAGAAAGAGAACCCAGTCGATACAAAATCGGTTCGTTATTTTCAAATCCAATGATGGTTGACTCAATTCCTTTTTGACAATTACCTCCATCTAAAATCATTTGTAGATCATTCTGAAAATAAGTGGCTACATGATTGGCGTTTGTTGGACTAATCGAACCAAATAAATTTGCACTTGGTGCTGCCAACGGAAAGTCTAGTGATTGCAATAGTTGCAATACAACTGGATGATTAGGAATTCTAATGGCCACAGTGTTTTTCCCTGCTGTAACTCTATTGGGAACGCTGTCTTTCTTTTTTAATACCATTGTCAATGGACCTGGCCAAAATGTATTGCCTAGAATTTTTGCTTTTTCAGGAATTTCTTCAACTAATAAATCGAGTTGTTGTATCGAGCCAACATGAACGATTAGAGGATTAAAATATGGTCTTTTTTTAAGTTCAAATATCTTTTTAATCGCTTTTCGCTGTAAATATTTCCAGCCAATCCGTAAACTGTTTCGGTAGGTATCGCTACTAAATCATCTTGATTTAAAATTTGAATTGCTTTGTTAATATCAGTGGATATAATTGACATCATTTTTATGGGTTACAAAAATCACAATACATTGGATCTTCTGTTATTTTTTTATTTGGATATAATTGTTCTAGAGTATAATCGCACTTCTTACATTTTGAAATGTAACTTAAAATAGAAGCGTGTTGGAAATTTGCATAAGGTACAGGGTAATCCTGAATTAGAATCTGTGATAACAAAACCAGGAGTGCTACAAACAGGACATTTTGAATGTATTGCCTCAGCTAACTTTACAGTGGTTTTTTCAATCAACTTCATACGTGTTGGATTGTACAAAGCCCTCATATCAGTTTCAACATAAGCTGTCCCAAATTCATCTATCATTTCTTTGAAATTCTTCTTTAAAGTAGCCTCATCAGTAATTCCTTTGACTATTTTAGAAAAATCATTTTCAGAGGGTTTTAAAATAAGACCATGTGAAGGAAACTTTACTTTACTAGCAAATTCCATTAATTCTATTTCATTTTTTACTTCAGATGCATTAAAATTTGTTTCAGTACTGATTTCTCTAACTACTATTTCTAAGTTATTTTTGGTGTCCATCAGCATGATTATTTCTTCATTAGCTTGTGCAAAAAAAATTACTGGATGAGAACCAAAGGAGCCTTCACTGGCGACTACTAAATCGCAATCGGTTGAATCTAATGATAGAAAACACTTTGTACGAAGAGTTGTTAAGGCATCTTCTTTTCTAGGTACTTCACCCGAAAATGTTCCTAGTAAATCAGTGTCAAACGAATTTGAGGTGTAGCACTGAACTCCAAATTCTTTTTCTAAAATAGGAGCGATAACTTCTTCTTTTTTGTGCTTGGTTGCTACCAATAATTTTCTGCCTTGAAACATGGTCTATTTACTCAACTTAATTTCTATAACGCTGTTTATGGACAAGTTTAGACCTTCATTTTTAGCTAATTCTACAATCCTATCAATTTCATCCTTTGCAAGATTGAGTTCTTGTACTCTTTTTTTTGAATGAGAAAGGTCATTGTTAAAACGAATGTGGTTGCTAAAATCCTCTAAATTGTGATAATTTATTTTATTGTTTATCAATGATATGAGTACTTTTCCTGCCTCAGAGGGTGTAAAAACGCTATCTATTAACTTAATTCTGTATTGGTTATCCATAGTATTTATTAGAGTTTAATTTTCATTTTTTTTAATTGAAATGCACAAATAAGTATTACTAATCCCAAGAAACCCACAGTTGCCAAGTTGCCTTCATATTTAACACTCATTAGTATGCCCAAGAAAAGGCTTATTAGAATCATTGTCAATTTGATTTTGTCGTGATTTAGATTTAAAAATTCTTTCATTGTAAAATTCTTTTTAATTTATTTTGGCAAAATTGAAATATTATATTTATATATTTTTATTTATATTTGTAATGATATACATAAGTTTATTTTATGAATTATACTTTACACCAACTACAAGTTTTTTTGAAAATCACTGAAACAAAAGTATTACAAAAGCAGCCGAGGAATTGCATTTGACTCAACCTGCAGTTTCAATACAGCTAAAAAATTTACAAGATCAATTTGAAATTCCCTTAACGGAAATCATAGGACGACAGTTGTATGTAACCGATTTTGGCAGGGAAATTGCAAAAGCAGCAGAAAGAATCTTAGAAGAGGTGAATGCAATTAATTATAAAACTTTGGCATACAAAGGAATTTTGTCTGGGAAACTTAAAATTTCTGTAGTTTCAACGGGCAAATATGTTATGCCTTATTTTCTATCTGAATTTGCAAATAAAAATAAAGGAATTGAAATAGAAATGGATGTAACCAATAAGACAAAAGTTATTAAATCTTTAAAAAATAACGAAGTTGACTTTGCATTGGTTTCTATTTTACCTAATGATATTCATGTTGAATCTGAGATTTTAATGCAAAATAAATTATTCCTCGTTGGAAACAAAAGATTAATCCTAGATGGAAAGACTAAAATGGATGAATTACTCTCTGAAACGCCACTTATTTACAGGGAAGATGGTTCGGCGACAAGAATTTCTATGGAAAAATTTATTACTGACAAAGAAATTAGGGCTAAAATGAAGTTGCAATTAACATCAAATGAGGCTGTCAAACAAGCAGTAATCGCGGGTCTTGGATTATCAATAATGCCATTGATTGGACTGAAAAATGAATTAGAAAAAGAAGACATTCGAATTTTACCAGTGAAAGGATTGCCAATTATTACTAACTGGAGATTGATTTGGCTGAAAGGGAAAAAATTAAGCCCAATTGCTTCAGCCTATTTACAGTTTGTTACCAATGAAAAAGAGAGAATTAATGTTGAAAATTTTTCTTGGATTAATTCGTACTAGTCGTCCAAGTTTTCATTGAAAGCAGAAGGAAGTAGAGTAGGTATAAATTTAATTAAAATAGGAAGCAATAAACTTCCGCCAGGAAGTAAAAAAATGGTAAGAGATGGGATCGTTTTACAAATATCTAATAGCTGTTTTTTGACTTTTTTCTTTTCTTTTTCATTCAAATCTCGTCGTGTAGAATGGGCGAGCAAAATCATTAATTCCTTACTTTGAATAATCTCTTTAATTAATCTTTTTTTATTACGAGTAATTAAAGTAATAACACCTTGTGTGGTATGATCGTAGAAATGTTTTACGGGATTGGAATAATTAAAATAGGGTATTTCAGCTTTGTATTTTGTAATAAAATAATCAGTGTCTAAGATACTTTGCTTCACAAATTCATCTGAAACAGAAACAGTTTCGGCTAATTTGTATAGAAAATAGGCTTCATTATTTTCGATAACTCCATCACTCCACAAAGCCATACCTGCAATATCAATGATATATTTCTTTTCTAAATCATTTGTAAAAAAGTCTAATTCTAATGTTTCCAGACTTTGAGTCGAAACTTTTGAAAATTTACTGTAGCGAATGGATGCTTCAAAAAGTTTGATTAACAAATCGTCATGCTGTGATTTGTTTGATTTTGTTTTTAAGGCTAAGGTCACCACATTTACAACGGTTTCTTCTATTTTCTTTAAATACTTTTCAGGAATTGAGCCATGGATTAGATATTGATGAAAAGCCAGAACATCAACAAACAATAAGGCATTGGTTACTAGGTGAGAGAAGTTTTTACTGACAATATTTTCATTGGTTTGAACACGCTCATCAATAATCTTTTCTAATGTTAACGAAGGCGCATTTTTTGGTAATATTTTTTCAAATAAATTAAAACCCTGAGGGTTCATTTGATTATAAAACACAACAGTTTCAGAGATAAAAGTATTTGATTCTGTTTCGTTTTTTGTCAAACAGTAAACATCATATAATGTATTTAATAAGGCTAGTTTAGAGATTTCTGATTTGAACCAATGAGTAATAGAAATAGGAGTAATTACATCAATTGAAACGATATGCCCATAAATAAACCCAGTATTTCTAACTTTATAATAAAAATCATCATAAGTTCTAGAAACGGTGTGCTCTGAAAACTTTTGTTCAATAAAAAATTTTTCTATCCAACCTGATGCTGATGGGTTTATCATAGTTTGATTTTAATCTTACAAATCTATTGTTTTTTATATTTCAGAGAACGAGTTTATGAAAGTTTAATTTCTTGATTTTATATTTTGATCACAAAGTTGTATGATTTCTTCAATTCTTTTTTTTCTTGTTTCAATGCCTTTTGTCAGATTGAGCCAATACAAATAATTTTTTCGATAGGAGGGACTAAAATTGTGGTAATTATCAAAGGCAGTTTTATTTTGATGAAAAGCGTGCAATAAATCTTCTGGAATTAATAAATCCTCAACTGCATCAAGAGATTCCCATGAACCATTTTGTTTTGCAATTTCAATTTTTCGTAAGCCACTATCATGCATAAGCCCACTTTCAAGTAGCTTTTCGATGTATCCTTTATTCAGTTTACTCCAAACACTTTTATCTTTTCGGGGAGAAAAAAAATGTTTTCGACGTTCTTCATCCAGTTTTCTTACCGTCGAATCTATCCAACCATAACATATAGCAACTTGAACCGCTTCTTCCCAGCGCATACTTTCAAAAGTACTACTTACCTTGTAAAAAATGAGAAAAACTCCTTTTGACAGATGGTGGTTTTCGTGCAACCAGCTTCGCCATTCAGTAGCATTTTTAAAATAGAGGTGTTCTTTTTCTTCCAAACGTCCTATCTAATAATTGCTGAACATGCTACTCTAGCTCCAGAATTTCCTGATGGTTGTGTAACATAATCATCTGGTCCTTGATGAACAATCAAACTTTTCCCTAGTATATCTTTTGTAGCATCACCACAACCAATACACCATTCAGATGTTGTTATAGTAATAGTTCCACTTCCATATTCATCAGTGGAAAAATTTCCAATGTCTCCCTTATGTGCTTCACCTTCTCCCAATTTTCCATGTTTTTTAAAAAGTAGGATTCCAATGTCCTCCAGCAGAACTTCCGTCAACGGCAGAACAATCTGATTTTTCATGAATATGTATGGCATGAATGCCAGGTTTCAATCCTTTGAAATTCGCTGTAAAAGTTACTTTCCCATTTTTTTCGGTAAATATTCCTCCACCTGAAACTTTACTTTCACTTTTAGGCTCAAAAGTAACGTTTAGTCCATTTGACGGTGTGTTTACTGTAGATGTTTTACATCCAATAGTTACAAATACAAATGAGACTGTTATTAAAATTATTTTTTTCATGATTCAATGCATTTTGATTTGACTATAAATTTATACATAATTTCATCAAAAAGAATTAAATTTAACTTAAAATCTATTTTGTCTTTTCACCAACAAAATAATCATTTTGAGATTTAAATAGCACATTAAAAGTAGTTAAACTGCCATAAATTCTGGTGATATATTGTTGTAATTCTATTTTTTCAATTTCTTCTAAGTTGCTGGCATTGATTTTTTGTTCCATAACTCTAACACGGTCACGAACCATAATGATTTTATGAAAAAAAGTATCAATAGGAATTTCTTTGGATGCCAATCCAACCTGACCTGGATCTAAAATTATTTTTCCTCCTTTCCATTTATCGCCTATCGCCACTGGCTCTGAAAGACCATTCCATTTTTTTAGTATAGAAAGCAAACTTTGTTCTACATCATAAAAGCTAATAGTATCGACTTCGTTTTCGGCTGCTTCGATGACTTCAAATTCGCTATCAATAGCTATGGTTTCTAGTCCTTTTTCTATAAAAGTTACCCAATATTCTTTTGAAGAAACATTAGTTATTACACCTTTGCCATAATCAGCGTGATTTATTCTTGAACCTATTCCTAGTATTTTCATTTTGATATATTTTTTTAACGAAAATAAGCAACTAAATAATAACTAGCAAAAAGAGTGTAAACAATATGGACATAAAAAGGTATGGTTTTACAAAATTGAAACCGTAGAATCGTTTTAGTAATTTTTAGAAAAGATAATTGATTAGATATAAAAAATAGTCTTTTGTTTACTTACTTTTGCAATTCTTCACTTCATAAAATAATTGCCTTTAAAATGAAAGTTTGTTATTTTAAGTGGAGTGATTTGCATATAAATAGTAAGCGTTATAGGCTGTTGTAAATTCCATAGTTTCACGACAATATTTGGGATATATGGGGTAGAATAGAATATAAAAAAGGAAAATGAAAATTATTTTTAAGAACAAATATCGTTTACAAACTAGTTTAGTTTTACTATTTGTTTTTATGCAATTCGGTAGTCTTGCTCAAATAAAAAAGGATTCAATTGTAACCTGTGCTGTAAAATCACTTCCTGATATTTTTAAGAAAAGAGATTCAATACAAGTTATTAAACCTACAAAGAATAGTTTTTTTCTGATTATTCCAATCATTGGTGTTCAACCAGCGAATGGTTTTATGTACGGCGCAGTGGCTCAATATACTTTTAAAGGAAAAAGTATAATAGATAAATATTCTTCGGTTAATTTAGGGGCAACGCATACGACTAAAAATCAATTATTGATTAATCTGAAAAATAATTTAATTCTTAACAACAACAAAATATATTTAAGTGGAGACTGGCGCTATTATATTTTCTCCCAAGGAAATTTTGGATTAGGAACAGACATCATACCACGTGACAGAAAGAATACTGATTTTCAGTTTGAAGCTATAGAAGAGCCTATGAAGTATAATTACTTTAAGTTTCACCAAACAATTTCTTTTCAAGTAATTAAAAATCTATATGTGGGTTCTGGTTTACATATAGATGGTTATACTGATATTGAAGACCAAAATTTAGATATTGAGAATAATCAATTTACAAATCATTACAATTATAGTAACAAATACGGTTTTACTGATAAAGAGTATTATGTAAATGGTTTGAGTTTTAATATGGTTTTTGATTCTAGAGACAATCAAGTAAATACTAACTCTGGCTGGTTCGCCAATATCAATTACAGAGTAAATCCTGAGATTGGGAGAAATCAACAGTCAAGTCAGATACTTTTCTCTGAATACCGTTATTTTATTCCGTTAAGTACAACTAATTTTCAACACGTTCTTGCTTTTTGGGCGTATGGTCAGTTTTTAATCGGTGGAAATGTACCGTATTTAAATTTACCAGCCATAGGATGGAATGCAGCGAAGTAGAGGTGGAAAAGGATATACACAAGGATTATTTAGAGGTTTTAATTTGGTGTATTTTGAAACCGAATACCGATTTCCAATTAGTTGTAACAAATTATTTAGCGGAACTATTTTTTCTAATTTTACTACCGCTAGTAATAAAGAGAACAATATTAAGTTGTTTCAATACGTCCAACCCGCCGTTGGTTTAGGTTTACGTATTTTAATTGACAAGCCTACACGAACTAATATTATAGCCAATTATGGTTGGGGTAGAAATTCAGAGGCATTTTATCTTAATGCAGGCGAAACTTTTTAAACTTAAAGTTAAACAAAAAAGCCGCATTTTTTTAATAATACGGCTTTCTAGAATAAACTATTAACTTAACTAAAAACAATAACTATTTTCTGCCACCAACTTAGCAGTAATAGTTTCTCTTAAACCAACAATATTAGGCATGTTGGTGTATTTTGTAAATCGTCTTAATCCCATAAGCATCATGCGTTGTTCGTCGCCTTCTGCAAAAGAGATAATGCTTTCTTTTCCTCTAGCGGCAACAATATCAACTGCTTTGTATAAGTATAATTTTGCCATGGCAATTTGCTCTTGCACTTTAGCTTCTCCTGCTGCCTTTGCTAATTTTTCTGTTCTTAAAATGGTGCTTTCTGCCATGTAAATTTCAATTAACATATCGGCTGCGGCCATTAAGAGTTGTTGATGAGCGTCTAAATCCATTCCGTATTTTTGAACAGCAGCACCAGCAACCATTAGGAATGCTTTTTTCAATTTGCCAACCATTTCTTTTTCTTCCGAAAATAATTCAGAATAATCAGGAGTATCAAATGATGGAATTCCCATTAATTCTTCTTGAACTTTCATCGCTGGTCCAAGTAAATCAACGTGACCTTTCATGGCTTTTTTGATTAACATTCCAACCGATAACATCCTGTTGATTTCGTTCGTACCTTCATAAATACGAGCAATACGAGCATCTCTCCATGCACTTTCCATTGGTGTGTCTTCAGAGAATCCCATTCCACCATAAATTTGAATTCCTTCATCAGCACAATTTTGAACATCTTCGGAAACGGCTACTTTTAGAATAGAACATTCGATGGCAAATTCTTCTACGCCTTTTAATTCAGCTTCTTGATGACTTGCACCTTCTGCTTCACGAAGTTTGATGCGGTTTTCAATGTCTTTTGCAGCACGATACGTAGCACTTTCACCTGCATAAGCAGAAGTTGCCATTTCGGCTAATTTGTAACGAATGGCTCCAAAAGAAGAAATTGGTACATTAAACTGAACTCTCTCGTTAGCATAATTCACCGCATTGGATGTTACACGACGTTGCGCATCTAAACATGCTGCTGCCAATTTAATACGTCCAACATTCAAGGCATTCATTGCAATTTTGAAACCTTCACCACGAGCGGCTAACATATTTTCAACAGGAACTTTAGTATCTGCAAAGAAAACTTGACGAGTTGATGAAGCACGAATTCCTAATTTATGCTCTTCTTCATTCATAGTAATTCCGTTGCTAGGATCATTTTCTACAATAAAGCCTGTAATGTTTTTATCATCTTCAATTCGAGCAAAAACAATAAATAAGGAACAAAAACCTGCATTAGAAATCCACATTTTTTGTCCAGTGATTTTATAATAAGTTCCGTCTTCTGATAAAACGGCTTTAGTTTTTCCTGAATTAGCGTCCGAACCTGCACCTGGTTCTGTTAAACAATATGCGCCAAACCATTCGCCTGAAGCTAGTTTCGGTACGTATTTTTGCTTTTGCTCTTCGGTTCCATATAGAGTGATTGGCATAGTACCGATTCCGGTATGGGCTCCAAACGCTGTTGAAAACGAACCGGTAGCCCCCGAAATGTAGTCACAAACCAAACAAGTATCAACGAATCCCATGCCCATTCCGCCATAAGCTTCCGGAACGGCAACACTCAAAAAGCCCATTTCGCCAGCTTTACGCATAGTTTCCTCTGTAAAAGCATAATCTTTATGCTCAAAACGGTCTTTGTTGGGCCAAATTTCTTTATCTACGAATTCTTTAACAGAATCGCGCATCATGATTTGTTCTTCTGAGAAATCTTCTGGTGTAAAAACATTTTCACATTTGGTTTCTTTTACCAAAAATTGCCCGCCTCTTGTTATATCTTCCATTTTTTTATTTTTTTAAATTTTGAATTTTATTTACAATCTTGTCATTCCGACGAAGGAGGAATCTCATCAACTCCATCAAAATACTGGGATTCCTCCTTCGTCGGAATGACAAAAAGGAAGAATGTTATATTTATAACAACTCATAAACTCCTGCCGCTCCTTGTCCGGTACCAACGCACATCGACACAATACCGTATTTATCACCTCTGCGTTTCATTTCATCAAATAATTGCACCGATAATTTAGCTCCTGTACAACCCAGAGGATGTCCTAAAGCAATTGCACCGCCATTAACGTTTATGATATCAGGATTGATTCCCAATTCTCTTGTCACAGCTAAAGCCTGAGAAGCAAAAGCTTCGTTTAATTCGATTAAGTTAATATCATTCAAAGTCAATCCAGCTTGTTTTAAAGCTTTCGGAATAGCTTTCACTGGTCCGATTCCCATAATTCTGGGTTCAACACCGGCTGCGGCATAGCTTACCATTCGGGCAATAGGAGTGAGGTTTAATTCTTTGACCATTTCTTCGCTCATAATTAGGACAAAAGCAGCACCATCACTCATTTGAGAAGCGTTTCCAGCGGTTACACTGCCATCTGCTGCGAATACTGGACGCAATTTACCTAAAGCTACTATGTTGGTATCAGCTCTAGGGCCTTCGTCTTTGGTTACGGTATAAGATTTTGTTTCTTTTTTACCATTTTCATTGATAAACGTTTGCTCTACTGTAATCGGAACTATTTGTTTGTCAAATTTACCTTCGGCTTGTGCTTTCATCGCTTTTTGATGTGAATTGTAAGCAAACTCATCTTGATCTTCACGAGAGACATTGAACTGTTTGGCGACGGCCTCTGCTGTTAAACCCATTCCCCAATAGTAATCTTCGTGACCTTCTTTTGCTACAGCGTAATCTGGAGTTGGTTTATATCCACCCATTGGAATGAAACTCATGCTTTCAGCGCCACCGGCAATGATACAATCAGCCATTCCACTTTGGATTTTTGCTGTTGCCATTCCGATAGTTTCTAATCCTGATGCGCAGTATCTATTTACTGTTACACCTGGAACGTCAGTAACTTTTAATCCCATTAAGGAAATTAATCTCCTACATTTAGACCTTGTTCGGCTTCTGGCATCGCATTTCCAACCATAACGTCGTCGATACGAGTTTTGTCGAAATCAGGCAATTGTGCCATCATGTGTTCGATGGTTTCAGCTGCTAACTCATCAGGTCTTTTAAATCTGAATACTCCCTTTGGAGCTTTCCCTACCGCTGTGCGGTATCCTTTTACTATATATGCTGTTTTCATAGTTTAGTTTCTTAACGGTTTCCCTTTAGTAAGCATGAATTGAATTCTTTCCAACGTTTTTCTTTCCGTACAAAGTGATAAGAAAGCTTCACGTTCAATGTCTAAAAGATATTGTTCACTTACCATTGTTGGTTCTGATAAATCACCACCAGCCATTACATAAGCCAGTTTGTTAGCAATCTTTTGATCGTGTTCTGAAATGTATTTTCCAGCTACCATTTGGTCGGTTCCTACTAAGAACATTCCCAAGGCTTGTTTTCCTAAAACTTTTACATCGGTTCTGCGTATAGGTTGGGTATAACCGGCTTCTGCCATTAGTAACGCCTGTTTTTTGGCTTCGGCAATTTGACGGTCTTTGTTGACGACCACAATATCTTTTCCTTTTTGTAAAATACCTAAATCAAAGGCTTCATAGGCTGAAGTTGATACTTTTGCCATCGCTACGGTCAAGAAATACTCTTGTAAAACATTCAATTCGACATCGTTCTTACGGAATAAATCAGAGGCACGCAATGCCATTTCTTTGGAACCGCCACCGCCAGGAATTACCCCTACACCAAATTCCACCAAACCGATGTACGTTTCTGCTGCAGCCACAACTTTATCAGCATGCATTGTCATTTCGCAACCACCGCCAAGCGTCATGCCATGTGGTGCAACTACAACCGGAATAGAGGAGTAGCGACAACGCATCATGGTGTCTTGGAACATTTTGATAGCCATGTTTAACTCATCATATTCTTGTTCAACCGCCATCATAAAAATCATTCCGATATTGGCACCGACCGAGAAATTGGCACCTTGATTTCCTATTACCAATCCGTTGTACTGCTTTTCGGCGAGATCGATGGCTTTGTTGATTCCTACTAAAACATCCCCGCCAATAGTGTTCATTTTACTCTGAAATTCAAGGTTTAAGATTCCGTCACCTAAATCATGAATTACAGCACCGCTATTGCTCCAAACTTTTTTGCTTTCTCGAATATTGTTTAGAATAATGAAACTGTCTTGTCCGGGAACTTTGGTTTGTGATTTGGTTTGGCTATTGTAGTAATAAGTTGCACCATCTTTCACTGAATAAAAACTTGTATTACCGGCAGCAATCATTTCACCAACCCAAGCGGCTGGTTTTAAACCTTCGGCTTCCATGAGTTCTATTCCTTTTTGGACCCCAATGGCATCCCAAATTTCGAATGGTCCATTTTCCCAACCGAAACCCGCTTTCATGGCGTCGTCTATTTTGTAGAAATCGTCTGTGATTTCAGGAACTCTGTTGGATACATAAGCAAACATCGCAGAGAAGTTCTTTCTGTAGAATTCGCCTGCTTTGTCTTTTCCTTTTACTAAAACCTTGAATCTGTCAATAGGTTTGTCGATGGTTTTGGTCAATTCTAAAGTACCGAACGAAGCTTTTTTGGCCGCTCTGTATTCTAGTGTATTTAAATCGAGCGACAGAATTTCTTTGCCTTCTTTTTTGTAGAAACCTTGACCGGTTTTACTACCGAGCCATTTGTTTTCCATCATTTTGTTGATGAAATCGGGTAGTTTGAACAAGTCGTGTGCTTCGTCATTCGGACAATTGTCATAAATTCCGTTGGCTACGTGTACTAAAGTATCTAATCCTACGACATCAACAGTTCTAAAAGTTGCCGATTTTGGTCGACCGATAACAGGACCAGTTAGTTTATCAACTTCTTCAATAGTCAAGTCCATTTCTTTTACCAAATGGAACAAGCTTTGGATACCGAAAATACCAATACGGTTTCCGATGAACGCTGGAGTGTCTTTGGCTACAACCGAAGTTTTGCCTAGATATTTGGAACCATAGTCAAATAAGAAGTCCAATACCTCTTTGGAAGTTTTTGGTCCTGGAATGATTTCGAATAATTTCAAATAGCGTGCAGGATTGAAAAAATGCGTTCCACAAAAATGTGTTTGGAAATCATCACTTCGACCTTCGCTCATAAACTTAATTGGAATACCGGAAGTGTTCGAGGTTACTAAAGTTCCCGGTTTTCTATATTTGTCTATCTGTTCAAAAACCAATTTCTTGATATCTAAACGTTCTACTACTACCTCGATAATCCAATCGCAATTCGCAATTTTTGACATATCATCAGTAGTGTTACCGGTCGTGATTCTGCCAGCAAATTTCTGACTGTAGATAGGCGAGGGGTTCGATTTCAAGGCATTGGCCAAATGGTCATTGACCAAACGATTGCGAACGACTTTACTCTCGAGTGTCAATCCCTTTTTTTCTTCGGCTTCGGTTAATGCATTTGGCACGATGTCCAAAATCAAAACCTCTACACCAATGTTAGCAAAATGACAAGCAATTCCCGAACCCATGATTCCAGAACCTACGACTGCCACTTTTTTAATTATTCGTTTCATATGTATTTGTATTTCTGTATGCTTTAAATTGTATATTGTATACTGTGATGGAATGCAGTACACTATTTTTACCATTATTATTTCTCTATAGATTTTTGCAGTTTGATTATCATATTTTGTATGTGTTGTATTTTAGATTCTAATACCGAAAAATCTTCTTGTTGAATGAAACTTAGATTCTTACTGATTATTAATTGTGTTTCAAACTCAAAAGCTGAACCTAAAGCAATTCCTAAAAAGTTGCTAAAATCTTTCTCTGTTTTTCTTCCACAGCCTTCCGCGATGTTTGACGGTATGGAAACAGCGCATCTTCTAATTTGTGATGTTAATCCATATAGTTCTTCTTTTGGAAAAGCTTGTGTTCTTAGATAGGTATTGGTAACTAATTCAATTGCTTTTTGCCAGACTTTTAATTCTTTAAAATAATTCATTCCTTTTTGGTTTATAATTTGTTTAAATGGCTTTTATTTCATTATACAATCTACAGTATACAATCTGCATTATACAATTCTCAAAATATCTTCTTCTCACTAATCAATTCATTAATTGTATCAGCTACTTCCATAAAGTGTTGTAGCTTTTCTTCGGAAACATTTTGTTTTACTACTTCATTGAATTTTAATACCGTGATTTTAGATTGTTCCCTCATTTGCTTTCCTAAATCTGTCAGGTAAATGAGTACACCTCGACCGTCTTCTGGGTTTTTCTTTCTAATAATTAATCCCTTTTCTTCTAATGTTTTTAGTGTTCTGGTTAATGATGTAGCTTCCATTCCCATACGTGAACTGATGTATGTTGATGGAGTGCCGTCTTCCTTATCAATGCTTAAAAGTGCAAAGCCAATAGCTATAGATCCATCGAATTTTGATGCCTCTTCGTTGTACATGCGGGAAACGGCTTGCCAAGTAGCTCTAAGGATATAATCAATAGTTTTTTCTTTCATTCTTTTACTATTACGTTTTTCAAAGGTATGAAAAAAAATATTATGCACGCATAGTATTTAATAAATTTTTATCAAATTATAAAGTGTAGCTTGTGAGAGAGACTTTTAAATCAGCAGAAATAATTAGAGTTGAGACAATTCTTAATTAACACTTAAATCTTGTCAAATAACCAAGTCAAATAAACATTTTTAGCTATTTTTGCAAAACTTTTTTAAATCAAATAGTCTTCCCTAATGGAAAAAAAAATCGTCTCTTTTTGTTCTCCACGCGATTAATGGCAATTTTGTTTCTAGGTTTTGCTGTGGCAATGGCAACAGGAACATTTATCGAGAGTAAATACAATACCGATACAGCTAGAATTTGGATTTATAATTCGTGGTGGTTTGAGGCAATCATGTTGTTTTTTATGATTAATTTCATTTGAAACATCAAGAGATACCAATTGCATAAAAGAGAAATGGGCAACCCTGTTGTTGCATTTGGCTTTTATTTTTATACTTTTAGGAGCATTCATAACCCGTTACATCAGCTATGAGGGCATGATGCCCATTCGAGAAGGAGCAACAGAAAATCGTTTTTTTTCAGATAAAACTTTTCTAACCATTAATGTTGACGGGCAGTATCAAGGTGAATTGAAAAGACGTGTTTTTGAAAATCCCGTGCTGTTTTCGGCAGCAACAAATAATAGTTTTTCATTAAAAGATAAGTTTGATAAAATTCCATTTGAGGTTCATTTGAAAAGCTTTATTATGGGGGCCAAAGAGACCATAAAAGAAGATAAAAATGGTACAATATTTATTAAATTGGTAGAATCGAGTTCAGGAACACGACACGAACATTTCTTGAAAGAAGGTGAAATTCAAAGCATTCACAATATTCTTTTTTCGGTGAACAAATTTACAAAAGGTGCTATAAATATTAATACTACCTTAGGAACTATCAGCACCCCTTTTGAAGGAAGTTTTATGCGAATGGCAGATAAACTGCAAGGCCGGGTTATAAAAGATTCTGTACAGCCTTTGATGATGCGTTCCCTTTACAGTGTAGGAGGAATTCAATTTGTTTTTCCAGAGCCTGCTAAAAAAGGAGTAATAGGTTATGAATCCAGCGGAGATTTTAAAGCAAAGAACCAAGATGATGCAGTAGTACTTTCTTTGAAGTCTGCTGGGAAAGAAGAAGAAATTACGCTTGTTGGTTCTAAAGGAAAAATGGGAGAGCCTAAAATTATCAAAATGGGGGCTTTAGAATTTACCCTGTTTTATGGTAGTAAAGTGTACAATTTGCCTTTCTCTGTAAAGCTTAATGATTTTATTGCTCAAAAATATCCAGGAACAGAAAAAAGTTTCTCCTCATTTGAAAGTCAGGTAAGCGTTCAAGATGCTTCAAAAAAGTTTGATGCAAGAATTTATATGAATCATGTTCTTGATTATAAAGGATTTCGTTTCTTTCAAGCTTCGTTTGACCCAGACGAAAAAGGAACAGTACTATCAGTCAATCATGATTTTTGGGGAACTTGGATTACCTACATTGGATATTTCCTGTTGTTTTTTGCTATGATGGCTATTATGTTTACAAAGCACTCACGATTTGCTGATATTAAGAGAAAATTGGAAATTGTAAAAGCCAAAAAAGCAACGCTCTCGACTATTTTGCTTGTATTGTTTTCGTTGAGTGGTTTTGCACAGAGTCATCAAGGCAAAATGCCAACCGAGGAGCAAATAGATTCTATTATCAATAAATACAAGGTAAACGAAAAACATTCACAAAAGTTTGCTAGACTGATTATTCAGGACAATGGTGGTAGAATGAAACCAGTAAATACTTTTTCATCCGAATTATTGCGTAAAGTGAGCCACAAAGACACGTACAAGGATTTAAATTCTGATCAAGTTTTCTTGTCCATGACTCAATTTCCTACCCTTTGGTATGAAGTTCCTTTTATTTACATCAAACCAGGAAACGATAGTATTCGTAAAATTATTGGAATTCCAGCAACTCAAAAGTATGCCCGATTTATTAATTTTTTTGACGAAAAAGGGAATTATAAATTATCGAAATATTTAGAAGAAGCCTATAAAGTTGCCAATCCTAATCAATTTGAAAAAGATTTTGTGGAAACCGACAAAAAAATAAACCTTCTAAATTCAGCACTATCGGGAAGCATCTTGAAGATTTTTCCAATTCCAAATCACGATAATAATAAATGGGTTTCTTATCCAGAATTAGGCGAAGCACATCTCAAAGGAATGGATTCGGTTTTTACTAGGCAAATACTGCCTATTTATTTGAATTCATTATCCAGTGCAGCGCTGAACAATCAATTCAAAGAGCCGGATTTTTACTTGGATGGAATTATTAAATACCAAAAACGATACGGTAGCAAGGTAATGCCGAGTGAGGATAAAATTTCGTCTGAGATTTTGTACAACAAATATGATGTGTTCAAGAAACTTTTCTATTTGTATATGATAGCGGGAATTATGTTGTTATTTTTTACAATCATCAAAATTTTCAAAGAAACAAGAGTAATTCACTTCTTAGTCAATGCCTCTCATGTTATCATTGGGTTGTTATTTGCTCTTCATACCCTTGGACTCATTACACGTTGGTACATTTCGGGTCACGCTCCTTGGAGTGATGCTTATGAATCTATAATTTACGTGGCTTGGGCTACCATGTTCTTTGGATTGGCTTTCGACAGCAAATCGAAATTAACGGTTGGTGCTTCAGCCTTCGTTACTTCTATAATACTTATGGCTGCTTATATGAATTGGATTGATCCACAAATTGCCAATCTTCAACCCGTATTGAATTCCTATTGGTTAATGATACACGTGGCTGTTATTGTGGCGAGTTATGGACCATTTGCCTTAGGAATGATATTAGGTTTGGTTTCATTAATTCTTATCTTTTTTACAAATGATAGAAACAAAGCCAAGATGGAGTTGAACATTCAGGAAATCACTTATATCAACGAAATGGCGCTAACCATAGGATTGATAATGCTAACAATTGGTAATTTTCTTGGTGGACAATGGGCAAACGAAAGTTGGGGTCGCTATTGGGGTTGGGATCCAAAAGAAACTTGGGCGCTAATTAGTATTATGGTATATGCCTTTGTTATACATGCACGATTTGTTCCCTCCTTGAGAGGGAAATGGATTTTTAACTTGATGAGTATGTATGCTTTTCTTTCTATTTTGTTTACCTATTATGGTGTAAATTTCCATTTAGTAGGTTTACATTCATATGCTAGTGGAGAGGCTAATTCACTCAGTTGGATTTGGATGACCTTAGCAGCCATCACTTTTATAGGAATCCTTACGTATCCAAAATATAGAAAGTATTATAGAAAGAAATAATCAACAAAAAAAGGGGTATTCGTAATGCGATACCCCTTTTTTATGTGTTGAATTTACAGTTATACTTTTCCTAATGTATAGAGTTGCTCCATTGTGGGCGATTTGCTTCCTCCGGCTGGTTCTAATGTAATTCCAAAAGCTTCGGTACCATTGGCTTTGTCAACAGCAAACAATCGTTGATTGTCTGCTGTGAAATTTTCTAGTAAACCTATGCTTGTAGGCGTAAGTGGATTTAGTTTTAAAGCCCATACCTGATATACCATACCCTCTGGAGGTTCAGGTAAGCCTGCCGCATCCACATAAACCACTTGAGTCTCTTTGTTGTAATACACTTTAGCATATGATTTTGGAGAAACTTTTTGCCCACCCAAATTTACGACGGTGTTCTTTACATCACGAACTATAGCTAAAGCATCTTGTGTTTGTTTGTATTTAATTTCTGAAGATACTAAAGCCTCCTGTAACTTGATCTTTTCATTTTCAACGCTAACAATTTGAGATTGATTTTGATTCAGCATTTTATATTGGTATCCAACAGCAACAAGCAATAAAACAGCTGCGGCCCAACCAAAATATTGAGCCCGACCTCTATTCGTTTGAAGCGGAATAACCTTACTGTGTTTCAGTTCTAATTTTGTTTTAATTTTTTCAAAATTTGCAGCTGATAAAAAAGGGGAAAAGCTAGTGGAGAGATTCACAATCGATTTCTCAATCGCAATAATCTCATCATTCACTTCTTTGTTATTTAGTGCCATTTGGTTAACTTCTTCGTTTTCAGTTTCGCTAAGCAAACCATAAACGTAAAGTTCCAAAATACCAGATTCTATATATTCTTTTGTATCCATTATACTCTTAAAAAAGTTCTTAGATCATTTATACAATTTCTATTTTGGGTTTTGACAGTTCCAAGAGGAATTTCTAACTCATCTGAAGCTTCCTGTTGCGTATATCCTTTAAAAAAAATAGGTCTATTATCTGAATACACTTTGGTTTTAACTTTTTGACAAACTCTTGAATTCCTATGGAATCAATTTTATGATTCTGTTTGGTATTGTCGTCCAATAGATGTACGAAATTATCTGAAGATAGGTTTTTTTTACTGTTATTGAATCCTTTTGAACGGAGTTTGTCAATAGCGGTATTCCTTGCGATGTTAAGCATCCAGGTGTAAAAGCGTCCTTTAGATTCTGAAAACGAATCAATATTTTTCCAAATTTTCACAAAAACATCTTGCAAAATATCTTCGGCTTCCTCTCTTTCTTTTACTAAATTAAAGATGATTGCAAAAAGACTTTTAGCATACATATCATATAAAATAGTGTAGGCTTTTTTCGTCTTTCTTATACAGTAAAGATAAAATTTCTTCTTGTGTCATGGACATACTAGGATTGATCATACAAAGCTATACAAACTTTTCTGTATTGTGGTTTGAATAGCATACATTTTATTGTATTCGATTTTAATTTAAAAAATAATATTTTTTAAAATCATAAAATATTGATGTACAATAACTTAAAAAATAATTTTATTTTTATTTCATTTTTTTAAAACCATAAATCGCTTTTCACCGTAAATGCCTTTATAAATCTTAAATTTTAAACAAAATGAAAAAAACAAAAATGGTATTAGGGCTATCGCTGGTGGCGATTTCGGGTCTAATTTTAGTTGCTGCAGACCATGCTGACGCTCCTGCGGTTACAGGTAATGCTTCGGACATTACAGATGTATATGCCTTTCAAGGGCAGGATACAAATAATATGGTATTTGCTGTAAATACTCAAGGGTTATTGTCTCCAGGAGCAACTGCTGCCGCTGCATTCAATGAAAATGTATTGATTGAAATCAATATTGACAACAACGGAGATAATGTGGAAGACTTAGTTATTCAAGCTATTAAAAGAGGGAATAAAATGTATTTCTTTGGGCCAATTTCACCAGACATGACAGGAACTTCAAGTACCATAAAAACGGCTGCGACTTCTGGAAGTGTTGAAATTTCTGCTTATGGAAGTGCCCCGATTGTTAGTAATGAAAATGGAATGAAATTTTTTGCGGGTCCAAGAGACGATCCTTTCTTTTTTGATCTTGGACAATTCAAATCAATTTTAGCTGGAACTGCTACAGGTTTTAATAATCCTGGAACAGACACATTTGCAGGTACAAATGTACTTTCTACTATTATTGAAGTGCCAAAATCAATGTTAGGAACTGCTACCTCACTAAATGTTTGGGCCGAAACTAAAAAGAAAAAATAATACATTTTATTAATCGTAACATATATAAAACATGAAAACAAATAAATTTAAAATAATAGCACTTTCATTAGTTTGTTCATCAACATTACTTTTAAGTTGTAACAGTGATGATAATGGTTCAACACAAGCAACACTTGATTTTTCTGGAACTTATGAACAACAAGATCAAATGGCTAGACCCGCAATTAATACAGTATTTATTGCATCGGGAGCACCAAAAGACGCTTTTAATGCGGCAATACCATCAGCGATGGGCGCTTCTTATCAAGGAATTTTTCAATCCCGATTATTGGCTTTAAATCCAGCATATACCACAAATGCACTTGGACAAACAGCGGCTCAATTAACAGGATTGTTGGCGACTGATGTTTTGAATGTTAAAAAAACAGGTGTAACAACTTTTTTGATGGAACTAACGTCCTAACTGGTCGAGCCTTGGCAGATGATGTAATTGATGTTGAACTGCTCTTAATTTTTGGAGGACCAACAGGTGCATCCAATCCTGGCTTAACATCTGACAACGTAAATACAAACGACAAACCCTTTTTGACCTCATTTCCATACTTAGCCTCTGCTTGGTAATTTATTAAAAATCAGAGTGCATTCGTGTACTCTGATTTTAAAACAACAAACAAAACATCATGAAAAAAATAGCAATTCTAGTACTAACAGTATTTCTTGCCATAAGTTGTAATACTCAATCAGGACAGATTACAAATCCAAAAGACTATGCTGCTTATTTAGAAATAAAAGATAATAAATCTAGAGCCTTTGCTCAAAGTGAAATCAATTTCTGGCAAAAAAAATATAATGCAGCTCCAAATCAAATTAGTTATTTGAGTTTATTGGCTTCAAATTATTCTAATCTTTTTGAGAATACAGGAAATGTAAAGTATTTGTACAAGGCAGAAGAATTATTGCTAAAATCCAACAAAGCGTATAATTATACTAGCGTTGGTACCATTCGATCTTTAGCAAGAAATTATATTTCGCAACACCGTTTCAGAGAAGCCTTAGCGTTAGCCAACAAAGCTTTGAAAATAGGAGAGGGGATGAAGGAAACTCAAAAACTACTTTTTGATGTAAACATGGAATTAGGTAATTATACCCAAGCTGAGAAAAATTTAAGCAGCCTAAATGATTCAACAGATTTTGATTATTTAATTCGAATTTCGAAATGGAACGACCATCTAGGTGATTTAAAAACGGCGATTAGTTTTATGGAAAAAGCTAAAGCTAAAGCCATTGTAAACGAAAACAAATCATTAAAAACATGGACTTTTTCAAATTTAGGGGATTTGTATGGGCATGATGGGAATATTCAGACCTCATATGAGTATTATTTAAAAACATTAGCATTAGAACCTAATAATAGTTATGCTTTGAAAGGAATTGCTTGGATTGCATTTTCATATGAAAAGAATACAAAAGAAGCAAACAGAATCATAGATAGTATTTCTAAAAGACATCACACGCCCGATTTTTATTTACTGAGAGCTCAAATTGCCGAGTTTGAAGGTAATGGAACCTTAAAAGATAAAAATTTAACAGCCTATTTTGCTATGCTTAAGGCGATAAATTACGGCGCTATGTACAATAAATACACTACTTTAATCTATGCAGATGATAAAAAATCAGCTTCAAAAGCATTAGAAATTGCCAAAATAGAAATCAATCATCGACCTACTCCAGACTCCTATGATTTGTTGGCTTGGTCTTATTACAATCTAGGAGATATTAAAAAAGCACTAGAAATAGCACAAAAATTTGTGGTTGGAAAATCATTTGAACCAAAGTTAAATTATCATTTGGCAACCATCTACAAAGCAAATAATATGGAGAATGAAATTGCTCCAATCAAACAAGAATTACTGAAAAGTACTTTTGAATTAAATTTCAAACTTTGAAAAGAAAATCAATAAACTATGAGAAGAGTTTTTTTAATGCTATACTTTCAATTATTTGTTTTGACGGGCAACAGTCAAATTCAAAAAGGTGTTATAAAAGATTCGATAGGTAGCCCTATAGAAAATGCGTATATTATAAATACCACCTCACAAAGTCATGCTCATTCCAATGAATTTGGAAGTTTCAGTATTGATAAAACAAAAAATGGTGATATACTATCAGTCAGTGCTTTAGGTTGTAAAAAGAAAAGTTTTACTGTAAGTTCAGATAATTTTGAAATTGTTCTTGAAGACGATATTTATAAGTTGGAGCAAGTGGTTATTCAATCAAAGCTATCGGCTATGAACGTAATTTCTAAAATTGATTTGCAAACTTCTCCAGTAAATTCTTCTCAAGAAATTTTGCGGAAAGTACCTGGTTTATTCATTGGGCAACACGCTGGAGGAGGCAAGGCAGAACAAATGTTCTTGAGAGGTTTTGACATTGATCATGGAACAGATATCGCAATATCAGTAGATGGAATGCCTGTAAATATGGTTTCTCATGCACACGGTCAAGGCTATGCCGATTTGCATTTCGTAATTCCTGACATCATAGAAAAAATAGATTTTGGAAAAGGAACGTATTATGCCAACAAAGGTGATTTTGCAACAGCTGGTTATGTAGCTTTTCAAACCAAAGAAAAGATAGATAGAAGTTACATTAGTTTAGAAGCAGGACAATTTAATACGTCAAAAATGGTCGGTGTTTTCAATCTTTTAGAGAATAAAAAAAATCAATATGCTTATTTGGCTACCGAATATATTCTCACTGATGGTCCATTTGATTCTCCTCAAAATTTCAACAGAATCAATCTTTTTGGTAAATATTCAAGTATCTTTTCTGATGGTAGTAGGTTGTCATTCTCTGGTTCCCAGTTTACAAGTAAATGGGATGCTTCGGGACAAATCCCACAACGATTGATTGATAATGGCTCTATTTCAAGATTTGGTGCAGTGGATAATACTGAGGGTGGAAATACTTCGAGAACGAATATTAATGTTGCTTACACCAAAAAAATAGATGAAAATACGTTTGTTAAAAATACTTTTTTTTACTCTAAGTATCAATTTGAATTGTATTCTAATTTCACTTTCTTTCTTAATGACCCCATAAATGGAGACCAAATTCGACAAAAAGAAAGCAGAGATTTGTACGGATTTAATTCTGAATGGAATAAAAAAAAGCAATAATTCAGTATTTCAATTTGGAGTAGGACTGAGAGCGGATGCAACAAAAAATACCGAGTTGTCGCATACGCTAGGTAGATACACCACACTACAAACCCTGAAATTAGGAGATATTGATGAAACGAATATGTTTTCTTATCTGAATTATGAATTCACTTTTGGAAAGTTTAAAATAAACCCAGCTCTTCGATTGGATTATTTTAAATTTAGTTATCAAGATAAATTATCATTAAGTTTTAAATCGCAAGTTGAAGATAAAGTTAAGGTATCGCCTAAGTTGAATTTTATTTATTCTGAAAATACTAATTTACAATTTTATTTAAAATCAGGATTAGGGTTTCATTCTAATGATACAAGAGTGGTTGTGGCTCAAACAGGAAAAGAAATCTTGCCTACTGCTATTGGTTCTGACTTTGGAACAATTTTTAAACCAATACCGAGATTAGTAGTCAATTCAGCAATATGGTATTTATTTTTAGAGCAAGAATTTGTCTATGTTGGAGATGAAGCTGTAGTGGAACTTTCAGGTAAATCTAGAAGAATGGGCTGTGATTTTGGTTTGCGTTACCAGTTAACAGATTGGTTGTTTCTAAATACTGATATTAACTATACTTATGCCAGAAGTATTGATACACCTAAAGGCGAAAATTACATCCCTCTTGCTCCTGATTTTACCTCAACTGGAGGTGTAACTGTTAGTAAATGGAAACATTTTTCAGGAGGAATTCAGTATCGTTATTTAAAAAGCAGACCTGCTAACGAAGATAATTCGATAGTTGCTAGAGGATATATGGTTTCGGATATGAATATAAATTATGAAATGAAGCATTTTATTTTTGGTATCTCCATCGAAAATATTTTTAACACCGAATGGAACGAAACTCAGTTTGCTACCGAATCGCAACTGAAAAATGAAACTCAAGGTGTTGAAGAAATACATTTTACCCCAGGAACACCCTTCTTTCTGAAAGCTAAAATACTTTACACGTTCTAAATTTTGTTGTTTTGTTTATTTTGTTTGGTGATAATAGCGATTTCAATTTAAAGTTGGGTCGCTATTATTTTTTTGAAATGCCTAACGAATTTAATCATTGGACTTATCAAACATTAATAAAACTTTAGGAATTGTATTTTCCTTCTTCAATGGATTTTGGTTACTTTTAAAAAAAATATATATAATGAAAAATATACTAATTCTTGCTCTTTGTATCTTATTTTTGGGAAACTCTCAAGCGCAAACTCAGAAAAATAAAAGTAAAAACCAATATGGAAAAACAAACTATTTATCAATTTAAAGTTCAAGATTTATCGGGTAAAGAATTTGATTTTACTACTTTAAAAGGTAAAAAAATAATCATTGTGAATACTGCATCCCAATGTGGATTAACACCACAATACAAAGAATTGGAGGCACTATACAAAAAATACAAATCAAAAAATTTTGTTATTGTTGGTTTTCCAGCAAATAATTTTGGCGCGCAAGAACCTGGAACCAATGCAGAAATAGCCACATTTTGCCAAAAAATTACGGAGTAACATTTTCTATGATGAGTAAGATTTCTGTTAAAGGAAAAGACATTCACAAAGTGTATCAATTTTTAACTCAAAAATCTAAAAATGGGTTAAAAGATTCTGAGGTCGAATCGAACTTTCAGAAATATTTAATCAATGAAAAAGGACAATTAGAAAAGGTCATTTCACCACAAGTTTTACCTACTGATGCTTCGATTGTCAATTGGATAAATGGGTAACTTATGGAATGATTAATTGCATAAACAGTAAATCCAACCATTTGTTAAATTTGAATGCGGCCTCTTTTATAATTCCACATTCTACAAAACCAAATTTTTTATGAAAAGCGATACTGTCGAAATTTTCGGCATCAATTGCTCCAATCATGGTATGATACCCTTGTGTTTTTGCCAGTTGAATCAATTCTTGTAAAAGGAGTTTACCAATTCCTTTCCCTGTATATTTTTCATCTACGTATACCGAATGCTCAACAGTGTATTGATACCCGATTTTCTCTCTAAAAGTCCCGTAAGTTCCGTAACCAATAACTTGTCCATTACGCTCTGCTACAATAACCGGAAAATGATGCAATTGTTTGTCCTCAAACCACTTGTTTTGAACCTCAATAGTTTGAATATCATAGTTATAATTTGCTGTTGTATGTAGTATGGAATGGTTAACAATATCTAAAATAGCTGTTACATCATTGAATGTTGCAGGTCTAATAGTTACGTTCATCGGATTTTTTTATACTTTCATCAAATATAAAGAAAGTTTCTGCCTTTTTTATAAAATTTTAACAGCGGAATACTAATTTTGTTATCAACTTTATTTATTAGTTCGTAATGATTTATCCAAAAATTCCTTTAGCGCAAAGTATTATACAAATTTGTTTAGCCAAAGGCGTAACTCAAATTGTAATTTCCCCAGGTTCTAGAAATGCTCCATTAACTTTAGGATTTGTAAACAATCCTGAATTTACGTGTTATAGTATTGCTGATGAACGTTCTGCTGCTTTTTTTGCGTTGGGAATGGCACAACAAACTAATAAATTGGTAGCTTTGGTTTGTACCTCAGGGTCGGCATTGTTGAACTATTATCCTGCTTTTGCAGAAGCCTTTTATAGTCAAATCCCGCTTATTGTTATTTCGGCTGATAGACCTTACAGTAAAGTAGATATTGGCGACGGTCAAACCATACGCCAAATGAATGTTTTTCAAAATCATTCGCTCTATAATGCGAATCTTACAGAAAAGAATCAACTGAAAACGACAATAAAATAAATGAAGCCATCAATATTGCTTTCGCCAAAAGATGACCAACACATATCAATGCACCTTTTGAAGAGCCTTTGTATCAAACGGTCAGAAAATGACGGTAGACCCAACCATATCTGCTTTTTCTAAAGTGTACAAAACCATTTCTATAGATGACATTATAGCCTATACCAATGTTTGGAATTCAGCTAAAAAGAAATTAATTTTAATTGGTACCAACGAACCTAACGAAATTGATGAAGAAATTATTAATACCCTAGCAAACGACCCTTCAATAGTGGTGATGACAGAAACTACTTCTAACATTCATCACAGTACTTTTTTAACAAACATTGATACCATTATCACTCCTTTTAAAGAAAAAGATTTCAAAGCGTTTCAACCCGATATTTTGATAACCTTTGGAGGAATGATTGTATCAAAACGGATAAAATCCTTCCTAAGAAGTCACAAACCGCAATACCATTGGCATATAGACCCTCTTAGAGCCTACAATACTTTCGGATGTATGCCCCATCATTTTCAGTCCACTCCAAATGATTTTTTCAATCAAATATTACCCTTTACCAAAAAGGTGTTGAGTGATTATTTCGATAAAGGACAAGCCATTAAAAAACTTCGAAGAATAAAACATCAACGGTATTTAGATAAAATTCCTTTCTCAGACTTAAAAGCGTTTGAAATTATTTTACCAAACTTGCCTAAAAACTCGATGTTGCAATTGAGTAATAGTTCACCTATACGGTATGCGCAATTGTTTGATATCGATCCAAGTATTACGGTTTATAGCAATAGAGGTACAAGCGGAATTGACGGATGTACTTCTACGGCGGTAGGTGTGCAGTGGGCAGTACCAAGCAAACGACCCTAATTGCAGGTGATATTGGTTTTTTGTATGACAGTAATGCCTTATGGAATAATTATATTCCAAAAAATTTCAAAATCATTTTGATTAACAATGGAGGTGGTGGTATCTTCAGAATTCTACCCGGTCACCAAGAGAATAAAGTCTTCAATACGTTTTTTGAAACATCCCATTGCCTTACTGCCGAACATCTGGCTAAAATGTATGGATTGGAATACTCCATTGCTAGTGATGAAGAGAGCCTTAAAAACAAGTTGACTAATTGGTATGCTCAAAACGAAAAACCAGCTATTTTGGAGGTTTTTACACCAACGTTGCAAAACGATAAGATACTATTGCAGTACTTTAAAGAGTTGGTGTAGCGAAATAGAAAATAAACCCATAATTAACTTTAAAGATTCCTTTCCAAACATTCAATTGCTCTTTGTACCTTTGTTGACAAGAATCTTAGAATTACAGAGAAAAAATGATTGAAATCGGAAAATACAACACACTTACCATATTACGTGATACTAAAGTTGGATTATTTTTAGGGAATCCAGCCAAAGACCCTGAAGGAATCCACGACATCCTTTTACCCAATAAATACGTACCTAAGGTATTCGAAATAGGTGAGGAGTTAACCGTTTTTGTATATCTAGATCATGAGGAACGTCCCGTTGCCACCACTTTAGAACCTTATATTCTCTTGAACGAATTTGCTCTTTTAAGGGTAAATTATATCAATCAGGTGGGTGCTTTTATGGATTGGGGCATGGAAAAAGATATTCTCGTTCCGTTCAAAGAGCAAGCCAGACCTATGGAAAAAGGGAAGCGCTATCTGGTTTATTTGTATATGGATGATAAAACCAATCGATTGGTAGCGTCTAGCAAAACCAATCAGTTCTTGAATAACGATGTTTTAACAGTTGAAAAAGGAGAAGAAGTGGATTTAATAGTTTCTCCATCACCGAAATTGGTATTAATGTCATCATTAACGAAAAACACAAAGGCTTAGTTTATAAAGACGAGGTATATGATGATGCGATTCGCACGGGTGACCGAATGCGAGGGTATATCAAAACCATAAGACCTGATAATAAAATTGATGTTTCGCTACAAATTCAGGGCTATTTGAATATTGAACCCAATGCGCAAGTGATTTTGAATGAACTCAGACCGAGCAGAGGTTTTCTTCGTTTGAATGATAATTCGCATCCAGAAGACATCAAAACGGTTTTAAAAATGAGCAAAAAAACCTTTAAAAAAGCAATTGGATCTTTATACAAAGACAAATTGATTGAGATAAAGGAGGATGGTATCTATCTTCTATAAATTCAAGCTTTACTGTTAATTATTTCTTATCGAGTCACTACATTCTAATTTATATCTATACATTTGTATATACAAATGTTATTATTTTGGAACGGAAAGACTTCATCAAAACAATATTAGGAGGAATAGCTATGACATCACTACAGCCTTTATACAGTTGGTCAAAAGATTTAAAAGTGCAAGAGACTAAATTACCTGCACTATTTGTTGGGCATGGCTCGCCAATGAATGCCATAGAAGACAATGAGTTTTCTCAAACTTGGTCAAAATTTGGTCGAGAGATTCCAAAACCCAAGGCGGTTTTAGTGATTTCTGCCCATTGGTTGACTAATGGTACTTTTGTAACTGCCATGGAACAACCAAGAACCATACATGATTTTGGAGGTTTTCCTCAAGAATTATTCGATGTTCAATATCCTGCAAAAGGTAGTCCTGAATTGGCAACAGAAACAGCGAAATTAATAACTAGCACCAACGTAGGTTTAGACCACGAATGGGGTTTAGATCATGGAACTTGGTCTATAGTCAAGCATATGTATCCTGACGCTAACATACCTATTACGAAAAATTAGGTGCTGCTGCTAAACTAGCCATTCCCACACCAGACCATTATTATCCACTAATTTATAGTCTTGCATTGCAGGATAAAGAAGATGAAATTACTTTCTTTAATGATAAATTCGTTGGAGGATCTTTGAATATGACTTCGGTGAAGTTTGGGTAAAGTCCAATTGTGAGAAACGGCTATTATGTGCCGTATTTTTCTTCTAATCGTTTCAGTCTTTTTAAAATCCTTAAACTTCCATCTGCTGTATTTGGTAACTTCCAAAAATCCGTCTCAAACCAAGCAATACAAGCTTTATATGCAGATTCTATATCATTCTTTTTTTCATAAGTTTTTGCAAGTCGCTCGTAAGTCCCAGGTGTGTAAATTCCTCTCTCAATTTCTCGTTTCAATAAAATAATTTGCAAATCAATATTGTTTGCCTTTGTTGCATCATCATATTCAGTTAAGTGGTCTAGGATGTTATATTTTTGATCGAAGTATCTTATTTTGTTGTATGCCTCGGGAAATAGTTTTTGGGCAACTGAAACATATTCAGAATAATTATCCAAACAATTTTCCAAGTATTTTTTTGTGTCGCCAAAAACTTCGTTTTCAATTTCTTTTTGTCTTTCTATAGTAATTTTTTCAAGCATGTTTTAGATCAGTGTTTGGTGAGCTGGCGCATAACGTCAGACTGTGAAAAAACATCACAATCCTTCCACCAAATATAGCAAAATAGTTGTAAGAAAGTTATAGTTTTTTTATCTTTAATGATGCAATACATACAAGGAATATCTCGTTATCAGCTGCACGTAGCCAGTTTAGATGATACCATTAGCCAAGACAACCCTGTTCGATTTATAGATGCTTTTGTGAACAGCATCGAGCTTGAACGAGTAGGATTTCAACCAAAAGTTTTAAAAAGCGAAGGACGCCCTAGTTTTGAGACCCAACTATTTCTAAAAATCTATCTATACGGTTATCTCAATGGCATCCGCAGCTCAAGAAAACTAGAAAAAGAATGTCTTCGCAATCTGGAGTTGCAATGGCTCACAGAAACCCTTCGCCCTAATTATCACAGTATAGCCGATTTTAGAAAAGACAACCCCAAAGCCTTAAAACAACTCTTCAAACTCTTTGTTACATTTTTAAAAGATGCCGATTTAATAGCAGGGGAGACCATCGCTATTGATGGCACTAAATCAAGAGCGCACAACGGCAAGAAGTCTAATTACAATCAAAAGAAAATCGATAAACATAAAGAGTATATCGAAGCAAAAAATCCAAGGCTATCTAACGGATTTAGACCACAATGACGATCAGAAAAGAGCAGCACAATACCCAATATTCAACAAAAAATTGCACGCTTGCAACAAAACAAACTGCGCTATGAAATCTTAGAAGAACAACTCAAAGCCAGTGGCGAACCACAAATAAGCACCACTGACCAAGATGCTAGATCCTTGCTAGTTCAAGGTCAAGTCATAGAAGTATCGTATAATCTACAAGCCGCAGTAGACGATAAGCACAACCTAGTAGTGGCGACCCACACCATTAACCGCAACGATAAAAATGCACTCTCAGCCATAGCTTTAGAAGCAAAGGAAAATCTAGGAGCAACAACCTTTACAGTTTTGGTAGATAAAGGCTACCACAATGGACGAGAAATAGAAGCCTGTAAGCTAGCCAATATAACCACCATAGTCGCCCATCCCGATCGGGGCAAGAGTAACGAAAATGGCACTCAACCTGAGTATTTAGTCTCTAAGTTCACCTACAACAAACAAGACAACACATACACCTGTCCGCAAGGACAAATCCTTACCACCACAGGGAGTTGGCACAAGAAAACCAGAGATGGGGATAAAACAAGTTATTTATACCAAAAATACCGCACCACAGCCTGTAAAACCTGTCCCGTAAAAGAGCAATGTACCAGTAGAGTGGGAGGAAGAGAAATAGACCGAAGTCAGTATGCAGATGCCGTAGAAGAGAATCTAAAGCGCTACCAATCCAACCCACAACTGTATCGCAAACGACAAGAGATTAACGAGCATATCTTCGGAACAATAAAGCGAAAATGGGGTTACAATTACACCGACTTAATAGGACTAGAAAAAGTAAACGCAGAACACAGTCTTATTATGCTAGTCTATAACATCAAACGCAGTATAAACATCTTGGGAGTTCCCGAACTTATAGCAAAACTCAAGACTTGGAACACGCCTTACAAGAGAAAGAGTTTGTTTTTTCTAAAAAACGACCTATTTAAAGCTGTTTGTAACTAAAATTATTTTGAGACAAATCAGAACACTTCAAAAATTAGCCTAGCTTAAAATCAATTTATAGACCTCCTGTGAAGTAGAAAGAAATAAAAATGAGGTTTTTTCACAGCCTGACGTAACGTTCCACCTTTAGTTTGCATAAAGAAATTAATACTTATTTTCTGTTAAAGATAGAAATTCTTGCAAAACGGAATCCTGAACTTACCGCAAAATTCGCAATTGTGAGAAACCGCTGTTATGCCTTCTGTTTTTTTATTTAGCTTCCACACCTTTTTAAAATGGCTGGCGTTATTTTTTCCATATTAACATATATATTTCTTTCAACGCTAAAATAACAGCAATAAAAACCCCAATTCTTGCAAACCATTTTGTTTTGGGAAATTCCTCGAGTGTTTTCTTCGTTAATTCAAAGTCTGCCTCTGACTTTTCTAACGCATCTAAATATTCCAATCCTTTAGTTCTTATTTTACATTTTTCAGGCTTCTCAGATGGTGAAATGCCGATAAAGTTTCCTTCCCACGGAGTACCAGGATATGCCTCGGTTAATATTAGGTCTCTGTTTTTTAAGTCGGATATTACACTTTTTAAAAAATCAGTATCCAAATCAACTTCAGCTACATCGATAAATCGACCATCATTTTTGTCTGATAAAAACTTTAATATTTTATATTCTAAAGTATGTTTCATATTTCGGTACTCTAAACTGAGGCATAACGTTATGCTTGTATATTCTCAACTAATATTGCGCATTATTTTCAAATATACTATTTTTTTATAAATCAGTACACGCACCTAGTATTTGTAGTGCTTCAATAGTCAGGAATTGGGTGTTGTGCCGCTAAGTTCCTGCTTAGTAGACTATTATCTCTTTTTAGCAAACTTCAAATTCTTCAGCATGGTTTTAAATCGTTTTCCCGGTCTGTAAATAATGGAGGCACTTTCTATCTTAGCAGCGATAACGTCTTCCGGGTTTTCGCTGGGGGTCCCTTTAATACTAATTTGAAAGGTTCCTAAATGGCCTAAGCGCACAATTTTGCCTTGCTCTAACGCTTGAGATACCGTATTGACCAAACTGTAGATTACGGCTTGACAATCGGTTTCGGTTAGGGTCGTGCTAAAAGAGATTTGTTGAGAGAGTTCGTCCAAATCAATTTCCCCAGATTGAACGGCTCTAGGATAATACAGCATGGGAGCTTGTTTTTGGTTTGGATTTGTCTTGCCAGAAGCAGTAAAAAAAATAGCCATAAAGTCTTGGTTTTGTGGTTGTCTGCACAAAGATACAAAACGACCGCGGTTGTTTTATAAAATGGCCGCGGTTAATTTGTAAAACGGCCACGGCTATGTATTCAATTGGCCGCGGTCAATTGCAAATAGGAGCAGGAGGATGGCTAGTGCTACCATGGAAAGGCAAAGAAAATCAGTAGGATAGGAGTAAAAAAAGAAAGACTAAACGATTGGGTTTAGTCTTTCCTTTTTACTTTTGTTTTCAATACTCTAAAAACAAAAATAAAGAATGGTTTTTCTATTTTTCAAAAATGAAACGACTCACTTATACCTTGTCAAGACTGTTAAAATGTCTTTCACTACAAAAATTTAAGCACTAGTTTTCTTGTAAAATAGATTAAAATTGCACTTATCATTTTCTTGAGGAGTTAAAATAGATTTTACATTTGAACCTTTGGTTGCCGTTTTATTAAGTAAAGAATGTTCCTATTTGTTGTATATAGGAGGTCGATTCTAATATTAACCGTGGTTGCTACTTTCTAATTTGTTACCATTTTCAGAAAATGATTTTTTCACTTGCTCATCTTTCTCCATACTATAAGTAAGATGTGAATTAATACCCTTTGAAAAAGGAGCAAAATGATTTTTTACTACATTCAAATAATTCTTTTTTTAGGTTACTAATTCAGTGAACAATCTGTTGACAATCAGTACTCAAAATAAATTTTAATTTATTGATTAACAATATCTAAAGTTAAATAATAATATAATACGTTGTTTTAAAAAATGAATTTTTCTTTCATATTTTAACACTCCAAAAGGTTTAGTCAGATAAGGATTACCAAAGCTTTGGTAAATAGAATAGTATAAAAGTAAAAAATGGTTTATTTTTACACTTCAATAATTTAAATCAATTGTAATGGATTGGATTACGGTAAGAGATTTTGAAGATATCACCTATAAAAAATGCAATGGAGTAGCCCGTATTGCTTTCAATCGCCCTGATGTGCGCAATGCTTTTCGTCCAAAAACTACCTCCGAATTGCTACACGCCTTTCATGACGCTCAAGAAGACACTTCTATTGGAGTGGTTTTGCTTTCTGCCGAAGGGCCAAGTTCTAAAGACGGTATTTGGTCGTTTTGTAGTGGAGGCGATCAAAAAGCAAGAGGACATCAAGGCTACGTCGGAGAAGATGGATATCATCGGTTGAATATCTTGGATGTTCAACGTTTAATTCGATTTATGCCAAAAGTAGTGATTGCCGTAGTTCCTGGTTGGGCTGTTGGAGGAGGACATAGTCTACATGTAGTCTGTGACTTAACGCTTGCCAGTAAAGAACATGCCATTTTCAAACAAACCGATGCCGATGTGACCAGTTTTGATGGCGGTTATGGTTCTGCCTATCTGGCTAAAATGGTAGGACAAAAGAAAGCGAGAGAGATTTTCTTTTTAGGTCGTAATTACTCCGCTCAAGAGGCTTTGGATATGGGAATGGTGAATGCGGTAATTCCACATACTGAGTTAGAGGACACTGCTTATCAGTGGGCACAGGAAATTTTAGCTAAATCTCCAACGTCTATCAAAATGCTAAAATTCGCTATGAACCTTACTGATGATGGTATGGTGGGACAACAAGTTTTTGCTGGTGAAGCCACGGGTTTGGCTTATATGACCGAGGAAGCTAAAGAAGGACGCAATGTCTTTTTAGAAAAAAGAAAACCCAATTTTGGAGAGAATAAGTGGTTGCCTTAAGTAATAATCAGTTTACAGTCGAAGTTTGCAGTCGCAGTTTACAGTCGTAGTTTACAGACGCAGTGGTTCGTTTTTGGACATAGTAAATATAAAACAAGTACAATAAAAATTAAATTATCACAATGAAACATTGGATTCAAGCCGCTAGATTACGAACATTACCCTTGTCTGTTTCTGGAATTATTATTGGTAGCATGTATGCCTTGGCACATCCAACCGATGCAATATTGACTCCCACGGAAGTCTTTAACTGGAAAATCTTTGGTTTTGCCATTTTAACAACGCTAGGGTTACAGGTGCTATCCAATTTTGCCAATGATTATGGTGATGGAATTAAAGGTACCGACAACAAGGATAGAGTTGGATCCAAAACGCGCGATTCAGAGTGGTGTAATTTCACCACAGGCGATGAAACGGGCTATTATTATCACTTCTGTTCTTACTTTATGTTCTGCTATAATATTGATTTTTTATGCTTTTAGATATACCAATCTGGGGCTTTCTTTATTTTACCTTATTCTCGGAATTCTAGCCATTGCCTCAGCCATTCGTTATACTGTAGGGAATACCGCTTATGGGTATCGTGGGTATGGCGATGTGTTTGTTTTTATCTTTTTTGGTTTGGTGAGTACTTTAGGCGTTAATTTTTTATACTCCAAACAATTGGATTTTGATCTCTTTTTACCAGCCATAGCCATAGGATTATTGAGTGTGGCGGTGCTCAATTTAAACAACATGCGAGATGAGGAATCGGATAGAAAAGTGAACAAGAATACAATAGTTGTAAAAATTGGAGGTGCTAAAGCGAAGAAATACCATTATTCTTTAATTATTACGGCAATGATACTAGTACTTATTTTCGCAATCATTGATGACTTTCATTTCGATCAATACCTATTTGTTGTTGCCTATATTCCTTTGATTAAACATTTAGTTACAGTCTATAAAAATGACAATCCAAAAGCCTTAGACCCTGAATTGAAAAAAGTAGCCTTAAGTACTTTTGCCTTATCGGTCTTATTAGCTTTGTGTATGATTTTCTTTATCTCTGATGTATTAGTTAATAATTCTTAAATTGAAGTTATGAAAATTACGTATTATGGACATTCCACTTTTGAAATAAAAGTAAGCGGAAAAACAATTCTCGTAGATCCATTTATTACGGCTAACACCAAGGCAAGCAATATCAATGTAAACGAATTAAAACCCGATTATATTTTTCTAACGCACGCCCATCAAGATCATACTTTGGATGTGGAATATATTTTGCAAAACAATCCAGAAGCCATTATCGTTTCCAATTGGGAAATAGGAGTATATTACGAAAACAAAGGTTTTAAAAACCATCGTATGAATCATGGTGGAAGCTGGAAGTTTGATTTTGGCAAAGTAAAATACGTACCTGCGGTGCATTCCAGCTCTTTTGCAGATGGAAGCAATGGAGGAAATCCGGGTGGTTTTGTCATAGAAGGCGAACACAAGAACATTTACATTGCAGGAGATACAGCGCTTACTATGGATATGAAATTGATTCCGTTGCGAACCAAACTGGATTTAGCTACTCTGCCTATAGGCGACAATTTCACTATGGATGTTGAAGACGCCATTCTAGCTTCAGATTTTATTGAGTGTGATAAAGTCTTGGGATGCCATTATGATACTTTTGGTTTTATCGAAATTAACCATGAAGAAGCCATTCGGAAGTTTTTTGATAAAGGAAAAGATTTAATGATTTTGGAAATAGGTCAAAGTATTGAATTATAATATTTTATTTATGGTAAATAAACATTTTACTTTAATCATATTATTTTTTATTTCGATCGTTTCATTTGGACAACAAAGTGGATATTGGGACAAAGAACGTTCAACGATAAGACAAGAAGTTGTTAAGGCAAGAAATAGGATAATTATAGCTTCGGAAGAATTGCCAACAGGAACAACCGAGGTGGTTTTTAGAATCACACTTCTTGACGAGAATCAACAAATGGCGAATAGTCTAGTTTCTGTACTGAAAGCCATTCCAGATCCAACAGGAATTAGTCAAGGTTCAGCAGGTGCTGTTTTGTTGTTATCCAAAATTTCTGGAGAAGACAAATGCAAATATGCTGTTTTTTCAAGCGAATCACTTGCTACAACATATAAAGAAAATGGACTAACCGATAAGTCGTGTTATACTCAAAACACTCCTATAAATAAAGATGCTAAAAGGCTTTCTGCAAACTCATCAGTTTGTTTAAAATCAAATAAATTGTGGTTTGGTTTCGAGAATAAAAATTGGATTATGAATCAAAAGATTATTTTGGAAGTTGTGCCTTGGGTTGATACGAAGTTAAGTAGAGGTTGGACTGTAGACAACAGAAAGTCTATCTTGAATCTTTGTAAAACTACAGATTTAGCTAAAAAGATTCCGAATTCTGATGATTACTGTGTTTGTATTTTAGAAAAAATTCAGAAAGAATATCGTTTTCAAGAATACCAAAGCTTATTAGCAATTGAGAAAACAAAAATCATTAAAGATTTTGGAGCATTATGCTACAAAGAAACGGGTAATTTGAGTAGTGTTTCCGAATCTTTACGCAATCAAATAGCTACTTTATTTCAACAAGAACAATACGGTCTTGTAATTGAAAAATCTTTGGCATTGATTAATGCTGGTCAGGCGACTGCTTTAGACTTTAACACCATAGGAAACAGTTATCTTTTGACTAAACAATACGGAAAAGCAACTAAATATTTGAAGGAAGGTGAAAAACTTGACGATACCGAGTTATTGATAAAATTAAATTTGGCTCATGCTTATTTACTTAATGATAATTACAGCAAGGCAAAGTCCATTTACAAAAAATACCAATCACAAAATGTTACCGATAGTATAAACTGGGTGGAGAAAATAAAACTAGATTTTCAAGCCTTTCAAAAAGCAGGAATCAAAAGCGATGATTTCGATAGAATTTTGAAGATAATCAACAGATAAATTATATTTCTTTGAAAGCAACCTATCACAAATACATTTTAAATTTCAAAATACCATCTGGAACGTCACGAGGGGTCATGACCGAAAAGGAAACTTGGTTTATAGTACTAGAAGAAGATAATAAAAAAGGAGTAGGTGAGTGTGGACTTCTGAGAGGACTGAGCATTGACGACAGACCAGATTATGAAGAAAAATTACGATGGACATGTGCAAATATTCATTTAGGAAGAGAATTGCTTTGGGAACATTTAATTGAATTTCCTTCTATTCAATTTGGTGTAGAAATGGCATTTCAATCTATGGCGAGTAAAAATCCATTCGAATTGTTTCCTTCAGATTTCACAACGGGCAAAAAATCTATCGTGATAAACGGTTTGGTTTGGATGGGAAATGAGGCTTTTATGATGGAGCAAATCAAAGTAAAACTGGCCGATGGTTGTCACAGCATAACACTCAAAGTTGGTGCTATCAATTTTAAAAAAGAGCTTCAATTACTACGGTATATTCGTCAACATTTTTCTGCAGAAAAAGTAGAAATATGAGTCGATGCAAACGGTGCTTTCAGTACAAATGAAGCTTTATATAAAATAAGTCAATTATGTGAATTTGAAATACATAGTATTGAACAACCCATTCAAAAAAACAACACTGACAGTATGGCAGAGCTGTGCAAAACTACACCCATACCCATTGCCTTAGACGAAGAATTAATAGGGGTGTTTTCTATTCGTGAGAAAGAGTTGCTTTTGGAAAAAATCAAACCCCAATACCTCATTTTTAAACCAAGTTTTGTTGGTGGTTTTCGTGGCACTCAAGAATGGATTGATTTGGCTAATAAGCATGAAATAGGTTGGTGGATTACATCAGCATTGGAAAGTAATGTAGGACTAAATGCAATTGCACAATGGACATTTCTTCAAAAGAATATCATGCCTCAGGGTTTGGGTACCGGAGCTTTGTATACCAATAATTTTGATTGTCCTTTGGATGTTTCTGAAGGTCAATTATGGTATAAAAGCGATAGGAACTGGGATTTTAATCTTGAAATAGTATAATCATTTCTTGCTGGATTCATAAACCTCTAGCGCCATTTTAGCTTGTTTTCGAATTTTATCCTGCATAAAGGAAGTCCAGCCCAACAGTAATCCTTTTATTCCAAAGGCTTGTCTGCTCCATTTCCATAAGTTAAAAGTGTCGGTATGTCTATAGATTAAACCGTCTTTAAATTCAAATGAAGCTTGAATTACATTGACAACTTTTCGTTGGGTTTTAATGAAATTGTAAGTTGCAACCCAAGTTACAGTTCCTTTATCATCAGTTGCACTAAGATTGTAGTATTCAATTTTTAAATTTCCTTTGCTACGATCAAGTAACATATTCCACATAGCTATTGCTGATGTTCTTTCTAAAATTCCAAATACAGGGTCTTTAAATTGTACTTGCTGATGATAGCAATCTGCCATTTTTTGTCCATCCTGATTTGAAAAAGCAGTGTAAAAGTTTTCAATTAGTTGTTGATTCTTATTCATATCTGAACGGATTAGTTGTGCACAGTTTTCGTTGTATGATTTTATGCTTAAAAATAAAAATCCCAATCATATAATTGGGATTTTCTGATATTTCGAGTTTCTATTTCAATACAAACTTGGGTATTTTTTTGGATTCACCTCACTCATCATAGCATAGACTTTTTCATAAATATCCTCGACTGAAGGCTTAGAAAAATAATCACCATCCGTGCCGTATGCAGGTCTATGTGGTTGCGCCGTAAGAGTTTGAGGTTTGCTATCTAAATAATCGTATGCATTTTGATTTTCTAAAATATGTTGCATGATATAAGCAGTAGCACCTCCAGGTACATCCTCATCAATTACTAATAAGCGATTCGTTTTCATGATACTCTTAACAATGTCATGATGAATATCAAAAGGCAATAGAGATTGCACATCTATGATTTCGCAATCAATTCCAATTTCCAGCAGTTCTTTTGCTGCTTGTTCAACCAAACGCAGTGTTGAGCCATACGAAACCAGAGTTATCGATTCTCCTTCTTTTATGGTTTCTACCACACCAATTGGAGTTTTGAATTCGCCCAAGTTAGTAGGTAATTTTTCTTTGAATCTATATCCATTTAGACATTCAACCACTAGTGCAGGTTCATCGGCTTCTAACAAGGTATTGTAAAATCCTGCTGCTTTGGTCATATTTCGTGGAACCAAAACATGAATTCCTCTTATAGCGTTAATAATCATACCCATTGGAGAGCCTGAATGCCAAATGCCTTCTAAGCGGTGGCCTCGTGTACGAATTATTAATGGCGCTTTTTGTTTTCCGTGAGAACGGTATTGTAATGTAGCCAAATCGTCACTCAAAATTTGGATGGCGTAAAGTAAATAATCCAAATATTGGATCTCGGCTATGGGTCGTAACCCTCTCATAGCCATTCCAATTCCTTGACCAATTATAGATGCTTCTCGAATGCCAACATCAGTCACTCGAAAGTTTCCATATTTTTTTTGCATTCCTTCTAATCCTTGGTTTACATCACCAATGTTACCTGCATCTTCGCCAAAAATTAAAGTTTGTGGATATTTTGTAAAAATCACATCAAAATTATCTCTCAATATCACTCGAGCGTCAACCTCTTCCTTGGTTTCATCATAAGTAGGTGCTACCTCTTTTATGGATAAAACCGAAGAATTTGATTCAGAGTACAGATGTGAGCTATATTTCGGTTGGATTTTTTTAATATAATCTTGTATCCACTTCGAAAGTTCCACTTTACTATCTTCATTAATAATCATTCGTAAAACTTTACGAGCTATTATTAAAAGATCTTTTCTCAAAGGCTCTTTGTTGGATTCTAAATCAGAAGTGTATTTCTGTATAAATACTTTATTAATACTTCTATCGGCTGTATTTTGAATTAGGGTAACTAATTCTGTTTTTTCAGCTTTAATGGGATTTAAGTAAGCTTCCCAAGCCGCTTTTTTTGCTTCTAAAACTTCTTTCTTTGCGTTTTTTTCAATTTCATTTAATTCTTCCTCAGTGCCTATGTTGTAGGTAATCATCCACAATTTCATTTGTTTGATACAGTCAAAATTGCGTTCCCAATCTAACCGTTCCTCGTTTTTGTACCGTTCATGTGAGCCAGAGGTAGAGTGGCCTTGTGGTTGCGTTAGTTCGATAACATGAATTAGTACAGGGACATGTTCCTCGCGAGCGATTTGTCCAGCTCTTTCATAGGTAGCAACTAAATCGGCATAATCCCAACCCTTTACTTTTATGATTTCGAAACCTTCTTGTTCTTCATTGCGCTGAAAACCACTTAGAATTTCAGATATACTTTCTTTGGTCGTTTGGTATTTCGCATGAACTGAAATTCCATATTCGTCATCCCAAACACTTAAAACAATGGGAATTTGTAATACTCCAGCGGCATTCATAGATTCAAAAAATAATCCTTCGGAGGTACTTGCATTACCTATAGTTCCCCAAGCTACTTCATTACCATTATTAGAAAAATTGGTTGCGTCTATACCGTCGACATTTTTATAAATTTTGGATGCCTGAGCCAAACCTAGCAGTCGAGGTATTTGTGCCGCTGTTGGAGAAATATCTGAACTGGAATTTTTTTGAATAGTTAAATTTTTCCAAGTTCCATCTTCGTTTAAACTATGTGTTTGAAAATGACCTCCCATCTGTCTACCAGCAGACATTGGGTCGAAATTAATATCAACATGTCCATATAAACCTGCAAAAAATTCTTGTACAGTCAATTCTCCAATAGCCATCATGAAGGTTTGATCTCTATAATAACCTGAGCGAAAATCTCCTATTTTAAAGGCTTTGGCCATAGCTAGCTGTGGGACTTCTTTTCCATCACCAAAAATTCCAAATTTTGCTTTTCCGGTCAGAACTTCTTTTCTTCCTAAAAGGCTACATTCTCTACTAGTAACGGCGATTTTGTAATCATTTAGCACCTCATTCTTGAAGTCTTCAAAAGTCAATGCCGCATTAGTCTCTGCTTGTATCATAAATTGAAAGTATAGCTTAATGCAACTAATTTAATTAAAAACTAATGATATTCATAATGCGATGTGAAATATCTATTTAAAGAATTAGCACTTAATTAGTAGTAATCAGCTAATTGTTTGAATACTATTTAACAATGAGGCATTTATTTTAAAAAAATATAACAATTGGCTTAATAGTTTAATCTTAAAACCACTTCCGAGTAAAAAGATTCATCAGTGTTTTTGGACTCAACGTGATGACAAATCGGATTTTTTCCGAATAATTATTTTGGGATATTTCCCAACCCAAATTGGAGTAGACTGGAAAATAAAGTTCAAAATAATCGGTTACTAGATTGAGACGAATACCACTATCATAAATAAACTCGGGCTGAGTAGCTCTGTTTTTTACAAATCCTAAATCACCGTATACTTCTATCCAATTCCAAACATTAAAACTCACATTAGTTGTTGTTATCCACTGATTGATTGATGATGGTACTATTTTGGATTTAAATCCTCCTTCGGCAAGAATAAATTGTTGGCTAAACAATCCGGTTGTTTCTGAGCGTCCAAACAGGTTATATTCAAACAGGTAATCGTTAGGGTTATATACTCCAAAATTATAGGAACTGGTTTTATTATCATTGTAGGTGAAGGCTCCTACATACAATCGAAAATTAATTTGACGATTGCTATTGAAGAGTTTTCTGTATTGAACCTCGCCAGCCAATTTGCCAAAACCACTGGAAAATTGAATGTCTGAATTAAAATTCAGATGGTTAGTGACCTCAGTTTTGGTATTAAAATATTTGACATTGAATACAGAATAATTCTCATTCGTATCATTAATTATTTTTGAACGCTCTTTATCAACTATGTTGTATCTAAAAACGATAGCTTGCTTTCTATTGTCTCTAAAATTGGGCTCTCTAATATTCATAATAACAGCAGGATTTAGTTTCAAATAGGTCGCATCTTGAGCGTAATGAAAATAAGAACCATTCATAGTATAGCGTATATTATAAAGTCTGCTATCTCTATAATTTTGATTAACACCAAGAGAAAAATTACCAATTAGCATATTTGTTTTAGTTGAGTAGGAAGGGTTGATATCGAATGTAAACGGTTTATCCAAAATAGTTTTGTTATGAAATCTAATTCCTGGACTAATTCCATCATAAAGATTGTAGGCCAGCATGGGAACATATAAAATTTGATTGTAATAGGGATCTTCTAAATCCTTCATGAATGCAAATTTTATAGGTCTGTTAGTAGGAGAGAAGCCTTTTAGTGATTTCCAGTTATTTCTTAAATTGTATTCTGGAACTTCATTTTTATAATTAAGAACTATTTTATCAGCATTTTTTCGCTCTAGAGTGAAGGTGCTATCATTTTCAATACCGTCATACCATTTTTTAAAAATAATTTCATTTTTCTTTACTCCATATACAGGTATGGGTACGGTTGTTCCTGTTTTGTTTTTTATGGTAAAGGAAACACTATCTTTTGTTTTAGAAAAATCACTGAATTTATAATCAATAATAGCTCTTGAATCAATTATGGTCTTGAAAAACCAATCTATATTTTTGCCAGCATTTTTTTTGAGTACTTCTTCAAATAGTGCCCTTGATGCTTGCTTCTGCTTATTAATATCATAGAATTGTTTGATAGTAGCAGGAACAATATCTTTTTCTAAATAATTATCCAAATATTTAAAACTCAATCCCGCTCGATATTTTGAAGCAATTTTTTCATTAAATCGTATTAAATTTTCTTTAGATTCACCTAATGGTTGATCCAAGTTTTTTCTCGCCATGAGCATATAATAGTAGCTGTATTGCTCGTTAAAATCTAGATTAATAAGATTGTAACTTTTCAGTACTTTCATCCTAGACAGATTTCCCATCATCTTGGCTTCCGGATGATTTTTTTCAATATACTGCATCATAATGTAAACCTGAAATCCATCAAAAATCCAATTGTCTTTACGAACATCTATATTTAGGGTATTTCTTAGATAGTTATTGAGATAGGTTTTTAAAAATTTAAGCTCATACAAAAACTCATCAGGAAACGGACTTATAAACGATGGCAGTTGATTCAATCCATAAAATGGGTTTCTTTCATAATCTACTTGTGAAACAGTAATTTTTTTATGAGGATAGTCCCCTAATTCTGAGTTTACAAAATTTACTATTCTATCAATAACGATAGCTCTGTGAATATTGTCTAGCTTGCTTTCTCTTAAATTAGTTATAACTTCGACAGAGTTATTTTTAAAACTATAAAAACTTGAAACGGGTTCGAGAAACAAACTGAAATCTAATCTGTTTTTTCCTGAAAAATGGTATATACTATTTTCTTTTGTTCTTGTTTTCTCAATTTCATTTAAATCTGAAGTCAATTCAAAATTAAGAGGAATTTTAATCTCAATATCATAGTCAGAAATCCCATTCGCAATATCGTCAAGATTCGCATTGCTGTATTTTACAAAAGAATGATTTTCATATCGAGCGGGTGTAAGAAAACAATTTTTTAAATTTATGTTACCATAATTCCCAAAACCATATTTGGTAAATTCATCACTCGGAACCTTGATAGTGTAGGTGAGGTATAATTTTATTTTTTGATTGGGTGCTAATTTATCGTTGAGTTTCAATTCAATCAAGTCTACAGCTTCATCTCTATTCCAAATCAGGAATGATTTATTTTCGTCAAAAACAGAGATATTTTTTGTAAATCCCTTAGCCTTATTATTTGCTAGATAAAAACTACGGCTAAACTCATCTGAGAATCTTTTTGCTAAAAGAGAATTCTCGGAGGAATAGGCATTATTCCAATCGTTTAAAAGTATTGATGATAAAGTATCTGTTGATTGATTATTGTAAGTTAGTTCTTGAAATACTGAAACGGTTTTATCCTGAACATTTATCGCAACAGACATCTTGGAATGGTGTTGAGCGTAAGCTGTAAAGTTCAAAAATAATACTATGAAAATTAGTTTTTTCAAGGGGCAGTTTTGGGTTTGAAAAAGGCATTAAAAACAATTTTTGTAAATTCTACCGCACCATCTTTATTCATATGTCCGCAGGTGGAAAAATACTTGTCATCAACAACCGCATCTTCAAAGTTATGAATTTCTGGGTAAACGGACTGGATATGATTAAAATAATCTCTGTTAATCGTATTGATGCAGATGGGAGTGGTAATTGCAATTAAATGGATGTTGTTTTTTTGGCAAATAGCTCTAATTTCTTCGTAGGCTTTATTCCTTTTCGGGTAATATTTTGACAAATCGGCTGGTATTAGTTTGCTCTTGTTTTTTGGCAAAGGATAAAAACCATCATTATCTAGGGCATTAGTTTTTTTGTGAATAGCAGCGTTGAACATTTCCTGAAAACCAATTCGTGCATCATAATTCATATATCGGTAAAACGGAATATAGAGCAATTTGTTGTATTCTGGAATACTTTTGTAGTGATCTCGTATGGTTTTAGAAAAATGCAGATAGGGCATAAACAAAGATCGTATCGCTTCTGAATGGTCATTGGTATTGATATTCAAATCGACTTGAAGAATTAGATTTTTAATTTTATAATTGCGTTCAACCATTAGTTTTAGCATTAATGCCGATTCCTTTAATCGGGAACGCGTGATACCAAAGTTGAATGTTTTATACCCTTTATTATTGAATATTTCTGGTACAAAATGATTATTGACTCTTGATGAACCTAAAAAGATTACATCGTAATTTCTATCTTTTGATTGGTACAAATTATCAATTTTGTTCCTTGAATTGAATTCAAATAAACGGGAATAAATCTAACAGCACCATGGTCAATAATAGAATGGCAAAAATTTTAACTATAAAAAGTATAAACTGCTTCATTAGAATTGAAAATAAATGAATTCTTTATAATCAGAAAAAACACCTAATGCTAATAGTGCAGCAAGACTAAGACTCAATTTAACCCAACTGTATTTTCCTGAAATAGGTTCAATTTTGGTTCTATTATTCCATTCTACAACAATAAATACCAACACCAAAGGAAGTAAATCATAGTTGTAACGCTCTATGCTAAAATATTGCTTGCTAAAATTTAAATCTTCAAACATTCTATGAATATACGCAAAAGCATCGTGAATAGTTTTTGCTCTAAAAAATATCCAGGCAAAACAGGTAATTAAAAATGTTATCAAAATGTTGAATATGGTTTTCACCGAACCGAAATCAAATCCTAATGCAATATCGTCGACGTTTTTTCTATTTCGTTTCAATAACAAAAGAGGAATAAAATAAATAGCATTAATAAATCCCCAAAAAACATACGTCCAACTGGCACCATGCCAAAAACCACTTACCAGAAAAATGATAAAAGTGTTTCTAACCTGAAACCATTTCGAGCCTTTACTGCCACCTAATGGTATGTATAAATAATCTCGAAACCAAGTGGTTAGCGAAATGTGCCATCGTCTCCAAAACTCTGCAATATCTCTTGAAAAATAGGGATAGTTAAAGTTTTTTAATAAGTCAATTCCAAATAATTTGGATGTTCCAAGCGCAATATCTGAGTAACCTGAAAAATCTCCATAGATTTGAAAAGCAAAATAAATAGCTCCTAAAGCCAGTGATAAAGAATTCATTGTTGGATAATGATTGAAAACTTCATTGGCATAATTGGCGCAGGAATCAGCAATTACTACTTTTTTGACCAAGCCCCAAACAATTTGATAAATTCCTTCTTTGGCTTTTTCAAAATTGAATTCTCTTTTTATTTTCAATTGAGGTAATAGGTGAGTAGCTCGTTCGATAGGACCAGCTACCAAAAGAGGAAAATAACTCACGAATAATGAATAATCTACAAAATTCCGTTCAGATTGTATGCGCTTGTAATAGATATCAATGATATAAGATAATCCGTGAAATGTGTAAAACGAAATCCCAACGGGAAGAATTAATTTCAATACGATTGGACTTGAATGTAATCCAAATGAATTCGCTAGTTCAGAAAATGAATCGGCAAAAAAGTTGTAGTATTTAAACAGTCCGAGAAAGCCTAAGTTTATTACAATACACAACCAAAGCCATAGCTTCCTTATGGATTCTTTTTGGCTATTCTCAATTTTGATGGCACAAAAATAATCCAGCAAAGTGGAGAAAATCAACAGAAACAAAAATCGCCAATCCCAACAAGAATAAAAATAATAGCTGGCTACTATCAATATCAAATTTTGTGTTGACTTTGATTTTTGAAACAAAAACCAATAGAGTACAAAAAGTATTGGAAGAAAAATAGCGAAATGAAAGGAGTTGAAAAACATAAATCAAAATTAAACAAAAAATTAAATTCCAAATTCCAATCAAGAAAGAATTGGGATTTGGAATTTTAAGTATCGGTTTTTTCTAGAAATTAGGACTTAGATTGTATTTTTTATAGAAATTATCTAGAGTTTCCAGCACTTCATCTGCAGTATCAACAACCTTAAATAAATTTAAATCTTCGGCATTTACCGTTCTTTCCTGCTCTATTAACACTGCTTTAATCCAATCGATAAGACCAGCCCAAAAACTAGAACCCACTAAAATAATAGGAAACTTTCCAATTTTTTTGGTTTGTATTAAAGTTAGTGCCTCAAACATTTCGTCCAAAGTACCGAAACCTCCGGGCATAACCACAAATCCTTGAGAATATTTCACAAAAATTACTTTACGTACAAAGAAATAATCAAAATTTAAATTTTTATCTTTATCAATATAGGGGTTAAAATGCTGTTCAAATGGCAATTCGATATTTAAGCCAACAGAGGTACCGCCACCATTGTGAGCTCCTTTATTTCCTGCTTCCATAATACCAGGTCCGCCGCCAGTAATTACTCCATAGCCGGCTTTACTGATTTTAAAAGCAATTTTTTCTGCTAATTTGTAGTACTCGTGTTCTGGCTTAATTCGAGCTGAACCAAAAATAGTTACGCAAGGCCCGATTCGTGCCATGGTTTCATAACCATTAACAAATTCAGACATAATTTTAAAAATTGCCCAGCTATCATTTGTTCTAATTTCATTCCAAGTTTTTTGTTTTAACTTGTCTTGAATCACTTTTTCCTCATCATTATCAAAATCTTGTAATTTCATATTTTTAATTCATTTTTCAATTTGTTTTTTTTACGAACAATACATTCATTCATAAAAAAGCGTGCTAAAGTAATTCTTTTTTCAAAAATTGCGCGGTGTATCCTTTTTTATTTTTTACAATTTCTTCAGGTGTTCCTTGGGCAACAATTTGTCCACCTCCTTTACCACCCTCAGGACCTATATCTATAATGTAATCAGCTAATTTAATTACGTCCAGATTGTGCTCTATAATTAGAATGGTGTTGCCTTTGTTAACTAATTTATTGATAACATCCATCAAAACCTCGAATGTCCTCAAAATGCAATCCAGTTGTGGGCTCATCAAGAATGTATAGCGTATTTCCTGTATCTTTTTTAGACAATTCTCCAGCTAATTTAATTCGTTGTGCTTCACCACCAGAAAGTGTTGTACTTTGTTGCCCAAGTGTAATATAGCCCAATCCAACATCTTGAATGGTTTTTACTTTTCTATAAATTTTTGGAATATTTTCAAAAAACGGAACGGCTTCATCTACTGTCATGTTCAATACATCCGAAATGGATTTCCCTTTGTATCGAATTTCTAATGTTTCTCTATTGAATCTCTTACCTTGACAAGTTTCGCATTCAACATAAACATCAGGCAAAAAATTCATTTCAATAGTTATAACCACAGCACCTTCACAAGTTTCACACCGACCACCTTTAACATTAAAACTAAATCGTCCTGCTTTGTAACCTCGAATCATACTTTCGAAGTCATCGTAAACAAATTTCTAATTTCCGTAAAAAACTTCTGTGTAGGTTGCTGGATTGGAGCGAGGGGTTCTACCAATGGGACTTTGATCAATATCAATGACTTTATCAATATGTTCTAATCCTTCTATTTTTTTATACGGTTGAGGTTTCTTTACACCATTGAAGTAAAATTCATTCAAAATAGGGTAGAGTGTTTCATTTATTAAGGTTGATTTTCCACTACCAGAAACTCCAGTAATACAAATCATTTTCCCTAAAGGCAATTCTATTGAAACATTCTTGAGATTATTTCCTGTGGCTCCAGTTAATTTTAAGAACTTTCCATTTCCTGCTCTTCGTTTTTTAGGAATCTCAATTTTCATTTCTCCATTCAGATACATGGCGGTAATGGTATGTTCTTTTAAAATTTCTGCAGGGGTACCTTTGCTAATAATTTCTCCTCCAAATTTTCCTGCTTTTGGACCAATATCGATAACATAATCAGCACGTTCAATCATGTCTTTATCGTGTTCAACCACAATTACAGAGTTTCCAATATCGCGTAATTTCTCTAGAGAATGAATTAGTTTTTCATTGTCTCTTTGATGTAAACCAATGCTAGGTTCATCTAAGATATATAAAACTCCAACTAATTGTGAACCAATTTGGGTAGCCAATCGAATACGTTGGGCTTCACCACCTGAGAGTGATTTGGAGCTACGACTCAGAGACAAATAATTCAATCCAACATTCATCAAAAAAGCCAATCGGTCTTTAATTTCTTTAATTACTTCAGAGGCTATAGTTTTTTGTTTATCAGATAAATATGAATTTAAATTTTCAAACCAAATGGTCAAGTCTGAAATGTCTAAGTTGCATAATTCAGAAATGTTTTTAGCATCTATTTTAAAAAATAGAGCTTCTTTTTTCAATCTAGAACCTTCACATACAGGGCATTTTATTTCGTCCATGAATTCTTTTGCCCATCGCTTTATGGTTGCTGAACCGCTTTCATCATGTTGGTTTTTATAAAATGAGAAATTCCTTCAAATTCAATTTTATATTCTTTAGTAATACCTAAAGTTTTAGATTCAACCGAAAATTTTTCTTGCCACCATTCAAAATCATTTCCATGTTCCTCAGAAATGGTTTCAATAGCATCTGTTATTTTGAAATTGTATTTTTTCCCTATGATTTCTAATTGCTTGAAAATCCAAGACGATTTATATTCGCCTAAAGGAGCAAAACCACCATTCTTTATAGATAGATTAGGATTAGGGATAATTTTTTTTAAGTTGATTTCGTTTACTGTACCCAGTCCATTACAATGTTCACAAGCTCCTTTGGGTGAATTGAAAGAAAATAAATTGGGTTCGGGATTTTGATACGAAATTCCAGTGGTTGGACACATTAAATTCCGACTAAAAAAACGAATCTTTTCAGAATCTTGATCCAATATCATCAACACATTTTCACCATGATACATGGCTGTTTTTATACTTTCGTTTAATCTTTTTTCATTCTCAGAAGAGTTTTCGACCACCATTCTATCGATAACAATCTCAATATCGTGTGTTTTGTATCGATCTAGTTTCATTCCTGGAGTAATATCTTTTATTTCTCCATTGATTCTTACTTTTAAAAAGCCCTGTTTTGCAATTTGTTGGAATAACTCACCATAATGACCTTTTCTGGTTTTGATTACTGGCGCTAAAATATTGATACGTTTCCCTAAAAATCTTTAGTGATGAGTTCTTTGATTTGTTCATCACAATAAGAAACCATTTTTTCTCCCGTATTATAGCTGTAGGCATCACTTGCACGTGCATACAACAATCTGAGAAAATCATAAATTTCGGTGATAGTGCCAACAGTGGATCGTGGACTTTTACTGGTTGTTTTTTGCTCAATAGCAATTACGGGAGAAAGACCATCAATTTTATCAACATCTGGACGCTCCAAGCCACCAAGAAATTGACGAGCATAAGCCGAAAAAGTTTCTACATAGCGACGCTGTCCCTCAGCATAAATGGTGTCAAAAGCCAATGAAGATTTTCCTGAACCAGAAAGCCCAGTTATAACCACTAATTTTTCTCTTGGAATGGAAACATCAATATTTTTGAGATTATGAACTCGTGCTCCTAATACTTCTATCGTATCGTTTTCTAACATAATTTTTGAACAAAACGCAAAGTTACTATTTTGATTTGTTCTTTTGATGCAACGGTTAAGAAGATTTTGTTAAATGAAAATGAAAAAAGCGCTAACAATGTCAGCGCTTTCTTTTTCGTGTTGTCATATAATCACTGACAGCTTCTTTAGTAGTGAGCCAATTTCTGCCCTCTTTATAAGCATCTATTTTTCCTGTTCTAGCCAATAAACTTATATATTCTTGACCATAGGGCATGCTTGGTTCTTTACTAAACTTGAAATTTCAATGTACTCTTTATCATTACCAGGTAAAGCATTAATGTATATGTTTAAAGTGCGTTCTAATGCTTGACTCATTAATAGGGTCAATTTTTGATAATTTCCACTATTGGCTTGATTTAGTGCTTCATAGTATTTTTTTCTGTCATTTTTTAGGATGATAGCAGGAGGAAATCCAACACGCATTAAAAGCAAATTCATTGCTAGTCTAACTGTTCTACCGTTTCCGTCAAAAAAGGGATGAATCCAAACTAGTTTATGATGAAATACTGTTGCTAATTCTATGTCATTAAGTTGCAGCGGATTTTGGTTGATAAAGTTAATTAGTTCATCAAGTAAATCGGAAACTTTATTAGCATTTGGCGGAGTGAAATTTGCACCAGAAATGCGAACTCCTCCATTACGAATTCGACCTGCAAAATCATCTTCTATGGAACGTAAAACTAGTTCGTGCAAATTAAGTATATCGATTGAACGTAAAATATAATTTTCACTTACAATACTGTAAAGATAATCTATTGCCTTATCGTGATTGTGAGTTTCAAAGTGTTCTCGAAGTGATTTTCCTTTTATCGTAATTCCTTCTTGAATAACCATTTGAGTTTCTCTAAGACTCAAAGTATTCCCTTCTATACTGTTAGAATTATAGGTCCATTCTATGGATAAGCTCTCTCTAATTTTATGCAAAGCAATGCTTGGCAACGGTCTGCTGGATTGCAAATGTTGTTTTTTTTCAAACAACCTTTCAAAGGTTGATTGCATTTCATCTCTATATCCTAAATCAATTTTCCACATAACACAACAAAGATATATTTAATATCGGATATAAAAAATTTTTACCTAACCGATATTAATTTTAATCAATCGTCATCGATTTTAGTTTGCTTCTATATTCTTCAAGCGCAATGGATTTTGAAATAAAACCATAATATTTTCCATTTTTAAGGACTGGAAGGAATGCTACTTTTGAAGTTTCAAATTTGTTCATTACGGTTTCCATACTATCTGTTGGATAGATAATCTCTTTTGGGGCACTCATTACCTCTTTTACAGGGGTATACTTCACTTTAAAATTACTAAATATAATTTCTCGAATGTCATTAAAATGAATAACTCCCAACAATTCTTTGTCTGAATTAACTACTGCAAATACAACTTGATTGGAATGGGAAATCAAATCAACCAATTTTTCTAAATTTTCATCAGCAGTGACAGTTAAATAATCGGTTTGAATTATTTTTTCGGTATCAATTGTCGATAAAATATTGCTGTCTTTATTGCTAGTAAAAGCATTGCCTTTTCGAGCTAAATTTTTCACATCCATCGAATGTTTTTCAAATCGTTTGGAAATAGCAAAACTAATGGATGAAACTATCATCAATGGAATCATTAAATCATATCCTCCTGTAATTTCAGCGATAAGGAAAATAGCAGTTAAAGGCGCATGAAACAATCCGCTTAAAATTCCTGCCATTCCTACCATGGTGAAATTACTGATAGGTAATTTAGTTAAACCTATTAGATTCAAAAATTTAGAAAAGAAAAAACCAACATAAGAACCTAAAAATAGGGAAGGAGCAAAATTTCCTCCATTACCGCCGCTTCCAATCGTGATAGCTGTTGCAAAAACTTTTAGCATCATCGTGCACCCCACAAAAAGCAGTAAAGCCCAACTGTTGTCTCTAAAACCACTAAAAAGTGTGTTTTCTAATAGCTGTCCAGGGTCACTTTCAGACAAGGTCTTAATACTTTCATATCCTTCGCCAAATAGGGTGGGAAAAACAAAAATCAATACCGCTAAAAGCGAGGCGCCAAAAATGGCTTTCTTATATGGAGACAAACGGAGCCTGCCAAAAAGATGTTCCACTCGCTGAAAATTTCGAGAATAATAAACAGCGATAAACCCTGTAAACAATCCCAATAAAACATAGTAAGGAATATTGTGATAATTGAACGTTTGTTGCTGCTTGAAAGACAATAATATGGTTTCGTCCAAAGCGATTGCTGATACCAAAGCGCCTGTCGCAGCCGCTATCATTATAGGTGTAAACGCAGAAATACTAACATCGACCAACAAAACTTCGATGGCAAATAATACTCCTGCTATGGGTGCATTAAATGCGGCAGCAATTCCAGCAGCAACACCACAACCGATAAGAAGTGTGCGGTCTTTGTATCGTAATTTATATTTTTGAGCATAATTAGAGCCAAATGCAGCACCTGTAATTACAATGGGACTTTCTAATCCTGCTGAACCTCCTAGACCAACGGTTAAAGAGCTGGTTATAATCTGAGCATACATCTGTTTTTTAGGAATAATACTTGCCTTTTTTGCAACGGCATACAAAATTTGAGAAGTACCTTTCTCGATAGTACCTCCTAATACTTTTTTGACCACAAGGACTGTAAGTAGAATTCCCAGAATGGGTAAAATACTATCAATGAAATACAAATTCAGAATTTTATTGATTCGTGTGGCAAATGCAAAACCCAATGTGCAAAAGTTTTTAAAATGATTACCGCTAAGGCTGCTGAAATCCCAACCAAAACACTTGACAAGAAGATGAACTGTTTGTTGGTGAGCTTGCTTTGAGCCCAAACAATAAGCTGTTCAAATTTGTAGAAAAATTTCTTAAACATGGAATGGTTATGAAAAGTGCTAATTTACCATTAATTTGAGTTTTTACAGATTTTTTAACGCTTCTTTTTTACTCAAAGGTTTGAGTTGTGTTTGCGCAACAAATGTTTTTACCGCTTCTGGATTCGTTTTTCCATATTCGCGTAAGGCCCAACCAATCGCTTTTTGAATAAAAAATTCATTGGATTGAGCATGTTTAATACACTCTGAAAACAATATATATGAATTTGTCTTTTGTTTGTAACCGAGCTGAAATAAAATAGCACTCCTGTTCAACCACATGTTTTTGGAATTTGAAAAACGCCCAATTACAGTAAATGTCTCATTGGGAAATTCAAGTAGATATTGACCTAAAATATATTTAGAAATCGTATCCACACTATCCCACCAAGAGTTTGTAACTAATAGCTTTTCAATGAGATGAATATCTTTTTTTTTGTACTTATTTTTAAGTATTTGTATTAAAATTTCAATAGCACAGTAATGGAATTCACGCTCTTTTTTGAGATACAATTCTGCTGCAATTACTCTGGAATTAGTTTCTATTTCCTCTTTGTTTTGTTTTAAAATATCTTTAAAAACAGCTCTTCTTTCTTCTGTTTTTAAACCAAAAAAGAGAAGTGATTTTCATGTATTTTTCCATAGGAGTAGCATTGTCATTATTTCTTCTTTGTTCAAATGCAGTCTCTAATTCAATAATAAAACTCATATTTTTTTTATTTTTAATATCCTACGGCTTTGTCATCGCCTCTATAATCTGCTCCGCCTTCTAAAGTGCTGTTCGGTAATACTAAAATGGCATCTACTTTTCCAATAACAGGTGTGGTTTTCAAATTAATTTTATAGCCTTTTTTCCTTAAACTGGAAATCGTTGCTTCCGAAAAACCATTAGGGTCAAAAATTACCTCATCGGGCAACCATTGATGGTGAAATCGTGGGGCATTGACAGCTTCCTGCATACTCATTTTGTATTCGTAGACATTCAAAATAGTTTGTAAAACCGAGGTGATAATCGTCGATCCTCCGGGAGTACCTACAACCATAAATAAGTGTCCGTTTTTTTCAATAATAGTAGGCGTCATCGAACTTAGCATTCGCTTTTCGGGTGCAATACTGTTGGCTTCAGTGCCAACCAAACCATAGGAATTTGGGCTTCCCGGCTTGCTGCTAAAATCATCCATTTGATTATTGAAAAAGAATCCCAATTCATCAGAATACAATTTAGATCCATAAGCTCCATTCAAAGTTGTGGTTGCAGAAACGGCATTCCCTTCGCTATCAACTATGGAATAATGAGTGGTTTCGTTACTTTCCGAAATAGTGATGTTCCCATGCGAAACTTCTGAGGATGGAGTAGCTTTTCCCAATTAAAAGTTTTCATTCTATTTTTTAGATAACGTCGCTAAGTAATTTATTATGAGGTATTTTCACAAAATCAGGATCGCCTAGAAAGTAATTTCTATCCGCATAGGCTCGTCGTTCTGCCTCTGTAATCAGTTGAATACTTTTTTCGGAATTATGCCCAAATTTTGAAAGCGGGTAGGGCTCCAGCATTTTCATGATTTGTCCTAAGGTAATCCCTCCACTTGATGGCGGTGACATCGAAATCACTTTTAAATCTTTGTAGGTGAAGGTTATGGGAGTTCTCCATTTGGCTTCATATTTAGACAAATCGTCCAAAGAAATAATACCACCGTTCTTTTGAATAAAGGCAACCATCTTTTGTGCTGTTTCCCCTTGGTAAAATTCATCTTTTCCGTTTTTCATTATTCGCTTCAATGTTTCTGCCAATGCTGGATATTTTATGGTGTCTCCCATTTTATATTCCTGAGCCAATAGTGTTTGGTTTCCACTAATTATCACAATATCATTGTGATAATTTTGCAACTGTTTCTCTTGTTTTACTGTAACTACAATACCTTTTTTCGCTAAAGCGATAACTGGCTTTATAATGTCCTCAATAGGTAGTTTCCCAAATTTTTCATGAACAGCAAAAATTCCAGCAATAGTTCCAGGAACGCCAATGGCAAGGGCTCCATTTACACTCAAATTCGGAATAACATTTCCATTTGTATCCAAGTACATGCTTTTAGAGGCTAACAAAGGGGCTTTTTCTCTATAGTCCAAGGCGCCAATTTCGCCATTTGCTTTTCTATAAACCATAAATCCACCGCCACCAATATTTCCTGCGTAGGGATAGGCTACGGCCAATGCCAATTCGGTTGCGACCATAGCATCAAAGGCATTTCCACCTTTTTTTAGGATTTCAATACCTATTTGAGAAGCCTCTTCACGAGCAGAAACCACCATCGCTTTTGAAGTGATTAACTCTTTTTGAGCTTGATTTTTGAAAGGACTCAATACTAAAATGCAAAAAATAAAGAATGACCATTTCATTTTCATAATGTGAGTAATTTTTGTGATGAAAAGAGTCGTAATTCCTCAAAAAACAAAGTGAATTCTTCTTCAAATTCAGCATAAAACAATTTCAAATCGTCTATTGAAAAACGCATATTGGAATTATTCTTTATTCGATTGTCCATTTGGGTCAAAATACGTTCAATTCCCTCTACCGTTTGGTAACTCACCAACCAATTGTATTGAATCATGTAAGGCATCATTCCTTTGGTTTTATCAGTTAAGATTTCAGGATTGTCTCGTAAAGATTGATAAAATTTTTCTGAAAAAGCGACTAGTTCTTCATCGGAATATTTTTCCAATTTTTAGCCAAGAAATGGTCGTAAAAAACATCTACAATCACCCCCGAATAGTGATGAAACTTGCCGTGTAATCGTTTGGTACTTTCTTTAAAAATAGGGTGAGCATCGGTGAAGGTATCAATAGCGCGATGCAAAACAATACCTTTCTGAACGTCAGGCGGAAAACGTTCAAAGTGTTTCCCACGAATACCATCGGCCATAAAATTGCCAATTTTAATCAAATCATTGTCTCCCGAAAGATAGATATGTGCTAGAAAGTTCATTGGTCTACATAACAATTTTAAATTTCAAAAGACTTTTTAATGCTTCAATTATTATATTTGTCAGCAAGTTAAAATTTATAATTCAATATTTAAAATAATTACCATGACTTTAATAAAATCAATATCAGGAATTCGAGGAACAATAGGCGGTAAAGTGGGGGACAATTTGACTCCTGTTGATGCGGTGAAATTTGCTTCGGCCTATGGAACATTTCTAAAAACAATTTCAATGACAATGAAAAATTGAAAGTCGTTATCGGCCGTGATGCGCGTATTTCAGGTCCTATGATTCATAATTTGGTCATGAACACCTTGTTGGGTTTAGGAATCGATGTTATTGATCTAGGACTCTCTACTACGCCTACGGTTGAAGTGGCGGTTCCTTTAGAAAAAGCCGATGGCGGAATTATCCTCACCGCTTCTCACAATCCCAAACAATGGAATGCCTTGAAATTATTGAACGAAAAAGGAGAGTTTCTAAGCGGAGCCGAAGGAGAAAAGATTCTTGAAATTGCCGAAGCCGAAGCCTTTGATTTTGTTGATGTCGATAGTCTTGGCGAAGTGACCGTTAATGATTCGTATATGGACATTCATATCGATGAAGTGCTGGACTTGCCTTTGGTTGATGCCGATTTGGTCAAAACCAAAAAGTTCAAAGTGGTGGTGGATGCCGTAAATTCGTCTGGGGGAATTATTATTCCAAACTTATTGGAGCAAATGGGAGTGGAGGTAGTAAAACTCTACTGTGAACCCAACGGGCATTTTCCTCACAATCCAGAGCCTTTGAAAGAACATCTAGGCGACATTTGCCAATTGGTTATCGATGAAAAAGCCGATTTCGGAATTGTAGTTGATCCAGATGTCGACAGACTTGCCTTTATTTCCAATGATGGAGAAATGTTTGGTGAAGAATATACTCTTGTGGCTTGTGCCGATTATGTATTGAGTAAAACTCCCGGAAATACAGTATCTAACATGAGTTCATCACGTGCTTTGCGTGATATTACCAACAAATATTTTGGAAAATACCAAGCGAGTGCAGTAGGCGAGGTGAATGTGGTGGAATTGATGAAAAAAACCAACGCTATCATTGGAGGCGAAGGGAACGGCGGAATTATCTACCCAGAATTGCATTACGGACGCGATAGCTTGGTAGGCGTAGCCTTATTTTTAACCTATCTAGCCAATCAAGATAAAACGGTTGCCGAATTGCGTGCCAGTTATCCACAGTATTATATGAGCAAAAACAAAATTGAATTAACACCTCAAATTGATGTCGATGCCATTTTGGTAGCTATGACTGAGAAGTATAAAAATGAAGATATCACGACCATCGATGGTGTAAAAATTGATTTTGCCAACGAATGGGTACATTTACGAAAATCAAACACAGAACCCATTATCCGAATTTATACCGAAGCACCAACTCAAAATCAAGCGGATGCCTTAGCATTTAGAATTATCGATGAGATAAAAGCGGTGGCAGGGATATAAACTGATTTGTTGGGTGTAATTATTAAAAACGTCAGTTCTAGTATTTTTTGTGCAGTATAACGGAACAAAAAATGTATCGAGAATAGTTTTTAATAATTACGCCCAACGGGCTAAACTAATTTATTTCTAGCCTCAAAAACAGTCCTGAAGCACTCGGTCATGCACGATGACAAACTTCATCCATAATACTACGAATATAGTTAGCAAATTAATAATAGTAAGCGGTGTATAATAGTTACTTTGAATCGCATTAGGCTTGTTGTTATTTTTTTAGCATAATATTTAGAAGCAAAAGGGACAATTACTAATGCCAATAACACCACTATTCCTGGATAAAATCCTGTAATTGCAATACCAATACAACTAAGCATAGCTGCCGTAAGCGTTAGTGTCATTGCTACGGAAGTAATACTGTTGAATGTTTTTGTTTTCATTTGGGTTTGATGTTTAGCTAAAAATGTGGAATGATTATTACTGTTAAAGATACTATTTCTTGCGAAACGTGAACGTGAACTTACCACAAAATTCGCAATTGCGAGAAACCGCTATTAGCGGCTGGTTTTTTAAAATAATTTTAATCAGTTTTAATAATACTCGCATTAACATTTACAGGTGTGCCGCGTATCAAAGTTTGTAATACTATACAACTTCGTTCTGTCGCTTTTATCAACATATTTGCTAATTCTATTGGGACTGAATTATGTACGGTTATTTCTACTTCCAGACCCATGCTTTGAAATCCTACAGGTACTTCTTTATCAACCATTAGCGTGCCGCGAACATCTACATTTGCTGTTGCTATAACTTTTGTTTTAATCAAGGTAATTTGTAAACGGTTAGCAATCATTCTAAGGGCAGTGTCAAAACAAGAAGCAAGTGCGGCGCAGAGTACATCGCCAGAATTGGGAAAGTCGTGATTGCCTCCAACGGCTCTATGTACTCCTATTGGGAAATCTACTTTAAGTTCCTCATTAATTGCGACAGATGTATGAAGTGGATCGTCTAGATTCTTTCCCTCAATAATAGCCATGTCAGTTATCCAGGCTGCTTTTGGATTTTCTATGTAACTTGCCATTAAGGGTTGTTGGCGTTCTTTTATGATTGAGTTGTTTGTCATGATGGTTATGAAATTAATTAGGTAAATAAATTTAACTTGACTTGGTACTGCCCACTGAACAGATATTTATCATGCTAATACGTTTTATTCTCATATGCAACAAATTTAAAAAATATAAGTTGTTGAATTTATGCTGTCTCGTTAAACGTGTGATTAATGTTCTGTTAATCAGCTAGTTTTGGACTAAATTAATCTCATTCTTCAGATTTGCCACTCGAGCGATAGCGAATAGGCGAAGCAAATCATCCAAAAGTTTTATTTTCAATTGCCTGTTTCATTTCGGAAAATATTTCTTGGAAAACCTCTTTAGGATAATTATTTACTTCACAACATCTTTCAATTCCAACTATAAATATATCTAATAGATATTTTATTCTTTCTTCATCGGTTAATTGCAAAGTATTTTTGTAATCAACAAAGGCATAATAATCTTGACAGAAACCTCCAATTTTAGTTTTTTTATCCAAACTTTCGATTGGGGTAAACCAAATGATGAAACGCCAAATATTATTACCAATTTGTATTTTTTTTGGTAATCGTTTATTAAAATAAGATTCAATTACTTGAAAATCTTTTGATAGAATTCTCGCATTTTCTAATTCTCCATTTTTAGTTACAGAATGATGATTACGAATTTCTATATTCTGTAGATATTTACCCATACTTTTGATGTTAAATTGCCTATAACGTTCGTTCTCGCGCTACAGCGGGTTTGGGACTAAATTAAGCCTTATCTTCGGATTTGCCAAATCATCCAAATACAAAACCATATTTCCATTAAGCCAATTGCCCAAATCCGTTGTAGCGTGTGTTGGCGGTTCGGCTTTTCTTTTTTATTCAGTTTTCTTTATGCGATTAGCGATGTCATTTATTCTTTTTGATTGTACTGAAAGTATAATACTTAAAATTAAAAAGCTTCCTAGATAAAGTGAAATACCGTTTGCCCCATACTCATTGTAAAATAATTGACCTGGTGAAGAATAATTTGTGAAGTAAAAAATAACTTCTCCCCAAATAAATACAAATAGAAAGTAAGCTAAACGTTGTAAAAATTTTGATATTTTAATAAGTTGACTTATTTCATTCATATATAGTGGTTTATGATTCCGCCACATCAAAGCGAATTAAAATTAAAAAATTAAGTTATGTTAGAAAATTCAGAAAATACGAGTTCAGAAAAACTTCAAAGTAAAGCATTAGAATTCGCCAAGTTTTTAAACGGTTTGTCAATTACAGATGCTAAATATATTATTCATTTTATTACGCAAAACTTAAACAGACAATCTATAGTTGCTTTTGAAGCACGTCCAAATCACTAATTTCCGAAGCTATTGTAGACCAAGGCAGAATAGTATTAAAACTAATATGATTTCCATTTTCATCTTTTACGTCCATTGTTATTTTAGTTCCAATTCCGGAACTCTCTATAAGCGCAACATTATTGATATTGATGGTTTTGTGTCCGTTAGTTGTCTGTACGTCGTAAAATTTAGATTCTTTCATATTTATTTTTTAACTGTTATTATTCTCGCTTTCGTTTCGGTTCTTCAAGCTGACCGCCAATAGGCGCGCGCTTGGCGTCAGGCTTGCGAGCTTGCTCCAAGCGTGGAGTTGGGCGAAGGGCGCGCCTATTGGGCAAAGGTGCTGTGCGCCTTTTGCCCAACGGTTCTCGGCTTTGCGAAGTGGCGGATTTTTAGCACAAATGTTCAATTGAAAAACTGAACTTGAACCTTGCACTAAACTGTCATAGAAGCACGAAACCCGCCATTTTGCAAAACCGATGTTATGCCTTCGTTGTTCTTTTTCAGCAGGTCTTTCGTCTGCAATTCAAGTGATTTCATTATTGTCACGTCCGATTCAAAACCAAAAAGTCGGCTTATTCCTGTTTCTCTTGTTTGGATTAAGATTTTCATTTTATAGTCCTTACCATAAGATGCCTTTTCTAGTTTTTCAATTGCATCTTCTATTGTTTCATATTCTCCTTGAATTTTTACTGGAACTGGCATACCTTCAAAATGGTCTTTTAAAAATCCGTCAATTCCACTATTTCTTTGAACAGGAAAAGCATTTATGTTTTGTAATATAGCTAGTTCTTTTTCTGTTTTCTCTTGATATTCGTTTGTTCCTTTGTTTAAAAGATTGGATTCTGAAATTACCATTTCTTCTAATCGTGAATTTGCAAGTTCAACCGCATCCTTTGAAATGTCAATTCCAATAAATTGTCTCTTTAATGATTTTGCTGAAACACAAGTTGTTCCACTGCCACAAAAAGGGTCAACAACCAAGTCGCCTTCGTCTGTAACGATATTTAAAATTTGATTGAGTAGTAAAACTGGTTTTTGAGTTGGGTATCCTGTTCTTTCTTTTGCTTTTGGATTTAAGTATGGAATTTCCCAAACGTCAGAAAGAGGAACACCTTTTTTCTCTTTACCTAAAACCACATTTCCGTTTTCGTCTTTTTTATAAACAGATTTTCCGTTTTCATTACGCTCTCTGTCTTGTAATATTTGGTCAAGATTTGTAGTTGCTGAATAACCGGTATAAAGTGTATTGAATTTAAAATCTTGTGTTTTAGAATAAAAGAAAATTACTTGATGAACATTTAACAATCCTTTTTTAGCATTCGACCATCTTTTATAAGACCAAATAATTTCACTTTGGAAATTATCACGTCCAAAAACCTTGTCCATCACAACTCTAATATTGTGCGATGCCGTTTTGTCGCAATGAAGAAATACACTTCCTGTATTCTTTAATACTCTTTTTGATTCTAGTAAAACATTTTCAACAAGTTCTAAATACTCTTGAATAGAATTGTATTTGTCGTCAAATTCATACGTTTTAGAATTGTCTTTATTCGTAAGACTGTGTTTGCGTTGGGTAAAAAAAGGTGGGTCAAAGTAAATCAAGTCAACTTTGTTGGCTTCAATTTCTTTGAGTTTTTCAACACAATTTCCGTGATAGATTTTATTAGTTTCCATTTTCGGGTGTCCTTTCGTTAGCAATTTGAGTCAAAATAGCTTTTAGGTCAACTCCTGAATAAGCTTTCAAGTATTCCCAAGCTTCATCACCGCCATAATATTCACCTTCCACACCTGCATAAAGTGTTTTTAGAGTTTGCTGAATTCTAATTGCCTGTTCTCTTTGTGGGTAATAGAACATAACTCTAATAGGTTTAAATCCGTGATTTCGTATTACTTGAACTCTCGTATGTTCTTTTGTAATATGGTCTCCATCAGTAGTAGCGTCTCTCCATTTAACTTCAATTGCGTCATTGGCATTTAGAAAGTCAATTTCAAATGTTTTTGGTCGTTGCCCAATCGTGTTTTCTACTTTGGTTTTTATTCCATCAGGAAATTTATAATTTAAGCATAAAGTTGCTGCTTCTTCAAGAAATGAACCTGCATACTTATAAAGAAATCGTCCTGTGTTTTGATATTGGTCAATAAGTTGTCCTTCTTGTAAGGAAATGCCCAAAACACGATAAATGAGATAATGAGAATTGTCATCAGCTTTCATTTCTTCTGTTCTTGCTTCAATTTTTCCTTTCAAGTTTGTTGAATAAACTTCGGCTAAATTCTTTATATTTTGTATTAATTCGTTCATTCGTTTTTTGATAAATAATTTGTTCGCAAGTTACGAAATTTTGTTCGGATACTGTAGTCCCACAATGAGGCATAACGTTCCGCCGCTTCTCGTCAGTTG
>JADKDN010000005.1 GCA_016718345.1 Flavobacterium sp. | reverse complement strand
GGCAGAAACGCTTGAAAAACCATAATCAATAAATTACTTATGAAATTAATAACTACAATCTTTCTCATCATTTTATTTACAAGCTGCTCCAATAAAATTGTTGCAACAAAATCTGGCTTACAGTATCGCATATTGGAAAAAGGAACTGGAATAAAAGCAAAAGCTGGCGATGAAGTTTTTATATTCGAAACGACAAGTTATAGAAATGGTACTGTTTTGTATTCCAATTATAATTCTACTTCAGCTGTAAAGGTCTTAATTGGTGGAAATCAAGCCACGGAAGCAGTCGACGAGGGATTAAGAGGAATGCAAGTTGGAGAAGTTCGAGTACTCATTGCGCCACATTATTTAGTGAAGCGGAAAGGCTATCCTAGCAATGTGTCACCAGATTCTACATTAGTAATCAAAATGAAATTAGACAGAATTGAAAGGAAATAAGTAGTGTACTATAATAGCTGACAGTTATCAGACTGCAACTTTGGGAAGTAAAAAAACGTTACTCAATTATAAAACCCTATCAAACATAATCCCAACCCTACCAAAAAAACATAATAACCGTCCAAAACCCTAAAGTAACAATCCGAAATCAAATAGTAATAGGCGGAAATTCCAAAGTAATCTACGGAAGAAGAACGAAGCATAGGAAACTCCGAAGCATTACAAGAAAATTCAATAGTAATATACGGAAGCTCAACAGTAATGGAAGGGAACTTAATTGTAGCATGAGGAAACTCAATAGTAATCGGCTTAAGTCGTATAAATGCTGGTATAAAAAACTAAATACTCTATCCCGCCAATTCAAAAACTATAGAAAATGTTGCTCCTTTGTTGGCTCCTTCACTTGATGCCAATAAGTTTCCATTGTATTTTTCAACGATTCGTTTACAGAGATACAATCCAATTCCTGTGGATGGTTCGTTGGCAGTTCCCGGTTTACTTCTGTTGGTGAATTTTTTAAAAATCTCCTCTTTATACTCAGGATTAAAACCCACTCCAGCATCTGAAACAACTACAAGTAGCTTTTTATTTGCAGAGTAAGCTCGGACTTGTATTTCGCTTTGGGGAAATGAAAATTTAATGGCGTTATCAATCAAATTCACCACAACGCGAATCAAAAGTTCTTCATCAATTCGGATTTTCGCTTCAGTTATTTGAATGTCTGTTTTGAGTTGGATGTTTTTTAAGTTTAATTTTTGTGAAACTTGTTTGCCAACTACATCAAAAATAGGTGCCAGTTGAATGTTTTTGAGTTGTTGTTCTTTTGAAATTTCTTCTTCATCTTTAATCAAGTTGATAAAAGTCTCGATAAATTCAAACTGTTGAGTTGTAGATTGATAGATCAAAGAAGCATATTCTTTGACCGTTTCTGAAGGTTTTTCTTCTAAAATAAATTGAGATAACGTTTGTGAATTTCCTGCAAAAGTTCTCAAATCATGTGACAGTAAATAAACCAAATCCTGTTTGTCGCTAATGTATTTTTCATTTTCGACAATTGTTTTATGAATATTGGTCAAAAGCAAACCGGCTTCATCCTTATAACCTATTGGCAATTTAATTACCGTTCTACTATTTCTATAATTATCTAGAGCTTTAGACGCAAGCTCAATGGGTTTGATTAATTTTTTTAAAACATATAAGGTAATTCCCGTAGCCAATAAAGTCAAAAACAAAGTAAATAGTGCCACTGAAATGGATGAAAACGTAGCTTGTTTTCCAAACAAAATAATAAATAGCAAACCAATCAATGGAATGTGAATTCCTATAAAAGCAACAAAAGAAATTTGTAAGCATAACTAGTAGATAGAAAACTAACTTTGGACAATTTACGATATAAATTCATAAAACCTTACTTTGTTGTTTTTGTAAATGTAAGTAAGTTAAAATTTAAATTCTAAATTTACGACACTAATTTTAGCGGTTATTGTACTAACAACTAAACTATTTTTATAAATAATTTATCTTTTGAATTTATAAAACCATCCAAAGCCTTATTTTTGCGCCATGGCAAAGAAAAATACAGACAAAATTGTTTTTGATCATATCAAAGTCCTTGATGCAGGAGCAAAAGGAGTTTCAGTAGCAAAAGCACCTGACGGAAAAGTAATCTTCATTCCTAATGTGGTTCCTGGCGATGTAGTGGATGTGCAAACGTTTAAAAAGCGTAAAGCTTACTATGAAGGTAAAGCAATTCGTTTTCATGAATTTTCAGAACATCGAATCGATCCTATTTGCGAACATTTTGGTGTTTGTGGAGGCTGTAAATGGCAAAACATGAAATACAGTCAGCAGCTGTACTACAAACAAAATGAAGTACAAAATCATTTGCAACGCATCGGGAAAGTTGAACTTCCGGAGTTCGAGCCTATTTTAGGTTCTGAAAAACAGTTCTTTTATAGAAACAAAATGGAATTTGGTTTCTCTAATGCGCGCTGGCTTACCGAAAAGGAAATTGACAGCACCGAAGATTTGAGCAACCGAAATGCGCTAGGGTTTCACATTCCTAAAATGTGGGATAAGATATTGGATATAACCAAATGTCATTTGCAAGAAGACCCATCAAACGCTATTCGAAATGAGATTGGAGCTTTTGCCAATGAGCATAATTTGGAATTTTTCAATCCAAGATTGCATGAAGGTTTGCTAAGAACTTTGATGATTCGTACCGCTTCTACGGGTGAAATTATGGTTTTGATTCAGTTTTTTAAAGAAGACAAAGCCAAAAGAGAATTGCTATTGAATTTTCTAGCGAATCGCTTTCCTGAAATTACTTCACTGCAATACGTGATTAACGGAAAACCCAATGATACGATTTACGACCAAAAGATAGAATTATTTAAAGGTCGAGAATACATTCTTGAAGAAATGGAAGGTTTACAATTTAGCATTAATGCCAAGTCTTTTTACCAAACCAATTCGGATCAAGCCTATGAATTGTACAAAATAACCAGAGAATTTGCTGGTCTTACTGGAAACGAAACTGTCTATGATTTGTATACTGGAACGGGAACCATTGCCCAATTTGTATCCAAAAAAGCGAAAAAAGTAATTGGTGTGGAAAATGTTCCTGAGGCTATTCTTGATGCTAAAGCCAATGCTAAACGCAATGAAATAACCAATTGTGAATTCTATGTTGGAGATATGAAAGTGGTGTTCAATGAACATTTCATCGCACAACACGGGCAACCTGATGTTATTATTACCGATCCTCCGCGAGACGGAATGCACAAGGATGTTGTAGACCAAATCCTGAAAATTGCTCCCGAAAAAATAGTTTATGTTAGTTGTAACTCGGCAACACAAGCCAGAGATTTAGCCCTAATAGATGAAAAATACAAAGTTACACGAGTGCGACCAGTGGATATGTTTCCGCAAACACATCATGTGGAAAATGTTGTACTTTTGGAAAAAAAGAAAATAGTCTTTTAGATTTTATGAAAAAAATACTTGTACTGCTTCTCGTTGTTTCTGTCCAATTATTTTCTGGTTGTGAGAAAGATGATATTTGCGATCCAAATACGCCAACTACGCCTCGATTGATTATTGATTTTACAACATTGAAGACCCAACAAAAACTAAAAATGTAACCGATTTAGCGATTGTCGGCGAAGGAATGAGCGAAGGAATTCTATTTCCATCCGAGAATAAGATTCAAGTTCCGTTACAATTGACTGAAGATTCTACCAAATTTACTTTTGTTTTAAATTCAAAAAACAGCAATCCAGCACTGATTTTTACCGATGTCTTGGAATTTAATTATTCCCGAAAAACGGTTTATGTTTCCCGAGCTTGTGGTTACAAAACGGTATTTGACCTCAATAATGATAGTGCATTGCCAAATCCTTATGTTTTAAACAATGACCCAGAAGCAAGAGCTGGCAATTGGATTAAATTCCTTACTGTAGAAAAGTATAACATCGAAAATGAAAATGAAACACACCTTAAAATATATTTTTAGTATTTACTTTGTGTTATTGTCATTTTTGATACAAGCACAAGTAAAAAAAACAGATAGTATCCCCTCAAAAACCAATCGGTATGGATTGCGCCTTGGTGTTGACCTATCTAAAATTGCTCGAAGTTTTTATGAGGACGATTACAAAGGGCTAGAAATTGTAGGCGATTATCGTTTGACAAAAAAGTATTATTTGGCGGCAGAATTAGGCAATGAAAATAAAACTGTAGATGAAGATCAATTGAATTTTACTACCAAGGGAAGTTATTTTAAAGTGGGTTTTAATTACAATATTTACGATAACTGGTTGGATATGGAAAACCTTATTTATATCGGATTGCGATATGGTGTAAGTACCTTTAACCAAACTTTGAATAGTTATAAAATTTACAATGCTAACCCGTATTTCCCTGATACCCCAGCTATTCAATCTGGAGAAAAATATAGTGGACTGTCTGCGCAATGGGCTGAAGTTGTAGTAGGTATTAATGCCAAAGTAGTGAACAACTTTTATGTAGGATTTAGTTTTAGAGCCAATCACCTCATTTCAAATCAAAAACCAACTGGTTTTGACAACCTCTATATTCCGGGTTTCAATAGAACCTATGATGGGAATTTTGGTGCCGGTTTTAATTATACCATTTCTTATTTTTTACCTCTTTACAAGAAAAAAGTGGAAACTACTTTAGTAAAAAAAGACGTTAAGAAGAAATAGTTACTTATTATTCTATCTCTCTAATTCCTTTTATAAACAACCATTTCATGAAGAGTTTTTCTCCGTCTTTGGTTTTTACTGCTTGGAATTTTGGTGCTAAAATTGTTCCTATCACAAAAGGGTCAGTGAAATCCATATTCCAGTTAGAGTAGTATATTTTTCTATCAGAATGCGGAAACCTACAAACAAAACAACAAATGAAAGCAGATTGAATAGAAAAGCGCGTAGTTGTAATTTAGTCATGATTTTTTGTGTTATTATTAACTTGCAGACGATGTTGGATTGAACTTCGTTCTCTTACTTCCCTCATACATCTCATATTTTACCAATCTAGCTTCTAAACTTCCGTTAAAAAGTTTAATTTTTCTGGAAGGTTTTAACCCAACAAATTTCAAAGCTTCAAGATTAGCGGTGATGAACCAAGCATCTGTTCCAGGATAGTTTTTCTTTAATGTATCGCCAATGTTTTTATAAAATTCTTCCATGTGTATGTCCAAACGTTCATCATAAGGCGGATTAAAAACGATGTGCAACTTCCCTTCTGATTCTTTTTCAGTATCAAAAAAGTTTCGCTCTTCAATGGTGATGTATTCTTCTAAGTTAGCATTTTTTATATTGGCTTTAGCCTTTGCAATGGCACTTGGGGCCTTATCATATCCTTTTATTGAATAACGAAATTCTGTTACTTTTTTCAATAAGCTATTCATAATTTGGTCAAACAACTCATTGTCCCAGTCGTTCCATTTTTCAAAAGCAAACTCTCTTCGATTGATATTTGCGGGAATGTTACAGGCAATCATGGCAGCTTCAGCAAGAAAAGTTCCGCTACCACACATAGGGTCTAGAAAATGCGCTTGTCCTTCCCAGCCAGAAAGCAATAAAATTCCTGCTGCCAAAACTTCATTTATTGGAGCTATGTTGGTAGCCGTGCGATATCCTCTTTGATTTAGAGAATTCCCCGAAGTGTCTAATGCAACGGACACTTGGTCTTTATCAATGTGAATATTGATTCGCAAATCAGGATACGCTTTGTCAATACTTGGTCTTGAACCTGTTCGTTCCCGAAATTGGTCTACAATAGCATCTTTACACTTTTGCGAAACAAATTCAGAATGATTGAAATACTCTGAGTGTACCGTAGTATCTATGACAAAGGTTTGATTGGCATTGATATACTTAGACCAATTCACACCCAAAATTCCTTTGTATAAAGCCTGTTCATTGTTAGCCTTAAAAAAGTAAATGGGTTTCAAAATTTTCAAAGCGGTACGCAAAGACAAATTGGCTTTATACATAAATCCTTTGTCTCCCATAAAACTGACCATTCGCACTCCTTGTTCTACATTTTGTGCGCCAAGTGTTTGCAACTCTTTGGCAAGTATCTCTTCAAAACCAAAAAAGGTCTTGGCAATCATTTTAAAATTTTCCATCTACACTATCAATGTCAACTGCAATACTCAATTGCAAAAATTAAAAGAAATTCAAGTCAATCTAATATCAATCTTGAAATTAATTACGCAAAAATACATTAAATTTGCACGTTCAGAATTAATGTAAAAGAATTAATGTCAAAAATAGAAAATCCTAATTCCCAAATCCCAAATCCCAAATCTGAAAACTGGTTCGCTTCTTGGTTTGATACGCCCTATTATCACATCCTATACAAAGACAGAAACTATCGTGAAGCTCAAATTTTCATGGATAATCTAACCCATTATTTGAATCTTCCAGAGAAAGCTAAAGTTCTTGATTTGGCTTGTGGTAAAGGCAGACATTCTATCTATTTGAATCAATTGGGTTTTGATGTTGTTGGTGCTGATTTATCTGAAAACAGTATTGCTATTGCTAGCAAAAACAGTAATGAAACTCTACATTTTCAGGTGCATGATATGAGAGAACCCTTTGAAGAAAAGTTTGATGCCATCTTCAATTTGTTTACCAGTTTTGGCTATTTCGAAAATGATGACGATAATTTAAAAACATTGAAAGCCATGAAAGCAAGTCTTTCAGATTATGGCTTTGGAGTTATCGATTTTATGAATGTGAATCAGGTTATTGCCAATTTGGTTCCCGAAGAAACAAAAACAATCGATGGAATTGATTTTCACATCAAACGCTATTACATTGACAATCATATTTTCAAAGAAATTGATTTTGAAGATAAAGGAGAGCACTATCATTTTGTTGAAAAAGTGCGTGCCTTGACCCTACCCGATTTTGAAGCATTGATGGCTGAGGCTGGAATTTATCTTTTAGAAGTTTTTGGCGATTATAAATTGAAAAAATTCCACAAAACCGAAAGCGAACGCCTAATTCTATTTTTCAAATAATGAACTATATTTTACCTCTACTTTCGGTATTACTTGGCTATGGAATTGCTTTGATTCTGAAACCTAAAAAGAAAAGTAATCTAAAATTGCTGTTGGCTTTTAGTGGTTCTTTCCTATTGTCGTTAACCGTGATTCATTTATTACCTGAAGTATATGAAAGCCACAATACTACTATTGGGATATTCATTATGTTGGGGATTCTATTTCAAATTATCTTAGAGTTTTTCTCAAAAGGTGCCGAACACGGTCATGTACACGGACATGAAACTATGACGCATATTCCTTGGCTTTTATTCATCAGTCTTTGTATTCATGCACTTTTAGAAGGGCTTCCTGTGAGTCATCACAAAGGACTGGCATTGGGAATCGCCGTACATCATTTGCCCATTGCTATTATTTTGACTACTTTCTTTATCAATTCGCATTTAAACAAAAAAGCCATTTTCTTTTTCATGCTAGTTTTTGCTATTATGACGCCACTTGGAACACTACTAGCCAATTATCTTCAAGTGCTGAATGAGTATTACACCGAGATTACTGCGGTTGTAATTGGGATTTTGTTTCACATATCCTCCACCATCATTTTTGAAAGCAGTGAAGGTCATAAATTCAATATCGCTAAGGTTTCCATGATTATTTTAGGAATTGGATTGGCGTATTTTTTGTAATTGTCATTATTAATTTCATTAAATTTGTAAAAAAGAATTTTATGGAAACTTCTCTTTTAAATAGAATTACAATAATTCCTGATGTTTGTAACGGGAAACCAACTGTTAGAGGAATGAGAATAACCGTTGAAACTATTTTACAATACCTTTCTGCTGGAGATTCAGTTGACGATATTCTTAAGGCGTATTCTTTTCTTGAAAAAGAGGATATACAGGCTTGTATTGCATTTGCACTAAAAACATATCCACTACCAAAAATGACATCCAATTAGCTAGTTAAATATGGAGCTCACTTTTTTAGTAGATGTAAACTTACCCAAACATTTCAGTTTTTTTAATACTCCAAATTTTTATTTTGTCACTGATATTAATCTACAAATGTCTGACTCTGAGATTTGGAATTATGCCATTGAAAATAACCATATTATTTTAACCAAAGATGTGGATTTCTTCAACAGATTGTTAGTCTCTGAAAAGCCTCCAAAGATTATTTATTTTCAACTTGGAAATTATTCATTGAAACAGCTATATAATTATTTCACCTTGAACTGGGATAAGATAATCTTTGAAGTAAATAACTCAAAATTAATAATTGCCAAAGAGTCTCACATTGAATGCATTCGCTAATCTAACTATATCGAATTAGAGCTACTCCTTCCATAAAAAAAACTTAGTAACTTTGAAACTCTAAACCCTTGCAACTCCTACCATGACTTTCACCAAAACCACCGAACAATCCTCCAAATACGAACATTTAGAAAAAATGTCCGTTCAGGAATTGTTGTCCAATATCAACCAAGAAGACAAAACCGTTCCATTAGCTGTTAAAAAAGCCTTGCCGCAAATTGAAACTCTAGTAACTGAAATCGTGGCTAAAATGAAATTAGGTGGTAGATTGTTCTACATAGGCGCAGGCACTTCTGGTCGTTTGGGAATTGTAGACGCTTCTGAATGTCCACCAACATTTGGTGTATCCTCCGATTTGGTAAACGGAATTATTGCCGGTGGTGACAAAGCCATTCGCAGAGCCGTAGAAAATGCCGAAGATAACGCCACGCAAGCATGGGAAGATTTATTGGAACAGAATATCAATGAAAATGACGTGGTGATTGGTATCGCAGCTTCTGGTACTACTCCTTATGTGATTGGTGGATTGGAGAAATGCAATCAAAATAAAATTAGCACAGGTTGCATTACGTGTAACGAAGGAAGTCCATTAGCATTAACGGCTAAGTTTCCTATTGTGGTAGTGGTGGGACCAGAGTTTGTGACGGGTAGCTCCAGAATGAAAGCCGGTACAGCACAGAAATTAGTATTGAATATGATTTCTACAGCGCTATGATTCAACTGGGTAAGGTGAAAGGTAACAAAATGGTCGACATGCAACTGAGCAACAACAAATTGGTTGACCGAGGTGTAAAAATGATTATGAGTGAGATTCCTGTTTCCTATGAAGAAGGTGCAGACTTATTAAAAAAATACGGAAGTGTAAGAAAGGCTGTTGATGGATTTCATACCTTATGAGAGAATTCATTTTATATGCCATAGCCGCAAGTATTCCTATTTTATGGATCATTAGTATATATCTTCTGCGAAAGTGGAAAGGTAATTATCGGTATTTCATTGTGCATCTTATGCTATTTCTTACCTACTTCTATCTCGTCCTTTTCTCAAAATTTACTTTTTTTGAGTACGATCAACTCGGTCTGAAAAAGCTATTTTTGTTTATCTTTATACTCTTATTTCACACACTAGCAAATTTTATTTTTGCCTTGTATTATAAATTTAAGTTATCTAAAAATGGCAACAAACCGCAAAGTACTCTCTAAAGGAATTCGTTATTTAGCATGGGCATTACCCTACTTTTATCAGTACCATCGGTAATTTATAATGCGTTTATCAATAAAGAAAATGGTTGGCATTATTTGGTTTTAGCTATTGGAATTGCGGCTTCGTTGGGAGCGGTTTATCTTATGTTTATGGGACTAAAAACTATAATGAGCAGTTTATTTGATACCTAATGGAAGACCTCATTCATATTCATAAAACTTTTGAAAAAATCGTTTTGATCGATACAAAAATAAATAATCGAGAGTTTGACGGTTGTATTTTTAAAAACTGTGATTTCTCCAATAGTGATTTTTCCAATAACACCTTTATGGATTGTGAATTTGTAAACTGTAATCTGTCCATGACTCAATTGGTAAAAACGAGTTTAAAAACAGTGCAGTTTACAAATTGCAAATTACTGGGAATTCAATTCCATACCTGTGACGATTTTCTATTTAATGTTCATTTTCAAGAATGTACGTTGGATTATTCATCATTTGCAAATAAGAAAATGCCAAAACTAACTTTATTTCCGGTTCTTTAAAAGAAGTTTCTTTCATTGGCAGCCAACTTTCAAATTCGGTTTTTGAAAATTGCAATCTGATAAATGCCATCTTTAATGACACCCAATTGGCAGCAGTAGATTTTAGAACGGCTTACAATTATACCATTGACCCTGAATTCAATCCTATGAAAAAAGCCAAGTTTTCTGTGCAAGGAATTCAAGGACTTTTGAATAAATATGATATTAAAATTGAATAGCTATGGAAATCAATGAACACTATTTAGAAAGTGTGAAAAAGCAATTTTTATACTACAAAACATTAGGCGAAAAAGCCATGGAGCAAATACAGCCTGAACAACTTTTTGTATCAGTAAATGAAGACACAAACAGTATAGCTACGATCGTAAAACACCTTTCAGGAAATATGCTGTCGCGTTGGACGGATTTCTTGACTACTGATGGCGAAAAAGAATGGCGCAATCGCGATGGTGAATTTGAAAATGATCTGCAAACCAAAGAAGCTGTTATGACCCTTTGGGATAAAGGATGGAATTGCTTTTTTGATGCTCTCGATTCAATTCAGCCAGAGCAACTTTCGACTATAATTTATATCCGAAACGAAGGGCACACTGTTGTAGAAGCCATAAACAGGCAATTGGCACATTACCCCTATCATATTGGACAAATTGTATTTTATGCCAAACAACTCAAAACCAGTGAGTGGGATAGTTTATCGATACCAAAAAACAAATCGAACAGCTATAATGAAACCAAATTTGCTCAAGAAAAAAGCATTCGCAATTTTACAGAGAAGGAACTCAAAAAACTAAAAAAATAAAAGAAATGCCAAACAAAACTCAAAAAAACAACAGGATTTGGAGTAAAATAATTCTACTCTTACTTTTCCCCATATTGCTATATTCATGCTACAATGCTGAACGTAATTGTGCCGATTTTAAGACCGGGAAGTTCAAGTCGGAAATTACTATTAATGGAGAAAAAAAGCACACCATTTCCATACGTACCGACTCTATTGTAATTGAAACCTATGAAGGAAAAACAGATACGGCCTCCATTCGATGGATTAACGATTGTGAATATGTCTTGCAAAAGATAAATCCCAAAAGTATGGCTGAAAAGAAAGCTATAGACATTAAAATTTTGACCACATCAAAAAATTCCTATACCTTTGAATTTGGAGTAGTTGGAAGCGCTGATAAACAAAAAGGTGTAGCCTACAAACTATAATTCACATCAAAATACGCTCTTAGAAAATTAAAAACCTAGTAACTGAATCAAATGGAAGTTTTTTTAAACCCGAATGCTTGGATAGCACTTTTAACGTTAACCTTTTTAGAAATTGTTTTAGGAATTGACAATATCATCTTTATATCAATAGCCACGGGGAAACTACCTGAAGAAAAACGTAAAAAAGCAACAAAGATTGGGATGTTCCTAGCCATGTTTATGCGAATAGCACTCCTTTTAGGAATTAGTGTTTTGATTGCTATGAAAGAACCTTGGTTTAGCATCAATCTCAATTGGCTTACTGCTCAAGTATCAGGACAAAGTATCATATTGCTTCTTGGAGGTATTTTTTTAATTTATAAAAGCACCAAAGAAATACACGAAAAAGTAGATCAAAAAGGAGAAGAAGAAAAAGAATTGAAACATTCAGCAACCAAATCTTTTGGCAATGTTATTTTTCAAATTATTTTGATTGATTTGGTATTTTCTTTTGATAGTATCCTAACTGCTGTTGGAATGACCAATGGTGTTGAAGGAGCATTATATATTATGATAACTGCAGTAATTATTTCTGTTTTAATTATGATGCAATTTGCAGTTCCAGTGGGTGCTTTTGTCAACAAACATCCATCTATTCAAATATTAGGATTGTCGTTTTTAATCCTCATCGGATTTATGCTGGTTACCGAAAGTGCTCATTTGTCAAGCTTCTTTTTTGGCAATCATGTAGATGTAGTGCCTAAAGGCTATTTGTATTTTGCCATCTCGTTTTCATTATTGGTGGAAGTATTGAATATGAAAATGTCAAGAAAAAGTAAAACTAGTTGTCTCTTTTTACCAAAATACCAATAAAAAACCTGTTTATTAAAAAGTTAATAACTATAATTTTAAATAATTAACACATTCTCAATAATTTAATAATTTTAACACATTAACCAATTAAATTATTAAACTATGAATGTAAAAAACTTTTTAGTTTCTGGTATTGCAGGTGGTATTGCCGATTTCCTTATGGGATGGCTCGTTTATGGTATGCTACTCAAAGACACTTTTCCTAAACCTGAAGGTGCGGGTGCCGAAAATATGACTTTTATTTTCTTAGGTTGCATGGCATTTGGGTTTTTAATTGCTTATGTCTTTTCGCATGGCGATGGAGTTTCAAAATGCGTGCCTGGCATTAAAATGGCCGCAGGAATAGCACTATTTCTAGCCTTATCGAATAATTTCTTTTATAATATGTACAAAGAAATCATCGATGTAAAACTACTGGCAATAGACGTAGTTGCTTCAATAGTTATTGCTTCTGTTGTAGGAGCTGTTGTGGCAGTCGTAAATGGAAAAATGAAGTGAATTATATAATTTTGGTCAAAAACCACGAGTAGTTGCTACTCGTGGTTTTTTTATTTTTTACGGTGTTGGCAACTTTAACCTAATAGCATAAATTTTACTCAATCCATTTTCGCTTCCTGAAATATATTGATTAAAATCAGGAACATTGTTGAATTTTTTAGATACTAAATTGTCTCTCCGACTTGTAAAATATAAGGTCTCGTTGGCTTCATCATAAAAAGGACAATACTCCATAAATTTAGTATTAATAAGTATTCCCAGATTTTTTGCCTTACTCCAATTGCCTTCTTCATCTTTAAAAGCGACATATAAATCGCCACTTCCTAAGCCATCTTCACTACTGTATTTAGTATAAATAAGAAAATCTTCATTTGGAGAAATAAAAGCGTTAAACTCATATCCATTACTATTGATAATTGTGCTTAAGGGCTTTGGCGATTGATAACTACCATTTTCATATTTGCAAAAATAAATGTCGTCTTTAGTTGTTGCTGTCGTAGCATCCGAGGTGAAATAGAGGTTGTTATTCTGAGAAAGCGATGGATAAAATTCATTATTTTCAGAATTAACTGGCGCTCCCATGTTTTGGGGCTTAGACCAATCGGAATTTTTATTTTTCTGGTAACATACCAAATATCAAAATCTTTCTTCGCATTAGACGACTCTACTAAGGGTCGATTGGAAGCAAAATATAGGGTATTTTGGTCAAAAAGAAAGAAAAGGCTCCAAGTCAGAATACACATTAGAAAAAGGCATCAATTGAGGATTTGACCATTTCCCTTTTACTTTTTTTAGGTACAAAATTTGTGAAATTTCCTGCGATGGACTTTGAGCCGTAAAATAAATTTCATCATTACTTTTAGAGATACTAAAATCCCTAAGGTTTAAAAACTGATTGAATTTTTCGTTGGCTAGAACAACTACAGCATTGTTTTGACAAAAAGTACTATTTGTAAAACTAATAACAATAAATACGATAACTAAATTTTTCATTTTTGAAGAATTAAAAATTTGTCTAATAATGTGTTGAATATTTCAATCAATTGCTATTTTAAGAATCTCATATTTTCTAGTACTCTGAATTTTACCATTTCAGCAATTAAATCAAGTGGTAAATCTTGGTTTAATGGAAACTGTACCGAACCTTTTCCTTGTTTGTATGTAGATAACTCTTTTTTAAATTTTTCGTGTCCTACAGGTGTGGCATAAAACCCAATGTGTTTAGCATATCCTCCAAAATAAACCAATGGTTTTTTATTTATTTTGTACGCTGGCATTCCGTATGCTATAATTTCTATAGCTTCTGGAGCATTGTTTTTAATAACTTTTCGAATTAATTGCAACCTATCCTGAACCTCTTTAGGAAAGCTTGAAATATACTCTTCTACTGTTGCCCCTTTTTTTTCCATAGATTCTTTTTTTTGAAAATCGGCATGTTAAGTACAAATCTTAATCGTTTAAAAAAGTTTAGTTGTATGATTACTATAGTCTTTTTTATTATTCTTCTATTTTCTTGTAGAGTCTTTCTCCTTTCAAAACTTTGTCAATGGTACTATTGATGCGTTTTGCTATGGTTTCTTCCTGTTTGGCTGCATAAATCCAATTGATAAATTCCTTTTGATGGTTTTCTTTCAAGTGCAGGAACTTTTGCAAAGCTTCTGGTTCAATAGTGAGACATTTTAGAAATTCCTCAGGGATTTTAAACGCATTAGTATCTTCAAAAAGGACTAAGTGTACATAATCGCCCGCCTCTTTCTTGATTTGTTTTCGGATAGCAGCTTTAACCGGAAAAAAATACTTCCCGTCACTCGTCTTTGCCAGACTAAGACCTTCAAAGGGTTGATGATCAATGCTTCCGGTTACATTGGTCCATAGCGACGGTTTCTTTCTATCGATGACAATCCCAGACAACAAAACAAAAGTCCAACCGCCTTTACCCGGCATTTTTTGCAGTAGAAATTCGTCTTGTACTAAAGGTTTTTTCATAGACGTTTAGCATTCATAATTAGATTACCTCTACTCCAAATATACAAAAAGAAAATATACTACATTGTTAACTTTTTTTACCCACCCAGATACACCACACAAAGGGATTGTTGTATCAAATTTTGTCAAATATTATACCGCCCAGAATATAAACACTCCCGGAATTATTGATAAGATAAAGTTTTCCATTTCGTGTATGCAAAAAATATCGTGTCAGTCTGGTAGTGTTACTTCAAAATCCATTTAATTTAAAAAAAACTAAACTTTTTTCAATACTTTAGCCCCATGATTCAGCTAAGTATTATTGGTTCCGGAAATGTTGCTCAACATTTAATTCGTGCTTTTATAGAAGCTCAAAATAAAGGTGCCGAGATTGAACTGATGCAAGTGTATTCTCGCCAACCAGAAAACGTAGCGCACCTAATTGATGCTGATAAAATTACATCTCATTTTCACGAATTAATTAAAGTTGACATTTTTATTATTGCTGTTTCTGATGATGCTATTGCTAACATTTCGGCTCAACTACCATTTAAAAACCAACTTGTAGCTCATACTTCGGGTAGTGTGTCTATTGACGATTTAGACAATCAAAATAGAAAAGCGGTTTTCTATCCGCTACAAACTTTTTCTAAAAATAAAGCAATCCATTTTAGAGAAGTTCCTATTTGTTTGGAAAGCCAAAATGAAACTGATTTTCAACTAGTAGAAAAAGTAGCCAAAACAATATCTGATACCATATACCCCATAAATTCTGAACAACGAAAGGCATTGCACCTAGCTGCTGTTTTTGTAAATAACTTTGTAAATCATTTGTACCAAATAGGAAATACTATTTGCAAAGAACATCAAGTACCTTTTGAAATTTTAAAACCATTGATTCGAGAAACTGCCGAAAAGATTATGACACTTTCTCCTGTTGAAGCACAAACGGGACCAGCAAAAAGAAAAGACAGAAATACTATAAACAGTCATTTGGAGTTTATAACAAATGATACTTATAAAAATATATACACATTACTAACTCAATCGATACAAACAGATGGCAAAAAGTTATAAGGAAATCATGAACCAAATTACAACATTTATTTTTGATGTTGATGGTGTTCTTACCGACAGTTCAGTTCATATTACAGAAACGGGAGAAATGCTTCGCATAATGAATATTAGAGATGGATTTGCCATGAAAGCCGCTTTAGAAAGTGGTTACAATGTATGTATCATTTCAGGCGGTAATAATGAGGGCGTGCGCATTCGGTTGAGAAATTTAGGGATTACCGATATTCATTTAGCATCTCCTGATAAGGTGGAAACCTTTAAAGAATACACCGAACTCTACAACATCAAACCTGAAAACGTCTTGTACATGGGCGATGACATTCCTGATTATCATGTAATGCAACTCGTAAGATTACCTACTTGTCCACAAGATGCAAGCCCAGAGATCAAAGCCATATGCCAGTACATTTCACACAAGAATGGTGGCAAAGGTGCCGTTCGGGATGTGATTGAACAAGTGATGAAGGTTCAGGGCAAATGGCATTTGTATTATGATGGGAAGCATGACTAGTGCGCAGTGTTCAGTGAACAGTTGGCAGATTGAAAATAGTGAGTAGTTGGTAGTAACCAATAATCATTGAAGATTTAACACTGATCCCTGAACACTGAACACTGAACACCAATTAATGAAAATTAAAAAACATGAAACACCTAAAACTCATTCGTTACCAAAACCTTTTACTACTTGCCTTAATGCAGCTTATTTTTCGCTATGGATTTTTGAAACAGCAAAATGTATATTTGGCTTTGGCGGATTGGCAGTATATTTTATTCGTAGTATCAACAATTTGTATTGCGGCTGGTGGTTATATCATTAATAACATATTTGATTATAAAACGGATATGGAAAACAAACCTGAGGCGGTTGTCATAGGCAAATCTATTTCCGAGAGTTTAGCATATAACCTCTATGCTGGTTTTACTATCATTGGTGTGGGGATAGGGTTCTATCTTTCTAATGTTATTCAAAAACCAACTTTTGCCACCATTTTTGTAGTAGTTGCCTCAACACTTTATGTCTATGCAACGAGTTTAAAACAGAGCTTACTCATAGGTAATATTATTGTTGCCATGTTGCTTTCCTTTAGTCTTATCATGATTGGAATTTTTGATTTATATCCTGCTACCTACGAAGGAAATCAATCGATAATGCGTTTGTTGTTTAGCATTCTTTTAGACTATGCAATTTTTGCTTTTATGATAAATCTAATTCGAGAAATAATCAAAGATTTAGAAGATGTAAATGGAGATTATAATCAAGGAATGAAGACATTACCTATTATTTTAGGAACTGAAAGAACTGCTAAACTAGTTTTTGGATTAAGTTTTATTCCCATCCTTTCTTTGATGTGCTATATTAATTTTTATGTTTTTAATAGTGGACTGTTTTTGAGTACTATATATGGAATTATCTTTATCCTTACTCCAATGATTTATTTTACAGTCAAATTGTGGTCTGCAAAAAAGAAAAGCGATTTTAAGCACCTGAGTATTGTTCTAAAATGGGTATTGTTATTTGGAATTCTATCCATTGCCGTTATCACCTACAATATGCCTCATCATGCTTAGAGAACAACTTAAAAATTACAAGATTATTTTGGCTTCAGGCTCACCCAGAAGACAACAATTTTTTAGAGATTTAGATTTAGATTTTGAAATCCGATTGAAAGAAACAGAAGAAGTCTATCCGCCAAATCTCATTGAAGAAGATATTACCAATTATCTTGCTGTTTTAAAAAGTGATGCCTTTGAGGGTGAATTAAAAAACAACGAAATTCTTATTACTAGTGACACGATTGTTTGGCATGAAAATAAAGCCTTAGGAAAGCCTAAAGATTACGAAGATGCCTTTTTGATGCTGCAATCTTTATCCAACAAAACGCACAAAGTAATTACCTCAGTTTGTTTTAAAACTACAAACACAACTAATGTAATTTCTGAAACTACACTAGTTACTTTTCATCCCATTAGCGACGAACAAATAAAATATTACTTAGATCATTATCGCCCATTTGACAAAGCAGGAAGTTATGGTATTCAAGAATGGATAGGATTTGTTGGTGTGGCAAAAATTGAAGGCTCCTACCCTAACGTTATGGGATTACCCATTGATAAAGTATTTCAGTATCTTCAAAACATTGCCTAATAATTGTTAATAACTATGTTGTAAACATTTTTTGACAAGACTTCTGTGCCATTTACATTTTCTAATTTTGGTGTAGTATTTTATTTATTAAATGTACCGAATTTTCGTGCATGCCAATGTTACTACAATAGCAATCTTATTAAAGTAAGTAAATTTAGACATTTTTATATAAAAAACGTATTTTATCGAACAAATTAACATTTAATCGGTATGTTTTGAAAAAGTATTTAAATTTGTAGTGTTGTTTCATATTCAGAAAAAAGCGATTAATTTTTTTGAAGTAAAACATAGAAATCATGAAAAGAATATTCCTAATTGCAACGTTGATGGTTTTAATTAATTTACAACCAACCTTTGCTCAAGCAAAAAGAGGCATGAATTCACTACCACTAGTAGATCCTGTTACACAATGTGCCTTACGTTATTATTACTATCCCAACATTGAAGCCTACTTTGACACAAGAGAAAAGTTATTTCACTTTAAAGTGGATGGCGAATGGACAACAGCTGAAGAAATTCCCTACGACTACGGAGGATATTCTGTATACAAAATGCTAAACGTTTTAATTACGGATTACGATGATGATAATCCAAGTCAGTTTATCGGTATTCACAGAAAAAAATATCCTTATACCTCAAACGGAAGAATAAAAACCACAACTGTTTCAACAGAATAAAATGTTACTATTTTTGTTTCTAAAAGTAATAATGTTAAAATCCCTTTAAATTAAAGTACCTCTTTTGTTTAATCACTATATTTGAAGCTATTGCCAATACAACATTTCAATGCAAAAGCTTTCTTTTATTTCAATTGTACTCTGTTTTTTTTCTTTTCAAATAGTATTTGCCCAACAGCCACAAAAGCCGAATGCTGTTGAAATTTATAATCAAATTCAAAAACTTAACTTCCTTGGCTCAGTACTTTACATCGCTGCTCATCCCGATGATGAAAATACGAGATTGATTTCTTATTTTTCTAATGAAAAAAAAGCAAGAACCGCTTATTTATCATTGACTCGTGGCGATGGAGGACAAAATTTAATAGGTCCAGAATTAAGAGAATTTCTAGGCGTAATACGAACTCAGGAACTTATTGAAGCTAGAAAAATAGACGGTGGTGAGCAATTTTTTTCAACAGCAAATGATTTTGGGTACTCAAAAAATCCTGAAGAAACACTTGAAATTTGGGACAAACAGAAAGTGTTTAGCGACGTCATTTACATTATCCGTAAATTTCAACCTGATGTTATTATCAACAGATTTGATGCCCGAACACCAGGCACCACTCATGGTCATCATACTGCTTCAGCACAATTAAGTCTTGAAGCTTTTGATAAAGCAAACGATGCCTCTATTTTTCCAAATCAATTGAGTCTAGTACAAACTTGGCAACCCAAACGAGTGTTTTATAACACTTCATGGTGGTTTTATGGGGGTAAAGAAAATTTTGATAAAGCAGATAAATCAAATCTTATCCCACTTCAAATTGGAGTTTATTACCCTTCTTTAGGAAAATCGAATCAGGAAATTGCGGCTTTAAGTAGAAGTAAACATCAATCTCAGGGATTTGGAACCACTGGAACTCGTGGTGAAGAATTAGAATATTTAGAATTCATTAAAGGAAACCCGATAACAGATAAAACAAATCTTTTTGAAGGGATTGACACTTCTTGGAACCGTATTAAGGGCGGTAAAGCAATTGGCGATTTGTTAGCAAAAGTGGAGAAAAATTTCGACTTCAAAAATCCAGCCACAAGCATTTCTGATTTGGTTAAAGCCCATTTAATGATTCAAAATTTAGAGGAAACACATTGGAAATCTATTAAAACAGAAGATATTAAAAAATGTATTGCAGCTTGTTCTGGGTTATACTTAGAAGCTGTAGCAAATGAATCGGAGGCAACTCCAGGAAGCGAAATAAAAGTTAAATGTGAAATCATCAATCGAAGTAATATTCAGATGCAATTAGCTGCTGTAAATTCGTTTCCAACCACAAATACAATCAGCCCTTTTCAAGTCATTGATTTAAAAAAATAATATTCCGCAAAATCTAACTTTTGAACTTACACTTCCAGAAAACAGTACTTATACAGAACCTTACTGGTTAATGAAGCAACAAACTTTAGGGATGTATCAAGTTAGCGACCAAACAAAAATAGGTTTACCAGATATCATTCGGGACATAAAAGTAACATTTACTATCGTGATTGATGGCATTGCTATTCCTTTTGAAAAAACAGTAGTGTATAAAAAGAATGATGATGTAAAAGGCGAAACTTACAGTCCGTTTGACATCGTTCCGATTGTTACTAGTTCAATTTTGAATAAAGTCATTATTTTTAGTAAAGAGAAAACAAGGACCGTTGGTGTTTTAATTAAAGCTGGTAAAGACAAAATAAATGGCACTATTCAATTAAATTTACCTGATACTTGGGAAATATCTCCTAAAAGTATTCCTTTTTCATTCGACAAAAAGGAGAAGATAAAACAGTCTATTTCAAATAACTGCTCCAAAAAATGCTGAAGAAGCAACGGTAAAATGTAGTATTACTGTTGATAGTAAAATTTATGATAAAGAACAATTCAACATTCAATACGAGCACATAGCGAGACAACAAGTACTTAAACCTTCTGAAGCAAAATGTATCAAATTAGACCTTAAAACTGGAAATCAAAAAATAGCCTACATTATGGGAGCGGGCGATGAAGTACCAAAAAGCTTACTTGAAATGGGGTATGATGTTTCTATTATTAGTCCTGAAACTATTAGCCCAGAAAAGCTGAAGCCATTTCAAGTTGTAATTACTGGTATTCGAGCTTACAATACTATAAAAACCTTAGCTTTCAAACAATCTATTTTATTTGATTTTGTAAAAGAAGGCCATGCAATGATTGTTCAATACAACACAACTGGGGATTTGGTTACCAATGAGATTGCTCCATTTTCGTTAAAACTATCTCGTGATAGGGTAACCAATGAAAATGCCGAAATAACATTTTTAGAGCCCAATCATCCTATTTTAAATTACCCTAATAGAATTACAGCGAAAGATTTTGAAGGATGGAAACAGGAACAAGGTTTGTATTATCCAAATGAATGGGACAAAGCTTTCACTCCCATTTTAGCTTCAAATGACAAAGGAGAATCTACAAAAAAAGGAGCTATTGGTAGCCAAATACGGAAAAGGAAACTACATTTACACTAGTTTAAGTTTTTTCAGAGAATTACCCGAAGGAGTTTCAGGTGCTTTTCGATTAATGGCTAACTTGATTTCAATTCAATAAAACCTAAACATGACAAACAAAACGTCTTCTTGGAAAAAAAGTTATACATGGGTTTTAGTTGCCAATGTCATTTACATCCTGATTTTTTGTGTCATCATGCTAATTTTTTCATAGTATGCAGCAACTTGATTGGATAGTACTTTCTGTTACCTTACTCTTCATCGTTTTCTATGGAGTTTGGAAAACTAAAGGCAGTAAGAACGTAGAAGATTATATTCTGGGAAACAACGAAACACCATGGCATGTGGTTGGATTGTCGGTTATGGCAACCCAAGCAAGTGCGATTACTTTTCTCTCCACACCAGTGAAGCCTATCATGACGGAATGGGTTTTGTTCAATTCTATTTTGGTTTACCTATTGCTATGGTGGTGATTTGTGTGACGTTTATTCCTATGTATCACAAATTAAAAGTGTACACCGCTTACGAATATTTAGAACAACGATTTGATTTAAAAACACGTTCACTAGCTGCTATTCTATTTTTAGTACAACGCGGATTGGGAACAGGCCTAACAATTTATGCTCCAGCCATTATATTATCAGCCTTACTCGGTTGGAATCTTACGCTGTTAAATATTGCTATAGGAGTTTTGGTAATCATCTACACTTTCTCGGGCGGAACAAAAGCGGTGAATGTAACCCAAAAACAACAAATGTTTGTGATTATGACAGGTATGTTTATTACTTTTTTTCTGATTTTACACTTACTGCCCAACGATATGACTTTCAGCAATGCGATGCACATTGCTGGTGCCAATCATAAAATGGATATTGTTGATTTTTCGATTGATCCAGAAACACGTTATACTTTTTGGAGTGGAATTACAGGAGGATTCTTCTTAGCGCTTTCCTATTTTGGAACTGACCAATCACAAGTTGGACGTTATTTATCAGGAAAATCAATCAAAGAAAGTCAAATGGGACTTATTATGAACGGATTTCTTAAAGTACCGATGCAGTTTTTTATTCTGCTAATTGGTGTAATGGTTTTTGTATTTTTTCAATTCAATCCTGTTCCTTTAAATTTCAATCCAAACAATAAGACTATTGTTGAACATTCTATTTACAAGAAAGAATACGATGTTTTAGAACAAAAACTCAGTAAATTATCCGAAGATAAAAAAGAAATCAATCTACTTTACATAGACCATTTGAATCAAAATTATGACAATCCAATTTTGAGAAAAGAGTTGGTTGCACTTTCCAGTAAAGAAAACGATTTGAGAGATGAAGCCCGAGAAGTTATTCTAAAAGCAGACAGCAAATCGGAAACGAATGATAAAGATTATGTTTTCATCCATTTCATTCTGCACTATCTCCCAAAAGGCCTTATTGGATTACTTCTCGCAGTGATTCTTTCTGCAGCGATGTCTTCTACTGCATCTGGAATAAGTGCTTTGGCATCAACAACAGCAATTGATATTTATAAACGCAATTTAAAAGAAACAAAATCAGAAAAACATTTTGTGAGTGCTACTAAATTTTTTACCATTCTTTGGGGATTAATAGCCATTCTCTTTGCATGTATCGGTACTCTATTTGAAAACTTAATTCAATTAGTAAACATAGTAGGCTCTATAGTTTACGGTACCGTTTTGGGAATTTTTCTGGTTGGTTTTTACATCAAATTTGTTAAAGCAAAAGCTATTTTTTGGGGAGCCGTAATCAGCCAATTGTTAATCTTTTACATCTATTATTTAGGCAAGGTAAGCTTTTTATGGCTTAATTTCATTGGAGCCATGTTGACCATTGTGCTTTCTATTGCAATACAAATGATGGTTAAGAATAAATCTGAAATCACCGAATAAAAAAAATCCCAACGATTAAATTGGGATTTCTTACTCTACTAAAAACTATTTATTTTTTACTCCATTCAGTGATACTGTCTCTGTTCATTTTTGCATAATCCTCATTTTTTGCTAATGTTGCCGCTTCCAAAGATTGTTTTGCAGTTTCAATAGCTCCTTTTTTATCTCCTAGTTTAGCTTGGATTAATGATTTTTGTCTGGTATACCAAAACGGCTTATCTTTATTTAACTCAAGAGCTTTGTTGATATACTCTAATGCTTTTGTCAAATCACCATTGGATTGATAAAAATATTGAGCAGAAGAAAAATAATCTCCAGCTGTTGGTCCTGCCAAAGCTTTTTCAATACTAGCAATTGCCGTTTTTTGAGTAGGAACTTCAAATTTCACTGCCACTAGTGTTTTTTCCCAAGACAATTCTAAATGAGCAAAATTATTGTCTAAATTATTAATTGCGATAGTGAAACTTTCTACATTTCTATTTAAAATTTCAGGGGTTACGGTTGTTTTTAGTGCCACTTTTGATTCATCCCAAGTGTCTGGTGTTCCCCAATTATCAGTAGTACTGTAGAAAATTACATCCCAATTTTCAACTCTTGGTATGGTAAATAATGCATACTTCCCTTTCTTTAATGTTTTGCCATCAATAACTACATCTTCACTAAATGTTATTGTAGAATTGGCATTGGCTCCCGTTCTCCACATTTTGCCAAAGGGTACCAAATCGCCAAAAATTCGTCTTCCTTTGACACTTGGTCTAGAGTATTCAATGGATACTTCTGTCAGTCCTACTACCTGATCTAATGTTGATTTGGACTTTGTTGTGGGGTTTTTACTTGTGCTTCAATAGCATAGTTTGCAATCATCATTGCTAAGAGATAGATTATTTTTCTCATAATTTTAAATTTAGTTTATTCAAAATTACAAATTCATTATTTTCTAACTGTTAATTATTACTTAATTTGAATATTGATTTTGTTTACTTTTTTTTTAATTTAATTAAACAAAATTTTTTTGTACTTTTACAAAAAAATTTCAATATGAAAATATACACTAAGCATAGCAAGCAAAATTTACTCATTACCATTGATGAAGCATGGGATTTCCTGTCTAATCCTAAAAACTTAAAAACAATAACTCCAGAGTACATGGGATTTATAATAGAATCAGGTGCAGACAGACCTATGTTTCCTGGGCAAATAATCCAATACATTGTAACGCCTCTTTTTGGAATTAGAACAAAATGGGTTACCGAAATCACGCATGTTCAAGATAAAAAGTATTTTGTTGATGAACAACGTTTTGGTCCGTATTCACTTTGGCATCACAAACATTTTTTAAAAGAAATTCCCGGAGGAGTTGAAATGGAAGACATAATAGATTATAAAGTGCCTTTGGGGATTTTAGGACAACTCGTTCATCCGTTTTTAGTAAAACCAAAATTGGATGAAATCTTTGATTACAGAAGAAAAAATTAATCGAATTATTTGGAGAATATTAAGTAAAAAAGCATGAAAAACATACTATTAATTGGTGGTTCCTACGGCATTGGATTAGCAATAGCAAAAGAATTAGTTAATGCAAATACTATTTACATCGCTTCAAGAACAGCGGAAGGTCTTGAAAATTTGAATGTTACCCATATCCCATTCAACGCCTCAACAGATTCATTAGACACATCTCTTTTACCTAGCGTTATAGACGGTTTAGTATATTGTCCAGGAAGTATTAATTTACGACCTTTTAAAGGGTTGAAAATAGAAACTTTTGAAAGCGACATGCAAATCAACTTCTTTAGTATGGTAAAGGTAATTCAATCTATTATTCCACAATTATCCGCATCCAATCAATCGAGTATTGTTTTATTTAGTAGTGTAGCAGCTTCTATGGGAATGCCTTTTCATACTAGTGTATCAGCAGCAAAAGGTGCTATCGAAGGCTTTGCAAAAGCATTGGCAGCAGAATATGCACCAAAAATCAGAGTTAATGTAGTAGCGCCGTCATTGACAGATACGCCATTGGCTAGCAAATTCCTAAATTCGGATGAGAAAAAAGAAAAATCAGCTTCAAGAAATCCTATGAAAAAAGTAGGAACTTCGGAGGATATAGCGCAAATGGCAGGTTTCCTTTTAAGTGATAAAAGCAATTGGATTTCGGGTCAAGTCTTTCATGTTGATGGTGGAATGTCGACCTTATTAGTAAATGGATAAAAAAGAAACAATTTAAAGTTTATGACTGTATTCTGGTTTCGACGCGATTTACGATTAGAAGATAATGTTGGCTTGTTTCATGCCTTGAATAGTGGAGAGGAGGTTTTACCCATTTTTATTTTTGATGATGCTATACTTTCGCAGCTTCAAAAAGACGATGCACGTGTCACTTTTATCCACCAACAATTGGAAAAATTACAGTTGGAATTGCAAAAAATCGGAAAATCACTTGCTGTTTTTCATGGAAAACCACTAGATGTTTACCGAAAATTAATTTCTGAAAATAATATAACTTGTGTTTACACCAATCGCGATTATGAACCGTATGCCAGAAAACGAGATTTAGAATTATTTCATCTTTTTAAAGAGCACGCTATTGAATTTAAAACCAGTAAAGATCAAGTAATTTTTGAAAAAAACGATGTGCTAAAAGACGACGGAACTCCGTATGTAGTGTATACGCCTTACTCTAATAAATGGAAAGAAAATTTAAAAAAAATCCAACTTGTCAATTACAATTCTGAAGATTTTTTAGATAAAATCGCTTCCCATTCTTATCCATTTCTTTCTTTGTCTGATATCGGGTTTACAACCTCATCAATTAAAGTTACGCCTTATGATATTTCAACGCATTTAATTGATAATTATGAAGCTACTAGAAATTTTCCAGCCTTAAATAAAACCTCCTATCTAGGAATTTACCTTCGATTTGGCGTAGTTTCCATCAGAAAAATGGTAATCAAAGCACTTGAAAGTAACAATGAGACTTTCCTGAAAGAACTTATTTGGCGGGAGTTTTTCATGCAAATTTTATGGCACTTTCCACATACTGTTAACGGCGGTTTCAAATCAAAATACGACGCAATACACTGGAACAACAATGAAGACGATTTCAAAAATGGTGCGAAGGTAAAACGGGCTACCCATTTGTCGATGCTGGAATGCGTGAATTGAATACCACTGGACACATGCATAATCGGGTTCGAATGATTGTAGCTAGTTTTTTATGCAAACACCTACTTATTGATTGGCGTTGGGGCGAAGCCTATTTTGCCACAAAATTATTAGATTATGAACAAGCCAGTAATGTTGGCAATTGGCAATGGGCAGCGGGTAGTGGCGTTGATGCAGCACCCTATTTTAGAATTTTTAATCCAACAGAACAGATTAAGAAATTTGACAAAGACCTTAAATACATCAAAAAGTGGATTCCTGAATTATCATCGTTCGAGTATCCAGAGCCAATAGTAGACCACAAATTTGCTCGTGAACGTTGTTTACAGATTTATAAAGAAGCTGTTGGATAAATTAAAAAATGGTTTATTTGACACAAAAAAACCCCACCGGTTTTTTTCTACCCCGAACAACACCACGGGACCCCCCAGGGGGCCCCCCGCAAGTTAGGGGAGGAGAGGGGGATTTAAACCTTCGCCGGATTCTGGCTTTTTTAAGTTTCTGATTTTCTGATACTATCATCAAAACGGCGAATAACACTATCTGCCAAAGATAAATCCTGCATTTTTGAATTTTCGCTATCATACCCAATACAATATATTCCAGCGGCTTTAGAGGCTATAATCCCATTGGTGCTGTCTTCAATTACAACACAAGCTTCCTTTGGAGTTTGAGATAAAAAAACAGCATGTTCAACAATAGCGGGATGTGGTGTAGAGTGGGGAAAATCCTCTCCACTAACGATATGTGAAAAATAGGAATGTAATCCAAAACGAGTAAAAACTCTATCAATAGTAACTTTTGATGCGGACGAAGCTACTATCAATTGCATCCCATTTTGATGTAACTCTTTGATTAAATTCTCTACACCATCCAACAAAAACAAATCTTCTTTTTTGTCAAAAGCATCATTAAACAAAGTACGTTTTCTCAGAATTAAATCTTCGACATCATGTTCCAAATCGAAGGTTTCCTTCAATTTCTGAAATGTATTTCGGGTAGAATTCCCCATGTAGGAAGTAAACATCTCTTCTGTTACCGTAATATTTAATTCGTCAAAATGTTGAAAATAAGCATAGTGGTGCACAGGTTCTGTGTCTACAATAACACCGTCCATATCGAAAATTACTGTTTGTATCATTTAAAGTTAGAAATTAGAAGTTAGAAATTCGAGGATGTGCTGATTACTGAATATCATTTTTTAGCAAATACCGAATCACTGTTTCGGCGGCATACAAACCAAAAAGTCCTGGCATATAACTATTGGTTCCGTAAAATGATTTTTTAAAATTTGAGCCGTCTGTCATTCGCAAACTCGTTTTGTCTTGAATTTCAGAGGAATACACCACTTTTAATTTATCGATTTTTACTGCTTTTAATTTCTTTTTCATGGCTTTTGCCAAATAACAATTCGAAGTACTATTGATATCAGCTACTTTCACTTTCGAAGCTTCCATCTTACCTCCTGCTCCCATACTACTGATGATTTTTACTCTTTTGCGCTTGGCAGCAATGATTAGATTCAATTTTGGAGTCAAACTATCGATACAATCCAAAACATAATCAAACTCTGGAGTTACAATCTCAAAAGCACGTTCTGGAGAAAGAAATTCTTTTACTCTTGTCAATTGCAATTGCGGATTAATATCCATCAAACGATCTCCTACAACATCAATTTTTGGTAAATCTACAGTAGAATGCAAAGCAGGTAATTGTCTGTTAATGTTGGTTATGTCAACTACATCTCCATCTACAATTGTCATTTTTCCTACACCTGCTCTAGCAATAAATTCAGCCGCAAAGGAACCTACACCTCCCAATCCAACCACTAATACATTTGAATTTCGTAATTTTTCTAATCCTTCCGTTTTAAATAAAAGTTCCGCTCTTTCTTGCCATTTTGCCATTTTGAAGTATGAGTTTTAAAGTGTAAAATAATGGGCAAAAGTAAGGAAAATTTTAAGAAATTATAACAGACTCTATACTGAATATAAGGTTGTATTTAGAATACTAGGCGCATCCCAAAATTATATAATAGCTTCACAAAGTTCTATAAAAGACAAGCGTATTGATGCCTATATCTTTGCCTCAGTAATAACATATAAAATAGCTCATCATGAAAACAGTAGAAAATTCTTGCCAATGTGCATCAGAAATTAAAAATGGCCCTTGTAACAATCCTAACTGTACTTGTATAGATTGTCAATGTGGTGACAATTGTACGTGCGACAACACTATCTAAATTTGTAGATGTCTGATTAGATTTAAGCCGTTCTGAATAAGAATGGCTTAATTACTTTAAAATAGCCTTGCAGCTTAGTTTGCTAATTGACTTTAGTTTTAATGCTTTTTCAAAATTTATTGTAATCTCAAAATAGCACTTTGCCTACTCTGCTAACAATTCTGTAACTTTACATTATGAATACAACTGTCTTATTAGTTAAAAATATGGTTTGCCAACGCTGTATAATGGCTGTTGAAGCTATATTGCAATCTGAAAAAATCCCTTTTCATAAGGTTGTTTTTGGCGAAATTCACTTGATAGATGTACTAAATGAAGACCAAAAAGAAAGATTAAAAACCAAGCTTAGTGCTATAGGGTTCGAACTAATTGACAATCATACTAGCGGATTAATTGAAAAAATTAAACAATTGGTAATTAAACGAGCCCGCAACGAAATGGATAGTACCGAGAATAAGACGAAACTTTCAATTTATCTGTCTGATGAAATTCACCTTGAGTATACTTACCTCAGTAGCTTGTTTTCTGCCATTGAAGGGCGAACCATCGAAAACTACTTTATAGAACAGCGTATTGAAAAAGCCAAAGAACTACTGGTGTATGACCAATTATCCCTGTCTGAAATTGCCTTTCAATTAGAATACAGTAGCGTGGCACACCTTTCTACTCAGTTTAAAAAAATAACGGGTTTAACACCTACTTACTTTAAAGAATTAGGCACATCGAAACGCAAAGCATTAGACGAAGTTTAATAAGAAGGAAATTGTTTGAATACCCATTGCTGATTCAAAAGAACAACTTTTTAAAATTTTCCTACCTGTTGTTGCATTTCTTCTAAAGTCAATTCTTTATATCTAGCAGCTAAGGTATAAACACTTTCTATGGTTTCTTCGCAAGTATCGGTTTCGAGAAGGAATTTATCGTTTGGAACGGACTTAAAAACAGACTCTAATTCAGGATTTCGCAATAAATATTTACCAAAAGACAAGCTCCATATGCATCTAAAAGCTGTTTTGCAATTCTTGCTTCTTGAAATGCCCCATGAATGATTACTGGCTTTTTACTCAGGCAATTTTAATTGTTTTCAAAACAGTATTTGTATCTCTAAAGGAATTGCTATACGCTATATAAAACGCACTCACCTGTTCAACAAAATTATCATTTGACAATTTGCTTTCAAAAACCCTTTTCATCTTCAACACATTTTCTTTAATTTTCGATGAATTCCTATGGAATAAAATGGAATCGAATCGTTTAACTCATGAGGATATTGATTGACCAATTCTACTAAATTGCTGATTTCTTCTAAAATGATGCGTGTGTAGATTAAAAACAATACAAGTGCCATGCTCAAAACTGCTTTTCAACGCTATATTAATAATTATAAAGGATTTTCAAGAGAGATTTGGATACTTGCTATAATCACTTTTATTAATCGAGCGGGCACCATGGTACTGCCTTTTTTGACCAAATATTTAAAAGAAGATTTGCTGTTTTCCTACGAAGAAGTAGGTTGGATTATGGTTTGCTTTGGTTTTGGTTCTATGCTAGGTTCTTGGTTGGGTGGCAAATTATCCGACAAAATTGGATTCTATAAAGTAATGGTTTTCAGTTTGTTTAGCAGTGGGATTCTATTTTTTATTCTTCAGTTTATTACTTCATTCTGGGGTTTGTGCTTCAGTGTTTTTCTCATCATGAGCATAGCTGATATGTTTAGACCCGCTATGTTTGTTTCTCTTGGCGTTTATGCTAAACCTGAAAACAGAACTAGAGCCTTAACTTTAGTACGATTGGCAGTAAATCTGGGTTTTGCTGCTGGACCGGCCTTGGGTGGTTTAATCATCATGGGGATTGGCTACAAAGGATTGTTTTGGACTGATAGTGTGACCTGTATTACTGCAATTTTGATTTTTGCTTTATTGGTAAAAGAAAAGAAAAAAGTAGACCAAAAGAGTTCAACTCATGAGGAATCTCTCGAAGTTACCTCAGTATTTAAAGATAAAATATTCTGGCTGTTTCAGTTTGTTTGTTTCTTGACGGCGGTGCTATTCTTTCAAATTTTCACTACTTTACCTTTGTACCATCATGAAAAATTTGGTTTGACTGAATTTCAAAGTGGACTTTTGTTGTCTTTAAATGGTTTGATTATTTTCTTTTTGGAAATGCCAGTAGTTAGCTTTTTTGAAAGAAAACAAATTAGCAAACTCAAAATTATCCTCTGGGGTTCCTTATTCATGGCGATTAGTTTTTATCTACTTCTTATTACGGGCTGGGCTGGGATTTTAATTTTTAGTATTATTTTCGTTACGTTTGGCGAAATGTTTATCTTTCCTTTTTCGAATTCCTTTGCCTTGAGTCGCGCTCCAAAAGGACATGAAGGACGTTATATGGCACTATTTACCATGAGTTTTAGTTTGGCGCATATTACCAGTTCCAAAACAGGAATGGAGACCATTAGTCAATTTGGATATCAAACCAATTGGTTCTTAATGGGAACTCTTGGGATACTAGCCGTTATCAGTTGTATTAGGTTACTGTATTTGTTGCGAATAGAAAATAATTGAAACTCAAAAAACACTAATTTTACCACTAAACAAAACGAAAATGGCAAAAGGCATCTACACTGGAATTATTGAAAAAGATGAAAACGGAAACTATTTCTGTGGTGAATATCTTTTGGATTATCAAATGGTTTTGAAAGGATTCAATCTTGGCGACTCTATTACTATCAAGTCTGTAATTGTAAATCCGAGTGATAAATCATATAAAGAGTATCCTAAAAAATCAAGGAATTTTGCCTTGAGCAATAACAAATCTGAATAGAATTTACTTTACATTTTTTCTACTTTCTTTCTAATTTGAATCAAAATTCAACTCATTCTGAATGGGTTAAATTCTTAGTTTAGTTAAATAAATTTTAAATCCTTTTTCCCGAAATAGCATCTTTTCTAATTTTGTTTCACAAACAAATCGAAATTAGATTCTTATGAAAACAAAATTAAATTTAGTATTAGCACTCTTCTGTATTGCTACTATCACTGCCTTTTCACAAAACAAAAAGCCATTTGTTCTCAAGCAAAATAAGGACAAAGGCGACATCGTCATGATCTGGAACAAAAATACGCCAGAACAAGAAATGAAAGACGATATCAAAGCACTAGCCGAGCATGATGTAACTATTAGCTATGCTGATGTAAAACGAAACAGTAAAGGTGAAATAACCGCTATCAAAGTTATTTATGCTGATGCCGAAGGAAACAAAGGCAGTCTCGAAATGGACAACCAAAAACCGATAAACACCATCAAATTCTTTAAGATGGGCGATGAAGTGGGCTTTGGTGAACCTGCAAACGGTAACTTCTTTTCTGGTGCCAATGGTTTTAGTGGCTTTCAAAACAGTCAGAATCCGTTTGATCTTTTCAATTTTGGACAAAATGGCACCGATGGCAACTCCAAGTCATACAGCTATAGTTTCAGCGATACCAATCCTTCAGCTAAAGCGAGAGTTTTTATTCAAAAAGATGGCAAAAAACCCCTAGTACTTGAAGATGGCGAGGTTGTTCAGGGCGGTGAAGATTATACCAAGGAAGAAATCGAAGATATTAAAAAGAACAATCAAGTAGCTCCATCCAATGGTGATGCTTTTCCTAATTTTAATAACTCGGGCAGTTTAGCAGAACAAATGAAAAAGATGCAGGAGCAACTTGATGGTTTACTCCAAAAACAAAATGGAAAAATCGAATCTGATGACTCCAAAAAATCATTGGACGATTCTAAGGAAGAGTTAGAAAAGGCTAAAGATGAACTTAAAAAGGCTAAAGAAGAATTAGAAAAAGCCAAACTGAGTTTAAAAACTAAAAAAGCTTAAAATAAAGAGAACCGTTTTGAGACGGTTTTTTTTATACTTTTACACTATGATGTACAAACTTCTAGCCAAAATAAACAAATTGATACTGCCTAGCTTCACCAAGCAACGTCTTGACTTGTCCAAAGCTAAAAAATGGCAGCTGGCACTCATTGGCTACCGCTACTATGTAACGATACGAGCATTAGACCAATAAAACCAAAATACATTTTATTTAAAATTTCATTTGCAAATATGGTATTTATACCTATATTTGCACCCACAAAAAAGGCCTTGTGGCGCAACTGAATAGCGCACTTGATTACGGCTCAAGAGGTTACTGGTTTGAATCCAGTCAAGGTCACAAAAAACGCTCAAGTCAACTTGAGCGTTTTTTTTATTCAGTAATTATTCAAACTTACAACTTACTAATATAACTTCCGTACAAGTCCTTGAACTGAAAGCCTACTTCTACTCTATCCTTGCTCAGTTTGTTGTAGGCTACTAAGCCCCAAAGTACAAACTCCTTGAGGAAGTTTCTATCTGCTAGAGGAATATCGGGTTGGTATTTTTGTATCAAGTCTTCTAGAGGTTTTACTGCTGCCAATTGCTTTTGGTACACCTCATCTGTGGCATCGTCTAGCAACTCAAAACCAGTTTCGGCAAAAAACCACTCTAGTATCTTGGCATACGGACTGGCATCGGCATCGCGCTCTAATTTTTCTATCTTAGGGAAATAGGCTGGGAAAAATGTATGAATGGCATCATTTATCAAATGTTGGGCTACCTCGGCAGCACCTTCTTGTTCGCCTTCGTAGACTAGTTCTACTTTTCCTGTCAAGGCGGGAATAATCCCCATAAAATCAGACAAACGCACTGTGGTTTGTTCTTCTCCTGCTCTCAATGCTCTGCGTTCGGCAGTGGAAATTAAATTCTCATAGGCAGTAATACTCATACGTGCCGACACTCCACTTTTATGGTCTATGTATTCGCTTTCTCTGGCTTCAAAAGCAATTTGTTCTAACAAATCTTTGGCTAAGGAAGGAACATAAACTGTTTTTTTCTGATTGTCATTCAAGTGAACTTCTTGCTCGGTAATCGTACGAGCAATAGCCACCGTATCAGGATAATGGGTTAGAATTTGAGAGCCTATTCTGTCTTTCAATGGCGTTACGATACTACCACGGTTGGTATAATCTTCGGGATTGGCGGTAAATACAAACTGAATGTCTAACGGCATTCGCAGCTTGAACCCTCTAATTTGGATATCGCCTTCTTGCAGAATATTAAACAAGGCCACTTGAATTCGCGCCTGCAAATCGGGCAACTCATTGATTACAAAAATACAGCGGTGGGCACGGGGAATCATCCCAAAATGTATCACTCTATCGTCGGCATAGGACAATTTCAAATTGGCTGCCTTTATTGGGTCTACATCGCCAATCAAATCGGCAACAGTCACATCTGGAGTGGCTAATTTCTCTGAAAAGCGTTCGCTTCTGTGAATCCATCGAATCGGGGTTGCGTCGCCTTTAGTCTCAATAATATCTTTGGCAAAACGTGAAATGGGATGTTCAAAACCATGTACGCCTTCAAAAACGGGTTTGCCTGATTTTATTTTCTCTCGTAAGTTATCCCGCAATTCATCCTTGATGCTTCTGGAACGGTAGCCCGATTGTTTTAATTCACCTAGTGTTTGTATGTTTTCTATTTTCATAATGCTTTTCAATTTTTGTATCTACTCTCGCAAAGGCGCAGAGACGCAACGTTTTTTTAAATTTATTGTAGCTACTAATAACCTAATTTTTTCTCTATTATCTATCCGTCTATTATCTAACTTCTAACTTTACTTAATTTTCTTTTTCCTATTGGTTTCATAATCCTCAAAAATCATTTCACCTAAACCTTTAAGTCCTGTGTAGAAAGCCTTCCCTTGATTGGCTTCCGTGAAATGATTGACAAATCGTTGCAAATACGGGTCTTGCGCAATCATAAAGGTGGTGATGGGGATGTGCAACTTCCTCGCCTGTGCCGCCTGATTGTAGCATTGCTCTACGATGTATTCGTCCAAACCATTACTGTTCATATAATAGGTGCCATCTTTCTCCCGCACACAGCTTGGTTTGCCATCAGTAATCATAAAAATTTGCTTGTTGGTGTTGCGCTTTCTTCTCAAAATATCCATCGCTAGTTGCAAGCCTGCCACCGTATTGGTGTGATACGGACCAACTTTTAAATACGGTAAATCTTTTATCGCTATGGGCCAGGCATCATTACCAAAAACCAAAATGTCGATAGTGTCTTTAGGATAACGAGTCGTAATGAGTTCGGCTAGTGCCATGGCTACTTTTTTGGCTGGGGTAATTCGGTCTTCGCCATACAAAATCATGCTGTGGCTGATGTCTATCATCAAAACGGTGCTCATTTGTGCTTTGAAGGTCGCATCTTCTACCACCAAATCATTTTCGGTCAATTGAAATTCATCAATACCGTTGTTTACCTGTGCATTGCGCAAACTCTCAGTAAGTGAAATACGCTCTAGGCTGTCGCCAAAATTGTAATTCCGGAACTCCCCCGTTTGCTCATCGCCATTGCCCGAATATTTGGTTTTGTGGTTACCATTGCCTGACCGCTTGGGGTTGCCAAAAATCTGGTCTAGGGCTGCTTGACGAATCGCTCGTTCCGTTTTGGCAGTAATTCCAGTGCCAGAAGTACCATCATCTTTGAGTTCTTCACGGATGTATCCTTTTTTCTTCAAGTCTTCAATAAAATCATCGATGGTGTAGTTCTCGTCGGTGAGTTTGTATTCGACACCCACCTGACGCAACCAGTCAATGGCTTCGTCAAAATCGCCCGAGGTATGCGTGATTAACTCTTTGAAAATATCAAACAATTTATCAAAGGGCGAAACGTAGGGTGCTTCATACTTCTTGAAGATAAATCCTTTTTTGCTCTGTGGTTTCATAATGGATAAAAGTACAATTTATGAAAAAGCAATTGCAAAAACGATTACTAATTTTTAGTTAAAGTCGAATCAAAAAAACTATTTTTACCAACACAAAAGCAGTTCATGAGCACCCACTATATTCTGGAGCAAGAATTTCAAAATTGCCATTTCGAGCAGGACGCTATCAAACATACGGAATACGAAAAATGCCTGTTCGACCGTTGTGATTTCTCCCGATGCGATTTTCTGGCCGTCAGTTTTATCGATTGTGTTTTTAATCGCTGCCATTTTGATGGTGCCAAAATCAATTATGTAGCCTTGAGAACGGCACGTTTTAATCATTGTAGCATGAAGGACATCAATTTTTCCATGTGCAACAAACTCCTTTTTGACATTGCTTTTCACCATTGCGTTTTGGATTTTTCTAAATTTTATACCTTGAAACTCAAGGGAACTTCTTTTATCCATTGCAGCCTTATTGCGGTCGATTTCATGAATGCCGATTTGACCGAAGTTGTTTTTGACCAATGTGATTTGTACCGCGCTGAATTTGCCAAAGCCATTGCCAACAAAGCCAATTTTAAAACCAGTAGCAATTACACCATTGACCCAGAGCAAACCAAACTAAAGAAAGCTATTTTTTCTCCATCAGGACTAAAAGGACTTTTGACTAAACATGATATTGTTGTGGAGTGATTTGTGGGAATATTGCAAAAAACGTTTACATACACTCCACATACACTATCTATGCCTTTGCTATGCCTTTGGTATGGGTATGACCCGTCCTGAAATAGCTATATGACCCGTCCTAAAATAACTATACAGATTAATAAATAAATCCTATTATAGTTATACAAATATAATTCTTAATCCTAAAGTTACTATACAACTGTTTTTTCATGATTAAAACTTTTATGATAGTTCTTCCATCTTTTGTTTAGTATTTCTGATTGCAAATGGGTTTGATTGGGCGTTAAATAGTCACAACTAGCATGGGGTCTTAATTCATTATAAGACATGATACTTTTACTTATTTGATATCCTGTTTGTTCAAAACCTAATGAACTTGAGTAAAGATTAAATTCTGTTTTAATAATACCATTTACTTGTATGTCTTCAAACTAAAGTGGACTTTTCCTAAGAGAGTATTTAGTTAATAATTCAAAGATAAATGATTTTTATTTGTTGCTGTTAATTTGATTTTTTGGTACTCATTTCTACGGTTAATAATTGTAATTTTCTTTAATCGTTCTCTTTCTTTTAATATTTTGTCACCTCTTCCGTAATATACGTCAGCAGGGGTTAAGTTGTTTAATGATTCATGGTATCGTTCATTATTGTATCGGTAAACAAACTTCTCCAAAGCCGCTTGTAATTCTTCCGGAGCATAGTAATTATCGAGTTTTACCACGTTTTTCATAGTTCGGTGATAACGTTCAATTTTACCTTGTGTTTGCGGATGATTGGTACTCCGTGAACTTGATCCATTTGATAGTTGTCCTTTAAATACGATTTTAGTTCGGTAGCGATGTAACATGAACCATTATCGGATAAGAGCCTTGGCTTTTGTTTGGTAACCAACTTAGCTTTTACAATAGCTCTGTCAACGGTTCTTTTTACATCGTCGGCTTTCATATTGGAACAAAGCTCCCAATGCACGATATACCGGCTGTAATCATCCAAAACGGTACTCAGGTAATACCAACCCCATCCCAGGATTTTAAAGTACGTAAAATCGGTTTGCCACATTTGATGAACAAAGCCTGTTTTGTTGGTAAATTCATCTGCTGCGCTGAGAAAATGTGCTGGTGCTGTGATTAAACCTCTTGCTTTTAATATTCGGTACACACTTGATTCGGAGATAAAAATCTGTTGTTCATCTGTGATTTTATAGGCTAACTCCCTTGAGGATAAATCAGGATACTCTAAAGCAAATTCAACCACCAGATTCTTTTGTGATTCAGGAATACTATTCCATTGCCGATTAGATGCTCGCTTGTTTGGAAGTAATCCATCAACTCCATGTTGACTAAAAGCATGATACCAATTGTAAAAAGTGCTTTTGTTGATTCCAATCTCCCGTAAGGTTCGATTAACCCCAATTTCAGAACGTGTAACCATATGAATGATTTCTTGTTTTTCGGACACTGTAAGACGCATATATCTCCTGACTTTTAAAGTGAGTCCAGCATGGACAAGCTTTTTTACGATGTCATAGCGCAATACCAAATCTGCAACCATCTCTTTTAAACGTTGGTTTTCTTTTCTGAGTTCCGCTACTTCATCACTGGTAGCTTCTCTTACTGTATCGCCTGATAATCGTTTCTTACCGGCTTCTAAAAACTCTTTATTCCATTTGTAAAATTGGGATTCATTGATGGAATACTTTCTGCATAATTCGGCAACAGACATCTCAGCTCGTAAAGCTTCCATAACGATTTGGATTTTCTGTTCCGATGAAAAGATTCTTCGGGTGTTTCTACGAATTTCTTTGATGTAGTTTTCTGCAGTTTGTTTCTTTGGTGTTTTCATGATAATTCAAATTTAAGGTTTTTGAAAACACTCTCTTAGTTTGGACCTAAATCAGTACACTTTTTGCTGACGATTTACAGGTCCGGAAGTTACTTGCATCGCATCGTCGCGCCAAGCGGCTGTTTTTATTTTATACATACCACTTCTCCCGGTTGGAAAAAGTGCCCCATGCCATCCAAACAATCGGGCTTCGGTTAAGGTTTCATCAAAGCGTTGGGTGGCATCCAATAGCATTTCTACTACACCTTCAACATTCCGATCTGTAGGAACAGCTCCAGCTATTTCTATACCCAAACGCCTTGCAATAGAAGAACGTACTTGATCAGGGTTGAGTAACTCTCCTTCAATTTCACTCGATTTAATCACATCCAAAGTCAATGTTTTTAGTACCGTTTCCTCTTGCAATTGAAATCCAAGCCCTAGCATCGCGCCAAGTATTTTCCCTTGTTTGTACCTAACTGCACCAAGCAAAGGTGTAACTACTTCTGCATCCCAAGTGAATTTTGTCCAATCTTTTCTTTGATGAATGTACATTATTGCCACATTTTTGCGGTAAATATAATCCTTATTTATTGAAAATACGGTATTATGCGGTGATTAATTCATCTTTTCACCGCAAAAATGCGGTATTTATATAATACTATCTCCGCAGAGACTTGGTGACGAACAAGATTAACTCTATTGGATACTTCATTTCTTTATGTCTTATCTTCACTCCCTTCGGTTGTATCTTTAGTCCATAATCGTAACAGATGAAACGTCCATAATAGTGTAAGAAGGCTGTTCACTTCTTTAAAAATCATAAAAAATAAAATCACTATCTTTACTTCTTTAAAAATAAATACCACCTTCATGCGCCTATTCCAAACTATTAGTGGGTTATGCTTTATTGTGTTTGGTAGCTTTTGCCTAAACGCACAAACTGTTACTTTAGACAACATTACTACTTTTGAAAATCAGCGGGTTACATTGTGTGAAAAAGTTATTGGAACCTATCAGTCAAAAAGTGAGAGTGGAGTTAGCTATTTGAACTTTGGAGCTCCCTACCCTAATCATAGTTTTACAGTGGTGATTTTTAAAAAGGATTTGGAACACTTTGATTACGACCCAGTAGCCTTTTTGAAAAACAAAACCGTTTGTGTGAGTGGAACAATCGTATTTTATAAAAATAAACCTCAAATTATTGCCTCTAACCCTGACCAAATTGTGGTGAAAGAAAACTAAATCTATTAGTATGTCACGCTTAGACCCCACCCGTCAATTATCCATATATCAAAAAGCCGAACTACTCTACCAATTAGTAGAAAGCATCGTCGCTTCACTACCTGAAGAGGATGAGTACATTCAAAACACCAAACATCTTATGCTTGAGGATGCCATGATTATTCCTGCTAAAATTGCTGGTGCCGAAGGTGGTGACTTGTACAGCATTAGAATGCAAAATGCTGCCATAATTAGAGAACATGTGATGCACTTGTATGTTCAGGTGGGAGATTTGAGATTTCATGATGCATACAAGAATATTGAATACATTCAGCTTATCCGAAAAGAAATCAATGAGTTTAGACTTCTCTTTATTGAATGGGTTGAAAGTTTTGACACCAACAACCACATTTGGGACGATTGGGGTTTGTTCAATCCACCGGGAGCGATTCCGCCTAGTCATGACTTCTAGGCATTGGATTGATAACTAACCTAAATTACCTCAAAAGACTTTTTAGATGGTTTTTCATAAAAACATTATTGTCCCACTGACTGCTTAACGGCTCTTGTGTAAAAGGTACAGTAGGCATGTAGGGCGTTGGACCAAATTCGGGCGTAATGGTGAAAAGGGATTGACCAGATTGTTTTTTAATCGTAATGATTTGTTGCCACCAATGTATGAATTGGTCGAGATGTCCTTGCCATTCTGGTGCCTGAGGATTGCTGACTTGTGGTCCTTGTTCATGACCTACTCTAGCATGGATGTGTGATACATGAGGTAGGATTCGATTTATTATTTGCTGTTGGTCTTCCAACATACTTTCGGATACGGTACAAAAATGAGAAAAATCGCCCACCAGTTCCATCTGTGGAAATCTATCCAGATATGGGATTAGCGAAGCGGCATGAAAGGAAAAACGCCCTCTGTGGGTTTCGTGAAGTATTCTGATGCCGTTTTTGGCTGAAAAATTCATAGCAGCATCGATAATCCTAGAGTTTTCATCAAAAGAAAAGTAGTCTTTTCCGGTATGAGAGTTAATGAACAATGGATTTAATTCTGCCAATCTTTTGAAATTTTCTTCCATAACCTGAATATGGGCTGCTACCGTATTTTCTTTTGGGAAAGGCAATTGTAGCGTAATAAAATAAAAATCAGGATTTAGCTTTCTAGCGCCTTCTATGGCCAGAAGAAATTCATCGGTAATGCGGTCTCCTGTGAGAAACAATTCAGCACCCTCAAAGCCTTCGGCAGTAATGGCATTGATGAACTGAGTAGGTGTTAGCTGTTCGCTACCCCAATACGAAAATGAATATTTGATTTGCATCTGAAAACTAAAACCCTTTTAGTTTAGACCTATCTCGTTGCAACCAATTTTCATCAGGATAGTACTTACTGTCTGTGGTGTGAATCGAATAGGCCTGACGGGACTTTCCACTAGTATTGGGTAAACTATAGTGTGGCAAGAGCCCGTGCAGGACAATACAGGTTCCTTTTTTAACCTCAAGTGGTATCATCCCCTCCATTGAAAGTGGCTCGGCATCAAAAACATGCATTTCGGTTCCGCCAGAAGGTTTTCTCTTGAACCAAGTACGTAATGTGGTGTTGTGTCCTCCAGGTTTTGCCCACAAGCATCCGTTATTGATAGTAGCATCTTCAAGAGCAAACCAAAATCCTACACAGGAATCAGGTTCGGTATATAAAAAAGTAGAGTCTTGATGCACGTCTACCACTCCACCAATTTTGGCATGTTTCAAAATGAGCATACTTTGGATAATCAAATAGTTGTCTAGCTTTAATTCAGCTGCTAGTTTTTTGAGCTGTGGAGAGCGAGAGAACTTTTCGAAAATAGGATCTAGATCGTGCAGAGCGTGTCCAATTTTATTAAGTGAATGAAACAAATCTTGCTTGAGTTTTCCGTTTTCATCAAAGGCATCTTTTTCAAAAAAATAAGAGATGTTATCTCCTGAATTTAGGAAATAATCGTCAGAAGTTCGCGTTTGCTCGTTGGTTTGAAAAACAGAAGGATGCCCATCAAAATTAAAACTATTGGCCAGTTCTTCTCCCCTCTTCATGACCGCATCGCATTGCTCTGGAGTGTAAAAATCTTCAAGAATAAGATAGCCGTCTTTATTAAATTGCTCGTGTAAGGTCATAAAATGGTATTTTTATTAAAAAATATTCTACTATTTTGTAGCGTTGTTAAAAATACAATAAAAATGGAATAGAAAGTAGCTACTGATTGCAAATCTGCAAAAAATGGATACAATTAGCAGCTAAAAGGTACGATTTTTATAGATTTCTGCATTTAACTGACTGGTAAAATAAGCTGTAGCTTATATCCTTTTTACTAGATTGTATCATTATTTGTAAGCTGTGTCTCAATTGACCTTATACATTTGGTAGTTCTAAGCTATTGATTTCCTTTGTTCTACAGAACTAAATTAAACAATCTACAATAGATTATACCATTATTCAGCTGCAAACGTCAGACAAAATTTATATTGTAGAACATATTCTACATAGAATATGGAAATATATTACATTAAAATAGACACAACTAGCTTATTTTTGTATGGAAATTGAATTTAAGATTTAATTTTGCCCTCCCCAATCTTTAACATTTGTTTACCTATACCAAACAAGTCTTAAATAGAAATATATTGAATCCAATTCGTTTTAACAACTTACAATTCAAAGACCGAAAGGTCGTGCATTATGGTTTATTGGTAAGCATTGTCCTTTTGCAAATTATTGCAGTACTGACTTGGTATAATGAAAGCGTGAATGAAGACAAAATTTCACAAGCGTTTACCAACATGGGTATAGCCAATACCATCAACCGCTATTCTGATAAAGCCAATAGTTCTCTAGTCGAGTCGCAGCTGTATTTCAATCATTATATGGATTATAAAGACGCTGCCTCACTTGATAGTTATTTAAAAACTATTCAGCACACCAGTAAACTTTTGGACAGTTTGAAACTAACTACCTCAAACAATACAGAATTTAAAAATATACTGGCTAGGAGAAAAAAGACCAACTCCAATATTGAGAAAATAAAAACTACTATTGACTCTATCATCAACCGACAACTTTATTTGGATACTAAAGATGCTGTTCAATTTCGAAATTTTAATTCTAAAGACATTTTGGATGGTATTAAAACCAAGACCTATATAAAGGTTAATAAGACAACTAAAAAAGGGTTATTAACCCGAATACTAGCCGCTTTTACTGGTAAAATCGAAGTTCAAAAAGAGCAATTGAATACGATTGTTACCATGAATTATAAAAACAAAGTAACTAAAGGTACTATCGAAGAGCAGATTAATCACATGATTTCGATATGTAATGACTACTATAAGGCTGAGTTTACTAAGTTAAAATCGGCTTTCCGACAGTTGAGTCAAAAAGATACTCAACTTGTTGGGTTCAACAATGAACTATTGTCGATTTCTAAAAAAGACTTGGCTGATTATACCAATGCTGCCAATACCCTGAAAATAAAAAGTCATGATGATTTACAGAAACGATACGCCACTAACAAAGCTATCAGAAGCTATACTCTTGTCGCCTTAATTCTTCTGATGTTTTTGGTATCGTTACTGCTTTTTGGTTTTACTCGTATGGCATTTGAGTACGAACAAAAAATAGTTCAGGCTCAAGAAAAAATTACGGAAAGTCTGAATTTTAAAAATCGTATCATTGGAATGATGAGTCATGAAATTCGCTCACCGCTTACAATTTTGTCCATTTACAGCCAAAAAATTAGTGCTTCTATTCAGGATTTGAAATTAAAAGATACTTTTAAATCCATTCAATTTACCACGAATTCACTATTGGTATTATCCAATCAAATCCTAGAATATTCAAAAGATGAAAAATACCGTCTAGAATTACGACCTAAGAACTTTCACCTAAAAACAGAGATTCATCAAATCATTGGCTCCATAACTTCTCTAGTGGATAGTCATGGCAATCGACTGGAATTGTCTTCGAATCTAAATGACGTTGAGGTATATTCAGATGTGGCTAAAATTCATCAGCTTTTTTATAATATTTTAGGTAATGCCAATAAGTTTACCGAAAATGGAACTATCAAAATACAGTTGGAACAAGAGGATTATTCCGACTATGAAATTAATTTGAAAGCAACCATAGAAGACAACGGAATAGGCATTCCCGAAAAAGATTTACCACATGTATTTGAGTCGCACTATCAAGGAACTACCTTTGGAAAAACAATGGATATAGGTGTTGGATTAGGCTTAAATCTGTGTCAGGAAATTGTACATCTATTTGATGGCTCAATACACATTTCTAGTCAAGAGCAGAAAGGCACTGTTGTTGTATTTAATTTAATTTTAAGTAAGGTGTAAACTCAACTTTTCAATCCTCAAAAAAATGAAGTCAACCTCAACCCCTACTTTTTTAATTGCCGATGATCACAGTATTGTTCGACAAGGAATTAGTTTGCTCATTAAAGAATTGTTTTTTAATGCAAAAATCTATCAGTCGGGAACTTTCAAGGAAACATTGAAAGTGTTGAAAGATACCAAAATTGACTTGCTTGTCCTTGATATCAACTTTCCAGACGGAAACAGTTTAAACATTCTTTCGGAAACAAAAACGTTACAACCCGGACTTAAAATTTTGATTTTTTCGGCCTACGAAGAAGATTTGTACGCTTTGCGCTACCTTAACGCTGGTGCTTCCGGTTATTTGAATAAAGGAAGTAACGAGGACGAAATAAAACAAGCGCTTCAAAGCATGATGGTTAGTGGAAAATACATCACCCAGAACATCAAGGATAGAATACTAGAATCTTATATTTCAAAGAAACCACTGAATCCTTTAGAACAATTATCGAATCGAGAAGTTGAAGTAGCTCGATTGTTAATCAAAGGATTTGGCAATATGGAAATTGCAGAGCTTTTGCAAATTAAGAAATCAACGGTTAGTACTTTTAAAAATCGTATTTTCGAAAAACTAGAAATTGTCAATCTAGCGGAGTTAATTGACTTGTTTCAATTGTACCAATAATTCACCGTTTTTTCTGATATTATCTCCCGTTTTGCTTCAATCTTTACTTTTCAGAACATCAATACAGATAAAAAAACAGGTATTCATTTTACCTATTACCAAACAATATCCTCATGATTCATTGTCTAATGAATTGAATTACAGCTAACGACCAAATAATAATTATTTATGGTTTGTAGAAATCATTCTACACAACACGAAAGGCTATTCTACAAAGAAATTATTGCCATTAACCTAGTTTTGTTCCTGTAATCTAGAACACGTTCTAAAAAAGCTATTGGTTATTGGTTAGTTTGATTTGTTGCATTCCTAAAATCCTAAAGGGTCGAAAAATAGTACCCAACTTATTTTTTACCCAAGGATTTGATGGAAAAGCAGATAATTCTCCAATTTCTGAGAAGCCTATTTTAAAAAGTAATTATTAATAAAAAACATGAAAAAAAACATTTTTATAGCTCTAGTTAGCTTGACTGCATGGGGTGCTTTTGCACAAAGTCCTTTAGAAAAAGGAAGATGGCAACTTAATGCCGGATTAGGAACTTCTGGATGGGGAACACCTGTATATCTTGGATTTGATTATGGAGCACATCGTGACATTACCATTGGTATAGAAGGCTCTTATCAGTCGCATGATTATGGCGCTAACTATTCTTCTACCATTTTTGGCTTAGGAGTAAATGGAAACTACCATTTCAATCGAGTTTTAGATATTCCTAGCGATTGGGATTTGTATGCTGGTTTGGGAGTGACCTATTACAATTGGAATTATTCTGATAAAAAGTATAAAGATTCTAACGCTACTGATATTGGTCTTGGAGCACAAATTGGTGGTCGTTATTTCTTTACTAAACGCTTTGGTATCAACTTAGAATTAGGTGGAGGGAATGCCACAAATGGTGCAAAAATTGGGATTACTTACAAACTCTAACTTGAAATTCTAATTGTATAAATTAGGAACAATTTAAATGGACTATTAACTCCTTTTATTGATAAAAAAAATGACTAAGAAAACAGTTTGCATGGTTAGCTATTTGCTACCAATTGGTTGGATTATTGCTTTTTTAGCTTACAAGAAAAATTCCAGATCTTCCTTGGCTAAGTTTCATTTAGAACAATCTTTTGGATTGGCTACTTTAGGAATCATTACCAATATAGTATTTACTTTGCCCTTATTCATTGACCCAGATTTTATCACATTACTGTTATTGAACAACATGGGATTGGTTGTCCTTTGGATGGCTGGACTAATTAGTGCTTATTATGGTGTGAGACTTCCATTGCCACTAGTTGGGTTTTATTTTAAAAATAAATTCCGTTTCATTCAATAAAGGAAACCTTCCCATTTGCTAAACCAAAGAAAGCCGAAACAAAACGTTTCGGCTTTTTTGTAACTACTTGATGGTACTTTATTTCGCTTCCAATATTTTTTCGCTGTAGTAGATTATTTCAGAAGTGATTTTACCTTTTTCATCAAAATTATCAATGTAAAATACGGGTAATACAATACTTTTTTTGTCTGATTTTCTTATCAGTCTATATTTCCACCAAGAAAGTACAGAACGAGTGTCTCCCAATTGATAATGCAGATAATCTGGATAGCCTACTTGATCAATACTTGTAACTTCAAATTTTTCCAAAAACTTTTGATCGTTAGCTTTTTGTTCCGTTAAAGAAATTTCTTTATCACTGTCTGGTGAATTGATATCTGAAAAAGTAGCTTTTTCATCATAAAAACTATAAGCAGTATTTAAATCTTTATTCTCAAAAGAATGAATCATTTTTCTCACTGTATTGATATTTTCGTGATGGTTGTAGATCGTTCCATTCTCTCTATCAACAAAACTTTCTGCTATTTCATCTCTAACTTGACTAGTAGTATATCCGATAATTGTTTTTATTTTGTTGTTTTTATTTTGTTGTTTTTATCTACTATAAATAATCTGTGCATTGGCATGTCTATTTTTACGCCTGTTTTTTTGTGCATTCCTTTTACGTCTTCCCAGGTTTGTACCCAAACAACCTCTTTGTTATTGGCTTCTTTGTATTCTAAAGCATCTGGATAGGCTCCTTTGGATCTTGAAATGTCAAAATAATCTACGTTATCTTTCCAAAATTTGACACTAGCCACAAATGCTGCTTTATCATCCCCTTTACTATCCTTATTGGTGCTTAATTAATTCTAATAAATTTAGTTAAAAAATTGATTATCAATTACTTATGTTGAAAACTTATTTTTTAATTGCTCGAACTTCGCAATTAGATCAATTAAAAAATGGAGGTATTTACTATGTTGTATGACTGTAAAAAATTAAAACAAGCTCTTTCTAAAATAGCAACTCAAAACGGTGAAGTAAATACAATAATTAATAGCATGAGCCATGACCACTCCTTGAATACCAAAAATTGGAAGTAAATTAGTACTCAAGAGGTACATAAAAGTCAATGACATGAGTTCTGTAGTTATAAAGGCTAAAGTCAATTTTTTAGCAAAAAACTGGTATCCTAAAATAAGTGACATTACCTTAAATATATCTCCTATAAATTGCCAAAAAAACAGATCGGTGACAGGAAGGAAGGCTTTGGTGAACAATAAACTAACTATAAAACCTTTCATAAAATAAAGTAATATCAAGCCTATGATAAAAAAAGGGACGATTCCTTTGTAATAACTCCAAAATACTTTTTTAGTTGCTTTTCTTGAGGTTACAAATGCCAATCTCGGTAAAAAATAGACCGACAAAATGGTAGAAACAAACATAAAATAATAGGTCGCTATTCGGTTCATGGATTCCCAATAGCCTGCTTGTTCTATTCCTAAAGTGTGTATAATATTATTTCGAATGGCGAGGAAAACCAAAGGTCCAATTACCGATGACACCAATGCCATTAATGAATAGGATGATAAATTTTTCACAATCTGAAAATCAAAAAGTGAAAATGAAATGGTTTTTAGAAAAGCAATCTCTTTGTTAATAAAATAGAACGCAACGAAAAACAATAATGAAGGGGGAATAATGATAGATAATAAGGCTCCAAAAGTTCTGAATTTCCAAATCATAAAAACCGAAAACAATAATCCAATAGCATTCCCTATTATGTTGATGTATATCACATTTTTGTACTTGCCAAAACCATTGATTACAGCGAGCAAGAAAACAGTAACTGCATACCAAGGTAAAGCAAGTGCTAAAATCCTAAAAATGTTCTCATAATCAGCATATTTGCCAAAAACGAGCACACTCCAGTAGGATGCAAAGAAAAATAAAATTCCACTTAGGAAAAGTGCCACACACAAAAGAGTCAAAAATACCGTAGATACAATCTTTTTTAATTCCTGATTGTTGTCTTTATGATCCACGATAAATTTTACAATTCCATTTTGAAAACCTAAAGTTGTTATGTTTTCTAATGAAGTAAGAAAATTTCTCAAGTTCCCAATCAAAGCCATTCCTGAAGGACCTACGAATATAGCTAAGACTTTTGAAGTTATTAATCCAATCCCTATTTTGAGCATAACACTGATGCTGTTCAAAGAAGTTACTTTGAACAAGGGCGTTTTACTATGAGTTTTATAAAATTCAAATGCTAGTTGATTGTTTTGTACTAAAAATCATTTAACAATATTATTTAGTTCTATATAATTTTTGGTTTCTATTCTAATAAAATTTGTGTAAGAGTTTTGCGACCAAAGCTCTCTTTCCAATATGCTAGTCCCTCATTTAGGGAAAGTCCTCATTTTCTGAAGAACTCCCGAAACTAATATATTGTTTATTTGAATATTTCTTGATGACAAAATCGAATAAAATGTCTAAAGCAGCAGTATCCATTCTATCGTCAGAACCTGAACTATATTGAAAATGTACCACATCTTTAAATAGAAATAATACAACGCCAGCTTTCAAAACATCGCTTAAATAAGCATTAAATAACTTTATTTCCTCTGGAAAAGATGCTGCTAATTTGGTTATTTCGTCAACAGTATGAACAGGATTTACATTGAATCGATTATTTAGATTTGGAATTAAAATTTCATTCCAAAAAGATAAATAATCATTTTCTTCTCTTATTTCAATTCCTAAACTATTTGCAACTTTTAACGCACGGTCTCTATTTCTATTTGGTTTATATTGATGTTTCATGTCAATAACTAAATAGACATCTGAACGATATGTTTGAGATTTCATTAAAAAAGAGGCGTAATCTATTTCGTCAGCAATAGTCTTATTGTAAATTTTTGGTACTAATTTAAAATTAATTAGCTCTATTTTACTTTCATTTAGCTCTTTCATCAAAGTCCAAAAATCTCGAGATATTCTTTTATTCTAATAGAATCTAAAACAATTATAGTCCCACAACTTAATCCTTGATGGGAATGTACCGTATTGCCTACTCTATTGGCTGGCAAAATGGCAACCCATTTATTTCCGTCTAAAACTATCAAAGAATAATCCTCGAATCGATCCTTGTGGTACTCCATAAAATCCCTATGAAAAAGAAAAGTGGCATTCTTGGCCTTGTTTATGAAAGCATTCCAATTCTTGTAATCTTTAGATTCGTATCGTTTTATGGTGTACTTCTTCACTTCTATTTTTTAAACTTTCGAAAATTAAGTAATTATTTTATAACTACAGCCTTTATTGCCCTTGAAATTTCTGTGACTTTAATTAAAAAATCTGTACTTTTAAACTTGTAAAACATCCTTTGTGAAAATAAAACTACAAAATTGTCTTCTTATTATAAGTTGTATGCTTTCTTATCCTTTTTATGGACAAGATATTTCGTTATACAAACAATATAATGGCAGGTATGATTTTTTATTTATAGGAAACACTCTAAATACGATAGAAAACAATAATATCGACGGTTATCCCGACCCACCGTGCATTATTTTGTCTAATTCTTCTGCATCTTTGTACTTAAATCCTGACGATATCATTGAAAATGCCTATTTGTATTGGGCAGGTTCAGGCACAGGAGATTTTGAAGTCCAACTCAACAATCAGGAAATTGTAGCCGAAAGAACTTTTAGTATGTATAATAGTTTTGGCTTTCCCTTTTTTAGTGCCTTTGCCAATATTACCACTTTCATTCAATCTACTGGAAATGGCAACTATACTTTTTCAAATTTGGATTTGTCAGACATCATTTCAGATTATTGCCCTTTGGAGGAAATTTTGGTGGTTGGGCTATTGTGGTTGTTTACAAAAACGAAACTTTACCTTTAAATCAACTCAATGTGTACGATGGCTTACAAGCAGTTCCTGATGCGATACAAATTACACTTGACAACCTGAATGTTATTGACAACAAGGATGCTAAAATAGGTTTTGTCGCTTGGGAAGGTGATAAAAATATTGCAGAAGGCGAATCTCTTTTTATTAATGGAAATTTAATTGACAACCCTCCCCTTAATCCCGGTAATAATGCGTTTAACGGAACCAACAGTTTCGTTGGCACCGACATCTTGTTCAATATGGATTTAGATGTTTACAACATTGAAAAAAACATCAGTATTGGAGACACAAAAGCTCAAATTGAGCTAACCTCTAATCGAGATTTTGTAATGATTAATACCATAGTTACCAAGTTGACCAGCTATTTCCCTTTCGCTATTTACAATTTTGTGTCGGCCAACAATGATTTTGTCAATGATACCTTTTCTATAAAAGGATTACGAAATAATTATCCCAAATTTAAAATTGCCATATACAATCGATGGGGAACATTAGTTTGGACAGGAGATACTAACACACCGGATTGGGATGGACATGCGAATCAGGGAACGCTACTAAATAATTCGGAAGTTCCAGAAGGCACGTACTACTACGTTCTGGATTTGAACGACCCTGATTACTCAAAACCTTTTGTAGGGTATTTGTTTTTAACGAGGTAATTTCCAAAACTAGTATTGATTTGCAAAAACCTTTGTAACTTTGAACCTTTGCAACTTTTTCTACCAAATGAAACTTATTACTTCAGTACAAAATCCATTCATAAAATCCTTAGTCTTTGTGCAAGAAAAAGCAAAAGCTCGAAAACAATCTGGAACTTTTTGAATTGAAGGTCAAAGGGAAATTACATTAGCTCAAAAAGGAGGTTATGAAATTGAGGCTTTTATTTTTACCTGAATTAATTACCGAAACTCAAATTACTACCTTTTCGAAAGGTCAAATTGAAACTGTTGCCATTTCAAAAGAGGTTTACCAAAAATTGGCCTACAGAGATACCACCGAAGGCATTTTAGCGGTTGCCAAAAGTAAATCACATCAACTTTCTGATTTAAAATTATCTAAAAATCCCTTGATTCTCATTGCTGAAGCTCCGGAAAAACCTGGTAATATTGGAGCTTTGCTACGCACTGCAGATGCTGCACACCTAGACGCCGTAATAATAGCCAACCCAAAAAGTGATTTATACAATCCGAACAGTGTTCGTTCCAGTGTAGGATGTCTATTTACCAATCAAATTGCTACTGGAACTACCACCGAGATTATTGATTTTCTGAAAAAAAGAAATATCAACTTCTATTGCGCAACCCTACAAAACTCAACTTCCTATCATACTCAGGATTTTACGAAACCTACGGCATTAGTCGTCGGAACAGAAGCTACAGGCCTTACTGAAGAATGGCGCAACCAAGCCACTCAAAATATTATCATTCCCATGCAAGGCGAAATTGACAGCATGAACGTGTCTGTAGCTGCTGCTATTTTAATTTTCGAAGCCAAACGACAACGAAATTTTAACCTATAAAACCAACTCTTGCATATCTCGAATCTTATTTCTATTTTTAGAAATTAGAATTATCATAGACTATGCCTGAAATTGATATAGAAAAAGAAAACAAAGCTATTGCCAAAGAATACAAAGAATTGCTTCGCATTAGCTATCAAACGCTTACTCCAGACGATAAGAAACTTATTCGAAAAGCATTCGATGTAGCCGTTGATGCCCACCAAGATCAACGCCGTAAATCAGGTGAAGCGTATATTTTTCATCCTATTGCTGTTGCTAAAATTGTTGCCTCAGAAATTGGTTTAGGTGCAACCTCTATTGCGGCTGCTTTATTACATGACGTTGTTGAAGATACCCCTATCACGATTCAAGATATTGAAAAATTGTTCAATCCTAAAGTGGCTCAACTCGTTGAAGGTTTGACAAAAATATCCTTAGGTCAAAAAGATTTGAATGCCCCATCAAGCAGAGAATTTCAGAAAAATGATTCTTACCTTGAATGATGATGTACGAGTAATTTTGATAAAGCTTGCCGATCGTTTGCACAATATGCAAACTATGGAATCCATGCAAGAAGACAAGCAAACTAAAATTGCGTCTGAAACTTTATATATCTACGCCCCTCTTGCCCATCGTTTAGGGCTGTATAATATTAAAACTAAATTGGAAGATTTAGGCTTAAAATATACTGAACCTAGAGTTTATAATGATATTGTAAGCAAAATTAAGGAAACCAAAGAAGAGCAAGATGCCTACATCAGCGCCATCTCTGAAGTACTAAAAAAATCCCTTGACCAAGAAGGAATAGATTATATTATAAAAGGTCGTCCAAAATCCATTTATTCTATTCGTAGAAAAATGTTGGCACAAAATGTAAGTTTTGATGAGGTGTATGACAAGTTTGCTTTGCGAATTGTATACAAATCAAATCCACACGATGAAAAATTCTTAGCTTGGAAGATCTATTCCATAGTTACCGATCATTACAGACCTAGTCCTAGCAGATTGCGGGATTGGATTTCGTCCCCAAAATCGACAGGATATGAAGCCCTACATATTACGGTAATGGGGCCAAAAGGAAGATGGGTCGAAATTCAAGTTCGAAGCGAGCGCATGGATGAAATTGCCGAAAAAGGATATGCTGCTCATTACAAATACAAAAATGGTGCTACTGAAGAAAGTGGATTGGATATTTGGCTCAATCTATTGAAAGAAGCACTTGAAAGTTCAGAAACCAATGCTGTAGATTTTGTTGAAGATTTTAAAATGAATCTCTATTCCAAAGAAATCTTCGTTTTTACTCCTAAAGGAGAAATAAAATCATTGCCAAAAGGGGCAACTTCACTAGATTTTGCTTTTAGTATTCACTCTGAAATTGGAGTAAAAACAAGAGGAACTAGAGTCAACGGAAAATTAGTTCCGCTCAACACCGAGCTAAAAAGTGGAGACCAAATTGAAGTAATAACCTCACTCAATCAAAAGCCTACAGCCAACTGGTTGGACTATGTAACTACTTCAAGAGCAAAAAATAAAATCAGAAATATTCTTAATGAGAATACTAAGAAAATAGCCGAGGAAGGAAAAGAACTATTGACTCGTAAACTCCGTCATCTAAAGGTCACAGTCAATGAACAAGTTATCAACGAACTCGTTAATTTCTTCAGCTTGAAAACTAGTCTGGATTTATACTACAGAATGGGAATTGGTTCCATCGAGAATCAGCAACTTAAAGACTATGCGGCTCAAAAGAGCAATACTTTAATGAATTTCTTCAAGAGTAAAATTAAACGTTCTCCAACTACATCAAATCCAGATATTCACAAACCTTCTCTTAGCAAAAATTATGATTTGCTAGTTTTTGGCGTAGACCAAGACAAACTAGACTACAAATTATCGAGTTGTTGTAATCCAATACCTGGTGACGAGGTTTTTGGCTTTGTGACCATAAACGAAGGAATAAAAGTGCACAAAAAAGATTGTCCCAATGCCATCAGTATGCAGTCTAATTATGCCTATCGCATTATTTTAGCCAAATGGATTGATTCCACACAGCAAGAATTCAAAGCCGTTTTGAACATTACCGGTATGGATACCATTGGGTTAACCAACAAGTTGACCAAAGTAATATCCAATAATATGAATGTAAACATCCAAAGTATTTCTTTGAGTGGCGAAGCAGGAATTTTCAAAGGTAAAGTAGCCGTCATTGTTCAAAACAACAACATTTTGAACAAAATGATAGAAAATATCAAAAAGATTGATGGTGTTGATAAAGTAACTCGAGTCTATAAAAACTAAAAAAACTGGTGCTAAAGTTTAAACTCCAAACGTTTAAAGTTTATAAAATAAAAAATTATCTTTGCCACATGACACTACTATCTGTTGATAACAGCAAAAACCAAGAAATTGTAAAAAACGTTTTTACGATGTATCTTGAAAATAAAGGACATCGCAAAACTCCTGAGCGCTATGCTATTCTTCAAGAAATCTATGATAGTGAAGAGCATTTTGATATTGAAAACTTGTATATCAAAATGAAGAATAAAAACTATCGTGTAAGCAGAGCAACATTATACAATACCATTGAACTACTTTAGATTGTGGTTTGGTTCGCAAACACCAATTTGGGCAAAATCAAGCGCATTATGAAAAATCCTATTTTGACAAACAACACGACCATATTATCATGACCGATAGTGGTGAAGTCATTGAATTTTGCGATCCAAGAATCCAAACGATCAAACAAACCATCGAAGATATTTTTGGAATAGAAATACACAATCATTCCTTGTATTTTTATGCTACTAAAAAAGAATAACTACAACTAATAACAAAACAACAAACAACACAGAATGACCGTAGATTTATTACTAGGATTACAATGGGGAGACGAAGGCAAAGGAAAAATTGTTGACGTTTTAACCTCCAAGTACGACATTATTGCTAGATTCCAAGGAGGGCCAAATGCAGGACATACTTTAGAATTTGATGGAATCAAACACGTTTTGAGAACCATACCATCAGGAATTTTTCATGAAAATTCAACCAACATTATAGGAAACGGAGTCGTTATTGACCCAGTAGTTTTTAAAAGTGAAATTGATGGTTTAGCTAAGTTCAATTTAGATATCAAAAACAAATTAATCATTTCTAGAAAAGCGCATTTAATTTTACCAACGCATCGTTTGCTTGATGCCGCTTCTGAAGCTGCAAAGGGCAAGGCAAAAATAGGTTCAACACTCAAAGGAATTGGTCCTACTTATATGGATAAAACCGGAAGAAACGGATTACGTGTTGGTGATATCGAACTAGATGATTTCAATGAAAGATATAGAGTTCTTGCCGACAAACATGAGGAAATGATTAAATTCTACAATGTAGATATCCAGTATAATCTTCCTGAACTTGAAAAAGAGTTTTTTGAAGCTATCGAAGACTTGAAAAAGCTCACTTTATTGACAGCGAAGAGTATTTAGCGCAAGCACAAAAAGCAGGTAAATCTATACTTTGTGAGGGAGCTCAAGGGTCTCTGTTGGATGTTGATTTTGGAACCTATCCATTTGTCACTTCCTCCAATACTACTGCCGCAGGAGCTTGTACCGGTTTGGGAATTGCTCCCAATAAAATCAAAGAAGTCTATGGCATTTTCAAAGCCTATACTACTCGAGTTGGAAGTGGGCCTTTCCCTACGGAAGATTTTGGAGAGGCTGGCGATACTATGGCAAAGATTGGAAATGAATTTGGTTCCGTTACAGGAAGAAAAAGACGATGTGGTTGGTTGGATTTAGTAGCCTTAAAATATGCCGTTCAGATTAATGGCGTCACTCAATTAATGATGATGAAAGGAGATGTATTGTCTGGTTTTGAAACACTTAAAGTATGTACTTCCTACAACTATAAAGGTGACATTATTGACCACTTTCCTTACAATATAGAACCTGAAAATGTAACACCCGTTTATACCGAATTTAAAGGTTGGAAAGCCGATTTAACTGGAATGACTGCATATGATCAATTGCCAATAGAACTGAAAGAGTACATCGAATTTATAGAATCTGTGGTGGAAGTACCGATAAAAATTGTATCTGTCGGTCCAGATAGAAAACAAACCATAACAAGATAAAAGAAAACGCTTTGAGAAATCAGAGCGTTTTTAATCTAATGTCATTTCAAAAATGAGAAGTACCAAACTATTTTCTAAATTTTTCGAAAGTGAAAAAGCTGGAGGAATACTTTTGGTTTTAGCCACACTTATCTCACTATTTTTGGCGAATTCGATTTGGAGTACTTCTTATATCGCTTTTTGGCATCAATCCATAGGGACGCATACTTTAGTTGATTGGATTAATGACGGCTTAATGGCTATTTTCTTCTTATTAATTGGTTTAGAATTAGAAAGAGAGATATACATTGGTGAACTTTCCAATTTGAAAAATGCTTCATTACCTGTCATTGCTGCTGTTGGCGGAATGATCCTCCCCGCTGGAATTTTTATGGCATTGAATTATGGAACGTCGACCCAATCAGGAGCAGGAATTCCCATGGCTACGGATATTGCTTTTGCTGTTGGAATTTTATCCCTTTTAGGGAATCGAGTGCCCACTTCCTTAAAAGTATTTCTTACCGCTTTAGCAGTGATTGATGATTTGGGTGCCATATTCGTCATTGCTATTTTTTATACTAAAACCATTGCTTTTACCAATTTATTCATTGCACTAGGCATTTGGGTGGTTCTTCTTATTCAACCGTATGAAAGTACGCAATCTAATTCCGTATCTAATAGGCGGAATTGTTATGTAGTACTTTATGCTTCATTCCGGAATTCATGCTACTATTACTGGCGTTTTAGTGGCTTTTGCGATTCCTTTTGGCAATGGAAACAAAAAGTCTACTTCCTATATCCTACAAGATTTTGCATCTCCTTGTAGCTTTTTTTTATTCTACCTTTATTTGCGATAGCGAATACCTGCATCCCAATAGCATCAGATTGGGCTAGCGGTTTGATGCATGAAAACAGTATTGGAATCCTATTGGGATTGGTCATAGGTAAACCTCTTGGAATTTGGCTTTTTTCATTCCTGGAAACCGCTTTAGGACTTTGTGTCTTACTTAATGACTTGAAATGGAAAAAACATTCTTTGAGCCGGATTTTTAGGAGGCATTGGCTTTACTATGTCTATTTTTATTACCCTACTCGCCTTTGAGACTACTGAAGTAATCGATACCTCTAAGATTGCAATACTAGTAGCTTCATTACTTGCTGGAAGTATTGGATTTTTCATTTTGAAGTGGAGTTTTAGAAAATAAAAAGCCTCACAAAATGCAAGGCTTACATGTATTAATACCAAACCCGTAAACAGGTTTTAGGAAAAAGGAACAAGAATGAGAACTGCTTGAGCCGTCCTACGATTTTCTATCGAAAACACTAATTTAAAAAACTTCCGAACCAACTAACTACTTCCTTTATCCGAAATTAATTTTATAAAATAATTTCCTGTTTTTAAATTGGAGACATCCACTTGTTTTGTGTATTGTGCGTTTGGAATAACTAGAATTTGTTGTCCTAGTGTATTGAAAATACTAATGGACGACACATTGATTTGTTTTTTGACATCCAAATTCAAACTGTTTTTTGCTGGATTGGGATAGATTTTAAAATAAGAATCAAACTCAAAATCATTTGTCCCTAAACTCTGTAGCACAGAAGTTGTGGCTGTATTAGTCACAATTGGAAAATTGTAATCAAAATAAATACTAGCTGTATTGTTAAAAGAATCTCCAACCACTAAACTTGGATTGGTTTTGATTTTGAAAGCCACATACCCATCATTCGTCGCATCATCAAATGGCAAATTGATGTTTTCAAAAATAAATTCCACTTTATTAGTTTCAGAAATTTTAGTCACAAAAGGGTGACTGCCTTGGGTTACTACTAGTGAATTCACATCAAACTTTTCCGTATCAATCATATCTTTCACTACTACATTTTGCGCCTCGGCGGTGCCTTTGTTTTCAAAACGAATTAGGTAGTGCACATATTTTCCGACAGCGCTTGGTGGAATGGTTGCGCCTTCTAAACAGGTTTTATCGTTAGGATCGAAAGAGCCAACAACGACTTGACGCAAGGCAAATGAATTATCAACAGGTTGCTCGTCACCAACAATAGGGTTAATAGAAGCTGTAAAGCTTAAACGATCATCATTGTTTACTGGAGGAGTTTCCATAGGAGAATTGACATTCAAAGTAAGTGCTATTTCTCTAGTTTCGAATGGTTTTAAGTCCAAATAATTCCATGATAAATTATCAGTACTTTGAGTTGTAACTACGGGGCTTGCGGTAACAAAATCCAAAACGGCATCATCAAAAGTTAAGTTTACCGTACCGGATTGTGTTTGATTACCCTTATTTTTGTAAATAATTTTATAAGAAGCATCAAACCTGGTCTTGCTCTTAAAATAGGCAATAAAGTAATTTCTAAATCAGGATGAACGCCATTGGGTGTAACGCAAAATCCTGATTGAACGGACTCGTTTGTGTTGGGAAAGTGACTACTGTATTCGTTGGAGAAACGGTAAAATAACTTAGGTTTTCTAGAACGGGAGTAACTGTAAATGTTCCCGATTGAACGGGAATGGCATAATTCCCTGTTATGTTAGCAATTGTACTTCCTGAAATAGTACCGTCAGTGATAGAAAACTTTAGATTAGACAATGGCAAGTCTAAAACATCACAACCGTTGCCATTAGTATTTAGTTTTGTAGTTCCTTGAATAGTGTAAAATGTACCACCTGGGATAAAGGAGCAATATGAATTAACATTTACACCTGTGATACCATTTCGTAAGAAATAACTACCAAAATCATCAATATCTTTTTCATTTGCACAAACATAAACTAGTTTAGGATTATTACTAAAATTACTTTCGAAAACACAAAAACTATTTCCTTTAACAGAAATAAATTCTAAATATGGATTATTTTCACAATGAAGAAGACATAGCCCAAGCAAATTACTTGCATCTATATTTTTTAAAAAATTAGAACCACAAACTAAATTAGACAATTCTGGTATTTCAACTAAATTTAAAGAAGTAAGTTTATTAGAATGACATAGTAAGGTATTGAGAGTCAATAAACCTCCTAAATTGAGTGATTCAATTGCATTTGAAGAACAGTCTAAATAAAATAAGTTGATAAAACTTGATATTCCTTCTAGTGACGAAATATTTGAATTATTAATAACTAGCTGTTTTACGTACAAAATGTAAGGCTTTTGAATCTGTTTTCGTTAGCTTTTTATAAACTTCCCAACACTACTTCCCTTATCCGAAGTTAATTTTATAAAATAATTTCCTGTCTTTAAATTGGAAACATCCACTTGTTTTGTGTATTGTGCATTTGGAATAACTAGAATTTGTTGTCCCAGTGTATTGTAAATACTAATAGACGACACCTTGATTTGTTTTTTGATATCCACATTCAAACTGTTTTTTGCTGGATTGGGATATACGCTGAAATAAGAATCAAACTCAAAATCAATATTCCCTAAACTTTGCAGCACAGAAGTTGTGGCTGTGTTCGTTACAATTGGAAAATTGTAATCAAAATAAATACTAGCTGTATTGTTAAAAGAATCTCCAACCACTAAACTTGATTGGTTTGATTTTGAAAGCCACATACCCATCATTCGTCGCATCATCAAATGGCAAATTGATGTTTTCAAAAATAAATTCCACTTTATTAGTTTCAGAAATTTTAGTCACAAAAGGGTGACTGCCTTGGGTTACTACTAGTGAATTCACATCAAACTTTTCCGTATCAATCATATCTTTCACTACTACATTTTGCGCCTCGGCTATGCTTTTTGTTTTCAAAACGAATTAGGTAGTGCACATATTTTCCGACAGCGCTTGGTGGAATGGTTGCGCCTTCTAAACAGGTTTTATCGTTAGGATCGAAAGAGCCAACAACGACTTGACGCAAGGCAAATGAATTATCAACAGGTTGCTCGTCACCAACAATAGGGTTAATAGAAGCTGTAAAGCTTAAACGATCATCATTGTTTACTGGAGGAGTTTCCATAGGAGAATTGACATTCAAAGTAAGTGCTATTTCTCTAGTTTCGAATGGTTTTAAGTCCAAATAATTCCATGATAAATTATCAGTACTTTGAGTTGTAACTACGGGGCTTGCAGTAACAAAATCCAAAACGGCATCATCAAAAGTTAAGTTTACCGTACCGGATTGTGTTTGATTACCCTTATTTTTGTAAATAATTTTATAAGAAGTATCAAAACCTGGTCTTGCTCTTAAAATAGGCAATAAAGTAATTTCTAAATCAGGATGAACGCCATTAGGTACAATACAAAAATCTTGGGTGACTGCATTTAACTCTGCTGGGAAAGAAACATTTACTAATTCAGGCGAAACAATAAAATAATTGGGGTCTTCTATAACTGCGGAAATAGTGTGAATACCAGCCTGAACATTGATAGAATAATTTCCACTTAAATCGGATATTAAATTCCCCGTGCTAGTTTCATCAGAAATCGAAAACTTCAAATTTGGATAGACTATATCCGCAGCATCACAACCATTATTGTTACTATCAAGTTTTGTATTTCCTTGAATGGTGTAATATTCTCCACCAGGGACAAAAGAACAATAGGTATTGACATGGCAATTGGTATAACCGTATTCGTTAATCTTATTTTGAACTTCAACTAGCTGTTTTTCATTTACACAGATGTATTGTAAATTTAAATTATTTGAAAATTCGAAGTCAAAAATACCAACTGGATCATATGAAATCTTTGTATTTTTAATAAATAAACTCGTCAAATTATTGTCATTACAATACAAAACTTCTAGATTTATTTTATTACTAATATCTAATGAAGTAATTTTATTTTGAGAACATCTTAAAAACCTAATGTTAAGTAATGAACTGACATCTAATGAAGTGAGTTGATTATCACTACAATCAATATTGGAAAGATTCTCCATACCAGTTACATTTAAAGCAGTGAGTTGATTTGAACTACAAAATAAAGTGTTAAGTTTTGTTAACCCAGTTACATCTAATGAAGTGAGTTGATTTGCGTAACAATATAATAGTTCTAGGTTTATTAATCCTGTGACATCTAATGAGGTGAATTTATTCCCTGTACAAACAAATTCATTAAGATTTTCTATGCCTTTTATTTGATTTAATAACGTAAATTGATTATCACTACAATCTAAACCTTTAAGATTAATTAAACTAGTTAAATCTAAAGAATTTAGATTATTTCTGAACAATTCAAATAAGTTAGGTTACTAAAACTTGATATTCCTTCCAACGATGTAATATTTGCATCCCAAAGGCGAAGCTCTGTTACCTTCTATAGCTCACTTACTTCAATCTCACCATTATTATTGGTGTCAATTTTAATATAATAAGCTGTTACATTGTTTGTACTTGCTGCCAACAATTTTGACTTAAAATTCGCATCAGGAATATTCACAATCTGTGCCTGTACCCCACTAAAAATCAATAACCCCAGTAGTAAAAAGTAAAATTTTCTCATAACAATAGTTTAAGACGTAAATGTATAAAAATAAAGAAAGGAGTTCGGGGTTTTATTGAATAAAAAAGCCTTACAAAATGTAAGGCTTTTGAATCTGTTTTCGTTAGCTTTTTATAAACTTCCCAACACTACTTCCCTTATCCGAAGTTAATTTTATAAAATAATTTCCTGTCTTTAAATTGGAGACATCCACTTGTTTTGTGTATTGTGCATTTGGAATAACTAGAATTTGTTGTCCCAGTGTATTGTAAATACTAATAGACGACACCTTGATTTGTTTTTTGATATCCACATTCAAACTGTTTTTGCTGGATTGGGATATACGCTGAAATAAGAATCAAACTCAAAATCAATATTCCCTAAACTTTGCAGCACAGAAGTTGTGGTTGTGTTCGTTACAATTGGAAAATTGTAATCAAAATAAATACTAGCTGTATTACTGAATGAATCTCCAACTACCAAACTTGGTTTTGTTTTGATTTTGAAAGCCACATACCCATCATTTGTCGCATCATCAAATGGTAAGTTGATGTTCTCGAAGATAAACTCTACTTTGTTGGTTTCTGAAATTCTTGTTACAAAAGGATGACTCCCTTGGGTTACCACAAGTGAATTCACATCAAATTTTGAAGTATCAATCATATCCTTAACCACAACATTTTGCGCCTCAGCGGTGCCTTTGTTTTCAAAACGGATAAGGTAATGGACATATTTACCGACAGCACTTGGTGGAATGGTTGCGCCTTCTAAACAGGTTTTGTCATTGGGGTCAAAGGAACCTACTACTGTTTGGTTCAATACAAAGGTATTATCTAATGGCGTTTCATCAGTTTGAGGACTAGTTATAGTTGCGGTATAACTCAATATATCATCGATATTTACCGCTGGAGTTTCCATTGGAGAATTCACATTAAACTTAACTTCAATTTCTCTAGTTTCAAAGGGTTTTAAATCACTAAAATTCCAAGATAAATTAGCTGCACTTTGAGTAGTAACAGCAGGATTTGTACTTATCAAATCTAAAACTGCATCATTAAAGATAAGATTAACTGAACCTGATTGTGTTTGAGTTCCTTTGTTTTTATACACTATTTTATAAGTAGTATCAAATCCAGGTCTTGCTCTATTCATGGATAAAACGGTAATCTCAACATCGTGATGAACTCCATTAGGAGTTATACAAAAATCCTGAGTAACTTGACTCGTTTGTGCTGGGAAAGTGACCACAGCATTCGTTGGAGAATAGTTAAAATAACCAGGGTTTTCTAGAACTGGAGTAATGGTTTGCACTCCTGCCTGAACAGGAATAGCATAACTTCCTGTTGTATTAGAAGTAAAATTTCCTGAATTGATTCCATCAGTAATAGTGAATTTCAAATTAGGATAATTCAAATCTGACTCATCACAACCATTAGTATTACTATCAAGCTTTGTATTTCCTTTTATTGTAAAGTAAGTTCCGCCAGGAACAAAAGAACAGTATGAATTAACCTCACAATCTAAATAACCATTATCAAGAACTACTTTCTTAATATCATTAATTTGAGAAACATCAGCACATACATATTTTAATTTTGGACAATTTGAAAATATCTTTTTGCCATTATTACTTGCATAAAATTTTTCATTTGTGATTTCCATAACTAAGTTTTTTAAGAATATGGAGGAAAGATTTGGATTATCATTAAAATAAAAATAAGAAACATTGCCTTGAGGCAACTCAATAGTTTCCAATAAATTGTTATTCACTAACCCTCCTGATTCAGAAATGGAACGTGGAAAAATAATAGATGTTAATTTATTATAACTTAGATCAAATGATCTAAGATCAATGATACTTGATAAATCTATCGTTGAAAACTGATTTCTGGAAGCTGCTACAGCTTTCAAATTAATATTATTTGATAAATCAAGTGTTGCTAAATTATTGTAGCTACAAATCAATCTAATTAAATCTGTACATTTGTTAATATTCAATACAGGAAGTTTATTATATTGACATTCTAAATATCTTAATTTTACTAATGAGCTTAAATCTAATGAAGTAAGGTTATTACGATAACAAATCAATTCAATTAAATTAGTAAAACTTGATATCCCCTCTAATGAACTAATATTTGCATAACTTAAATTTAGGGAAAGTAGGTTTTGCGCTTCACTTATCTGTATTTCTCCATCATTATTAGCATCTACTTTAGTATCTTTTCCAAGTAAGTCTATGGCTACTGCACTATTTGTTTTGTCTAACAACCTCGCCTTAAAATTCACATCAGGAATATTCACAATCTGCGCATTTACTCCACTAAAAATCAACAACCCCAATACTAAAAAGTACAATTTTCTCATAAAAAATAATTTAAGGCGTAAATGTATAAAAATAAAAGAAAGGAGTTTAGCATTTTCTTAATAAAGTTTTTGAGTTTATTTTAACCCTATCAGGGTTTTAAACCCTGATAGGGTTGCAACTAAATCATTACAACCCATAAATAAACGACTCTAAAGGTGCAATACTAATTTGTACTTTCCCTTCTCCGTTTACTACCTGAAGTTTGGTGCTGTTTTTTCCATACAACTGGTCTTTTATAGGGTAAACGCCATCTTTTAATTTCCATGCTGCAATAACGTTAGCAGGAATTTTCAAATCAAAATGACTGGTGTGCACCGCAGAGAAATTAGCGATAACAATCAATTTCTGCGTATCCGACCAACGTACATACGAATAGACTTCTGGGTAATACCCCTCGGTCGAATACCTATTGAGACCATGAATTTCTTGGTATTTCCCCATTAAAGCAGAACTGCTAATAGTGAAATTCAACAATCGCTTGTAAAAATCACGCAAGTCTTTTTCGGATGGGGATAGTTGTCCACCATCAAACTTGCCACCATTCATCCAACGTTGGTGATTGGGAACGCCTACATAATCAAAAATAGAGGTTCTGGAATGAGTCCCGAAACCACCATTTTCATTTCCAGCCTCGCCAACTTCCTGTCCAAAATAAATCATGGTTGGCGAAGTGCTAATCGTTGCTGAAACGACCATCAAGGGTTTGCCTTTTTCAGGAGAACCTGCAAATTCTGGACTTGCCAAACGTTGCTCATCGTGATTGTCTAAGAAGTGCAACATGTGATGCTCAATATCGGCCATGCTGTTTTGTATATCCGTAATACCATCGGTATTGCTTTTCCCTTGAACAATTTCTTTCAATTTATCATAGAAAGCTACTTTGTCGTACAAGTAATCCATTTTACCTAAATTAATATAGTTTCGGTATTCATTAGGATTGTACACTTCAGCAATTAAAAAGGCATTCGGATTTTTTGTCTTGATAGCCGAGTTCATATAGCTCCAAAACTCATAGGGTACCATTTCGGCCATATCGTATCGGAAACCGTCTACACCTTTGGCAGTCCAATACAAAGCAATATCTCTAAACTTTTTCCATGAACTTGGAACGTCTTTTCCTTTCCAAAAAGCAAAATGGTCTTTGTATGATTTTTTGTCATAACCCTCTGGGAGTTCAGGAAAATCTTTAGAACCGTCGGGACGAACACCGTAATTAATTTTTACCGTTTCGTACCAGTCATTGATATCTGGTTTAGCCAAACGTGATCCATTACCTGTCCATTTTGCTGGACTTTCGTTGAATTGACCATCAATCAAAGGATTTTTTTCGCCATTAAGCGGTTTATAGCTATCCGATGTTGGCACTTGAAAGGCTTGACCTGGGATGTAATAAAAATTGTTGTTTCTGTCGTATTCTACTGAAGTATTATCGTCGGCACCAAAATCGCGAACGCCTTTCGGATTAGTTTTGCCTTCATATTTACGTGCAATATGATTAGGAACTATATCGATGATGACTTTCAAACCATTTTTGTGCGTACGCGCAATCAAAGCTTCAAATTCTTCCAACCTTTTAGCCGGATTGACTGCCAAATCGGGGTTTACATTATAATAATCTTTTACGGCATAAGGCGAACCCGCACGTCCCTTTACTACTTCGGGATCATCATTTGAAACTCCTATTGCAGTATAATCGTTAACCAAGGCGTGATGAGGAACTCCTGTGTACCAAATGTGGGTCACTCCTAACTTTTTTATTTCTGTAAGCGCTTTATCGGTGAAATCATTGAACTTTCCTACTCCATTTTCTTCTATGGTTCCCCAAGGTTTATTGGTTGTATTTTTATTTCCAAATAACCTCGTGAATACTTGATATACAACTGCTTTTTTTTCTGTAACCACTTCTTTCTTGCTTTTAACCATTTTTTTACTTTTTTTGTTTTGAGCATTCGTCGATAGGGATAAAACAACTAATGCAAACAGAATTATTTTTTTCATAACTTCTTTAATTAGATAAAGTGAACTTCACAAATATAAAAAAAACACGCTTAGTTTGTATCAACTAATAAATTATTCTTAATAACGATTTTCGTTGTTTGGTTTTTCTTAAATTTGGCAAAAAATAAAGCCGTTGAAAAAAACCTATTTTTTACTGTTTGTCTGTTTCTTTTTAGTTGGAATACAAAGCCTTTTGGCACAAACTCCTAAAAAAATCATCGTAGAATACTCTGATTTTGCCGATATTAATCAAACCGAAATTCCAGATGCTTTTTTACTTACAGGAAACGTGCGTATCAATCATGACGGGGCAATTTTGACCTGTAATAAAGCCTATTATTTTCAGAAAGAAAACTATGTAAAAGCTTTTGGAAATGTACAAATGGTTCAAGGGGATACGTTGTATTTAAACAGCAAATATGCCGAATACAATGGTAACATCAAGCAAGCCTATGCCACTGGAAATGTTGTGATGCGTTCTCCTGAAATGTCACTGGCAACCGATACATTAAATTTTGATAGAAATAACCAACAGGCTTATTACAGAACTAACGGAACGATTACCAATAAAGACAATGTTTTGAAAAGTAAATCGGGTCGTTATTATGCTAAAGAAAAAAAGTTTCAATTTTTAACTGCAGTTACCATTACTAATCCAAAATATGTTGTTAAATCGAATCATTTGGATTATTACAATAATTCGGGACATTCCTATCTTTTTGGTCCTTCCACCATTACCAGTAAAGACAATTTTATTTACACCGAAAAGGGATTTTACGACAGCAAGAAGAATGTTGGTCATTTTCTCCGGAAATCCTATATTAAATACAAAGACCGACGGATTGAAGGGGATAGTTTATTTTACAATAGAAACAAAGAATTTGCCTCGGCTACCAATAATGTAAAAATTACGGACACCATCAATAAAGGCATTATTAAAGGCCATTATGCGGAAATTTATAAACAAAAGGATTCTATGTTTGTAACCAAAAGAGCCGTTGCTATCAATCTAGTCGATAAAGACTCCGTTTATATTCATGGAAAAGTATTGATGGTTACAGGAAAACCAGACAACAGAATAGTCAGAGCCTACAACAATGCCCGATTTTATAAAACGGATATGAGTGGGAAATGTGATTCGATACATTCCAGCCAGAAAACGAATATCACTCAACTTATCGGAAAGCCTATTCTTTGGAATTTTGACAATCAAATGACTGGAGATGTTATGCATTTGATAGGCAATGACGCTACTGAAAAATTGGATTCTCTCAAGGTCTTGAATAATGTTTTTGGTATCAAAAGACAGCCTCGGCACAGGCTATAATCAAGTAAAAGGGCAAAATCTTTTCGGTAAATTCAAGGACAATAAACTCTACGAAGCGGATATTATTAAAAACACCGAGGTGATTTATTACTTGCGAAATGATGCTCATGAACTCATCGGTATCAATAAAAACGTTAGTAGCAAAATCAATCTAACTTTAGACGGCAATACCATTGACACTATGACGTTCTTCACCTCTGTTGATGGTGACATTTATCCCGAAAAAGATTTACCAGAAAATGCTCGAAAACTAAGAGGATTTGTCTGGCGTGGCGATGAACGGATTAGAACTAAAGATGACATCTTTCCTCCAGAGGAAAACGAACTCAACGATAAAATCATTAAAGCCAGTAAAGCTGAAATGGAAAAAGAAAATGTTCCCATGAAAATTCGGAAAGAAACCTTAGATTATGACAAAAATAATCCAAGTGACAAACCGATGATTAAATGATTTAAGGTTAAAAAAGACTACCACAGATTCGCAGATTTTGAAGTAAATTCTACATCTTGATCTGCGAATCTGCGGTAAAGATTTTAGGAGCCGAAAGCAAAATGCATCAAAGTGAATACCTTTAAGCCTACAGGCAGGGTTGTAAACTATTTTTGAAACCAATAAAATGAATCCCGATTTCCTCAAATACCAAGCGCAAACGTCTCCTTATCCATTGGGTATGGAAATTTCACATGCTATAGGTTCTTATATTTACGATACCAACAACAAAAAATATTTAGATTTTGTAGCGGGAGTTTCCGCCTGTTCCTTAGGACATCAAAACAAACGGGTAAATGATGCTATCAAAAATCAATTGGATAAATATTCGCATGTTATGGTTTATGGCGAATATTCCCAAAATCCAGCGGTTGAATATTGTAAATTACTCGCTTCACTCCTACCAAAACCTTTAGAAAAAACCTACTTAGTTAACTCAGGAACCGAGGCAACAGAAGGTGCGCTAAAACTAGCAAGACGTGTTACTGGAAGAAGTCAATTTATTTCCTGTTACAATGCCTATCACGGTAATACAATGGGTTCTATGAGTGTAATGGGATTTGAAGAACGCAAACAAATTTTTGGACCTCTCATACAAGATGTTGATTTCATTACTTTCAACAACGAAAGCGATATCCAAAAAATCACTACCAAAACTGCTGGAATTATATTGGAAAGTATTCAAGGTGGCGCTGGTTTTATCCAACCCGAAAATGATTTTTTACTCAAAGTAAGACAACATTGTAATGAAGTCGGTGCGCTGTTGCTCATTGATGAAATCCAACCGGGTTTTGGAAGAACCGGAAAATTATTTGGCTTTCAGAATTACAATATAGTACCCGATGTCGTGATTTTAGGAAAAGGCATGGGAGGCGGAATGCCTGTGGGCGCTTTTGTTGCTTCGGCAGCACACATGGATTTACTGAGTGATAACCCAAAATTAGGACATATCACCACTTTTGGCGGACACCCTGTCATAGCGGCAGCATGCTTGGCTACCTTGCAAGAAATTACCGAAACGGAACTTATGCAAGAAGCTTTAGAGAAAGAAAAACTCTTCCGAACACTTTTGGTACATCCTTTGATACAAGAAATAAGAGGAAAAGGATTGATGTTGGCAGCAATGACGCAAAGCCCCGAAATTACCAATTCAGTAATTTTTAAATGCCAAGATAAAGGGTTGATTTTATTTTGGTTGCTCTTTGAAGGTTGTGCAATACGAATTACACCACCACTAACTATTTCCAAGGAAGAAATTCAAGAGGGTTGCGCTATACTTCTTGAAGCCATGGATGAAGTTCTACAAGAACAAAACAAAGAATAATTAACTGTTACATTTTTGTTAATTAAATTGTTCACAACAATTAAAAATTTTCCTCACATCAAGAACTAGGTTGCCTAATTTTAGTTAGGATAATTTTAAAGAAAAAGCTATGCATTTAAGCGACGAAGACGAAGACGACTATAACTTATCCTTATCAAAATTTGAATCCATGTTGAAGACCAACAAGATTCTCTTTTTTGATTCCGAGGAATTTGAAGAAATTATTCTTCATTATCTCGATATGGGTAAGGCCTCTTTGGCAAAAAAAGCCTTAAAATTAGCACTAGAACAGCATCCCAAATCAACTGTATTAAAACTCGTTCAGGTAGAAATGTTGGTCTATGATGACAAACTTGATTTGGCTGAAAAATTACTTAACGAATTATTCGCAATTGAGCCTCACAACGAAGAGATTTACATTCAAAAAGCCAATATTTATTCCAAAAGAGATAATCACGAAAAAGCAGTAGAATTATTGAAAACTGCTTTAAAGTACACCGATGACTATGCTGATGTGTATAATTTAATTGGTATGGAATATCTTTTTATGGATAATTTAGAATTGGCCAAAGAAAATTTCATCAAATGTTTGGAAGAAGATTTAGACGACCAAACTGCCTTATATAATGTAGTTTATTGCTTTGAATTTTTGGATCAAAACGAACAAGCCATTGAATATCTCAATAAATACATTGATAAAAATCCCTACAGTGAAATTGCTTGGCATCAAATAGGAAGATTGAATTATGGCTTGAAAAAATACGAAGAAGCTCTAAAGGCTTTTGATTATGCTACTTTAATTGACGATGAATTTTTGGGTGCTTTTATGGAGAAAGCAAAATCTCTGGAAAGACTCAAAAGATATAAAGAAGCAATTGAAAGCTACAATAGAACCATAGAATTAGACGATCCAACGTCTTATGCGTTATTGCGCATTGGTAAATGCCATGAAAAACTAGGCAACAAAGCATTGGCATTAAAGTTTTTTAACAAAACCGTTCATGAAGATCCTTTGTTAGACAAGGGTTGGATAGCTATAACCGACTTTTATGTTCGTCAAAAAAAATACGAAAAAGCATTATTTTATGTCAATAAAGCGTTGAGCATCGACAATGAAAATCGCTTTTACTGGAAGCGCTTTGCCACAATTAACAAAGAAATGGAGTTGTTTGAAGATGCTGAATTCGGATACAGAAAAGCAGTCGAATATGGTGATTATCAATTGGATACTTGGTTATTTTGGGTGGATACTCTTTTGTTTCAAGGTGAATTTACAAGTGCTATTCAAACGTTATTACAAGCATCAGAATATTTCCCTGAGGAATTCGAAATTGAATACCGTTTAGCGGGATTGTATTTTATGTTGTATGATGATAAAAAAGGAAAGTTTCACTTGAGTAATGGTTTGCGATTGAATTTTAAAAATCATACTATTTTAAAAGATTTATTTCCAACCATTTGGGATAGAAGAATGATTCAAAACGCCATTACTAAATACAAAAATTAATAGTATTAAATGTCACGAAAGCAATTTGGACTTGTTGGAAGAAACATCAGCTATTCCTTTTCAAAAAACTATTTTACGGAACGATTCCAAAAAGAGGAAGCACAAGAGTGCACCTACGAAAACTTTGACATTCAAAATATTGATGAATTTCCTGAAATTATCAAGAATAATCCTGATTTAATTGGATTGAACGTAACCATTCCCTACAAAGAAGTGGTCATTCCTTTTCTTGACGAGTTGTCAGAAAGAGCCTCAAAAATGAGAGCTGTAAATGTTATTAAAATCACCAAAGAGGGTTTGCTAAAAGGAGATAATTCAGATTATTATGGGTTTAAAAAATCATTAGAGCCCCTACTCCAATCTCATCACAAAAATGCTCTTATTCTTGGGACTGGAGGCGCTTCAAAGGCAGTGGCTTTTGCTCTTGAAGAATTGGGAATAGAGTATAGTTATGTTTCTAGGAAAACTTCCGAAAACTCCATTCACTACAATCAAATAGATGCAAAAACTTTTGACGATTTCCAAATAGTTATCAATACCACTCCACTTGGTACAAGTCCAAATACGCATGAATTTCCAGAAATTCCGTATCCTTATTTTACATCGAAACACATTGCTTTTGATTTAATTTACAATCCTAGCGAAACCCAATTCTTGAAAAAAGCTAAAGAGTGTGGAGCAATTACCAAAAACGGAATGGACATGCTCGTTTTTCAAGCAGAAAAAGCGTGGGAAATATGGAATGAATAACTTTTATTGAATTTATTCACAAAATGACTGTTTTCTTCACTCTATTTGAAAAAAAGGACTCCTTTGTAAGCTATTTTAAGCATTAAATCACTATAAATATTGCTTTTCCTTTGAATTTTAGTGTGTCTTTAGTATCTTTCGCCTTCAAAAAATTAGGAACCTTACACATTTTATAAAATGTTAGAAGAAAAGAATGATAACCTGCTAGCAGCAGATGGAGATAAAACTATTGAATCGACTGAAATAATTCAATCTAAAAATGAAACTACGACTACTTCAGAAACCGTTGTTGAGACCGTTCCTGAATTAGTACCAGATACTGAAGTGGAAGCACCAATTGTCGCAGAAATCAATGATGTACCAGAGGTAGAAGACTTAGTTGGCGAAGAAATTGCTGAAAGTAAAATAGCTACCGAGGAAACTGCTGAAGTTGAAAATGCAATTGCAGACGATAGCCATACCATAGAGCTTACCCCAGAAGAATTAGCTGATGATGCCTTAGTCTACGAACATGGAACCAATGATATCATCAACGCTATTGCAAATGTAAATGCTGCCGAAAGTGAAGATGAAACGGTTCGTCATGAAATTCCTCTACAAGATTACGAAGCCTTAACGATGGAAGCTCTTGTAACAGAATTAGAAACTCTCGTAGCCAATGAAAAGGTTATGGCGGTGAAAGACCATGTGGAAGAAGTTAAAAAAGCATTTTTATCTAAATACCACCATTTCATCGAAGAAAAGAAAGACGAGTTTCATGCTGAAAATCCAGATTCAACAGAAGATTTCCACTATCATCTTCCTTTAAAAACTAAGTTTGACCATTTATACTCTCAATACAGAGAAAGAAAAAATACCCATTTTAAAAGCCTTCAATCCAATTTAAAAGCCAATCTTGAAAATCGTTTGGCTATTGTTGAAGAATTGAAAAACCTTATAAATCCACAAGAAAACATCAAAGATTCGTTGAAACACTTCAATGATTTGAGAGAACGTTGGAAAAATGCAGGTGCAATTCCAAAAGATAAATACAACCACGTTTGGAATAATTATCATTTTCACGTTGAAAATTTTTATGATTATTTACACCTTGACAGAGAAGCCCGAGATATTGATTTCAAACACAATTTAGAACAAAAACAAAAAATCATCACTCGTGTTGAAGAGTTGGTCAATGAAGCAGATATTAACAAGGCTTTTAGAGAACTTCAAGATTTACACCGAATTTGGAAAGAAGACATTGGACCTGTATCTAGAGAACACCGTGAAGAAATATGGAATAAATTCAGTGATTTAACCAAACAAATTCACGACAAAAGAGAATTACTTTTCGAGAAATTGAGAGGAACTGAACTTGAAAATCTTGCCGTCAAAAAAGAAATTATTGCAAAAATTGAAGTTTTAGCTCAAGAAAAAGTAACTACTCATGCGGCTTGGCTATCTCAGGTTGAAAAAGTTGAAGCGTTACGCAACGAGTTTTTTGTAGCAGGAAAAGTACCTAGTGACGTAAATGAAGAAACCTGGGCTAGTTTTAAAAAATGCGGTTAGAAGTTTTAATGTTTTGAAAAATTCATTTTATAAAGACATTAAAAAAGACCAAAATGATAACCTTAGCAAAAAGCAAGATTTAGTTGCTAAAGCAAAAGAATTACAAGACAGCACCGATTTTGCCACTACAACCCCAATCATGAAGAAAATTCAGGAAGAATGGAAAGAAATTGGCCATGTTCCTAGAAAATATTCCGATAAATTATGGGCAGAGTTTAGAGGTGCTTGCAACAGTTATTTTGAAAAAGTCAAAGAACATAAATCGGAAGAAAATGCAGAAGAAATTGAAGCTTTTGAGAAAAAAGACTACTTAGAATCTCTTAAAGCTTTTGAAATGACAGGCAATCATAAGACCGATTTAGATGCGATAAAACTACATATTGAAACTTGGAAGAGCTTTGGAAAAGTACCTTTCCCAAGAAGGCATATTGAAGGAAAATTCAATAAAATATTGGATGCTTTGTTTGAAAAACTGAGCCTGAGCAAGAGAGACACCGAAATGATGCGATTTTCTAACAAGATTGATCAGCTTTCAGAAAGTAACGATGCTCGAAAATTAGAAAACGAAAAAATATTCTTGATACGCAAAATTGATGAAATCCAGAATGAAATTTTTCAATTGGAAAATAACATTCAGTTTTTTACCAATACCAAAAATGCGAAAAAAGAAAATTCAATAGTTTTAGAAGTAAAAATCAAACAATTTCAATCAAAAAGGTAAGAAGAACTTCTTGCAAATTAGTTATAACCAAAACAAATAACACTAATGAAATTTCAAAAATTGATTTTGAATTTCAATATAAAAATTCAAATCAAACAAAACTATTTGCTTTTTATAGAATTGAAAAGATCAAATTGGCCAAGTTTTTTTGTGAAGACCATCTCTAGCACAAAGGTAAAAATAATTCAAATTCATTGAGATAATGGATAAGTTCGGACCATGATAATTATCATTTTAATTATTGCATAGTCCCTTTACTTTTGATTACTGTAATTATTTTCATCATGAAAACATCACTCATTCAAAAGTATAATGTTCCTGGACCAAGGTATACGAGTTATCCAACTGTACCGTATTGGGACGAAATAGGTTTTACCACTCAAAATTGGATTGACTCTTTTAAAAAGTCATTTGAAGAAAGTAACGACAAAGAAGGAATAAGCCTTTACATTCACCTTCCTTTTTGCGAAAGTTTATGCACGTTTTGCGGTTGTAACAAAAGTTTTGAAGGACATCCCAACAATACAACGAGACAGCATTTACAAAAATTATACGATTTAGGCTTTCGTAGAGTGAGTTTTGGAGTTCAAGATTACTCCGAAAAAGTACAAAAAGCCATTCATAGGGAACAACCCTTTCACAATGTTGCTAAAGTCACTTTTTGGGCAAAAGAAATTGGTTATACCTCTATTGGTCACGATATTATCTTCGGACTTCCTTTTCAAGAAATGGACGACGTGATTGATACTATTGAAAAAACAAAATCTCTTGAACCTGACAGACTTGCTTTTTACAGTTATGCTCATGTTCCATGGATAAAAGGAAATGGGCAACGTGGTTTTAAAGACGAAGATGTTCCAAGAGATGATGCAAAAAGAAGATTATATGAAATAGGTAAAGAGTTGCTGTATGAAAATGAATATTACGAAATAGGAATGGATCATTTTGCATTGAAAACCGACAGTCTTTATAAAGCATTTAAAAACAATACTTTACATCGGAATTTTATGGGCTACAGCTCATCAAAAACACAATTGATGGTGGGGCTTGGCGTTTCATCCATTAGTGACAGCTGGTATGGTTTTGCTCAAAATGTTAAAAATTTAGAGGATTATTATCAACTATTAGAATGGGATAAATTACCGGTTCTGAGAGGTCATATATTAACTGAAGAAGACTTAAAAATCAGAAAGCATATATTAAATCTAATGTGCCAATTTGAAACTTCATGGGAAGAAGAATCAGATTATTTTAACGAAATTCCAGAAATTATCATACAATTGAAAGAAATGGAGAACGATGGATTACTGATAATTTCAAAAAATGGAATACAAATCACTGAAAAAGGTAAACCATTTGTTCGCAATATTTGTATGGCATTTGATTTGAGGTTAAAACGAAAAGCACCAGAAACAGAGCTCTTTTCGATGACTGTTTAATTTAATGACAATTGGGCTGTTGTTGAACAAACAAACTCACTGTATTAGGAGAAATGTAAGGAATTCCAAGTCCTAATCCTCTTAGAATAAATAGTATTCCTATACATACTGCAACATAAGGAATTACTTTTTGGATTTTATTTCGGAAAGGAAGTGTTAAAAAAGAATTCAAATACACTACACTACTCATCATTGGAACGGTTCCTAAACCAAAAAGAAGCATATATAAGATTCCTAAGCTTGGACTTTGCATCGCAATCGCTCCAAATAAAGCGACATAGACCATTCCGCAAGGTAAAAAGCCATTGAGTAATCCAATGGTAAACAAAGATTGGTAACTTTTATTTTTAAACTGACTTCCCAGTGCAGTTTTAATTTTAGAAATTACTTTAAAAATAGGTTTTGAAAAATTGTAAGCGATGAACACCTTCTCAGGAATTACAACTATAACAATCATTATGATTCCCAGAAGTACCGACAATTCTTGCTGTAGTCCGGCCATAGAAAATCCTTTTCCAAACAAACCAAAAATAAACCCGATTGAAGCATAAGCAGCCAATCTTCCTAAATGATAAGTGAAAATTTGTAATGTCTTTTTAGTCTGATTGCTTCTATCGACAGGCAGCATCATGGCTATGGGTCCACACATTCCTATACAATGTAGACTACTAATTAAACCAAAGATAAAAGCGGTATAAAGCATTTTTTTTGATATATAGATGATAGACTATATAGATGATAGATTATGATTTTAGAAAACTCACTGTAGTTTACAATTCTCTATTTGTCTATCATCTATCCGTCTACTATCATTAATTTATATAAATTACTTCCTTGGTTAAATAGGATTTGCCTTCGTATTGCCACTCCATATTAATGTCCCAGCGACCGCCTACCAAACTTGTTTTAGGTATGAGCAAAGTTGAACTAGATAATGAAATTGGAACTTCAAAATCTAATTTTTTGTTAGACGGTCTGTATAGGGACACTTTTCCTTTTATTTCTTTAGGTTCAAAGACTAGAGGAAAATTAACTGTTATTCCATTATTATTTGACACTATAATGGGTTTCTGAGCTAAATCGTGTGCATTTTGTACTCGTATCATTTCATCTCCAAAATGAGCATCATGTTTGTAATATTCATCAACAACTAATTCATTATCGTATTTACTATTGGATTGTACTTTAAACACAAAATACAAGATAAAGGTCATAAACAATCCAAATGCTAGTATTATAGCGGTTCCCCAATTTATTTTTATTTGCATTTTTTATTAATTTTATAATTTGTAACTAATCAAAACTTCGAGGACTTAAAAAATTGGTAGATGTAGTCTCAATCATTTTGTTTCCGTTATATACATCAATTTTAATCTTTGTTCGATCATGTTCTAACAGATATTGATGTATTTGGATAAACAATGTTCCGCTACTCATTCCTTGTTTTTTTACTTTGAATTCTTGCTGTCCAACGACATTTATAACACCTTTAATTCCATTTAACTTAAAATGAATATCTTCTAAATCAGTATTTGTTTTATTGATAATTTTAAAGGTAAATATGTTGCTAATATCGTCTCCTTTGTGCTCATACAATTGCCCTGGCAGTCTGAATATAGTAGTTTCTACCTCTGTTCTCAAAAACAATAAACCCAACAAAACACCAACTAATATTACCAAAACTGCTGTGTAGCCTTTCATTCTCGTAGTGAATGTAAACTTGGCTTTTTTCTCAATTTCATCTTCAGAGGCATATCGAATCAAACCTTTTGGCAATCCCACAGCGGTCATGATGGTATCACACTCATCAATACAAGCTGTACAATTGACACATTCGAGTTGTGTTCCGTTGCGAATATCAATTCCTGTTGGACAAACATGAACGCACTGAAAACAATCGATGCAATCCCCTTTACCAGAGGCTGCTCTATCCTCCTGCTTGTTGAATTTAGCTCTTCCTAATTCTTTTTCACCACGGACAAAATCATAGGCGACATTAATTGATTTATTATCTAAAAGAACGCCCTGCAGTCTTCCATACGGACAAGCAATAATACACACTTGCTCCCTAAACCAAACAAAAACAAAATAGAATACGCCTGTAAAAATTAATAGCGAAATTAAAGTGCTTAGATGATTTTCTGGTCCTTCTTCAATCATCTTGAACAATTCGTCACTGCTTATTAGGTAGGCCAAAAAAACGTTAGCAATGAAAAAAGAGATAACTAGGAAAATAAACCACTTAAACCCTTTTTTTCTTATTTTTTCGGCATTCCATTCTTGTTTAGACAATCTAATTTGTGCCCCTCGATCGCCTTCAATCCAATATTCGATTCTTCGAAAAACCATTTCTAGAAATATGGTTTGAGGACAAATCCATCCGCAAAAATACGTCCGAAAATGACCGTAAAAAAGAATAACGAAAACAACGCCAACAATCATAAAAAGAACGAACAAATAAAAATCTTGAAGCCAAAATGGAAATCCAAAAAATATTGAATCGTCTTTCCAAAACATTAAACATCATAAATTGATTACCATTAATTTTAATGAACGGATTTGCAATTAAAACGATAAGTAAAAAATAGCTGACCCACTTTCTGTATTCATAAAATTTACCAGATGGTTTTTGGAAAAATAAATCTTCTATTCCCTTTTTCATCAATAGTGGCGATGGTGTCTCTAAAAGCTTCGTCAGGTAATTTTGACATTTTTTCTATTTTTTAACTTGGGTACTATCTGTGGTAGTTGCTACTGTTGCGTCAGATTTTGCAGCTGTTGGGTCTACCCAAATTTCACCATCCGGTGCTTTAGCATCCTTAGGATTACTTCCTTGCAATGACAATACATAACTTGCAACTTTCTGAATTTCTTTGGGCTTTAAAGTAGCCTTCCATGCAATCATCCCTTTGCCATCTCGACCACCATTGGTTATGGTGTGGAAAACATTTTTGATTCCTCCTCCTAAAATCCAATGATTGTCGGTCAAATTTGGTCCGATATTTCCTCCTCCATCAGCTCGGTGACAGGCTACACAATTGGTAGTAAAAATTGTTTTTCCTTCGGCTAAAGATGCAGCATCTGTTAATAAAGTTACTGATTTTTCATCCATCAAATCGGGAGCCGTTTTCATGTACTCTGCTACATCAATTTTGGCTTGAGCCATCTCTTTTTTAAGTTCCATTTCTTGGTTGTCACCTCCCATGATTTCAAATCGTACCAAATAAACTGCTGAAAATACAATACAACCGTAAAACAGATACACCCACCAAGGTGGTAAGGTATTGTCTAATTCTTTGATTCCATCATAGTCATGATCTAACAATAATTGACCTTCATTTTCAATAGGTTGTGTTCTAGTTAAGGCTTTCAAAAGATTTTTATACCATTCACTTTCCTTAAAACTAATGTTTTTAGCCACATCAACTTTTGCTTTTTGCTCGTCAGACAATAAACTATAGGTAATGGTGTCAACGGCATTCACTGTAATTTCAATGGCTATTAAAAGAAACAGAAATACAAATAAGAATATTGAAACCATTGGAAATTTAATAAAAGCGGGGCGATCTCCAGAGTCGATGAAGTATTCCATTGCGCCAAAGACAGCAAAGAAAATAACAAGAACTCTTAAATATGCTGGGATTATTTTTTTCATTTTTTACTATTTTAAAAGTTATACTTTTTGATTATCATCTAATGGAATCTGACTTAACTCTATAATTTTCTCTTTTTTATAGGAAAAAACCCAAATGCCAAGCACAATGAAAAAAATAAAGAAAATTAACAACGATAGTATTGGATAGATTGCCACTCCTGCAATGGTTTCCAAATTGTGTTTTATTTGTTCAAACATGGCGCTCTTATTTAGAATTATCTTTCACTTTTATATCTGTTCCAAGTCTTTGGATGTAGGCTATCATGGCAACGATTTCTCTTTCATTCATTGGCACAAATTTTTCACCTTTTGCTTCCGCTTTCTTTTTACTGTCCTCATAACTTTTTACAAAGTCTGGGTCATTTTTAAGATTCTCTTCTATTTTTGTAGCTTGAGCTCTTAAATTGGCTTGAGCATTTGCGATATCTGTATCTGTATACGGTACACCTAATGTTTGCATCGCTTTCATTTTCTTTTCAGTCAATGAAACATTTAGCGCTTCGTTATCAAACAACCATTTGTAACTAGGCATAATCGAACCTGCTGAAATACTTTGTGGACTCCAAAAGTGATTAAAATGCCAATTATCGTTGTACTTACCTCCTTCTCTCAATAAGTCTGGACCAGTACGTTTAGAACCCCAAAGAAATGGGTGATCATAAACAAATTCTCCTGCTTTAGATTGCGGTCCATAACGTTCTACTTCACTTCTAAATGGACGAACTGATTGAGAGTGACAACCCACGCAACCTTCACGAATGTACAAATCACGTCCTTCTAATTCTAAAGGAGAATAGGGCTTTACAGATGCAATTGTTGGAATATTCGATTTCACCATGATGGTTGGAACTATTTGGATAATTCCTCCAATCAAAATGGCAACTGTAGCAAGAATAGTCAATTGAATTGGTTTTCTTTCCAACCAAGAGTGGTATTTTTCACCTTTGATTCGTTTTGCACTAATCACTTGCAATTCGACAGCTTCTGCTAACTCGTCTTCAACACTAGCATTAGCTCTAACTGTTTGAATAATATTATAAACTAATACCAACATTCCTACTAAGTACATTGTTCCTCCAATGGCTCTCATCCAATACATTGGCATAATTTGAGTCACGGTTTCTAAGAAGTTACCGTAGGTTAACGTGCCGTCAGGATTGAATTGTTTCCACATTGAAGCTTGTGTAAATCCTGCAACATACATGGGTAGCGCATATAGAATGATTCCTAAAGTTCCTATCCAGAAGTGAAAATTTGCCAATTTAGTTGAGAATAATTTCCCTTTTGTCATTCTTGGTATCAACCAGTAAATCATACCAAAAGCCATGAAACCATTCCAAGCTAAAGCTCCTACGTGAACGTGTGCAATAATCCAATCGGTATAATGTGCTATGGCATTGACATTTTTAAGTGACAACATCGGTCCTTCAAAAGTAGCCATACCATAACCTGTGATAGCTACCACAAAGAATTTCAAAACAGGTTCTTCACGCACTTTATCCCAAACACCCCTCAAGGTTAATAATCCGTTGATCATACCTCCCCAAGATGGAGCAATCAACATAATTGAAAAAACAACACCTAAGTTTTGTGCCCAGTTAGGCAAAGCAGAATACAATAAATGGTGTGGTCCTGCCCAGATATAAATAAAAATTAAAGACCAAAAATGCACAATCGATAATCTATAAGAGTACACAGGTCTATTGGCCGCTTTAGGAACAAAATAATACATCAATCCTAAAAACGGTGTTGTCAAGAAAAAGCAACAGCATTGTGTCCGTACCACCATTGCACTAATGCATCTTGTACACCTGCATAAACAGAATAACTTTTTAAGGCAGAAACTGGTAACTCTAAACTATTAAAAATATGTAATACTGCAACGGTCACAAAAGTGGCTAAGTAAAACCAGATAGCAACATACAAATGACGCTCTCTTCTTTTTAAAATGGTACCAATCATATTTATACCGAATACCACCCATATCAAAGCAATAGCAATATCTATAGGCCATTCTAATTCGGCATATTCTTTTGAAGTACTAAAACCCAACGGAAGTGAAACAGCAGCTGCAACAATAATTAATTGCCAACCCCAAAAGTGGACATTACTTAAAAAATCACTAAACATTCTCGCCTTTAATAAACGTTGTAGTGAATAATAAATTCCTGCAAACATGGCATTTCCTACAAAGGCAAAAATAACTGCATTAGTATGTAAAGGTCTCAATCGTCCGAAACTTAGCCACGAAATTCCTTCGGTAAGATTAGGAAAAAGAAACATGAAGGCTAAAATGAGCCCTACTAACATTCCTACTACACCAAAAAGAATAGTGGCATAGATAAATTTCTTTACAATTTTGTTGTCGTAATAAAATTGTTGCATTTCCATAATTAAATTTGTTTTTCTTCTGTTGTTTGTACTGATTTTGGATTTTTAATTTTGAGTTCATCGTCAAAAAGCATTCTGACAGATGGCGTATAATCATCGTCATATTGGCCTGTTTTTACTGCTCTTATAAAAGCAATAAAAAAGCCAATAGCAACTAGTATACTAATGGAGATTAATAAATAAATGACACTCATACCTAAAATTTGTGTTAACAAAGTTACTTCTGCTCTTTTTTATAAAATATGATAATTATCATACTTCCCTTTTGTTTCAAAATTGAACATTATAATTTCGATGTCCTTGAATAAATATTACTCATTATTGTTACAAAACTTACAATGGTTATTGTACTCAAAGGCATGATTATAGCCGCTACAATTGGTAATAAATTTCCCGAAATGGCAAAGCTCAGTCCCACAATGTTATACAATAACGAAAGCCCAAAACTCATATAAACTGTTTTCATAGCATTCTTTGAAAACTTCAGAAAAAAGTCTATTTTTTGAAATTGACTGGCGTCCATAATACCGTCACAAGCGGGCGAAAATACATTGACATTTTCTGAAATTGCTATCCCAATATTGCTCTGTGCTAGGGCTCCAGCATCATTTAATCCATCACCAACCATCATTACATTCTTGCCTTGTTTTTGCAGTTGTTCGATGAACTCTAATTTCTGCTCTGGCTTTTGATTAAAGACTAAAGTGGTGCTATTGGGTAGCATTTTTTCCAAAATTTTTCGTTCCCCATCGTTATCTCCTGATAAGATTACCAAATCATATCTTTTGGATAAACTATCAAACAAAACCTCTAGTCCTTCTCTATACTGATTGTTGAAAACATAACTCCCTTTGTAGATGCCATCAATTTCAACATGGACTTTGGTCTTCTTGTGTGTATTCTCACTCATGTGCTGTAAAAATTGGGATGAACCCAATCTCACTTTACCTTCAACAAAATCAGCACTAATTCCTTTTCCAGTTATTTCTTCAAAATGCTGGGGTTCTATCTTAGCTTGGTTTGGGATGTATTCATACAATCGCCTACTCAAAGGATGGTTAGAGCCTCGTAATGTATTTTTTAATAATTTTAATTCGAAATCATTTAACGCAGTACCTTCATAAGATATAGCGGTTTTCTTATTGGTTGTAATAGTACCCGTTTTGTCAAAAACGATGGTATCTACTTTTGCTAATTGCTCGATAACCGTAGCATTTTTGAGATAGAACTTTCTATTGCCCATAATGCGCAATACGTTCCCAAGGGTGAAAGGAGCGGTTAATGCCAATGCACAAGGACAAGCTACAATTAGAATTGCCGTAAAAACATTGAATGCCGTATCGACACTGATAAAAATCCAATATAAAAAAGACAGCACAGCGAGACCTAGCAAGGCTGGAGTGAAATAACGACTAATGGTATCGGTGATGGTTTTGTGCTTGATATCGACTTTTTTCTGAAAAACAGCATTGCTCCACAACTGCGTCAAATAACTCTGCGAAACCGAAAACAGTACTTCCATTTCGATTACCCTGCCAAGTTGTTTTCCTCCTGCAAACAATTTATCTCCTGATTTTTTTGCTATGGGAACGGCTTCTCCAGTTACAAAACTATAATCTACTGAGGCTTTTTCTGAAATTAAAATTCCGTCGACGGGGATTAATTCTTGATTTCTAATTAAGAGTCGATCTCCTTTTTGAATGTCATATACTTGAACAGGTATTTCAGTTCCATCGGATAAAATTTTGGTGATTGCAATCGGAAAATACGATTTGTAATCTCTTTCAAAAGATAGAAAACTATAGGTCTTTTGTTGGAATAATTTTCCTAATAACATAAAGAAAATCAATCCACACATGCTATCAAAAAACCTTGACCGTAATCGAATACAATATCTACGGTACTTCTCACGAACATTACCACTATTCCCAAAGCAATAGGAATTTCAATATTCAGCATCTTGGCTTTGATACTTTTCCAAGCTGCTACATAATAGCCGCTTGCCGAATACACAAAAGACGGCAGTGACAATGCAAAAATTAACCAACGGAAAAAACCTCTGTATTGATCAATCCAATATTCCTTTACCTCAAAATATTCGGGAAAAGAGAGTAGCATAATATTTCCAAAACAAAAGAAAGCTACTCCAAGTTTATAGATTAAACTCCTGTCAATGTTGGCTTTGCTCGTTCCATAATTTTCTAAACTGATGTTGGGTTCATAACCTATTGCGCATAGCAGATTAACAATAGTCTTGAGCGAAACCGCTACAGGATTATAGGTGATTCGAACTTTCTTTTCAGGAAAATTCACTTGAGAAGTACTTATTCCCTTTTGAAGACGCTGTAAATTTTCCAAAATCCAAATGCACGAACTACAATGAATATGAGGAATGTGGAGTGAAATAATAGCGGTTGCATTCTCTTGGAATTCCAAAAGTTTTGAAACAATACTTTCATTCTCTAAAAAATCATATTTACCTTTAATTTCTTGTGGGGTTGCTCCAGGTGATTTCTCGAAATCATAATAACACGCCATATCATTGAGACTAAAAATTTCGTAGACTGTTTTGCAACCGTTACAACAAAATTTCTTGTCGTCAAAAATAATTTGCTCTGCCTTTATAATATCAATACCACAATGGAAACAGTGTTGTGTATCCATAAACTTTGCTCATTTTACCTATGGCAAAGTTTGGGAATAGATTGAACGAAAAAAATGATATTTACCATATAAATGTATAACTTTGTAAAGACTAAAAACCGTTTTGAACATGAGTAAATGTGAACAATGTATCGTAAGGGAATTAAGCTCTCTAAAAGCACTTAACAAAGACGAATTAATTAAACTTGCCGATTGTAAAACCTTACAAACTATAAAAAAAGGAGAAATCATCTTTGAAGAAGGCGATACCATAAATGGTATTTATTGTATAAAAGATGGTATTTGCAAATTGACCAAATTAAGTCAAAATGGGAAAGACCATATAGTCAAACTCGTAAAAAAGGAGAATTATTAGGGCAACGTTCTATGATCAGTGAAGAAGCTGTAAACCTAAGCGCGGTTGCTCTAGAAGATATGGAAGTCTGTTTTATACCCAAAACCGAAGTAATGGGGTTCTTTAATAAAAACAATCAGTTTTCGATGAATGTCATGCGAACTATTTGTGGCGATTTGAAAGAATCTGACGATCATATTGTATCGATGGCACAAAAAAGTGTTAAAGAACGATTGGCTGAAACCCTACTCTATCTTGAAGAAACGTTTGGCAAAAATGAGGATGGTTCGCTGGTCATTCAGCTTTCGCGAGAAGAATTGTCAGGCTTGATAGGAACTGCCACCGAGAGTTGTATTCGTTTGTTGTCTGAGTTTAATAAACTAGGTTTGATTGAATTAATAGGGAAAAAAATTATATTGAAAGATAGTAATAAACTAAAAAAAATATCCTAGACTCCTACCGTTTCTTTGCTTCTTCCAAAAAAACACCCCTTCCTAAGTATGTCTCGACAACGCTCTGCATTTCATGACAAAAAAAAATAAAAATATCAATCCTTTTTATGATTAATAATATGAATACCAATACTATTATTCAAATTGCATTAGCCACAACAGGTATAATTAATTGTTCTATAGCAGCTTTATTTTTATTTTATATCAAAAGGGGCAATCACAAATCAAATATATTATTAGCTTGTATTGCTTTGGTAATATGTTTAAAATTAGGCTTTGCTTTAGTTATCAATATTCCACATGAATGGAATTTGATTAGCGTAATTGTTTATTACGGATCTCAAAGTGCTTATATGGCAATTGGTCCTCTTCTATTCCTTTATATTAATAGTTTAATCAAAAAAGAGATTAGTTCCATCTCACGTTTATTAATTTTCACTCCTACTTTTTTACCTTTTATTTATGATGTTCCGTTAGAGGTAATGCAATTGTATTTTTTATGTTTTTTGATATCTGTTTTTTTTAATATAAAAGGTTATTATTCCGAAAGTCAGAATACCAAAATCTATAAATCAGATAAATTTTGGATAAATACTTTTTTCATTAGTTTTGTTTGCATTTGGCTTACGGTAAATCTTTTATTGGTTGATTTTAAATACTACTTTTTTGAGTTATCTGTAATATGTATTACCGTTTTTTTACATTAATTTTTACATCGGGATAAAACAATATTGGATTATAAAAGCAGATAGTACTGAATCTCTCAAATACAAAAATTCTACACTTACTCTGGAAGTAGAAAATGATATTTTAATAAAACTAAAATTGCTAATGCAGGTAGATAAACAATATTTGGATCCTGATATTTCACTGCCGAAAGTTTCAAATTTAATTAATTGTAAGCCACACATACTCTCTCAGGTAATTAATCAAAAAATGAATATGACATTTAATGAGTATATTAACTCTTATCGAATTAACGAGATAAAAAATATCATAAAGTTACCTGAATATCAAGAAGTTAAAATATCAAGCTTGGCTTTTGATTATGGTTTTAATTCCATTTCTTCTTTTAATACCGCTTTTAAAAAATTTACGATTTAACCCCGTCTCAATACAAAAAAGCCTAATGTAAGTAAAATTTACATTAGGCTTTTTTATTCTGGGTAGTATATTTACCCTATAAATTGAAGTATTTTATTTTTGTTTTAAAAGCCATTCAACTAATTCATTGTTGTCTACAATACTCCAAGAATGAGGGTTTTTGTTATCAGGTTTTCTATATCCTTTGTTTTGAGTAATAATTAATTCGGCATTAATATTTCCGAGTCTATTCAATTCATTAATCATTGCGGAACATTCTGTTACATTCATATTTGTAAAATCGGTTTTATATTCTGTTAACCACCAATTAACATCTGGTTCAGAATAAATTCTTAAAGGTGTATTTCCTAGTTTTTTTATTGCATTTTGAGTGGTGTCAGAAAAAGAGTAAGGTGAAATTTTATAGTAGTTTGGCAACGCTTTTTGTGGCGTCCCATTCATTTCTTTTTCAATTCTATCAATCATATAAAGGCTTCCCTCACTGGGTTTTGTATTTACTGAAAGTCTAACATCTCGTTTACTAGAATAATAAAATCGCTCAAAATCAAGTGGAGGGTCTATTGCAAAAACTGCGGTAGGTTTAATTTTTACATTTTCAGCATATTTAATTACAGTACTTCCACCTATTGAATATCCACCTACGTAAAAGCGTTGGTCAATAAACGTATATTTATTTTTTACGTCCTGTAAAATATCATTAAAAGATTGTTGGCTTAAACTATCAACACCAAAAGACAAAACACCGTCTTGAAATGTTGGAATTATAGTCAATAGCCCGTTTTGGGCTGTTATTTTAGGTAAATTTGTCTGCTCTAAAACTCTTTCGGCAGTTTCTCCAAAGCCTGGAATAATAAAAATATAACCTGTATAAGGCGGACGACTAGAGGGATAAATTATTGTGTAGTGATTTTTAGTCGTATCATTTTTGTCTAGGAAAATTTTTTCTATTTTCTGTCCGAATGAATTCGTCAGAATAAAAAGCGTAAATAGGGTTAATTTAAATTGTATCATAATTTTATCATTTAATTAAAAATTACTTTTTCTATGACCTCTGAACTATTTGTAAATGCCTTTATAAAATAAGTACCAGAAGTTATGTTACCTCGCTCTATAACTATTGTTTCTGAAGGATTTGAAATAGTTTTTTGTAAAACAATACGACCAAAAATGTCTATAATTTCTATGCGATGAATTAAATTATCTTCGTTAGATAATATGAAATTATTAGTTGTGGGGTTTGGACATATTTTTAATTTATTGTTTTGTTTTTTAAATGTTTCAACATTTAAAGTGTTGTTTACATATACTGTCCAAATGCTACTTTCTGTACCATTTTCAGATGTTACAGTATAATTTACTGTTCCTGATGAAAAATCTTGTGTCATGCCTTGTGCTGGCGAAATTTTTGCACCAGGTGACAAATAAATAATCGGTTTTACGGTTTTTAAATTAGCACCTGCTTTTAAATTAACATATATTTTTTTTTCAGTAACATCTATAATAGAATTGCCGTCTTGGTTTAAACATGTCAACTTTTCAATTAAAGTAGCATCGCTAAGATTTTGATTATCAAAAGTTAAAATAGCATCGCAATATGGTAATTGTACATTTTCTGTCCTAGTTTTATGCAAGTCGCCATGTCCGCCACTATTCTCCCATAATTGGTTAGGCACACCAGCCTCTGTAAGTATAGTACTATAATAAATACTTCCTTCTGTTATCCATTTAAAATAATCAGCCTTTCCGTAATCAATAGCATACCCTTTTAGTTGTAATAAATTGCCTTTATACTGCTCTACTTTTGCCTTTAAATTTCCAAAACCATTTTCATATTGCTGAAATATAATTTCGTCTTTCACTAAATTATTATTCGAATCTAATGTAAAAGGATAATGAAAATAGGGAGCATTACCCATAACATCGGGCGCAAATGCAGAACCGTAGGCTAATGAAAATAAAGTTATCCAATCACCCTGACTTTTATACTTTTTTATAATCTCGAAATATGCTTTATGCGCCTCTTCTTTTGAAAGTGCATTCAATTCTTTTTTTATTCCGATGATTCTTTTTATTACAGTTGTATTATCAAACAAAGACGTTTTCATCATACCTGTTGGACTAGCTAATCCCGGACACTCGCCTAATCCTATGGAAAACAGTTGGATGTTTCATACTTAAATGTAGTGCACCATAACCACCCATCGAAAGCCCAATTAATGCTCGTGAATCTGCTGATGGAAGAGTTCTAAAATTGGCATCTATATAATTTACCACATCATTTACTACAAAATCTTCCCAATTTCCTGTTACAGGTGAATTGTTAAAAAAAGACCCCTCCAATATGTTGTAACCATTAACAATAACCATGATTACCTCTTTAATTCTTCCCTGAGTCAGGTTTGAATTCATCGAACTTTCAAAGTAGTAACCTCCATAAAATCCTTTTGTGTATACATCAACAGTATCTTCATAACCAGGTAAAAAATAAACAACAGGATATTTTTATTTGGTTCTTTATAATAAGATGGCGGTAACATCTTGGTTGGAGATATAGGTTCCTATAATCAATTTACTAAAGACGGCGCATCCATATTTTGAAAGATAACCCGTACCTTTTTGCTTACCAAATAGTATAAACTGACAAACAATTGTTAATAGAATTATAGCTGAATTTTGTTTTCATAAAAAATTATTTAATAGTTATTTAATGAAACAAAATTGAGATAATTCAATATTTACAGCTATTTAATTTATAAATTCATATACGATTTAAGATAATTAAATTGCTTATTTAACCTGCTTTCAACTACTTATTACCGTTTGTACAATTATTTCTTTGCAAGTAATACCAAAATTAGTACCTTACAACTTCTTTGCTTCTTCCCAAAAACATCCATTTCGGCAAGGCTCATGTCCATTAAGGATTTCCCTAGTTCTTGTGATTTGCTTTCAAATATTGAAATCGCTTGATGAATTTTTTATTAGTGCGCTCCAGAGCATCTTCGGGGTTTACATTCAAAAATCGAGCGTAGTTAATCATCGAAAACAATACATCACCAAACTCCGCTTCTATTTTATCCTGATTGCCCGACTGCACTTCCAATTGTAATTCCTCCAATTCTTCTTGCACTTTATCCCAAACTTGGTGCGGTTCTTCCCAATCAAACCCTACTCCTTTTACCTTGTCTTGAATTCTACTGGCTTTGACCAATGCTGGTAAACTTTTGGGAACGCCTTCCAAAACCGATTTTTTTCCTTCTTTTAATTTTAATTTTTCCCAATTCTGCTTTACCTCTTCCTCATCTTTTACAACAACATCACTGTAAATATGTGGGTGACGATGAATTAGTTTTTCGCAAATTTCGTTACAGACATCCGCCATATCAAAATCGTTGGTTTCACTTCCAATTTTAGCATAAAAAACAATATGCAACAACAGGTCACCAAGCTCTTTTTTAACCTCCTCTAAATTATTGTCTAAAATGGCATCTCCCAATTCATAGGTTTCTTCAATGGTTAAATGCCGCAAACTTTGAATCGTTTGTTTCTTATCCCAAGGGCACTTCTCCCGCAAATCGTCCATAATGTTTAGAAGTCTCTCGAAAGCCTGTAATTGAAGTTGTCTCGAATTCATTTGAAAGTGTTTTTGGTAAAAATAAGAAATCCTGTCAGTTAATGAAAATTGACAGGATTAAAAAATTAATTGTCCGCAACGAACCAACGTAATGACACTGAAACATTATGGATTTTACAAATCATTTAACTTGTTTTCAACAATACTTACTTAAGTACTTATTCTCAATTTTATCTTTAGATCTTCCCTTTTGAGCATCTAAAAAATTTGCCACAAATTACACTCATTAGCACGAATTAATTTGTGAAAATGGGTGTAATTTGTGGCAAAAAATAAAGACTTTAAGTAGGCAGTAACTATTATTCAGCCGGCGCTTCTTCTTTAGCCTGAGAAGCTTCTTCTTTTGTTTGAGGAGCTTCTTTAGAAACCAACCCTTTTGCCTGAAGCATGTTGTACCAATTGATTACTTTCTTAATATCAGAAGCATAAACCCTATCTTCATCATAATCTGGAAGAATTTCTTTGAAATAGGCAATTAAGGTATCATTATCTTCTTTATGAGAAATCGCCGGGCCATTATCTTCTTTTACCGCAATGCTACGCATTACTTCAGCTAATGGCTTTTCGGCTGTATTAGTATATATTGAAATCTCAGATAATAAACTAACATTACTTCTAAGGCCTACAGTGATTTTTTTTCCATCTAGTAATGATTCCGCAACAAATCCCGTTCGAGTTTGAATTTTTAAGGCGTATAATCCTGGCTTTCCAGATATAGATAATATTTTTTCTAAATTCATTTTATAAATAATTTATATTTTGTTGTTTATGTTTATTTGATTGTTGCAAGCTGCGCTCCTTCTTATCTTCCTTTTTTGGCTGCAAACTTCATTTTGTAATCAGGTCTTGTTTTTCCTTCCATGATATTTTGAAGTTTCTTTTAATCAGTTGTTTTTTCAGTGATGAAATCAAATCTGTGAATAGAATTCCCTCAATATGATCGTATTCATGCTGAATGACACGCGCTACTAATCCGTCAAAACTTCTGTCTTTTATTGAAATTTTCATCACAGTATTCGATCGTAATTCTTTCATGACGATAAACATCTTCACGCACTTCAGGAATGCTTAGGCAACCTTCATTAAAGCCCCACTCTTCCCCATCTTCTTTATCATTTTTGCATTAATAAAAGTTCTTTTGAAGTTTTTTAATTGGCTTTGTTCTTCGTTAGACAAATCGGTATCTTCTCCAAATGGCGAAGTGTCAATAACAAATAATCGAATTGATAATCCTACTTGTGGTGCGGCAAGTCCAACACCATAAGCGTTGTACATGGTTTCATACATGTCGGCAATTATCTCTTTTAAATTTGGATAGTCAGGAGTGATTGTTTCTCCAATTTTCCTTAAAACAGGATCTCCGTAACCTACAATGGGTAGAATCATTTTTACAGAATTAAGATTTGGTTCTCAAAGTTGATACAACTTTACTATGTATTGGGATGCAAAAATAGTGAAAAATAAATACTGGATAATTGCGTTTTGAAATAATTAGTAAATATTTAATATTTTTAAAATACCGCTTTCAGTGCCAACAAATTAGTACCTTTTAATCTAAATCATCTTTCTAGTGAGATAATCTTGTAATAGTATAGTAGCGGCTATTTCATCAATAAGTGCTTTGTTTTGGCGCTGTTTTTTTTTCAATCCTCCATCAATCATGGATTGAAAAGCCATCTTTGAAGTGAATCGTTCGTCTACACGTATCACTTTCATTTCTGGAAATGTTGCTGAAAATTGGGCTACAAAAGCTTCGATACTATCAGTACTTTGGGAGGGTTCTCCATTCATTTGTTTAGGTTCCCCAATCAATACTTTAGAAACTCGTTCCTTACTAAAATAATCTTTTAAAAAAGGAATTAAAGTATCAGATGAAACAGTCGTTAATCCCGAAGCTATGATTTGCAATTCATCTGTAACAGCAATTCCGGTTCGTTTCTGTCCATAATCGATAGCGAGAATTCTTGACATTTTTTCATTTGTTTTAGATAACAAATATAATCAAAAGGACGTTTCAGGGATTATTGCTCAAGTCTTTAAAACAAAAAAGACAATGGAAAACGTTTCTTTTGTAAGTAAAAACTTTCTACATTGTAAGTTTTTAATAAAATAAATACTACATAAATAAAAAATTTCGATATTGCATCCCCTAATTGATTCAGACAATGCTGATTAAAAAGTTGATTTATTGTTTTATACTAATAGCTTCATTGAGTAGTTTAGCTCAGAACAGAGTTTTTACGTATAGCCAAATACAAACTAGAAATGACGACCAAGAGTGGAGTGCCATTAAGAATGTATCTGAACAATCGGTCAGTTTTACTTGTGATGAAATTAATCTAAAAGTCGACAAAAATTATCATTTAAATATCATATCAAAAACCGATTTGCCTAATAATGGAGTCATTTATCTTTGTAAAGATGAAGAAACCAATCCTGTTACTGTAATGCTAATAGATGATTCTAAAATGTATTTATACAGTAAAAGCAAAAGGTATCTTATAAACTTTGATGACTCAAAAACAGTAAGTTTTCTTTCTGAATCTGAATAAGAAATCAAATCATAACTTCTATTAGTTCGGCAAAAATAGTAAGCAAAAGTACTTCTCTTTAATTTTCTTCCTTTTTTAGATAAATAAATTACCAATCCCTCTTAATTTTTGGTTTCATTTAAAAAAAATGCTTTTATATTTGCTGAAAATCAAACTTTATGAATGCATTACAAACCATTATAGAAAAAGCATGGGAAAACCGTGCCTTATTACAAGAAGAAACTACTATTTCAGCAATCAGAGAAGTTGTAAATTTACTTGATGCTGGTACTTTGAGAGTTGCCGAACCTAAAAATGATGGAACTTGGCAAGTTAATGAATGGGTAAAAAAAGCAGTAGTACTTTATTTCCCTATCCAAAAAATGGAAACATTTGAAGTGGGTATTTTTGAATATCACGATAAAATTCCTTTGAAACGTGGCTATGCTGAAAGAGGCATTCGAGTAGTACCTCATGCTGTTGCTAGACATGGTGCTTATTTGTCAAAAGGAGTAATTCTTATGCCAAGTTATGTCAATATTGGTGCTTATGTTGATGAAGGAACCATGGTCGATACTTGGGCTACAGTAGGAAGTTGTGCTCAAATTGGTAAAGACGTTCACCTAAGTGGTGGTGTTGGTATTGGTGGTGTACTTGAACCTTTGCAAGCGGCACCGGTAATTATCGAAGATGGAGCATTCATTGGTTCACGATGTATTGTTGTTGAAGGAGTCCACGTGGGTAAAGAGGCTGTTCTTGGGGCAAATGTCTGTTTGACTGCTTCGACAAAAATCATTGATGTTACGGGCGAAACTCCTATTGAAAGAAAAGGTTTTGTACCTGCTCGTTCGGTAGTAATTCCTGGAAGTTACACTAAAAAATTTGCTGCTGGAGAATTTCAAGTCCCTTGTGCCTTAATCATTGGAACTCGAAAACCATCCACCGATTTAAAAACTTCATTGAACAATGCTTTGAGAGAATATGATGTAGCTGTTTAGCTCAAAATAGTTATATTCGTATATCCGATAAAAAGCAATACATGAAAATATTGGTTATTCAGCAGAAAATGATTGGAGATGTACTCATTAGCAGTATCATTTGCAACAATCTGCGTATTGCCTATCCTGAAGCACAAATTGATTATCTAATCTATCCATTTACAAAACCCGCTGTTGAAAACAATCCTAACATAGATACTATTATCCTTTTTGAAGATAGCGTTAGAAAGAGTAAAATTGCCTTTTTGAAATTCATTATCAGCATCAGAAAATCAAAATATGATATTGTGATTGATGCCTATTCCAAGATTGAAAGTAAACTTATCACTTTTTTCTGGTGCACCAAAAAGAATTGGCTACAAACAAAAAGACTATTTTAATGCCTATAACATTAAAGTTGAACATATAAACAAACCTAAGACAATTGCAGGTTTAGCCATTGAAAGAAGAGAAAATTTGTTCAAACCTTTAATGAATACTACACCAATAGACAATCATCCTAAACTCTTTTTGACTGATTCAGAAAAAAAGGAAGCTCTTTCACTTTTAAAAAAACATGATATTGATGTCCAAAACGATGCTGTTATCATGCTAAGTGTTTTAGGGAGTGAAGAAAATAAAACCTATCCAATACCCTATCTAGTTGATGTAATCAATACAATTGCCTGTCAACCTAAAGTAAAACTGCTTTTTAACTACATGCCTAAACAATTGGATGAAATACAAAATATTTACAACCTATGTTCAGAAGAAGCAAAAAGTAAAATTGACTTGGATATAATTGGTTCAAATTTGCGTTCTTTTATGGGAATAATGTATTATTGTAAAATAATTATTGGAAATGATGGTGGGGCGGTAAATATTGCAAAAGCATTGAACAAACCTAGTTTTACCATATTTTCTCCATGGATTCAAAAAGAAAGTTGGAGTATATTTGAAGACGGAAACTTTCATAAAGCGGTACATGTAAATGATTATTTTCCAGAAATTATAAGCACACACAGCCGAAAAGAATTGAAAAAGAACTATCAAGAATATTACAAAATGTTGAAGCCTTCAGTTATTAAAAATGAACTTACTAATTTTCTAGAAAATCATATCAAGTAATTTCTATGTACAAGTTTTTAATTTATATTTCTCATCCGTACAGTATTCCTATTGGAAAACCTCTTGAAAAAGAAATCCAAAAAAGAGGTTATCAAGTATATTGGTTTTCAGAACACGAATACACCAAATCATATTTTGAAAATGGAACTCCAGTATTGCATTCGGTAAAAGAAGTATTGAATTATGAACCGCACATTGTTTTAACCGCTACAGATAGCGTTGCTGATTTTTTTCCAGGTATCAAAGTACAGATATTTCACGGCTTTTCGGCCAACAAAAGGCCTTTAATGGACGATCATTTTAAAATTAGAGGCTTCTTTGATTTATATACCACCAGGTAGCCTTCAACAACAGAAACCTTTCAATATCAAGCAAAAAAATATGGCTTTTTGAAGTTGTAGAAACGGGTTGGTCAAAAGTAGACCCTCTATTTCCAATAGCAAATAAAGAGATTTCGGAACAACCGACGATACTTATTTCATCAACATTTACTACTAGATTAAGTTTAGCCAAAAACGATGCTGTTTTTGAAGAAATAAAAAGGCTAAGTAAAACTGGTAACTATCAATTTTTATGTGTTTTACATCCAAAATTAGAAACGGAAGTTAAAGAGAAATTTAAAGCTTTAAACAATGAAAATTTTAGTTATCATGACACGACAGATTTGATTCCACTTTTCAAAAAAGCGGATATTATGTTTTCGGATACCACTTCGGCCATTATTGAATTTCTCTTACAAGAAAAACCTGTTGTAACTTTTAGAAACAATAAACCCGATAGTCATTTAATAGATATTTCTGAAGTTTCTGAAATTGAATCAGCTTTAAAGCATGCTTTAGCAAAACCCAATGATACTATGGTTGCGATAAAAAAATTCATCTTGCAGACGCATCCCTATTTTGATGGAAAATCGAGTGAAAGGGTAATTGATGCAACAATTCATTTTCTTACTAAAGATAAATCACATTTAAAATCGAAACCTTGGAATTTGATTCGAAAATGGAAAATGAGAAAGCTTTTGAATTATTATACTCTTAAAAGTTATGATAAACCCATTACAATCAAAGAGTATCAACTAGAAAAAAAATAGCAGTATAATTATATTCATTTATATTTGCAAAATAGTGCCTAATTAATGAAATACAATCACAACACCAATCTATCTGTAATTATTATCACCTTGAATGAAGAGGAGCACATGAAAGCTCTTTTGAGTGATTTGGATTTTGCAGATGAAATATTGGTTGTAGATTCATATAGCACCGATGGTACTGAGGCAATTTCCAAATCATTTAGTAACGTTCGATTCATTCAAAATAAATTTGAAAATTTCACTTCGCAAAGAAATTTTGCCATATCACTTGTAAAAAATGATTGGATACTATTTCTTGATGCTGATGAACGACTTTCAGAGAAACTAAAAATTGAGATTCTTGAAACGTTAAAAAACAATGAAACGTTTACGGCATTTATGTTTTACAGAACATTCATGTTTAAGAATAAGGTTTTACGTTTTAGTGGCTGGCAAACGGACAAAATATTTAGACTTTTTCATAAAAGTTTTGCGACCTACACTTCAGAAAGGCTTGTTCATGAAAAACTTAAGGTAGAAGGAGAAGTTGGTATTCTAAAAAATAAACTCATCCACTACTCCTACTCTGATTATGAATCGTACAAGGCTAAAATGATTAATTATGGAAAATTTAAGGCGCAAGAAAAGTTTATTAAAAAGCTAAAACCTTCCTTGTTTCTGAAAACTTTTCATCCTATATATAATTTCTTATACAACTATGTAGTTCGCTTGGGAGTTCTTGACGGGAAAAAGGGAATTACTATTTGTTATCTAAATGCCTACAGTGTATATGTTCGGTACTTAGAATTAGACAGACTTTGGAAAGAAAAGTAATATTATTTCCAGAATAAAAATTTCTTTTTTAGTCTTTTTTTCTTGAAGAATTTTTCCTGAAATTCATTCGTGTAAAACCACATCTTTTCAAAAACTTCAGTTTCTGATTTATGACATAATTTAGCATATTCATCGCTCATTATGACAATCATTTCCTTCTTTGGTGTCAATCTTGAAAGGTTTTTCATTCGCATTTCAAAATCTATTTTTGATAAAAATTCATCCTGTTGAGATCTACCAAGAAAAACTGGTAGTTGCCTTCTTCATCTTTCTTGATTAATGTATTTCCAGGTGAATGATCTAGAAATTCGATACCATTTTCGTGCAAGTTGTAAGAAAATCGAATGAATTGTCTCAAGATATTTTCGTTATCGGGATAATCTGGATTTTCGACTAACTCTCTAAAAGTTAAATCGCTTTCCAAATGCTCACTTATATAATAACTTTTATTTAAGCCAATAAAAGAAAAATTTTCAGCAAAGGCAATGGGTTGTGGGTTCCAATACCATATTTCAATAATCGATTCGCATATTCATAAGAACGTCTAGCTTTTGATTTCCTGAAAAAATTTATAAACTATTTTATTGTAAAAACTAGGACCTTGAATGATTTGACATTTATAGTTTTTCCTTCTAACTCGAAAAGTTTGATGGTATTTCGCTTTCCATTCCCAAAAAGAACTCCAGTTGTAGTAAAATTTTCAATACAGTTAGACAAACTTGGTTCGTATTTCTGAAATTGGGAATGAATATTTAAGTTCATTAGGTGGTTTATATGAGCGACAAAAGTAAGTATTGCTTTTTATTTTTCCAATTTAAGCCTTGGATTTAATTTCTTTTCGAATAATTCCTGAGATATATTGACTACCAAAAACGTAATATTTACTTCAATACTTTTTTAAGCTTTTGAAAGTTTTATGTAATATATTTGCACCAATTAAAATATTATTTTTATAATGCATACTCATTTCAGGTTAAACGAATACAAGATATTGGTTTACAGGTTATTATTAGCCTATTTTTTTTACTTTTTAACTCGAGTTCTTTTCTACATTTACAATATTGATTTGTTGAAAGTCGATTCTGTTTCTGATTTTCTTTCGTTGTGTTATTACGGACTGGCATTTGATACCACTGCGATATTATATGTAAATCTGCTTTTCATTTTATTTACCATATTTCCATTTTTAAAGAATACAACAGCAGGGTATCAAAAATTTCTCTTTTACCTCTATTTCATCCCAAATTTAGTAGCCTACGGAACTAATTTTATCGATTTTATCTATTACAAATACACCTTCGCAAGGACTACAATTGTTGTTCTAAATGTGCTTGAACATGAAACAAACAAAACAACTCTATTATTGAGTTTTTTAATCGATTATTGGCACGTTTTTATCCTATTCATAGCGCTATCGGCATTTTGGATTTATCTCTATAAAAAAGTCAAGGTCAAGCTTTCGTTCCCAACCAAAAAAATACATTATTTTGGTTTTTCAGTCATTGGTTTTTTTTGTAATTATTTTACTTACCATTGGCGGTATTCGAGGTGGTGATTTCAAAAAATCTACCCGGCCTATAAATATCTTAGATGCAAGTCGACATGTTAAAAATATTGTTCATTCTGATATTGTTTTGAACACTCCTTTTGCAATCATTAGAACACTATTTACTAATAGTTTTGTTATACCTAATTATCCAAATGTAAATCAACAAGTTATACTAGAAAAAGTACAACCCATAAAACAATACCACAATAATCCTGAAACCAAACCTAACGTAGTTGTCTTTATACTAGAAAGTTATGGCAGAGAATATATTGGTGCATTCAATGAAAATGCAAAAATTCCAAACTATAAAAGCCATGCGCCATTTTTGGATTCATTGTCTCAGCATAGCTTAATTTTCACCAATGCCTATGCCAACGGAAGACAATCCATACATGGAATGTCCTCTGTTCTTGCGGGAATTCCTTCTTTTAAGGATGCTTTTACCTCTTCGCCTTATCCTAAACAAAAAATTGAATCCATTGTATCTACTCTTGAAAGTGAGGGTTACAATACTTCCTTTTTTCATGGCGCTGCCAATGGTTCTATGGGATTTTTAGGTTTTGGGAACATTCTAGGAATTGACAATTATTATGGCCGTACTGAATTTAATGACGATTCTCAATTTGATGGTTTTTGGGGAATTTGGGACGAGCCTTTCTTGCAATTCATGAAGAAAACATTAGACAATAAAAAAACGCCATTCTTTGCATACTATTTTTGTGCTTGTAGCCGATCATGCCAATCAAACTTTTTATGACGAATATAGGAAACCTATAAATCGATATGCGGTTCCTATTATCATCTACAAACCAAATAGTAAATATGTTGGTGTAGATGACAATTTTGCACAACAAATAGATATATATCCTACTATTTTGGATATGATTGGTTATAAAAAACCGTTTCGAAGCTGGGGAAGAAGCCTAATCGATAAAAAAACTACTGAACCCTTTGTAATCAATTCTACAGGCACTATTTACCAATATTCAAGAGGAAATTACATTTGCACATTCGATGGAAAGAAAGTTCTTGGATTTTATGATAAAAATGACAAAGAGCTAAAAATCAATTTAATACAACATAGGAATTCAGAAATGAATGATTTGGAATTGAGATGCAAAGCATTTATACAAGATTATATGGAAAGGGTTGTTGATAAAAAAATGTATGCCAAATAAAACTAAAAATGCATGAAAAAAATTGATACATTATTCCTAAAACAACTCTATTTAGTCTTTGTTTTCAATTTATTAATTTTATTCATTATTGCATTACAATACATCAAATTCCTTGAAAATATTGATGGTTTCTTTCTAAAACCTTATTTGATTGTAACAGCAACAAGTCATTTTTTCTTGATAGGCGCCTTACCACTTTTGTTCAGTATATTAATTTACTTTGTTACTCAATCAAAAATAGTGACTAAGACAATAAACATTATTCTTTCGGTGTTTATTTTGGTTGTTGTAAAACTAGATGCGACTATCTTTGAGCAATTTCGTTACCATATTTCTCCTATAGTTCTGAAACTTGTTTTTGGTAAACGAGCCTCTGACATCTTTCAATTTTCTTTTACCAATATAGTTTTAGCGCTACTCTTCATCGTTGGTCTCGTTTCACTACAACTTTTTTTCTATTTCTTATCCAACAAAAAAGTGAATCAGAATAGTAATTTACGTTTAAAACCTACTCTACTTTTATTTACTTTATTCGTTTTGTTAAGCAATGTAATTTATGCTTGGTCGGATGCTAACTATTTTAGACCAGTAACCCAATTCAAAATGTCTTTCCTTTATTTATCCATTAACAGCTGATAGTTTAATGTTGAAACTCAATTTAGTCGATGAAGAAAAAATCAGACGAAATGAAAAAATGGATATTGATAACGAAGCAAAAAATATTAAATATCCATTAAATGCTATCACAGCAAAAAATTCCAATCCTCAAAAAAACATACTCTATATCGTAATTGATAGTTGGAGAAAGGATTTCATGTCGCAACAAATTACTCCAAACATATATCAGTTTTCTAAAAATTGTCAAATTTATAACAATCATTTAAGCGGTTCTAATATGACTACTGGTGGTATTTTTACCATTTTTTATGGAATACCTGCTACCTATTATGATACTTTTACGGGACAACAAATTGCCCCAGTTTTTATCAATGAACTTCAAAGGCAAAACTATGAAATGCTGATTTTCAGTAGCTCTAACCTTGAAAATCCTCCATTTAATAGAAATGTATTTGCGAGTGTTCCAAATTTAGAGTTATTTACTACTGGTGAAACTCCATCTGAAAGAGATAGTGAAATAAATAAAAAGTGGTTGTCCAATTTAGAAAAAACGGATAACAAGAAACCTTTTTTTGGTTTTCTCTTTTACGACTCGGCTCATGGTTTTGATTACCCAAAAACTACAAACTTCCTTTTACTCCTTCACTATCAGAGGTGAATTTTTTAGATTTAAATGACGACTATAATCCTAAACAACTAATCAATAGATACAAAAACTCACTTCATTTTGTAGATTCTTTGGTTGGCAAAGTGCTATTAAATTTGGAAAAAAGAGGGAGTTTAAAAAATACAATTGTAGTAATTACTTCCGACCACGGGCAGGAATTCAACGACAACAAAAAAGGTTATTGGCAACATGGAGGAAATTTTTCAGACTATCAAATTGGTGTTCCTCTGCTTGTATTTGATGCTTCAAAAACTCCAAAAAACATCACAACAAACCTTGCATTATGATATTGCGCCTACCATGATGAAAAATTATTTAGGTGTTAAAAATAATAGTGTTGACTATAGTTTTGGACAAGATTTATATCAACCTTGTTATCGTGAGGGATTTATTTGTGGATACAATCAACGATTTGCAATAATTGAAAAGAATCAAATTATTAATATTTATCCTTCGGGGCTTTTTGATGCTACTGATAAAAAATTAAATGCTCTTGATGATAGCAAAATTAATTATGATAGAGTCTCTACAGAACTAAAAAATATGAATCGATTCTATAAAAAATAAATTATAAGAAATTTATTTGAAGAGAAATCTAAACCATTGACCAAAATTCTTGAAAAATAAATTAGTTTCATCCACTGCTATCCATTTATCAATGAAATTTTTGTTTACATCAATATTATGAGACCAATTTTGAAGTTTAAATCGCAACTCAGATTCTGTTCTTGCCACAGATTCATGTAGAACAATACTGTCCAAATAAATCACTCTTTCTTTCGTTCTTCTTGCAACTTTATAATTAGGATAATTAGTGGCAAAAGCAGCCTTCATTGGCTTGTCTACATATAGAATTCCATTCTTGGTATGCTTATAAATAATAATCCAAAAAGCAAAAAACTGAATTTTATTCTTTTCAGGTTCATCCAAATAAGAATCATACTTTCTTAAATTTGAAACAAATTTCTCAAAATCAATAAAATACTCATCGGAATCTACTTGAATTAACCAGTTTCCTATGCCCATTTTATGCGAAAGCATGGTTCGTTCTCTCGTATCATTTTCTATGGTAGACAATTCAGGAACATAAAAATCATCTTCATATATTTCTATTTTATTGTCTACATCAAATGTTTTTAACCAATCGTAAAAACTTGGATCTACTGTAAATTTTTCACCTTTCCATGTACGTAAGTCCTTATCTTTAGCTAAAAATATTCTATCTGATGCTGAATAAATCAGAGGCAACGAATTTTTTAACAATTCGTAATCGTATGATAATAAGAGCCCTACGTGTATTTTTTTCATGATGTAACGAATTTAAAACTTTATTCAAGATTAACAGATACTATAGTACAAAGTAAAGATTAATTTTCTTAGGCCAATCACACTATTTCTTTTTCTTGAATCGGGTTAGACGCTTCAATTTTCTTAAAATGAAATTCGCTTTTATAGATTTACCTCTATATAAACCTTTACCAATACTTAAAGGTTTATAATGCTGATAATTAATACCATACGTCTCATTCCAAAATCCATATTTCAATGGATCATCTTGATTAATTACAGGAAAAACATAAGTATCATCTGTCAAAATTCTCATCAATTCCTCATGACTTTTAGGAATTACAAAACAATCTAAATTTTCATAAGCAGTGCGACCCAACAAAACCACTTTTTTACCTGCAAATGCAGCTTCAGCTCCAACAGTAGAACCAAACACAATAACAATTTCACTTTTATCGATTAAAGCATAAGTATCAACACTATCCTCAGCAGGAATCATTTCAACAGAGTTTAGTACACTAATCTTTTCTTTTAAAAACTTATTTTGACTATTGTTCAATCTCCTCAAATTGGGATGTACTCTTAAATATAGTTTTATATCAGAAAACCTTTCTAAACTTTTACAAATCTGCAAAATTCCCTCATTATCATTTTGATAGAAAAATATCAAAGCCTTCTAAGCCCTCATATTCATCTAAAGAAGAATTAAAAATAGTAATCACTTTTTTATTCTCAATATTCTTCAAACTTTCGGGCAGTCTCCCTTCTTGTTGCTCTTTTGTAAAAGAGTACCATGCATCCTCTACCCTTTTAATTCTATTGGTGTAAAAAGTTTTTCCTACCTCATCTCTATCTACTCCTGCTTGACTCCACAAAGCTTCCATTTCATTACGAACCGTTTCAATGGAATGGGGAATAGAATTGATTCGAAATAAAAAAGTATTTAATTTACCGCCTCGCTCATGAGTAGCAAAGTCTATTTTTTTCTGTTGACACACTCTTAATAAAGGTCTATTTTCAATAAATCTACCGTTGAAAAGGATTACCAAATCAGGCTGTATTTGATTCAATATTAATTGGAAAACTTCATATAAATAAGCGCCAGTTAGTAATCCTCTATTAATAAAATCCTTATGTAGTAATAAATCGGGCTCATGATTTCTGGTAAAAGACACCAACGAAGATGCGGTTGCCATTCCCGAATCGTATGTTTTGTAATGATAGGATTTTAATTCATTTATGTTCTTAAAATCAAAATCAGAAACAAAACCATTCTTTTTAAATTGTTCTAATTGTAAAAACTGACCATAATTCAAAACATGCAAATTCTGATGATTGGCAACATTTTTCTTAAAATCTCCAAACCTTTATTCACTCTCGAATGACAAACCTTGCAGTGCATTAACTTATGTTCTGGATTGTGAAAACACGTTTGAAAATCTCCATTACAAATAACCCAATAAATGGTGTTTCCATTTTGCAACAAACGTTCCATTATTTCCAACTCCGTTTCTAAATGTGGTGTTGGATGATTGGACGTTTGAAGAAGGATTTTTTTGTTTATTATGGTATCAATATTTGTCATAATCTAAAAGTAATCTTTATGAATTAAATACAAAATCCAATTGCATTGGAGTTCCTTTCTCTAAATCGATTGCTGCTTTTTACCTAACAATTGATTGTAATATTTAGGATGCAAACCAAATCCTGGACGAACTGAACGAAGATTTTTTTCTGTAAAAAGTTCTCCTGCCTTAATATCTTCAGCAATGTATAATGAACGACTAAAATCTCTTCCTTTGGCTTGTTTTTCAGTCAGATTATAATCTATAATACCCGAAGCTTTTTCGGCTTCACGAACGGCTTTTACCATGGCAGTAAACTCTTCTTCATTCATCGAAAAAGAAGCATCTGGTCCGCCAATAGCTCTGTCAATTATAAAATGTTTTTCTATGATTTTTGCCCCAAAAACTGTAGCCACAACTGGAACAGTACTTCCCATAGTATGATCTGAAAGTCCTGAAATTACGTTATATCTCTCGGCCAAATCCTTAACCATGCACATATTGGCTTCCTCAATTGGTGCTGGATAACTCGACGTACATTTTAACAAAGCAACATCATAATTACCCATTCTATGGCAAGCATCAAGAGCCAATTCAATATCTTCTTGACGTGCAATTCCAGTTGAAATAATAACAGGTTTTCCTTTGGAAGCAACATATTCAATAAGAGGAATATCAGTTATTTCAAAAGACGCAATTTTGTAAGCTGGCGAATTTAAACTTTCCAATAAATCGACCGCAGTTTTGTCAAAAGGTGATGAAAAACAAATTAAACCTTCTTCTTTTGCAACGCGATAAATTTGTTCGTGCCATTCCCATGGAGTGTAGGCTTCTTGATATAAGGTGTGCAATTTTTTTCCGTCCCAAATAGTACCTTTAATCACAAAATCTTCTTTATCAGAATCTAATGTAATGGTATCAGCGGTGTAGGTTTGTAATTTTATACAATCTGCACCAGCTCTTTTTGCCGCTTTTATGGTTGCCAAAGCATTATCTAAACTTCCATTATGATTAGCTGAAAGTTCTGCAATTATAAAAACCGGACTTTTATCGTCAATAGTAAAATTACCTATTTTCATATTTCTTTATATAATGATAACTTGGAATTCCGTCGTATTCCAACACAACATCCAATTCGTAACCTGCTTTTTCAAAAGCTTTTTCAGAAGCTTTATTTTCAATTTTGATGTAAGCACTGATGCAAATTTGTTGATTTTGTTTCAAAAATTCATCAGATGCCATTTGAATCATTTTACTCGCATATCCTTTTCCTCTGTGATTAGCATCGTTAGAAATACCAATTACAGCAGTATTTTCATCTTGCTTTTGAATACGAACTTGTCCGATTGGCGAACCAATATGATTTTCGAAAACAATCATAAAACAAGTGTCTTCTTTAATTTTTTTGTAAAACCAATTTTGATGATTTTCAAGCGAAATAGGTTCCGATTGATAAGAGTTTTCTCTAACTGAAGTATCATTTGTCCAATTAAAATAAAGCATCATATCGTTTTCATTCGCTTTTCTGAACGAAATAGTTCTGTTCATTTTAGCATGATAAACTACATCTAAAAATTGTCCATCAAACAAACAATGTTCTTTCAATCTCGCTTCTTCTTTAAATCCGCAAGATTCTAAAACAGGATATAAATGTGGTCTTACATCAAATGCATAAGTAAAAATCTTATGGAAATTTAGTTCTTCAAAGGCGAGTTTTTCTATTAATTTCAGATAATTTGACCAATATTTAGCAAAATTATCTTTCTCTAATTCCGTTTTCATTACAAACGAAATTTCTGCATTTTTATCAACCCAATTGATGTGAACCAAACCACCATATCCAATAAAATTGCCGTTTTCAAAGAAAGAAAACAACAATTGATTGGGTTTTTCTTGTTCAAATAAACCAGCAACAACTGTAGCAAAATAATGTTCTTGCTTCTCTTTAGTTAAAGGTTCGTTTTGTCTCAAATGATAGATTTGCTGGTTTCTGATGTCCATAATCTCATACATATCCTCATTGCGAAGCGATTCAATATGAAAACCATTTGACTCAAATTTAGAAACCGACAAACACTTATAATTTCGCATTTTATAAAATTTTTCTGAAAACCGCTTTTGCTGGACTTCCTACTAAATAGTTTGAATATCCTTCTTCCAAAGCTTTTTTGTAAACTTGTAACGATTCACTAAATGCTTTTGCAAAATAGTAAACATCATCTTCGGTGTGAGAAAAACAAGGAACAAAAACACCTTGAAACAATACGCCACGCTTAATCATTTCTTGCAAAAATAAGGTTCTATATCCTTGGCAAGCTACTTTAGATTGGTCTTTAAATACAAAAACTGGCATCCATTCTGATGGAATTACATTGATGTATTCAGTCAAGTTATTTTCATTAACCAATTGATGACACAATTCTATTAATTTCTTACCAATATGATGATTGTGAGCGATTACATTTTTCTCTTTATATTCTTTGATAGTTGCAATTGCAGCTGCTAATCCGTGGGTTTCTACCACCATGAGTTGTAGAAATTAAGAATACTTTTTCTTCACCTTCGCGATTGATTCCGCCTAACTCCATTACTTCTTTGATTCCTGTAAGTGCGCAGAAAGAAAATCCGTTGGCGATACCTTTTCCCCAAGTAGCCATATCAGGTTGGATTCCATATTTAGTAATTGTTCCTGGAAATTCTGTTTTGAATCCAGAAACCATTTCATCAGCAATAAATAAGGCGCCATTTTCGTGACACAATTCGATGGCTTGTTTCAAGAAATCCCCAACATTTAAGGCGCAAGAACATCCGTTGCCGCAACTGTTTTTTTCTGGTTCTGTAATTACACAAGCAATTTGATCTGGATATTTTTGGAATAAAGCACGTAAAGATTCTAAATCACAACCTTTAAAGGTAACAGATAAATTCGAAATTTCTTCAGGAATTCCTTTATTGCAAGGTGTGCTTCCAATAAACCAATCATCATAACTATAAAATGGATGATCGCCAGGAAAAGCAACCAATTTTCTTCCAGTTTTGGCACGAGCTAATTTTACAGCAGCTGTTGTAACTATCGATCCATTTTTAGAAAACTTAATCATATCGTGACCCGGAACAAGAGCTAAAAAGGTTTCTGCCATTTCTTTCTCTAACGCTGCAGGTCTTTGAAAATTTACTCCATTTTCTAATTCTTCACGGACAGCTTTCAAAACTGGTTCGTATGCGTGACCTAAACTAACGCTAGTTAAACCCATCGAGCAATCTAGATATTGATTGCCATCAACATCCCAAACATAACCCCCTTTACCACGAACAATGGCTGCCGGTGACAAAATTGGAAATTGATCATCACCTTTAGAATACGTATGTGCTCCACCAGGAATTAAATCGTGAATTGTATTTCTGTATTCATCTGAAGCTTTGAAATTTGTGATATTTCTTAGCTCTATTTCATTGAATTTACTTTTCATATAACCTTCGTTTCTTAAAATGGAATGATTAATATTTTGTATTTCTTTATTTTGAAGAAGATAATCTGCATAGATTTTCCATGGTTGATTAGCTCCTAATTGCTGTATTAAATGTCGAATTACTTCAAAATCTGATATTTCATCTACGGTAATTCGTAATTCAGAATATTTTTTATCAATGTTCGATTTTGGTATAATTACTTCAGAATTTCTTCTTATATATGGTGTTACATGTTCTCTATCTACAGCGTTTGTAGCCTTATTCCAAGCTTCTTCCAATGCTTTAAAACAGAACACTTCAACATCTAAACCATCTGGATAGACTTCTTGAAAAACATTAGAATAATAGTCTAATCTATTATCGATACAAAATTGAATTACTTCATCTACAAGAGTTGCATCTAATAATGGACAATCTGAGGTGACACGCACTACATAATCAGGATTATCGTTTTTTACGCTTTGGTAAAATCTATCGAGAACATCGTTTAAACTTCCTTTGTAGTTTGAAATTTGTAGCTTATTAGCAATTTCACAAATCAAATCTGATTCAGATTCATCAGTAGTTGCAACAATCCATTTGTTAACCAATTTAGATTGCATAGCACGTTCTAAATGATATTCCAAAAGAGTTTTATCATTTATAGTTAAAAGTACTTTTCGTGGTAAACGAGAAGAACCTATTCGAGCTTGTGTTACACCAATTATTTTCACCAATTCACCGGATTTAACAATGATTTATCTTTTATTTCAATAGTTTCAATTTTGGAAAATAATACGTTATTTGATTTCCAATTTGTAACTAGATTTATATTTTCTCTTAATTGTTCAGCCGTTTCAATTCCGATAACTAATTTGTCAATATTTGGATTTGAAATCACATAATTCAAAGCAACTTCGCCAACAGAAACATTGTTTTCAATACATAGATTTTTTAGTTCTACTAATGAATCTTGAAGAGGTTGTAACTTTTCTGGCAGCTCATTCGGATTCATAAAATACAATCCTTGTAAAAAGACAGAACGAACATGAACTTCTGTTCCTAATTGTTTTAAAATTGATAACTGTTTTTCAAATTTTCTATCCAAAATACTATAAGGCAATTGGACTAAATCTGGAATACAATTCAAATCAAGTAATCGTTCTAATTGCTCAGGAGTATATAGTGAATAACCTATTTTTTTTATCTTACCTTCTTTTTTTGCTTCCAATAAAACTTTCCAAAGCGATGGTTTTTGAATTAAAACATCAGCATTATGAGCTAAATATCCATAAATAGAGCTAACATTTAACTTATGTAATGATTCTGATAAAGCAATTTCTAAATCTTTTCAGAAGCAACATTTGGAAACTTTGTAATGATATCAAATTTTGAATTACTTAATTTACCAATTCGTTCTTCAGAATTTCCATAAGCCTTAGCGGTATCCAGTTGTTGAATTCCCGATGATTTTGCTACTTTAAAAATAGTCTTCAATTCGGTGTCAGATGGAACTCCGTGTTGATTTGAAATTCCATAATTGATTCCGAATTGAACTGTTCCTAAGGTAATTTTCAAAATTTAAGAAGTATAGAAATTTAAAATACTTTGAATCGCAAAATCTTGTTCATCATCGGTTAATGTTGGATACATTGGTAAGCTAATGCAATGTTTGTAATAGTTTTCAGCATTAGGATTATCGCCTTCATCCCAACCTAACTCACGATAATATGGCATCAAATGACAAGGAATGTAATGAATTTGGGCAAATATTTTTTGTTCGCGCAAATAGTTGTACAAACCTACTCTATTTTCTACTTCAATGACATACAAATGATATGCGTGACCTTCAACAAATCCCGATTGCCCTTTTATAAAACTTTGATTAGCAAAAGCGTCAGCATATTTTTGAGCAATTGTTCTACGTCGATTGATTCCGAGATTTGCTCTAGAGAGTTGGCTAATTCCCAAAGCTGCTTGAAAATCGGTAAATCTATAATTATAACCTAAGTGTTGCATTTCCATGTACCAACCTGGATAATTGATTGCTTCGTCAACAACTTGTCCAACGGCAAATTCAACTGAATTTTTAAATATTGATGTATCACGAGTAATGCCGTGAGTTCTCAATTCTAATAATTTTTTATACAATTTTTCGTCGTTGGTGGTAATCATTCCGCCTTCACCCGTTGCAATGTGTTTTACAGGATGAAAAGAAAAAATAGCCAATTCAGCAAAATTCCCATTTCCGCAGTTTTGTTGTTCTCCATTTGAATCAACAAAAAATCCACCTGGCGAATGACATGAATCTTCTAAAATCCATAATCCGTATTCATCGGCTAATTTTCGAAATGCTTCTAAATTGACCGCTCGCCCTGCAAAATCAACTGGAACAATTCCTTTGTAAGTTCCTTTAGGAGAAGATTTTAAAAGTGTTTCGACTTTATTGATATCTAACAAATACGTTTCGGAATCAATGTCGGAAAAAACCACTTCACCTCCGCAATAGCGAATACAATTGGCTGAAGCCGCAAATGTAATAGGTGTGGTAATGACTTTATCTCCTTCTTTAACATCCAAAGCCAAAGCTGACAAATGCAATGCTGCTGTACCGTTAGAAACAGCGACTGCGTATTGACAACCAATATAATTAGCAAATGCTTTTTCAAATTCTAAAATCGTAGGACCTTGAGTTAAGAAATCGCCTTTCAAAGCTTTTGCAACTGCTTGAATATCTTCTTCTGTAATATTTTGTTTTCCGTAAGGTATCATTATTATTATTTGGCTTGAAAATCAGGATATAAATGCTCTTTTATTAAGAAACGTAAGGATTCTACAGTTTCCCATTCTGTATTTTCACCCGAGGTGTAACTAAAACCTTGAGGTACTAATTGCGCATTGAATTCTTTTTTGTAATCTTCTAAATTCCAATTGGTTACTTGCGGAAGAATCACATAATATTTTCCTAAATCATAGGTTGTAAACGAATCGGAAGCCGTAATCATTTCCTCATGTATTTTTTCACCTGGACGAATTCCGACCACTTTATGCTCACAACTTGGTGCAATTGCTCGAGCCACATCCAAAATTTTGTAAGATGGAATTTTTGGCACATACAATTCGCCACCCCAAGCTGTATCTAAAGCATGTAGAACCATATCTACGCCGCCTTGTAACGAAATATTAAAACGTGTCATTGTAGGATCAGTAATTGGTATAATACCCTCTTCTCTTTTGTTTATAAAAAAAGGAATTACTGAGCCATTAGAACCCATTACGTTTCCGTAACGAACAACCGAGAATTTGATATCTTGTTTTCCTTTGATGTTATTGGCAGCAATAAATAATTTGTCTGAAGTAAGTTTAGTTGCTCCGTATAAATTAATTGGAGCACACGCTTTGTCTGTAGAAAGTGCAACCACTTTGGTAACATTACTTGATAGACATGCTTTAATGACATTTTCGGCTCCACCAATGTTGGTTTTCACACATTCATCAGGATTGTATTCGGCAATATGTACGTGTTTCATAGCTGCCGCGTGAATCCATAAGTCAATTCCGTTGAACGCTCTTTTTAAACGTTCTAAATCACGGACATCTCAATAAAATAACGGATTGCAGGATATTTTGACTCAGGAAACTCCTGAGCCATTTGGTATTGCTTTTGTTCGTCACGAGAGTAAATTACTAGTCGTTGAACATTGGGCCACTTCTTTAAAATTGTTTTGGTAAGTTCTTTCCCTAAAGAGCCAGTACCTCCAGTAATCAGAATTGATTTATTATTTAACATTGTATACTTGTTTAGGGCAAATGTACAGAAAATGTATTATTTATGCCCACTAAACATAACAATAAAAAGAGGTATATTCTTGTAAAATATGTCGTTGGCTACAAACTGTAACAACGAATTATTGAAATTTTAATTTAAAGATGTTTCCTATTCAATATTAAATTTCTCCTGATACACTTTTGCAATACCTTCAGCCAATTCAATTTTATGCTTCCACCCTAAACTGTTGAGTTTTGTGGTATCTGTTAATTTTCTTGGAGTTCCATCTGGTTTGGTAGTATCAAAAACAATATTTCCTTTAAAGCCAACGATGTCTTTAACTAATTCAGCTAAATCTTTAATTGAAATTTCCTTTCCAGTTCCAATGTTGACAAATCCTTTTTCATTGTAATTTTGCATCAAATACACGCAGGCATTTGCCATATCAGAGGCATGTAAAAATTCTCGCAAAGGTGTTCCTGTTCCCCAAACAATAACTTCAGAATCATTGTTTTGTTTTGCTTCATGGAATTTTCTCAACAAAGCAGGTAATACATGGAATTTTGCAAATCGTAATTATCGTTAAATCCATACAGATTAGTAGGCATTACAGAAATAAAATTACAGTTGTATTGATCGCGATATGCATCACACATTTTAATTCCTGATATTTTTGCAATAGCATAAGGCTCGTTGGTTTCTTCTAACAATCCAGTTAAAAGATATTCCTCTTTCAAGGGTTGAGGAGCCATTTTGGGGTAAATACAAGTAGAACCTAAAAACATCAATTTCTTTACACCCGTTTTATAACTTTGATGAATTACATTACTTTGTATTAGTATATTTTCATAAATAAAATCTGCTCTAAGGGTATTGTTGGCTACAATCCCTCCTACTTTTGCAGCAGCTAAAAAAACATATTCTGGTTTTTCTTTCTCAAAAAAATCAGCTACTGCTCTTTGGTCTATAAGATTTAATTCCGTAGAAGTTCTTTTGATAATATTTGTAAACCCTTTGTTTTCCAGATCTTTAACTATAGCACTTCCAACCATACCCCGATGCCCTGCTACGTATATTTTTGAATTGAGTTGCATAGAAGCTGACAGTTAGTTATAATTTTTTAAATATTTTTCTTTTTTAAAAATAGCTAAATCAGCCTCCATCATTTCTTTAACCAACATGTCTAAAGTGTATTTTGGATTCCAACCTAGTTTTGTTTTTGCTTTTGTATTATCTCCAATCAACAAATCAACTTCTGTAGGTCTGAAATAAGCAGGGTCAATTTGCACTACAACTTGCCCAATTTTAAAAGCATATTCAGGATTAGAACTTGATGCAACTATACCTCTTTCGTCTACACCTTCACCCTCAAAATTCAATTCAACTCCAACTTCTCTGAATGCCATTCTGATAAAATCTCTAACGGGTGTTGTCACTCCTGTAGAAATTACGAAATCTTCTGGTTGGTCTTGTTGTAAAATCAACCACATGGCCTCAACATAGTCTTTTGCATGACCCCAATCCCTCTGAGAATCTATGTTACCCATGAACAATGTATCTTGTAAACCTAATGCCATTTGCGCAACTCCTCTAGTGATCTTTCTGGTTACAAATGTTTCTCCTCTTCTTGGACTTTCGTGATTAAAAAGAATACCATTACAAGCAAACATATCATAAGCTTCTCTATAATTTACAGTAATCCAATAAGCATACATTTTGGCTACTGCATAAGGTGAACGTGGATAAAAAGGCGTAGTTTCTTTTTGTGGTACTTCCTGAACTAACCCATACAATTCAGAAGTAGAGGCTTGATAAATTTTGGTTTTTTTCGTTAATCCTAACAATCTAACAGCATCTAAAATTCGTAAAGTTCCAATTCCATCAGCATTGGCAGTGTATTCAGGTATGTCAAAACTTACTTTCACATGACTCATCGCACCCAAGTTATATATTTCATCTGGTTGTGTTTCTTGAATAATTCGTATCAGATTCGTAGAATCACTCAAATCACCATAATGCAATTTAAAATGTTGATTATTGATATGTGGATCTTCGTAAATATGATCTATTCTTTGAGTATTAAACAAAGAGCTTCTTCTTTTTATTCCGTGAACCATATAGCCCTTAGATAATAATAACTCAGCCAAATATGCACCATCTTGTCCTGTAACACCTGTTATTAATGCTGTTTTCATGTGTGATGTAACTATTTTTATAATTTCAAAAATTGTGTGTCAAAATTTTAATCCTAATTTTTGCCAAAGATAAATTATTTGACAAAAATACCTATTGTTTATTTGCAAGAAAAAAGAATAGTTACAGAAAACTATCTAAAAGTAATACCTTTGCATCCTATTTTTATTAAAATGCAAGAAAACATTAATGCTGAACTAAATGCTGAAGTATTCAAGGCTAACGAGGTAATTCAAAACGGAGGAATAATTCTATATCCCACTGATACCGTATGGGGAATAGGCTGTGACGCAACAAATCCTGAGGCTGTAGCCAAGATTTATAAACTTAAACAAAGAGCAGAAACTCAAAGTATGATTTGTCTTATTAATGGAGAAAAAATGATGTACTCTATTTTTAAAGACATTCCTGAAGTAGCATGGCAAATAATAGATTTATCTGAAAAGCCCACTACTCTAATCTTAGACAAACCTAGAAATGTGGCTCCAAACATAGTTGCTGCTGACAACACTTTAGGAATACGAATGGTAAAAGAACCTTTCTGTTTCAAATTAATGGAACGTATGAAAAAACCATTAGTTTCCACTTCTGCAAATATATCAGGACAAACTACTCCAAAAAGTTTCAAAGAAATTAATCCCGAAATCATAAAAGGTGTTGACTATGTCGTAAATTTGAACCGAGATAAAATTTGTGATAAACCATCTACAATTATTAAGTTAACTAATGATTGTCAAGTAAAGATAATTAGAAAATAAAATAACCCATTTGCATTTTTATGAAGGCATAAAAATTGTTTTGAGTTCTATGAATTTTAGAAATTAAAGATTTTTGGTAAAAGAATCAGAAGTAAAATAATGAACTACAACAAAGCACTCAATAACCCAATTTTCAAAATAATTGCTCAAGCAAGCAAGCAACTTAACGTTGATAGTTATGTCATTGGTGGTTTTGTTCGAGATCTTATTTTGCAACGCGATTTTAAAAAAGATATTGATATTGTTGCTGTTGGAAGTGGAATCGAGTTAGCTCTAAAGGTTTCCGAGTTATTACCTAAAAAACCAAAAGTTCAAGTTTTTAAAAACTATGGAACGGCAATGCTTCGGTTTGAAGATACCGAAATTGAATTTGTTGGAGCTCGGAAAGAAAGTTACCATTTTGAAAGCAGAAACCCAATTGTGGAAATTGGCACATTAGAAGATGATCAAAACCGTCGTGATTTTACAATTAACGCATTAGCGATATCACTAAATGATTCAACTTTTGGACAGCTTTTAGATCCTTTTGATGGTTTAAACGATTTGGAAACTAAGACCATAAAAACACCTTTAAATCCAGATATAACCTTCTCAGACGATCCTTTACGAATGCTAAGAGCCATTCGTTTTGCCAATCAATTACGATTTGAAATAGAGGAAACTACATTGCAATCCATAACAAAAAATGCTCACAGAATAAAAATCATTTCAGGAGAGCGAATTGTTGATGAGCTAAATAAAATTCTTTTAACAGACAAACCTTCAATTGGATTTCTACTATTGTACAAAACAGGTCTTTTAGATATCATTTTACCCGAATTAACTGCACTGAATCAAATAGAAGAAATTGAAGGTCAGACGCATAAAAATAATTTTTATCACACGCTAGAAGTTGTCGACAATATTTGTCCTAATACTAATGATGTTTGGTTGCGTTGGGCTGCTTTATTGCATGATATTGGTAAAGCACCTACCAAGAGATTCCATAAAAAACAAGGTTGGACCTTTCATGGTCATGAATTTCTTGGAGGAAAAATGGCGAAGAAAATTTTTGAACGTTTACATATGCCACTCAATCATAAAATGAAGTTTGTTCAAAAAATGGTTACCATGAGTTCTCGTCCAATTGTTTTATCGCAAGATACAGTTACAGACTCTGCTGTTCGTCGTTTGGTATTTGATGCTGGAGAAGATGTTGATAATTTAATGACTTTGTGCGAGGCCGATATCACTACTAAAGAATCCCAGCAAATTCAAGAAATACCATCAAAATTTTGAAATTGTTCGCAAAAAAATCATAGAAGTTGAAGAACGAGATCAAGTTCGGAACTTTCAACCACCAATTACAGGTGAAGAAATTATGACGCTTTTTAATTTGAAACCTTCAAAAGAAATTGGAATTCTGAAAGAAGCCGTAAAAGAAGCTATTTTGGAAGGTGATATTCCAAATGAATACCATGCAGCCTATACTTTTATTCTAAAAAAAGCAGAAAAATTAGGCCTCAAAAAAAATGATTCTAAATAACTAAAGATTAACTTTTGTTGAATCGAAATTTCAGCAGATAGAAATAATTTTGCACACTAAATTACTTTAAAATGGAAAATAACAAATCCATCATCTATTGGTTGCTTTCAGGATGTGTATTACTTTTTGTAATGGTAACCGTTGGCGGAATTACTCGTTTGACCAATTCAGGACTTTCTATGACCGATTGGCATTTGGTCACCGATACTTTTCCACCTTTGACTGAAGAAAAATGGAATGCCGCTTTTGAAGAATATAAGAAATTTCCTGAATATCAAAAAATCAATATTCACAATAATTTTCAACTTTCAGATTATAAATTTATTTATTTCTGGGAATGGTTTCATCGTTTTATAGGAAGAATAATTGGTATAGTTTTTATAGTCCCTTTTGTTTATTTTTGGTTAAAGAAAAGATTGGACAATGCAACTTTGAAAAAATGTTTTATCAAATACTGTCATTTTACCGCTCAGAAACTTGGCTAGGTTAACATTAGCCTTTTTATTGATTCAAATCATCTACGGTGGATTTGTTGCTGGTTTAAACGCTGGATTAATTCACAATCATTGGCCATTAATGAGCGACGGACAATTTATTCACGAAAGTGTACTTCTTGAAGAAAACTCATGGCTGTTACGCTTGACTGAGGGTAAAAGTGGCGTTCAATTTGTACACAGAACTGTTGCGTATGTTGTAGTTGGTCTAATTCTGTTTTTATATTTTAAAAGCAGAAACTATTCATTGTCGGTTCTACAGAAAAAAGGATTAAATACATTGGTAATTATAGTGTTTCTACAATTCGTTTTAGGTATTTTTACATTACTATACAGCGTTCCTTTATGGCTTGGACTTATTCATCAAATAACAGCTTTTATTTTATTGGATACCATGGTATTTACATTGCATAGATTATCAAAATAATGAATTAAAAAAAGACTATATTGTCGCAGTTCTTCACATTTTTTTTAATGTCTAAACTTACCGCTCAAGATTCTTTTCTTGACCTCTCTGATTACGGAAGACCTTTTGGCAGATTTCTTGCCAGCAAACTTAAAAACACTTCGTTTACTCCTATTGGCGTGACTTTTCTTTTTGGAATTTCTGGCTTAATTGCTATTTATTGCATACTAGAAAATCATTTTGTTTGGGCAGGATTTTTATTGTTTTAAAATCTGGAATTGATGCTGCTGATGGTGAATTAGCTCGAATGAAAAATACACCATCATACACAGGAAGGTATCTAGATAGCATTTTTGATATTGTCTTGAACTTTTTATTTCTAATGAGCATTTGCTATGTTTCAAAGACTTCTATTCAACTTACTTTTCTTGCGTTCATAGGTATTCAATTGCAGGGCACTTTATACAACTACTACTATGTTATTTTAAGAAACAAATCTGTTGGAGGTGATACTACAAGTAAAATTTTCGAATACAAATCACCTAAAGCTCTTAGTGGCGAAACTCAAAAATCGGTTGATATTTTGTTTGGAATTTATAGTATTGTTTATGGTGTATTTGATAAGATCATTCATTTTTTAGACCAAGATGCCTACAAAGTAAAAACGTTTCCTAACTGGTTCATGACCTTAGTTTCAATGTACGGACTTGGCTTTCAATTGTTACTTATCGCGATCATGCTTCCATTAAATTTGATAGAATATATCGTTCCTTTTTTAATAATCTATAGTTTATTTATTTTTGTGATTATTGGCATTCGTAAAAAGGTTTTAATTGCATGAAAAACAATATAGTTTTTATCTATACTAATTTATCAAATTATTAAAATTCAATTATTTATGATAAATTACATAACTTATAAGTTTAAATAATTTTATCCAATCCAAGATTTAAAATCCGCAACTTTTTCCCTACTTACAATTACTTCTTCTTCCTTATACGATGGTAAAATTAGCTTTAATCTCGAGTTATTGTAAACTACAATTTCTTTGATTGCTTTTAGGGATATGATAAATTTTCTACTGATTCTAAAAAAATCTTTTGCATCTAATTCCCTTTCTAAAACTTCTAAAGTTGTCTCAACAAGATAATTTCTATTGTCAAAAGTGTGGATATAGGTGCCTTTATTTTCACTAAAAAAACATTCAATTTCGTCTGTTGAAATCACTTTCAAATGTTGTCCAATTTTAATCGTAAATCGCTTTTTTAATCTTTATCAAACGGATTAGAAAACATTTCTCTTATTTGATTAAAATCCAATTGGAAAAGCTCTTGTTTGGGAAGGCGATTTTTAAATTTAGTAATTGCAACCTCCAAATCATCTTCGTCAATAGGTTTCAACAGATAATCTACACTGTTCAATTTAAACGCCCGAAGAGCATATTCATCGTATGCGGTGGTAAAAATGACTGCGCTTTTTATGTCGACTTTTTCGAAGATTTCGAAAGACAATCCATCTGATAATTGAATATCAAGGAAAATTAGATCTGGATGATCATTTTTAGAGAACCATTCAATAGACTCCTCGACGGAATGTAAAAGAGTTGTAACTTCCAATCCAAGCTTTTCTAGCTTTCGCTGAAGCAATCTTGCTGCTGGTTTCTCATCTTCTATGATGATGATATTCATAGTTGTTGTCTAATTAGTTGTATTGAATAAAATCATTCCCATTTGTTATTCTTTTCCTTGTCCATCAATTCCTTAATCTTCCTTTCCTCCCAATTTTTACCCATCACCATTCCTGGTAAAAAAACAGATAATCCATGAGTGACTAAGCCAATTCCCCAAAAGAATGCTGTGAAAAAATTTTCTAATTTAACATAACTTTCTCCTTTATCTAAATGTTGAATATTTACAATTACAATCATTACGTTTATTACCACATAAACAATAGCATGCGTGTAAAATCCTTTTATTCTTTTTACTTTTTTTAAAGCTTCTTGGTATTTAATTTCATCTAAATTTTCCATGACAATTATTATTTATTTTTTAGTTTTTTCTTGCTCCATAAACTCATTAATTTTTCTTTTCTCCCATTCTTGTACTGAGAACCAACGAAATGTGTTCAATGCATGAAAAAAAACACCTATACCCCAACCAAACATAGACCAAAAAAACCATAAATACTCTGGAGTATACTTCAAATTAACATACACTAACAGCGCCATGATTATAATGAAAGTAGCAAAATGTACATAAAACCCTTTTATCTTCTCAACTTGTTTTTTGGCTCGTTGATATCTTTGGTATTCGTTATTAATTTCCATAATTAATCCCATTTACTATTGTTATCTTTATTTAAAATCTCTTGAATTTTCTTTTCTTCCCACGATTTTCCGTATCCAAAGGTTTCAAAAGCATGAAAACTTAGCCCTAATCCCCAACCAAGCATTGGAAACCAAAACCATTGAAATCTTGATGTGTTAAGATTAATCAAAATCAATATGGGAATCACACAGCAATACGAAATTAGATTACCGTAGAATCCTTTGAGCTTTTCTACTCGTTCTTTAGCCTTGATATAGGACATGTTTTCTGTTAATTCATTTTTAGTCTCCATAAATGAAATTTGTTTGGTCAAAATTGGAATAAATACTTTAAAATCAGATTCGTTTTCATCAATAAGCACCTTCCGCTCTGATATTAAAGCATAACGCGCAACAATGTTTTTGCAGCCTACTCCTTTTCTTTCTTGCAAAACTTCTTTCTTTTGTAAATTATTTTGAATAACCAAATAATTATTTTCAACATAAATTTTAATATGCAACGGTTTTTGTTCGCTAGCACTATTATGCTTAATCGTGTTTTCTAAAAGAAGTTGTAAGGATAGCGGGACTACTCTTGCTTCTGAATTATCATATTCTGACGGCAATTCATAGCTAATGCTATTCTCAAACCGCATTTTTAATAAGTTCATATACGTTTTTGCAAAAGCTAATTCTTCTTCAACGAAACCAATTCTTTATCCTTTTGTTCTAAAACATATCTGTAAATTTTAGATAACGAAGTAGTGAATCTTTGAGCATTATCGGGATTTTCCTCTATCAAAGAACTCAGTACATTTAAGCTATTAAAAAGAAAATGTGGATCAATTTGATTTTTAAGACTTTCAAATTTTGCTGATGCATTTCCAGCGATAACTTTCTGTTCTTTGAGTTTGTTTTCTTGATACCATTTGTAGAGATAAATAAAATGGACTATCAATAAAACTACAAATGTAAAAACCGAGGCAACTATGTAATTTGAAGCTCTTTCCTCATTAAAAAATATACTTAGCGATTGATTTTCTATACCAACACTAATAAAAAGTCTTAAAAGAAAAATGACAACTAATGAAAGTACAAAAGAGGCTACAAAACCAATGGCAATTCTTCTTCTAGAAAATCTTCCGTTGACAAAAATTTTATCCAATAATAAGAACAAATACGTATTGGCAAGATGTAAAATGAAACTGTATAGAAGTGTGTAAAAAAAAAGTCAATTTCAACTGCTCGTCAAATTGGACAGTTTCACCGTTCAGAAACCGGATAAGATTAATTATTCCAAAAATAGTTAATCCTATAAAAAGGGCTCTTGGAAATTCTTTTATGTAACTATTTTTCATCTCTTTTTAACTTCTGTACTAATTGACTCAACCTTATTTACAATTTTTTAATGTTTCTTGAGCTCTTTCTAATCCCCATGTTGGAGAAAATGGTGTTTCAGGTTTAAAAGTAGCAAAAAGTCCAATAGCTTTTTCAATTTGAGCACACAAAGGTTTGGTATCAACACCTGTCCATTTGGCTCCTCCTATTTGAAAATCAGCTTTACTAAAAACCACTCGAGGATTATTGGGCTCTAGCGACTCCGCCTTTTCATACATTTCCATTGTTTTGGCTGACAATTTCATTCCATTCGTCATTGGGTCATACACAATCCAAGCTGTATAAATTAGCGCTTGCAAAACATATAATTCCGCGTTATTTTGATTCTTTACCATTTCAACATCCAGAGCATCTTGTGCTTTTGTAAGCATTCCGTTTATTTTCTCTTTATCTTGAGTACCAAAAGAGGCCGTCGTATTAACAAGTGCTACATAATAATTAGGCAACCAACTTGATTTTTCAGCCGATGCAATTCGTTCAAATAAATCTGATGCTTCTGAATTTTTACCTTCTCCCCAAAGTTGAAAAGCTTTTCCCATACCTTGCTCAAATTGGCCTTGAGCAGACAATAAACTACTGATGCATAATGCGATTACAATACTAATTTTAGTCATGATTTTATTTTTTAAGTGTTATTACTTATTGATTACTGAACAAATCTATATTGAAAATTATTCCCCTGAAATTTAAACCTACTGAACTGTTGTTTTTATAGGATGAACCGTATATTCCTATAAATTTTTCAACTGATTGTCTTTCTTATTTTTACTAATTGTCCAAAAATATCCGATAAAGAAAAATTGATCCGCTGTTGGCTGTATCTCAGTTCTATCGAAAAACCCATTTGAATCAGGGCTTTTGAAATACTTATATCCTAAAACATTCTTCGTCCCTAAAACATTAGTAATTGACAAGTACAAAATCTTTTGAGAAGTCAATAAATAAGCCCAATTAAAGCTCAAGCTGTTATAGGTTTTCGTGATTCCATCCATAAATTTTAATTCGTTTGGGTCATTATACGGTCGTCCTGAACTAAAAGTATTGGTAAAGCCAATTTGTGATTTCCAATCTGTAATCCAATATTTTGTAACAATGGACAAACTGTGATTGGCAACAAAATTAGGTGTCGCTTGTATTGGAAAATTTTTATAATCCCTTTCGGTATCAATAAAAGAATAGGAAACCCAATATTCTAAATTTTGAATCGTTTTTCCGTCTCTCCAAAACAAATCCAACCCTTTTGCAAATCCATAACCCTTATTAGAATAAACCGAATTGAATTGTGGCACATCCCCTTCATATTTCACCAAATTATCATAGTTTTTGTAATACACTTCGGCTCTTAAAGTTCTACTATCTCGGTTGTATTGATAATTAAAAATATAATGCTGTGCCTTTTCACTTTCAAATTGGTGAAATTTAGAATACTTGATATAGTCAACACTAGGAGTTTGATTAAAATCACCATATGCGAAAGACAATTGACTATTTTTAGCTATTTTGTAGGCCAATGAAACTCTTGAAGAAAAAGTGGTTTCATTGAACAATTGATTATTTGAAGCTCTTAGCCCGACTTTTGCAGCCATTTCTTTAGAGAAAAAAACATCAGCTTCAGTATAAATAGCCGCAATAGAAGAATCATAACCGCTACTGTTAATTGTGCCATAACGCTGTTTAAAATCCTCATCAAATTTGGTTATAAAATAGTCCGAACCAAACGCTATTTTAAAACGATCAGAAATGCTTTTTTTGAGTTTTAGTTTCAAATGAGCTGCATTTTCTGAATTTGTAACTTTATCTAAATCAATATTTATATTGTTTTTACTATAACCATAACTTAAACCAGAAGTAATTTGCCAATTCCCAAAAATTTCCTTTATAATAAGCATTTGAATAAAAATTAGTATTGTTTAAATCTACTCTAGTTGTTTGTGGGAATTTATATTCGTTTGATTAACATCAAATTGAGATGCATCAAAAGCAGCATAGACTTTTAAAATACCATTGTTAAAATTATACCGATAGACCGACTCACCAGAAAGTGATTGAAAAGAAGTATTCCAACTCACATTTTGAGGAATCACAGATTGATATGGAGCGAGATTGATATAATTTGCATTCATACTTAAAGAGCTCTTATTCCATTTTTGAGTATTTCCTACTCCAAGTCCAACTGTCATTAAACCAATATCTGTTTTATTTTGATCGGGTTCATCCTGCGTATTTAAAAGTAAAACACTCGAAAGTGCTTCGCCATATTCCGCTGAATATCCACCCGTTGAAAACGAAATACCACTAAAGAGAAAAGGAGAAAATCGACCTCTAGTAGGCAAGTTTTCGGTACTAGCACCATAGGGCTGAGCTACTCTGAGACCGTCTAATAAATGTTTGTGTTTCATTAGCTTCACCGCCACGAACAAACAAACGTCCATTCTCACTTACATTTTGTGTTCCTGGTAAGGTTTGCAATGCAGCTACAATATCTCCAACTGAACCAGCAGTAGTAACAATATCTAAAGGTTTTAAAACTGAAACTCTTGCTTTATCTCCAGCTTCTAAATTTCCCGCGGTAATTATAACAGCATCAAGTGAAGTAACGCTTTCTCTCAATTTGATAATTTTATTCTTAAAATCTGAAACATCAATTAATGTTTTTGAAATTTCATAAATCAAAGAACTAATTACTAAAGTGTGATTACCTTTTAAGTTCGTTACAAAAGTAAATTCACCCTTATCATTACTCGAAGTCCCATCGTAACTGCCTTCTATAAAAATATTTGCCCCTGATATAGGATTCCCTTTTTCATCAACCACCCTGCCAGAAAGTGTTGTTTGCGAATAAGTGATGATTGTAAAAAAGAATACAATAAATGTAAAAATGGTTTTCATTATTTCATGTTTTGATAGGTCAAAAGTATGCTAGACTTCAAAACAATAAAATATTTAGAGACCGAACTGTTGATTTATTGGGATGAATTGTAAAATAAAGTTATAAAATTAAAACCATTTTTTCTTTTTAAAATAATACACCATTGCAAGAGCAATAGCAATCATAACAAAAATTACAATATAGTATCCATAGGCGTATTCCAATTCGGGCATGTGTTTAAAATTCATTCCGTAAACTCCTACCAAAAAGGTCAATGGCATGAAAATAACTGAAACTACGGTTAAAATTTTTCATGATTTCATTCATTCTATGACTTTGTGAAGAAAAATAAAAACTAGACGCACTGTCTAAAGTGTTCATGTCATATTCTATTTGTTCCAATATTTCCAATGATTTTTGGTGCAATCGAGCGAAGAAACTGTAATTTGCTTTATCAATTCCATCATAATCATCCTCGTCGTGCTCACTTTTTAAATTAAATAACGCATCTCGTAAGGGCAAAATGGAGCGTTTTAAAAAATTCAAATCTTCTCTATTTTTCTCAATTCGTACCAAAACATCAGGTTTATCGCTTGTTTTCGCTTCAATCAATATGGCCTCTATACAATCTTCATAATACTCAATAGTAATATAAAAATTTTCCATTACCGCATCAAGAAGCAAATACAACAAATAATCGTTTCTTTTCTTACGAACGATTCCGCTATGAGTTTTGATTCTTTCTCTAATATGAGTAAAAAAGTCACTCTTTTTCTCTTGAAAAGAAACCAATAAATTCTCTTTTAATAAAAAACTAATTTGTTCAACATGAACATGATCACCGTCTTCACCTGGCAAAATGGATTTAATGCTAAAAAAAAGAACTTGATCCAATTCCTCCATTTTACTTCTTCTGGAAACATTTAAGATATCGCTCACAATAAATGGTTCTATGACGAGCATTTCTCCATTTTTTGATCAACTCTACATCATGCAAACCGTGAATATTCAACCACTTTACATCTTCAGCTTGAAGTTCATCATGAATTTCTTTTTGAATTCGATCTAATGAAACTTTTTTATATTCCTCATAACCAGCATCGTCATAAACAAACAATTGCATCTCAACTGGGTCCGTTTTGTGAACACCTGTATATTCATAATAGTTTGGCTGAATCTTTCTTACTTTCTTGTATTTTATTCTTTTCAAAACATAATAATTTGTCATAAAGATAGGAGTTTTTAAATTTCCAATTTACATTTACAAAAAAATCTCTTATGCAAACACTCATTATCAATATAAAAGAATTGCTGCAAGTAAGAGAAAGCCCAATTAAAAAAGTTTCAGGAAAAGAAATGGGGTTTCTTCCGAGTCTAAAAAACGCTTTTTTATTAATAGAAAATGATTTGATTGTAGATTTCGGTTCAATGGAAAATTGTCCAAAAATCAATCCAAACACTATCATTGATGCAAATGGTAAAATGATACTTCCAACATGGTGTGACAGCCATACGCATATTGTCTATGCTGGCAATCGGGAACAAGAATTTGTGGATAGAATTAATGGATTGTCCTATGAAGAAATTGCCAATCGTGGTGGAGGTATTCTCGAGTCGGCAAAAAAACTAAATCAATCTTCGGAAGAAGAACTTTATAATCAATCTCGGCTTCGTCTGGAAGAAATAATGCGTTTGGGAACTGGTGCTATCGAAATTAAATCAGGATATGGGTTAACTGTAGAAGGTGAATTAAAAATGCTTAGAGTTATCAAGCGATTGAAACAAAATTATTCTATTACTATAAAAGCTACATTTCTAGGTGCTCATGCTTTTCCTTCAGAATACATAGAAAATCACAAAGGGTATATTGATCTAATTACAAATGAGATGATTCCAAAAATCACTCATGAAAAATTGGCAGACTATATTGATGTTTTTTGTGAAAAAGGATATTTTTCAATTGAAGAAACTGAGGCAATTCTGAAATGTGGTTTGAAATATGGTTTACTTCCAAAAATCCATGTCAATCAGTTTCATTCGATTGGCGGTGTAAAAATTGGAGTTGAAAATGATGCACTTTCTGTAGATCATTTAGAAATAATAACTCTTGAGGATATTGAAGTTTTAAAAAACTCAGTAACCATGCCTGTAGCCCTACCCTCATGTTCTTATTTTCTTGGAATTCCTTACACTCCCGCTAGAAAAATGATTGACACAGGACTGCCAATAGCGTTAGCAACCGATTTCAATCCAGGCTCTTCTCCATCTGGGAATATGAATTTTGTTGTTGCTACAGCTTGTATCAAAATGAAAATGACACCCGAAGAAGCCATCAATGCTGCAACTATAAATGGGGCTTATGCCATGGGAATTTCAAACACACATGGAAGTATAACCAAAGGAAAAAAAGCAAATCTCATTATCACTAAACCTATTTCTTCCTTTTATCAATTACCTTATGCATTTGGTAGTAACTTGATTGATCAAGTTATAATTGAGGGAAAAAGTATTTCATAAAAAAAGGAATCCAACAAGGATTCCTCTTTCTAATTATTAATTCTCTATATCTTATCTCAAACTAAAGCTTGATTTAGAAACCAATTCACCGTTATCAAAAACGTTGACGAAATAAGACCCTTTTTCAAAATCTTTTCCTGTTCCTCTAAGAAACATCAACTGTTTTATTTTGGAATTTCACAGTAGTGACAAAACTATAAGTCAATGAATTGCTTCCAAATGACTCTGTTTTCTTTTCACCTAAAACATTGTTTTTACTGTCAATAACCTGAACATAGTAGGTTTTATCCCCAGATTTTGCCACTTTATTTTCAGCAATAGTGAAACTAATTTTTAAAATATCAGCTCTACTTGCTTTGTCTGTTTCAATTTGTTTCCCTGAGCTTCTCAATTTGTAGGCTGCAGTTTTCAAATTCAGAACGCTTAATTTTGAAGCAACCTCTACAGTCTTAGCTAATTCCTCATTTTGACCTACTAAAACTTCATTGTATTTTTTTGCTTCACCCAATACCATTACAGTACTGTCTCTTTGTGTGGTAAGTGTCTCATTGGCTTTCTTTAAAGCTTCATTCTCTTGCATTAAACCTTTCATTTTGGTTTCTAATGCAAAATATTGGCTTTTATATTTAGCCATTGAAGCCGCATCACCTTTTGACTTTTTCAAATCAGCTAACAAGTTTACTACTTTTTCTCTTTCAGCAATTAACTCATCAGACATAGAAGTATTTTCAGCTATTGCAGCATCATAAGTAGCTTTTAGCTCTTCCAAATCTTTCATAACAGCATCTTTTTCTGAGATGGTCTTAGTCAATTCTGTTTGTTGCGCTTTGGCATCAGAGGTCATTTTAAAAATGTACACCAAACTTCCTATAAGAAGTACAGCCAGTATTGCTATTACAGCTTTTAAATTTGAATTGTTTTTTTGTTCTTGATTTTCCATAGTTAAGTTTATATTGTTTTAACAAAAATAATAATATTTAAGGTAATAACGTATGTTTGTATTAATATATTATTTTTGAATGTTAAAAAAAAATACATGGAGAAATTAATTCCTTTTCATGCAAGTGATTTAACCAAGATTACTCACTATAGAAGTGGTGAAATAAAATTTGGTGAAAAAATGATTACTGTGCCAAAGGTGCTAACATTACTACATTCATAAAAAGTTGTCCTGCACGATATGTTTTATTAGGAATTCCAGAAGACATTGGTGTTCGTGCCAATTTTGGTCGACCAGGTGCAGCTTCAGCTTGGGAAAGTACCCTTAAAAGTATTGCTAATATTCAGTACAATCGTTTTTTGTAAAGGAAATGAATTGCTAATCCTAGGACAACTTGATGTCTCGGAAGAAATGAAAGCTGTAGAAAATTTAAATTTTCATCATATAGCCGATAGAAAAAAACTTAGCGATTTAGTGGTTAGCATTGACAAAGAAGTTGCTCATATTGTTTCAATAATCGTCAAATCAGGAAAAATTCCAATAGTTGTTGGTGGCGGACATAACAATTCCTATGGCAATATAAAAGGAGCAGCACTGGCAAAAGGCAAACCTATAAATGCTATTAATTTTGATGCACACTCCGATTTTAGAATTCTGGAAGGAAGACACAGCGGTAATGGTTTTTCATATGCTTATGAAGATGGCTTTCTGAATAAATATTTCATCTTTGGTTTACACGAAAACTATACTTCTAAAAAAGTGTTGAGTAATATTAAAAAGATTCATAGTCGAGTACGTTACAACACCTATGACGAAATTGCCATTCGAAAACACAAAACCTTTGACAAAGAACTGTCGACAGCCTTCGAATTCATAAAAAAGACCCTTATGGTATTGAGATAGATTTAGATGCTATTCCTAACATTGCTAGTAGTGCGATGACTATTAGTGGTTTTTCTGTTGAACAATTAAGACAGTTTATTCATTTTTTCGGTAAAAACCAAAATGCTGCCTATTTGCATATTTGCGAGGGTGCACCGGATTTATGCAGCGAAAAAGACAATAACCTTATAGGAAAACTAATAGGCTACTTAATCACTGATTTCATGAAAGCCAATGATCCTTTGGAGGGTATTATTAATGCGATGGAAGTGAAACTTTAATTAATGATTCTAAAAATATAAATAATAAAAAAACAATAATAAAGTAATTATGTCAGACGATAAGAAAGTGATTTTCTCCATGCAAAAAGTGAGTAAATCATATCAAGGAAGTGATAAACAAGTATTAAAAAATATCTATTTGAGCTTTTTTTATGGAGCCAAGATTGGTATTCTAGGTTTGAATGGTTCAGGAAAATCCTCTCTATTGAAAATTATCGCCGGGGTGGATAAAAATTACCAAGGTGATGTCGTTTTTCAGCAAGGATATACAGTTGGCTATTTAGAACAAGAACCAAAATTAGATGAAAGTAAAACTGTTATTGAAATTGTTCGTGAAGGAGTAGCCGAGACTATGGCTATTTTGGATGAATTCAATAAAATAAACGATATGTTTGGTTTGCCAGAAGTTTATGAAGATGCCGATAAGATGCAAAAACTGATGGACAGACAAGCTGAGTTGCAAGACCGAATTGATGCTGCTGGTGCTTGGGAAATTGACAATAAACTAGAAGTGGCTATGGATGCGCTTCGAACCCCTGATGGTGATATGCCAATTAGTGTATTTTCAGGTGGAGAAAAGCGACGCGTTGCTTTATGTCGTTTGCTCTTACAACAACCCGATGTATTGCTTTTAGATGAGCCAACAAACCACTTGGATGCCGAAAGCGTATTATGGCTGGAGCAACATTTAGCACAATATACAGGAACAGTTATCGCAGTAACTCACGATAGATATTTCTTAGATAATGTAGCTGGATGGATTTTAGAATTAGACAGAGGCGAAGGTATTCCTTGGAAAGGAAACTATTCTTCTTGGTTGGATCAAAAGTCAAAACGTATGGAGCAAGAAGAAAAAGTAGCTTCAAAGAGAAGAAAGACATTAGAACGCGAGTTGGAATGGGTTCGTCAAGGTGCGAAAGGACGTCAAACAAAGCAAAAAGCGCGATTGCAGAATTATGATAAACTTTTAAACGAAGACCAAAAACAATTGGATGAAAAACTAGAAATCTACATACCAAACGGGCCTCGATTGGGAACTAATGTAATTGAAGCCAAAGGTGTTTCTAAAGCATTTGGTGACAAGTTGTTGTATGATAATTTAAACTTTACCTTACCACAAGCGGGTATTGTAGGTATCATTGGTCCAAATGGAGCAGGAAAATCAACTATTTTCAGAATGATAATGGGAGAAGAACAACCAGATGCAGGAGAATTTACTATTGGTGATACTGTAAAAATTGCTTATGTAGATCAGTCTCATTCCAATATCGACCCTAATAAATCAATCTGGGAAAATTTTTGTGATGGTCAAGAATTGATTATGATGGGTGGACGACAAGTGAATTCTAGAGCGTATTTATCTCGTTTTAATTTTGGTGGAAGTGAACAAAACAAAAAGGTTTCTGCTTTATCTGGTGGAGAACGAAACCGCCTGCATCTAGCTATGACATTAAAAGAAGAAGGAAACGTATTGCTACTTGATGAGCCAACAAATGATTTAGACATCAATACACTAAGAGCCTTAGAAGAAGGTTTGGAAAACTTTGCAGGTTGTGCTGTAGTAATTTCTCACGATAGGTGGTTCTTGGACAGAATTTGTACCCACATCTTAGCTTTTGAAGGCAATTCAGATGTTTACTATTTTGAAGGTGGATTCTCTGATTAGCCTTTTTCCCCCTCTTTTTCTTTTTCATGAGGAAAATAAGAAAAGTTTCCGCCCCCCAAAAGAGGAGATTTAACTCCAAAACGCTTGCATACCGGAGAAAATTAATCCTGGAATTTGCCAGTAAATTTTACTTAACATAAACTGAATAAATTTCTAATAAACCCTTTATTAACTAAACAATTTATAAAGAGTTTATATTTCCTTATAAAGTCAAATATTAATACCAACGTTTTTTATTTTGTTTAGAAGCAGATGATTTTCTCGATTTATGAGCTCCTCCACTTCTATTGGAATTTTTCTGAGGTGCTTTTTCGGCTGTTTCTTGACCACCTGAATGCCATGGATAAGGGTGATCTTTAATGGTAGTTACCTCAACTTTGATTAATTTAATTATATCCTTCCAATAAGGCTCTTCATCTTTGCTACAAAAAGAAATAGCAATACCTCCATTACCTGCTCTACCTGTTCTACCAATTCTGTGAACATAGGTTTCGGGAATATTAGGCAAATCAAAGTTTATAACAAAAGGCAATTGGTCTATATCGATTCCACGCGCAGCAATATCGGTAGCCACTAGAACACCTACCTCTTTATTCTTGAATGCGTCAAGCACTCTTTGTCTTGCTGTTTGCGATTTATCACCGTGGATGGCTTCAGCAGCAACACCATGTTTACGTAATGCTTTTACCACATTGTCAGCGCCATGTTTGGTTCTCGAAAACACTAATACATCCGACAACTTTTCATTTCGAATAAGGTGATACAATAAATTTCTTTTCTCCGTTTTATCAACGAAATAAATTCGTTGTTCCACCTTCTCAGCCGTTGATGATACAGGAGAAACGGTTACTGTTGCTGGGTCTTTTAAAAACATTTCAGCTAATTCTCTGATAGCTATTGGCATGGTTGCAGAGAATAATAATGTTTGCCTATTATTGGGTGTCAATTTTACTATTTTTTTTACATCATTAACAAAACCCATATCCAACATTTGATCGGCTTCATCTAAAACCAATGTATGTAAATGATTCAAGTCTATAAATCCTTGTTTGTGTAAGTCTAGCAATCGACCAGGGGTAGCGATAAGAATATCGACGCCTTTTCGCAAAACATCTACCTGTGGAATTTGTGAAACACCCCCAAAAATGGTCAACTGAGTCAAATTGGTATATTTTCCATATCGATCAAAATTTTGACCTATTTGAACGGCTAATTCTCTTGTAGGAGTTATGATAAGTGCACGTATGTTTTCGCTTTTTTAGAAGAGCCTACCATTCGATGCAATTGATGAATAATAGGTATGGCAAACGCAGCCGTTTTGCCAGTACCTGTTTGTGCGCAACCTACTAAATCTCTTCCCGATAAAACGATAGGAATGGATTGTTCTTGTATAGGAGTTGCTTCGGTATAGCCTTCTTCAAAAACGGCTTTTTGGATACTTTTAGAAAGTGATAAATCTTCAAATAACATATATTGTGTATTAAAAATCCAGCAAAAGTGATAGGATTCTTGGCAAATATAGTCTATTTAATTTACTTGGTTTTTTGAATTGTCTAAACTTGATTATACTGTGATGTACTACTTCAAAAAAAGTAAAACAATGGATACTGCTAAAAATCTAATCTTATTATGACAATTCTCCCTATGAAATGTCAAATATATTTTTTGAAATAAATCCATATCCTATTTTTTTGAGTTATATTTGAATAGCAATTATAGCTAAAACAATTTATTTTTTTTCCAAAAAATGAATTTCAAAACACGAATTTCAAACAGACTACTTCGTTTGTGGAAACTATTAGGTCCTGGACTGATAACAGGTGCTAGCGATGATGACCCATCTGGAATTGCAACCTATTCCCAAGCTGGAGCAGCCTATGGATTAGCGACACTTTGGACTGCACCCATAGCTTTTCCTCTGATGGCTTCTATACAACAAATGTGTGCCAAAATTGGATTAGTCACCGAACAAGGATTGACAGGAACACTAAAAGCAAATTATCCTAAACCCGTTTTATATTTAATGCTGCTATTCAGTTTTCCTGCTATTGTAATGAATATAGGGGCAGATATAGCGGGAATGGGTGCGGTCGGCAATCTGTTATTCCCCTCTATAGACGCTACTTTTTTTAGTCTCTTTTTTACGGTTGTACTATTAATTTTAATTATCTATTTGCCCTATCAAAAAATAGCTTCTATTCTGAAATATCTTTGCTTAGTTTTATTGGTGTACTTGATTGTTCCTTTCTTATACCATCAAGATCTGCTAAAAATTCTTAAAGCTACTGTAATTCCGACTATTGAATTCAACAAAGACTACATTGGAATTCTAGTAGGAATTTTGGGAACTACAATTTCTCCGTATCTGTTTTTTTGGCAAGCTTCAATGGAAGTGGAAGAGATGAAACACAAAAAAAACACTTTGATGGTAAATAAAAAGATCATTCATGAAATGAAGGAGGATGTCGATTTTGGAATGTCATTTTCAGGTTTAGTGATGTTTTTTATTATTCTGACTACTGGTACTGTTTTGTACAACAGCGGTATTCATGAAATAAATACTGTAGAACAAGCTGCTAAAGCATTAAAACCATTGGCTGGAAATGCTGCCTATCTCCTATTTGCTATCGGCGTTATCGGAACTGGACTTTTAGCCATACCGGTTTTGAGTGGTTCGCTATCCTACATAATTACAGAAACTTTTGGCTGGGAACAAGGTTTGGATAAAAAATTTCACGAAGCCAAAGCCTTTTACATCGTAATCGCGATTTCGTTACTATTAGGCTTATCCCTAAATTACATTGGAATATCTCCAATCAAAGCGTTAATTTATACAGCAATTTTATATGGTTTGACTGCGCCAGTTCTTATTGCGATTATTCTTCACATCTGCAATAATAAAAAATCATGGGAAAATTCATTAATACTACAACCACCAACATTCTAGGGTTTGCTGCTCTCATCATCATGACCTTAGCAGCAGCGACCTTGATTTATCTTCAAATGGTGAGCTAAAAGTGATTAGAACATTTAATTAAAAATCTTTACTAGCATTTCTTTCAGCAAATCGCCGGTAGGCATAGCATTGGCACCTACCCCTTTACTTTTTACGTCTATATCTCGAAGCGTGCCAACGATTTGACTCACTTTTTTCATGGGATATTGTTTTAAAGCGATATCATAATCTTTTAAAAAATAAGGGTTGACCGCTAAAACAGCAGCTACATTTTTTGGATTTCGATCTTTCAAACCGTGATATTTCAGAAGTTTCACAAAAAAACCAAAAACAGTACTAGTAGTAACTACCATTGGATTTGCCTTTTCATTCTCGGCAAAATAATTTACAATTTGATAGGCCTTTAATTGATTTCTAGAACCCAAGGCATTGATGAGTTCAAAATTATTAAAATCCTTACTAAAACCGATATTTTCCTCAATATCCTTTGGAGTTATTGTACTTCCTTTGGGAAGGATAATCTGAAGTTTCTCTAACTCATTATTAATTTTACTCAAGTCTGTCCCTAAAAATTCCACTAGCATCGCTGAAGCTTTGGGTTCAATACCATAATTTTTACCTTGCAACACTCTTTTAATCCACTCGCCTACCTGGTTTTCATACAGTTTTTTACTTTCGTAAACGATGCCTGATTTGGTAAATTCTTTAGTTACTTTTTCGTTTATCTAACGTTTTATATTTATAACAAATAACCAAAACTGTTGATAGCATAGGATTTTCGGCATAACTTTCTAATTTGTCTATAGTTTTGGATAAATCTTGAGCTTCTTTAACAATCACACTTGACGTTCTGCCATCATGGGATAGCGTTTGGCTGTACCTATAATGTCTTCAATAGTAACATCTTTGCCATACAGCACCGTTTGGTTGAAGCCTTTTTCATCTTCTGCAAGCACATTTTCTTCAATGTAATCTGATAATTTATCAATATAATAAGGCTCTTCCCCCATCAAAAAATAAATAGGTTTGATATTTCCGCTCTTGATATCATTTACAATTTTAACTACCTCATCCATTTTATCTATTCTCTTTTATCTAGAATCTAAAAGTCTTACTTTTGCTCCATGCAACAACTCAATTTTCCATCCTATAACTTTCGTTTCAAAAATAGTGAAAATAAAGTCGCTATTTTTGATGAAATTAGGAAAAAATTTATCATTCTCACACCCGAAGAATGGGTAAGACAACATGTTGTACTACTTTTTACACGAAAAAATACCCCCAAATCACATATCAACGTTGAAAAATCAACGATTTAAAAAAAAGATACGACATTGTTGTTTTTAATCCTGATGGAAGTATTCGCATTTTAGTAGAGTGTAAAGCTCCAGAAATTGCTATTGCACAAAATACTTTTGACCAAATTGCGCGTTACAATCTCACTTTGAAAGCCCAATTTTTAATGGTAACCAATGGTCATAATCATTACTTTTGCCAAATGGATTTTGAAAATGAAAAGTATATTTTTTTGAAAGAACTTCCTCATTTTGAAACTCAATAATCTTTATTCATCAATTTGAAAATAGCTGTAGTCATACTCAATTGGAACGGAGAAAAATTGTTAGAGCAATTTTTACCTTCGGTAGTTCAATATTCTCCTGAAGCCAGTATTTATGTTGCGGATAATGCGTCAACTGATAACTCTATTGCTTTTTTGAAATCAAATTTTCCAACTGTTCAAGTTATTGAAAATAAAGAAAATAGTGGTTTTGCTGGAGGCTATAATCAAGCTTTAAAGGAGGTTGAGGCAGATATTTATGCTTTAGTCAATTCTGATATTGAAGTAACAGAGAATTGGTTGAAACCTATACTTAAAACGTTTGAAAATGAGCCCAGAACGGCTATCATCCAACCTAAAATTTTAGATTTTAAAAATAAAGAAGTTCTTTGAATATGCTGGTGCTGCTGGGGGTTTATTGACCAATATGGTTATCCATTTTGCAGAGGACGAATTTTTGAAACTATTGAAAAAGACAATGGTCAATACGATGATGATTGTGAACTTTTATGGGCTTCTGGGGCATGCTTTTTTATCAGAAGTGGAGTATATAAAGAGTTACAAGGTTTTGACGCTGATTTTTTTGCGCATCAAGAAGAAATTGATTTGTGTTGGCGTACTTTCAACAAAGGATATACCATAAAATACAATTATAAATCAGTGGTTTATCATGTAGGTGGGACTACCTTACAACATAAATCCTAGAAAAACGTTCTTGAATTTAGAATTCTTTATTGATGTTAATAAAAACTTACCAAAATCATCTTTGTTCTATTCTATTGGTACGATTAATTTTAGATGGTGTAGCAGGAATACGCTTTATTTTACAAAGGAAATTTTTACATTGTTGGGCTGTTTTACAAGCGCATTTTTCGTTTTATGCTCTCTTTTTAAAAAATTACAACAAAAGAGAAAATCTTCAGTCCAAAGCATACTACAAAACTAAAAGTATCGTTTTTAGTTATTATGTCAAAAATGGCATTATTTTTGAAAAATTATTTTAACACTTTTTTAAGTTCTTTTAAAATTAAGTTTAACCTTTTTAAACAGTAACTTTGTAAAATAAACAAAAACAACTTATTTATGAGAAAAATCATTTTAGCCTTATCAGTTGTGGCATTGCTAACACCTCTTGCGGTACAAAAAGAAAATTGCTGCCCTAGAAAGTAAAAATAAAGAAATTCAAGATTTATTAAACACTTGCACAGTGAAACTAAATACTTGTTTGACTGAAAAAGAAGCTATGGCAAGTCAAATGGAGTTTTTAAAGAAAAACAATTCCGATTTGATTAACAATATGGGCAATATGACTACTTTGTCTGCTAAAGGAGCTCAAAATATTGAAAAAGCCCTTGAAACTATCAAGGAAAAAGATTTGAAAATTTCTAGAATGCAGGATGCTTTAACTAAAAAAGACAGTGTAACTCTGGCTTTAGTCACTAGTATAAAGAGTTCTGTAGGTATTTCTGATCCGGATATTGAGGTGAATGTAGAAAAAGGAGTTGTTTTTATCTCTATCGCTGATAAACTATTATTTAAAAGCGGAAGCTACAACGTAAGTGATAAAGCTAAAAGTGTACTTGCTAAAGTTGCTAAAGTAATCAATGACAAACCTACGTTTGAATGTATGGTTGAAGGTCACACCGACAATGTTCCATACATCGGAAACGGGTTTTTAATTGATAACTGGGGTTGAGTGTAAAACGTTCTACAGCAATTATTAGAGTGTTAACCAAAGATTTAGGGGTAAAACCATCTCAATTAATCGCAGCAGGTAGAAGTGAATTTATTCCTTTAGTAGATAATAATTCTGCCGATAACCGTTCTAAAAACAGAAGAACTCGAATTGTAGTACTTCCTAAAATTGACGAGTTTTATGATATGATTGAAAGAATGAAGAAAAAACAATAATGAAAAGTGTTCAGTGAACAGTATTCAGTGTTCGGTAGCTTAGAATAACAAAAACGTCTTGAGATTTCAAGACGTTTTTTTATATTTTAAAGTATATCCAAACTTCCTTTTCCTTCTCTCACAACAATTGGTTCATATCCTGACAAATCTATAATTGTTGAGCCTATGTTATCCCCATAACCGCCATCAATAACTATATCAACACGATTTTGCCATTTCTCAAAAATCAATTCAGGGTCGGTAGAATATTCCAAGACTTCATCTTCATCGCGAATGGAAGTAGACACAATCGGATTGCCCAACATTTTAACGATCTCTAAGGCAATCGAATTATCGGGGACACGAATCCCAACGGTGGTTTTCTTTTTGAATTCTTTAGGTAAATTATTATTTCCAGGCAAAATAAAAGTATACGGACCTGGTAAGGCTCTTTTTAAAATTTTAAAGGTGGCGGTATCGATTTGCCTAACATAATCCGACAAATTACTCAAATCATGACAGATGAATGAAAAATTGGCTTTCTCCAACTTTACGCCTTTAATCTTAGCAATGCGTTCCAAAGCTTTGGTATTGGTAATATCACAACCTAATCCATAAACGGTATCCGTTGGATAAATGACCAAGCCTCCGTTTTTCAATACATCCACTACTTTTTTAATAGCAGCTTCATTAGGCTTGTCTTCGTATATTTTTATGAATTGTGACATCTCTTTTTGTTTAAAGTTTAAATTGTTTGAAAGTTTAAAGTTGAATTGGCTTAAACAACATTAAACCATCATTAAACAACCTTTTAAACTTTTTTTACCCAATAACATCCAACTTTGCAAATCGCAACAATAACTTTTTAATACCGCCTACTTCAAACTTAATCTCTGCTTTTTTGTCTGCTCCTGCTCCTTACAGATTCAAGACTTCTCCTTTTCCAAAACGTTCATGCATGACTATATTTCCTATGGTAAGTTTGCTATCAAAGAGATTGGTGCTTGCCGAAGGTGCATTTCCAGATACTGGTTTTAACTTGCGAATGTTTACGCTCGATTTTGGTTCATTATCCGTGATGTATTTGGGTGGTGTTCCACTAACTGGCTTTGCTAATCGCAATTTTGATTTGTCTATGTCTCCAAAAATATCATTATCAATCATGGGTTTATACCGATAATTGTTTTCCTCTGGAGTCAGGTATTCAAGATATTCTCCATTTATTTCTTCAATAAATCGAGAAGGTTCGCTATCGGTCAATTTTCCCCAACGGTATCGGGATTGCGCATAGGTCAAATAGGCTTGTTTTTCTGCTCGTGTAAGCGCCACATAAAACAATCGGCGTTCTTCCTCCAGTTCGCTTCGGGTACTCATACTCATCGCACTTGGAAACAAATCTTCTTCCATCCCTACAATGAAAACATAGGGAAATTCCAATCCTTTGGCTAAATGTATCGTCATTAAAGCCACTCTGTCTTCATCGGCAGTATCTTTGTCTAAATCGGTTGCCAATGCCACATCTTCAAGGAATTCCGATAAGGCTCCTCTAGCGCCATCAATCTCTTTTTGACCTTCGGTAAAATCTTTAATCCCGTTGAGCAATTCTTCAATATTCTGAATTTTCGCAATGCCTTCTGGGGTAGCGTCTTTTTTTAATTCTTGAACCAAACCCGTCTTTTTGGAAACATGATCGGCTAAATAAAACGCATCCTGTGTCTCATTAATGACTTGAAAACTTTGAATCATCGTCACAAAATCCAATAACTTTTGTTTGGTTCCTGAATTGAGTTTTAAATCTATTTTTTCAATGTTTTGCATCACTTCAAAAATAGAGCGCTTGTAATGATTGGCTGTCACTGTCAATTTTTCGATGGTCGTATCGCCAATTCCTCGTGCTGGATAATTAATCACTCGAATCAAGGCTTCCTCGTCCTTAGGATTAATCACTAATCGCAAATAGCACAATACATCTTTAATTTCCTTTCGTTGATAGAACGACAATCCTCCATAAATTCGATAAGGAATATCTCGCTTACGCAAAGCATCTTCCATCGCTCTAGACTGAGCATTCGTTCGGTACAAAATAGCAAAATGTCCGTTAAGCATCTGATGCTGCATCTTTTGTTCCCAGATAGTACTGGCAACAAAACGTCCTTCTTCACCATCCGTTATGCTGCGATGTACCTTTATTTTGTTTCCAAAATCATTGGCAGTCCAAACGACCTTGTCCAATTTGGTTTTATTCTTATCGATAATGGAATTGGCTGCTTCGACAATATTTTTGGTTGAGCGGTAATTCTGTTCCAATCGATAGGTTTTTACGCCTTCATAATCTTTCTGAAAATTCAAAATATTGTTGATATTCGCACCTCGGAAAGCATAAATACTCTGCGCATCATCTCCTACCACACAAATATTCTGAAATCTATCGGATAAAGCACGAACAATTAAATATTGGGAATGATTGGTATCTTGGTACTCATCCACCAAAATGTAACGGAAACGATCCTGATATTTAGCCAAAACGTCTGGAAAACGATTCAATAACTCATTGGTTTTTAATAATAAATCGTCAAAGTCCATAGCGCCAGCTTTGAAACAACGCTCCACATAATTTTGATAAATTTCACCCAAACGAGGCTTTTTGGACATCGCATCGGCTTCTTGAAGTTCAGGATTATTAAAATAGGCTTTTACGGTAATGAGACTATTTTTGTAGGAAGAAATTCGACCCAAAACTTGTTTGGGTTTGTAGATGTCTTTGTCCAATTGCATTTCCTTAATAATAGCGGAAAGCAAGCGGACACTATCTTGGGTGTCATAAATAGTGAAATTGGAAGGATACCCTAATTTATCCGATTCCGATCTTAGAATTCGAGCGAAAACCGAGTGAAACGTACCCATCCAGAGATTTTTTGCTTCGTTAGAACCCACAATATCCGCTATTCGCTTCTTCATTTCACGTGCAGCTTTATTCGTAAAAGTCAAGGCGAGAATACTAAAAGCATCAACGCCCAAACTCATTAGATAGGCAATTCTGATAGTGAGTACACGTGTTTTACCCGATCCTGCACCAGCAATAATAATCATAGGACCGTCCTTTTGGAGCACGGGTTCTTGTTGGGCTTCGTTGAGTTGGCTAATGTATTGTTGCATTTCAGGAATAGAATATTTGTATGCAAAAATAGCGATTTAGAATGAAGAATTTAGAGCCTACATCCATTTCATTTTGATATTTTATTTCTTCAAAAACACATCATAAGCAAATCGAACTAAGGTCCCAATTACCACTATCAAAAAGAAAATTCGAATGAATGTATTGCCTTTATTAATCGCAAGTTTTGCTCCTATAAATCCACCAATCGCATTGCAAACTGCCATAGGAATAGCAATCATCCAAATGATTTTTCCCTTGATAACAAATAAGCAAATGGAACCAAAATTAGTCGCCAAGTTAACCATCTTAGCATTGGCAGAAGCCTGAAGAAAATCGTAGCCTAGAATGGTGACAAATGCTAAAACCAAAAAACTGCCAGTTCCCGGACCAATGAAACCGTCATAAAAGCCAATAAAAAAACTGATCGCTGCGCCGTAAAAAATTTGTTGACTAACAGAATGGGATTTATCCACATGCAGTCCAAAATTTTTCTTCACATAGGTGTAAATAACCAAAAGCGAAAGCACAACTAATAGCACCGGTTTCATAAAATCATTGCTTACATAAGTCAACACTGTAGAACCCAGAAAAGCTGAAATCACCGCTACTACCATCATGATGGACAGCAGTTTCCAATCCATCTTTATCGTTTTTAAGTACTGAATGGCAGCAAAAAAAGTTCCGCTAAAAGAGGGGATTTTCAAAGTCCCTATCACCGAAGCAACAGGTAAGTTTGACAGCATGACGAGACCAATGGGAGTTTGAATCAATCCGCCACCGCCAACAATTGCATCAACAAAACCCGCCCCGAAAGCGGCTACACATAAAACGATTAAAACGTAGGATTCCACAGAAAGTTAAATTTATTCAAAAGTACTCTTAAAATTGTAAAATAAAGTCCTTTTCCGTTTTAGTTCCAACTGTAATATTCTATTTTTGCTTTCGTTTAAATATAAAAAATTATGGATGCTTCAAAACTGTTAGAAATACTTGCTTACACTTTACCAGCTTTAATTACTGGAACTGTTGCCTATTATTTTTTTGATTTACACACTAAAAACGAAGAAGGAAGAAGACGTTTTCTGCTCAATAAAGAAGCTCAAAAAGATGCTTTACCGCTAAGATTACAAGCTTTTGAGCGCATGGTTTTATTCCTAGAGCGCATCAATCCTACGAAATTGCTCATTCGATTGACTCCTTTTTCATCAGATAAAAATGATTATGAAAATTATGTTATTGCACAAATTTAGCAGGAGTTTGAACACAATTTGAGTCAACAAATATACATGTCTGACGAGTGTTGGACCATCATTGTCACTGCAAAAAATGCTACGATTCAAATGATTCGAAAAGCCAATATGAGCGAAAGAGTTGACAGTGCCGATAAATTACGTGAAGTAATTCTGAGTGATTTGATGGAAAAAGCGACGCCAAGTAGTGCTGCTTTGAGTTTCTTGAAAAATGAAGTGAAAGAATTTTTATAATTCCTTACTATCGCTCATTAAATCGCTCTTATTTTGAGCATAGTTGTATCCGTTGTCCCACCATTCTTTCATGTGCTTTTTATTAAAAACTAAGGCATTGTCCGTTAATTTTATTGGAGTGTAATACAGATTGAGTTTGGCATCTTTATTCTTGGCCGCCAATTTCCCTATGGTAATATCGTGCTTCTCCACCTGAATCAAAAGTGTTTGAAACAAGTCTACCATCAATGAAAATGGGTTTTTTCCTATGGTACGTTTCGTGATTTCAGTTTCAGTTTCCAAAATGACAACATCAATTTCTTTTGCGCCTCGATTAATGGCCTCACGAATAGGAACCAGACTCGAGAATCCGCCGTCGCCATAATCACATTCGTTTTTATTGACCAAACTCATAAACGGAATGTAGTTGCAAGAAATCCATATCCAATCGCAAAATTCATCGTAATCAAAATCGCGAATGCATTTGTACTCAACTTCATTTTTGGAAAGATTGGTAACCGTAACCACAATATTGGTTTTAGAGACTTTTAGGATGTTGAACTCTGAAAGGGTAAAGTTCTTTTTAATATATTTTCTAAGTCTATGGCTTTCGCCAAAAGTTCTTCTTCCTCTCAAAAATTGCATGATAACATGAAAGTGATTGATCGATACGGTATCCAATCCGTCTTTGTGCCTCACCACAAAGGGATTCACATCAAAAATCTTTTCCATGTTGACATTAGTATAAATACTATGAATCTTGTCAATTTTACCCAAAGCCAGATGAGGAATTAGCAAACTTCCTGTCGAAGTTCCTAGAAGTAAATCGTATTGGTATTTTTTTTTTGAAGCAAATATTGGGCAACACCTCCTGCAAAAGCGCCCTTACTTCCTCCTCCAGAAATGACTAAAGCTCTCATAACTATTCCTCTAATAATCGTTGCAATTGCGTTTTTTCTCGAATGGGCAAATCGTCCTTAATTTTGGTAAAAACCTCTTTGTATTTTGGTTCCTTAATCAGCTTTCGGATCGTATCTTTTGAAAACTTGACAAATTGCCAACGATGATTTCCAGTACCATAAGCCAAGCTTCTGAAAACAGCTTCATTGTATATTTTTAGATTCATCAATCGCTCTAGGGCGTTTTGCTGTAAGTTAGAATCGTTGTTTGTTCCAGTATAACTGAGTAATTCGGTGTAGGCTTTTGATTTTTCTTTAGTATCTTGACTTGTTAAAAAAGAGAGAGACAAATACAACAATCTTAAGTTTTTATTCTCAAAACCTATCCAATTCTTAGCGATTTCTAAATACCTTTTTTGATGCTGTGGAAACGATTTCCATAAATTGAATAGAGCAATTTCCTGAGTTTCATAAGACTTGTCATTCAGCAAGGTCTCATACTTTTCTCGGAACAATTCTGGGATGTTAGTCACCGTGGAAGCCACAGCTTGTCTGACTTTTATATCATTCGTTTGTAGGGCAGCCTTTAGTAGCTCTTTGGTTTCAAATGGTTTGGAAGCCGATTGATACACTAATACTTCTTTAATAGGATAATAAGCCTCACTATTCATGATTTTTAGAATCTCTTCCTTATCCTTTTCTATATCTAAAGGTGAAGACCGCAATTTAATATACTGTCTTAGGTAGTCATTTTTTTGAAATAGAGCTTGTACTTCGGCTTCTGGAAATTCAGTTTGTTCTAGCCAAGTTTGTCGAAAAGTCTTGGTATCAAAGTTAGATTCTAGTTCCACTTGATTTAAAAAATCATCTGTAGTGACGTTTTTGTATGCATAGTTCTCAAGATAATTTTTAACAACCGAATCAAAAGTAACATCTCCCAAAGCTTCGTGTAAAACATGTAACGCCCATGCTCCTTTTTGGTAAAATGATAACGAACTGGCTTTTTCGTTTAGAACTGGAATTGTATCTTTTTTGGAAGCTTGCTTAATTTGCATCGCCATTTCATACAATCGATTGTAAAAGTAGTCTTCCCCAAATACTTCTTTTTCAGCTAATAGTGCATAATAAGTCGCAAAGCCTTCTTGTAGCCAATGGTCTTTTCCAGATTGAGCAGTAACCAAATTTCCAAACCAATGATGAGCCAATTCATGTGCATTGATATTGAGGTAATTCCTGTCGTTATAGCCAATACTATCTACTACAAAATCTCTAGAGAAAAGTGTGGTGGTCGTGTTTTCCATACCGGCATACAAAAAATCACGAACAGGAATTTGTCGGTATATTTTCCAAGGATACGGAACTCCAATTTTCTTTTCTAAAAAATCAAATAGCTGTTTACTATCTCTGTAGGTTGGTTCTACTCTTACAGTGTCTTCGTTTTCATAATAATACTCCAGCGGAATTCCTGATGTAGCGGTCGATTTTTCCATATTAAAATGACCAATAGCAAGCACTAGCAAATAACTAATCATTGGTTTTTCCATTTGATAGCGCCAAATACGATGGTCCCCATTTTGCACTATACTAACCAAAACTCCGTTGGAAATTACCTGAAAACTCTTTTGAAACGCAATCTCTAAACCAAAAATCACTTTCTCATTTACATCGTCAAAACTGGGCAGCCAATTGCTGGTATAACGCCCTTGACCTTGTGTCCATATTTGCCCATTTACCTCCTCTGGAGTAGTAGTTGCTTTGGTAAAATCCCAATTCACAAAGTACATCGCCTGAGTAGGAAAAGCTTCATAGTCAAATGTTAGAGTGTTTATTCCCTTTTTGTAGCCTTTATATAGCAATAATTCGGTAGTAGTTGCTTTAAATTTCACTTCTTTATTGTTGATTTTCAAATTGGTAAAAACCATTTTTTGAGCATCAATTCTAATGGTGTCGGTCTTTTGTTTTACTTCAAAAGTGTATTCACACTTCCCAACTACATTTCGTTTAATTGGATTTAGCTCCAAGCTAGCATTGATCGTTTTAAAATCAACAACTTTAGTTTGCTGAGCAAAACCAAAAACCGAAACTAAAAGGAAGAGAAACTTCATGGTTTATATCAGTCTAATTTTGGTAAACTAAAGGCGTCCAAAACACTTTTTTGCTTCATCAATGCCTCTATTTCATTTGACTTTCTAGGAGCTTCTGCCGATAAATTTACGGGCCCTTTGGTAGTGACTAGGATATCATCTTCAATTCGCACGGCAATGCCCCACCATTTTTTATCACAATTGCTACCGATTGGGATGTAGATTCCTGGTTCGACCGTGAGGACCATATTTTCTTCAAAGGTGTTATAAGCTCCAGGGTCGTGAACGTCTAAGCCAATGTGATGCGAAGTACCGTGAGGAAAATAAATTCTTGCATCCTCTAGCTTGTTGATGATTCCCAGTTTTAACAAGCCATTACTGATAATTCTACGAGCAGTTTGATCGGGAGCGGCAAAACTGTTTCCTATCGTTACCTCTGCAATCCCCGCTTCTTGCGCCTCATAAACCAAATCATAAATCAATTTTTGTTCGACAGAAAAAGTACCATTGGCGGGGATAGTTCGCGTGACATCAGCAGTATAGCCATGATATTCTGCTCCCAAATCCATTAGCACCAATTCGTTATCGACCTTGGTTTTGCTGTTTTCAACATAATGCAACACACAGCCATTGTTACCCCCGCCAACAATGGAAGGATAACCTTCATACTCGCTTCCGTATTTTTTATAGATAAATTCATGTATGCCTTGTATTTCTGCCTCCGACATGCCGGGATGCATGGCTTTCATCGTTTCGATTTGGCCCACTGCCGAAATACGAATCGCCTTGGTTAACAAAACCAGCTCTTCCTTAGATTTAATCTCTCGCAAACTCGCCATATAAGTTTCCAATGCCAAGACATTGATATTCGCTCTTTTGGGTGTGATACTTTTTAACTTGTTCTCATTCTGAAAATTGGAGCTATTGGTAGTTTCAACAACAACATTATACCCTATTTGACTTTTAAAAGAAGCGATCAATTTATACAAATCAGCCTCTTCTCTTTTTTCATTTCGAACATCTTCTTCAAAGTCTGTAAAAAAAACATTATCAAAACTGTAAAAATCGATTCCCGATTTGAGAAACTCTCTCCCGTTCAGAGAATGCTCAAATCCCAACTTGCTTTTAGCCCCTTCCGCTCCCAGTCGGATACCCGTCCAAAGCTCTTTTTTAGGATTTTTTTCCTGCACATACAACAGTTCGTTATACGTCTTACCTTCGGTGTTGGTTTGATTGTCAGAAAAAATAAGTAATACGCTATTGGGTTCTGAATATCCCGTGAGGTAATAAAAATTAGGGTCTTGATGGTACACATAATCCACATCGTTGGCTCTATTGCGTATCGGATTGGCAAAAAATACAGCGACACTGTTCTTCGGCATCTTTTTACGCAAGGCCTCTCTTCTTTCCTTATGAAACTGATTGGTGAGGTAATCCGTCGGTGTTCCAGTTTGTGCCCAACTAAGGGCAACGAACAAGAGGGCAAGCATAAAAGTAAGTCTCGATTTCATCTTAAAAAGTTCTGTTTTGTTAAAGTAAATTTATGATTTTTAAAATACTAGCGTTGCATTTGATGCTTAATTAATAAATCTTTAGCATTTTTGGTAGTGCTAGCCTATCGCTCTTGGTACAGTTTCAATAACTGAGTTACCGTATTCCAATTACGAATGGTGGCGGTCACGTTGAGTTTTTTCTCAATGTATTTTTGATCCAACCTTGTTTTTCCTGCGCCGACAGCATATTTAATGTAAATCCTACTCCCATCAATATGGGCTTCATCAGGTTTCACCTGACTCATCTTTAAGTCGTTGATGCTTTCGCTTCGCAAGTTGGCCGAGACGAAAGCCACATACAATTTCTTGGTATCGACCTCAGACGCTTTCAAAAAAGGATTGTTTCGGAAACAGGCCTCTAAATCTTCTTTGCCAATAACCACGACAGGAACTTCGTGACCAAAAACCTTGAAGATTTCCTGCTTGATGAGAAAGCCCACCTTGGCAGGATGTTCCTCGAGCGTATCCACAAAAACATTACCCGACTGGATGTAGGTCTGCACATTCAGAAACCCTATGCCCTCAAGAGTGGCTTTGAGTACCTCCATTTTGAGGGTATTGTGACCAGAAACATTGATGCCGCGCAGCAGTGCAAGATGGGTTGTCATGGGAAGATATTTAAGAGTATTCAAATATACTGATTGCGGTATAGAATAAAATGCAACTTTTGGAAAAAAATAGTATATTTGAAATTGGTGAGCTAGCGAGTAGTGCTAATCTTCCCAAATTCGATTGATAGGTTATATTCTATAAGACTTTTAGACAAGTTGGTAGTAATAACCGCGCAGAAAATAACTTTTCATTATAAAAATATGTAAAGTTAATACTAAAAAACAAAACGATGAAAATAAGAAAACTGATATTAGCAACTATTACTACGATAGTAATGTTATCCTGCAATAAAAAAGCAGACAATAATCAAATTGATAATATAAATACTGACTTTGTAAAGATATTTGAAGGACAAATAGAAAATAAATATGACATTCAAATGAAACTTATTTCCAATAACGGGAATATTAACGGGAATTACTTCTATAAAAAAACTGGGGAAGAAATAGAAATAAAAGGTTTTATCAACAATCTCGGAAAGATTAGTATCAACGAGTTCGACAAAAAAGGTAATCAAACCGGGGTTTTTAATGGTGAAATGCTTAACGAAAACAAAATTCAAGGGACTTGGAGCAAACCTAATGGTAGTAATCCAATGCCTTTCTTCTTAATTGCAAGTAATACATCTAATGAGACAAATTCACAAGATTTGAATTCTTCTAAATATAAAACAACGGGTAAAAAATAGAATTTAATGACAATATTTTAAATGATAACCCGTTGGGTGTAATTGATTAGGAGGACAAATATTGATTAGATATTGGTCAAGATACTGAAAATCAGTATCTTGAAGTCGAAAAACAAAACCAATATCCATGTCAAATATAGTTAAAAATTATTACAGAGTTTTAGAAGTTATAAGTTCTTTGAATTGGGAATATGAACACAAATCAAAAGTTGGACGTAAATCAAAAATGTCTGATATAGAGGTTGTTGCATTGAGTTTAACATCCGAATATATGTCTATTGACAGCGAAAATTCATTGTTCAAGCAAATTAAACCATCTGAAATTCCTAACTTAATTGAGCGAAGTCAGTTTAATAAAAGAAGAAGAAAACTGTTTTTCTTTCTAAACAAAATAAGACTCAAGTTGGCTTCAAGTTTTATTGAATTTGAGAAATATTTTATTGTTGATAGTATGCCTTTAGAAATCTGTAAATTCTCTCGCCATAACAGAATTAAAATTTGTAAAGATGAGTTTGAAACTGCTCCTTCAAAAGGTTATTGTGCCTCACAAAATAATTGGTTTTATGGCTATAAACTTCACGGAGTATGCTCAGTTAACGGAATTTTTCATTCATTAGAAATTACAAAAGCAGAAGTTCACGATGTTCATTTTTTAAAAAACATAAAACAACAAATGTCTGATTGTGTGTTACTTGGAGATAGAGGTTACTTATCGGAAAGCATTCAGTTAGATTTATTTAGAACGGTAAATATCAAATTGGAAACCCCTATGAGAATGAATCAAAAGCAATACAAACCACAACCTTATATTTTTAGAAAATCACGAAAAAGAATCGAAACTTTGTTTTCGCAATTGTGTGACCAATTTAGAATTAGAAACAATTACGCTAAATCCTTTCAAGGTTTTAAAACAAGAATATTAGCCAAAATAACAGCTTTGACTTTAGTTCAATACATCAATAAATTTATCTTTGACAGACCTATTAATAACATTAAAAATCAGATTATTTAATTTCACCCAACGGGTTAAATGATATTAAAAAATATTATCAAGAGCAGGCTGAAATTGGCAAAGATTATAATGGCAGAAAGACGAAACTTGAGGTCGAATCTGATGATTCAAGCTATAGTTTAACATATAGACATATCCCTGACGAAGAAGAAAGTGATGATTATTTTTTGGCGACAGTCTATATTCCAACAAATGAAAAAGCTGGATTGATTTATGGTGATTTAAACAGTGATAATCTTCTAGATTTAATAGTTTCAACTGGTTGGGAAGGAGCAGGGACTAGTGTACACGCCTGCAGTTACTTTGTTTACCTTAATAAAAATAATGGCTTGGAATTAACAGATATAGTAAATGCAGACTCTTTTTACAATGTTATAGTAATGGTCACATTGGCAATGAAAAATAGAAAATGGATATTTTATTATTTATTCAAATTGTTATGCTGATAACGATGCAAACTGTTGCCCTTCCCTAAAACATTTAACTAAAATGAAACTTTCAAAAAATAAATTAATTTTTAGTAGTCAGCAAAAAATAAAATAATAACCCCGATAGCGCTGATCTGCAATCCGTGTCCACAAAGTAAATCAAGAACTACAACAATAAAAAGTTGTAGTTTTTTATTAAATTTGAGTTAGTATAAATTACACCCCGCCAGAACGGACAATATAAATGGATAATATCAAAAACATTACTGAGATGTCTAAAGACCTTTCTAAAGCATTTGAAAATATCAGAACAGTACTGACCGAAAACGCACATTTTTTTAAGCAAAACAAAGAATTGCAAGACTCCTTAAGTACTCTTGGAAAAAGTTTAGTTAGAGTATATACAGAAACTCCTGACAACTTACTAAATATTTCTAAGTATGGTTGGTTTATTGATTTTGACTGTGAAATTAAATTACATACACCAAATCCTGTTGAAACTGGTTTTGTGATTGACCCCGTTGATTGGAAGTATAGTAGTGCAAGAAATTATGGCGACAATGATTCTACAGTTTTGGAAATTGATATTAATTAGATTGTGGGTACGAGCAAGATGCTCGCACTAGCATGGAGAAAAATACTTCAATAGGTACAAACATAATTGACAAAAAACAACATAATGAAAAAACCAATTATACTAACAGTAACACTTGCGGCAACCTTTTGTCTCGGTTTCGCTTTTAAATCAGTAACAACCAATAACAACGACAATAAAATGAAAAAAGTAACAGGAATTGGGGGCGTTTTCTTTAAATGCAAAGACCCCAAAGCAGCAACAACGTGGTATCAAAAACACCTTGGACTAGAAACTAATCCGTATGGAGCAACATTTGAGTGGTATGAAAGTGCAAAAAGCACAAAAAAATCCCAAACACAATGGACACCCTTTGCACAGGATTCTAAATATTTCGACAAGGAGTACATGATCAATTACCGAGTAGAAAACCTAGAAGCACTTGTTGAAGAACTCAAAAAAGAAGGCGTAACGATTGTTGACCAAATTGAAACCTACGACTATGGCAAGTTTGTGCACATCCTTGACGGTGAAGGAAACAAAGTAGAACTTTGGGAAGCTACTGACTAAGCTATTAGAGCTCGTTTCCACCCATTAACGATAGTCTATCCAACTTATCTGGTGCTCGATTGCATCGAGTACCTAAATAAATCAAAACAAAAAATCACAGTGTTTGCAACGTGGATAGTAAAATACTAATTGTTTCATAAAGTCTATTTATTCCAACCGCAGTGCAAAAGCTTTATTTAACCTAAAAAGTAAGTGGGTACTCGATGCAATCGAGCACCAGCATGGACCTGCACCGTTTTTTAAATCATTACTTTTTTTACTATTTTCGTTTACAGTTATAAAAACATAGAAACAAACCACTAACCAATTAAAATCAACATACCATGAAAAAAGAAAAAATACTATTTTGGACAGCAACTACCATCATCGCTCTATTTGAAGGTCTAATGCCCGCCTTAACTTTTCAATCCGAAATGGCAAAAGAAGGAATTAGACACCTCGGCTATCCAGAGTATTTCGGTAATGCCTTGGTCGTATTTAAAGTTTTAGGCGTTTTGGCATTAATCATCCCACAAATCCCCAAACGGGTCAAAGAATGGGCCTACGCCGGTTTTGCTTTCGACTTTATTTTTGCTTCCATCAGCCACGGTGCAGTAGATGGCATCAACGGTCAAACATTCTTCCCAATGGTGGTATTGGCAATACTTGCCGTTTCCTATATCTATTATCACAAATTGAACCCTGACAACAAAAAGTAAACTCTTTTTAAACCTTTTGGCAAAAACAAAGTCTTATTAGCAACTAAAAAACCAAAAACCATGATCAAGTCTTTTGCCCTTTTTATCCTGCTATCCTTGTCTATTTCCAGTTGTAGCAACAACGACGATACCGACTCATCTATTCCAACCGAGTCGATGTATTTTCCCCCAACAACAGGTTCTACTTGGGAAACAAAATCACGATCTAGTCTCGGCTGGAATGAAAGCGCAACGCAAGACTTGAAAGATTTTCTTATAGAAAAAAACACCAAATCGTTCATGATACTAGTCAACGGAAGAATTGTCATGGAAGAATACTTTAATGGTCACACCGCTACAGACACCTGGGAATGGAACAGTGCTGGTAAAACATTGGTCGCCACATCGACAGGCCTAGCGCAACAAGACGGTCTTCTAGCTATAAACAATAAAGCCTCCGATTATCTGGGAGCATCATGGACCAACATGCCCTTGGACAAAGAAAACCTGATTACCGTTAGAAACTTATTGACCATGACCTCTGGAATTGATGATACCAAAGAACTGGTTATAAAACCGAATCTAACCTACGTTGCCGATGCAGGAACGAGATGGGCCTACAGCAATGTCTTTCAAAAATTGACTGATATAGTCTCCGACGCCAGCGGAAAGCCCTTTGAAACCTATTTCAACGAAAAATTGAAAAACAAAATCGGAATGGACGGCTTTTGGAATTTCGGAACCATCTTTACCATCTATCACAGTTCGACTCGAAGCATGTCACGTTTTGGTCTTCTAGCTCTCAACAAAGGAAAATGGAACAATGAGCAGATTGTTAATGAATCCTTTTTTAATGAAAGCACCACCACTTCTCAAACTATCAATCCTTCCTACGGTTACTTGTGGTGGTTGAATGGCAAAACAAAATACATGATTCCAAGTGAACAAACGGTTTATCCAGGGTCATTGGTTCCTAATGCTCCTGCCGATATGTTTGCAGCTATGGGAGCAAGCGATCAGCGCATCTATGTAGTGCCAAGCAAAAAAATGGTTATTGTCCGAATGGGTGACGCCTCTGATCCAGACAATCCAAATTTTGCAGTATCTGGTTTTGATAATGCACTTTGGAAAAAAATAAATGCTGTGATCAACTAGTATGCTTTTTAAACCATTAAGTAATTTAAGTATACGGAGTCCATTCTTACATATCTTTCGCAGACTGGGTCATTATATTTAATGTTCTTAAATCTCTTACTGGTTTAAAGTATTTAATGGTTGTTTTGATTAGCCTTATCAATACACATAAATGCTATTATCTACTTTCTCCTATTTCCGAATTTCCAAACAAAAAACTATCTTCGCTGTATAACAATTGAAAGATTTTAGGATTCAAAAATGGAAAGATTTATGAATTCCGTAAATTCTAAATTTCTAAGTAGTCCAATAATCTAAACCGCTACATGTCAAACCTTCTTCAAACTCCTATCGAATACCTTAAAGGTGTTGGCCCCAATCGTGGTGAGCTACTCCGAAAAGAATTAGGGATTCACAAGTATGAAGATTTAATACATTTATTCCCCAATCGCTACATCGACAGAACACGATATTATAAAGTCAATGAACTGCAAAACAATCCTGCAGAGGTACAACTCATAGGCAAAATCATCCATATCAAAACAGTCGAACAAAAACGAGGCAAACGACTCGTGGCGACCTTCCTAGACGAAACAGGGCAAATGGAATTGGTCTGGTTTCAAGGTCACAAATGGATTCGAGAGAGCTTGCAGTTGAATGTTCCCTTAGTCATTTTTGGTAGATGTACTTCGTTCAATGGAGTCTTCAACATGGCACACCCAGAAATCGAACTCCTGACCGAACACGAACAAAGCTTGCGATCTGCCATGCAACCCGTGTATCCATCGACAGAAACCTTGACCAATAGAGGTATTTCCAATCGAGCAATCAATAAACTGATGCTACAATTGTTTGGAGAGACACAGGCCTTATTTTCAGAAACCCTACCCGAGTATTTGATTCATGAACTCAAACTCATTTCAAAACGAGAAGCCTTATTCAATATTCATTTTCCTAAAAGTGCCGATTCGTTGGCAAAGGCTCAATTCCGCCTGAAATTTGAAGAATTATTCTTCATTCAACTACAACTGATTACCAAGAACCTCATCCGAAAACAAAAAATAAAAGGACACCCTTTTACTAATGTAGGTGACTATTTTAATAATTTCTTTCAAAATCATTTACCCTTTGATTTGACCAATGCTCAGAAACGTGTGCTCAAAGAAATCCGAAATGATATGGGCAATCCTGCACAAATGAACCGATTGTTGCAAGGTGATGTAGGCTCAGGCAAAACCATCGTAGCCTTTATGAGTATGTTGCTAGCTTTGGATAATGGATTTCAATCCTGTTTGATGGCGCCTACTGAAATTCTAGCCAATCAGCATTTTATTGGTTTATCCGAATTGGCAAAAAACGCAAATATCAACATCAAAATACTAACAGGTTCAACCAAAACTGCCGAGAGAAAAAGTATTCATGAAGCACTCGAAAATGGAAGTTTGCATATCCTCATCGGCACGCATGCCTTATTAGAAGACAAAGTACAATTTCAGAATTTAGGCTTAGCCATTATTGACGAACAGCATCGGTTTGGTGTAGAACAACGTTCTAAATTGTGGAAAAAAGGTGGTGGTGCTATTCCACCGCATGTTTTAGTCATGACCGCTACTCCTATTCCACGAACGTTAGCCATGAGTTTGTATGGTGATTTGGATATTTCCGTAATTGATGAACTACCACCAGGACGAAAACCCATTCAAACGGTACATCGTTTTGACAGCAACCGATTAAAAGTATGGAAATTCATTCGGGATGAAATTGCTAAGGGTAGACAAATTTATATCGTGTATCCATTAATTCAAGAGTCTGAAAAATGGATTTCAAAGATTTGATGGACGGTTATGAGAGTATTTCACGCGATTTTCCTTTGTCGCAATATGCCATTTCTATCGTTCATGGTAAAATGAAACCTGCGGATAAAGATGCTGAAATGAAACGCTTTTCTGAAGGAAAAACTAACATTATGGTCGCTACTACTGTGATTGAAGTAGGTGTAAATATTCCAAACGCTAGTGTCATGATTATTGAAAGTGCAGAACGTTTTGGCTTGTCCCAATTGCATCAACTGCGAGGTCGCGTAGGACGTGGAGCCGAACAAAGTTATTGCATCCTGATGACTTCACACAAACTCTCTAACGATAGCAAAACGAGAATGGAAACCATGTGTCGTACCAATGACGGTTTTGAAATTGCCGAAGTGGATTTGAAGTTAAGAGGCCCCGGAGATTTAATGGGTACCCAACAAAGCGGAATATTAACTCTCAAAATTGCTGACATTGTTCGTGATAAAGATATCTTACTGTTAGCTCGGCATCAGGCTGTAAAACTATTAAAAGACGATGCCCCGATGGAAAAACCAGAACATGCTACACTAAGAGCTGTTTTTATTGAACTGTCTAAAAAGACAACAATTTGGAATTATATTAGCTAAAATTATTTTATAGAATGATATCATACAATACCAAAGACTGGTTTACATTTATTTTTCGTTTTCACAAAGCCGATACATTTAGAACATTATTCCCAATTATGATTGCCATTGGGATTTATTCTGGAATCGTTGGCTATATGGAAGTAGAATATTGGCAACTGACCGAAAAAAGTTATATCAAAAATATCACCATCATGCATGGTATGTTAGGCTTTGTAATTTCATTATTGTTAGTTTTTAGAACGAACACCGCCTATGATCGTTGGTGGGAAGGCAGAAAGATGTGGGGTGGATTAGTAAACAACAGCCGAAATTTTGCTTTGAAACTTGCCGTAATCGTAAAAGATGAAAAAGAGAGGCAGTATTTCAAAAAGATGATGCCTACTTATGCAGCAGTATTGCATCAGCATTTGAGTAATGATGAAACGAGTTTACAATTATTTGATAATGTAGATTTAGAAATTGACCATCATTTGCACCAACCCAATCAAGTGGCAAAAAAAATGTTTCAAAAAGTAAATGATTTGTATGAATGTCAAAAAATATCAGGTGACCAATTGATTATTTTGAATGCCGAAATTCAATCGTTTACGGATATTTGTGGCGCCTGCGAACGTATAAAGAATACTCCCATTCCCTATTCCTACAGTGCATTTATCAAGAAATTTATTTTCTTTTATGTGATGACACTACCTTTTGGATATTCGTTTAGTTTAGGGTATTACACTGCACCTGTCGTCGTTTTTATCTTTTATGTTTTAGCCAGTTTAGAACTTATTGCAGAAGAAATTGAAGACCCATTTGGAGGAGATGCTAATGATTTACCTACCAAAAAAATATCAGAAAACATCAAAAAGCATGTGGAAGAATTGATATAAAATAGAGGAGCTGTAGAAATGATTATATTTGTGTAAACAATCATGCTATGGAAGAATGTATCTCTGTTTTTGACATGCTAAAGATTGGTGTCAGCCTCCAGTTCGCATACTTTAGGGACTGTGGCGCTGCTGAACGATTTCTATCGGAGCTGAGAAACCAAAAATAAGTAGCCAAGTTACACGAATTCAAATCGATTTATACGGTTCACTGTCATTAACGGGTAAAGGGCACGCTACTGATTTAGCCATTATGCTAGGACTGAGTAGTCAAAACCCTGAAACCATCCCGGTAAAAAATATAGATGCCATTATTCAATCCATCAAAGAAAGAAATGAAATTTGTTTAGGAAATGAATGTACTATTCCTTTTCATTTTTCAGAAGACATCATTTTCAACAAGAACTTTCTTCCTTTTCATGCAAATGGATTGACTTTTACCGCTTTTTTAGCTGATACAACAGCGTACGCAGCTACTTACTATTCCATTGGTGGCGGGTTTGTTGTCAAAGAGGAGCGAGTGAATGCCAAAAAGAAATTGGCATTAAAATGTGCCTTCCCCTTCCCCATTCAAAATGGAGAGGAATTGTTAAACTACACCCGACAAGAACAGAAATCCATTTCAGAAATCGTTTATGAAAACGAAAAATCGATGCGTTCCGAAATCGAAATTCACAGTGAGTTGATGCGCATTTGGGATACCATGTTAGAATGTATGTATATCGGTTGTCATACTGACGGAATTTTACCCGGAGGTTTAAACGTTCATAGAAGGGCGTTTGATATGCATCAAGGCTTGATTGGGTTATCCAATTATACTTCGCCGCAAGAATGGTTGCACCAAATTAGAAAAACAGAGGTTAAATTTCGGCAAATTTTAAAATGGGTGTCCTGTTTTGCACTAGCCGTAAATGAAGTGAATGCCTCTTTAGGTCGCGTGGTTACCGCTCCAACAAATGGCAGTGCGGGAGTAATTCCAGCGGTTTTGATGTACTATTTAGTAATTGAAAATCATCAAGCAGGTGAGAAAGAAATCAAGCAATTCCTTATGGTTGCTGGAGAAATTGGCAGTATTTTCAAAAAAGGGTCTACCATTTCAGCCGCAATGGGAGGCTGTCAGGCAGAAATTGGCGTTTCGAGTGCTATGGCTGCTGGAGCATTATGCGAACTAATGGGCGGAAGTCCCGACCAAGTATTGATGGCTGCCGAAATCGCTATGGAGCATCATTTAGGATTAACCTGTGACCCTATTGGTGGATTAGTTCAAATTCCGTGTATCGAACGAAATACTATGGGTGCTATCAAAGCCATACATGCAGCAGAATTGGCTATTGAATCGGATGCAAAAAATGCTAAAGTTAGCCTTGATAAAGTGATTGATACCATGTGGCAAACCGCGAAAGATATGAATTCCAAATACAAAGAAACATCCGAAGGCGGACTGGCTGTAGCAGTGAATATGTCGGATTGTTAATTGATTTCGGTTGATGTATAACTTAAAAACAAAACTCCTTTAGCAATCACTAGAAGAGCTTGGTTTTATTATTTTTTCTCCTGAAACTTCGGGATATTTTTAAAAATCGGGAGTTGTGCAACAGCTACTGCTGTTAGCGGTTGTTTTTCTTCTTTGTTCCTTCAACATATTGCTCTTCACTAAAATGAAGCTTTAGTCCGCTTACTTTACCATTCTCGTTTCTAATAAAACGAATGAAAGTGTTATTAAATGCGTAAGATTGATATTCATCTTTTGCATTCCACCCAATTTCAATCTTTGGCGAAAATGGTGTTTGTAAAAATAGTTGTGATTTTTTATTTGTCAATTCTAATATTATGTCTTTATATGTGTTTCCAGTTAAACTTTTTGCAAGTGTTTCTAAATCGAAAGTTGCATTTTTGAGTAAATATTTGCCTGTATATTCTTTGACAGTTTTTTTAGAGATTTCTCCTGCTTTTATTTTGTCAAGTGTAATGTTAAATTCTATTTGTTTTTGTTGGTCTTTGTCTTCAATTTTTTTTGTAACCAACATTTGCTCCTCGTGTGTGAGATAATTAAGGATAAAGTCTTTATCATTTCTTTCTCCACCATCAAAAACAAGTTGAGTTGTCAATTCGTGAAAGTCTCGTCTCGAAATTCTGAAATGAATATGTCTTGCTCTGTTTCCATACAAGCCTGGATAAACGGTCTTAAATCTAAATTCTCCATTTTCGTTAGTAATTGCTTGTCCCCAACCTTGAAAATTGGGGTCAATTTCTCCTTTGTTGTCAAACTCGTGTTTATATCTGCCAAAATGATTTGCACTCCAAATTTCAACAATTGCAGATTTAAGTGGATTGCAATCTTTGTCAGTTACTTTTCCAAATACTATAATATGTTGCCCTTTTGCGATACCTTTATGTCCTTTCATTTGTGTTAGGTCTATATCGTGGTCAGCTTGATTTCGGTATTGCATTACAGCATAAGGACCAATGTCAAGAATAGGTGTGTTTTTACATTCATCAATTTCTTCTTTAGGTTTTGGAATTGAAAAACTTGTCGACAAAATTCCAGCACCAACTGTTAAACCCAAATTGGTGAGAAATTTTCTTCTATTTTGTTCTTTGTCTGCCATAACTTTTTTCAATTTTAGGGTGCCTCTATAAAATAACCGCCAACTTGTATATAAGTCTAACAAAATCAAACCTATCACCCCAATTTTAGATAGATTGGTCTGACTGTTCTCCATTTGTTGTTACACAAATATAACCATAATCGCGAATTTGGTTCATTTTTCTTTAAAAACGTAAAGTTTCACGTCATGGACGTAAAACTTTAGGTTGTATAACGTGAAATTTGACGTCGCTAACGTCAAACTTGGCGTTCTTGATGTCAAATTTGACGTCCTTGATGTCAAACTTGGCGTTCCTGATGTCAAATTTGACGTTCCTGATGTCAAATTTGACGTTCCTGATGTCAAATTTGGCGTTCTTGATGCCAAATTTGACGTTTTGAGTAGTTTTTAGGGTATTGCTCTTGGTAGAAAACCTCAGATGTCAATCATGTCAATCATAACTAATGGCTTCTTCGTCAAACTTGGAGCATGAAAATGTAAAATCAGCAGGAATCGGGCAACATTGCACATCCATAAACGTACAAACTGCATCGCCATAATAACTGGCCACGGGTATTTCTGAAGCATCTCTAGCGGTCGCTATTTTTACTAAGCCTGCACTCTGAGAAAGCTTAGTAGCGTCAAAGAAAATCCAATGCCCGCCAAGATACGCTTCAAAACAAGCATGAAAATCTGGCGGAGAAAGATGACTGGCATACCCTGTAAAATAGCGCGCAGGAATGTCTAAGGCTCGGCACAAGGCAATCGCAAGATGAGCAAAATCTTTACAAACGCCTTCTTTTGAAACTAAAGTATCCATCGCCGATGTGCTACCAGTACTCACCCCAGATTTGTATTTGATGGTGGTAAATATCCAATCGGTTATAGCGACTACTTTAGAATAATTATCTGCCAAGTCTCCAAATTTTTCAGTGGCAAATGCAATTAATTTATCGGATTCGCAATACCTGCTTGGCGAAATATAAGGCTGTACTTCATTAGGAAGTGCTATAAAAGGAATGGAACCTAAAAGCGATTTTCTAGCTATAGTGGTATAGTTCACTTCTACTTCGGCTTTGTAGACAACCCTAAACGACACTCCTTTTTCGACCGCTAATTTTATAAATCGGACATCCGAATTTTGTAATACAAATTCCTCATACGGTATTTCGGGCGTAATAATCAAAGATTCCTGCAGAATGATTTGACTAGAGGTTTTCGCCGCTAATACATTCAAAAAAAATGTAGCTGGAGAAGAAACCTCATAGAATAACTCGCTGAAAATACTGTACTTCATTAGGCAAAGATACTCTTTTATAAACTCCCTTTGCTTGCTGTAATTATGTTATAATTTATGATGACATACTGTAGGCTTTTTATACTATAATTAGAGCCTAAAATAAAGATAGGTTAGTAATAATTTTATAAAAATCAAAGCATCGCATCTGCTTCACATTCAATTTTACTACTTTTACCAAATCAAATTGTACAACATGTCGGTAGCCAAAAAAGATTACAAGAGAATTACGACCAAGTCACTGATAGAAATGAAAGCCGATGGCGAGAAAATCTCCATGCTTACGGCCTATGATTATACTATGGCTAAAATTGTTGATACGGCTGGCATAGATGTTATTCTTGTTGGAGATTCCGCTTCTAACGTCATGGCGGGACACGAAACCACCTTGCCCATTACACTCGATCAAATGATCTATCATGCCTCTGGTGTGGTGAGAGCTATTGAAAGAGCTTTGGTTGTGGTAGATTTACCTTTTGGAAGCTACCAATCCGATCCAAGAGAAGCCTTACGTTCAGCGATCAGGATTATGAAGGAAAGCGGTGGACATGCCGTAAAACTGGAGGGTGGAAAAGAAATTAAAGATTCTATTAAAAAAATATTGAATGCAGGAATTCCAGTTATGGGACACTTGGGATTAACCCCACAATCTATCTATAAATTCGGAACCTATACCGTTCGTGCCAAAGAAGAAGAAGAGGCTGAAAAATTAATGACGGATGCCATAATGCTAGAAAAATTAGGCTGTTTTGCCATAGTTGTCGAAAAAATTCCAGCCGATTTAGCGGAACGAGTAGCCAAAAGTATTTCCATTCCGGTAATTGGTATTGGTGCCGGTGGTGGCGTCGATGGCCAGGTGCTAGTGATTCATGATATGTTGGGGATGAATAACGAATTCAGTCCTAGATTTCTGAGACGTTACATGAACCTTTTTGCAGATATGACTAAAGCTATCGGGCAGTATGTAGCCGATGTTAAATCGAGTGATTTCCCGAATGCAAGTGAACAATATTAGGTTTTAGTGTTCAGTGTTTAGTAAACAAAATGCAAGTGTCAGACAAAATAATTTCCAATAAAAATAATCTCCAGATTCTTCATGAAGACAATCATATTATTGTAGTCAACAAACGCGTGGGCGATATTGTTCAAGGGGATAAAACCGGAGATAAGCCTTTGAGTGACATTGTAAAAGAATACATCAAAGACAAATATAACAAACCAGGGGAAGTCTTCCTTGGCGTGGTTCATAGACTTGACCGACCTACTAGTGGTATCGTTGTTTTTGCCAGAACCAGCAAGGCATTAAGCCGAATGAACGAATTGTTCAGTAGTCGTGAAACTAAGAAAACCTATTGGGCCATTGTAAAAAATAAGCCACTAAAAATCCAAGACAAACTCGTTCATTACCTCAAACGCAACGAAAAAAACAATACTTCGAAGGCGCATATCAAAGAAGTTCCTGATAGTAAAATAGCCAGTTTAGACTACACCATTATCAAAGAACTTACTTCCTATTTTGCCTTAGAAATCAATTTGCATACTGGACGTCATCATCAAATTAGAGCCCAACTTTCTGCGATAGGCTCTCCAATCAAAGGAGATTTAAAATACGGTTTTGACCGAAGCAATCCTGACGGTGGCATCCATTTACACGCAAGAAAACTACAGTTTGTGCATCCAGTATCAAAAGAAAATATCGAAATTATAGCTTCGACACCAAATGATGTAATTTGGAACGCTTTGTAAAACAAAAAACAGTAACTTTACGTTTTACGTTCTACAGCATACCTAATTACTACACTAACTAAAAACCCTAAATTATGAAACAGCTACTCTTGATTTCATTTACGCTCCTTTTTATAACTGCCTCAGCCCAAGATCATTTTGGAGGAATAACCACCTCAAAACGAGTGGGTATCCTAAATGTTGGAATGAATCCCTCTGAATTATCCAATTTGAAATCAAAATTTGAAGTACAACTTTTTTCAACCAGCATCAACGTTGCTAATGATAAAATTGGGTTTAAGGATATTACCAGTGACACTAATTTAGAAAACTTAATTTTTCAAGGGAACGAACCTGTAAATTTTAATATTGATACCGAATTTCTAGGACCTGGATTTGCAATGAAACTCTTAAATTGGGGGTTTGCTATTACTACCAAAGGTCATGTTAAAGCTGATATTGTTAATGTTGACACGAATCTTGGAGCCGCATTAACCAATAGCACCATTAATTCTTCTGCCGATGGTGTTACAATTACAAATTCATCAAATCAAAGAATAAATTCAACCTCTTGGGGAGAAGTTGGCTTTTCAGCTGCTCATAAAATTTTTGAAAACGACAAAAACTTAATCAATGCAGGGGTAACCTTAAAGCTTTTATTCCCGGGTTCTTTTGCCAATGTTGGTACTGGAGATTTTAACGGAACCATCACAAGTGATAACAATGGAGATTTAATTCTTACCAATGCCAATGCCTATTTGAACATTGCTTACTCTGGAAGCTTGGCAGATAATTTTACGAATACCAGTGATTACACACAATCGGTCTTTGGAAATTTAAATGGACTTGCAACCGATATTGGTGTAAACTATCAATTCAAAGATGGTGATAAGAGTTATAAATTAAAAATTGGTGCCGCTATCAAGAATATGGGAAGTATGACTTTTAAAGGTTTATGCAACAAAAGATGAATTCAAATAACGGAAATGACCAAATCACTGCCCAAAACATGTTTTCAGTTACTCCCCGAGTTTCTTTGGGCTATTTTGAAGCTTATGTTCCCGTTTCGTTTAATGAAGTTTCTGGAACAACAAGTGGTTTCGGATTTAGACTAGGCGGTTTTTTCCTAGGTTCCAATTCTATTCTAACCGCCTTGATTTCAGACAGTAAACAAGCCGATTTTTACACAGGTTTCCGTTGGGGATTTTTATAATTGCTTTTCAATGAATTACAAAACGGATATTTCGTATAGAAAAGAATCGTTAAAAAAATTATTGCATTTCATTGTAATAAATGAGGAGGCTATTATCGAGGCTTTGTATCTTGATTTCAAAAAATGTCGGTTTGAAGCCGTCGTTACAGAGACCAGTTATGTCATTTCCGATTTAAAACACACCATAAAAAATATCAATTCATGGGCTAAACCAAAAAGAGTCTTGCCTTCTATTTTAAATTTCCCTTCTCAGGATTTTATCTACAATGAACCTTACGGAAAAATATTAATCATAGCACCTTGGAATTATCCTTTCCAATTGGTACTTTGTCCTCTAATTGCCGCTGTTGCCGCTGGAAACCAAGTCGTGGTTAAACCTTCAGAATTGACTCCAAACACCTCAGCAATTATTAGTCAAATTTTGAATCAAACTTTCGATAAAAATCATGTCGATGTGATTGAAGGCGGCATCGAAGTTGCAACTGCATTATTAACTCAGCGTTGGGATTACATTTTTTTTACAGGAAGTGTTGAAGTAGGCAAAATTGTAGCACAATCTGCGGCACAATTTCTGACACCTGTTACACTAGAACTTGGTGGAAAAAACCCTTGTATCATTGATGATTCTGCCGAACTACAATTGGCCGCGAAAAGAATTGTATGGGGAAAATTTGTAAATGCAGGTCAAACCTGTATCGCTCCAGACTATATTTTAATTCAAGCCACTGTCAAAGAAAAATTCATTTCTTTTCTAAAAGATGAAATTACAAATGCCTATGGCGAGAATCCCGAATTTTCGCCAGATTTTTCGAGAATTATTAACTCGAAAAACTGGTATCGACTTTCAGAAATGTTAAATGGGAGCAACATTATATTTGGGGGACAAACTAATGAAGAAACACTTTATATTTCACCAACATTAATTGATGAACCCTCTGAAAATCATGCACTAATGAAGGGCGAAATATTTGGTCCATTATTACCCATTATAGCATTTGAAAACGAAGCTGCTATTCAAAAAATAATTTCTAAGTATGAAAAACCATTAGCTTTATATGTTTTTTCAAAGAATTCTAAATTTTCTAGAAAAATAATTCAAGAGTATTCCTTTGGAGGTGGATGTATAAACGATACGATGGTTCATTTTGCCAACAAAAGATTGCCTTTTGGAGGTGTGGGACATTCTGGTATTGGGTCGTATCATGGTCGATTTGGATTTGATACATTTACACACAAAAAATCTATTGTCAAAAAAGGAAATTGGATAGATATTCCTATTAGATATGCTCCTTATAAAGACAAAATAAATTTTGTTAGAAAACTATTGAAATGGTTGTAAATTAACACCAATTACTATTAACTTAAAACTTAAAAAATGCAAACAACAACAGAAAAAATTGCAACAATTAAAGAAAACGGCTATGATATTGATTTCAGTAGAGTATTTGAAAATGCTTTCGAGAATTACAAAAAAATAGCTTTAATTTCAGGAATTGCTATACTATTATTTACTCTTTTTATACTTTTTGTAGCATTTGGGCTTATCGCTGTTTTCGTAGGATTTAGTGCTATCAGTGAAAATATTGAATCTATAAATCCTGAAAATTTTTCTGGAGTAACTATTTTAATTTACGTCCTAATTGTTGGTTTAGTAGCAGGTTTAGCGAGTCCATTTACGGCTGGTATTTTCAAAATGGCACATTGTGCCGATTCGGGTACTGAATTTTCATTAGGCACAGTATTCGATTACTATTCCTCGCCATATTTCAATCAACTTTTTATTGCTACTAGTCTAATTGCATTGATTAGCACTGGAATAACTAGTTTGTTTGAAAGTTTTGGTATACGTTTTCTAGGTGTAATCCTAACCTATACCATTTCATTTTTTACTTTTTTAGTAATCCCTTTAATTATCTTTGGAAACCTTAAGGTAGCAGAGGCAATCAAAGGAAGTTTCATTATTGTTTCCAAACAATTTTTCATATTACTTGGTCTTCTTATCGTTGCTGTAATTATGGCTATGCTAGGACTTATCGGTTTTTGTATTGGTATATTCTTTACAATTCCTTTCATTTATTCAATGTACTATGCGATTTACAAGGACAGTATCGGGTTTGATGATGAAGTTGAAGTTCAAATTAATAGTTAAGTAATCCCTTTTTTATTAAAAATAATTTCTTAAATTTCTAAACTAAAATTGATATATATAAAATATGCTAGATGAACTAAATTATTTTTTTTGTTCTGATTTTGATTGGTTTGGGAATTGCTTTGGTATTCAATATCATTAAAATACAATCCATCATAAACCACAAATTTGAAGAGAAATCATCTGAAGCTGAGTCAATCAATAAGGAGTACCAATTGTATCCACTATTCATTGGAATGCTATTGCCAATTGTTGAAATCAGTTTTGAAATTTTCAATGTAAGACCCAAAAGTCTACTATTAATTAATTGTAGTATAGGTTTATTTTTTATAGTTCTCTATTTTATCAGTAAAAAATGGAATTTGTATTTCAACGAATACGGATCATTTTCATTAGTATATTCTTTTTATACTTTTGTTTTATAGGTCGAAATATTATCTACGAGAACTTTAATATAATCAGTGTAATCGCATTCATTATCATATACTTCTTTTCGTATGATATTTTAAAATCAATAAAGCTATACTCTATTTTTTCGGGATTAATATTCTGTTTCATATTTTTCCTGTTTGCTTTTCACAAAACACAGTTAAAGCTCACTGTCATTATATTAAATTTCTCAGTAATTGTTCTGGTTATCAATTATATGAGGCATGTCATGTCTCAAAATACTAGTAATAAATTTCGATTTTTGAATGAAATTATCAATAAAGGAAATACACTCACTATTGCTACCAATAAAAAAGGAGAAGTTACATTTTGTAGTGAAACCATAAATACAATTCTCGGATATACTCAAGAAGAGGTAAAAGGATTAAACTTTTGGATTTTGACAGAAGACCCAGATTTTATTGGCGAAGATTACCATATCGATTATCAAGATGACCGATTGCATGTACGAAAATTAAAATGTAAAAATGGTGAATACAAATACATTCAATGGAAAGATAAAAAGTTTTCGAAAGATTTAATCATCGGAATAGGGCAAGATGTGACCAACGAACATCGCATTCAAAATCAATATAAAAATCTAATACAAAGTGCTACAGACATCATTTTTGAAGTTGATCATAAAGGAAATTTCACCTTTGTTAATGATTTTACTATTAAATTATTAGGATATGATGAAAGTGAAATTCTCACCAAAAATTATTTCGAATTTATTCATCCTGATTATGTTCAAAAAATAAGGTCTTTTTATCAAAATCTAAATAGTGATGATACTAATTTACCAACGGTTGAATTTCCTACACTTAAGAAAAACGGCGAACAATTATGGGTTTCACAAAGGGTCATTATACAACGTAATGATTTAAATGAAATCATCGGCTTTTCGGGTATTGCCAGAGACATTTCTATAATCAAAAGCATTGAACAAGAGAGAATTGAAAGACAAGAAAAAATTCAACGATACAATGAAACGCTGAAAGATTTTACAGCAAAAAGTTATTCAGGTCATGAGAATTTTGATACTATAGTAAAAAATATACTAGAAATTACCACAAAAACACTAGGGGTCAATAGAGCAAGTTATTGGGAGTATTCGCCAAATGAAATTAGATGCCTCAATTTGTACGATTACAACAAAAATAAATTTGAGAAGGGAATTGTGCTTTCCAAAAAAAAGTATCCTGACTATTTTTCGGTTATTGAAAAGGAGGAACAAATTATCTCATCCAACGTCTATTCAGATGAAATAACACGAGAACTCTGTGTTGACTATATACCCGAAAATGCAATCGCATCATTATTAGATACTCCTATGATTATCAATGGAGAATTAAAAGGAATAATTTGTTTTGAAACTATCAAAGAAATTAAAAATTGGGATAATGAAGATATTAGTTTTGCAAGATCTGTGTCCGATTTGATTGTTATTGCTTTAGAATCGCAATTGCGATTTGAAAGCGAGGAAAAATTCCGATTACTAGCAAACAATATTCCCGGAACTGCCTATTTGACCAAGTTTGATGAAAACGCAACAAAAATTTACCTCAACGATAAAATTGAGACATTGACAGGCTATCCTATGTCGGATTTTATGGAACATCATCTTTCGTTCCTTTCATTAATTCATCCCGATGACAAAGAGCAGGTAGTCCACGAACAAAAAAACAGTTTAGAAGCAAGAACTCCTTTTCATTCGGTGTACAGAATAAAACGAAAGAGTGGCGAATACATTTGGGTAGAGGAATTTGGTGACTTTATTATGAAAAATAATATCATTGAGTTTGCTGTTGGAATCTATTTTGACATCACCAATCAAAAAGAATCTGAAGATGCCATAAAAGCAAAAGAATATGCCGTTGCGGCAAATAAAGCCAAATCTGAATTTCTTGCCAACATGAGTCATGAAATTCGAACGCCACTAAATGGTATCATTGGTTTTACCGATTTACTAATGAATACCAAATTAGAAGACTTTCAAAAACAATATATGAATACCATCAATCAATCGGCTAATTCGTTGATGAGTGTGGTGTGTGATATTCTAGATTTTTCTAAAATTGAATCGGGAAAACTGGAACTACATATCGAAAAATACAATGTCATTGATCTATGCAATCAAGTTATAGAGCTAATTGAATATGAAGCCAAATCGAAAGATATTGAAGTGGTTCTTGACATTAAGGAAGATGTTCCTAAATCCATCTCGGCAGATTATATTCGACTGAAACAAATTTTAATCAACCTATTGAGCAACGCATTAAAATTTACCGAAAAAGGAAAAATTGAATTAACTATTTCGCTGATTGAATCCGTAAACAAAAAAAGCAAATTGCGATTTATGGTCAAGGATACTGGAATTGGAATCAAAAAAGCGAATCAGGAAAAAATCTTTCAAGCCTTTTCGCAAGAAGACAATTCGATGACCAAAAAATTTGGAGGGACAGGATTAGGATTGACCATTTCAAACCAATTATTAAATTTAATGGACAGCCAATTGCAACTAGAAAGTGAGTTTGGAATAGGAAGTTGCTTTTTCTTTGATGTCGAATTCTTAAGTTCAAAAAACAGTGTAAAAGGTCAAAACGAAAAAAACACTACAACAACATCTGGAAAAGAATTCAAAAATAAAGACCAATTCAAGAATGAACACATACCAGTGCTCATTGTTGAAGACAATAAAATCAATATGCTATTAGCAAAAACATTGGTCAAACAAATTATTCCCAACAGTACTATTTTTGAAGCAGTAGATGGTCAGGAAGCCATCGAACAATTTAAAAAAACAGATCCAAGTATTATTTTTATGGACATACAAATGCCCGTAATGAATGGATATGAGGCAACTAAAGAAATTCGAAAATTACAGGAAAAACACATCCCAATTATTGCTTTAACTGCAGGAACCGTTCTTGGAGAAAAAGAAAAATGTATCGAGGCAGGAATGGACGATTATGCGTCTAAACCATTTGTAAAGGATACTTTAGAAAAAATTATTTCTAAATGGATTGAACTATAAACCCTAAAGTATAAAAAAATAAACAGAATCATGAAATGGATAGGTAGAAGACAAAGTGACAATATGGAAGACCGAAGAGGACTTTCTGGAGGAAAAGTAGCACTTGGTGGCGGTGCTATTGGGATTATAATTTTATTGATTAATCTTTTTGGAGGACAAAATGCACAACAGCTCACTCCACTTTTAGAACAACTACAACAAGGGCAACAAACCGAGCAAACTTCCCAAGAACTGTCACCAGCCGATAAAGAAATGGGAGAATTTGTAAGTACAATACTTGCAGATACCGAAGATGTTTGGAAAAAAATATTTCAGGAAAACGGGTTAACTTATGAGGAACCCAAAATGGTCTTGTTTAGAAATAATGTAGAAACCGCCTGTGGTTCAGCTACCTCAGCCTCAAGTTTTATTGTCCCGGAGATCGAAAAGTATATATGGACTTAGCCTTCTTTGAAGAACTGAAGACACGCTTTGGCGCTCAGGGCGGTGATTTTGCCATAGCCTATGTTATTGCCCATGAGGTAGGACATCATGTGCAAACGCTATTAGGAACTTCAGCAAAAATGAGACAACTACAAGAAGGCAAATCTGAAGCCGAAGCCAACAAATTATCCGTTGCCCTAGAACTTCAAGCTGATTTTTTTGCTGGATTGTGGACACACTATAATGAAAATAAAAATCAGATGTTAGAAGCTGGAGATATTGAAGAAGCATTGAGTGCTGCCAATGCTGTGGGTGATGATGCCATTCAAAGTAAGATGCAAAGTACCATCGTTCCTGATAGTTTCACGCATGGTACTTCGGAACAAAGAATGTATTGGTTTAATCGAGGATTTAAATCTGGGGATATTAATCAGGGAGATACTTTTAAAGAATTATTGAATTAATTCATGGTTTCTATTAATTCTCATTCTCTCCCTTTCAAATTTGTTAAAAAACGAACTGTAAACATAGGAGAAACATAGTCTCTGTAAAAAATCATAAAGGCTTTTCCTTTACAGTTAGCAATATAGTTAGCGGTATGGTCCAGCAGACTCAAAGAATTGAGAGTAAAAATTAAAAGAAAAGACAATGAATAACGAAATTTTATTCAAGGGCGAGTTAAGCAATGGTGGCTAAGGTTACTACTTTTTAAAACAAGGAACAATGGTTGGTGACAATCCAAGGTAACGAGGGCTTAACGGCAACAGTACTTACAATTATCGTAACCATTGTAAACTATCGTGTATACACTTTCATATTAAATTCAAACATCCCCGGGGATAAACTTACAAAATCATTTGTTAGACAATACTCCCCATTAATGGAATATGGTGGTTGGGGTTTAAGACTTGGACTTTTTGGAAACGGAAAAGCTTTTAATGTTTCAGGTGACAAAGGTTTACAATTAGAATTTACTGATAATAAAAAATTACTTATTGGAACAAATAGACCAGAAGAATTGACTGAAACACTTATTAAAATTGGGCAACTAAAACAATAATAAAAACTACAATCCGCTAATATGGATTTGTCAAAATATATGTTTTCTCGGTTCAAATATATTTATTACTTATTGTCATAATTAGGTAACGGTTTGACAGTTTCGGATTCTATAAGTCCCATACTTCACAAGCCATAGACACTAGTACCATTATTAGTCTTAAAAAATCTTTTTTCTAGGTTTCTATGTGGTTCGATAACTTATGACGGTTGAATTAAAAAAAAGAATTATTCATCTTCCTCACCTAACATATTTGATTTAGAATACCCACGCCATTTTTCAATCGCATCTTTCATGTCTTGGGGTAATTCGGTGTCAAAACGCATCATTTCACCAGTAGTGGGATGCGTAAATCCCAGGGTTTTGGCATGCAAGGCTTGACGAGGTAGAATCTTAAAACAATTATCTACAAACTGCTTGTATTTGGTAAAAGTGGTTCCTTTCAAAATCAAATCACCGCCATAACGAGCATCGTTAAACAAGGGATGCCCTATGTGTTTCATGTGTACGCGAATTTGATGCGTTCTTCCTGTTTCTAATACACAAGAAACCAAAGTCACATAACCAAAACGCTCTAAAACTTTGTAATGAGTGATGGCTGGCTTCCCGATTTCTGGGTCAGCAAAACCGCCATTTGCATTCTGTCCTTGAGATGTCGAGCAATATTTCCTTCAATTGTTCCTCATCTTCTTTTACATTTCCCCAAACTAGAGCAATATATTCGCGTTCAGAAGTTTTGGCTTCAAATTGTTTGGCTAAATGTGTCATTGCCGCTTCCGTTTTAGCAATCACCAATAGCCCAGTCGTATCTTTATCAATTCGGTGAACCAATCCCGGGCGCTCACTGCTATTCATGGGTAGATTCTCAAAATGATAGGCTAACGCATTGACCAAGGTTCCTGTATAATTCCCATGTCCAGGGTGAACTACCAATCCTGCTGGCTTGTTGATAAGCAACAGTGCGTCATCTTCATACACAATATCCAGCGGAATATTTTCAGGATCTACACGATTCTCAAACGGTGGATGCGACAATAATATGCGCACCACATCAAAAGGTTTTACTTTATAATTGGATTTTACTGGAACATCATTGACATAAATATCGCCTGCACTGGCTGCATTTTGAATTTTGTTTCTAGTAGCATTGGGAATCAAATTCATCAAGAATTTATCAATTCGCAAGAGCAACTGCCCTTTAGGAACATCAAATCTAAAATGTTCAAATAATTCGTCTTCTAGAATTTCTTGATTGTCACTTTTATTGTCCAGCAACAGCTATCTCTTCGGTTGTAGGTGCAGGACTATCTAACTCTGTTTCTTCAAAACCCGCATCTCCATCACCAAGAACCAAGTCAGTTTTTGAAGATTTAAAAACCTTGTCACCGGGCTTCAATTTCTTTCCATTAAGATACATTTCAAGCACCATATCTTTACCCAAGTAGGGCTTGTAAGTTATTTTTCCTTCTTCCAATCCTAATGATTTTAGTGTTGGAATGGCTTGTCTGTAGGTTTTTTCAATTAAATCTGGAATGCGAACCGTTTTGAATCCAGAGGAATTAATTTTGATGTAAATCTTTCTATCTTCCTTTACTTTGGCACCCGCCATTGGGTCTTGGTCAACAACACTGTGCTTAGGAAAATCTTTATTGTAATCTACACTATCAAGGAGTACGTAATCTAGATTGAGTTCATCTAGTTTTTTCCTCAACTTGTTGTTCACTAAGTTTACGCAAATCTGGAACTGTAATTTCATGACCATGTTGTGTCGTAAAAGTAAGCCAGTGCATGAATAAATAACCCAAAACTCCAATAATAGAGATAGCAATCAACATTTGTGTCAAAAAAAACTTTACTCTTAAGATAATTTCGTAAACTCATATACAATTTATTTGAAGCAAAGATATAAAAATTGTAGAGGCAATTCATCTGTCTTTTTTATTGTTTTATGTTTCCAACATTTAAAATAGGATTAAATGACAAACAACCTCTTGGTTCCAAAAAAAATGATAATTTTGTTTAAAAATACAGGGGATTATCTCGTATCATGAATTCCCTATTTAGTATCACTCACAAAAAAAAAGATAAAAATAAATTCATAGGATACAGCATCCACATCTTCAAAGAAAAATGGGTGTATGTGGATGATAATGATGCTGAATTCCCTATAGATAAAAATGATTTTTCTGTTACTGTAAACGATACTAAAATTACTTTTGATGCCGTTTTTAATGCCATCCATGGTACGCCTGGAGAAGACGGATTAATGCAAGCCTATTTTGAATTATTGCAAATCCCACAAAGTTCCTGCGACTACTATCAATCGGCACTAACGTTCAACAAACGAGATTTACTTTCCGTATTAAAACCTTACGGAATTAAGACCGCTACTTCCTATTACCTCAATAAAGGAGAACACATAGATACTAAAGAAATTGTAAGCAAAGTGGGATTACCTTGTTTTGTAAAACCCAACAAATCAGGTTCTAGTTTTGGAATATCAAAAGTAAAAACCGAAACTGAATTACCAATTGCCATAGAGGTAGCCTACAAAGAAGACAATGAAATCATCATCGAAAGCTTCCTTGATGGTACCGAAGTTTCTGTTGGGGTAATCAATTACAAAGGAACTGTTACCGTGTTACCCATCACTGAAATTGTCTCCGAAAATGATTTCTTCGATTACGAAGCCAAATATTTAGGGAAATCACAGGAAATCACACCAGCGAGAATTGCTCCTGAAATGACCGAGAAAGTAAGTGCTATTGCCAAACGTGCTTATGAAGTTCTGAAGATGAAAGGATTCTCGAGAAGTGAATTCATCATTGTCGATGGCGAACCGCACATGCTCGAAATGAATACCATTCCCGGATTGACCGCGGAAAGTTTAATTCCGCAACAAGCCAAGGCGGCTGGAATTTCATTAGAAGAATTGTTTACCAATGCTATTGAATTGGCTCTAGACAAATAAGGTATAATTTCGTTAACTTTGTGAAAAATAAATTCTTATGATTGATTACAAACAATATATAACTATTAATACTGAAATTCGTTTTGGAAAACCAATACTTATTGGCACAAGAATTACTGTTTTTGATGTTTTGAATTGGTTAGCTAATGGAATGACTACAAATGAAATTATTGAAGATTTTCCAGAGCTTAATGAAAATCAAATCAAAGCTTGTCTTTCCTATGCTGCTGATAGAGAACATAATATTCAAATTGCATCGTGAGATTGTTGTTTAAAACTAAAACACTATGGACTAAAAGTCCATAAATTTGGTTGGCAGAATGAAAATCTGCAAAGTTGAGACGCTTATATTTTTGCCACAGATTACAAGATTAGCAAGGATTAATCTGTGTAAATTTGTGTAATCCGTGGCTGAAAATTTTTAGAAGCTGAAAGCCAAATGCTCTAAAGTGCTTACCTGTCTGCCGACAGGCAGAATTTAACCATTTTTGAGACCAATAAATTAAATAAATCCGTAAGCATCTGCGATTGAAAATACGTTTCATCCGTGTTCCATTTTAAAACTATAAAAATGAGAAAAGCGATATTCCCCGGTTCTTTTGACCCAATCACTCTAGGACATTATGACATTATCAAAAGAAGTATTCCCTTATTTGATGAAATCATTGTTGCTATTGGTGTCAATGCCGAAAAAAAGTATATGTTTTCTATTGAAGAAAGAACCCGCTTTATAGAAGAAGCTTTTGCAGATGAACCAAAAGTGAGTGTAGTTACTTACGAAGGTTTAACCATCGATTTATGCAAAAAACTGAAAGCCAATTTCATCCTGCGTGGACTGCGCAATCCAGCCGATTTTGAATTTGAAAAAGCCATAGCACACACCAATCGGTTGTTGTCCAAAATTGAAACCGTATTTCTATTAACAGCTTCCAAAACTTCCTTTATCAGTTCGAGTATTGTTCGTGATGTAATTCGAAACGGTGGACAATACGAAATGTTGGTTCCGACTCGGTCAGAGTAAAAAAATAGTTTGACAACACTGAGGCAAAAGCCAGTATGAGATTTTAACCACAAATTGCACAAATTAGCACGAATTAATTTGTGAAAATTCGTGTAATTCGTGGCAAAATATTTAGAATATGAAGGGAAATCCACCAAAAGTGGATACTTTTACACTATCATTTGAGACAATTAAAGCCATTATTATGAGTATTGAAAGAGAATTAAACAAACGTAGTGCATCAAAATGTGAACTTTGTGGTGCTACTGAACACTTAAAAGTGTATCAAGTATTGCCTACCAAAAAAGGAGGAATCGATGAAAGTATTCAAGCCTGTGCTACTTGCATTGACCAAATTGAAAATCCTGAAAAAGTAGATACCAATCATTGGAGATGCTTAAATGACAGTATGTGGAGTGAACACCTGCCTGTGCAAGTGGTCGCTTGGAGAATGTTAAGCCGTTTGCGCAATCATGAATTACTAGACCAAATGTATTTAGACGATGACGCTCTGGCTTGGGCTCAAGCAACGGGTGAAGGCGAAGATGATGAAAATAAAATCATTCATCGCGATAGCAATGGAGTGATTCTAGAACACGGTGACTCTGTGGTCTTAATCAAAGATTTGAAAGTAAAAGGTTCCAGCATGGTTGCTAAACAAGGAACTGCTGTTCGTAATATTAGACTCGATCATGAAAATGCAGAATACATTGAAGGAAAAGTAGACGGACAGTTGATTGTGATTATTACGCAGTATGTGAAGAAGATATAGTTGGTAGTGATTAGTGAACAGTGTTCAGTGTTCAGTTTGAAGTAAACAGTAAACAGTAAACAAATGTTAGCTAGTGGTCAGCAAGGGTGGTCAATAGTTGTTATAAATTAAAAATCAGTAGTTGTAATCCTTTTTACAGCTGCTGATTTTTCTTTTTTACTTTTTAAATTAAAGTCTCTAAAAATTGTCAGTTGCCTGCTGAATACTGAACACTGCCAACTGATCACTGAATACTGCTCACTCCCTACTCCTCCACTTTCTTAATCACCTTTCTAGCCACTTCTATTTTGAATTTCTTTCCTTTCATTTTTTCGTCTCGAATATTTTGAAGTAAGTCTTTTACTTTATTGTATTTGACTGCAGCAAACGATATAAAATCTTTGACTTCTATCAACCCTAAATCACCTTTTTCCAATTTCCCTTTCTGAGAAAAGAAGCCTACAATATCTATTTTATTCAACTTGTTTTTCTTTCCACCACTGATGTAGACGGTTTGGAATTCGGGAGGTTTGGGTAAGGCAGTCGCGTTGTCCACTTTCAAGACTTCCATGCTATAATCGATGTAGTCCAATTGCTTCTCGCTATCATGTACTATGATGTAAGCAGTTCCCGTTGCCAACATTCTGGCGGTTCTTCCGTTTCTATGGGTGAATTCATCTTCTTTTGAAGGTAAATGATAATGAATCACGTGTTTCATTTCAGGAATATCCAATCCTCGAGCCGCCAAATCGGTGGTGACCAAATAACTGACACTCCCATTTCTAAACTGAATTAAGGCGCGTTCGCGTTCGTCCTGATCCATGCCTCCGTGGTAGTAGGTGGCATAAATTCCTTTTTCGTTCAAGGCATCGCTAATGCGTTCTGCAGCATCACGATGATTGCAAAAAATCAAAGCCGATTGTGATTTTAAAGAACATATCAGGTTGAACAAACTTCCTAACTTGTCTTTCTCTTTAGAAACTACCATCTTCATCGAAAGTGAATTGCTCTCCTGATGCTCGGGGATAAAATCTAAAATGGTCGGATTGACCACTCGAGTGTATTTAGGAATTTCAATATCTGAAGTGGCAGAAACCAAAACCCGCTTGTTAAGTTTGGTTAATTTCCCGATGATGAATGACATTTGCTCATGAAAACCCAATTGTAAGGATTTATCAAACTCATCCAAAATCAGGGTTTGAATCTTATCGGTTCTGAAGGTGCCCCTGTCGATATGGTCGGCGATGCGTCCCGGAGTTCCAATTAAAACGGCTGGTGGATTACTCAAGTTCTTGATTTCGGTATCCATGGAATGGCCGCCATAGCAGACATTTACCTTGTATGCCGTTCCCATCTTTTTCCATACTTGCTCGATTTGCAAGCCCAACTCTCTTGATGGCACTAAGATTAAACACTGCACCGAAAGGATTTCAGCTTGCAACATTTCAAAAATGGGCAACAGGAAAGCCAAGGTTTTCCCTGAGCCTGTGGGAGACAAGAGCAACACATTGTTGTCGTTGAGAATGATCTCTTGGGCGGCAACTTGCATGTCATTCAGACTGTCAATGCCTAAATTGCGTAGTATGGTATTGGAAGGGTGTTTTTGATTCATTCCACAAAGGTAAAATGAATTATGTGTTCTAAATCAGAAATTCAAATAATAGTTAGACAATTATAAAATCTTCTCCTCTTCAAATAACAACTTTATATTTTCATAAGAATTAGTCAAAGCTTCCTTGATTTGTTCTGGGTTGAGCCAGGCTACTTTTTCGATGCCTTCTTCGGCTTGACCTACAGTGATGCCATCAAAATCGGAAGTCATTTCAAACCAAGTGGTGATTTTTAGTTTGTACCTGCCGTTACGCTTGAAGATATGATAGGTTTTTTGTAGTTTTTTGGTGACTTTCAGTTTATTGACACCGGTCTCCTCCTCTACTTCACGGAGGGCGGCATGGGACATTTTTTCGCCTTTATTCTTTCCTCCTTTAGGTAAATCCCACTTTCCGTTTCTGAAAATGAACAAAACTTCGCCTTTCTTGTTGTAAACGAAACCTCCACCTGCACGCTGAACAGGGATTTTTTCCTTCAATTTTTTAAAAATCACCTTTTCGTCGGGATAGTATAAATAACATTTTTTAATTTTATTGTTAAACATTTTAACTATAATCTTCTTAATATCAATGCTTTCCAATAAAAAGAGCTGAAAATCGGTTTCTTTTACGATTTCATTAGTTAAAAAAAGCGGTTTATCGTTGACAAAAACTTTATACATTTGTAATATGATTTTTAATAAAGATACAGCCGAAAAAACTGCCGAATTGCTTTTGCAAATAAATGCAATTAAATTGAATCCAAGAAATCCTTTTACATGGGCTTCGGGTTGGAAAGCTCCTATTTATTGTGACAACAGGATGACACTGTCATTTCCCTGCTATAAGAAATTATATCCGAGAAGAATTTTCTAAGAATATCGAAAAGCAATTTGGAAAACCCGATGTCATTGCGGGTGTTGCCACAGGAGCTATAGGCATAGGTATGCTTGTAGCAGAATACATGGGATTGCCGTTTGTATACGTTCGTCCTGAACCGAAGAAGCATGGAAGGGAAAATCAGGTAGAAGGTTTTCTTCAAAAAGGTCAAAATGTGGTGGTAGTTGAAGATTTAATCAGTACTGGAAATAGCAGTTTACTAGCTGTAGATGCTCTGAGAGCCACTGGTGCTAATGTAAAAGGAATGGTTGCCATTTTTACCTATGGATTTGATATTGCTGATGAGAATTTTAAAAAAGCACATTTGGATGTTTTCACCTTGAGTAACTACGAAAATTTACTGAATCTCGCCGTAAATAAAAAATACATCACCGAAAAAGAACTTACCACACTTAAAGAATGGAATCTTGCACCCGACACTTGGGGTGTTGAAGTATAATTCTTTTATCTAACTAAAATACTATATAATGAATTTAGAAAGTCCTAAGGTCAGCATTGAAAAATCGGCTCCTTATTTATTTGATTCTTTGTCCGATGTTAAAAATTTTGAAAAGCTCATGCCAGAATCGATTGCAAAATTTGAAGTTCTTGGTGACGATGCTTTTATTTTTGGCCTGAAAGGAATGCCTGAAATTAAATTGAAAATGAAAGAAAAAGTAGCTCCTAACAAAATTGTTCTTGGTGCTGCAAGCGATAAATTACCGTTTACACTTACTGCTAACATTGACAGTGTTTCTGAAAACACATCGGATATCCAATTGTTTTTTGAAGGGGAATTCAATCCTATGATGGCCATGATGATTAAAGGACATCAGTAAATTTATAGAAACTCTAGCGGCGAATATGAATAAGCTGTAAAAAACACTATTGTAAATCAATGAAATAGAGCCTTTTAGTATAAACTGAAAGGCTTTTTTTTTGGCCTGACAATTAAAAAAAATGTCATTTTAACGAGTTTTCAGGTTAGTTATAGAGAAATTTAGTTAGATAAATTAAATATAAGTACTATTGTCATGTAATAATTAACAAACAATTAAATAACATTATGTTAATGTTTAATTGGATTAGATAAACCCCCAAATCTATGCCAAAAACTGACCCACAATTGAAAAGTACCGACTGCGGAATTAGCGCAGTCAAGACCATTTTCCACATTTATGAAAAGGATATTTCTCGAAAATATATCGAAGAAAGTATCCCTGTTGAAGAGAAAGGTACTCGAATAGCGGATTTAAAAGATTTTTTGAATGCGAACGGCTTTAATGCTGAATTCAAATTACTAGATGTAAATTATATCAATGGTAATGAAGCGCATTTGAATGACTTATTCCCTTTTATTATCCCAATTCAAAACAAAAGAGGATTGCATTATGTAGTCATCAATGAGTTAAAAAACAAACGATTCAAAGTTTTTGATCCGAGTAAAGGCAGCCAGTACTTTCTCACGCTTCAGGAAATTAAAAAGCTTTCGCATTTTGTAAAAAACAATTGGGATTTAGCGGAAACCGAAGACAGAATTCTTGCTATTTGCTCACAAGACTTAAAAGAGTACAACATCAATTTTGATGTAGCACTAGTTAATAATGGTCATGCGTCACTTTTTAATAAACTTACTTATTTTAAATACCTGAAAGAAAGTTTTGGATTTAAAAATAGTGAAGCCGAGAAAAATTTCTTAGAAGATTTACTAAAAAATCAAGAAATTTCGAGTGTTCCCAGCAGCTTTAAAAGCCTTGAGCTCGAAAAAGGAAAAATTAAAAACAATTCTCCTCTTATTCTTGTTGTAAAACAAGACCAAGAAAAAGAAGAAACTGTAAATTATCCGCAGGAAGAAAACGGAAGTCTGTATTGGAAACTGTTCAAACAACTTGGTGAGTACAAAAAATTGTGGTACATCTACATTTTTGCCGCGTTGTTTTCTGCTACAACCGCTCAAATTGCAGTATTTACCAATCAGGTACTAATTGACAACGTATTACCTACTTACAACTTCAATACGCTAGTTTTATTTGCCATTGGATTGGGTATCTATAAAATATTTGACATTTTTACTACCCTGTATAAAAATTTCGTAAGCATACACTTGGGTAATTCACTAGACCGCTATTTCTTATTTTCATTTGACGACAAAATCAATAATTCATCGCTTTCTTATATTCATTCCTACAAAAAAGGGGATTTGATGGAGCGTGTAAGCGATTCGATGAAATTGAAAACGTTTTTCATGAAGTTTTTCACTGGAATCTTGGTTGACATTATCGTATCTATTTACTCTTTATGCATTCTGTTCTTTATTGATAAAATGCTGACGCTTATTGTGGTTGCGGTAATGGTGCTCTTCTTCGTATGGTTCAAATTTATTACGCCTTACTTGAAACAGAACGAAAGACTACGCTACATCCGAAAAGCTGATTTTATCTCTAAAATGATGGAGAAAGTAGATGGTATTCAGGTGATTAAAAGTTTTAAAATTGAGCGTTTCCATTCTAATAAGATTTATAACAGCATCAACGGCTATTTAAAAATTCAACTTCGAAACGGTTATGTCGATTTAATCAACAAACTGGTTGTAGCTGTTATAGTGATTGTTTTCTCGGTTTTGATTATGGTTTTTCTAACCAAATCTGCCATCGAAACACAAATCATTACCCTTGGACAAATTGTTACTTTTATTGCCTTGTCGTCTAAAATTTTCTCATCACTAAAAGGTATACTTGATGACAACATGACACTTCAAGAAAATGAAGTCATCTTGAAACGTTATTTGGACTTTGACGAACAAGCTAAAAAGGTTAATGGAAAAGGAATCAAAGATTTTAGTATCGATAAAATAGAATTCAAAAACATCAATTTTGGTTATTTGCCTAATGAGATGGTGCTCAAAAATATCAACCTGAAAATTAATAAAGGAGATAAAATTAAAGTCGAAGGTCAAAATGGTTCTGGTAAATCTACATTTAGCAAAATATTGACAACGCTTTATCTTCCACATTCGGGAGCCATACTCATCAATGACAATGATAAAAAGTTCTATAACGAAGATAGAATGCGAGATAAAATATTGCTGGTTACCAATGAAGACATTTTGTTTAATGATACCATTCAAAATAATATTGCGCTTGGGAAGGATATTTCGATAGCAGATATTATTGAAATGGCGAAAAAAAATTAACTTCTATGATTTCATTGCCTCAAAAGAAGATGGTTTAGATTTTATTATTAACGAGAACGGGAAAAATTTATCTACTGGACAACGCAAAAAAATACTTTTGTTACGAGCCTTATTCTCTCATGCCGAGTTAGTAATACTTGACGAAGTACTTTCGGGAATGGATATCGAATCCAGAAATAAAGTAGAATCGTTGATTAACAATGATAATGAAAAAATATACATTATCATTTCTCATGAACCTATAAACAACATTAACTTTTCCGATAAATATAAAATTACCAATGGAGAACTCAAACTTTTACAACACGAAGTCAATCAACTTTATTAAAATTCTAAATAAAATTTTAATAGCGTTTCTGATTATTTCCATTATTTTAATCTTTGCTCTCAACATTAACGATACCGTAAGCTTTAAAGAAGGACAAATTTTTTCAGATACTCCTCAGCTTAAAATTAATGCTCCTAACGAGGTAAGGGTTTTAAAAGTATTGGTAAAGGAAGGTCAGGAAGTAAAAAAAGGAGATACCTTATTTGTTTTAGAGAACAAAAAAACCAAATCAGATTATGATGTTTTGAATACCGATGTTGCTGCAATGGAACATAAAATAGACATCATTAATAAACTGATTGAAAACACGTTAGATAGAAAAAAATCGCTGATTCAATTGTTGAATATTCAGTCTAAAATCTATTCCACCGATCGTAAAAAAACAGCACTGGAGATTAGTTCATTGAACAACAAAATCAATCTTTCGTCGCAACAAACTTCTATCCTAACTGATAAATTCAAAACCGATTCTATTTTATATGCTAAAGGAGCCATTTCTAGATATGAAATGACCGATACCAAAAATAGAAATTTGGATGACAAAAAGGTTCAAGTAGACATCAAGTCGAACTATAACGTGAAAAACTATGATTTTGAAAATCTTCACAACAATTACAGAAGAACAAAAAATGATTTAAAACGCAGTATTATTGATGTTGACAATCAGATTCAAAATTATCGCAGAGATGTTTTAGAACTTCAAACGATGATTAAAGACGGTAAATACAATCTAACGTATATTGGGGACGAGTTGAAAAAATTGATTATCATTTCACCAATACATGGGACTATTTCAAATCTTTTTAATGCTAAACAAAATGTTGAAATTGCTAATAAAAATGATTTGTTGACCATTATTGCACCCTCAAAAGAAAACTTCTATGCTAAGGTGATTTTGGATGAAAAAGATCTGACTTACATTAAAAACGGGCAAGAAATTAACCTGAAATTAGATGCTTATAACTATTATCGATTTGGAGCTATAAAAGGAAACATTACTTACGTTTCTCCTTCTGATGTTGATAGAACATTTTATTGCCTTGCCAATATCAAGAAATACAATCCTAATATTCAACTGAAAGCAGGTTATAAGCTTAAAGGTGAGGTTATTATCGAAAAGATGAAACTCTTTCAATACATCATCAAAAAATTATTTAATAAAATTGACAATAGCACGCATTAATACATCTTATGAAAAAAAGTATCCTACTAACTATAATTTTCATTTTTCAAACAGCCTATTTGCTCAAGATGCATTGACATTTAGTGATTGCTTGCGTCTAACATTAAAGAATAATTTAACCTTAAAAAGCGCCCTAAATAATGAAAAAATAGCATCATACCAGTACAAATCAAGCTACGGAAAACTGCTGCCTAATGTGTATGGTGAAGCTGAAAACAGAAATTCTTGGGGTAGAGAAATTGACCAAAACACAAATCAATTTGTAAATCAAGACTTAAAAATTTATTCTGGAAGACTTAATGCGGTATTTAATTTGTTTTCAGGATTTTCGACCATTAACACCATAAAATCAACAAAAGAAGAATTAAAAATTCAAAGGATTAATGTCAAAAAAGTAGAGAACGAAATTAGCATTGATTTGGCTCAAAAATTTATCACTATACTGTATTTACAAGAAATAATAACTGCTAATAAAGAGCAAATCCAATCTAGTGAAAAACAATTAGAATTGGCTATTTTAAAATTCAATTCTGGAGTTGTTGCTGAGAGTGAAGTGTTTAAAATAAAATCCCAAAAAGCCAGAGAAGAATTAAATTTAATAACCAATGAAAATCGTTTGGTAGACAACCTCATTAGTATCAAACAACTCATGAATCTTCCTTTGGAAAAGGAGATTACCTTAATCAGTCCAACTACTGAAATTAGCAAAAACAATCTCTTGGATGAAAGTCCATATTCTTTAACCAAAAAAGCAATTGAGATTAACCCCAACTATAACTTAAATGTTTTAAGAGAAAGTAAAGCTAGAACTAACCTCTCATTAGCACGATCATCGTTGTATCCAACCTTGAGTTTGCGATTTCTAGCGGGTTCGAATTACACCGCAAATTACTTTGATGATGGGGCTTTTATATCAAACAATGACCAAATAGATTTGAACTATTCAAGAGGTTTACGATTGAACTTGACCATTCCTATTTTCAGTCAAATGAATACTTATTCTAAGATAAAAACGAGTAAAATAGGCTTCAAACAATCGAAGTTAGATACCGAAATAACTAAAAATTATCTTTCAAAAGAAGTTTTGAAAGCTATAGCAGATACCAAAACGGCACTAAAGAAAAATGAATCTTCGTCGCTGGGTTACGAATTCTCAAGAAAAAGTTATGAAGCTGATGCTTTAAAATTTGAATTGGGAAAAATTAACATCACCGAACTCAACGTAACCAAGATAGCTTACAACAATGCACAAGCAGAATTAATTCAATCAAAATATGAATTGTTGTTTAATAATGCACTGATTAACTTTTACTTAGGCGACGAATTTAAATTATAAAAATCAATACAACAATTGAATTTCTTTAAGATCAAATTCGGCTATTGCATCATTTTCTAAAAGAATTTGAAGCTTACCAATAAGCGAAACTCCTTGAATAATTCCCATAAATTTTTGACCCTTTGAATCTTGAAACGGCATGGGAACCCTTTTTTTAAACAAGTGGTCCGAATACTTTTGCTTCATCCAACTCGATTGCTCTTGCCAAGACTGAATGTTCTTTTTTATACCTTCAACTATTGAAAAAAGAAGCTCCTCTTTATCGAAAAAACGATTAGAAATCGCCGCCAAGGATGATGCCCGAGGCAGATGCTCAAAATGAAGTTGATTGACATTTAAACCCAAACCCACAACAGAAAAAATAGTTCCATCATTCTTTATACTGTTCTCAATTAATATCCCACCAATTTTTTTGGTATCTGACATAATGTCGTTTGGCCATTTTATACTCAGATTGGATATTTTGTACTCCTGCAACACCTGTATAACTGTTTGTGAAACTATAATGTTTAAGTTAAAAATCTGACTAATATCATCTAAAAAATCTTTAATCAAAACACTCATTATTAAGTTTTTACCTATTTCAGATTCCCAAACGGTCCCCATTTGCCCTTTGCCTTTGGTTTGATTTTCAGCGGTAATAACTGTGTAATTCTCAACAAATTGATCGTTCAAAATACGTTTCAAAAATTCATTTGTAGAATCTATGGCATCGAGTTTGATTAACTTCATAGGAAATAATTTGTGAAACAGAATTTAATGTTATGTTAAGGTTCAAAAATAAACACAAAAAGTGGTAACTTTGCAAACTTAGACAAAAAAATAGATGACAAAAAAGGCAATAAATAATGATGTCCTCCTAGCCAACATCATCAAAGGAATTGAAGAGGTAAAAGGAAATGATATTGACATATTAGATTTAAGAGAAATAGATAATTCTTCGTGCGACTACTTCATTATCTGCAACGGAAATTCAAATACACAAGTTAACGCCATAGTTAACTCCGTTCAAAAAACAGTTTCAAAAGCAATCAAAGACAAACCTTGGCATGTTGAAGGAACGGATAATGCCGAATGGGTTCTTATGGACTATGTAAATATTGTAGTACATGTTTTTCAAAAACACATTAGAGAATATTACAATATTGAAGGTCTTTGGGGCGATGCTAAAATCACTACAATTCAAAATAAATATTAAAAGAAATCATTTATAATGGCTAACGAGAGTAAACCCAATCCCAATAAACTTAAAATTCCTTCTTGGTTGATTTATGTAGGAATCGTGTTGATATTTTCCTAATCAGTATTTTTCTGGTGGTTCTAGTTTTCAGGAAGCAGCCAAAACTTCTTCTTCTAAATTTAATACCTTCTTGGAAAAAGGAGATGTTGAAAAAGTAATTGTTTACAACAAATCTGAAGCTGAAGTCTATTTGACTCCAAATGCTTTGAAAGAACCCTATCACAAAGCGGTTGCAAAAGATTTGTTGAATCGTCGCAACACTAAAGGACCGCATTATGTTTTTGATATTGGGAATGACGAAATATTCCAAAACAAATTGGAAACAGCTGTTAAGCAAGGAAAATTAAAAGACTATAATTTTTTACCAAAAACAATTGGTCGGACATTATTATCAGTTTATTACCTATACTAATTATCGTCGGTATTTGGATTTTCATCATGAGACGAATGAGTGGTGGTGCTGCAGGTGGTGGTGGACAGATTTTCAATATCGGGAAATCAAAAGCACGCCTTTTTGACGAAAAAACTGATATAAAAACTACTTTTAAAGATGTTGCTGGTCTTGAAGGTGCTAAAGAAGAAATCCAAGAAATAGTGGAGTTTTTGAAAAATCCAGAAAAATATACCAACCTTGGTGGTAAAATTCCAAAAGGAGCCTTACTTGTTGGGCCTCCAGGAACTGGAAAAACGCTTTTAGCCAAAGCTGTTGCTGGAGAAGCTCAGGTTCCGTTTTTCTCCCTATCTGGTTCAGATTTTGTGGAAATGTTTGTGGGTGTTGGAGCTTCTCGTGTTCGGGATTTGTTCAAACAAGCTAAAGAAAAATCCCCTGCTATTATCTTTATCGATGAGATTGATGCCGTAGGTAGAGCAAGAGGTAAAAATAATATCTCTGGTGGAAATGATGAACGTGAAAACACTTTAAACCAGCTACTTACAGAAATGGATGGTTTTGGAACCAATTCCAATGTGATTGTGCTAGCGGCAACCAACAGAGCCGATGTATTGGATAAAGCCTTGATGCGTGCGGGACGTTTTGACCGACAAATTTTTGTTGATTTACCAGACATTCGTGAACGTAAAGAAATATTTGAAGTGCATTTGGCTCCTCTGAAAAAAGTAGAAGGATTAGACACCGACTTTTTAGCCAAACAAACTCCTGGTTTTTCTGGGGCGGATATTGCCAATGTTTGTAATGAAGCTGCTTTAATTGCCGCTAGAAATAATAAAACGGCTGTAGACAAACAAGATTTTCTAGATGCTGTTGACCGTATCGTAGGTGGATTAGAAAAGAAAAATAAAATAGTTACTCCCGACGAAAAGAAAGCCATTGCTATTCATGAAGCTGGACATGCTACCGTGAGTTGGATGTTGGAACATGCTGCACCCTTAGTAAAAGTGACCATTGTTCCTCGTGGACAGAGTTTGGGAGCAGCTTGGTACTTACCAGAAGAGCGATTAATTGTTCGTCCCGACCAAATGCTTGATGAAATGTGTGCTACCATGGGAGGAAGAGCGGCTGAGAAAGTTATTTTCAACCGAATTTCTACAGGTGCATTAAGTGATTTAGAGAAAGTGACCAAACAGGCACGCGCTATGGTTACCATCTATGGTTTAAATGAAAAAATAGGAAATGTTACCTATTATGATTCGACAGGACAAAGCGAGTATAGTTTTTCTAAACCCTATTCAGAAGAAACTGCCATGGTAATTGATAAAGAAATCTCTAATTTGATTGAAAGTCAATACGAAAGAGCCATTCAAATTCTTGAGGAAAACAAAGATAAATTAAATCAACTTGCCGATATTTTGATTGAAAAAGAAGTCATTTTTAAAGACGATTTGGAAGCAATTTTTGGCAAACGTACTTTTGACTCCAACTTGCAAGAAGAGAATGCACTGTAGTAAAAAATAACAATAATTTTAAAAAATCTTAATTCAAAAATGCTTTTGAATTAAGATTTTTTTATCTTTGGATGTTTTCAAAAACAAATTAATCGTTTCAATAAATAATATGAGTCTTTTCAGAAAATTTTTTGGTTCTGGCAATGATTCCTCCGAAGAGGAAAAAATTAGTGAATTTAACAGTTTACAGGCTAATCTATCGGCTCCTGTGGACGAAAAATTTACTTTCAATTTCAAAAAAAATGGAGGTAAGTTTTTGTATTGTGAAAATCTAACAGAACTCAAAGAACAATTTGAAAACATATTAGAAGAAAACGATTGGTTCGAAAAAGAAGCGGTTTGCTATGAACCCAAACTGTTTAGTATGTTAGATGAAAACAAACTAGCGTACAACAAACCCACCAACCCGAAGTTTTTGTTGTCCAGTTGTGAAAACTTAATTGCTGATGAAGGCTCCATCCTATTTTCTTCTAATCAAATTAAGCAAAACAAGCCTAACGATTTACCCGCAAATATTGTGGTTATTGCTACGACAAGTCAAATCATTGAGAGTAAAAGTGATGGGCTTCGCGTCATTAAAAGAAATACGACAAAGATTATCCTACGAATATCACCACCATTAAATATTTTGAGAAAGCAAAAGAAGAAGACTTCCTTCAATATGGAAGCGCACCAAAAAATCTTTATTTGTTGCTTTTAGAAGATCTCTAAGATGAACGAAACGCTGAAGAGATCCTTATCAGGTGCTGTTTATGTAATTCTATTGCTGACTTCGATTCGATTTTCTGCCGAAAGTTTTTTTATTTTATTTGGAATTTTTCTGCTGCTTGCCGTTGTTGAATTTTGTGAATTGGTTCAACTACAAAAAATACTACCACTAGGTATTGCCTTGCTTTTATTTGGGTTATTTTACAAGGTTCGATTCAACAGAACCTACGATTTACTACTACTGGGCACTACCCTATTTGTATCTATAAAATCAATTGGATTTCTTTTTAGTCAAAGAAACTTTCCCATGGATTTTCTTTCTAAATATGTATATCTTTTAGGATACATCATCTTGCCGTTTGTAATTATTACCAAGCTCCCGTTTGGGATTCAAGGCTATAATCCTAAAATTATCATCAGTATCTTTTTGCTGATTTGGACCAACGATACCTTTGCGTACATTGTTGGGAAATCCATGGGTAAACATAAATTATTTGAACGTATTTCTCCAAAAAAAACCATTGAAGGTTTTGTTGGAGGAGTTGTATTTGCCATATTGACTAGCCTACTCATCTCGAAATATTACATCGAAGGTGCAACAAACATTTGGATTGGAATTGCTTTTATTGTGGGTATTTTTGGAACCATTGGCGATTTAATTGAGTCCAAATTCAAGCGAATTGCTGGCGTAAAAGACAGCGGAAAAATCATGCCTGGTCATGGAGGCATTCTAGATCGACTAGATAGTGTTATATTTGTAGCACCATTTGTATTTTTATTCTATCAAATTTTATATTATGTTTCATAAAGAAGGCGGAAAAATAATCCTTATTGCAACCACTTTAACCGTGGTATTCTTACTACTAGCTGATAATTTTATATCCCTATTTTGGTTACAAAAAGCGGTTGAAATTACAGTCCTATTTCTACTAATCATGATTCTTCAATTTTTTAGAAATCCAAAAAGAGAGGTTGCTGTAAATGACCATCACATCATAGCTCCAGTAGACGGAAAAGTGGTAGTAATAGAAGAAGTTTTTGAGGCTGAATACTTCAAAGACAAACGATTACAGGTTTCTATTTTCATGTCGCCCATCAATGTTCACGTGACTCGCTATCCAGTAAATGGAAAGGTCAAGTACAGCAAATACCATCCTGGTAAATATCTTGTGGCTTGGCACCCAAAAGCAAGTACCGAAAATGAAAGAACTACTATAGTGGTTGAAAATAGAGTTTTCGGCGAAATTTTATACCGCCAAATCGCAGGAGCCTTAGCCAAGCGTATTGTGAATTACGCTAAAGAAGGCATGCAAGTAATTCAAGGAACCGATGCAGGCTTTATAAAATTTGGTTCAAGAGTAGATTTATTTTTACCTTTGGGCACTGAAATTAATGTGAAATTGAACGAAAAAGCAGTGGGCGGAAAAACCATCATTGCTATTAAATCCTAAATGACACCAAAAGACTTAGATACTCGTTTTGAAGAAGCGTTGGCCATTGCCGACGAAATGACTCAGGCGTCGTTACCTCAAGACGTTCAGTTGCGTTTGTATGCCTATTACAAACAAGCTACTTTTGGGAATCTAAGTCTAAAACAATCGTCATCAAACCACATTAGAGATGCGTTTAAGACCAATGCTTGGATGCAAATAAGCCATCTCACAGCCGACGAAGCAAAAGAATGCTATATTGAAATCATCCATTCCTTAGTAAAAAAATAAACTTTTTATGAAAATGAAACAGCTCCTACTTTTAGTTGTATTTACGTTTGTATTGCTTTCATGTAATGATAAAAAACTAACCGAAGTAGTCGAGGTACCGCTTCCTGCTGCCGAGGAAAAAATGACCATTGGCGTTCCGGATGATGTTAAAGCTGAAGAAGGTGCTTTTGAAATGGTAAAACTGCCGTATTCCTATGAGGCTTTGGCGCCACACATTGATGCTTTGACCATGGAAATGCATTATTCCAAACACTATCTTACCTACACCAACAACTTGAATAAGGTAGTTGCAGGAACCGAAATGGAAAATACAACCATTGAAGACATCCTGAAAAAACTAGATGTGAGCAATGCCGATTTACGAAACAATGCTGGAGGCTACTACAACCACTGTCTATTTTGGGAATGTATAGCCCAAAGCAGGTGGACAACCTAAAGACACTTTAGCTACTGCTATTACTAAAGATTTTGGCTCGTTTGAGGTATTTAAAACCCAATTTGAAGATGCTGCCACCAAGCAGTTTGGCTCTGGTTGGGCTTGGTTAGTAACCGACAAAGCAGGAAAATTACAAATCACGAGTACACAAAACCAAGACAATCCTTTGATGCCCAATGCTACGATTAAAGGCACGCCCATCTTGGCGCTTGATGTTTGGGAACACGCTTACTACTTGAACTACCAGTACAAACGCAAAAAATACATTGATGCTTTTTTTAATGTCATTAACTGGACAAAAGTCAACGAAAAATACGAAGAAGCGATAAAATAATCATAAGTAAACGCAATTATGAAAGTCTCCTTGTGAGGCTTTTTTTATTATATTTGGGAATGGAAATATGAGTATTAATAATTTCATTAAGAAGATTCCTAATAAACAATTTAGCAATAATATTATGGCAGACTTAAGAATACAAGGTATTATTATGAGAAATTTTACTTTACTTTTTATAACCATATTTAATTTAGAGCTACACTCCCAATGTTGGAAATCTATCTCTGTTGGAAACAGTAATAGTTTTGCAATAAAACAAAATGGAACTCTATGGGCATGGGTTATAATTCAAATGGTGTACTCGGGAATGATGCAACAAATGATTTAAATATACCTTCACAAATTGGTACAGGTAATAATTGGCAATCCTTGTTTTCAGGAAGCAATTGCACTTTTGCATTAAAAACAGATGGTACACTTTGGGGATGGGGTCTAAATAATAATGGACAATTAGGTGATGGAACTTATACAAATAAAACAATTCCAACATTAATTAGTAATGAAACTAATTGGTTGTCTATTGATTCAAAAGAAGGTCATACTCTTGCAATAAAAACAGATGGAACCTTGTGGGCATGGGGTGCAAATTATTATGGGCAATTAGGCGACGATACCTATGTAAATAGAAATACACCAACACAAATTGGCACTGATAATAATTGGCAAAAAATATCCGCTGGAAGATTTCATAGTTTTGCCGTAAAAAAAGATGGAACATTGTGGGTTTGGGGATATAATTCTAATGGGCAACTAGGTGATGGTACATATACAGATAAAAAAATACCAACCAAGATTGGTACTGATAATAATTGGCTATCTGTAGAAGCTGGTATTTTTCACACTATAGCAATTAAAACTAATGGAACTATTTGGGCATGGGGAACTAATAGTTACGGACAATTAGGTGATGGTACACTTATAAGTAGAAACACACCTGTTCAGACTGGTTCAGCTTCTGACTGGCTGGAAATATTTGCCGGAGATAGTCATTCAATTGCAAAAAAAACAAATGGATCACTATGGACATGGGGTCTTAATGATTATGGACAATTAGGTGATGGAACATTTATAAGTAAAAACATCCCAACTCAAATTAGTAATAATAACGAATGGCTTAATATTGAGGCAAGCTACCATACAATTTCTTTAAAAACTGATTATTCCTTATGGACTTGGGGTGGAAGTTTTTATGGTCAGTTGGGTGATGGAAATAATGCAAACGTAAATATTCCAATATTAATTTCTTGTCCTAATTTAGAAATAGAGAATATTGAATACAATAATGTTTCCTATTTGTTTCCTAATCCATGTAAAGATTATTTGGAAATAAATTTAAAAAATGAATTTTCAGAAGATACAATTGCAGAATTTTACAATGAAGTTGGACAAATTTGTAGAATTGACTATCTAAAGAACAAGCATACAAAAATTGAACTTAATGATTTATCAAGTGGTATTTACTTTGTGAAGATTAAAACTAAAAATGAAACAATTACAAAAAAGTTAATCAAAATATAAAACTCTTCTTAATCGTATCTGCTTATATATCTTAAATAAAAAAATAGATGTAAGGGATGGAGGAACACTATAAAACAAATTCTATAAACTTAATTGTTGGTCTAGCATTTAATTAAGAAAAAAACACAAACTAAATTAGAGTTACTCTCCAAAAAAAATAACCACTTCTATAATAAGAAGAGGTTATTTTCTTGTTCGGGAACTTCATAAAATTCTTATTTCTTCCAGAACTTTACTGTTTTAGTTTTGCTATTATTGAATGTAACGTGCAACAAATACAATCCTGTGGATACTTCAGTCAAATCGACTTTAGTGTCATTGAGTTTTGGAGAAAAGTTGCTTCCATTCATTCCAATCACTTGAATAGTTCTAATGGATTCCTTCGTATCAATTGTCATGATGTCGTCGACCAACGTTGGGTAAGCCGAGAAAGAAATGCTATCTGCTGGAAATCTGTCAAGTACCTAGTGTAAACCCTGTGTAGGATGTAGGAACTTCAGGCAATGCATAACGTGTAGCGGTATAAATTTTTAATTCACCCGGTTGCAAGTTCACATTGGTTCCCGCTGCAATCGAAGTACTTCCGTTAGCCATATAATCAAACCAATTGTTCCCCGCTGGCAAACTAATTGAAACGGCACCCGTATAGGTTGCGCCATCCGTAGGAGCATTAAAATTACCAACTACAAAAACACGCTCATTTCCAGAACCCCAAATTACACTTCTCGCAGCTTTACCTGTTCCTAAATCAGAACTTGTTGGATTACCAGAAAAACATTCGGTAAAATTCGAGTACGCAATTGAATCAACTGTCCAATTTTTTGGTAGGAATTCATTCGAGTAGAATTGGTATACCAGTTCAAACTTTCTGGAATTGGTTTTGGGTCCGTTCTATTTCCTGCTGCACCTGCTGCATTGCTAAAAATACTGTAATCGTAAGCTAATTCTTGGAACATCCACATCATGTGCGAACCGTTTAATAAAACATTAAAGGCGGTATTTAGCGGTGCTCTATTACTGAAACCTGCAACTGTTTTTATTGTGGCTCCATTACCAAACGTTTTGGCTTTATACATGTTTCTCTCTTCATCGTGACTTTCGCAGTAGGTCAAAAGCCATCTTGATTCGAACTGTTCAAATCATCCCCTTCTTTCAACCAACCCATAGCCGTTTGCTCATAGCTTTTGGTATTGTTTAGGTGACACATCATTCCAAAGTTGATGTAATTTTGACGTTCTCCAGAGTTTCTTCCCAATGCTCCAAAATAAAATAAGCATTTGGATTTCCTGCTTTTACACCGTTGTTGAAATAGTCGAACATGATTTCGGTTCGGTTTCCGCAATCTGAACCACAAAATCCATGTGAAATATCCATACGGTATCCATCTACTTTGTATTCGTCAATCCAATATTTAAGCGCTCGCTTGAACATAGAACGCGTTTGAGTAAAGTTATGATCGTAATCTTGATTTACGCTTGAACCGTGAGGAGCAATTTGGTTGAACCACGGATTATTGGTAGCAATAGAATTGGTTCCCCAATACATTTTAGCTTGAGGTGCTGCACCTGTTGTATGGTTAAATACCATATCCAAAATAACTGCTATACCGCGTTTGTGGCATTCGTCAATTAGCTTTTTCAAATCGTTTTCCGTTCCGTAGGATTTATCAACCGAAAAATAATGCGTTGGATTGTATCCCCAACTGATATTTCCTTCAAACTCGGTCACAGGCATAATTTGAATCGCATTCACTCCTAAATTTTGAAGGTAACTCAATCTATCTATAATAGCATTAAAACTGCGTAGTGCTGAAAAATCATGAACCCATAATTCATAAATTACAAGATTGTCTTTATTAGGTTTAACAAAATTTAATGTTTGTGCACTCCAATTAAATTTGGCTTTATTAGTTTGCAATACCGATACATAACCATCACCTTGTGTAGGATATGTCTTTAAATTTGGATACTGTTGTTTAGGCTCCCATTGGTCATCAGGGTGCAAAACTTTCTCAGAATATGGGTCACTAATTTTAACTAATTTAGTTCCAATTTTAACTGCATATTGAAAAGCATATTCTACTCCAGATTGTAAGCCAGTAAGTTCAATCCACCAATAACCAGTGTCGCCATCTCTTTTTAATTGATAGGCATTTGAAATAGCCCAATTATTAAAATCTCCTACAACAAAAACATTATCTGGCAATACATTGCTCCTATCTTTAGAATACAAGCACAGATGTGCTTTAGTATTATCAGTGGCATTATACGTAATTCCATCGACTAAGCCTGAAGGTCTTGGAACATTTTGGGAGCTAGAAATAATAGCAACCGAGCGGGTATCACTAGCAGTTTTAGTTCCAGAAGTGGCTTCAACGGTGTACACATAATCACCAGTAGTGCTTAAAACTTCACTATGCGAAATCGTTGTAGCGTTTGTAGCTGTTTGAACAGTAATACCATTCTTTTTAATCACTAAATTTGATGAACTAGTAGCATCAGCAGAAAAATTTACTGTACTCCCCGATGCTATCGCTCCTGAGGAAGAAGTTGGAGCAAACTTTACGCTAAGCTCTCCAGCTGGAGCAATCGTGATAAAGAAATCGCCTCCAGAGGCTGTTTTTCCTTCTCTAGTACCCCCAGGCCCATCATTAAACACCATTGATAGTTCTTGGTATTTCCCAGGACAACTCGTAAAATAATTGTACATATTATCGATAGTCAAGACCCATTTGGTTCCGTCTTTAACCAATTTATGTTTAGCTAAACCGCTTCTCCAAGTGGGAGCGCATTGCCATTTGGTACCGCCAATGGTAACACCAATGTGTGCATAGCAATTGGTTGCTGTAGCCATAGCTCCACCAGCAGGATCGTAGGTTATGGTTATTATTCCCGTGTAATCATCCGTAATGATTGCTGGTACTGTTGTCACCGTCTGGGCTGAAAGTGCCCAACAGAAAGTAAACGACAGAAAAAGAAAAAGTTTTTTCATTGGTTAGTTATTTAATTTTGAGATATTTATAGCATAATCATTTTATAAAATTATAAAAAATGATGAAAAAGATGCTCTTTTTGACAATTGATTAACAATTGATGAATCTCTCAAAATTAGAACTATTTTAAACCTGCCAAACTTTGCTCAATCGTAGCAATTTTTGCTAAGGCATCCGCTTGTTTTTGTCTTTCTATGGCAAGAACTTTTTCAGGTGCACCATTAACAAATTTTTCGTTAGAAAGTTTGGCTTCAACTGATTTCAAAAATCCTTTGATGTAAATTAACTCTTCAGTCAATTTAGCAATCTCTTCTTCTACGTTAATAGCACCTGAAATCGGTATAAAATATTCATTCGATTTGATTCGAAATGACAAAGCTCCTTCAACTTTTTCCGAAATGTACTCTAAAGAAGAAAGGTTTCCAAGCTTCACAATTACTACATCGTGATATGTTGAAAACTTTTCATTGTTAATCGTCTTCAATTCGATGGTATCTTTGAAAGGAATATTCTTGTCTTTTCTGATGGTTCTAATTCCAGAGATTACTTCAATCGCATTTTCAAAATCGGTAATTGCATTTTGATTGAATGATTTTAATTCTGGCCATTGAGCAATAATCAAAGCTTCTTCTGGAGTTCTTTCGGCTATAATTTGCCATATTTCTTCCGTTAAAAAAGGCATGAAAGGATGCAATAATTTGAGATTACTTTCAAGCATTTCAATCGCCTTATCAAAGGTACTATTATCAATAGGTTTTGATAAGCAGGTTTTATCATTTCCAAAAACCATGAACAGAAATCATCCCAAACCAGTTTATAAATACTCATTAAAGCATCTGAAATTCTATATTTTTCAAAATGATCTTCAATTTCCAAAAGTGTTTGCTGCAATTTCGCCTCATACCATTCTATGGCTACTTTTGAAGAATCGGGTTGCGGAATAGTATCTGAAACTTCCCAACCTTTAATCAATCGGAATGCATTCCAAATTTTATTAGAAAAAGCTTTTCCTTGATTGCACAATTCTTCGTCGAACATAATGTCGTTTCCTGCGGAAGCGCTCAACAACAATCCCACACGAACACCATCAGCTCCAAATTTATCGATTAAATCAAGAGGATCAGGAGAATTACCTAAAGATTTAGACATTTTTCGTCTTTGTTTATCGCGAACTAAACCTGTTAAATACACATTGGTAAATGGCTTTTTACCAGTATATTCATAGCCTGCAATAATCATTCGAGCTACCCAGAAAAATAAAATATCTGGACCTGTCACCAAATCATTTGTTGGATAATAGTATTTAAAATCCTCACTATCAGGGTTCATGATTCCACCAAAAACCGCCATTGGCCACAACCAAGAAGAAAACCAGGTATCTAGAGCGTCTGCATCTTGTTTTAAATCTTTTGTTTCAAGTTTAAAGTTTAACGTTTTTTCTCGTGCTAACTTTAATGCTTCTTCAATTGTTTCGGCAACTACAAAATCTTCTTTGCCTTCTCCATAATAATAGGCCGGAATTTGTTGGCCCCACCAAAGCTGGCGAGAAATGTTCCAATCTCGTATGTTTTCCAACCAATGTCTGTAGGTATTATCAAATCTCTTTGGGTGAAGTTTTATGTCTCCATCAACCAGAACCGATTGAATGGCTGGTTTTACCAAGTCCTCCATTTTCAGAAACCATTGATCGGACAACCGTGGTTCGATTACTGCTTTTGTTCGTTCTGACCGACCTACCTTATTGTTGTGAATTTCAACCTTTGTTAATGCTCCAATAGTTTCTAATTCTTTTTCAATTTCATTTCGAACCACAAAACGATCTTTACCTTGATAGTGTAATCCATAGCTATTTAGTGTAGCATCATCATTGAAAACATCAATAATTTCAAGGTTAAATTTATCGCCAATGGTTTTGTCATTTGTATCGTGAGCAGGAGTTACTTTTAAACTTCCTGTTCCAAATTCCATATCAATATAGTCGTCAAAAACAATTGGAATTTCCCTGTTGCAAATAGGAACAATCGCTTTTTTACCTTTCAGATGTTGGTATCTCTCATCGTCAGGGTGAAAACAAAGTCCAGTATCTCCAAAAATAGTTTCTGGTCGTGTCGTGGCAACAATCACGAATTCATTTGAATCTACAATAGCATATTTCAAATAGAACAATTTACCTTGTTGTTCTTCATAAATTACCTCTTCGTCTGACAAAGTTGTTTTGGCTTCTGGATCCCAATTGACCATTCTGTAACCACGGTAAATCATTCCTTTATTATACAAATCAACAAAAGAGCGAATTACTGAGGCAGACATATCTGGATCCATTGTGAACTTGGTTCGTTCCCAATCGCATGAAGCACCCAATTTTTTTAATTGGTCTAGAATTACCCCTCCATACTTATCTGTCCATTCCCAAGCATGTTTCAAGAATTCTTCGCGTGTCAAATCATTTTTATTGATTCCTTCTGCTTTGAGCTTTGCAACAACCTTTGCTTCTGTAGCAATAGAGGCATGATCGGTTCCAGGAACCCAACAGGCGTTGAATCCTTTTAAACGGGCACGACGAATTAAAACATCCTGAATGGTGTTATTGAGCATGTGTCCCATGTGTAAAACCCCTGTCACATTTGGAGGAGGAATTACAATAGTATAAGGAGTTCTGTGGTCTGGAGTAGAATGAAAATAATTATTTTTCATCCAGTAATCGTACCATTTGTCTTCAATGTTCTTGGCGTCGAATTGTGCAGGAATTGTCATTTATCTTTTAATTCTGTTATTTAATGAATAATACTGTAGAAAATAAAAATCCACAATAATTGGAGGGATTCAGTACTTGCTACAGAAATTGTGAATACAAAATGCCTGATTTGCTTGTCTAAGATTAACTTGCTGATGGCATTGCTAATTTCAAAAAAAATGTTTTGGTATGTTTTTTGTACTCCTTGCAAAAGTAAAGAATTAGTTATTGTATAAAAAATTAAGAATTAATAATTTGTTCTTTATATAAAAGAAAGTATTTTTACCTAACCTAAATTAAAAATTAACTCAAATGAAAAAAATATTCTTAATTCTACTTGTTAATATTTTTAGTAGCTCCGTTTTTGGTCAAAGTGCCAAAATTGAATTTAAAGATGCTGATAATACCATAGATTATGGAAGAGTAGAGAAAAACAGCGATGATGGAGTTCGTAGTTTTGAGTTTACTAATACAGGTGACGCCCCATTGATTATTACTAATGCACAATCTACTTGTGGATGCACGGTTCCATCCTATCCAAAAGAGCCTATCATGCCCGGAAAATCTGGCAAAATTCAAGTGAAATACAATATGGGTGTTGGTCCTATTCGAAAAACGATTACTATTGAATCTAATGCTAGCAATTATGAAGGTGGAAGAATTCCGCTAAAGATAAAAGGAGAAGTCTATGTTAAGGAAGCTGTTAACGTTCTCGAAAAGAAAAAAAGCCTAATTTCAATAGAAAACTAAAAACCGAGAGCCTCAAATTGAGGCTCTTATTTTATAAAATACTTTTGAGTTGAAATCTGAATTTTAAAATCTGACTGTTTCGTTCAATCTCAAAGTTAAGCCATTTACCATCTTCCGATTTTAGGATTTCATTGATTTCCTGTAAAGAATATTTATAACCTTGCATTTTATTGATGGTAATGATAACGTCGCCTTTTCGTAATCCACAGCGTTCTGCTGGCGAATCTTTTCTGATATTGGCAATAGTGTAGATAGGTTTGAGAGAAAATTTATATTTAAAGTTTGTATCTACCTTATTCCCATTTTCGTCGAAGGTATTCTCAATTAAATTAATAGTTTTCAAAGGAACCGTTTCTTGTACCCATTGCATCCCTTCATTTTGAAGCTCTATACCGCTCCTGTTGTATTGAAAGGGCAGGTCAAAATGATTGCTTTTTGCGAAAAATAGCTGTTTATTTTTGTAATCTACTATTACTGAAAATCGCTTAAAAATTTCTCCTCCAATTGAGCCTACTCTATTCTCAACCATCGAAACACTTTTTACAGAATTCAAATCGGGCATAGCAATAATTGGATTTTTAAATTCAAATGTGCCCAATCTAAAATTTGAAATTCTTGTTCGTTTTCCTAAAACGTCTCCGCTAAATCCTTTTCCTAGAAAATCATCAAAACTCTTTTCTGGAACTTTTATCTCTGAACTAACATCCTGAAACAACCACAAGGCATCGCTATTTCCTATATCTAATAGTAATTTTGCAGCAATTTCTTTGTCGTTCATAGTAACCCAAGCTTGCGCATAGGGCTTGTTTCGTTCAATTGATATTGGTATCCCTGTATAGTGTCTGTTTATTTTTTTCTGTATCTTTTTAGTGTCATTGTAAACAAAGAGTTTCTTTTTATCGTAGTTAATCTCAAGCAAGTTGTTTTTAAAAAAAGAATAGCCAATAATTCCATTGACAGGAATACCAATGTGTGTAGAAAAATTGAAACTTTGATCTAAGACAATGTATAAATTATGATGTTTGTCTACCAATTCTTTTACAGACAAAACGTTATCATTAGACCTCAACCCTTCAATCGATTCTTCCATCCCCAAACCACGCAATTTAATTTTTTCAACATTATTAAAGTTAAGCCCTTCCTTATCATCAAGGCTTAACAAAATAGTTTCTTCTACTCCTGTATCCAACAAAAAATTCAATTCGACTCCATTAACATTGATTGGTATAAAAATCAAATTATTAATCAATTGAAAAGGAATAGTTATCTTCGTTTTATCGGTCTCAAATTGAAAGCCGTCCTGTGAAAAAACAGAAACTGAAAAAGTAAAAAAAATCCAAAAACAGAATAGGAACCGCATAATTTATCTTTTCTTTTCTATAAAAATAAAAAATAATTGTGATAAATCGTTCTTTGGTCAATATATAGCGTAAAACTGTTGGTGTACTTTAAAAAAATTGCAAATTTGCGACACAAAAAATATCATTATGCCTGAGATTTCAATTAGAGGACGAAGAATGCCAGAATCACCCATTCGGAAATTGGCTCCTTATGCAGAAATGGCTAAAAAAAAGGGTTTAAAAGTGTATCATTTAAACATTGGACAACCAGATATAAAAAGCCCTGAAATTGCTATAAAAGCGATAAAAAACATCGACTTAGATATTATTGAATATGGTCCTTCAGCTGGTTACGAAAGTTACCGAAGAAAGCTGGCTCAATTTTATACCAATCAAGATGTTAAAGTTGCTTTTGAAGACATCATGATTACTACGGGAGGTTCAGAAGCACTACTATTTGCTCTTGGTAGTATTATGGATCCTGGAGATGAAGTCATCATTCCTGAACCTTTTTATGCCAATTATAGTGCTTTTTCGGAAGAATCAAGTGCTAAAGTTGTTCCTGTAATTTCGAACATCGAAAGTGGATTTACACTTCCAACCATAGCAGAATTTGAAAAAGCCATTACGCCAAAAACCAAGGCTATTTTAATTTGTAATCCCAATAATCCAACAGGCTATTTATACTCTGAATCAGAAATCAACCAATTGGGAGAATTGGTAAAAAAACATGATTTATTTTTAATTGCTGATGAAGTGTACCGCGAATTTATTTACGATGAGCGAGACCAACACTTTTCAGTGATGAACTTAAAAGGAATTGAACAAAACGTTATAATGATTGATTCTGTTTCTAAAAGATACAGTATGTGTGGCGCACGTATTGGCTGTATGGTCACTAAAAACAGAGAAGTTATTGCCGCTGCAATGAAATTTGCACAAGCGCGTTTATGTCCGCCAACAATCGAACAAATTGCTTGCGAGGCAGCAATAGAAACTCCTCAAAGTTATTTTGACGAAGTCATTTCAGAATATAAAGAACGTAGAGACACTTTAATATCAGAATTAAATAAAATAGAAGGAGTTGTAGTAACAACCCCAAAAGCTGCATTTTATTGCATTGCTCAATTACCCGTTGAAAACACTGATGATTTTGCACAATGGCTACTTGAAAGCTACCATTCCAACAACGAAACCGTAATGGTAGCTCCTGCAGGAGGATTTTATTCTACACCGGGTGTTGGATTGAATCAAGTTCGAATTGCCTATGTTTTGAAAAAGGAAGACTTGATTCGTTCGGTTGCAATTCTAAAAGAGGCACTTCGAGTTTACAATTCAAAATAATTTTTATAAGTAAACATAGAGAAGGTTTCTTACGAGTTGAGAAGCCTTTATTTTTTTAATACTGCCTAATACGAAAGTCTTAAATCCTTCCAAAATTAAAATAGGGATAGAAATTCTTTGATTTTAATTAATTATCTTTGCCCTTCAAATAAATTACTTCAAAAAGAACACGTATCAATGATAAATAACGACGATTTTCAAGACGATATTGGAGACAATCATATTGCTTCATCTGCAACTAATCCCATCCGAAAAGATGCCTTTGACCTGCCAGATGATAAAAAAATAGAACTGATAAAAAAAGACGTTGAAAACATCCTACAAACACTAGGAATGGATTTGACTGATGATAGTATCAAAGGAACTCCAAATCGTGTTGCCAAAATGTTTGTTAAGGAACTTTTTGGAGGTTTGAATCCTTCCAAAAAACCAAATCCATCTACTTTTGAGAATAACTATAAATATGGTGAGATGTTAGTGGAAAAAAACATCACGCTATATTCTACCTGCGAGCATCATCTATTGCCAATAATTGGTAGAGCGCATGTTGCTTATATCTCAAGCGGAAAAGTAATAGGCCTTTCTAAAATAAATCGGATTGTTGATTATTATGCTAAAAGACCTCAAGTACAAGAGCGTTTAACCATGCAGATTGTTCAGGAATTACAAAAAGCATTAAATACTCCTGACGTAGCCTGTGTAATTGACGCCAAACATTTGTGTGTCAATTCTAGAGGAATTCGAGACATTGAAAGTAGTACGGTTACCTCTGAATTTGGCGGAAAATTTAAAGAAGAACAAACTAGAAGAGAATTCTTAGCCTATATTAAATTAGAAACTAAATTCTAAAATGTTTATTGTTTGTGGTTTTTAGTTTGTAGTTATGGCAAAAATAGAAAAATTTGAAGATTTAGAAATATGGAAAATGGCAAGGGAAATTTGTCAATATGTTGATTATCTTATCCAAAATACAAATCTAAAATCGAATTATTCTATAAAAGATCAAATGGATAGGAGTTCTGGATCCATTATGGATAATATTGCCGAAGGTTTTGAGCGTAATGGAAATAGAGAATTTATTCAATTTTTAAGCATTGCAAAAGGTTCTTCGGGAGAATTAAAATCTCAATCGTATAGAAGTTTTGACAAAAAATTAATTTCTGAAGAACAACACTTAAAATTAAATGAAATAGTTGAATTAGAAAAAAATAAAATAGCAGCTATGATGAACTATTTGAACAATTGTGAAATAAAAGGTCTAAAGTTTAAATAATCATCTTATTTAACACTAAACAAAAAACTACAAACAATAAACAGAAAATGCCTTTATATAAAAATAATACGCTCAAAATATACAACTCTCTTTCTGGAGAAAAAGAAACATTTGTTCCCATTCACGAGGGAAATATTGGAATGTACGTTTGTGGCCCAACGGTGTACAGCAATGTTCATTTAGGAAATGTGAGAACGTTCATGTCTTTTGATATGATTTTCAGGTATTTATTGCATTTAGGGTACAAAGTACGCTATGTTCGAAATATCACCGATGTAGGTCATATTGTCGATGATGTGGATGAGGGAGAAGATAAGATTGCTAAAAAAGCACGTTTGGAACAAATTAGAACCCATGGAAGTGGTACAACGCTACACCGTAGATTTTCATGATATCCTCAATGAATTTAATTTTCTACCTCCAAGTATTGAACCCACTGCGACAGGTCATATCATCGAGCAAATCGAAATTATCAAAAAAATTATTGACAGATTTTGCCCTTTGGAAAAAAGCAGAACCCCAACATATTATGCGTTGGCCTTCCCCTTGGAGTGATGGTTTCCCAGGATGGCATTTGGAGTGTACCGCGATGAGTACCAAATATTTAGGCAATCATTTTGACATTCACGGAGGAGGTATGGACTTGAAATTTCCACACCACGAATGCGAAATTGCACAAAACGAAGCTTGTACAGGACAATCCCCAGTGAATTATTGGATGCATGCCAATATGCTTACTTTAAATGGTAAGAAAATGGCAAAATCTACTGGAAATAATATTTTACCTAGAGAAATTCTAACAGGTGGAAGTCCATTTTTAAGTAAAGCTTTTTCACCTAGCGTTGCTCGCTTTTTTATGATGCAAGCCCATTATAGAAGTATTCTTGACTTTTCCGATGATGCTATTGTGGCTGCCGAAAAAGGTTACAACCGATTGATGGAAGCCCTGCAAAACCTAAAGGAGATTGCACCACAATCGACCTCCTCACTCGACATCCCTTCTTGGAAGGCAGCATGTTATGAGGCGATGAATGACGACTTTAATTCGCCTATTCTAATTGCGCAATTGTTTGAAGGCGTACGTTTTGTTAATGTATTAAAAGACAATACCGCTTCACTTACCGCAACAGATTTGGCTACATTTGCTGAAACCATACATGCTTTTGTATTTGATGTTTTAGGCTTGGAGGACAGTAAAATATCGAATGATGACAATAGTAAACTGGAGGGTGTCATAGAAATGCTTATTGGTATGCGAAATACAGCAACAGCCAATAAAGATTTTGCTATGTCTGATCATATACGTGACCAATTGATTGCGTTAGGTATACAATTGAAAGACGGAAAGGAAGGAACGACTTTTACTTTTTAAATTGACTGTCAAAAGAATACTCATACTGCCCTTTCTTTTTTTAGTCCGATTGTATCAAGTCGCTATTTCGCCATTTACTCCTGCCAGTTGCCGATTTGAGCCCACATGTTCCAATTATACTATCGAAGCACTAAAAATCCATGGACTATTTTATGGAAGTTTTCTTGCTATAAAACGGATTTTAAGCTGTCATCCATGGGGTAAAGAAGGGTATGACCCAGTTCCATCCTCACCCCAACCCTCTCCAAAGGAGAGGGAGAAAATCAATCTGCTTCATAAACATTAGCTAATTTTTGATTTAAATTTATTTTAAATCTTTATTTTTACGCTAAATAATACAATAAAAAATGGCACCATCATTAAGTATAGTTTGGAATCCCTCTGAAGGAATAGATTTAGGTTTTTTTGTAATTAGATATTATAGCCTCATGTTTGTGATTGCCTTTGGTTTAGGGTGGTACATCATGAAAAGAATCTTTGAAAACGAAAATGAATCACTGGAGAAACTAGATTCCCTATTTATTTGGACCGTTCTAGCTACCTTATTGGGTGCTCGTTTAGGTCATGTTTTTTTCTATGATTGGGAATATTACAGGAATCATTTATCCGAGATTTTATTGCCGTTTCGATTTGAACCCCATTTTGAGTTCACCGGTTTTCAGGGGTTAGCGAGTCATGGAGCTGCAATAGCTATAATTGTGGCGATGTATTATTTTAGTAAAAATGTCATGAACAGACCCTTACTTTGGGTTTTGGACAGGGTTGTAATTCCAGTTGCTAGTGGCGCTATTTTTGTGAGAATAGGGAATTTCTTTAATTCAGAAATTGTGGGTAAAGAAACTTCGTCTTCTTTTGGAATTCAATTTGTAAGAGACCATTTCAGTGCTAGAGAAGCTATGGCAAAAACGCAAATGACAAGCCCAAAAGAAGCGTATCATGCTATTGCCAACATCCCACAATTTGCGGAGCTATTGCAACAAGTACCCGCCAAACATCCGGCCCAATTGTATGAGTCCTTTTGCTATATTTTTGTGTTTGCTATCTTGTTTTTCTTGTATTGGAAAACCAATGTAAAGGAGAAATCAGGATTTCTTTTTGGACTATTCCTAGTTTTATTATGGTCTGTCCGTTTTGTAGTGGAATATGTTAAAGAAAGTCAAGGAGGTTTTGAAGAAGCTTTAGGACTACTCTCGACAGGACAGTGGTTGAGTATTCCGTTCATATTGGTAGGCTTGTATTTTATTTTTAATGCTGAAAAACCGATTGAAGTTTAAAATTTATAAAAAATATTGAATAGCCATTAGCTTTTGTTAATGGCTATTTTTTATTTGTAGAACTTGTGATGATTTTTTTTTAAAACCTTTTTTTTCACAAGGTTGTGATGAATTTTATAAAAGTTTAAAATTTATCACAGAATAACTCAAAATCAAAATTGAGTCTGTCTGTATATTATATACTCTTGCACTTAAATAACTCAATCCTCCAAAGCTACAAAATGCTGTTCAATCCTATCTGAAGTAACTTTCCAAACTCTAAAACCCAATGGATTTTGATCAAAATTTTTACTGGTAGTTTCTCCGCTAACTAATTGGATATATTCATACTTGTTGATTACTGTCTTATGCGTATGCCCCGATAAATACGCTTTAACATTGTATTCTTTGAATAACTGTAGCAACTGTTGCCTTTTTGGAATAGGAAGATTAAAATAGCCTTCTTCCTCATTTGGTGAAACAGTAAATAATGGATAGTGCCCAATCACGACTATCGGATGTTGTTTACGGCTTTGTCTTTGGAGTGTTTTTATAAACCACTTATCGTGGTTTGTCCGATTCTTATTGGGTAACTTTCCATAGCTGAGAATTAGCTAGGATGAAAGCATACCCTTTATGCTCGAAGTCATAATAATCTTTTCCAATGGTTTTCCTGTAATATCTCAGAGTGGTATCATTTGGGATGTTTCCTACATCATGATTTCCGGGAGCACAATAACATGGCATGGTAAAACCAGCCTTAATCTCTTTAAAATCCGCATAAGAACTATCTGTTGCATTATGCACTAAATTATCACCACAAATGACGACAAAATCAGGATGAAGCGCATTGATTTGTTTGACTGCTTGTTGAAATGATTTTACATCATGCTCGTAACCGCCCATCCCTAATTGAGTGTCGCACAATTGAACGAAAGTGAAAGAGGATTCTTCCCTTTCTGTAAACGACATGCAAAGAAAGAGTACTGAAATTAGTATGTATTTGTATAGTCTTGATATCATTATTGCTGATTTTTTTTAAATGCTTATTATGTATCTTGCTAAGGTACTTAAAAATTACAATCCAAAAAAAATGCCCGATTCACATCGGGCATTTTCTGTATCTAAAAAGCAATTAGGCTTTGTTATGTTCCTCTTCAATTCTTTTATGTTCAGCATCCGAAATGGTATCACAAAGAACTGGTGTTGCGATGAATAAGGAAGAATACGTTCCTACCACAATACCTACTAACATAGCAAATATAAATCCTCTGATAGATTCTCCACCAAAAATAAACATGATTAACAATACTAAAATCATCGTTAATGAGGTATTGATGGTTCTAGACATCGTAGAATTAATCGATTGGTTTACAATTTGATTGAAGTTTCCTTTTGCCTTACCACCTATGTACTCACGAACTCTGTCAAATACAATTACCGTATCGTTCATAGAATATCCGATAACGGTTAGAATCGCCGCAATAAAATGTTGGTCAATTTCCATTCCAAATGGCATGTATTTCCATAATAAAGAATAGATTCCTAATACGAAGATTACGTCATGCGCTACCGCTGCAATCGCACCTAGACTGTATTGCCATTTTCTGAAACTGATAACTAAATATAAACCAACAATTAGCATGGCTCCAAGAACCGCCCAATAGGAATTGGTTTTAATATCGTCAGAAACTGCCGCAGAAACTTTTGAACCTTGAAGGATTCCTAATTTCTTACCTTCGTAAATGTTGACAAATTTTTCGTAAGTCATATCTGGTCCGAAATGCTTTTTAAGATTGTCGTAAAGGATTCTATTGACGGCCGCATCTACTTCTGTACCTGATTCATCAACTCTATATTTTGTCGTAATTTTCAATTGGTTGTCGCTACCAAAAATCTTTGCTTCAGCACTACCATCGAATACTTTCAGTAATTCTTCACGAACTTCTTCGGCTGGAACTGATTTCTCAAAACGCACTTGAAAAGTTCGTCCTCCTTTGAAATCAACCCCGTAATTCAATCCGTGAGTCGATAATGAAATAACACTAACAATACAAACTATTAAAGAGAATGTATAGGTGTATTTTTTTACTCCAAGGAAATCATAATGGAAATTGGTAAAGAAATTTTTAGAGAATCCAGTAACAAAAGTCAATTTATTTCCTCTATTTACGCTCCAATCCAAAAGGATTCTTGTAATAAAAATAGAAGTAAATAAAGAAGTCGCTATACCAATTAATAAAGTAGTCGCAAATCCTTGAATTGGTCCTGTACCAAAAATCAATAAAACGGCTCCTGTCAATACGTGAGTAACGTTAGCATCAACAATAGAACGCATAGCACCTTTCCAACCAAATGAAGCTTTAATCGCTTCTTCAATTGTTTTGCCTGCTCGCAGTTCTTCTTTTGCTCGTTCATAAATAATAATATTCGCATCTACTGCCGTACCCATGGTTAAAACAATACCCGCAATACCCGGCAACGTTAGAACAGCTCCTAAACTAGCTAAGATTCCAAACAAGAATAATAAGTTAACTGCAAGGGCAATATTAGCATACAATCCAGATTTTCCGTAGTACACCATCATCCACAAAGAAACGATTAATAAACCAATAATAGCTGAATTGGTACCATTGTCAATTGCTTCTTGTCCTAATGATGGTCCAACCACTTCTGATTGCACAATTTCAGCAGAAGCTGGTAATTTACCTGCTCTTAGTACGTTCGCTAAATCTTTAGTTTCAGTTACATCAAAAACTCCAGATATTTCTGAACGACCTCCCGAAATTGGTCCACTAGAAACTCCAGGTGCAGAATACACAATATCGTCAAGAACAATAGCAATATTGCTTTTTTGAGTGTAGGCTCTTCCTGTTAATTCTTCCCAAGCTTTTGCTCCTTGACCATTCATTTGCATGGTAACAGACGGTTTACCCAATTGATCAAATGAATCTTTAGCATCAGTCACTACACCTCCACCCATTGAAGCTTGGTTGTCTCTGTTTCCTTTTAAAGCATACAATTCAACCGTCTCAACTGGTTTTTTAGTTTTTTCATCAATGTTTACAGAAGGTTTTCCCCAAACAAATTTAGCATAACGCTTGTCAGCAGGAAGCAAAACTCTAATGTCTTGTCTTTTTAAATATCCATTGATAGCTGAAGTATCTTTAGGATCTACTACTGCTAATACTGGCCCTCCACCTTGACTTACAAATTTGTCTAATAATGGTCCTAATTCTTTAGTATCTGCAACAGTATCTTTTGCTTTATTTGTCAATAAAGTATCAATTCCAGTTTTTGCAGTTTCTTTAACTTTTATTGCTGATTTTTCGGTAGCTTTTAAAGCATTATTAGCCGCCATAAGGAAATTTCCTAAATCATCAATTTTGTAGGTTTCCCAAAACTCTAACTGAGCTGTACTTTGCAATAATTTTTTGATACGATCTACATCTTTTGCTCCTGGAAGTTCAACAAGAATTCTTCCTGATTCTCCCAATTTTTGAATGTTTGGTTGTGTAACACCAAATTTATCAATACGCTTTCTCAATACTTCAAAAGCACTTTCGATTGACTCATCAACTTTACGTCTGATTACTTTTTTAACTTGGTCATCAGTCATTTTAAAGTTTACTTCGTCTCCTATGATTTTATTTGAAAAAATTTCTGGTGAAGCTAATTTTACAGTACCTGCCGAAGCCTTATCAAAAGCTTCAAAAAATGCATCAATATAATCCTGATTTCCTTGTCTGTTAACAGTAGCATCAGCTAAAGCTTTATTGAAAACAGGGTTTTTAGTGTTATTTGCTAGTCCTTTAATAATGTCTTTTACTGAAATTTGAAGTTGAACATTAATTCCTCCTTCAAGGTCAAGACCTTTGTTGATTTTCTTATCTTTTACTTCATTATAAGTAAAATCTGTAAATCCGAGATTGAATACTTTTTCTTTCCCGATGGAATCTAAATATTTGATTTCTTTCTCAGAATTTCCTTTCGCATATACTTTGGCGTCATTTTCTACATTGTGAGAAACGAATGTGAAAGAAAGTTGGTAGATACTTACCAATGCAAATAAAATTGCAAAAAATTTAACTAGTCCTCTATTCTGCATTATTACTAAAATTAATTAATTCTGTTTGATTAGTTTTTTGGTTATTCAATAAAAACACCTTCTCAAAATATACTTTTGAGTTGGCATCATTTTTCAAAACGTGCAAATATATAATTATGGAAAAGATTAACCAATTTATTTGTAGAATAATATTAAAAAAATGAAGAATCTCACAATTATTACAATTGATAGAAAATTCAACTTTTGAAACGAATTACTCAAAAATTGGTCAAACCAAAGAAAGAAAAAAAATTGACTTTTAAATTTTGTACTGAATCTTTTCTCTATCTTTAATTTAAAATTCTGTTTTCTAATTACTTACTAATTCTAAATCATTAATTTATCAACTTGGTTAGCAAATAATCATTAATTGTTTGGCTGCTACTCAATGGGAAATCAATAGTAATCAACTCCGCTAGTAATGGATTTAAAGAATAGCTAATGTTGGTTTCTGATTTTATTAAACCATGATTTTTAGCATAATATTGCTCTGAAATTAGCACATCTTGATTTTCTGAAGATAAAACATTTACCGAAAATTGTCCTACTTGAGCATTTACTTTCACGTTTAGAATTAGCTTCACTTTTTTAACATCAGTATAATTTACTCCATTGGATGTAAATGTTGCTAAACTTCCATCTTCTTTAGCTAATAATGTATAGCTTACGGTCAATGGATATCCAGGTAAGGCGGTTTCATTTAGTATCGTTCCTGAAACTGAGCCCAATTGCTCAAGACTAGAGGCATTTTCTTTAAATATAACAAAATCGTTTACTGAAAAAGAAACAGGTAAACTCGCACCAATATTTACAGAAACGTCACCCGATAATTTTATCCGTTTGCCGTCTGCTCGCAAACCATTGTTTTTGAGTGCTCCACAAAAGAAACCTGTTGGCAAACTTTTGGTTTTCATTCTTTTATACGTTATAGAATTGATAATAGAATCATTTCCTACATACATGGAATCTCTACCAATAACTACTGGATTAACTGAAATATTTTCCGTTTTATACGTCCAAAAATTATTCGATTTTAAAGGAAAATAGCTAGTCGCCGTAGTGCCTATCGGCTCTGCTTTAACTGCTGTATCACTGTCATCACTTGAACAAGAAGAGGTTACTACAAATAAAATAGTTGCTAAAAAATATAAATATTTCATTTATTTCTGTTTTTATGTGGCGAAGATAAAGCTTTTTTCAATCGATTTTAAGCAAAAAAAGTGGCATCTACATTAAAAAAAGATGCCACTTGAATAAAATTTAATTTCTTCGTTTATAAAACAGATGCTAAATCAGCGTTCATATTACGAACGGCATCAACACTTTTTGCGAATTTTTCTTTTTCGCTATCGTCAAGTTTGATGTCCAAAATTTGTTCTACACCATTGCGTCCAATGATACAAGGAACACCAATACAGATATCTGATTGACCGTATTCGCCTTCTAACAATACGGAACAAGCAATCATTTTCTTTTGATTGTTCAAAATACTGTCTACTAAATACGCTACTGATGCTCCTGGTGCATACCAAGCAGAAGTTCCCAAAAGTCCAGTAAGCGTGGCTCCACCAACCATCGTATCTGCTGCAACTTTGTCTAATTCAGCTTGAGAAAGAAATTGCGAAACCGGAATTCCATTATAAGCTGCTAAACGCGTTAATGGAATCATCGTAGTATCACCGTGACCACCAATTACCATAGCAGAAACATCATTTGAAGGTTTATTCAACGCTTTTGACAAATAATATCTGAAACGAGAACTGTCAAGAGCACCACCCATTCCTATAATTCTATTTTTAGGAAGACCCGTTGCTTTCAATGTTAAATAGGTCATTGTATCCATTGGATTGGATACTACCACAATGATGGTGTTAGGAGAAAATTGTAAAATGTTTTCTGCTACCGTTTTTACTATTCCTGCATTGATTCCGATTAATTCCTCACGAGTCATCCCTGGTTTTCTTGGAATTCCTGAGGTAATCACTACCACATCACTGTTTGCCGTTTTTGAATAATCGTTAGTAACTCCTGTTATTTGTGTGTTGAAACCTGTATTGGTTGCACACTGCATCAAATCCATAGCTTTTCCTTCGGCAAAACCTTCCTTAATGTCTAATAATACCACTTCACTGGCAATTCCTCTATAAGAAATAACATCAGCACATGAAGCTCCTACGTTTCCTGCTCCTACAATTGTAACTTTCATTTTATTTTTATTTAAAAATTTATATTTATTTGTGTTTATTACTTTCTAAAATTAAATACGCATTAGAAGTTCAATTTATTCTATAATGTATCGAAAAATTTGTGTTTACAAATTTATTAAAATCAATTGAGGATTGAAAATATAATTTATTCCAATTGTAGGCTGCAGAAACCTCAAATACACTATTAATTTTAGCTTTATCAATCGCTTTCAATTTTTCATTCAAAAATGCTTGAGAGGAACCTCCTGGAAAATCTATCACCTGATCAATAGTACCTTTAACTCCTGAAAATTTATATTTAAAATCACTAACATTAACAATTGACCCAAACATGAATTCAAAATTATTATATTCTTTGGAAATCATAGTTTGGTATTGCCATGAATTAATATTGCCGTTAATTCTATTGATTCCAAGCGTTCCAAAATTGGTTTTAATATCGAGAAAATCAAAGCTGATGTTTTCTTTTGAATTGCTAATCGTTATAGCGAGATGAATGTTTTTGGATTCTAAAGTAGATATGTATTGGCTAATATTATGCTTAATTCCAAAACCATAAACTTGGTATTCTCCTTTGTTAATTTTAGTTCTTGGAGCAAACTTGGCCAAAACTTCTGTTCCAAAACCTAACGATAGCGAACCTGAAAGATGGGGATAAATTATTAGATCTTCGTTAATTCCTTTTGGAGTTTCTATCGGATAATTGGGATTAATTGCCCCATAAATATCCACAATGTTTATTTGTTTTCCATTTCCAAGTGCCGTTGGAATTGTGGCTGATGCTGCATCTTGAATTTTCAAGAAAGTGAAATCAGTATTATTCAATACAAATTCTCTGTCTTTATTGGGAACAAAAAAAATGTTGGAATGCACTCCAAAAGTAGCACTCCAACGTTTATTCTTTTTGGCCGAAAACATCCAGCCACCGGATGACTGATATACAGCTGCATCGGTGGCTGGAGTTATAAATTTGTTTGAATAATAAATTGCATCAACAAAAAAATCATCTAAATGGTCTAAAACTATTGGATCAATAGATTGTGAATACCCTACATTGCAAACGAATAAAAGAGCTAGTAAAATCCTTCTCATGCCTTGAAAGCTTTTAGCATGATAAATGGTTAGCTGACAAAATCCTTATTTTATGCATCTATATTAGCATAAACTGCATTTTTCTCAATAAACTCTCTTCGTGGCGGTACATCATCTCCCATCAACATAGAAAAGACTCTATCTGCCTCCACTAAACTATCAATTGTTACTTGGCGTAAAGTTCTGTAATTAGGATCCATAGTAGTTTCCCACAATTGTTCCGCATTCATCTCTCCAAGACCTTTATAACGTTGAATTGCGGCACTTCCTCCCATTCTTTCATTGGCCAAATCGCGTTGGTCTTCCGTCCAAGCATATTCTTTTTTATTCCCTTTCTTCACCAAATAAAGTGGTGGTGCTGCGATATAAACGTGCCCTTCTTCTATTAATTCTTTCATAAATCTAAAGAAGAACGTTAATATCAAAGTAGAAATGTGACTTCCATCGACATCGGCATCACACATGATGATTACCTTGTGGTATCGTAGTTTTTCTAAATTTAAAGCTTTGCTGTCTTCAGCAGTACCAATGGTCACTCCTAAAGCTGTGAATATGTTACGAATTTCTTCATTTTCAAAAACCTTATGGTGCATCGCTTTTTCCACATTCAAAATTTTACCTCTAAGAGGCAAAATAGCTTGAAAATTTCTATCACGACCTTGTTTTGCAGTTCCACCCGCGGAATCTCCCTCGACAAGATATACTTCACATTTTTCGGGGTCTTGTTCCGAACAGTCGGATAATTTACCTGGTAAGCCTCCACCGCCTAAAACGGTTTTACGCTGCACCATTTCACGCGCTTTTTTAGCTGCATGTCTGGCTTGAGCTGCCAAAATAACTTTTTGCACAATGATTCTTGCGTCATTTGGATTTTCTTCCAAATAATTCTCAACCATTTCACTCACGGCTTGACTTACTGGAGAAACTACTTCTCTGTTTCCAAGTTTGGTTTTAGTTTGTCCTTCGAATTGTGGCTCGGCAACTTTTACAGAAACTATCGCAGTTAACCCTTCACGAAAATCATCTCCTGCAATTTCAAATTTCAATTTATCTAACATTCCAGAAGCATCGGCATACTTCTTTAAGGAACGTGTTAAACCTGTTCTGAAACCTTGCAAGTGCGTTCCACCCTCATGTGTATTGATATTGTTTACATAAGAAAAAATATTTTCTGTATAACTGGTGTTATAGATTAAGGCTACCTCAACAGGAATCTCCCCTTTTTCGGAATCCATCGAAATCACGTGAGAAATAATGGGCTCACGGTTTCCATCTAAATAGCGGATGTATTCCTTTAGTCCTTCGTCAGAATGAAAAACTTCAGAAATAAAGTTTCCATCTTTATCTTTTTCTCTTTTATCTGTAAATGTAATGGTGATTCCCTTATTCAAATACGATAATTCTCGCATACGCGCAGATAAAGTATCGTATGAGAATTCAGTAGTCTGAGTAAAAATGGTGTCGTCTGGATAGAACGTTTGCATTGTTCCTCTTTTGGTGGTCTCACCGACTTGTTTAACAGGATATAAAGATTTACCTCTTTCGTATTCTTGTTCGTAAATTTTACCATCTCTAAAAACGGTAGATTTCATGTGCTTTGAAAGTGCGTTCACAACAGAAACCCCAACACCATGCAAACCTCCAGAAACCTTATAAGAGTCTTTATCAAATTTTCCTCCTGCACCAATCTTAGTCATTACTACCTCAAGAGCAGAAACACCTTCTTTTTTATGTAAATCTACAGGGATTCCACGACCGTTATCTTCAACTGTAATAGAACCGTCTTCATTGATAGCAACTCCAATAGTATCACAATGTCCTCCCATTGCCTCATCAATGGAGTTATCTACAACTTCATATACTAAATGGTGTAACCCTCTTACACCCACATCTCCAATATACATCGAAGGACGCATTCTTACGTGCTCCATTCCTTCTAATGCCTGAATACTATCTGCTGAATAATTGTGCTTCTTGATTTCTTCGCTCATATAAATTTTATTCTAAAAATGTATTTTTTGTCTAACACGCAAATATATAAAATCAGGAATGATTTTAGGATAAAAAAGCCTCTTTTGCTATTGAAGTTATTAACATTTTACACCAAATCATGTGTATAATTTCGCACCAGACCCAAAAGCATTTGGATAAACAATTTTACCCATATCAAAGCGAACTCCATCAGCTATATCTTTACTTAGAAGTAAAGGACCGTCTGCATCTAAATAGTCTAAAAGTGGTGCTATTTGTACCAATCCCGAAATTCCAATTGTGGATTCAGTCATGCAACCAGCCATCAGAAGTAATTGTGCTTCCCTAGCTGCTCTAATCATTCTCAAAGCGGGTGTTATGCCACCGCATTTCATTACTTTAATATTTATGCCATGAAACAATTCAGCGCAAATGGATACATCCGTTTCTCTCTGACAACTTTCGTCTGCGATTACTGGTAAATAGGATTCTAATTTTACTTTTTTCATACCTTCACTATCATCAGCTTTGAGCGGTTGTTCTATAAACTCCACATTCAAATCTTTGAGAATCTTGCTATAATTAATGGCTTGTTCGGCATTCCAGGCACAATTGGCATCAATGCGAAAAACCGAGTCCGTAATTTTACGCAAGCCTTCTACTATTTCAATATCATTAGAAGTTCCTAATTTAATCTTATAAATAGGCCAAGGTTTCTCCATGATTTTTTGTTGCATTTTTTCGATGGAATCAATGCCAATGGTGTATGATGTGAGTGGTGTTATAGCCTCTTCATCAGACCAATAACTGCGTAGTGTTCTGTTGCTTTTTCTGGCATAAAAATCCCAAAAGGCTATATCAACTGCACATAATGCAAAATAATCGTGTTTGAGAATGGGCTCTATGTTTTTCCAGAGTTCCTCTGGATGAAGTCCAGAGGCAGCTTCGACTTGTGGTTGTATTTTAATGAAACTTTCCGTTAATCGTTCTAGAGTGCTATGGTAATAGGGATTTACTGTTGCTTCTCCATATCCGAAATAAATTCCATCTGTAATACAAACTATTGCAGTTTTTTGGACAGTAACAGTATACCTAGAAATCTGAAAAGGATGCTGTAAAGGCAAATCATAAAATTGGAAAGAGAAAGTTAGTTCCAAAATAAGGTTTTAAGCGGTTACTTTTAAAAAAAAAATGGCAATTTCAATGGCAATTTCAATGAAAAAAAAAATTGAGAAAAAAACGGGTCTATATTTTTCACGGATAGGCTTTAATTATTTTTCTAATTGCAATTGAAATTGATTTTTAAAATTGTCATTGCAATTGAAACCCTCTACTTCCTCATAATCCTAACATTCAATTCTTCTACCTTTTATCCGATAAAAGCGACGGTGCGCCAAATAATAAATCTTCACTGGTTCCTGTTTTTAGGAAAGCCATCACGTCTTTAATGGATGCTTTTTTCTCTAAAATCATCATTAAACGGTCAATTCCCCATGCGATTCCCCCGTGTGGTGGTGCACCGTATTGAAAAGCTTTATACATTGTTCCAACACTCTTTATCATTTCTTCTTTGTTGTAACCCATATTTTTATAAGTTGCTTCCAAGATTTCAGATTTGTGTGCACGAACAGATCCTCCTCCAATTTCGTAACCATTTAAGATTATATCGTATTGTTGCGCGATGATAGTTCCGATTTCAGCATCATCACCTTTCATATGCTTTTGCAAATCGTAAATCGCAGGCATCGAGAACGGATTGTGTGTAAACGTCCATCTTCCCTCGTCTGTTCTTTCAAACATTGGAAAATCAACCACCCAAGCCGGACGTAATTCCTTTGGATTGATCAAATTTAACATTCTACCCATTTCCTGACGAACGGCATCCAAAGCTTTATTAGCTGTAGCATAATCAGCTGCAGAGAAGAATACAATATCACCCACTTGCGCATTAGTCGCTTTGATAATTCCTGCTGCAATTTCCTCACCTAAAAATTTGATAATCGGCGATTGCAAATCTTCTTCATTCACAATAATATAAGCCAAACCTCCTAAACCGTGTTGTTGTGCAACAGCAGTCAGTGTTTCAATTTGACCTTTCGACATACGCTTGTTGCCTTGCTCTTGAGCCGAAACCTTGATACATTTTACAATTCCACCCTCTTCAATTGGTTTACTGAATACTTGAAAAGTGGTGTCTTTTACGATATCGGTAATGTCTTGCATTTTCAATCCATAACGCAAATCAGGTCTATCACAACCATAGAAATCCATTGCGTCTTTGTATGTAATCACTTCAAACGGACGCAAAATCCATTTTTTACCGTAAATCTTAGCTACTATTTCATTGAACATTTTCGTGTTCAAATCGATAATTTGCTGCATATTTGCGTAAGCCATTTCCATATCCAATTGCGTAAATTCAGGCTGACGATCCCCACGAGAATCCTCATCTCTAAAACAACGCGCAATTTGAAAATATTTTTCATAACCGCTCACCATCAACATTTGTTTGAACTGTTGAGGCGCTTGTGGCAATGTATAAAAGAAACCAGCTTGTTTACGTGTTGGAACAATAAATTCACGTGCTCCTTCATCGGTTCCTGCACTCAAAATTGGCGTTTCGATTTCCAAGAACTCTTCTTCATCCAAAATGTCACGCAATAATTTAATTACTTTATGACGGTTTACGATGGCTCGCCTAACCTCCTCATTTCTATGGTCTAAAACTTATACTGAAAACGGACAGTTTCATTTGATTTGGTAGCTCTTTTAATTTCAAAAGGCAATGTTTTAGATAAATTCAAAATCTCCAAAACCGAAGTTTCCAATTCAATTTTACCTGTACGTAATCCTGCATTATAATCATCCTCATTACGCCCAACAACTTTACCTGTTACCGAAATTACCGATTCCGGTTTCAGTTTCACTAACTCATCGATATTAGGAAATGATTCTCTGCTAATTCGTACTTGAAAAATCTCGTAACTTGAATCACGCAAATCGATAAACATCAATTCACCGTGATCACGAACACTAGCAATCCAGCCAGACAACATCACTTCTTGTTGGATATTTTCTTCTGATAATTGTGAAATTTTATGTGTTCTATAAACGTCTTTTATAATGATAGGAATTTCAGGAAGCGTTTCTTCTTGACTTTCTTTGTTCTCTGCAACAGCTTCTTTGGAAACCTTTTCAGACGCTTCTTTACTTTCTAGAATAGCAGCAGCTCCTAATTTGTCTAAGATAATTTGACGAATTACTTTTCCATTCGCTCCTTTTCCTATAACTCCTAAAACTTTACCAACTAAAATACCTGCTTTTCCTTGGTCTCCAGCTTTAATATCATTGGCAACAGCCTCATTTTCTAAAATTACATCAGCAATAACTTCTTGAATTGTATCTTCAGAAATCGTATTGTTAAAATATCCGTTAATTGCGCAATGCTATTAATTTTAGCGTAGTCCTCTGCCTTTATATTGTTTGCTAAAGTCTTGGCAACAAACGAAGGATCTTTGATTTCGTTATTTATCTCCACAAATGTTTGCGAACGCAACTTGTCTGCCGTGAAAAACTTGGCATCTTGCGGCAAAACACCACCATTAATCAAAATAGATTCAACAGCGTAAGGCAAAGCGCTTGTATCGACTTTAATCGCTTCAATTTCAGCTTTAATATTTACAAAAGGCAAATCCGGCTCAGAAATAAAACGGTAATCCGCTTCAAATTCTTTTTTACGCATTACTTTGGTTTGCTTTAAATCAGCATCCCATAACACAGTAGTTTGGTCAGGTCTAAATTCTTTGTGTTCAATAAAATAATTGAACTGTTTCTCTACTTCCTCTTTCAAAGCTTCGACCATAAACTTAAACGAGTTCAAGTTTTTGATTTCAGTTCTTGGATTTAATTCGTAACTGTGTTTTTTACGTAAAGACACAGAAACATCCGATTTAAATTCTCCTTTCTCCAAATTCGCTTCAGAAATCCCTAAGTTTTGAACAATACGCTGAATGTATTGTGCATAAGTTGAAGCATCTTCAATGTTTCGGATACATGGCTCTGTCACAATTTCAATCAACGGAACACCTGCTTTGTTAAAATCGACTAACGAAATTTTCTTTTCGTGCATCAATTTTGCAGCATCTTCTTCAATATGAACCTGAGTTAAATTCACGGTAAACTGTGTACCGTCATTTCGGTAACAAGACACGTGTCCGTCAGGAATTATTGGGTTATGAAATTGCGTAATTTGAATGTTTTTCGGGTTATCAGGATATTCGTAATGCTTTCTATCCCAAGATATCACTTCATTACTGAATGATGAATCCACCGCTTTTCCAAAATAAATCGCTTTTGTAATCGCTTCTTTATTTAAAGCAGGCAAAACGCCCATTTGTCCGGTACAAACCGAACATATATTTTGGTTAGGTGTTTCAATTTCTTGATTGGCACAAGAACAAAACAACTTGGTTTTGGTATTCAATCGAACGTGGGTTTCTAGTCCGATTACCAATTCTAAATCGTGGGCTTTAATCGCCGCTGTTAATTGCTCCAATTCCATTATATCGTATCTTTTAAGAAGTTTGCAAACTTCAACACTAATTCATCATTATTTTTGCTGCAGTAATTTGCAATCCTGTGCTTGTTCCTTGTGGCACGGTTAAAGTTGGTAATTGTCCTAAACTAAAACCAACTGTATAAGCATCCGATAAATACATCGCCAACGGATCTTTTAAACTGTCTCCGATTTTAGGAGGAGTGTTTGGCGTAACTGGTGATAGGATAATATCAACCTCTTGAAAATCTTTGCTGAAGTTCTCCGAAATTTGATCTCTTAAAGCCAATCCTTTTAAATATATTTCATCTGAAAAACCTTGAGACAACACTTGGTTTCCACCGACAATTCTACGCTTTGTTTCTTCCGAAAAGTTTTCAGAACGTGTCACCGCATAGGTTTCAATTAAATTCTCGGCTTCAATACGGTTCCCGTAATTGGTTCCGTCCAAACGAGATAAATTCGAAGCCGTTTCAGCCATTGCCAATGTATAATACGTTGAAACTAAAATATCAGATTTAAAAAAATCCAGTTCTTTTACTGCAATTCCTTTGGCTTTTATTTTTTCGATAGCGGCTAAAAAATCAGTTTTTATCTGAGCATCAATTGCATCGCTTTCTATAAAGTTTTTGAAATACCCTATTGTTTTAACAGTTGAAGTTGCAATTGCTTCTTCACTTATTTCTGTTGAAGTAATTGAAGTTTGATCTTTTGGATCTTTTCCGCTCATTACATTTAACACAATTCGAATATCTTCAATGGATTTAGCCAATGGACCCACACAATCTGTAGAAGATGCATAAGCCATCAATCCAAATCGAGAAATTCTTCCGTAAGTTGGTTTAAAACCATAAATATGATTGTATCCAGCAGGCTGACGAATAGAACCTCCAGTATCTCCACCAATTGAAAAAACGGTATAGTCCTTTGCAACATTTACTGCCGAGCCTCCACTAGAACCTCCAGCAACTAATTCAGGATTAACTGCATTTTTTACAGCTCCAAAAATGGTATTTTCACTAGAAGATCCATGACCAAAGCTATCGCAGTTTTCTTTTACCAATGGAATTGCACCCGCATCCAATAATTTTTGAATGGCAGTAGCGGTGTATGGCGATTTATAATTTTTTAACAATTCAGAACTTGCTGTAGCGAAAGTTCCTTGCAACATATACACATCTTTAATCCCAAAAGGAATTCCTTCCAATAAACCTATTGTTTCCCCTTTTTGCGATTTTAGCATCAACTTTAGCCGCTAATTCCAGCGCCAAAGTATCCAATAAAGAATTGACAGAATTGTATGTATTTTGTTTAAGTAAGTCTAATTTTTCTTGTACCAAAGCTGTACAAGTTATTTGTTTTGACACCAATTGTTGGTGTATTTTTTTTATTTGAGATTCCATTTTATCCTTCTATCACTTTTGCAACCACTAAAAAACCATTTTTTTTGTTCGGGAAATTTTCTAAAATGAGTTGTTTTTCCATAGCCGAACTCTCTATCACAACATCTTCTCTTAAATTATTCACAGACACACAATTATGATTGACATTATTTGCAGCATTATTATTTGTTGGAATTGCATTTTTTATTACATCAAATAATTGGTTCACAGACTCCGAAGGTTGTGCTCCTTTAATACTCGACAAGATGTCGACTGTCATTGTTTTGCTCATAATTTCGTTTCGTTTTAAAGTCAAACTTTTAAGGAGGCGAATTTACGAAAGTTTTGTTTGGAAATAGTGTTTTATTTTAATGATTTCGGCAGTTTTTTGTGACAGAAAATAGCAATTCAATATTAAAACTAGTCAAGTTCAGGAGAATTGGAAACGGATGTAACGGATGTTAGCAACACCGATATTTAAAAAACTTACTCAACACTCTCAATCAAATACTTAGTCCCGTTAATTTCAAAAGTAAAACCCACCGAATTCCCCATTAAATGTGAACCCAATGGCGATTGGGGAGAAAGCGCAATCACATTCACGCCATCGACACTGATTTTAGGAAGTGCTGCACTTAAAAACAAATAAATTCCGTTGGCTTTGACCAAACTTCCAACGATTATAGTTTGGGTAAGTTTGGTAGCATCAATTTTGTCTAATACTGCTTTTTGCCCCAATACTTCCTTCAATTTGTGATTGATTTTTTCCTGCTCAATGTGCATCATCGACAAAGCGGTTTCGTGTTTGTCTCCAGCTGAACCTTTAGCATCGTTTTTTGAATCTTCAGTCAAATCGACAATCATATCCCGAAAAACATCGATTCGGTCTTGAATTAATTGTAAATATTGTTGGTGTATTTTTTGTTTGAAAGTCATAATGGGGTAAAAAGTTTAAACACGAAGAACACAAAGAAAGCACAAGGCTCACGAAGATTTTAATTTATTTCTATTTGCGTACTTAGTGCCTTCTTTGTGCTCCTTGTGGTTAGATTAAGTCATTAGAAATCAAATTTATAATTCCCTCCTAACATAATTTGAAACGACTGCACAGGATAGTTTAACCATTTTTGATAGGCCTGATTGGCTATGTTGTTCATTCGTAAAAAAGCATTAAATCGGTCACTGTATTTGTATCCTACATTAGCATTTACATCAAAATAACTATCTAGCTTTTGCACATTCATTTCAGGAAGTAGCGTTAAAACATTTGTTTTTTGGACTAAATCTTTTCGTTCTCCAACAAAAAAAGCTTCGGCTCCAGCATACCATTTTGGTGAAATAGTAACATTAAGATTTGTTCCCATTTTTAGAGCGGGTAAATTCCATGCTTCTTTTTCATCTGTAGTTGTGAAAGAACTGAATGTTCCGTTGATTCCAAAAGAAATATTCTTAGAGAAATCGGCTTTCAATTCACCAAAAAATCGCAATGTTTTTAATTTATCATACACTACTCCAAACGAATTGCCATATTGATACTCATCCTGAACTAGGATTGTTTCGTCATAAGGATTGCTTCGAAATAAACCTTTATCCTTTTCGCTAACATAAGACCCTTTTAGGTTATAACTGATGTAATTTGATAATTTTCCTTTTAAACCAGCGTATAAATCGAATTGTTTATTTGTAGGTTTGATAAACAAAGTCGGCGATAAAAATGAATTTTCGTTGGTGAAATCTCGGTAGGAATTTTGGTCTAAACCTCCCTCAAGTCCAGTATAAAACAACATCCAATCTCCTACTACTTTCAAAGAGGCGTTCACTTGAGGATAAAAAAGCAACTGATTGTCATCGTGCTTTGTGTCTAAACTGTAAAAAACAGATGCTCCAATGTTGATGTTCCAATCGTCTTTTCGAATTGCAAAACTAGGATTAAGTCCAAAATTAGTATACCCATAATCAATAGATACAATTTCTGCTAAATCATTCGCAAATGAACCTCCAACATAATCAACAATCAAATTTGTTTTTATGGTTTTGTCTTCAATATCAAACTTGAAAGATGGTTTGGCAATGAATCTATTTTCTGTTGAATTGTAAGCATCCCAAAAACGGTTATATTTTAGTTTAATTTCATTGAAAGCACTTTCGCTAAAATTTATTTTTCCTCCAACATAAAAATTATTAAACGTTTGACCAGAATCAACTCTGTCATAAATAGCGACTCTTTCGTCTAAAGTTAGTGATGAACCATAATCTATTGGCAAACCATACCAATGGTATTTTTGAATTTGATACCCTAAATCGGTATTCCATGAATAATCACTTTTTTTACTTCCATAAGTTAAATCCAATGCCGTATTCAAAAAATTGTCATTGACTTCAACTCCATCTATTCCTCCCTGAGAAGACAAATGTTTTAACATTCCCACCAACATAATCAGTATCGCCAACATTTTCTGTAACGTATAATTCTCCAAAAAGAGTTCTGTAATTCCCTAAGCCTCCAGTGAAATAATTTTTATAGAGTGTTTCTTCTTTTGACTTATCAACATTTGCTGCTTTCCCTTTTGAAGGTGAAAATGTAGAAGCCACTGGAAAAGAAAAAATAGTATAATTGATGGTTTCCTTTTACTATTATCTGAATCTTCCAGAATTGGGGTTTCTTTCACTTTAAAAGCATCTGAAATCGTTGGCGTATAGGGTTTTACCACATTTACCACTTCAGTTCCAATGTTTTCTTCTTTTTTTTGAGAAAATGAAAACTGTGATATTAAAACAAGACAAATAGATAATAGACGAAAAGATAACAGACTTTTTTGAAAAAGACGAAAAGGTGATTGACTTTTTAACATAAATTATTCGTTTAAAAGTATTTTGAAATGACATTGTTGCTTTTTGAAACTCTTCTATTTTATTTCAAAATAATGTGTTGCATCATCTGATAAGTATTTTCTATTATTTGCTAATAATAATTGTGTTTGAAGTTCAAATGATGAGCCTAGAGAAATATCTAAAAAATGACTAAAGACTTATTTGTTCTGCTTGAACCCTCTGCAATATTTGAAGGTATAGAAATAGAGCATCTATTCATTTGACTTGTCAATCCGAATTTTTCTGAATCTGGAAAACTTAATGTCATCTTAAAAGCTTCATTAGTTAACTCCATTGCCATCTGCCAAATCTTTAGCTTTTTAAAATTATGTCTTTTAAATTCACTCATAATTGTTTATTTCTATTATCTATTTGTCTGTTATCTAAATGTCTAATTCTGAATGGATGAATTGGTTTTTGCTTCTTGTGATTTAATCTCATCTAATTGTTGTTGCGCTTCTTCTTTTACATCAGAAAAATTACTAAAATTTTTAATAACGCTTTCTAAAATATAAGTGGCTTGAAAACTGTCTTTTAATCCATAGAAATTCTTTGCCATAACCACTAATCCTTTTGCTCCAAAATATTTGTATCCTGAATAATCTTTGGTCAATTTTTGAACAGTAGTATTAGATGCTTCAAATTTTCCGTCTTTGTTTTTAAAATAGGCATCATAATTCAAGGCTTCCGCTGCTAATTCCCCTTTGGCAATAGTAAGCAATTTGGCGTAAGCTATTCTAGCTTTCGGCTCATCATTAGTTTGAATAGCAGAACGTGCTATTATAATTTGGGCATCCGATTTTACTTTGTCATCCATTTTTGGATTTGACAACACTTTTTCTGCATAAATTACTGCATTTGGATAATCCTTTTGTTCGTAATAGGTTTTCATCAGATTGGATTGTGCAAAAGTGACATTTTGAGGAAAATCAGCTTCGGATTCAAGACGCTTTAATACAGTAATGGTTTTTTGATTATCCTCTTTCTTCAAATAAATTTGAGCTAATCGAGATAAAGATTGCTCTGTAAATTCATTTCTAGACAAAGCCGTTACATATTCATAATTTGGAATTGCATTCGTTTCTGCTCCATCAGCAAAATAGCACTGAGCCAAATAAAAATTAGCTTTCAAAGCGTGAATTCCATTAGGAAATTTATTCACATAATTTTTTAATGAAACAATAGACTGCTTGATATTATTCTGCAAATACTGTTTTTCGGCAGCCTCATAACTATCATTATCCAATTCTGCATCCGAAACTTCAACAAAATCTAAAGTTCGAACCCAAGTGGCATATTCATCCACTTTTCCGTTATCTACATAAATTAAACGAGCCGTTGAAACCGCTTCAAGAGCTTCTGGACTTTTTGGATACTCGGCAGCAATTTTTTTGAATTTAGCCAAAGCTAAAGCATCGCTTTCAGCATTATAATAAATTAAACCTTGACGTAAAATTGCTTTAGAAGCATAAGAACCATTCTTAAATTCACTGATTAATTGGTCATAGGTTTTGATTGCCAAATCATTTTTTTTCTCTGTAACATAGGTATTTCCAAGCTCGAACAAAGCATCGTCGCGATATTGTGATTTTGGGTAAGCCGAAATAAATTTATTCAAATCTTCAATTTTTCTATCATTTTTATTGACAAATCCATAGCTAATTCCTTTCTGGAAAGCGGCATAGTCGGCATCAACGCTTTTTAACTCGATTACCTTATTGTATGCATCCATTGCTGGCCAATATTTTGCAGTAACAAATCGGCAATCTGCCAAGCGTAAATAGGCATCATTCAAACGAATTTTGTCATCTTTGGTTGCGTCTATTTGGCTTTGGAAATAATTTCCAGCTTGGTCGTATTCTTTTTGTTTGAAATAACAGTATGCAATGTTGTAATTGATATTCTTATTTTCTGGAGTTGCTTTTGACTCTGGAATCGCTACAAACTGTTTGAAACTAATCAAAGCTTCATTGAAATTATCGAGCACATATTCCGTTTCTCCTTTCCAAAAAGTAGCTCTGGCAGTAAATTTAGCATTTCTAGGTTCTGCAATAGATTTTTGAACATCGACAACGCTTCTTGATAATTTCCATCGGTATACAACTCTAGGCCTCTATAAAAAGTCACTTTTTGATAAGCCTCTTTATTAGCAAAACTTTTATTTTTTTCTAATAAATCTAATGCTCCTTTGTAATTTTTAGAGGTAATAAACGAATTAATCAATAAAGTTTCAATTTCTTGTTTATTTGGAGAACTTGGATATTTTTCTAAAAAAGCAGACAAAACATCTGGTACAGACTGATAGGAATTTCCAATTTCGTAGCTCAATTTAGCATAATTCAAATTAGCATCTTCCTGAATTTTTAAATCATATTGCATTTCAGAAGCATTTTTAAAGGCATTTAGAGCTTGTTGCTTTCTGTTGGTTTTCATGTAACATTCCCCAAGATGATAGTAGGCATTTTGAGCTACAGAGTCATTTCCGCCGATGATTTTATTGAATTGAGAAATGGCATTTTCATAATCATTTTGCTCATAATAGGCGTATCCTAATTGATAGAAATCGGTATTATTCCATTTCCCTTTTTTTCCTTTGTATTCTTTTAAATAGGGAATCGCTTTGTCGTATTGTTTTAAGTTAAAATAACTTTCTCCAATAATTTTATTTAATTCTGATTTTTCTGAAGCATTTGATTTTGGCATTGCCACCAATCCTAAATCGATAGCTTTTTGAAAATTCCCTGATTTGAAGTTCATATCGGCTTTGAAATAGGATAATTTTTCTTTGTATTTTTCCTCCCCAGAAACTTCTTCAAAATACTTATTGGCATTTTGTAATCGTCATTATCATAGGCCATAAAACCTAAGTAATACTTTGCTTGAGAACCATATTCTTTAGAATTCAACACTTTATTAAAATACGGTACAGCTTCTTTTTTCTTATTACCACTAAAATAACTGTATCCTTTTTGAAAATTAAATCGATCTAAATCATCATAACTCAAGGTACTTTCGTCAACTTTATCAAACCACTCTAAGGCTTGGGGAAATTTTCCTTGATCAAAATAATAGTGAGCTACTTCAATATAAGCCTGATTCTGTTTTGAGCTGGTGGGATAGTCTTTAATGAAATTTTCCATCATTTCGTCGGCTCCATTTTGATTGAGGTGAATCGCACAAATAGCACTGTAATATGCACAATCTGCTTGAACATCACTATTGGTATTGACTGTTTTTACATTGTCAAAAATAATTTGAGCCGATTGATATTGATTATTAGTAAACAAAGAAAGTGCCCTATTAAACTCCTGCAAATCATTAGTATAAATAGCTGATTTTTGGGCAATACCATTGCTAAACTTCATCAAAAAAAACAAAAAAAGTAAGCTCGAAAATTTACGCATAATGATTGTATTTATTAGTTCAAAAGTATCACTCTGTAATGCATAACGATATATATCTGGGTTTTATTATGAACATTTTTTTAACAATGTTGTATTATCAGTAATAGTTCTGAAATTTATTTTGAATACCAACGTTATCTTATTACTTTTACACAATAAACAAAATCACAATGTCTGAACCTATTCTATTTTTAAGAAACGTAACGATTTATCAAGAAAACAAAGTTATTTTATCGAATATTAACCTTGAGGTACATCATGGTGAATTTTTATATATTATAGGTAAAACAGGATCTGGAAAAAGTAGTTTTATGAAAACGCTTTATGCTGATTTACCCTTAGTTGAAGGACAAGCGAGTATTGTTGATTATGATTTGGCAAGTCTGAAAGAAGATAACATCCCTTATTTGAGACGAAAAATCGGAATTGTTTTTCAAGATTTCAAATTATTACCTGATAGAAGTGTCAAAGAAAATATGTTGTTTGTGCTAAAAGCAACTGGTTGGACGGATAAAGAGGAAATGCAAGTAAAAATTGATGAAGTTTTAGAAAAAGTAGACTTAAAATCGGTTGCTAACCAAATGCCACACCAACTTTCTGGAGGAGAACAACAACGAGTTGCTATTGCAAGAGCACTCTTGAACGACCCAGAATTGATTTTGGCCGACGAACCTACTGGAAATTTAGACCCTCAAACCAGCGTTGAAGTTATGGAAGTATTACGAAAAATTAATGCTAACGGAAAAACTGTGATTATGGCAACGCATGATTATGCCTTGTTAATGAAGTATCCTTCCAAAACTCTAAAATGTGAAGACAACAAAATTTTTGAAGTAGTTCAGAGAACGGTATAATAATGTTATCTAAAATATTTATTTCTCTGAAAATTAATTTATATCTAATAAGTTTATTCACAGATTTTTGGTAAGCCAGGCCATACCGTGCAAATGGAATTTTAGAAGTTGTGGTATCCATTTTCATAGCTTTTAACAAATATTGGGAAAATTTTATTCTACTTTAATTTTTTCCAATTTTTAGCTACCTTTAGTAGCTTTTATAACGCCCAAGAATCGAATGAATAAATGGCTTGCTATTATTTTATTTATTGGTTTAATTTTGCCTATTTTTTCCGGAATAAAATCAGCAAACCTGATACTCTCAGAAGCATGCTACCATTATACTTTTATTATGGAAATAATTGGGAATAAACCTAGCAAAATTAAATCTATTTCTTTATTTTAACTTTCATTTAATCTTAGTTAGAGGTCTTTTATTCTTGTTCCCATACCCTAATGCAGTCTTACTTATGACATTTTTTTTTAACAAAAGAATCTATTTTAATTTTTTCCATAATCGCAGTCCCCTTTTAGCAGCGATATTTTTTCATAAATTAAGACACAATCAGCGTCACAACACCTGACAGACTTCAAGTAATCACCCATTTTGTATCCGATAAAGACGATTATCTTGTATTTGAAAATAAAGACCAACAAGATTATTTTAAATTTGTTTATGCCAAACTTGAAGAAAAATTACTACTCAATCAGATACCAAAAGACATAGATAAAATAGATTTCTTTTTCAAAAATTACTGCAATATTTCCAATTTTACGATTAATGATGATGGAGTAAAATTCTTTAATGAAAAATTATCAGATGAAGAAAGGATAGTTCTTAATGATAAAATGACTTCATCTATGACAATTAAATTGATAAAAAATAATTTTGCAAAATGGATTACAATTTATAAAAGCAATATCATAATTGGTTTTGGAGAAGTTAAAGATTTGTTTTTAATGCTAATCCTATTGCTTTTGAGTTTTCTTTTTTTGTTACATAAGAAACAATTTATTTCAAAATTTATAATACTTTTAGTTTTTATAACTATTGGGAATATTGCTTTGGTGCAATTGTGAGTGTTATAAAAGAATACTTTTTATAATAATTGATAGATTAGAGATTGCTTAGTTTTATCAATACTGTTTTCAAAACACAACGAATGAGAAAGAATTTTCAATAGGCCTTTGCCTTAATGAACAGAAACAGCAATTTGCACGAAAAGCAAATCGTTTTTTAAGACAAACGCTATAACGGAGAAGTAATTATGCGATAAGGTCCGACGGCCCAAGAAATAGCCTAAATCAGGCAAAATATTTCGATTGCTAATAAGGGGGAAAGCATTAAAAGGAGGAATGAGAATGCTTCAGGGAAAATACATTATTATGGGATGCTGATGATAGTTAGATTTTAGAATTTAACTTCATTCATCGAAAAACCTAGAGAGGCGCAGATTAATTGGAAATCGCTGGAGGAATCCAAAAAGGAGCTACCTTTTTACATAATTGGGAATCCCGTACTATCTTTTGGAAGATTCTTTAAATCCCAATAGGAGTCTGGACGAGAGGTTTTCAAAGGAAGCTTATTTAAAAAGATCTACACATCAGGAATGGAATTTGCACGAAAGATAGTAAAATCCAATCTTTTAAATTAAATATGGAGTCCGACCATTCTATAAGATGTAGAAGCAGAAAACCCCATTTAAATACTTGGAGGACGGAGAGACACCCTCCATACAGTCCTATGGTTTCTTTACCAGGCATCTTAATGAGGGGTTGTACTTTCTTCAATTTTAATAATAAGTCCCTTACAAATTTTAACTGTAACTTTTGATGTGCATACTTTATTATATGCAACAAGCCTATTATTAATTGGTTTTCAGTTTGTCGTTTTTTATGGATTTACGAAAGTTTTTGCAGTAACACAAAATTTATTACCAAAAAGTAGCCGTTACAATTTACTTTTTAGATATATAAATTTAGAAAAGAGATTTAGGATTATACAACTCTAATTGGGTATTGAGCATGGATTACGCTTGGCGAAAAACAATTAGGCTCACCGAAGTTCAAACAACTTAAGAATTATACCAGTTACAACAATAATTATAGGAGTTCAAATTATATTATTTAGCTTTTTCTTTAGTATTTTAGGATTGAAAGATGAAAAAAATTAAAAAACGAATTGACAAATGATTTCCATACTCATTCCTACATATAATTATACTATTTACAGTTTAGTTTCAACTATTCAAAAACAAATTGAACAAACTGGAATTGAGTATGAAATTATATGTTTGGATGATGCCTCAAATCTGATTTTTTTAGAAAACGAAAGAATAAATGACCTTCCACATTGTAATTATAAAAAATTAGAAACCAACATAGGCAGAAGCAAAATCAGGAATTTACTGGCCAAGAAATCGAAGTACGATTGGTTGCTTTATCTGGATGCAGACGTAATGCCTAAAAACTATACATTCATTTCTGAATACCTAAAACATATCAACAATGAGATAAAGGTTGTAAATGGTGGCTTGTTGTATCGTGAAGAAAAACCTGAAAAAGAAAAAGTATTGCGATGGATTTATGGTAAATCTAGAGAAGCATTACCTTATCAAACAAGACAAAAAAATCCATATTTGAGTTTTCTTACATTGAATTTTCTAATTCATAAATCAGTATTTAGAGACGTTTCATTTGATGAAACAATTCCTAATTTCAGGCATGAAGATACTTTGTTTTCTTATAATTTGATGCAAAAAAATAGTACAATTATACATATCGACAATCCTATTTATCATTTAGGACTAGATAATTTTGAAGATGCAATACAAAAAGAAAAAGAATCATTGACAGCTTTAAAACACTTGATAGACAATAGGTTAATTGATGTAAACTATCTCAAAATATCGAAAGTTTTTTCGAGAATAAAACAATACAAACTACTATCTATTTTTTCCTTTTTTTATAAAACTTCTCAACCTTTATTTCTTAATAATCTTTCGAGCACTACTCCATCATTGTTTATTTTTGATTTGTATCGTTTGGGATATTTGTGTAGTATTGAAAATAAAAAAGAAGATTTTAAACCTTTAAATTAGTAAAAATGACTTTTTTTTCTGTTATAATTCCTTTATACAACAAAGAAAATTTTATTGAAAATACTTTAAAAAGTGTTCTAAATCAAAAGCTTTATTGATTTTGAAAGTCATTATAGTAAATGATGGGTAGACAGATACTAGAAAAAAAGTAGACAATTTAATGATTCTAGAATTCGTTATTTTTTAAAAGAAAATAAAGGCGTTTCTACAGCTAGAAATTACGGAATCTCAGTAGCCAAATCAGATTATATTTCTTTTATTGATGCGGACGACTATTGGTATCCAGATTTTTTGCAAGAAATGTTTCAAAATATTAATCGATTCCCTAAAGAAAAAGTCTTTTCTGCTGCTTTTGAAATTGAAACCTCTAAAAATGTGATTTCAGCGATATATTCAATTGATAAAACAAGTGATTGTGAATTGGTAAATTACTTCGAAGCTAGTACTAAAGAAAGTGTTATTTGGACTTCATGTGCAGTCTTTCATAAAAGTGTTTTTGATGAAATTGGAGATTTTGACATTACTATAAAAAGTGGACAAGACACTGATTTATGGATTCGAATAGGATTAGTCTATCCAATTTTATTTTCTTGGAAAATTTTAGCAAGATATATTTTTGATAAAAATAGCCTCTCTAGAAAGAAAGAAAATTTAAATGAAAAAATGAATTTTTTAAAATTTAGTAAAGATGAAAAAAACAATCCTGCGCTAAAAAAATTTTTGGATTTGAATCGATATTCCTTGGCTGTTAAATGCTTATTGTATGGTGATGCTATAAATTATACTATTTTTAAAAAATCTATCGATTTTAAGAACCTGACTTTAAAAAAAAGAATTCTAATAAGGCTTCCAGGGCTAGTATTGCATTTATTGTTAAAAATAAATTTATTGTTAGTACAAATTGGATGGAGTAAGTCCGTTTTTAAATGATTATGATTTATTACGCTTTTGATAAACTCCAAAAATAGCATCATTTTCATTCGTAGTTGCTACAAATTGATCTTCTTTTTCTATTAACTCTTGAATAAGTCTTTTTGTGATTTCATCTCTCTTTAAAAAATTATGGGCAATATCCTTGAGAAGAATATGCAAAATATTCCAACCTAATTTTGTTTCTTCTAAAACAACAAACGTATTTTTAGGCTACCGCTAAATTAGGAGAATCTGGTGCTTGTGAGGATCTACTATTAACATTCTAAATAAACCAGTCGATAAACTTTGCGTTTAACACTTTTTCCATCAATTCTCGTTTTATAAACTGTAGGTATTCTTTAATAATTTATTAGCTTCTTGCAACTGATTTTACGCCATTGTAATCGATTCCAGGTTGAATTCGTTTACCACTATAATTCCCATTTCATCTAAAAGAGGTTCAATATGTGTTTTTAAGAAAAATTCAATTTTATCAAAATGATGCAAACTAGCATTGAATAAAATAACATCAAATTTTGTTTTAGAAAAATCCAATCGAAAAAAATCATTACAATAGTACTTGATTTTAAAACCTTCTTCTTTTGCCAACTTTTTAGCTTTTTCTATACTTCCAATTGAAATATCTACTCCAATAATTTGGTCAAAATTAGAATATTTTGCAAACTTCCTTTCATGTCCTCCTTCTCCACATCCAATAGAAAGCAAAGAAATATTAATCCTATTTTTAAATACTTTTCATAAACATAATCTTCATAAAACATATCCGAATTTCCCGAGATTTTAATATTCCATGATTCTTTAATTTCAGGAACAATCCAAAATCAGACTCAGATGCATAAACATCCCATTTTGAAGATATTCTACTTTCATTAGAAATATTAAAAAATTTAGAAAGAACAAACCTAGTTCCTTTGAATTTAATCTTATAGAATGCATCAACAAAATCTCCTATGCTTATTATAGTTTTCTCCGTGTTAAATATCATTTTGGAATCTATTTTTAATATAATAATACTTTACAACTATTTTTTTTCTAATTCCTTATATTTTCGTATTCCTGCAATACCAATTTTAAATTTCTGGATACATTCCTCTTTTTTTATGTAATCATTTTTTAAAAGAAAAAACAAATATTTAATTAACCATAAATAGGCTAATTTACCCTTGGTTTTATAAAACAAAGCTGTTCTGGCAAACAACAGCTTGTCTTGACCCTCATGAATTCCGGAGGAAAGCTTTGGATGGGAAACTATCACTGAAGGATAGTAATATAATTTCAAGTTTTGGAGTAGTGAACTTCTAAGAAATAAAAACTCCTCAGCTGTTTCAAAAACAGAGCCTAGACCAAAATAATCATTAAAAACAATACTGTTGTTTTTTATAGCATCAAGGCTAAATGCAATTTCAATAGAACTTACATTCCAAATACTTTTTAGCGTATGTTTATGAATTTCAGTAGCGATTTTTTGAGGTTTATCTACCCCTACTCTTTGATGATTAAAGGTTATTAATGAAGCATCCTCCAACGTATTAAATGCATTTACAATCTCTTTCTCAAAATCGGGAGCATAAACAATATCATCATCTGCAATCAAGCAAAGTTTTTTTGTAGCGTTTTGAAGTGCCAAGTTTCTGCTTCTTGAAAGCCCTTTTTCAAATGAATTGATTATCTTAATATTTGGATAATCAGAAGTGAGAAGTGAATCCTTCTGGGTTTGATTGACAATTAAAATAGAAAAATTAGAGAAATGTGAAAAAGGAAACATAGGTTCTAAAAAATCCAGAGATTTTTTATTCATAGTAGAAATCAAAATTTCTAAATCTAGATTATTATATCTACTCGTCAATTTATTTTTATATTTACGCAAATATAAAACTTATTTGATTAATGAAAATACTTTTAATTGGAGAATACAGCAGGTTGCACAATTCACTAAAAGAAGGTTTAGAATCTTTGAATCATGAAGTTACTATTGTAGGAACTGGCGACAAGTTTAAAAATTTTCATGTAGATATAAGTATTGCTCCAAAGATAATTTCATCAAACTTAGTTTTAGCCTATTTAAATAAAAATTACCCTTAGGGTATTTAAATTTAATCTAGAAAGTATTGAAAAAGGAATTCGTTTTTATTTGATTTTACCTCAACTGCAAAATTACGATGTCGTACAGTTAATCAATTCAAATGCCATTGAAACCTTTCCTAGATGGAGCATATCCCTGCTTAGAAAAGTATTTTCAAAAAATCATAAAATTTTTCTTTTAATATGTGGTGAAGAAACTCCAATTATAGCTATTTTATTAAAAAACAATCTAAAATATTCCATCTTAACGCCTTACTTTACTAATCCAAAATTAAAAAGTCAATACGATTACAGCCTCAAGTATGTGACTAAGCCTTATAAAAAATTATATGAATTTGTAAGCACTCGTTCTAATGGAATACTGGTTTCTGATTTGGATTATAAAATTCCAATGTCCCAAACTCAGACCAATTTTACTTTTATTCCGAATCCTATTAATACTGACAAAATAGCGTTCTCTCCAAATTCGATTAATGATAAAATAGTAATTTTTCACGGAGTCAATAAATACAGTTCTGTAAAAAAAGGGAACTCCTTTTTTGATGAAGCTTTGATTAAAATTGAAGAAAAATATCCCTCAAAAGTAAAAGTAATTACTGCTACTAGCTTACCTTATAAAGACTATCAAAAAGCATATAGTGCAGCTCATATTGTATTAGACCAAGTATACTCTTTTGACCAAGGCTATAATGCTTTAGAAGCTATGGCAAAGGGAAAAGTGGTATTCACAGGTGCAGAAACAGTATTTACCGAACATTATAATTTATCTGAAAAAGTGGCAATAAATGCATTACCTGATGTAGATTATTTGGTAAATGAACTTTCTCATCTCATTGAAAATCCTCAAGAAATAGTGGCAATTGGTAATCAAGCAAGAATTTTTATTGAACGAGAACATCACTATGTCAATATCGCAAATAAATATCTTGAATTTTGGAATAAGTAAGATTCTATTTTAGAAATACATTCAAAATACTCCTAATTAACTGTAGAAAATCTTAATTTTTTATGGCATATGTTAAAGTTTAATGCAGTACATCGGGTATTTTTTTTACTAAAAAATATAATGGCTACTTTTGAGACTTCACCATATATAACAATAGTTACTTAACATAACATTCGGAAAAGACTATCCCCAAAAATTGTCTTTTTTGAAAAAAACCTACTAAAAATGGATAGTTTCAGAAAACCTTCTGCAAATAAAAGACGCGTAGATGAAAACGAAATAAAGACCATTCGATTGAAATTCGATGGTATTATAGGGCTTCGAGAAGTTATTCTAAACGAACTGCAATCTTTATACTACGTAGAAAAAGCACTGTTGAAAGCGTTTCCAAAAAATGATAAAAAATGCTTGCTCCTTTGAATTAATCGAGGCAATAACCTTACATTTTGAAGAAACAAAACAACAAGTTATTCGCTTAGAAGATGCTTTTTTAGCTTTGAACGAAAATCCAAAATTACTGCGTTGTCAAGCCATAGAACAGCTTATCAATGATGTTGATTATACAATTGAAAGCACCAAATTCGGGGCCATTCGTGATGCAGGAATTCTACTGTCACTCCAAAAAATAGAGCATTATGAAATCGCTACCTACAGTATCCTATCTACATATGCCGAAAGTAGTAATGAAAATGCTATTGCTGAATTACTAGCCATGTCTCTAAACGAAGAAAAAGTAACGGAATTACGTCTGGAAAAAATATCAAATTCCATTCGATTTGATTCGTAATTGAATAAATACGAAAATTTTAGAGCAAATATTTAAAAATCAAGTATTTTTTGAATTAATTTCAGATATTTGTTATCTGTTGGTTCATTGCTATTTGATTTAAACAGTTTCATTTTATCAACAAAATGAAATTACATACTATTTCTAAAAATTTCTCAGGCATGAAAAATCAAAATTTGCTCTTGTTTATTTTTCTTTTTATCACCGTTTTAGGATACTCACAACTAAAACCTGTAAAATACAAAGATGGTGAACAAACGTTGAATGGCTTTCAAAGTATCCCCAAAAAAACAAATAAAGATAAACCCGGAATTCTCATCCTTCCTGCTTGGATGGGTATCGATCAACTGTCAAAAACTAACGCACAAAGACTATCTGATTTAGGATATTATACTTTTGTAGCTGATATTTATGGTGAGGGGAATTACCCAACTGATATGAATGGTGCTGCAGCCCAATCTTCCTTTTACAAGAAAAACTTTGAACAGTATCAAAATCGCATTCGACTTGCATTACAAGAATTAATAAAATCTGGAGCTAATCCTGATAAAATCGTAGTCATTGGCTATTGTTTTGGAGGGACTGGAGCTATTGAAACTGTAAGGGGTAACCTACCTGTAAAAGGTGTTGTATCTTTTCATGGAGGCCTAGGAAAAGCTAGTGATCGAATAACAAAAAATAGTGATACAAAAGTTCTGGTTTGTCATGGAGCTGATGACCCTTATGAGTCACAAGAAGAGATAAAAGCTTTCCAAAATGAAATGCGAGAATCTAAAGCCGATTGGCAAATGATTTACTATGCTAATGCTGTTCATTCCTTTACAAATCCTGAAGCTGGAAATGATAATTCTAAGGGAGCTGCCTACAATGAAAAAGCAGATAAGCGCTCTTGGGAACATTTATTAGTCTTTCTAAAAGAGATTTTGTAAAACAATCCTGAGAAAATAAATTCTTTCAATACACGAATTTTCAAATGAAAAAAATAATCCTATTAACTTCAATCTTTATACTTAGTATAAGTTGTGCCAGTAAAAAATCAGATAACACAACTGTAGATATTCAAAAATATATTAATACTATTTCCTCCGAGGAACTTAAAACTCATCTTTATATAGTAGCCTCAGATGAAATGGAAGGAAGGGAAACAGGCTCTGAAGGGCAAAAAAGCAGGTAACTATTTAATTAGTCAATACAAAAATAAAATTCCTCACCCAAAAGGAGCAAAAAATTATTATCAAAACATTCCTGCAGCTTTCTTGAATGCTAAGCGAAATGAAAATCTTCCTGATTCGGAAAATATTTGGGCTTTTGTTGAAGGTTCTGAAAAACCAAATGAGATTGTCGTGATTTCTGCCCATTACGATCATGTTGGAATAAAAAATGGAGAAATCTATAATGGTGCCGATGATGATGGTTCTGGAACTGTTGCTTTGCTTGAAATTGCTCAGGCTTTTGCCAAAGCCAAAAAAGAAGGTCATGGAACAAAACGTTCCATTTTGTTTCTACATGTAACTGGCGAGGAACATGGGCTACATGGATCAAGATTTTACTCCGAAAATCCTTTATTTCCACTAGCTAATACTGTTGCTGATGTCAATATCGATATGATTGGTCGTAGAGATGAAGCTCACAACATCTCTAATAATTATGTTTATATAATAGGTTCTGACTATCTTTCTTCAGATTTATATACTATTTGTGAGGAAACAAATAAAAAATACATTCATTTAGATTTAGACTACAAATACAATGATCGTAAAGACCCTAATCGATTTTACTACCGATCAGATCATTATAATTTTGCCAAAAATGGCATTCCTTCTGTTTTCTTATTTAACGGCACTCACGCTGATTATCACAAAGCAACAGATGAAGTAGAAAAAATCGAATTTGATGCTTTAGCAAAAAGAACACAATATGCTTTTGCAATTGCTTGGGAAATAGCTAATAGAGAAAATCGCCTTATTATTGATAAAGATGGTAAATAAAACAAAAAAAGCTTCGAATTTCTTCGAAGCTTTTGCTTTTTGGGTGGCTGACCGGGTTCGAACCGGCGACCCGCGGCACCACAAACCGCTACTCTAACCAGCTGAGCTACAACCACCATTTTTGACGAGGGCAAATGTATTGTAAAAGTTTTATTTTACAAAGAAATATTATAAAAATTATAGTAAATCTCCTAAACTATTGACAGCCAAATATCTTTCAACTGTAAAACCTTCTGCAAAATCTTTTCCTATCAATCTACCTAAATCTTGAGCACGATAATTCAAGCTTTCAAGAAAATTTTTAGAAGCAATAGGTGTCTCTGGTTCTTTAGAACCTGGATTATAAAACTGAGAACTATAAGCCAAAATTGCTTTGACTCTTATTTCATTATAGCCACTTATATCTACAACAAAGTCAGGTTGCGAATTTTTCCATTGCATATAATGATAAACTACTTTAGGTCTCAAGCCATTTGCTTTTCTCCTTGAAAATTGGTTTCAATTTTATCAATCCTGAGAGAAAACAAGCATCTGAAACTAATTTACTCCCTTGCCATGATCAATATGACGGTCATCAACAGCATTACACAATACAATTTCGGGCTGATATTTTCGAATCATCTGAATCACCTTCAACTGATGCGCTTCATCATTTATGAAAAATCCATCCCGCATATTGAGGTTTTCTCTAAACTGAACACCTAATATTTTAGCCGCAGCTTCCGATTCTTTGTCTCGAATTTCAGCAGTTCCTCTAGTACCTAATTCACCTCTAGTTAAATCTACAATGCCAATTTTTTTACCAAAGGCAACTTCTTTTGCAATTGTTCCTCCACATCCTAACTCCACATCATCAGGATGAGCTCCAAAAGCGAGAATATCTAGTTTCATAATTGTATTTTTTTATAATGACAAAGATATAAATCTTAAAATCTAATATCTTCTTAATCGTCAATGATTTATTTACGGTTTCATACCATTCTTTTTCAGGATCACTATCTTTTGTAATTCCACCTCCAACAAATAGATGTGCTTGACTTGGTTCGGGCTTGGGAACTAAGTCTATCTTTACACATCTCAAATTTACATATAAATCGGTAATATTCTTTTGTGTTTTAAAATCAGTATTTAACTCTCCTAAAAATCCAGAATAGTATTCTCTATCATAACCCTCATGGTCATTGATAAACTCTTTTGCTTTATCTAATGGTAAACCACAAACTGCTGGCGTAGGGTGCAAAATCTCTACTATTTGTTTTAAATTGGCATCCGAATTAAGCATTCCTTGAATATCTGTTTTGATGTGAAGTAAATTTCCTGCTTTTAATGTATAAGGCGCTGATATTTTTATTTGTGATGCTATTGCTTTTATTTTATCAACAATAAAATCAGAAACAAATTCTTGCTCCTGTTGCTCTTTACTTTGCCAAATAACTGATTTATTTCCTCCAAATACTTGGGTTCCAGCAACTGCCGAGGTATAAAACGATGCCCCTTCTATTTTTAATAATTGTTCTGAAAAAGCTCCTAACCACAATCCAACATTTGGATGATAAAAACAATAGCTAAAGGCACTTGAATAAGAATTCAACAATCTTTGCAAAACTACAGCGAGGTCAAAGTCTGTTAATCTATGAATCTCTTTTCGGGACAAAACAACTTTAGTCAAACTACCAGATTCTATGGTATCAATAGCTTTTGAATGACTTTTTTGTAGGACTCCTTGGAATCATATTTTCAATTTCCGATTTAGAAAGGTTCTTGAGCAGTCAATTTAAAATCGCAAGCACAATTTCCGATTCACTTTCAGGAATAATTACTATCTTATTTCCAAGAAATGGTGCGAAAACAAAACCTTTCTCTTGATATTCTTTAACCAAATGTAAATTAGCATTCTTCTGAAAAATGCCTATTAGTTTATCGGAATTGGGTTTGTTGTAGACTACAAAAGGAAGTTTATTTTGCAATTGACCACTCGCTTTTTCTAAAACAGCTGCAATTGATTGATTTGAAAATTGGTGCATTATATTTTTTTTCTTGGCAATATCATATTAGTCAATTTACAAAGAGAAATTAGATTGTCCTCTTCGTCTGTTATTTTAATTTCCCATAGATGGATGCTTCTTCCTTTATGAATAATTCGAGCGGTACCGAATACAACCCCTTCTCGTTTTGATTTCAAATGATTCGCCGAAATTTCAATTCCTCTAATTTCATTTTCATGAGGATTGATAAATATCATTGAAGCTGCACTTCCTACACTTTCTGCAAGTGCTACAGTCGCTCCTCCATGAAGTAAACCCATTGGTTGATGAACTTTGGAATTTACGGGCATTTTTGCTTTCAAAAAATCTTCACCTGCATCAATAAATTCTATTTCCAAAGTCTGCATTAAAGTATTTTTTGAAAACTCATTACAATTTGCAAGAACTGTATTTTTATCAAAATCATTCGTTTATTTTTGTTGTAAAGTAAGATATAATGATGATAGATTAAAAATTAAGACTAATTATTCTTTTTTTTCGTTAGTAATATGTGAACTCCAAATAAACAAATAAACATTTTTACTATTTTTACCAAAATTCAATACTAATGCATAAATCAATCTACATTCTTTTCATCGGACTTATCATATCCTTAAGCTCCTGCCGAAAAGATTTTGATACCGTTCCAAGTTCAGGGAATCTGCAATTTTCAAAAGATACCATTTATTTAGACACCGTTTTTACCAATATTGGTTCAAGCACCTATACCTTAAAAGTATACAATCGCAGTAATAAAGATATCCAAATTCCGAAAATACAGTTAGAAAAACCAGATTCCAAATACCGAATTATGGTTGATGGAATGACAGGTGAAGATGAAGATAAAAATGGTGTAGGCGATGGAAAAATCTTCAATAATGTAGAACTATTAGCTAAAGACAGTCTATTTATTTTTGTTGAAACTACAGCGAATATTGCCGATGCGAATCCAACCGATTTTCTATATACTGATAGAATTTTGTTTGATTCTGGAGCAAATCTTCAAAAAGTGAATTTAGTAACCTTAATTCAAGATGCTTATTTTCTTTATCCTCAAAAATACGAAGATGGTACTAAAGAAACCTTATTATTGGGGCTTGATGAAGACAATAAAGAAGTTACTGTTAATGGTTTTGAATTGAATGAAAACGATCCTATCAACGGAAACGAATTTCGTTTTACCAATGAAAAACCTTATGTAATTTATGGTTACGCAGGCATACCTAAAGGAAAAACGCTAACTATTGATGCTGGAGCAAGGGTTCATTTTCATGCAGAATCCGGTATCATAGCACAACCAGATTCTAATTTAATAATCAATGGAGAGGTCTCAACAGATTCTTCAAAACCCTTAGAAAATGAAGTGATTTTTGAAGGCGATCGACTTGAACCAGAATTCGAGTATGTAACGGGTCAATGGGGCACCGTTTGGTTGAGAGAAGGAAGCAATGCTAACATAAAACATTTAACCATAAAAAATGCAATTGTAGGACTTTTGATGCAAAATAGCACGTTAACATTAAACGATTCTCAAATATATGATTGCTCCAACTATGGGATATTGGCTAGAGTCTCCAAAATTGTTGGAAAAAATAATGTTCTGAATTCAGCTGGACAAAGTTGTTTGGCTGTAAGTATTGGAGGAGATTATCAATTCACACATTGCACCTTCAATAATAATTGGAATAGTACCAAACAAAAAGCGGTTTTGATTACTAATTACGAAAAAAACGAAGATGAAACCATCACTGCATCTGACTTGATTCGAGCCAACTTCTATAACTGCATTATCTCTGGTTCTAATAATGTAGAATTGTTTTTAGACGCTATTGAATCGGTAGCATTTAACTATTCGTTTGAAAGCTGTCTGATTCAGTTTAACGATTTTGGGACAGGTATTCAAAAAGATACTAACTATGATTTTATTCGCAAAGAAGAATCCAGCAACATCAAAAATAAAGACCCGAAGTTTTACAATTTAAACCTCAATCGTTTAAATATTGATGAAACATCAGCCGCTTTTCAAAAGGGGAATCCAACCTATCGTTTGGCAAAAGATATTTTGGGAGTCACACGAACTTCAACTCCAGATATTGGAGCCTATCAAAGTGCGCCTTTCCCTGAATAAATTGTTTAGAATCTTTTTGGTTTGTTTTTGTGTATTGTAGTTTTTAAACTAAATTTGCCCACACAACAACACAGCCGAGACGTTCCGAATTTAGAGCGTAACGGTATAAAACAACTACAAACAATGATTCATTTCTTCGGAAACGAAAGTTCAACTGTTTTTGCTGTACAAACGCAAAACGAACTTTCGACAGAAACCATGTCAAAATTAAACTGGCTTTTTGGCAAGGTACCTAAAATAGAAAAATCCGTATTATCGGATTTTTTTGTTGGATCACGTGCCGCAATGGTTACTCCTTGGAGTACAAATGCGGTTGAAATTACTCAAAACATGGGAATTTCTGGCATTATCCGTAATTGAGGAATTTGAAAAAGTGGCTGCCAATTTTAATGATTTCGACCCAATGCTTTCACAAAAGTATACGGAATTAAATCAAGACATTTATACAATTAATATCCAACCAGAACCAATATTAGATATCGAAGATATTGAGGATTACAATAAATCAGAAGGCTTAGCACTAAGCCCAGAAGAAGTTGAATACCTAGAAAATCTAGCCATAAAATTAAGAAGAAAGTTAACCGATTCTGAAATTTTTGCTTTCTCACAAGCCAATTCAGAACACTGTCGTCATAAAATTTTCAATGGCACATTTGTGATTGACGGAGAAGAAAAACCAACTTCTTTGTTCAAATTAATCAAGAAAACATCTGAAACCAATCCAAACGATATTGTTTCGGCTTATAAAGACAACGTAGCTTTTGTAAAAGGTCCGAAAGTAACGCAATTTGCTCCAAAAAGCGCTGACAAACCTGATTTCTATCAAGAAACAGCATTTGATTCAGTACTTTCTTTAAAAGCAGAAACGCATAACTTCCCAACAACAGTAGAACCATTCAACGGAGCTGCAACGGGTTCAGGTGGAGAAATTCGTGACCGTTTAGCTGGTGGACAAGGTTCGTTGCCATTAGCTGGAACTGCAGTTTACATGACTTCTTATTCTCGTTTAACAGAAGAACGTCCTTGGGAAAATGGAATGAACGAAAGACCTTGGTTGTACCAAACACCAATGGATATTTTAATTAAAGCTTCAAACGGAGCTTCAGATTTTGGAAATAAATTTGGACAACCCTTAATTACAGGTTCAATCTTAACCTTCGAACATGAAGAAGCTTCGAGTGCCTCAGCTTCCAAAAGCAGAAAATTAGGTTACGATAAAGTCATTATGCAAGCGGGTGGAATTGGTTACGGAAAATTAGATCAAGCGATAAAAAAGAAACCTACGGCTGGCGATAAAATCGTTATTTTAGGTGGTGAAAATTATAGAATTGGAATGGGTGGTGCTGCGGTTTCTTCAGCAGATACTGGAGCTTTTGGTTCAGGAATTGAATTAAATGCTATTCAACGTTCGAATCCAGAAATGCAAAAACGTGCTGCCAATGCTATTCGTGGTTTGGTAGAAAGTGATAACAATCCAATTGTTTCAATTCACGATCACGGAGCGGGTGGACATTTGAATTGTCTATCTGAATTAGTAGAAGAAACTGGAGGTTTAATCGATTTAGATAAATTACCTGTTGGTGACCCAACACTTTCTGCAAAAGAAATCATCGGAAACGAATCGCAAGAAAGAATGGGATTGGTGATTGGTGAAAAAGATATCGAAACCCTACAAAGAATTGCCGACAGAGAGCGTTCTCCAATGTATCAAGTGGGTGATGTAACTAACGACCATAGTTTTACTTTTGAATCAAAATCTACAGGTGTAAAACCAATGGATTATGCTTTGGAAGACTTCTTCGGAAGTTCGCCAAAAACGATTATGACGGATAAAACCGTTGCAACCAATTATTCAGATTTAGAATATTCAAAAGAAAATATATCAAGCTATTTAAGTCAAGTTTTACAATTAGAAGCCGTAGCTTGTAAAGATTGGTTAACCAACAAAGTGGACCGTTGTGTAGGCGGACGTGTAGCGAAACAACAATGTGTAGGACCTTTACAATTGCCTTTAAACAATGTCGGTGTAATGGCATTGGATTTCAAAGGAAAAGAAGGAATTGCAACTTCGATTGGTCACTCACCTATTTCGGCTTTAGTAAATCCGGTTGCGGGTTCAAGAACTGCGATTGGGGAAGCTTTATCAAATTTAGTTTGGGCTCCTTTAAAAGAAGGAATGAAATCGGTTTCTTTATCAGCTAACTGGATGTGGGCTTGTAAAAATGAAGGTGAAGACGCTCGTTTATATGAAGCTGTAAAAGGTTGTTCGGATTTTGCTATAGAATTGGGAATCAATATTCCAACAGGAAAAGATTCGCTTTCTATGAAACAAAAATATCCAAATGATGAAGTAATTGCACCAGGAACGGTTATTATTTCAGCAGCCGGAAATTGTTCGAACATTACGAAAGTTGTAGAACCAGTTTTACAAAGAAACGGAGGAAATATTTACTACATCAACTTATCGCAAGATTCGTTTAAATTAGGGGGAAGTTCATTCGCTCAGGTGTTGAATAAAATTGGAAATGATGTTCCAACGATTCAAAACTCGGAATTCTTCAAAAAAGCGTTCAACGTTTTACAAGATTTAATTAAAGACAGAAAAATTAAAGCAGGACACGATATTGGAAGCGGTGGTTTAATCACTACTTTATTAGAAATGTGTTTTGCAGATGATGAATTAGGAGCGTTAATCGACTTGACTTCTTTAGGAGAAAAAGATACGGTTAAAGCTTTATTTAATGAAAATATCGGAGTTGTTTTCCAAGCGAATGCTGAAGTGGAAGCAACTTTCGCACAACATAATATTGAGATTTTCAAAATTGGTTCAGCTATAGATGGCGATGCTTTTACAGTTATCAATGGTGATGATAGTTTGACATTCAGTGTTGCAACTTTAAGAGATACTTGGTACAAAACATCTTTCCTATTAGATTCAAAACAAGCTAAAAACGGAATGGCGCAAGCACGTTTTGACAATTACAAAAACAACCATTACAATTTACTTTTCCCATCGCATTTTAATGGAAAACTACCTGTAATTGATGCTTCAACACCTAGACCAAAAGCAGCTATTATTCGCGAAAAAGGAAGTAATTCAGAACGTGAAATGGCAAATGCTATGTTCTTAGCAGGATTTGATGTAAAAGATGTTCACATGACCGATTTAATTTCGGGAAGAGAAACATTGGAAGATATTCAATTTATTGGTGCTGTTGGAGGATTCTCTAATTCTGATGTTTTAGGTTCGGCTAAAGGTTGGGCTGGAGCGTTTTTATACAATGAAAAAGCAAATACAGCTTTAAAAAACTTCTTCAAAAGAGAAGATACACTTTCTGTTGGTATTTGTAATGGCTGCCAATTATTAATGGAATTAGAATTGATAAATCCAGAGCACGAAGTACATGGAAAAATGCATCACAACACTTCGAACAAACACGAAAGTGGTTTTACTTCGGTAACAGTTCAAAAGAATAATTCAGTGATGTTATCTACTTTAGAAGGAACGACTTTAGGAGTTTGGATTTCACACGGAGAAGGAAAATTCAAATTACCTTATTCAGAAGATAAATACAAGATTGTTGCGAAATATGGTTACGAAGGGTATCCAGCCAATCCAAATGGTTCTGATTTTAACACCGCTATGCTATGTGATGCAACTGGAAGGCATTTAGTGATGATGCCACACATTGAGCGTTCAATTTTCCCTTGGAACTGGGCACATTATCCAGAAAGAGGTCAAAAAGACGAAGTTTCTCCATGGTTAGAAGCTTTTGTGAATGCTAGAAAATGGATTGAAAATAATTAAGTTCTGCTATATTTTTTATTTTAATTATATTTATAACGAAAAAAGTTACTAGTACATAAAAAATTACATTTGAAACTAATATACATGCTATGAAATTGCAAAATATAATATCACTAACACTACTACTATTTGTCAATGTTTTTTATGCACAAAATTCATTTACTTCTATTGAGACAAGTGATGGTATTCATTACATAACGCCCAACATCGATTACCCCATTACAGGCACCTATTTTTTTGAAGGCGGTGAACCTATTGTTGAATTGAATGCTAATGGAACTGGTATTTATCAATTACATGAACAACCTAAAAAAGAAATGGTCTGGGGAATAGAATGTGATGAAAATGGAACTCCAAAATTTATTAAAGGTTTTGAGAGTATCGCCTATACACTTTGGTATCAATGTACTACAAACTCTGAGAGCGATACATTTGAGGGATGGAAGAAAGTACCATTCTCCATTCATCTTAATACTTTAAAAATGTATATTCAAGGGGAACGAGTAAAAAGTTTTTCTGAATCTTCTGATAAATAAAGTAGTAACTATAAATTTCAATGAATTGTGACTTCTATTTATTATTTTATAGAATCTTTTTGTTTCCTTGATTTATACGCTTTTAGATATTCACCTTTAGGCTTTCCATCATCAAAAGAACTCCATTTAATAAAGGTTCTAACTCCTTTTCTAGCATCTTCATTAGACCAACCTTCATATTCAATTCGGTATAATGCTGAGTACATTTCAGCGCGTCCTACTCCATGATAACAATGAATCAAAACAGGATAATTTTCCTTGTTATCCATAATCTTAAAAAAACGATCTAGATTTTCTTGTTTAGGAACCTGATCAGAACCATTGTTAAAATAATTAACTCCATTTATTTTAGCTACAGCTTCACGCTCATCTATTAACTCTTGTGGAACCTCTGGATTATTAACTAAATCAGCCGTTCCAGGAAAACGCAAATCAACTATAGATTTAATATGATATTTCTTTACATAATCGGCAATCTCATCAGGAGGAATAACACCCGATTTATATACTTTACCCTCGGTAATAGTTTCAAAATTGTGATTGATATTCATATCATAGGCATATTTCCCTACAAAAAATAGAACTACAGCTAAAATCGAAAAAATTATAATTTTTTATTACTTTTCATGCTAATGAATTTACGCAAAGTTACAAGTTTCAAAACATTTATTTTTATTTTAAATAAATATTGTGATTCTTTGTTTTATTAATTAATTTGCAAATAAAATAATACCAACCACGATGACCAAAATAACCAGACTATTTGATTTTCCCTATTATCAGCTTGAAAAATATAGCTCAATACCTGATGCTTTAGTAACCAAATATAACGGAAATTGGATAAAAACTTCTACGAAGGATTATATCGAAAAAGCAAATACTATTTCTAGGGCGTTACTAAGGATGGGGGTGCAACAAAATGATAAAATTGCTGTTATCTCGAGTAATAATAGAACGGAATGGAACATTGTTGATATTGGTATTTTACAAATAGGTGCGCAAAATATCCCTATCTATCCTACTATTTCAGCAGAGGAATACGAATACATCCTCAATCACTCACAGGCTATTTATTGTTTTGTCTCAGATATAGAGGTTATGCGTAAAATCAATTTAATTCGTGACAAAACACCTCTTCTAAAAGAGATCTATACTTTTAATGAAATTCCTAACTGTAAAAATTGGAATGAATTAATCGAGTTAGGAAAAGATAAAAGCAATCAAAACAGCGTCGAGGAAAGAAAAAATAGCGTAACATCAGAGGATTTAGCAACCATAATATACACCTCTGGAACCACAGGTAGACCAAAAGGAGTTATGTTATCTCATAAAAATATTGTTTCAAATGTATTAGACAGCGCACCCAGAATTCCATTTGAAGCAGGGAATAGTCGTGCTTTAAGTTTTTTACCTATTTGCCATATTTTTGAAAGAATGATTTTGTATTTGTATCAATACTATGGTGTCTCAGTATATTTTGGCGAATCGATAGATAAAATAAGTGACAATATAAAAGAAGTAAAACCTAACGTTATTACTGCTGTTCCAAGACTTTTAGAAAAGTATACGATAAAATTTATGCTAAAGGAACTGAGCTTAGTGGTATAAAAAAGTTTTATTTTTTTGGGCAATTAATTTAGGATTAAAATATGAGCCCTATGGTGCAAATGGAATATGGTATGAATTTCAATTAAAAATAGCTAGAAAATTAATTTTTAGTAAATGGAAAGAAGGTCTTGGTGGTAATTTAGATTTGATGGTATCAGGAAGTGCAGCCTTACAACCAAGATTAGCAAGAGTCTTTGCAGCAGCCCAAATTCCAGTAATGGAAGGCTATGGTCTAACTGAAACCTCTCCCGTAATTTCTGTAAATGACATGAGAAACAAGGGATTCAAAATAGGAACTGTTGGAAAACCTATTGATAATGTTGAAGTAAAAATTGCAGATGATGGAGAAATTCTCTGCAAAGGTCCTAATGTCATGATGGGATATTATAAAGATGAAAAGTTGACAAATGAGGTTATAACTGATGGCTTTTTTCACACTGGAGATATTGGTAATATTGATGACGGAGGATTTCTCAAAATAACGGATCGTAAAAAAAGAAATGTTCAAAACTTCTGGCGGGAAATATATAGCTCCACAGTTGATTGAAAATGCCATGAAACAATCTCGTTTTATAGAACAAATTATGGTTATTGGTGATGGTGAAAAAATGCCAGCTGCCTTTATCCAACCCAATTTTGATTTTATCAAAGAATGGGAAAAAATTCATGGAATAAAAGTTGGAGAAACCAACCAAGAGATAATAACCAATCCAAAAGTAATAGAGCGTGTTCAAGAAGAAATTGACCACTTAAATTCAAAATTTGGGAATTGGGAACAAATAAAACGTTTTGAACTTACACCAGATGTTTGATAGTAGAGAGTGGTCATCTTACACCTACTTTAAAATTAAGACGGAAAATCGTTATGGAAAAGTACAAACATCTCTACACTAAAATTTATTCGTAATTCAATAATTCGCTTCTATCCCGAAAGTATCTACTTTTCAAATTTTGTTAATTTAATCAATAAATGTGTTAAAATTTAAATATTTAACAAATTATGTGGCTAAAAATGATTTTTATAAACTAATTAGATTTAGCTTTGTTGCCCATCAATTTTATTAAACAAAAAATATTTAGTACCCCATCACATGAAAAAAAAATTATCTATTTTATTTCTTCTTCTAGTTTCTATAGGTTTTGCTCAACCGCCCGCGGGATATTATAACTCAGCAACTGGAACTGGTTATACTCTAAAAACACAATTACATGATATTATCACTGCTAATTACATAGATAAAACGTATTCTGGCTTGTATATAACCTACACTACATCAGATAAAGATTTCTACTACGAAAACGATGGGACTATGTTAGATGTTTACACAGAAAATCCAACTGGTTTTGAATGTGAGTTTACTTATGGTTCCAATCAAGATGATGGTACGTTTGGAAATAATGAATGCGAAAGATATAATAGAGAACATTTAATTCCACAATCTGTCTCTCGCATCAGCTACACCCAATGTACTCAGATGCACATTTGTTTTACCTTCCGATAAACACGTAAATGGTCAAAGAGGTGATTTACCCTTTGGTCGAGTTGATGTTGCTAACTATACTTCTACTAATGGCTCTAAAAGGTTCTAATTTAAATTCAGGATATTCTACAGGATACACCGGAATAGTTTTTGAACCAATAGATGAATTTAAAGGAGATATTGCAAGATGTCTTTTGTATTTCGCTACAAGGTATGAAGATGAAATAAAATCAAATCGTTATACCTATACCATGTTTGACGGAACATCAACCCAAGTTTTTACAGATACGTTTAAAAATATACTGCTAACTTGGAATGCTCAAGATCCTGTAAGTACAAGAGAAATAGCAAGAAATAATGCCATTTATGCACGTCAAAAAAACAGAAATCCATACATTGATAACAATACTTATGTAACAAAAATATGGGGATCAGCGCCAGGAACAAATTCTTTTGAATTAGTAAATGCAATAACGGTTTTTCCAAATCCATCAAAGGATTCTAAAATAAATATTCAAACCGAATTACCTTTAGATGAAATAAGTTTGGTAACAATTAATGGGCAATTAATAGAGCAAGTTAAAAAGCCTTATATGGAAAACAACACATATACGATTAAAAATTTGAATTCAGGATTTTACTTTAAAATTGACATCAAACGGTCAATCAATTGTAAAAAAAATTGTGCTGAATTAAAATCTGTTTTTAATTTTAGAAAAGTTATCATAAGATATTTTCATTTGTTTAACCATTAAAATCATACCGAAACCAAAGTAATAATGTTTTTGAACAAACTGTCTTTTTCTATTGGCTTCGATAAATAATGATTCATTCCTATTTCAAAAACCCTTTCCTTAGTACTTTCCATAACATCTGCGGTAACAGCTATAATCGGAATATTTTTCTTAGTCTCACCAGCTTCTCCATTTCTAATGGCAATAGTAGCCTCATAACCATCCATAATAGGCATTTGCAAGTCCATCAAAATAATATCATAATGATTGTCGATTAGTTTCTGAACGCCTTCTTGACCATTGTTAGCAAAATCAACCTTCGTATTCAGCCACCTTTTTGTAATCATTTTAATAACCATTTGGTTCATTGCATTGTCTTCAACAACAAGAATTGCTGTTCCTTTTAAATCATATTCCAGTACATTAGCCTCAACTGCCGTTGGTTTAACCACCTCAATAACTTCATATGGTAATTGGATTTCGCAAACTGTTCCTAAACCCGTAGTGCTGTCAATTTTAATCTTACCTTTTTTCAATTCAACCAAATGATTGACAATAAACAGACCAAGACCAAGTCCTCCAAATTTCCGCTTATTACTTATTCCTTCTTGAGAAAAGGAATCGTAAATACTATTAATTTTCTCTTTTGAAATTCCAACGCCAGTATCACTAATAGTAAAAGTCATCAGCACTTTGTTTCCCTTATCTTTTTTGGCTTCTAATTTAAATTTCACAAAACCTTCATTCGTAAATTTAAGTGCATTACTCAATACATTATGAAGAATTTGACTTAATCGTATGACATCCCCTTTAACCATCTCTGGTAAATCCTCTCCCTTTTGAAAAGTAAAGTCGAGCCCTTTATCTTTGGCTTCTCGTTTAAAATTATTGGCGATGTGTTCCACAGTTTTCACCAAATCAAAATCGGTAGCCTCCAGCACTATTTCATTTTTTTCAATTTTTGAGAAATCTAAAATATCATTGATGGAACTCAATAAGCTGTAGGTTGAATATTTTATAATTTGGCTTCCGCTTTGAACTTGTTTGTCATCGCTTTCATTAGCCATAGTTTTAGCCGTGTTTAATATAGCATTCAATGGAGTGCGTAATTCGTGACCTATATTAGATAAAAAGTAAGACTTTAATTCATTCATCTCCTCCGAACGTTGAAGTGCTAAGGTTTGCAACTCTTCTCGCTCGTTTTTTAAACTACGAATTAAATTAGCCATCGAAAGTGAAAGGAAGATAACCTCGAGTCCTGTACCCAATTTGGAGCTATTTCCTGTCCAAAATGTCAATGGTAAAATGCTGAAGTTTTTTAGGATAAAAATCACAAATCCGCTAATCAAAAAGAAAATACCAATGGCAAAGAAATAATCTACTCTTTTCGTCTTTACATATACCGCTATTACAAGAAGAAATAATCAAAATCAATAATATTAAACCTAGTCCATTAGCTATGGGATAAGAAATTTCTAGTGCACTTGGAATAAAAAATAAAGACAACAGCAGTAAAAAATCTAAGACATACAAAACTAAAAAGGAACTATTGATGAATGAGCTGTATTCTTTAATTTTCAAAAATACCTGAGCATATCTTCCTAATAAAAAATTTGCAATTGTAGCAAATAGTATTACTGAATGTAGCGAGAGCCAACCAGAATTTGGAGTTATAAATTGAAAGAAATAACCATCAACTGAAAACTGCAACAAACCTATGAAGACTACATACAAACTGTAATACAAAAACGTTCTTTCTCTCATGGCAAAAGAAGAAAAGAAATACAAAATGGCTGCAATTATTAATATTCCGTAGAAAAACCCAAATACAATTTGTTCAAATGAAGTCAGAGCAATTAAATCTTCAGTAGTGTGTAAATTTAACGGCATAGAAAGTAACTCACCGTCACTTTTTACATGCAAATAAAATTGTTGTAGCTCTTTTGGTTCCAGTTTTATTTTGAAAATAGTTTTCCTGTGATTGAAGCTTCGTTCCTTATAGGGAATAGCGTCTCCACTCTTGTATTTGGTAACAGCACCATCTGAGGTGATGCAATAGAGTTCGCAAAATCTGTAATTGGTCGTGCTGTTTCCAAAAAATAAAGAACTTCCGCATCGCTATCATTCTTCAGTTGAAACTTTATCCAAAAATGATTCTTTGTAAATCCAAAATCGGCATTCGCCTGCTGAACAGGAATAAATGTCAAGGATTTAGAACTTCTTACCTCCTAAAGAGTTAATTCTTTGAACCAACGTCAACATAGGTTGCTTGAGAATGAATAGAAAAAGGACTAACGTCATTTCCTTTGAGTACATATTGCGAATGAAGCGTAAATGAAAAACATAAAAAATAGGCATAACTGAATGCCAAGAGTTTTAATAAAATGAATAGAGGTACTATTTTGTTTCATTCCGTTTTATTTTACGATTTGGTATGGAATGTACGAAAATAAGACAACTTTGGTTTTATTTCTATTTTTTTGCAATAGTTTTACAAAAAATCAATTAATCTTAAAAAATATGCAACTTGTTTTCGCATCCAATAATCCCAACAAAATCAAGGAAATTCAGCAGCTACTTCCAGATAGAATCCAAATTTTAAGTCTGTCCGATATTGGTTGTGAAGAAGAAATTCCAGAAACTGCAAACACTATTGAAGGCAATGCCATTCTAAAAGCAAACTACGTAACTGAAAAATATGGCTACGATTGTTTTGCTGACGATACTGGACTAGAATACTTTAGACAAGCAAGGAATCAAAGGTTTTGGCTACGATCCCATCTTCAAACCTGAGGGATTTTCGGTTACTTTTGCACAACTTTCTGTAGAACAAAAGGGTGCTATTAGCCATCGTGGCAAGGCTGTCAGGCAACTTATCGATTTCTTAAAGGTAACTATTGATTATCAAATAATCATAAAAATACAAATCTCTATTTTCCGTTAGGGTATCTCGTTTATTCACCGTACTTTTGCACCAAATTTTAAAAACTTATATGAATAAATTTGAACAATTAGGATTGAGTGAATCGCTACAGCGTGCGATTATCGATCTAGGATTTGAGAATCCGACCGAAGTACAGGAAAAAGCGATTCCCCTATTATTGGAACAAGAAACAGATTTAGTAGCGTTGGCTCAGACAGGGACAGGGAAAACGGCAGCTTTTGGTTTTCCAGTGATTCAAAAAATTGATGCTGACAACAGAAATACACAGGCGTTAATTTTATCACCTACACGTGAGCTTTGCTTACAAATTACCAACGAAATTAAATTGTACTCTAAGTACGAAAAAGGCATCAATGTAGTAGCTGTTTATGGTGGTGCAGTATTACAGAACAAGCTAGAAAATTAAAAGAGGAGCTCAAATTATCGTAGCTACTCCAGGAAGAATGCAAGACATGATTAATAGAGGTTTGGTTAATATTACCCAAATCAATTATTGCATCTTAGACGAAGCAGATGAAATGTTAAACATGGGATTTTACGAAGACATCGTAACCCTCCTATCGACTACACCAGACGAAAAAGCACTTGGTTGTTTTCAGCAACCATGCCTGCAGAGGTAGCTCGAATTGCAAAACAATTCATGCACAATCCATTAGAAATTACTGTTGGAACCAAAAATTCAGGTTCAGCAACGGTATCTCACGAATTTTACTTGGTTAATGCTCGTGACTGTTACGAAGCTTAAAACGTTTAGCTGATGCTAACCCAGACATTTTCTCTGTTGTTTTTTGTCGAACCAAAAGAGACACACAACAAGTAGCCGAAAAATTAATTGAAGACGGCTATAATGCTGCTGCGCTACACGGCGATTTGTCACAAGCACAAAGAGATTCTGTAATGAAATCTTTTAGAGGTAGACAAATCCAAATGCTTGTAGCAACCGATGTGGCTGCTCGTGGAATTGATGTTGATAATGTTACTCACGTAGTAAACTATCAGTTACCGGATGAGATTGAAACCTACAATCACCGTTCAGGCCGTACAGGTCGTGCTGGTAAATTAGGAACATCTATAGTTATTGTAACTAAAAGTGAATTACGTAAGATTTCTTCTATTGAAAGAATCATCAAACAAAAATTTGAAGAGAAAACCATTCCTTCAGGAATTGAAATCTGCGAAATCCAATTGTTGCACTTAGCCAACAAAATCAAAGATACTGAGGTAGATCACGAAATTGACAACTACCTTCCAGCCATCAACAATGTATTGGAAGGTTTGTCAAAAGAAGAACTAATCAAAAAAATGGTTTCTGTTGAATTCAACCGATTCATCAACTACTACAAAAAAACGCGCGATTTATCTTCTCAATCTTCAGGTTCAGAGAGACGTGATGACAGAGAACCAAGAGAAAGCAATAATGGTGGAGCGGTGCGTTACTTTGTAAACATTGGCGCTAGAGACAATTTCGATTGGATGACCCTAAAAGATTACCTAAAAGAAACGTTAGACTTAGGTCGTGATGACGTATTTAAGGTGGATGTTAAAGAAGGATTCTCTTTCTTCAACACCAATCCTGAATTTACGGATAAGGTAATGGATACCTTAAACAATGTAACCCTTGAAGGAAGACGTATCAACGTAGAAATCTCTAAAAACGATGGTGGCGGAAGACGTGACCATAACGGAAGAAGTTCCGGAGGTTTTAGAGGAGAAAGAAGTTCTGGCGGCGGTGGTCGAGGGAGGTGAAGTTCAGCACCAAGAACGGGAGCTTTGGGAAGCGAGAAGTTCAGCACCGAGAGAAGGTGGTTGAGGAAGAAGTGAATCCAGGAGGTTCATCAGCACCAAGACGCGAAGGAGGATTCTCAGAAAGAGCACCAAGAACAGGTGATTTTCGAGTAGAGCTCCAAGACGTTCAGAGGGGTTCTTCTGACAGACCAAGAGAAAGAAGACCAAGAAAAAACTAACACTTTTTGTTAATTTTCTTATAATTATACAAAAGACTACTCCATATCTTAACGTGTTTTATTACTTTTAAACTTTCAAAACACCCTATGAGATATTTAGTAGTCTTTTTTCTTTTATGTACATCCATTGCCTCTTTCTCACAAGAAACGACTACTATTCAAAAGGTTTCAGGAACCATCCAAAACGACAATACCTTACTTCCTATTGCCAATGTGAATGTCATTAATTTGAACAAAGCCATTGGAACCACTACCAATACCAAAGGCTACTTTGAAATTGAAGCCAGTGTCAACGATACCCTACACATTTCCTTCATTGGGTTTCAATCCTTGAAAGTTAGAGTCACCAACGACTGGATAAAAAACAAAACTACCAAAATCCAATTGACCGAAAAAGCCATTGCGCTCGAAGAAGTCATTATCATGCCCTATAATTTAACAGGCTATTTAGAGATCGATTCCAAACTCATCCCCATGCGCGAAAACTACCGATACAGTATTTCAGGATTACAACAAGGATATGAAGCGGGCGAATATTCGCCGAATGCTTTTGGCAGAGTGATGGGTTCTATCTTTAATCCAGCAGATATGCTCTACAACTTTTTTGGTAAAAAACCCCGAGAACTCAAGCGTCTCAAAGAAATCAAAAAAGACAATTCAGTTCGGGAAATGCTCGAGTCCAAATACGACCGCGAGATGATTTCGGTGCTACTTGGCATTGATAAAAAAGAACTAGCCGAAATCATGGAACGATGCAACTACTCCGAAGCTTTTGTAAAATCAGCTAACGATTTGCAAATCATGGATGCCATCAGCCAGTGCTATGAAGAGTACAAGGTGTTGAAAAAGAAGTAAAAGACACTTCCCTCCTAT